>CAXXRF010000003.1:20000-517500 GCA_963676495.2 Maridesulfovibrio sp. | reverse complement strand
GGCACCTCGATGTCGGCTCATCACATCCTGGGGCTGAAGCAGGTCCCAAGGGTTCGGCTGTTCGCCGATTAAAGTGGTACGCGAGCTGGGTTTAAAACGTCGTGAGACAGTTTGGTCCCTATCTACCGTGGGCGTAGGAGAATTGAAGAGGGTCTGCCCCTAGTACGAGAGGACCGGGGTGGACGAACCTATGGTGTTCCTGTTGTCGCGCCAGCGGCATTGCAGGGTAGCTAAGTTCGGAAGGGATAACCGCTGAAAGCATCTAAGCGGGAAGCCTGCCTCGAGATTAGTTCTCCCTATGCTTAACGCATCTAAAGATTCCAGGTAGACCACCTGGTTGATAGGCCGGAGGTGTAAGTGTGGTGACACATTCAGCTGACCGGTACTAATAAATCGTGCGACTTATCTTTCTTCTCTTCCCTATAACTTTAACTAAACGTTAAAGTTATAAGGGATCTTATCTTCTCTATTTTAACATAAATTTTGCTCATCGTAGCAGGCAAATTTGCTTGCGACCACTGAGGAGAGGCCACACCCGACCCCATTCCGAACTCGGAAGTTAAGCTCTCCATCGCCGATGATACTGCTGGGTAGCCAGTGGGAAAGTAGGTCGTCGCAAGCTTTTATTTCAAAGCCCCCTTGTTAACTCAAGGGGGCTTTCTTGCGTTATGAGACTTTTTACCAGCACGCCCTTGAATACCGACCTATCACCACCGACCTGCCTGAATATACTAAAGACAGGGCTGCTAGTTGCGTCCGCACCATGGAATTACCTTGATGCTGGAGAAGCGTTCGGACTTCTGGATGATGGTGAAATTATGGTTTGCTGTACTTACGTTTTAGAGGTTTGGGGAGTTGGGTCTAATTATTTAGGGTATAGCGTTTTAGGTCGTGGGGCTGATCTTTGGCCGGAGAAATGAGGACTTGCGAGATTGGATATCGAAGTGTGTTTTATGTGTTGATGGATCTTGAAATTTACCTGGGAATGAACAACGTTTTGTTGAAATAACTTCTTAAAAATTCACTTAATGGTGCGTAAGGTTGAGTCCGGTTGAGGTCTGTAGAATCCGGTTAAACTCTGCTTAATTTTTTGCTGGTATTGCGCGCAGGCATATTTTCTTAAGTAAGGTGCCGGAGGTGGGGCTCAGGATTTTGACTGTGGAATGAGAGCTTAACCAGTACATAGCCTGTAACCGTGGGAGGACGGTTGAAATCATTTCTCCTCTCTGGTCATAAGCATCGCACGTTGCCATCTTCTGCAAAGAAGCATGCATATTGTTTCCTGAGAAAGATCAGTAACCATGTAGGTATTGACCGGTATCCTGTTGCCAAGGGAGGAAAACTGTTCATTAAGTTGTTGCTGCCACCCGAAAAATATTTTGTGCAGCAGATTATCGAAATATATTTGATCAGAGTTGTTGTGGCGGAAACTTAAGATTTGTTACGCACCTGATTCATTTTGGGTAATTTGTCAAATCCAGAACTTATTATACTTGCAATCTTCTAGGTTTTTATTACAGCTAGCTTTATGAAAACTGAACTTAAAATTCCACTTCTCCCACTTAAAGCATTTTCCAAAGAGCCCGGCCAGAATGAAATTAATAAACTTGCAACAGGATTGGCTGATCCTGAAAACAGAATGACCGAGATCGTAGGGGCATTGATTAATGTACATAAAAATGATGTTCACGATACTCGGGAAATAAGGGAAAAATTTCATGATATGACGATTGAGTTGGCTCCCGTAAACGGATCGCTCAGTCTTCTTTGCAGTCGCGTTCCAATGGATTGCTTGTATGATGGACGAAATGTTATCTGGCAGTCTGTTGAGCATATTTCAGCTGTAATTCGTGACGTTATCTTCGCTCCTGAACTTCCTGCCGACCCTGATTGTTGCCGCTCGGCTTACATCAAGAAATTTGTTGAGCATTCCGGTCTCATGTATCGGGGTGAGCGGGGCTTTGTAATGTTTACCTGGGGCGGACATCGTATTCCTTGGGATGAATACGATTTTGCTAAAGAACTTGGTTATTGGACCGCATTGTTTATGCCGGATATGGAAAATATTACCGGCTGTGGTGATGGTATTATGAAGGCCCCTTTTAAAGGAGCATTGGTCGCTTATGGAAAACAAGGAACATTTGAGCGTTTTGGGCGTCGAGATTTTATCGGTTTTTCTGAGAAAAAGATTCTGGCAGCTGAGGCTCCAAATGAACTTGTGACCCGTCTTCTTACCTTTCCTACTATTGAAGAACGTATGGAAGCTTTTATACGCGCATCTCACCGAGGCAAAGTTCATCCCGGAGGAGCTGGAACCATAGAAGAGATTCTTACCATGCTTGCTTTGCTTTCCATGCCCGAAAATAAGGATATTCCTTATAATTTTGATCTGGTTGAAAAGGGTGGGGGGATCTACTTTAAAGAGCTGGTAGAGTACTTGAATATCTGCTTTGGTGATGCGCTGGATGGTTTATTCAATGTTCATGTCGGCACAGCCAGATCCTATGCCAATTTTCTCGCACATGATACCAGAGATCTCACCACCCGTTATCTTTGGAATGATGATCTTACTTTTGATCCTAGAATTCAGAAGCCCTTTGAGGTGACTTTCGAATCCATGGAAGAGTTGGACCTCTCCAGAAATCAGGAACCTTTCTCTTTGTTGATTAATCTCAGACGTTTTTTTTCAGCTGTTGTTCATCTATCTGTAAAGGATCCGGATATGCTTGATTCCTGGGGGGATGATCGTCCTCTAATTCATGGGGACAAGGATATAGTGAAAGCTACTGATGAGTTTGTAATAAAGCTTGCAAAACAGGGGCGAATTCATCCTAGTAAAAATAACAAGCCTTCATACAGAATTGATTAAAAGTGAATTGAGAGGGAAGTTGATGATCGGTGCATGTAGGTTTTTAATTGATAAATTCATGCACAATAGCTTCAATTTCCCCTTTCTTTTTCATTTCTAGGATTACTTCATTAAATTTTTCAATGAAGTCCTCCTTATACACAGGGTTATTTTCAGCTGAGTATGCAATGTACCCGTTCTCTGAACTTATTCTGATCCCTTCTTTGATTAGAGAACGGTCTACCTTCAGTTGTTTCAGTGTATAAAGGATCGATTTACCATCATTGACGTAACAGTCAATTCGTCCATTTAATATTTTTTTTACATTTATAGTATTACCGGGTGCTTCCTGAATATTCAGTTTGTCTTTGTTCGGTACCATATAACCGGCGTTGATGCCGATTTGTAGTTCAGCATAATCCTCAGGCCAAATACCGCGTTCTGCAGCGAGTACTTGCGCGCGGCAATAAACTGAATAATTTTCTTCTAAAATTGGAACTGAGTAGCGGTCTATCCATGGGCGTTGTACAGGCCGGTAATACGGCGGAAAGGCTGCGAAAATATTGCCTGTTTTAAGGCCCAGCATAACTCTCTTCCAAGGGATAAGCTCTATATTCACAACATAGTTATTCATCCTGGAAAATGCTTTTTCCAAAATCCTTACGTAAATTCCTGTGCTCGTTCCATTCTGTTTAAATGAGTACGGAATGTATGATTCATCTCCATACACTGTGACACGGTGGGTAGCCTCTGAATCATTGTATGATCCTGCCACAAGTGAGCAGACCACCAGTATGTAGATAAGATATTTCATACTTGCTGGCCCTTAAAGATGGAAAAGATCATAGTTAACCATCATCTACCCCATATTTGGAAAAGGTTCTGCAATTTATCGGTATGATTTCTTTAAATCACTTTAAGGCAGAGTCGGCAGTTCCAGCTCTGCCTCGGCTAAATGAAATCCATGATCAGTGGTTTTCTAGTTTATGAATAAGCTGCATGAGCTGGTCGGATAAAGTTTTAAGTTGATGTAGGGCGCTGCTCGCCTGATCCATGTCAGATGAAATATCTCGCGCAATGTTGTTGATATCTTCCATTGCACGGTTAATTTCTTCACTTGAAGCGGACTGTTCTTCCGATGCTGTAGCTATAGATCTCACCTGATCTGAAGTCGTATCAACAAATGATACAATTTCTCTCAGAGCTTCACCTGCTTCATGGGCCAGTTCTTTACTCTGATCTACTGCTTTTGTTGTGCTGTTCATGCAATTGATATTCTGTGAACTGCTGTTTTGAATAGCGGCTATGACCTCTCCTACTTCTCTTGTTGCCTGCATGGTTTTTTCTGCAAGTTTACGGACCTCATCTGCTACAACTGCAAAGCCTCTTCCTGCTTCTCCTGCTCTTGCAGCCTCAATGGCTGCGTTCAATGCTAAAAGGTTGGTCTGGTCGGCGATGTCTGTAATTACGTTCATAATGGAGCCGATCCCTTCTGCATTTTTACCAAGCTCGTCGAGATTTGTTTTCATTTCTTCCGAGAGATTGCTCACAGCATTGATAGAGTTTACGAGGTCTGAAACTTTTTCAGATCCTGATTCCGCTTTGTTTTTTGATGCTTCAGCACTTTCAGCAGCCAGCCCTGCATTTTGCGCAACTTCAAGGACAGTGGCATTCATTTCTTCCATTGCAGTTGCTGTTTCGTTGGAGCGGTCGCCCTGCTGAGTTGTGTATTCGTTAACCTGATCAACTCGGACTGTAAGATTGTCTGCAGCATCAACAATATTCTCGGATATTTCTTTCAAAACTGAGGCAGCTTCGAGCATGCCTTCCTGTCTGGCACTATCTGCCTTTTGACGGGCAAGCTCTGCGTCCTCGTATGCTTGTCTCGCATCTTTTGCTGCTTCAGCTGCTTCATTCTCTTTAATTTCAACCTCGCTAATGTTTTTTTTCAGGTTGCACACCATTTGGAGGATAGCAGTCTTAAGGTCTCCAAGTTCACCTTGAAAGGTGCCTTCGTCGAAATCGCAATCTAAATCACCTTCACTGACCTTTTCTGCAAATCCTTGTATGGTTTTGACCGGCTTTATAAGCATCTTCCGGATAATAAAAAATAGAATAAGAATGATCAGCGCATCAATAACTACAGTTTTTAGGGTTATCCCTTTGATTTCCTGGCTTAGGGCTGCTTCAAGGTAATCTCGAGTCAAGAATACCGTTATTACGCCGATCTTTTTATCTTTGCGCATAACATCCTTGCTGACACTTATGAAATTTCCTGAAGGAGGGGTTTCAATTTTTTGTAATTCTCCAGCAGAATTTTTCTCTAGTGCAAGGAAGATTCTTTTACCGTCTGCTTCATAAACAAATACTGAAGAGAGCTCTTTGAGTTTCATTTCAGAACTGATGATTCTAGTTCCAAGAGCATCATTAAAGTCCCAGATAGGAGTAACCATTCCCAAGGCAAGTCGCCCTGCAACTCTTTCAGCAAATTCATCCAGTGTGGTGCTTAGCTGCTGGCGGACATCGTAATAATCTCGTATTCCGAATCCTAAAAGAATTATCGTGACAACTGTTACCAGAAGTAAAATGATTTTAACCTGTATGCTTTTAAGGAAGTTTCCTTTTTGCATGCGACCTCCAACTGGAAAAGGTTGTAGAGATGGAAAATCTTAGTCAGGCGGTTTGGGATTCCGCCTGACAAATGTGAATGCATGGGCGGTTCTTTTTAACTTCCCAGATAATCAGAAACTATTTTTTCTATCTCTCCATTGCTTTTCATCTCTTTGATAATCTTGTTGAATTTCTTTACAAAATCATCTTTAAAGGGAGCTGAATTCGCCTTGGAAAATCCAAGATATCCATTTTCGTTGCTTATTTGGGTTCCTTTTAAAACCTTACCTGTCGGGATATTCATTTGCTTCATGGAGTATCTGATTGATGCATCATCATTTACAAAGCAATCAATTCGCCCAGCCAGTAATTTTTTGAGATTTACTTCGTTGTCATCGGCTTCCTGAACTTTCAGCTCTTCTTTGTTAGGAACTGCGTATCCCGAAATAATGCCTATTTCTAAATCCTTATAGTCAGCCGGCCAGTTTGGGCGTGCAGAGGCAAGAGCATCCTTGCTGCAATATGCGGCAAAGCCTTCTTTAATGATTGGTTCAGACCAGGGAGAAATCCATGGCCGCTGTTTGGGACGGTAATATGGGGCAAAGCAGGCGAAGCCGCGACCTGTTTCGATTAGATTCAGCGCTCTTTTCCATGGGACAAGCTCGATTGTTACATCGTAGCCGTCCATTTTAGAAAAAGCTTTTTGTAGAATTTTTACATAGATGCCATCAGGAGTATTGCCGTTTAGGAAGGCGTATGGAACGTAGGCATTCTCACCGTAAACAGTGACTTGCTGCGCTGAGTGGGAAATCTGGGCGCCGAGTAGAAAAGTTAACATAAAAGCCAAGCAGATAATCCGTTTCATTCTTTCCTCCGGTGGTTATATTTAGTGGCCTACTTCTTTTGTAGCTTATTTGGGAGGATGTGGAAAAGAAAAAATAAAACGTAATATTCTGGATGCTGTGTGCTTTGTATTGCTTCTTGTTTTCAGCTAGTGAAAGTCGTTTGTTTCAGCCCTGCAAATTCTTAAAATTTCATAGGAATACAATCCACTGAGGGCATTAAAAATTGGAGAAATCTGTTCAAAACCTTCCTCTTTGAAAAAAGAAATTGTGTCGAATATGCAACGCAACTCATCCCGGGAAAGGTCAAGAATGTCCTCAGCTTTGATTCGTCCTGCCTTAACACAACTGGTGAGATGACTGTACACGGTTGCAGATTTGATTCCCCTTTTTTCTGCAACTCCTTCAACATCTTGTATCTCTTCAAATAGCTCAAGTGTTTCCAGAGCAGAGGCAGATACAGTTGGGCCCTCTTTCTTTGGGGATGATGCAGGAGGTGATTTAATTTTATCTTCAGGGATTGGGAAAAGATCGTCAGGTCGACCATGCTTTTCCTGATGGTTCATAAGCACTTCAAGTATTGCAGTGCCATAGCTGAATATTTTTTGATCTCCCAGGCCACTAACCGCATAAAGTTCACCGATGGTTTGCGGGCGGAAACAGGCAAGCTCAAGCAGAGTCTTATCTGCAAAAATAGCATAAGCCGGGACATGCTGTTCCTGCGCCAGGGTCGTTCGCAGTTCACGTATGCCATCAAGCAGTTCCTTGGCCTCACTGGTGGTAAGTGACGGGCTGTTTGCATCGCCGATTACCAGTTTTGGAGTCTTTCGCGCTTTTCGCGTTTTGGTTTTTACCAGTACAGGGTCTTTTCTGAAGGCAACGGTGGATTCCTTACGCAGTACCCGCCAGCTTCTTGCATTCAGCTTCAATGATCCATAGCCTTCCATATCGACATCAACAAGTCCCTGAGAAACCAGCTGGCGATGAATGGACAGCCATTCTTCATCATTAAATTCCTTACCTATTCCGTAGGTGCTGAGTTGGTCGTGCTGGAAGCTGGAAATTCTTTTGTTCTCTCTGCCCAGAAGAATATCAATAAGGTAGTTGGCACCGAACATCTGTTCCGTTCTGTAGATGTTGGACAGAGCTTTTTGGGCGGCAATGGTTCCATCAAATGTGGATGGCGGGTTGTTGCAGGTAAAGCAGTTTCCGCACGGTTCCTTAAGGTCTTCACCAAAATACGAGAGCAAAGACTGACGTAGACATCCCGGGGATTCACAGTAAGCAAGCAGTGCATTTAACTTTCGAAGTTCTAAAGCTTTGCGTTCATCCGGGGCGTTGCCGGACATGATCATGCGTTTTAGAAAACCGATGTCCTGAATTCCTACAGCCATCCATGCTTCCGCCGGCAGTCCGTCTCGTCCTGCGCGCCCTGTTTCCTGATAGTAGGCTTCGATCGTTTTGGGCAGATCCAGATGGGCCACGTAGCGCACGTCTGGTTTGTCTATACCCATGCCAAAAGCGATAGTAGCCACCATGACCAGTCCGTCTTCTGACATAAATCTTGCCTGATTGGCCTCGCGGGTCTGGGCATCCAGTCCGGCATGGTAGGGCAAAGCGTTGATTCCGTTTTTGCACAGCCATTCTGCTGTGGATTCAACTTTTTTGCGACTCATCCGGTAAACAATTCCGCACTGGGCAAAGTGTTCGTTTTTGATGAAATTAAGAAGCTGGCGTTTTTCACTTTCTTTGGGAACCACTGTATAACGGATATTCGGGCGATCGAATCCTGTAGCAAAAATATCATCGGTGCTGAAATTGAATCTCTGCAGAATCTCATTACGTGTAGGTCCGTCGGCTGTGGCCGTAAGTGCCAGCCTCGGGACAGCCGGAAACCGTTCTGCAAACTCAGAAAGGCGCAGGTAGTCCGGTCGGAAGTCATGTCCCCATTGTGCAACACAATGGGCTTCATCAATGGCAATGAGTGCAATCTTGAATCCTGAAAGCATGTCCATGAATCCCGGTTGAGCCAGACGTTCAGGGGCAACATAAAGTAGATCCATGTCACCTGCATGCAGTTCATGGATAATATGGCTGGCTTCAGAGGGCTGTACCGAAGAATTCAGACAGGCGGCACGAACTCCCATTTGCCGCAAGGCTGCCACCTGATCCCGCATTAGTGCTATGAGCGGGGAAATGACAATGCCCACACCTTCGCGAAGAATTGCCGGAATCTGGTAGCAGGCAGACTTTCCTCCGCCTGTGGGTATGAAGACAACAGCATTGCCGCCGCCCATAATGCGGTTGATAACGTTCTCCTGAATTCCTCTAAAGGAATCATACCCATAAGTCTGGCGCAGAACGTCAAGGGGAGTACGGGGATTTTGATTCATGAAATATTAAATTTGTACCGATTGTTGGATAATAGTGAGGGCAGAAGATCAGCCTGCATCAATAAAACTGGTCTTTAAGTTTGATCTGATGAGTTTGAGGAGTCCAGAGAAGTTTTGTTAAAACAGTTCTCTGGACTCAGGTGGGATATTTGTAAGGCCTTTTACATTGACCAGCCTTCACCATTGGGGCCGCAGGTTAATACCTGTGCTCCGGTGGCGGTTACAGCAATGGTATGTTCAAAATGAGCTGAAGGTTTTCCGTCCTTGGTTACAATAGTCCAGTGGTCCTTCAGTGTCTCAGTGGATTTAACCCCGGCATTGATCATTGGCTCAACGGCAATAACCAGTCCCTGCTTGAGTTTGAAATCTCTAAGCAGCCTGCTCTGGTAGTTGGGGACCTGAGGCTCTTCCCAAAGTCCTTCTCCAATGCCGTGTCCAACAAGAGTTTCAACAACGGAAAATCCTTCATTGCGGGCATAAGTGGCCATTTTTTTTGCAATCTTGCTCCACTTTACACCGGGCTTGATGGCTTTGATAGCCATGCGCAGGCATTCTTCAGTCACATCCATGAGTTTTCTTTTTTCGTCATCAATGTCTCCAATGGCATGTGTGACAGCGCAGTCAGAGCACCAGCCATTGAGCTTGACGCCGATATCAATGCTGAGAATATCGCCGTTTTCAAGTTTCCGCGCAGAAGGAATACCGTGGACAATTGCTTCATTGATGGACATGCAGCAACCGGCAGGAAAAGGGACTTTACCGGGAACCCCTTTAAACAGTGGTGTTGCATTATTGGAAATGATGAAATTTTCCACTTCAGCATTGATTGCTTCAGTGCTTATGCCCGGTTGTGCCATTTCCTTGGCTATCATGTGGGCTTTATGGAGCAGAAGACCTGCTTCGCGCATCAGGTCGATTTGTTTTTTATTTTTCAAGATCATTTTATGAGACTCCGGATTGTTATCGTGAAGAACTAGGGATACTCTTTAGGGTATAGATGTCAACCTCATAAGGACTGGAGAATTACATGGGCAAATAATCACACCGGTGATAAAACAGGCCCAATTCAAAATATCTGGACTTCACTTACTATTTACGTATTCTATAAGCAGAATAAGAAAATCTTTTACTTGTTTTGACCTTGTTGAAGTTGCGGTGGTGGACCATGGAATACAAGTTTTCCGGTGAAGTTGTTGCTGTACGTGGAAGCGTTGTTGATGTCCGTTTTTCTGAAGAAATTCCTCCTTTACTGGCGGTTATGTATTCTCAGAGCGATCGCCGGGTTACTCTTGAGGTGGCCGACCATCTGGATATGAATTCTGTGCGGGCTATTGCCATGACGCCTACCGGAGGATTGGCACGTGGAGATACAGTTGTGTCGGATGGAGAGACACTTAAGACTCCTGTAGGTGAGAACCTTCTGGGCAGGGTTCTTAATGTTTTCGGGGAACCGGTAGACGGGCGTGGGTTGCCCGAAAATGTGGAGTTTAGATCCATCCATAATCAACCCATTGAACTGTTCAGGCGGGTTGTTTCAGAAGATATTTTTACTACCGGAATCAAGGTAATTGATTTGTTGATGCCGCTTGAGAAGGGCGGTAAAGCCGGTCTTTTCGGAGGAGCCGGGGTTGGTAAAACCGTACTTATTACTGAACTTATCAATAACATGGTCGGTGCCCACAGCGGCATAAGCATCTTTTGCGGCATCGGGGAACGCTGCCGGGAGGGAGAAGAACTTTACCGTGAGATGGGTGATGCAGGAGTGCTTGATAATACGGTAATGGTTTTCGGACAGATGAACGAGCCGCCGGGAGCCCGTTTCAGGACCGGGCACACCGCGCTGACCGTGGCCGAGTATTTCCGCGATGACTGCGGTAAGGACGTACTGCTTCTCATAGATAATATTTTTCGTTTTATTCAGGCAGGAATGGAACTTTCGGGGCTTCTGGGACGCCTTCCTTCGCGTATGGGCTATCAGCCTACCCTTGGTCTGGACCTTGCGGAACTGCAGGAGCGCATTTCTACCAGCAGTTCAGGTGCTATCACTTCAATTCAGGCTGTTTATGTCCCTGCCGACGACCTCACAGATCCGGCGGCCACTCATACTTTCTCGCATCTCTCGTCATCAATAGTTCTTTCCCGCAAGCGTGCAGGGGAGGGGTTTTATCCGGCTGTTGATCCTCTGGAATCGCGTTCAATGATGCTTTCTCCCGCAATTGTCGGTCAGAAGCACTATGATGTTGCCCGCGAGGTAAGGCGTACACTGGCCCAGTATGAAGACCTTAAAGATATTATCGCCATGCTTGGACTTGAGGAGCTTTCCCGTGAGGATCGCAAGATCGTATCCCGGGCACGTAAGCTGGAACGTTTTATGACTCAGCCCTTCAATACCACCAGACATTTTACAGGCATGGAAGGCCGCATCGTTGCTCTTGAAGATACGGTTGCCGGTTGTGAAAGAATTCTGAATGACGAGTTTCCGGATGCTTCTGAACGACAATTCTACATGATCGGTTCTATTGAGGAGGTTGGCAAATGAAGTTGAAAATCCTGCTGCCCTCGGGCGTATTTCTGGATCGTATTGTCGACAAGGTTCTTGCCGAAAGCAGTCTGGGGGGATTCTGCCTGCTCCCTAAACATCTTGATATGGCATCGTCTCTTGCTCCGGGGATTCTTACCTATTTTGAAGATGGAGAGCCAAATTATCTTGCCGTGGATGGTGGAGTTTTGGTGAAGCAGGGTGAATCTGTGCGTATTTCAGCACGCGTGGCAGTTTCAGGCGAACTAGGAAAGCTGCAGGCTGAAGTTGAGCGTATGCAGGAGGATGCTGCAGAGGCTGAAAAGTCTGCCCGCAGTGCCGTCGCCAGACTCGAAGCCGGATTTGTCCGCAGCCTTATCGAGGTTGAAACGCAATGATTGATGAGCGGAAATCTCGCAAGCTGAAGTCTGAAGAATTCCGAAAATCTGTGGGTTCCAAAGAGCAGCGGAAGATGCGCGCAGAACAGAAAGGGCCCATCGGGGCATGGTCCGCTTTTGGTTCAATGGGGTCTGTTGGCTGGCTTATTGCCCTGCCGACTGTGCTGGGGAGTCTTTTAGGAGTCTGGATGGATCATCGCTGGTCGACTAAGATAAACTGGACCCTTACCATGCTTGGTGCAGGTTTGTTTTTTGGGTGCATGTGCGCCGGAATCTGGATGAATCGCGAGAAGAACCGCATCATAAGGGAGCGCGAGGAGTGGGAAAAGCAGGACTTGAAGAAACAAGGGGAGCTGGATGATGCTGGTGAGTAGTTTTATGGTTGCTGTAGCTTCCCTGGGAATAGGTCTGCTCCTTTCAGCCATTCATTTTGGCGGATTGTGGCTGACTGTTCGTCTTTTACCCAGCTGCACCCGGCCTCGTTTGTTTTTTTGGTCCAGCTATCTTGTCCGGTATGCTCTGACCCTTTGGGGCTTTGCACAGGTAATGTCTTATGGCGGACCAGCCCTGCTGTTCTCTCTAGTTGGTTTTTACTTGATGCGTGCATACATGCTTTCCAATGTCAGCGGTATGGGGATGTCTGAATTTTTAGTATTCAAGAGGCCGACATGGAAATAAGCCCGGATCATATCATTTATTTCAGTTCCGGTTTTATCAAACTGAATGCCACCATATTTTTTACATGGATGGTCATGTTTCTGCTTGTGGGATTTTCATGGCTGGTTACAAGGCGGGTCACTTCCGGATCTGACATTTCCGGGCGTCAGAATATTCTTGAAGTTCTGGTCGGCGGTCTGCTTGTGCAGATAAAGGATGCAACCAATCAGCAGCCGGAAAAGTTCCTACCGCTTCTTGGTACCTTATTTATATTCATACTTGTTTCAAACCTGCTTTCAGTTATCCCCGGTTTTGAGCCGCCTACAGGATCGCTCTCAACTACAACCGCGTTCAGTCTGATCGTCTTTTTTGCTGTGCCTTATTATGGAATAAAGGAGAACGGGGTGCGTAATTATCTCAAAAGCTACGTGCAGCCTTCTCCTTTCATGCTGCCATTTAATATAATAGGAGAAATCAGCAGAACTTTTGCTCTGGCTGTAAGGCTTTTCGGGAATATTCTCAGCGGCTCGATGATGGGAGCAATCCTGCTGGTTATAATGCCGCTGTTCATCCCCGTAATTATGCAAATGCTCGGTCTTTTGATCGGTGCGGTACAGGCTTATATTTTTACTGTTCTGGCGGCGGTGTTTATCGCTGCTGGGTTAGAGGTGCATGGCTAGGGTTTAGACGGAGATTCAGGCAGGTCTTAAGGGCACTGCCTTGTTAGGTTCTTCTCCGGTTCGTCTTAAGAGTCATGCCTTTCAGGTTACAGACTCTGAATAATCACAAGGAGGAATTTTATGGAAACTCTTGGTTGGATTGCTTTCGGTTCGGTTATTGCGGCCGGACTTTGCATGGGGATCGGGGCGATCGGTCCTGCTGTGGGGCAGGGGATGGCTTTGTCTCGCGCGCTCAGTTCAATAGCTCAGCAGCCCGATGAAACCAATACTATCGTCAAGTTCCTGTTTGTGGGGATGGCGATGGTTGAATCCACAGCTATTTACTGCTTTGTCCTGGCTATGATTCTGCTTTTTGCCAATCCATTCTGGGCCTATTTTCTTGAAAAGGCCGGGGGCTGATAATGCTGCTGGATTGGTTCACAATCTTTGCGCAGATTCTGAACTTTTTTGTGCTTCTGGCTTTGTTGAAACTGTTTCTGTATGGGCCGATCACTAGTGCCATGCAGGAACGCAGACAGAGTGTTGCGGATGAAATGGCTGAAGCCCGTAAAGCCCGAGTGCAGGCAGAGGCCATCAGTGCAAAACTCAGTATTGAGCGTGAGGAACTGGAAAACAAGGCTTCTGAAGTCATGGAAGAGATTCATGCTGATGCCGAAAAGTGGCGTGAGCAGGCAATGGAGCTTGCGCGTGGTGAAATCGAAGGTTTGCGCCGGGAATGGCTGGCTGCTCTCAGTCGGGAGAAGGCTGCTGTTGCCTCATACTTGCGTAACAGGTTGGTGCACGAAGTTGCAAATACTGCCGCCCGCATGATCAGGGATCTTGCCGACAGCGAACTTGAAGAGATGGTGGTCACCGGTTTTCTACGAAACATATCGGTAGAAGCCCGTGGAATGGATTGTGGAGAAAGTGAAATCCTGATTAGGACCGGTTTTGAGCAGACCGAAATGCAGCGAAAGAAATTCGAAGAGATTCTGTCTGAACTGTTCCCAAGAAACAACGAGCGTATTTTTACTAACGATTCAAGGTTGGGGCTGGGCATAGAACTCATTGCCGGAGATCGTAAATGGGAATGGAATATGTCTTCTTATGTAGCAGAACTTGAACATAAAATTTTGGATGAAATCCGGGATTAGCTGGCTTGAAATGATATGAAGCAGCACAATTTATTATTTTATTGAAACTGGAGCAGCACGGGAGAATACCGGCAGAAAACTCAGTGCTGTTCTCCCCTTGCACAAAATGTTGGGAGCCCGGAAGTTTATACCGTTAGTCCCCTCAGAGGAAATAACATGGGATTCATATCAGAAAATATAGATCAGGCACTTGGCGCTTACGAAAAGGGCCGTGAGGATATGGATTACAGTCCCGAGTCCCGCGAAGTGGGGCGTGTGCTGTCTGTTGCTCGCGGCGTGGCGCAGGTTGAGGGGCTGGGAACGGTCAGATCTGAAGAACTGATTATGCTTGGAACCGATACCCCCGGCATGGCACTGGATCTTCTTCCCGACTCCATAGGTGTGGCACTGCTGGGAACGAACAAGAATCTACGTGCCGGAGATGAAGCTGTTCCATCAGGGACGGTGCTGAGTGTTCCGGTGGGGGATTCTCTGATTGGAAGAATTGTCGATCCTCTGGGGAACCCGCTTGATGACGGCCCTAAACCTGAGACATTTGAAACAAGGGTGGTGGAAGCCGAGGCCCCTCTTATCCTTATGCGCGCCCCGGTAGATACTCCCATGGCCAGTGGTATCAAGGTCATCGATACCCTCATCCCGATAGGTAGAGGACAGCGTGAACTCATACTCGGTGACAGACAGACCGGGAAGACCGCAATCGCACTGGATATTATCCTGAACCAGAAAAAAGGCGATGTCATCTGTGTATATTGTGCAATTGGTCAGCGAAGCACTTCTGTAGCAAGGGTGATTGATACCCTGCGGGCACACGGTGCCATGAGCTATACATTTGTAGTTGTGGTTGAAGGGGATGCTCCTTCTGGTATGCAGTACATTGCCCCTTACGCAGCAACAAGCATGGCTGAATATTTTATGGAGCAGGGTAAAGATGTACTTATCATTTATGATGATCTTACCCGCCATGCACAGGCTTACCGCCAATTGAGCCTTCTTATGCGTCGACCTCCCGGGCGAGAGGCTTTTCCCGGAGATATTTTTTATATTCATTCAAGATTGCTTGAAAGGTCTACGCGCCTGAAGCCCGAACACGGTGGAGGAACACTTACCGCACTGCCTATCGTGGAAACCGAGGCTCAGAATATTTCAGCTTATATTCCAACCAATCTCATTTCAATTACGGATGGACAGATTTACCTGTCTCCGGTTCTGTTTCAAAAGGGTATGCTTCCGGCCATTGATGTTGGTAAATCCGTCTCCCGCGTTGGTGGAAGAGCGCAGCCACCGGCTTACCGAAAGGTTTCGGGGGATCTCCGCCTGACTTATTCGCAGTTTCAGGAGCTGGAGGCTTTTGCAAGATTCGGAACACGTCTTGATCAGGATACGAGAAAGCGCATTGATCACGGATTGCGGGTCCGTGAGCTTCTTAAACAGGATCGTTTTTCGCCCCTTAACGCGGCAGAACAGCTGGTTATATTATGGACAGTTTCATTGGGGCTGCTTGATGAAGTTCCGCTAGAGCGCATTGCCGATGTACAGGGATATCTGCTTGGTAAAATGAATGATGGATTCGAGAGTATGGAAAGACTTCCTCTAGCCGATTCAAAAGACGGCATCTGGGATGAATTGGAAAAGGCCATCAAGCATAATGTAAAGCAGTGGAGAGAGACTAATGCAGCAGCTTGAAGCGGTCCGCCGTAAGATAGCCACTACTGGCGATCTGCTTTCGGTAGTAAAGACCATGAAGGCTCTTGCTGCAGTAAATATCCGTCATTTTGAGAATGCAGCAAAGGGTGTTGGCGAGTATGCAGAAGTGATTAATCAGGGTTGGGCTGTCTTTTTTCGTAATGCGGGAATAGTGCCGCGCGGCCCGCGTGACGGATCGGCTGTTGTTCTGGCAATAGGTTCCGATCAGGGAATGTGCGGGCAGTTTAATGAGCTTGTCCGGGTACGCACCCTGAATACCATAGAACAAATCGTGGCAAAGGGGCATAAGGTATCCTGCTGGACATGCGGCGAGAGGTTGAATGGGGCATTGGAGGATGCCGGCGTTAAGCCTGATCTTAATTTTCGAGTTCCGGGAAGCTTGCGTGGTGTTAATTCAATCGTTGATGAGATTGAACACAGTCTTGAGGATTGGAAAAATCATCGTGCGATGCATGAATTCAGCATTATAGGTAATCTGCATGTAAGCGACGGGGAGAAAGTCCCCGTGAACCATATATTGCCGCTTGAGCTGCGTAGCAACAATATTAAGTGGGGAAACCGCTCACTTCCGATGCTTAATGTCCCGCCGGACAGAATGTTTTCAAATCTTTTTCGTGAGTATCTTTATATTTCTGTTTACGGGGCAATCGTGCAGTCGCTGGCTGCAGAGAACAGTGCAAGGCTTGCAGCAATGCAGGTGGCGGAAAAGAATATTCTTGAGCACGTTGAGGTTTTGGAGTCGGAATTTAGAAATACA
Organism: Maridesulfovibrio sp.; assembly: GCA_963676495.2. Taxonomy (GTDB): domain Bacteria; phylum Desulfobacterota; class Desulfovibrionia; order Desulfovibrionales; family Desulfovibrionaceae; genus Maridesulfovibrio. Next base: position 500,960 of record CAXXRF010000003.1, on the reverse strand, counting down.
AGGCAGGGAGCCATTACCGGAGAGCTTTTGGATATTGTTGCTGGGGTCGAGGCTGTTGTCGGGGGATAGAGAATATTTTTCAGGGTAAATTCAATAAATGGACATAAAAATATCAGGCTGCTTAATGTCGCTGTCTTCCAGGGTAGAATGAATTTCTCCAATGTTGTTGAAGTTGAGTCCAATCTCTTTTCATCTTTACCTTCCTGAAATTATATAAAGAAGTCTTGACATAAATTGTACGGCATGGCTAAATGTGATTTTTAGTATCATGCAGAGGTTGGTGTTGTGCAAGTCCCTAAGTTTTATGATTTAATGACACCCGTATTGCGGGCTATGGATAGGCTGGGTGGATATGCTCATATTGATCAGCTTACAGCAGAGCTGGTTAAAATATTATGTCCAACTGACACAACTCGTTCCTGCCTGCTTCAGCCCGGTAAAAGAAGAAATACACGGCTGGAATGCCTTACCAGATATGCCTGTAAATATTTATGCTGTTATGGCGTTCTCAAACCTCATTCTGCTGATGCGTGGGGTATTACTGATCGTTATGAAGAAGGAATGGACATAACGCATGACGATATAATCAGCGAAGCTTTAAATAGGTTTGAGTCTTAATGGATTAGATAATATTAATTAATATGCTCTTAAAATAAAAATCCCGCCTGCGAAAGCAGGCGGGATTTTTTAGTGGTATGTGATTCTTCTGCGGAGTACGTCCTGTGAAGTAAGCCTTCTTATTGTGCTTCCTGCGCTGCCTTGGGCTGGACGAATTTCACGAGGAAGACTGCCATTGCAGCTACAGCAGCAGCGATACCGATCAGGATTGACACGTTCATGTCGAGTCCGAAACCGATTTTGGCCTGTGCGATGAAGGTGGTAACGACGGCAGTCATGAAGGTTGCAGGCACGGATGCAATCCAGTGGAACTTGCATTTCTGTGCGAGGTACACTGCGGAAGTCCAGAGAACCAGCATGGACAGGCACTGGTTGGAGAAGCCGAAGTATCTCCAGATTGCGGAGAAGTTCTGGGTGGAGATTATATAACCAAGGATGAACAGGGGAACTGCGATGAGCAGGCGCTTGATTGCGGGGCCCTGATCCATTTTAAAGGTTTCTGCAACGATAAGACGTGTTGAGCGGAAAGCGGTGTCACCACTGGTAATGGGCAGGATGACAACTGCGATGATTGCGAAGATACCACCCACTGGGCCAAGCAGAGAGTTTGCGACATCAGATACTACAGCGGAAGGAGAACCTGCTGCAATTACTGCGTTGAGTGCTTCGGGGGATTCGTAGAAAGAGAGTCCGAGGGTACACCAGATCAGGCCGATGATACCTTCAATGATCATTGCACCGTAAAAAACGGGGCGACCTTCTTTTTCATTTTTTACGCAGCGTGCCATGAGTGGAGACTGTGTGGCATGAAAACCGCTGATTGCACCGCATGATAAGGTGATAAAGAGCAGAGGCCAGATAGGCTTGTCTGCGGGGTTGGTATTCACGGCAAAATCAAGGTTGGGCAGCATGGGATGGCCGCTGAACATCAGAGCAACAGCAAGTGCAATGGTCATAACCAGCAGCAGTGCGCCGAAAAGAGGATAAAGGCGGCCGATGAGTTTGTCGATGGGCAGGATGGTTGCGAGGAAGTAGTAACCGAAGATACAGGCAACGAGAATTCCGGTGTTGATTCCGGTCAGGCCGGTGAGCAGTTTTGCCGGGGCGAGAACAAATACAACGCCGACCAGCATAAGCAGTACAAAAGCAAATACGCGCATGACCTGGCGGGCGGACATACCAAGGTATTCACCTACGAGCTCCGGTACGGATGCACCGTTGTTGCGCACAGAAAGCATTCCGCTGAAATAGTCATGAACAGCACCGGCAAAGATACAGCCGACAACAATCCAGATGAGTGCCACAGGGCCGTAGAGAGCACCGAGTATAGGGCCGAAGATGGGGCCGATTCCGGCAATATCCAGCACCTGAATAAACATGAGTTTCCACATGGGCATTGGCATGTAGTCCACGTCATCGCGCATGGCGTATGCAGGGGGGGTGCGGTTAGCGTCCGGGGTAAAGACGTTGTCCACGAATTTACCGTATACGAAATATCCGACGATTAGTGCTGCCACGCAGGCAAAGAAAAATAGCATAATAAGGTCCTCCGTTCCTTGAGCTGATAAAAAGTATGCTCCCTTGTTGCATAGAGGACTGTCTCGATTCTACGGTTTGTGTCTGAAGTGTCGTTTTCAGTGTTTGAAATGACATTTGATGATAAGCCTGCCTCATTCCCATTGGTTACTTCAAACGAATTAACTGTTGATTGAATTTGAAAATAAATGGGTGTGATGGAGATAAAAAGTTAATGATTATAGCATTATGTTCAGGGTGATACTCCGTCATAAAATTTAAAAAGCCTGACGCGAAACAAATAACGTCAGGCTTTTTGATTTAAACAAAAGTATGCAAGGGTAGGATGCTAGCTCGCCCTCTTGAAATGGTTGAACTTTTATTTAACAAGATCTTTTGCAAACTCAGCAGCTTTCTGTCTTGCTTCATCACCGAGATTATCGGGATTTTTACAGCCGCCCATGAAGAGGCTGGCGGTATGATTGGTCAGGTGGGGTTTTTTCATTCTTGAGAAGGCGGTGAAAGTTTCCTCGGCGTTGTTTTCGTAAGGTCCGCCACCTGTTACCAGAAAGCCATGGCGCTGGTCTTTGATGAGTGAAGCGTGAGTGGGCGTATGGTAGTCAACATAAAGGCTGTAGGTTCTGTCTATAACCGTCTTGAGTTGTGCGGACGGTCCCCAGAAGTAAAGTGGTGAGGCGAAAACAACTGCATCGGATGCGATCATTTTTTCCAGAATTTCCGGGATGTCATCCTTGATAACACATCCTGCTTCTTCCGGCTTTTCCTTACACTTTGCACAGGCTAAACAGCCGTTGAGGTCTTTATCATTGAGGTAGACGGATTCTACTTCGTGACCCATTTCCTTGAGTTCTTCTTCAATCCATCCGAGAATTTTCGCTGTGTGTCCATTTTTTCTGGCACTTCCTTGAAGGCATAGAACTTTCATCTTCTGCTCCTGCTTTGTTCACTGGGTTAGTTACTTGGGATAGGGTAATGCCTGCACTGGCAGGCTGAATTTTGTTGTGAAAAACTAATTAAGAATGAAAGGAAGTGCAATGATGAAAATATTGAAAAAGTTAATGAGTTATCTAAGGCTCTTAAGCTCAGATATTACTTCATCTACGGCATGACTGAACTGCTTCATTACCTGTCCTTCGGTTTGAGGCCGACCTTTTTTGAATATGTAGATTAGAACAGCCTTGTTTTTCTTTTCAGAGTACAAATAAAAAAGCCGCAATCCTTTGCGTGCTGAAATGCGCAGCAATGATATTGCGACTCTTATTTTTCGAAGGGCCATTGTGTTCAGTCCCCTGTATACAACTCCTCTGGACGGTTTACTGACAATCTGCCTTTTAGCTTTGGCTATATCCTTGCCTGCTTGAGGGTATTTTTTCAGCAGGCTTTTTTCATAGCGCAGATAAGCATTTGTTTCCTGGAGCTGGAGCATTGTCAGAGTACCTCTTCAAGTTCGCAGAGTGAACTTTGAATCTGCGGGTCCGATGCAATAGAGAGGTCAAGGATAAGGTCATTCCAGTCCAGAACCGGACCGGTAAGCCTTCTTCCCGCCCAACGAGCCAGAGAGGAATTCATCGTGCTCAGTTTCAAATGTGAGTCGACAAGCTTGTTCTTCAAGGAAACGGCTTTGTTGAGAACTAGTCCGCAATCTCCATCACAGGTTATGTTGCAGGAGGCGTTTTCCCAGTCTTTTGTAAAGCCTTTTATTACAACTCGGCTAAGTCCTTTAATCGTGTACAGAGTTATTAGAGTGCACAGCAGATCTTTTGCGGATGGAGATTCTGAATGCACTGTATCGTGCAGGCAGTTTATCCGCCGGACAAAAGAATTTAATATGCGGGTATTTTTGAACTTTTTATGATTGCTCATGATTGTCCGATTTATAGCAGTATTATTTATTACTGCCAGCATAGGACAGCAGGACCTTTAAATCAAGATATTAGCCGGGGGCAACCGCAAACTCCTGCATTTGCATGGCAGTTTTCAGTTTGGGAACCCGGAAGCTGATTTCCGTTCCCCGGTCAATTTCACTCTTGATTTCCATTTTGTATTGCGGGCCGTAAATCTGTTCCAGTCGTCTGATGCAGTTGCGGACCCCGATACCTTTTTCACGGGAATCAATTTTTTGCCGCTCGTAAATGTGGTCAATGCGGCTCTGAGCCATACCCACTCCGTCATCTTTAATGCAGATGTGCATTTCATCTTTTTCGCAATGGATATTGATAGATATAGTACCGCCGTCCTCACGTCCCAAAATTCCGTGTTTAACGCTGTTTTCAACCAGGGGCTGAACAATCAGGGGGGGAATGGGCCATTCCCGGCACTTTTCTTCCACTTTCAGCTCAACATTGATGCGTTCACCAAAACGGGCTTTTTCAATAGCAAGATAGCTGTGCAACTGGGCAAGTTCTTCATGGAGAGGGACAAAGCCACGGCTGCTGTCTAGATTCTTGCGCATGTATTTGGATAACTCCTGCAGCAGTTCCCTGGCCCGGTCAGGATTGGTTCGACAGAATGAAGTTACTGTATTCAGGGAGTTGAACAGAAAGTGCGGGTTGATCTGGGCCTGCAGGCGGCGTATTTCAGCATGGGCCAGCATTTGCTCTTTAATCTGGATTTCTTCAAGTTCAAGCTGAGTTGAGCAGAGGTTGGCCAGACCTTTGGCCATTTCAAAGGAAAGCAGGTCAAGCTGATTTCTGCGGGTTCCATATAATTTGAGCGTTCCGACGACCTGTCCATTTTTATGTAGGGGGACCACTGCCGCAGAAGTAAAGGGACAACCTTTGTGATTACAGCCTATTTTTTTATCTGAATCAAGGAAGATAGGCTCTTCTTCTGCAAGCACGCGAAATGTGGATTCTGTTCTGATCCGTTTCCCCGGGAGATGGTGGTCGGATCCCGCGCCGACATGAGCCAGAACATTAACGTTATCGGTGATTGCCACAGCAGCAACAGACATGTGGGTATGGATGATTTTGGCTGTTTCTTTTGCAGAATCAAGAGTCAGCCCGGAGCGCAGGTGGCTTACGGTCAGGTTTGCGATATCCAGAATATGCTGTGCCTTAACAGAATCCTGCTTGGTTCCGTAGCGAAATACAATATTAATGACCTGAGCAAAGATAGCTGCGCCAAAGGTGTTGAGTATGATCATGGGCATGGCAATCAACTCAACAAGTTTCAATGCTTCATCATAGGGGTGTGAAAGATAGAGAACCATGATCATGTGCACAATTTCGCCGATGAAAGCCAGTCCTGCAGCAGCCCGCCAGTCCATGCTCTTGCTTAGTCTGGTGGCAATCAGCCCTGCAGCAAGGCCTTCAATCATGGTCGCCAGTCCGCAGGGAACAGCACTGAATCCCCCAAAATCTATGAGTATGCGATGGCCTCCGGCAATAAGACCGGCCCCGAGCCCGACAAGTGGTCCTCCAAAAAGCCCCCCGGTGATAACAGCCATGGCGCGCAGGTTGGCAACGGATTGGAATACAAAGTTTCCTCCGTAAGTGCCGAGAATGCCGAATATCCCGAAGATAAGAATCTGTAGAACCGCGTTGCTTTTTTTATACTCCTTCCTGAAGCCGATGCGGTGGATGGGAGTGATGGTAAGCAGCAGAAAAGATCCGGCAACAATTAGCCCGAATCGTTCTGCAAGAGTTATGATTAATGTTTCTGGATTCATATTTTATCTCTGTTTATCAATACCTTCCGGTGGTCTCCGGTGCGTGTTTGTGCGGAAAGAAGGACAGGGCCTTCAATGCTTTTTGTATACATAAAATATTAAATATAGTCAGACTATAAGGGGCGTAGATGCGGGCATTTGAATGTCGTTTCAGTAAAAGGTAAACTTACACTGAGTTATAGTGATAGTTCCGTGGAGTCTGTTTCAGATGTTATTTCTCTTTGTTGCTGCGCACCTTCTGAACGTTTTTAAAAGAGCACTGCCAGATATTTTTAAAATGCGGGCAGGCTTATATATAAAGTCGCTTTTCTTTTATGCGAAGCCGAAGACATGCTACGCAAGCCCCAGTCTTTCACGGAAATCCTTTACGCGCCCTTTGCTGATAATAATTTCCTCTTCGTCAATATAATTCATGGTCACAACATACTTGCCGTTAAACCAGGGGGCAAAATCCCGTACATGTGTCAAGTTCACCATCTCACCGCGGTTAGTGCGGAAAAAGGGCTGTCCTGTCAGGCGTTCTTCAAGTCTGTCCAGAGTCTTATCGCCATAGCAGGGAAATATACCTTTTGCCGTGTAAACCATAATTTTGCGCTCCACGACCCGGCAGAGTATGACATCAGATGGTTCAAGAAGAAGTATTCTTCCGCTGGATTCAACTGAAATCCGCAGTACTTTCTGCCCAATACCCATAGTCCTTAGCAGTGCGTTCATGTCCGGCATTTCAATTTTATCCTCGCAGTTGGCGTAGACCAGACAGCGAGCACGTTTAATGCTCTTTTTTAAGCGTTCTGCAGAGAGGGGCTTTAGAATGTAATCAACAGCATTTTCTTCGAAAGCCCTAAGAGCGTATTCATCGTAGGCTGTGGCGAAAATAACAAGAGGCGGCTCAGGAAAATCCATAATCTCATTGAGTACATGGAAACCGTTTTTACCCGGCATCTGTATGTCGAGGAAAACAAGATCGGGTTTGAGATCGGCGATGAGTGTTATCCCTTTGCTTGAAGAAGTTGCGGTTCCTATAATTTCAATGTCGTTGAAATCGGATAGGAGAAAGCTGAGTTCATCAAGAGCCGGAGCCTCATCGTCGATCAGTATACAGCTGATTTTATCTGGTGTGGACATGGCATGGGTCCTTTGAACGTGATTTGTTGAATAGAGAATGTAGGTTTGTTTTCAGGTTTGTAAAGCTTTCTTTTTTGTCCATAACTTGAGTACGGTTGTAAGCAAATGCTTCTTTTACGTATCCAGTTTAATTTAAAATCAGATGGGAAAGTCGGATATAGAAGTAGAAGGGTCTGTTATGTTATACTTTTTATTTAAATCTATTTTGCAAAGGGTAATTTGTGTGGATAAAAATTATACCGGCTGTTTTTGTTGGTCAAGTTCGTGGCTAGAGTTAGGTAATAATTTGAAAATATGATCAGTTTTTTTAGCATATTAGGGTGAAAGTGCTTTCTGGGGTAAATTAAAATTTCATGAGCGCGTTGTTTACATTTAAATAATACTCCTAAAAAACAAAGATATGATTTATGATCTATCGCTGTGTCTGCTTATTCAATGAAGTGAAAACGGAGTTCAGACAGCAAAATAAGCGGAGGATAATATGAGAAGAAAGATTGTATTTGTCTGTTTTATGATGATGCTAGTGTGGCTGCAGTGTGGACTTCATACTGCTGCCGCTGATTCCGGTAAAGACGTTCCTTACCGGGTAGGTAAATGGCTGCCTTCTGATCAGAAGACATTGGATGAGTGGAAGAAGGGAATTATCAGTGAAAGTGCTGCAGAAAATGCTCCTTTACTTCCTGTTATTCAGGAGTTCAAAGATATTATAGAAAATGACCCTGAGCTATACATGCTGTTTAACGAGATGTTCAATCAGGTTCCGCGTAAGCCTCCCTATGACAAAGACCCGACCGGACAACCGCAGGTCAGGGACTATCTACACATGCTTCAGCTGTTAAATCACATTATGACCAGGGCGCCCCAGTTCAATAAAACCGGTTTGGTCGGATTTCCAATCAATGCCATTCTGGACTGGCCGATGGGAACTCCTGCCGGAGCTACTGCATTTCTTAACCCCAAAGTAAATCGTCAATTGAAGAAGATTCTGAGTCAATGGGCAGTTTTCCTTGGTTCTTCTGATTCAAGGTACGTTCTTGATAATGACCCGAAGAAAGGCTGGTTCGGTCGTGATGCTCAAAAGGCGATGCCCACCTTTGTTGAAGACTTTGTATGCGACCCCGGACAGCCTTATTACGGATTCAAATCCTGGGATGATTTCTTTACCCGTGTTTTCCGTAAAGGCCGACGTCCTGTTGCGGCTCCGGAGGACAATAGTATTATCTGCAATTCCTGCGAGTCTGCTCCATATAGGCTGGCTCGTAATGTTAAGCTCCGCGATAGGTTCTGGATCAAGGCTCAGCCGTATTCACTCGCACACATGCTTGGTGATGAAGATCTTGCACAGCAGTTTGCGGGGGGGACTGTGTATCAGGCTTTTTTGAGTGCGCTCAGCTATCATCGCTGGCACAGCCCGGTCAGCGGAAGGATTGTAAAAACTCAGATTCTGGACGGATCATATTATGCCGAGGCCCAGAGCATGGGATTTGATCCTGCAGGGCCAAACGATTCACAGGGGTATATTACTCAGGTTGCAGCCCGTGCTCTGGTCTGCATTGAAGCTGACAATCCGGATATTGGATTGATGGCGATACTTTTTGTGGGAATGTCGGAGGTGTCTTCAAATGAAATTACTGTTTACGAAGGGCAGCACGTAAACAAGGGTGACCAACTGGGGATGTTTCATTTCGGAGGATCAACCCATACTCTTATATTCAGACCCGGAGTGAATCTTGATTTTGACCTGCATGGGCAGAAACCGGGGCTCGAGTCTTCAAATATACCTGTCAGAGCAAAACTTGCAACGGTAGTGAAAGCTGAAAAGTAAGAGTTCAGGACGTTAATGATATTCAAATAGACAGGCCGCAAAGATCTCTTCGCGGCCTGTCTTCGATTTAAACATATTTTCCGTAATCAGTTACAAGCAGATGAATGGGCTCTTCGTCTTCATCTACTTCCGGAAAGCGTGGCAACGGTTCTTCAAACCGGTTGTCTTTATTATCATCATTTACTGCGCTGACCTCGCCAACCAGCACGTCCCCTGTTCCTGCCTGACAGTAGAAACAATGATACATTCCCGGTTCAAGACAGATGCTTTCTCCCGGCTCAAGGATTATTTCTCCGCCGGCTTCTATGGTTTGCACAAAGCCGTCGACGCTTACATCCAAAGGCTTATCAGAAAGCTCTTCATTCTCATCTGAACCGTAAAGCTTGATGACCAGATTACCTCCGGCGCGATTGATAATGTCCTCGCGTTTGGACCAGTGAAAATGCATGGGGCAGAGCTGGCCTTCGCGCAGGATCATGATTTTTTCCGCATAGGGTTTGGGGTCACCGGTCTGGAGGTTGCCGTTGCGGATGGTAAAAAGGATCAGTCCCAGGCTGTCGAAATCGCCTTTCCCATAATCGGTCAGGTCCCAGCCCAGCATATTACGAACAACTTCACTGTCTCCCTTGCCTTTCCAGTCTTCCGGAGACCAGAAAGCCCATTTGGGAAGGTTGAAGCGGTGCTCAGCATAAAAATCTTTGGCCTTGGTGATGAGAGCGTTAATTTCACTTCTTTTCATAATTACTCTCCATCATTGGAATTAGAGTGAATTAATTTAAAATCGTCCGGAACTTCCGGCATGGCTCCTTTGCATGAGCAGACATAGGCAGCCAGTCTGTTGGCGTGTTCGCTGATTTCTTCCAGAGTTTGTTCTTTAATCAGGCCTATAATGACTGCGGCGGTGAAAGAATCTCCTGCGCCAATGGTGTCGGCCATATTTTCAACCGGCTGACCTTTGTTTTCAACATAGCGGTCCTGACTTATGAGAATGCTTCCGTTTTCTCCTCTGGTCAGCACGGCCAGCATCAGGTTGAACTGCTCCCCGAGAGATGCGAGCTTTTCCCCATCGTCTCCTTCAAGGTTGAACATGGGGGTAATTATTCTTATTTCGTCATCATTAAGTTTAAGCACGTCAGCACGTTCCAGGGATTTACGGATGATCTCTTCAGTATAGAAGCTCTGACGCAGATTCATATCATATATCTTGAGAGCTTTTGGTGCAGCATCAAGAAATGTGAGTATTGCGTTTCGGGAGATTTCATTACGCTGGGCAAGAGTGCCGAAGCAGACTGCATCAACCAGCGGAGCAAGGCTTAAAGCCATAGGATTCAGGGTCAGGTGGTCCCATGCTGCATCATCGGGAAAGGTGTAACTTGCTATGCCGTTGCCATCAACACTGGCTTCCACATACCCAGTAGGATGGTCGTAATCGATGCTTACTGCCTCGAGATTCAGTCCGCGTTTCTCAAGTTCAAGAATGGCGCGCCGTCCTCGTTCGTCATCCCCTATAGTGGACACTGCAATGGAATCTGCTCCAAGGGCCCCAGCATGATAGGCGAAGTTGACCGGAGCTCCTCCTATTTCTTCGGAGTCCTCCAAAACATCCCAGAGTATTTCGCCCAGACCGGCAACAAGAATTTCCGCCATTTTGTCTCCATTTAATATAATGAGTCGTGAAGCTGTTCCAAAGAAAGAGGGTATGGATTTACCTCATCCCCCGGATGATTTCTTTTGACAAACTAAACGTCAAATTGCGAGTTATTTATTTCTGTCGGCTTTTTTCTACTGTGAAGCGTTTGATTCCGTCTTTTTCCTTAAACAGTTCTACAGGCTTAACTCCGGTGTCATCAACCATTGCTTCTGCTTTAGAGTGAACAAACAGCTTAACAGCGTGATTGAATTTTGTGCTCATTTTATCTTCAATCTTTCGTATGTCCTTTGAATTTATTAACTTGTCTCCTGCAACCTCAGCTAAAACAATCCACCCGGATTTGTTTTTCTGTGCTTCGACGTAAATAGGGAAAATATTACGCAGGGCTTTAAGATGTCCCATAGCTTCATTTTCAACTTGTTTACCGTCTTTTGTATAGAGACCGGTATAGCTTGTGCCGAACATATTGCGGCCTGAGCGGGTTATGTCACTACTTTTATAGTAGCGCACAATCAGGTTCAGATTTGTAACTTCGGTTCTTTTGCGTAACATTTTCTCCAGTGCCTGCACTGAATCCGGGTGCGGTTTTTCAGGGCCGCTTATCTCCACTATTACTCCGGGACCGCTTTTTAGCTCCATGTAATTTATACCGGAAAGAGTATACTAGGGGAATTCAGAAAGGAGCGTTCGTAACAATAACTCGGTTTGTTCCATGATTATGGCACTTTTTTCCAATTTGATTTTCTGATGTCTGGCATGTGCGCTGAGTATCTCATTTATATTAGAATCGGCAGTTGAAGATATACTCTGAGTTATGGTTGTACGGACGATGATTCTGACCGGTCTTTTGAGTAGCTTGGTCGCGGTCTGCTCCATGCGATCAACTTCTGATGCCCTTATTGATTGAGGGCCCTGCATGATAATAAAGCCGTCAACAATTCCTTCATTGAGTTCATGGCTTACATTTTTGATTAAGGTATTTGGAGTGGTTGCGATTGCTTTCGTGGCAGCTCTCTCTGAGAGCCTGATCTATTTTGCGGGAAAGAGATACGTCTATAAGTGCTTTGGTGAGCAGCCCCGCAACAATAATCAGGCCGATGGTGGATATTGAAAAATGTTTTATCAGGCGTGGAAGAGGCTCATCTTCAGAGTGGGGAATGAAACCTGTCATAATGAAAAGTCCGCTGGCGATAGAAAGAATTACAAGAAAGTTGGCAAAGAAAAGCAGAAACGCCCCCCCATGCCTCTGAGTATTCGGCAAGAGCAAGGCAGAGCCCACTGGCACATAGGGGAGGGACTAACGATGTTGCAATGGCGATTCCCGGCATCACCGGACTGACTCTTTCATCAATGAGGGCGACGGTTCCGGCTATCCCGGCAAAAGCGGCAACCCCAAGATCGAGCAGGTTGGGAGTAGTGCGACCGATGATCTCGTTGGTCATTTCAAAAAAGATAGGAAGTTTACCTATCATCCATGCACCGGCTATTCCCAGAAGAATGCCTGCTGCAACCGAAAAAATAGAGTTGCGAAGCAGTGGGAATTCTCCTCTTACAAGGCCGAGTGAAACTCCGAAAATCGGCATCATAAGTGGCGAAACGAGCATTGCTCCGATTACAACTGCCGGACTGTTGGCCATAAGACCGATGGAAGCAATGAAAACAGCTACAGTCATAAGTAGATAATACATCCCGCTGGGAGCTGATGTGCGGGTTATTTCTGAGATGAGAAATTCTCTGCGGACATCTGTAACGAAAAGAAGAGGGGGGCTGTTTTTATTGCGGTTAAGCTTGCTGAAAATAAACGTCATTGCTGTCTCCGTTATACTCTTCGCAGTGATCTTTTTATTATTTTAGACATATTAGCTTTTTTTGTCTCTTTGCATCAATAAATACCGATCATTTGTTATGGTGCAGTAAACTTTTAATTTAATTTTAGTACCTGTCTGTATTTATGCTTGACTTCATTGGAGAAATATAAAGGATATGAAATGAACAGTTGTTTTCATTAATCGGGAGAGATTTTTTATGGCACATGGCAATATGGAGATGCCGGATCTGGCGGAATACGAAAAACGAATTGAAAAATGTTTGCCGGATCGAGATGAAGAGGGACGTAAAAAAGTCCTGAAAGCCCTGGCGTTCGGTTATGAACTTCACCGTGAGCAACGCCGGCGGTCAGGTGAGCCTTATATTGAGCATCCGGTGGCAGTAATTCAGATACTTGCCAGCGAATTCAATGTACATGTTCCTGATATTCTTACAGCTGCTCTTTTACACGATGTTGTTGAAGATGTGGACGGAATTACTCTAGGTGACATAAGGCGTGAGTTCGGTGAAACCGTAGCCGAGCTGGTGGACGGCTGCACCAAGCTCAGCAGTTCCAATATCGAGAAGAAGCAGCTTAAACATCTCACACATGACAAAATTTTTCTAAAATCAGGTCGTAATATCGGTGTCCTGACCATCAAGCTGGCTGATCGTCTTCATAACCTTAGGACTCTGCACCACCTTCCGGCTGCAAAACGTCAGCGAATTGCACGCGAAACTATAGATGTTTATGCTCCCCTTACAACTGCCCTGAATATGTTTCCCCTCAAACGGCAGATGTATGAGCTTTCCATCATTCATTTCTACAGCAAAAAATGTAAAAAAATTCTCAGGCATATCAATGAAGTTGCTAATTCTGAGGAAGCTCTTGAATTGCGGGATGAAATCGAGCAGAGGGTTTGCGCCGAGTTTCCGGGCAGCACAGTGCGGTTCCGTCCGAAAGGGCTGTCGAACTACTATGACCCGGTTACAGAGCGGTTAAGTCTGAGTAATTCCCGGGATGTAGCTGACTATACCATAGTGCTGGATACCGATTCAATGCTTGACTGTTACCGGGTGCTTGGCATCGTCAACACCGGATTCAAGGTAGTGCCGCGGACCATGCGTGATTTCATCACCAACCCGAAGACCAATGGATATCGCAGCCTGCATGTGCGTATCCGGGGGGATAAGGTTAACTACCTTGTTAAAGTCAGAAGTTCGGAAATGGATGACTGGGCAAATTTCGGAATGTTCAACCAGTGGCAGGAGGAGCATCCTTTTAATGAAGATCACTGGGATGAAGTCAGCTCACTTCTGGAAAGCGCAGCCCGGTATGCGGGTTCTGCTGGAAAAAGCGCGTTGCTGCATATTTCAGAAGAAGAGGAGATTTTTGCTTATTCTCCCGCTGGAGATGTTTTTTATCTGCCCAAGGGATCAACTGTACTGGATTTCGCTTTCAAAGTTCACACCGGATTGGGGGAAAGGTGCAGTTACGGTATTGTTGATGGAAGAAAGGTCTCTCCGGTACATGAGATAAGTGAAGGGGCGACTGTGCATATTGTACAGTCTGATACTCCGCTTGATCCTTCACCGCGGCTGGAGAGTTTTTGCCGTAGTCATCGTGCCAAGTCCCATGTGGCAAGGCTGATGAAAAAGAAAAGGGCCAATTACGCTGCCGGACTTGGAGAGTCGATTCTCAAGCAGGCAATGCTGCGTTACGGACTTCCTGTCAACTGTCTTGAGGGTAGTTTTCTTGATGAAATACTGGCCATTTTGAATATTAAATCCCTCCACGTTCTTCATTCTCTTATAGGCCGCAGCAAGCTTAAAACCCAGCTTGTTATTTATTATATTCTTGATTTTTATGAGGGAGAAAAAGGAGATAGGTCGGACACTGATCCAGAAACCGGTGAAAGCAGCTACAGCCTGACCATGAATGAAGTTATTCCGGGGATCCACAAAATGTCCAATTGTTGCCATCCGTTTCCCGGTGAAGAAGGACTGGATGCAGCCCTTAGTGAGCGTGGCGTGGCCCTGCACAGGCCCGGGTGTGAAGAACTGGCCCGGAAATTAAAGTCAGGTGACGTTGTTTACAAGGTAAAATGGGATCTTGCCAAAAGCTGGCCGCAGGAAAAACTGTTCAAGATCAGAATGGCGGGCTTTGCAGACAGCAATGCTGTTTTTTCTGTGCTGGGCAGGAAGGAGTCCGGAAGAGTGAGGGAAATTACATTTAATGAGAAACGCAGATCCTGCAGGATGACCAAGGTGTTCAGTTCCATAGCCCAGTGCCAGAATTTTGCGAAAGGCTTCGAGGAAGTTAGTCTCGGGGTCACGGATTACTACGATATTTAGGCTTTATTATCAGAAAGAAAAAAGGCTCACATGTTCTGATGTGAGCCTTTTTTTATTACGTAATTTTATTCTCCCTTGTGAACAACCAGCTGGTTGAAGGGGATGTTCCAGTTATATTCGGTACAGGCTTGTACGCTGTATCTCTGTAGTGCCCGGATCAGACGCCCGTAGAGTTCAGCAATGTTGCCGTTGAAATCAGCAATAATGACCAGGTTCAAGGAAGATGCTCCTGCAGATTCAAACTCAACGTTGAGGTTCAGCAGGTGTTTGTCGTAGCCGTCTTCTTTGATTCTTGCGGCTATAAACTCCTTGGCCTTGCCTAAAATGGAAGATGTGGCTTCGGCCTGAAGGGAATAGTCAATTCCGAACACAGACTTGATTCTGAAGTTTCGGGACAGGTTCTTGGGGTTGAGGCCGAGAAAGTCAGAGGTCTGGTAGGTTACGTAAGCACCGCCACGCTGAACAAGTTCAACCATGTCGGGGGATTGGCTGACAACTTTGCCGCGCACACCGTCAGAAAGGATTACCCAGTCATTGATACTGCAGGGGAACCAAGGTTCATTTGTACCGAACGGACGGGAATTTATGCCGGCCAGCTCCGCAATGGGCAGTCTGATTCGGCTGGGATTCAAAGCCGGGTTCTTGAGCTTGCTGAAAAGCTGAAGGCTTTCCACCATCCATGGCACACCTTTATATATGATTCGTTCATTTTCGCGAACAGAGCCGAGGTTGAGAATCAGTTTAACCTGCTCATAATAACGGGTAAAGCCTTCCCGGGCGGTCCAGATGGCTCCGAGAATGAAAATGATGGCAATGCTGAGCAGGAACCAGTCTCCGGAGACGTAAAGCGTAAATAATGAGGCAACGGTTGCTGCAATTACAGTCATGAAAAGCAGCATGATTTCTATCAGCCTGATATAGAAGGGGCGTTCTTTGCTTCTAAATGCAGGATGGTATTTTTTGAATCCCCTGTCGATACTTCTGAAGATCAGAAAAACTCCGGCAAAGGCCAGCAGGGCGATTAGAATATTTTTACCGCGGCTCTTAAAGAAAACGGCCATGACCTGTTTTGTGGATTCGAAGAAAGATTTTTCGTCTGCAAGAAGTTCTTTAAGTTCGAAATGGGCAACATCAAGCTGGTTGTTTATATCTCTCTGTCTTTTTACAAAGTCACCTTTCAACTTTTCCAGCTCAGCCTTTAGGACTTTGGATTTAGTTGATGCGATGAGATCATCGATATTTTCAACTGCTTCGGTTGCCCTGGGGAGCTTGGCTTCGAAGTATGCAACTCTGCTTTTGAGTCTCTCGACCTGCCTCGGCCTTTTGGTCATCTCTTTGAGCTCATGCATTAAAGGACGAACCAGAGTTTCTATCTCTTCCTTCCAGGCAAAGTGTTGCTGGTTCTCTTCGTCGAAAACAGAAATATCCATTCCGGTTGCAACCTTTATGAAGTTGGCCTGAACGTTTTCAAGTTGCTGTTTCAACTGGTTGAGTTCAAGGGAAAGAGATTCCTTGTCCATGCTATGAGTAGCACTACGGAGTTTGTTCTTGGTGATTCTTATCTGGGTATCCAGTTCTGTTTTGTAGCGCAGAAGGTTAACCAGCGTTTCAGTCTGAGCCGGAGAGGTATCGAGTTTCTCAATGGCTTCAATTTGGGCTGCGCTGACCGGGTCCGGCTGATTTGCAAAACAGGGGACAGCAAAAAAGGCTGTAAGCAGAATTAAAAGCAGGTGGGCGGTTAAATTCTTTTGAAAGTTTGTTTTTTTCATAGGAGTTCTCCAGAATGAGCGCATGAGCAATTGTGCTTGCCGCATGATATGTTTAGCTGAGATCATTGGTGTTTGTTAAAAAATACCTGTAAACCTTATCAGAATACTCCATAATAATCGCTCCAACAAGGCTTATTGGCGGATGGTGTTTACCAAGGCAATGCTCATAGTTCAGCCTGGATGATTTGGAAAGTATATTTTGAAATCTGCTGTTGTTTACTGCCGGAATCAACATGGCAGCCGACAAAGAATTACCGGCAGTTTTCTTTGAAGTTTTCAGCGTTCAAATCAAACCGGGACAGCATTTTCTGCACAGCGACTCTCGATAGGCCGGAAAGACGGGCTGCTTTTGATATATTTCCATCTGTGCGGGTCAGGATGTCACTGATATAGCTACGGCTGAAACTGTCCACAAGCTGCTGCTTGGCATCTTTGAATGGAATGCAGTCTTCCGCTTCATCATCCAGCCCGGCTGTGTTTTTTCCTTCAGCAATGTCAACCGCCAGCATTGTTATCATGTCACCTGTACTGAAGACAGCGAGCTTGCGCATGGTATTCTGGAGTTCACGCACGTTGCCCGGCCATTTCTGGGCGGAAAGATAACCCACAATAGCAGGGTCCAGTTCTTTTTCCGGCAGGCCGAGTTCAATGCAGGCTTTCTGGGCAAAATAGCGGGCCAGCAGGGAAATATCTCCGGGACGGTCTTTCAGCGGCGGCAGATTGAGTGGAAGTACATTCAGCCTGTGATAAAGGTCTTCCCGGAAAGTCTTTTCTGATACCCGGGCGGGCAGGTCCTGATTTGTTGAAGCCAGAACCCGGACGTCAATTGTCTTGGAAATATCAGAACCAACCGGGCGGATTTCTCCCTCTTGAAGAACCCTCAGCAGTTTGGCTTGAGTTTCCAGTGGAATATCGCCTATTTCATCAAGCAGTATTGTTCCCCCGTCAGCACGGTTGAATAAACCCTCGCGGTCGCTGTCCGCTCCGCTGAATGCCCCTTTCACGTGTCCGAAAAGTTCACTTTCCAGCAGGTTTTCGGGAATGGCTGTACAGTTGACTGTAACATAGGGCTTATCAGCTCGGGCACTGAATTCGCGGACCATCCCGGCGACAAGCTCCTTCCCAGTGCCGGATTCTCCCATGATCAGGACATTATAGTCCGTGCGGGCTACGGCTCCGATGGACTGTTTAAGCCGCTGCATTACCGGACTTTGACCAAGAAGCTTGTCCTTGCGTTGTTCAAGCTGCCTGCGCAGCCACATATTTTCCTTCAGCAGTCGGCTTCTTTCCAGGCCCTTGTTTATGACCCTGAAAAGATTTTCGGGTTCGATCGGTTTGGTAACAAAGTCGTATGCCCCGGCTTTAAGAGCTTCCACTGCTGTTTCAACCGTTCCGTGGGCAGTAAGCATAACTGCTGAGAGGGAATCAGAGTCAGCCAGAGCTGCTTTCAGTAATTCCAGCCCGCTCATTCCGGGCATCTGGAGATCGCTGACCATTAGGTTTATATCATTTCTATCCAATACGGAAAGGGCCTGTTCTCCATTAAAGGCTGTCATTACTTCTGTTTCTGCAAATGCACTTTCTACGAGTCTTTTTATGCCTTTTGCAAAGTCTTCTTCATCGTCAACAATGAGGATCTTGGGTGTTCCGGAATCAAGCATGCTGGTCCTTTATTACTTCCGCCGGATCCATTTTGATCTGGCTAACTATTGTAAAATGGTATCAGTCTTTAACAGTGCCCAGTACCCGTGGGGCTGGAAGATCATTCATATCAGCTACAGGGAAATTTAAGGGTAAAAACTGCTCCAGTTAAGTTTCCATCACTTCCGTTCTCAACTTCTATGGTCCCGCCAAGGTCACTCATAAAGCCGAAAATAACCGCAAGCCCCAGACCGGAACCCTTGTTTACTTCCTTGGTGGTGTAGAAGGGGTCGAAGACGAACTGCAGGTCTTCTTCTGCAATGCCGGGGCCGTTATCCCTGACTTTAAGAACGGCATACCCCGGTTCTTCGTTACTGAGGCTGATCAGTATCTTACCATCCTTATCCGGCACAGCGTCAAGAGAGTTAAGAACAAGGTTGGCGATAATGTGCTCAAGTGCCTGCGGATCTGCATTCAGTTCAGGAGTTTCGGAGTCGATATCGAGTTTGATCACCGCACCTTTCTTGTCTGCCTGTATGCGGAAAACATCAGATACATCCTTGATTATCTGGCTGAAGTCGGTTCCTTTTTCAGAAGAGACTTTGGGCCGTGCGAAGTTAAGCAGATCTTTAAGTACAGCCTGAGCCTGTCTTGTGTGTTTAAGAATCACTTCCACATCTTCAATGCTTTGGCCCGAGACTCCTTTTTTCAGCAACTCGGCATAACAGAGAATGACTCCCAGAGGGTTGTTGATTTCATGAGCAAGTCCTGCGGAAGCTTACCCACTGTTGCCATCTTCTCAGCCTGAGTCATCTGGGCCAGCATCTTTTTCTGGGCGGTTGTCTCGTGCACATAAACAACAACCCGGCGGTCATGGGACATGTTTTCGCCCTGAACCGGGTAGATGTTGATTGCAAAGGACCGTCCTTCAGAAAGCGACACTTCCCGTGACAAAGGCTTGTTCATCAGCAGTGATTTTGAAATGCCGCAGGTTCCGGAGTCTCCCGGTCCCTGACAGAGCAGGCTGACTACTCCGCCATCATTGATGGCCCCGCCTGACAGCTCCGCGCCGAGTTTGCGTGCAGATTCGTTTGCCACAATTGGATTGCCTTTCCCGTCAGCAAGCAGGAGGGGATCACTTATGCCTTCAAAAATGGATTGAAGGTTGGCATTATGCCGCACAATGCTATCCAGTGCGGAGATGTTGTCCGCTCCAATTCCAAGCTGACGGCCGATGGCCCGAAGTACTGTTTTATCTTTTACGGTGAATGAATCTCCGGGTTTGCGGAACAGGCAGAGCAGCCCTTCGGCGCTGCCGGTAGAGGATTCAACAGGAATATATGCCCTGTCTTCCAGAACCAGTGATATGGAATCTGTCAGCAGTTCCACCCAGTTGGAGGGAAGGGGCGGGCGTTCCGGGCTTCCGGGAAAGGAATAGAAATTCTTGCTGGAGAATGTGCAGACATAGGCCGTGCGCTCAAGGTCGAATCTGGAATGAATGAGGGGGAGCGCTGCCTTCCATAATTCTCCCCGGGACTGACTGCGGCTTGAATCTGCCAGCAGCTGAACGAAGAGTTCTACATCTGATTGACGGGCCAGAGCTTCTTTTTCAAGATCTCCGGTGCGTTCCTCAACCATCATCTCAAGATTGGATGCATAGTCCTGCAGTTTCTGGCGGGCATCAAACATGTAGTTGCTCAGCTTTTCAATTCCGCCGATCATTACGCCTATCTCATCACCCTGTTCAACTTCGCGGAACAGGGCAACTCCTTTTTCATCACTGAAGTTGCGACGGAAATTGGTGGTAAGAATACGCAGGTTGTTTGCAACAATCTTTTTGAAAAGGATGTTGGTTGCGCCCAGATAGAGCAGAACTGACATCAGGAATACACCGATGTAAGTCATGATGGTGTCTTCGATGCGGGCAACTGAAGCCGATACAGGAAGCCCTACAAAATCAACTCCGCCGATACTGTCTTTAACGTGTCCGAATCCACGATTGCCGTATATTTCTACAAGCTCTATCGGGGCATCTTCCTGGTTGCCGTGGCAGCGTAGACAGCTTTTCTTGAAAACAACGGGACGGGCCATGACAAAATGTTTTTCGCCTTTGATGAACTTATATCCTTCCCAGAAGGACAGTTCAGGATTCTTTTTGAAGTTATCCAGCAGTTCAAGTTCAACTCCCTTTGCCTCATAGTCCGGGTTACGGGCTCCTTCGGCTACGCGACGGTAAACATGGTTGGGTGATTCTTCTTCCTCCCGGGCCATGATGTTGCGAGTGATATATGAGGAAGACATCGCCTGAATAACGAACTTGTCGGGAAGCTCTTCATACATCTGAGGGCGCAGAACTCCGCGAACATAGTTCTGAACCGAGTCCACCTGTCCGAAAACCAGTCGGGCTTTGTCGCGCACTACATTTTCGAGGACTTTACTCATGTGGATAGAGAATCCTGCAAATAGAGCCCCGCCGATGACAAGTGAAGTCAGGATCAGGCCCAGAAGAAATTTACTTTGAATGGAATATGGTCTGGGTAGTTTCATTTTTTACCGCCTGAGGAGAAGTGTATAGTCATGATGCTCGGTGTCAAGAACCGTATTCTTGACCTATGGTGCCTGAGGTGGGTAGATTGTAAATAAATGGAGCTGTGTTTCTTTGCAGTAGTTTCAATATAGGAGGGCACGTGGATAGTTTTATTCAGTTGATCTTTGCCATTATGGCCGGGGTGCTAAGTGCCGATCTTTTTGTTCGCTGCTGGAACGGGGTTCTCGAATGTCTGGCATCATTTGTTCTTTTCTTCCAAAAGAAAATTCCAGCCAAATGTCTATTCTCGCGTTTGAACAGATCATTTCCCATAACCATTCTTTGTTTTCTAGCCCTTATTCTCTGTTTTAAAATTTATTTTTCCATTCTTGGATTTGGTATCACTGAACTTGAACAACTTGGCTATTTTCTGGGAGCAGTGCCGCGGACCGGCTATTATCTAATTTGTGCCGGCAGGATGATTGATGCTATGTTCAAGCCTTAGCTCACTGCCTCCGGCGGCCAGAGGGATAAACTTCCTGGATGAGTTTACCCTCTGAACTCCCTTCGGGTATTTTAAAGGGAGGTCCTGCCGCTGGGGACGCTCATTTAATCAGTTTTATCAATCAAATATCAATAAATCTTCTTGCGAAGTTCCATCAAAACACATTCGGGTAGACGGGATAAGGATTCTTAAGGGCAAGGGGAGACCGCCTTTTGTGTCTGTAAAAGAGGGGCTCTCCTTCCCCTTAAGGCCTACTTGCTGTCAGGGCCAGGGCCATGGGGGAGGTATTCCATTGAGCTGCGGGCGTTATGGTCAGCGTGGCCTACGATTTCAACGTCAGTATAATAGAATTCTCCGGTCTCGATGTCGGATTCGGTTACGAAATCAGCAAGGGTACGGAAGGCCGGGGTTGTATCGATGAGTATGGGGCCTGCAACGAAGACCATTACCCAGATTACCGCACATGTAGCGAAAAAAGATGTAAGCCTTACGGTTAATGATTTGTTTTCCATTGTATTGTTCCTCCTTCTTGATCCCTATTGGGAGGGAGGCGGGGTAGCCTCCCTCCTTACAGGGGGTGTTCCAAATCGGTACTTAGATTTTGGAAGTGATATCGGGGAAGACCACGTAGAACATGAGGTATGCCATGATCAGGGTCAGGGCCAGGTTGAAGGACTGGCCGCATACGTAAAGGATGAAAGGTTTACCACCCTTGAAGTAGTGCTTGAGTTCACGGAAGTTGGTTGCCAGTCCGATTGCTGCGAAGGACAGGCAGAAGAACCATCCGCGGAAGATGCGGGAGAAACCGCGGAGTACACCCTGGTCGATCATGGTGAAACCGGCGTCGGAACCAAGGGAGGTGTACACGATGGAGAAGATTACGGAAGCGGTGAGGAAGCCGAGCACGAACTTGGGAAAGCGGTGCCAGATCTCCATTGCGTGAACTTTCTGACCTTCTACGCATTCAACTTTGGTGCACCAGTAAATGGCGATACCGAATGCGGTCACACCGATAAGCACGTTCTGGATCATCTTGATGGTCGCTGCCACGTAGAGAGCTTTTTCGGAGAGGAAAGCTCCTGCTGCTGCAACAGCACCGGTAGCGTCAATGGTTCCGCCCATCCAGGCACCACCGAGAATGAAAGGCATTCCGGTTGCCTTGATGACTGCGGGCATAACGATCATCATGATGGAAGTGAAGACGAGAGAGAGACCTATTGCGAGGGTCAGCTCCTCTTTTTTCGCCTTACAGGCAGCTGCTGCGGCGATAGCTGCCGAAGTACCGCATACGGACATGTCTGCGGAGATAACCATGTTAAGGGTTTTTGAGGGTACCTTGATTACTTTCTGACCGAAGATGAAGGTGGTTATCAGAACTACCGGGGTAACAACCCAGGCAACAAAGATACCGGGAATACCGATTGCTACAACCTTGTTGAAAAGAACTTCTGCACCGAGAAGAACAAGACCGGTTTTGATGAAGAACTCAACCTGCAGAGCTTTTTTGGCCCAGTTGGGAGTTCCGATGGTGTTGGAGATTACAAGACCGATGGCAATTGCCCATGCTGCGTAACCTATGCCGTATTGTTTCATTGTTGCCTGACTGGCCATGAGGTATGAAACAACTGCTACAGCAAAGACCAGTGCGAAGCCTTTGAGGAATGGTTTGGCATCACCGTCGATAAAGCGCATACCGATTGAGAAGAAAAGACCGATTCCTACCATGAGTGCGAGCAGGGACGGAATCAGGTTGTAAGGCTTGTGTTTGATTTTTTTCTTGGCAGAGGCTTCCTTGGCACGCAGTTTCAGCCATGATTCGATGGATGCGGAAGCTGCTGTGTTGAGGCTGGCATCCTGAAAACCTGCCTGCTCAGCTTTGAGCTGTGCATCAAGGGCTGCTGTCTTTGCGGCAGCGGCAGCGGCTTTGGCTTTTTCGTATTTGGGCATTGCTGCAGCATTTTTTGCGTCAGCCTGTTCCTGGTTCTGGATGAATGCGTCCAGAGGGTTGGTAGTCCACTTTTTAGGCTTGGCCATGAAATCATTGATGGCTTTACCTATGGGCTGGTTCTTGGCCTTGATTTTTTCTTTTGTGGTCTGGGCTTCATACCACGCTACTGTCTTGAAGGGGGCTCTTGCTGCCTCTTCAGTCATGATAGCGTTCTGTTTTGCAAACATGGCTTCCATGTCTGCTGGCTTGTTATTGAAGAAGATCACTGCGCCAACGATCAGGATCAAAAATCCCAGCCAGATGGCCCAATAATCTTCCTTTTTCCATAGATCGGACCAGGAACTGGATGCCTTGTCCACAACTACTTCGTTGTTATTCTGAACTGCATTCTCTGCCATTTTAAAAATTCCTCCAAATTTATTTTGAAAAACAGGTGAGACCTGTTTGCGTCCTGCGGAATTCCCTATGGCAAATGCCGGGCCAAAAATATATTTATGCTAATCTGTTGAAAATAAAGAATAAAATTTTACAGGGGTGCAAAGCTGAGTTTGCAGTTCCGGTGGTAGCCTGCTGTCTTGGGTATGCGATTATTCTGTATGCTTTAATGCTATAAAGCGAATAGACACACCGAGAACATTCGGCTGATAGATTTACGTTCTCGGTGCAGGGGGTAATTAATCAGATCAGTAAGGATTTGAGCCATGAAAGCACGGTGTCGGGCTGTAGTACATATCATAAGTATCCAGTAGCTCTTTCGTCCCTTGAAACATAAAAGGTAGCAAAATGTCCTGGTCTGACCTATTTCCCTTTATTATTACATCAATCCGGTCCTGATCCACCTCATGTGCATAAAATTCCCGGCTATTGAATCTGGAGCAGAATCCATTTCCTTCGCTCAGCCTTCCTTTGTTTCTATACAGCTGTCCCGTGTTCAGGCATGGTTTTTTTCCTATGTAATGCAGCAACATTATGGATGTGTCCCTGCCTGTTGATTGCAACTGCATTTCCCAGTCATCTGTTCTCCAGCAGGATACTTTATCAGCATCCGCTGTTGAAGGAAGTGCAAATAGTAAAAATAATGCTGATAGAATCAGAAGTTGTTTTGCCCTTTTAAAATTTTTGATCATAGTCTCTCCGATTGTTATTGGATTATAATTTGTTGCTTTGTTGTTCCTGCTCTTCGTCGTTTGAAGGTTCTTCATCATAAGTCGTTCTCTCGCAAACTCCCTGAGTCTGTGAAAGATGGTTCATGAGGCGCATTGCTCCATCACTCGGTTCTGCTGATTCTACTCTCAAGGTTACATGCAGCCTGCTTGTACTTTCCTTGCTGCCGACTCCCAGGTTGACGCAGAGGGTATCGAGTGGTTTACTTTTGTTGTTTTCCGATTGCTCAATTATTCCGGCAAGCTCTACATCGAAGGTCATTTCTACATCTTTGACCTTCAGGGTGTTGGGAGGAACCAAAGGCAGCCACGGAACCCGGTAGGTTTCCTCTTCATCCGGAGCTGCATCAGGACGCATTGAGGGGAGCTGCAGCTTTATGCATTTCGGGCGGGAGTCTGTATCGAAATATGTTCTGAAAATATTAATCAACTGATATTTTTCAATTCTGTTTTGAGTCTCAATGACAGATGATGCCATTGCCTGAATAAAATCCCTGAAATTCAAAGTGCCGGACATCCATTTATCTCCTGCTGTATTCAGCTTCTGAAGCTTTTGTTTTAATGGGTTGTGGATATCGGATACTGAAGGCCTCCGCTTTGGTTTTGCAAAATAGTCCAGCCCTAGCCTCAGTAAAAATCATGCAGCAGTTCGGCTTGTTGTTTTGTAAGCGAAAGGCGGTATCCCTTTCTGCTGAACAGCCAGTCGCGGAGTCTGGTCATGAAAGAGGATCTGGCTCCTGGCTGAAGTGCTCTTTCAGTCATTGTTTTCTGCTCAGGTATTTTCATAACGAGTTTGTCTTTCAGGCGAATGAAGCCCTCACCGGTCTTGAAATCCATAAAACTTATCTCCAGCTGCAATCCGGCACGTTGGTATTTCTGGGTTGAATCAATGATGAGAAATGAGTGTGGACCTGTTGTGGTGAATCGAGCTTGAAGTGATAAGCTGAATTCAGAAATCCGCAGCTGAACTGGTGAATGAAATGATCCATTTTCCAGCCCAGCTGCGGATTTGATTATATGATAGCTTCTTTCGCTATCTCCTGTTCCTGAGTTCTCCTCAGGATCGAGGCTTTTGTTTGACATGCTTTTACATTTCTGGATTACGATATCTCCAGCGTAGATGTATTCATTTTGTAAAGCATACAGAAAGTGATCCAGACTCATCTCATGCATAATCGTTTTCCGGCATCCTATTTAAGCCATAAGGGTTTGCGTTTGAATCCGACGTGGTAGACTGTCCATTGCAGGACAACCTGATGTTCTCCCATTTGCAGCACGCTGAAACTTTTTTCAGTACCGATTATCTGCCCCTTGGGAGGCTCATTTAAACATCGGTTCAAAAGGGCTGTGGTTTTTTCCAGTTCTTCATTGCTTTGCATTTCTGCGGGATTTGCCGTTCCTACAGTGATTCGCTTAATGAATGTGACTTCGCTCAGATTCATTTATCTATATCTCGGCTCTATCCGGTGATGGACTTAGGAACACATGCTGTTTGCAGTATGTCCATCACCCTTGCCAGTCCTTCA
The DNA here is from genome assembly GCA_963676495.2 of Maridesulfovibrio sp. Lineage (GTDB taxonomy): Bacteria > Desulfobacterota > Desulfovibrionia > Desulfovibrionales > Desulfovibrionaceae > Maridesulfovibrio. Next base: position 475,295 of record CAXXRF010000003.1, on the reverse strand, counting down.
GGCATACCTGAGTCTGCAGCGTGTACTTCCACATGATATTTAGCTGAGGTATCTGAGGAACGGGTATTCTCCTTGTGGGATGAAACAGAGCCACTGACCGACATTTTAGCGGAGAATACTCCCCATCCGACTTTGGCCTGCGCAGAACCGGAAGCTGATTTGTCCGTCTTTTCAACCGATGACGACGCCGACTTAACTTCCATGTCGAAAGTGATGTCCACTGTCTTGATTGAAAGACTCGGTACATTAACAATTGCAAGGAGAGGAACTTCGATTTCCACTTCTTCTTCACTTCTTACACCTGTGGTGTTGTCCAGCTCTTCCTTGGGTCGTTTGAACTTGAATTTCGCCGTTCTCGTTTCAGTCGGGTCATCATCTTGCCCACCACCGGCTGGAGGCATGAAGCCTACAATCTTTATAAAATCGGCTGTTGCGTTTGCCAGTTTCACCTGTGCTTCGCAGGCCGCATCCAATGGTCCACCTATCAGATCTCGCATGGGAAGGCCCCGAAATTGATCAACAATTGCTGGATCAGCCATTTTACTTCTCCTTGTTTAAGGTTAATGTATATACGTTTGCTTATTTTAATTTTATATATATCTTAATATTATTTGATATAGTCTATTTTTTATATTAATTATCATATCACTAAATATAGACATGTCCAGATATAAATATTTTTAATGAGCTTTTAAATAGGGAAATAATTTTTCAGGAGGTTCTATGGCAATCAAGATGATATTGACAAGAATCGAAACTGGTAAGGAAGGAACTTTTGGCAGAATTACTATTGATAATGATCGAGAAGGAGTTCTTTCTTCATTTACAACTGCTGAACTTCCATGGAAAGAAAACAGGACTGATATATCATGCATACCGGCGGGAGTTTATCAGTGTCTGGTTGCTACTTCACCTAAGTATGGGCTTTGTCCTCATATATTCGATGTGCCGGGGAGGAGTAATATACTTATTCACTATGGTAACTGGGCCGGAAGTGTTGAAGACGGCTGGTACTCAAATTCTGAAGGCTGTATTCTTGTCGGGATCGGCTTTTCCGAGGCTTCACCCAAATCAGGTTTCCGGAGTCAGCGAATGGTTACCAGTTCGAGAAAAGCACTTGGGGAGATGCTATCCATTTTAGAAGATGGTGGAGTGACCAAAGGTGATATGTTTGAGCTGGAAGTAAAAGACAGTGAATAACAGCTATAATTTAAATATTTAAAATCTTTCACCTGCATCTGCAAGGTGGCATCATCAAAACCAATAAAGGCCCTGCCGGAATATCCGGCAGGGCCTTTAAAATTGAGTTAAGGCTGATCCTAGTCGCCCACAAGCATGAGGGATATTTCAGGAATGTAGGTAACTGCAAGCAGTACCAAAATCATAAGCCCGAGAATGGGCATCACCTGTCTGGAAACATCTCCAAGCTTAACCTTGGCAACTGATGAGGCCACGAACAGGTTGACACCTACCGGAGGTGTTACAAACCCGATTGCAAGGTTAACAACCATGATGATACCGAAATGGACCGGATCAACACCTACTTTGGTGACGATGGGCAGCAGAATCGGAACCAGAATAACTATTGCAGCCAGAGCTTCCATAAAGGTTCCGATGACCAGCAGCAGTATGTTGATCAGCAGCAGAATGATAATCTTGCTGTTGGTCATGCCGAGGATGAAAGCAGCGATCTTTGCCGGGACCTGCTCAACGGTCATGATGTAGCCGAAGATGGTAGCCATAGCCATAAGGATGATTACGATGGCCGAGGTGGAGCAGACTTCCATGAAAGAGTCGACGATGTTGTGACGGTTAAGTCCCTTGTAAATGAATATTCCGACGATAAGGCCGTAAAATGCCGCTACCGCAGCAGCTTCCGTGGGAGTCATCAGGCCGCCGTAGATGCCGCCAAGAACAATGACCGGAACCATGAGAGCGAGCTTGGCATCCCAGAATGCTTTGGTGATGGATTTAAAGGAACGTTCCTTCTGTTCACCCATCCAGCCTTTTTTCTTTGAGATCCAGTAGCTGAAAGCCATCAGTACAAGTCCGGTCAGAACACCCGGCATAACACCTGCGATGAAGAGCTTGCCGATGGATGCCTGCGATGCAACACCGTAGATAACAAACGGGTTGGAGGGGGGGATCATAACCCCGATGGCACCAGCTGCAGCGACAACCGCACAGGCAAAGTATTTATCGTAGCCGCGTTCGATCATGGCCGGGATAGTCAGGGAGCCGATAGCCGCAACTGTTGCGGGACCGGACCCTGAGATGGCAGCAAAGAACATGCAGGTGGCAATGGTCGCCAGTGCCATACCCCCGGGCAGGGGGCCGAGCAGTTCATCAGCAAGGTTGAGCAGTCTTTCGGACAGTCCGCCGGAGCCCATGAAGATACCCGCAGCAATAAAGAAGGGAATCGCCATGATGGGGAAGCTGTCGATGGAGGTGAAGGAAATCTGCGCAACGTAGTCGATTGGCAGGGAACCGGAGCTGAGCAGGGTTACCAGTGATGCAAGCCCCAGGCTGATACCGATGGGTACGCCGATGACAAGGAACAGTAAGAAGTAGCCGAACAGTACGGTTGTTGCACCGAAATCAATGCCCAGCAGAACCGGCACAAAAATGAGTGTGGTAATTCCAACCGCTGAGACAGCATGCATAATGCTGGATCTTTTGATTTCCTTGATGGTGTCCTGAACAAGGCGCAGCACCATGAGGCTGAAACCGACCGGCAGGATCATGTAAGGAATATAGTATGGAATCTGGAGTGCCGGGGCTATCTGGGGAGAGCGCATCTGCATGCTGATCAGATCCATACCCATGATGGCAACAACCACGCCCAGAACAATAAAACAGAGATTATTCACCATCCAGAAAATGTGCTGCCATTTTCGGGGCAGGCGGTCGTATACAATGTCTACGCGGATGTTTTCCCGGTTTTTAATTGCCAGCGGGGCGGCAAGGTAAGAAATCCAGACGAAAATAAAACGGGCCAGTTCTTCGGTCCAGACTGCTGAACCTGCGTCTTCGGTCAGGTGGGTGACCACGTATCTGTAAAAGGTCTGGAAAGTAATGATGAGGATGATGGAAAGCAGCCCGATGAAAAGAAACGGCTTTTCAAAGTCATCATTGAGCATCTGCAGAAACCCTTTGCGGGGTTTCTCTTCTGAGGGAGCTCCCACCGCAGTGGGAGCTATATTGGTTTCCATGATAAAATACCCTTCTTATGAACTTGTTCGAACTTACTGCTGGTTCTGAACTTTTTTCATCATTTCGAACAGCTCTGCAGGGATTTTGTCATTAAACATATCCCAGACAGGGCGGGTCAGCTTTTTGTACTCAGCGAGCTCTGCTGCAGTGAGCTTGTGAACCTTGATGCCTTCGTTGATGAATTTCTGTTCAGCCTTGGCTTCAAGGTCGGCAGTGATGCCGCGCTGGTAGATAAGGGCTTCATTTGCAGCTTCGGTAATGATTTTCTGGTTCTCGGGAGCAAGTTTTTTCCAGAAATCAAGGTTCATCATCAGGATGTGCATGCAGTAGTTGTGACGGGAATCAACAGCGTATTTGATAACTTCATCGTGCTTGGCATCACAAAGCAGGGAGAATGTGTTTCCTTCAGCATCAACAGTACCCTGCTGCATGGCAGTGTAGGTTTCTCCCCATGCTATGGGAGTGGGGCTCATGCCAAGTGCATTAGCTACTTCAATTTCAACCGGAGATGCGGTTACACGTACTTTGAGTTTTTTGAGTGTGTCGGCTGTGGATATGGGTTTACCGGTGGTGACAAAATTACGGTAGCCGTATTCGCTGAACATGATGGGCTTGAGGTTGATGCCTTCGGAAACTTTGGTGAAGTACTTGCCGAGTTCTCCATTATCAAGGGATGCGTAAATCTTGGGCTGGTCTTTAATGTCGGTGATATAGGGCAGGTCGAAAATCATGAACTTGGGAGAAAAGTTTGCCATGTTCGGGGAGGAGCTGGAAGCCATCTCAAGGGAGCCGCGCTGTACGGATTCCATGGCAACCCGGTCGCTGCCGAGCATGCAGCTGCCGTAAAGTTCAACTTTAATTTTGCCGGCTGATTTCTTTTCAACCAGTTCTTTGAATTTTTCATAGCCGAGAGTAACGTTGTTACCGGGAGCCATGGGGTGGGCAAGACGGATTTTAATAACGTCTTCAGCTTTGGAACCACCTAATTTACAGCCTGTCAGAGCAAGCAGACGGCAGGAAATAAGTACAGCAACTTTGAACAGTCTTTTGGTAAACATCACATATCCCCCCATAGGACATTTGTGTATTAAGGTTAATGGATTACGGATTGCCATTTTTTTCACATTGAGCAATTGCTGTGCCATGAGTGCCCGCTCTGATCTTTGGGCTGCATAAAGAAGTGAAGAAGTGTAGCTGAAACCGCTGTTACCTGTTCTTAACAAACAGGTTCCCCCGCAGCAGTTTTAAATGGCAATGAAATGTTCGGAACCGAAAGCAACCGAAACTGGGATAGCGGGACTGAATTGTTTTGTAAACCTTGTTGCAGAATGGAAACCTTTTTCTGGGATGAGCAGGTATTCACCTTTGTATCATGCTGAATTTGTGAAGCATTACTGGGTAGTGTTGCATAAATGCATCGTGTTGCAATTCTGCACGTGACGTTTAAGGTGCTGAAATAAAAAGAAAACCCCCGGATAGGGAGTCCGGGGGTTGGGTGTGCGGAAAATATCCGCATAGTGAGGATTTATTTATGTCCTTGAAAATTAAAGGCCGAGAACTCTGGCTGCATTTTTGTACATGACTTTCTCGTATACATCTTTTTCAAAAGGAAGCTTGGCATATTTATCGAGTTGTTCGCGATAGTCGATGAAAGGATGTGCGGAGGCGTACATAAGTTTATCACTGATGATGGTGTTTGCTGCATGCATGTATGCGTCTGCCTGAGGCCAGAGCTCATATTCGGAAATTTCCATGTAAACGTTTTTATTACGCTGTGTTACAATGATCGCCTCATTTACCCATGGATAACCTCCATGGCTCATGATGATTTTTAACTCGGGAAAGTCTCGGGCAACAAAGTCAATGTAGCGGGGAGCTACATGGTCAATAACCGCACCGGGAACAAAGCTGGCTGTGCCGGTGGTGAAAATGATGGGGATTTCGAGCTCGCAGCACTTGGCGTAAACAGGGTAGTACTTGGCGTCGTTGGGGTAAATCTTGGCAAGGTACGGGTCTACAGCTGCACCCTGAATGGATATGTTTTCAGTAACCGCTTTTTGCAGGTCGCGAATGGCGTCCATGCCTTTGTGCGGGTCTACTCCCCAGTAGCCGACAAACTTTTCGGGACACTTTTCGCAGAAATCAAGGACAGCACCGTTTCCATTGGCCATGGATGCATAAGTTGTTTCACAGTCACGACCGGTAATTACGGCTTTGACAACGTTGTTTTCATCAAGGCCTTTAATGATATCTTCGAATGGTTCCGGCTGCTGTTTGTGAAATTCTATTGCTTCGCAGAGGTCTTTGAACATCTTGCTGTTGGCAATGCCGTTGATAACTTCCGGGGTATTGGGTCTGAATCTGAAATCGATAACGTTCATTTGGTTACTCCTAACTTAAGTGATTGATTGTGATTGATCCCCCCTTGAGCAATCTTGATGCCAAGCAGCTTGCCTGATATTATTTTCAAAGATATTCCCACCCTCTGGCAGATATATTGCAGATATCGTATATCTCAGCTTTTCAAACTTCAGGAAATATTGATGGAAGAATTGTTTATATATACAGCGGCGTGGTTTGTAGCCGGTGTGGTTAATCATATTGCCGGTCTGGGGGCTGCCATGGTCGCCATGCCCATTGTTGTGCCATTTATGCCTCTAAGTATTGCTGTTCCAAGCTCTACGCTGATCGTACTGACCCTGAATCTTCAATTGGGGTGGAATTTCAGGCGTTACATAAGTTGGACTGATCTACGCTATATCTTTATCGGCGGGATCGCAGGAACTGTAGCAGGAGTGTACCTTATAAGCTCTCTGCCCAATGAAACATTAAAGCTATTAATGGCTCTTTTTCTGATCTGTTATGCCTTTTATGCCTTGTTCATGGAAAAGGAGGGTCCTGCCGGGCTGGACTCCCGTTGGGGGATGCTGGCGGGGAGTCTTTCCACATTTTTCGGTTCGGCTTTTGGTTTCAACGGTCCTCCTCTGGCTGTATACACTGCAATGTCAGGATGGACTGCCGACGCTGCCAAGGGAACTCTGGGAGCGTGTTTCATTCTTACAGGCTTTGCCATTCTTTCCGGGCAGTTGGCTTCCGGCTTGCAAAACACGCAGACTCTGTCCTATTTTCTTGCTGCCTGTCCCGCAGCACTGGCGGGCGGATGGCTGGGAATAAGGTGTTCGCGTAACTTCAAAAAAGAAACCAGCCGCAGGATAATTCTGTTCATTATCCTTTTTGCCGGAATATCAATCTTCTGGTCCTGCATTTAATAAAGAGAGTACTCAATGAAACAGGAAAACTCACATCCCCGGAGAATTTCTCCCAGCCATAAATACTTGATCTCAAGTTATCTCTGCCACCTGTTTGATACCATGAGTGATGGAATATATATCACCAACAAGCTTGGGGAAACCATAGCGGTCAACACCATGTACGAGAACCTGACCGGGCTGGATGCCAGAGATCTTCTGGGCCGTAACGTCAAGGCTCTTGTGGAGGAAGGTGTTTTCGACCTCGCATTGAACTCGGAGGTGGTTAAAACCAAGCAGACAGCCACTGCGGTTCAGGTAAACAGCAAGGGCCGCAAGGTGGTTCTCACTGCACATCCCATATTCGATTATGATGAGGATGTTGAGCTTGTTGTAACTTATGTTCGTGACATTGCTCTCATATCACAGCTTAAGGATCAGGTTGCGGCCCAGCGGCAGCTTATTGAAAAATTTCAGCACGGAATCAGCCAGAAATCCGAGAAACTCTATCTTGAACCGCAAAGCAGGGTAATGCAGGATCTTTTTACTCAGGTACGGAAGGTTGCCATGACTGATGCCACTGTTCTCTATCTCGGTGAAACCGGAGTAGGTAAGGATGTAATGGCTCGCGAAATGCACGACAGCAGCAAGCGCATCAACAATTCATTTTTCAAGGTTGACTGTACCTGTATCCCGGAAAATCTGATCGAATCGGAGTTGTTCGGTTATGCTCCCGGAGCTTTTTCCGGGGCTGATTCCAAAGGAAAGCTTGGTCTTTTTGAGATGGCGGATAAAGGAACACTATTTCTTGATGAAATAGGGGAGCTACCCCTTGCCATGCAGGCCAAGTTGCTGCGTGTCCTGCAGGACGGGGTGATCCAGAGGGTCGGAGCCACCAAGACCCGTAAGATAGATGTTCGTGTCATTGCGGCCACTAACCGTAATCTTGAAGAAGAAGTCAAATCCGGAAATTTCCGCAGCGACCTTTTCTACCGGCTGCAGGTTGCGGTCATTAACATTCCCCCATTGCGGGACCGTGGTGAAGACCTGCTGGCTATAATCAATTTTTTTCTTAAGCAGTTCAATGCCCGTTACAAGCGGCACGTTCGTCTTTCTGCCCATGCCGAAGAAGTGATGGTCAATTATCGCTGGCCGGGTAATATCCGTGAACTGGAAAACCTTGTTCACAGTCTTGTTGTAACCTGTGACAACAATCTGATTCAGTTGGAGAACCTGCCAACATCAATGATCGAGAAGAGCGCCGTTGCTAAAGTTGCTCACGGTCTTGAGCTCAATATGGATGGATACGGAGGAAAGAATTTAAAGGAGATCATGGCTGAGTTTGAGACTCAGGTGTTGATAAATGCAGTCAAAATTCACGGGTCTATTCCAAAGGCAGCCAAGGCGCTGAATGTTAACCGGACAACGGTATTCAGAAAGTTGAAGAAAATGGGAATTGATATGGATGAGGTTTAGTCAATCCAAAAGAGAACTGCCGGACCGGTCCGCCAGCCAGATAAATTACAATTAAATACTTCAGTCAAATGCCTGTTTCTAATCAATTCTGTTGAGTATCCCTTTTATAACCTGCAGTGAATCAACGAACTCTTCAAATTCCACGGATTTAACAATATACGCGCTGACATCAAAGTTGCTGGAAATCTCTTTGTCCTCTTCAAACTTGGAGGTCGTTATCATTACTACCGGCAGGCTTTTTAGTTTGTCATGGCTTCTGATTATCTCCAGTACTTTAAGTCCGTTTATTTTGGGAAGATTTATATCAAGAAGCAGTATATGCGGACGAGGGTAAGTCAGCGTATCTGCAAATTTCCCTTTGCGGTTCAGATAGTCGAGACATTCTTCCCCATTACTTACTATAAACAGCGGCGTGTTTATTTCCAGGCGTTTCCATGCTCGTCTGGCAGCAACTATATCGTGCTCATTGTCTTCAGCCATTAAGGCTACAACTTTTTGAGTCTGCATCTCGTCCTCCCGAACAGATTAGGTTTCAGCCTCTGATGGTGCCTGCAGAGAAACAAAAAAAATGGTTCCTTTGCCGGGAGTGGATTCCAGACGAACTGATCCACCCATGATCTCGACTCCTTTTTTAACAATTGCCAGCCCAACTCCGCTTCCCTCATATTCGGATCTGGTATGCAGCCTTTGAAAGACTTGAAAAATCTGTTGATGGTATTTTTCATCAATGCCTATGCCGTTATCGCGGATCATGATTTCAACGGTAGATTCTGAAATCTGCTTCCCTGAGATTTCGATCAGAATTTCAGGCGAGTTGTTGAATTTAATTCCATTGGTTATGAGGTTGGTTAATACCTGTTTTAAAAGGATGGAGTTGGCTTTTACGCAGGGAAGATCATTATTAAAAATAATACGCGCCATTGCAGGAAGGGATATGCCCTCGAGAACTTCGTCGAGGATGTTTTTCAGGTTCAGTATCTCAAGATCAGAATTTATTCTTCCAATCCGGGAAAATTCAAGAAGATCGTCTACCAGTCCCTGACACTGTTTAACAGCCTTACTCAGCCCTTTTAAATCCTGTCTCACGGTTTCAGGTAAATCAAGACCGGACATGTCTTCAGCAATAAAAGTCGAGTAGTTGTGGATGGCACGCAACGGAGTTTTCAGGTCATGCGAAACAACAAATGCATATTGGCTCAATTCTTCATTGGCCCTGGAGAGTTCTGAGGCAAGAATACGGTATTTTTCTTCTTTTTTCTGCAAGGCCAGTTCTGCATTTCTACGGTCCGTAATATCCAGAAATGTACCAATCAGTCCTGCAACATTTCCCTGATCATCGTAGAATACATCTTTTGCAAAAATAACAGGACGCGTTATCCCGTTCTTGTCCTTTATCTTGAACTCATACATTTGATTTTCAGGGTTTGCCATCAGATCAAGGTCTTTCTGGTGATAGACCTCTGCAATTTCTTTTGGCGCCATGTCGTAGACTGTTTTCCCTTTAATTTCCTCTGAGGTGGGCCCCATCATCTCAGTAAATGCCGTGTTGCATCCTATGTAGTATCCTTTTCGGTCCTTATAAAAAACCGGAATCGGAATAGCTGAAAGCAGGGAACTTATGAAACGGTTATATCCTTTTTCCCTGCTCTCGGCTTCTTTGCGCTCGGTTATGTCTTCAAAAACTGTTACGAAGCTGTCTGATTTATGTGAGTATGCGAAAATTCGAAATATTCTGTTTAGAGATTCGAAATTAAGTTCCAGTTCTGTTGGTGGTCCTCCGCGTGCAATCAGCGAGTATTCTTCCAGAAACGGAGCTTCTCCGGTGCCGTATACTTCGCTGGCTTTTTTGCCTTCAACTGTATCGGTGATAAAGTCGAGTATATGATAGTAAGCCGGGTTTACGTTGGAAATGGTGTAGTCTTTTGGCAGGCCCCTATCGTCATATATCAACTTGTGCTCAGCTATTCCCAGAAAAGATGTTTCAAACAGAAGGCGCGCATTTTCTTCACTTTCCTTTAATTGCCTTGTCCGTTCCACTATTCTGCTCTTCAGTTCTTTGCTGAATTTAGCAAGGCTTTGATAACGGATAAGAATCAGGCCCGCCAAAAAGGAGGCGACGAGTAGTCCCAAGGAAAGTGATAAGTGTTTTGTAGTCCAGCCTTCGTCAATCCCGCCATACCATCTGGCATAAATCTCTTTGTAATCATTTGATGTAATAAGATCGCTGACTGCATTATTCAGGGTATTGAATAATTCAGTGCGTCCTTTGGATATGGCAATTCCTCTTGAGACCTCTTCAAGAGGCTCTCCAGCTACCTTCATTCTGTCCGAGAGACCTGACTTAAGGGCGAGACTTTCAATTACCGGGCGTGGATAAACCACAGCATCAGTGTATCCTGAAAGCAGAAGCATCATTGCTTCCTGAGCATTGACCGCATAGTTCAGGTTAATTGATTTGTTATCTTTAAGAAGAACATATCCGATGTTGACCTTGACCACTGTAACTCTTTTTCCGGTAAGATCTTTTGCTGACTTTATTTCTGTTTCAGAGGATCTGACAAATATAGAAACCGGAAAAGTTTCTACTGGCAATGTAAAGTCTGCAAACTCTTTTCTTCTTTCAGTGATGCCCATATTGGGTATAACGTCAACAGTTCCGTTTTTGAGGGCAAGCTGAACTTCATCCCAGGTTTTGAAAATTATATATTCAGGTTTCAGACCGGCTATATCGGCAACTTCATTCATAATATCAATGGCAAAACCGGTTGCTTTACCTGTCTTGTCCAGAAAGTACTGCGGTGGGAAGTCATCAAGAGATGCTATTTTAATAATGCTTGGGTCCTGTTCTCCATTTTCTGCCGCCATAATGGGGCTGATAAGAATCAGTATGACTAAAGCTATCATTAAAGCGAAGCAGGTCATAACAATATTGAGTCGTAGTTGAAGATAGGCAGTCATGCAGCACCACTTATTATTATACTATTTGATAAAACATGCGCTTGTTCAGTGTTCAGGTATATATTTTACGGGAGCATATCATAACAATTACTATACAACCATGCCAGCATAGAAGATAATATTTTGTGCTGTGATTCAGTATGGTTCAGAATAAGTGCCCACTCTTTAGCATGGTATTTGGGTTTCTATTTGTTTTTTGCATGATATTAATGCTGCTGAATGTTTATGTCGGTAAATAGTTTCAATAGGTACATTGACAGACATGGCAGCTTTGTTAATGTCTGAATAATCTTAATCAGTTTTAACTCATTCTAAATTTAAAAGCAGGAGCTGCTTATGGACAATGCTACTCAAGCTGTTCAACAACATCATTCAACAGTGTTCGATTGGATGGAATATTTTAAAGAAATGGCCTTAGGAGTCTGGCAGAACGGGATACCGGGGGTAAGCCTGATAAATATTGCTCAGGCGTTGGGAGTTCTGCTTTTTTTCCTGCTTTTGAGAAAGGTTCTGACCAGATTCACCATGAATCGTCTCCAGAATATTCTGGAAAAGCATAATACCAAAGCGGAGAGCAGTGTCCTCGGGGCTCTTGCTGATCCAATCCGCTTCATTCCTGTAGTGCTGGGGCTCTTTTTTGCCGACCAGTTGCTGAACCTGCCCGCACCGGTCGAAGTATTTACCAATACCGTGATCAAGGCTCTTACCCTGTTTGTTATCTTCTGGGCCTTGTTCAACCTTGTTTCCATTGCAACCAAGATTTTCCGTAAACTTGAAAGAGTGCTGACTCCGTCCCTTGTGGAGTGGCTGGTTAAACTGGTCAAGTTTCTGGTTGTACTTATGGGTATTGCCAGTATTCTTGAACTGTTCGGTATTGATATCGGCCCTATCCTTACCGGTCTTGGGCTTTTCAGTGTGGCTGTGGCTCTTGGTGCGAAGGACCTTTTCCAGAATATTATTGCCGGGATTTCCATCATCGCTGAGAGCCGTTTTGACATAGGGGACTGGGTAACAGTTGATGGAAAGGTTGACGGAACTGTTGAGTTCATCGGTTTCAGATCAACCCGTATTCGCCGTTTTGATAAAGCTCCTGTCTATGTGCCGAACTCTGCACTTTCAGATAACTGCCTGATAAACTTTTCCAAAATGACCCATCGCCGTATCCTCTGGGTTATCGGCGTAGAGTACCGGACAACCACAGCTCAGTTGAAGATGATACAGGAACGGGTCATGGAATACATCCTGAATAACGACGATTTTGCTAAGCCTCCGGAAGTCTCCACTTTTATGCGCGTAATTCAGTTTGGTGATTCATCTATTGATTTTCAGCTCTATGCGTTCACCAAGACAACCGTTTGGCTGGAATGGCTGAAAATACGGGAGGATCTGGCTTACTTCATCAAGAAGGTCGTTGAAGAAGAAGCCGGTGCTTCTTTCGCCTTTCCTTCTCAGTCTATTTACGTGGAGTCTGTTCCCGGAGCTGCTGCGGAGAACTTTATTCCTCCTGAAGATAAGTAGATTTACTTGCCTGCAATCAAAACTGCCCTGTCATTGAAAACAAAAGCCCCCCTGCAGAAAAATCTGCAGGGGGGCTTTTATGCCGACCTTAAACTCTGCCGGGCGGCCCGGTGAAGGGGGAGGTGATTAGTGTATTCAGACCGGACCACCCCGGGTGCTACAGAGCAGAATTAAATTAACCTGTTGTTCCGGGAGAGTTATGGGAAGATCTCTTCCGGTAAAATAAATGGACGTTACGCCAAAGATGAATCCTATGCACTCAGATCCTTTAATACCAAACCTGTCCATTCACTTAACAGCAGGTTAAAATTTGTTGTATTTCTCCACCAGACTCTTAATCTTGGAGAATGTCTTATCATCAAGTTTGTGCAAATCTGCCAGTGGATATTCGCGGCCTAGATTTTCATATTTTGGCTGGCCCATGCGATGATAAGGCAGGGCTTCGTATTCACATTTATCTCCGGGCAGATTGGAGATAAAATTGATGATATCAAGTACATCCTTTTCAGTATCATTGAATCCGGGAATGATGGGAGTGCGGACCCTGACCTTCAGCTTGGGAAAATTCTCCTTGGCCCTTTTCAGGTTTTCAAGAATCTGTTTGTTGGAATGTCCGGTAAATTTTTTATGCTTGTCGTTGTCCATGGATTTGATATCGAACATCATGGTTTTTATATAAGGAAGACATGCTTCCAGTGTTTCCCAGTGACAGGCACCGCAAGTTTCCACTGCGGTGTCTATATGCCGATGCCGTGCTTCGCGGAGCAGGGAGAGTGCGTAGTCCGGCTGGGCGAAGGGTTCGCCGCCGGAAAGGGTCATGCCTCCGCCGGAACGGGCATAAAACATTTCATCCTCTTCAACTCGTTTAAGTACGGTATCAACAGTCTGCTCTTCACCGTAAACTATGATTGCGTTGCCGGGGCATGTTTTAGCAAGGTGTAATTCATTCTTGGCGATATCGTGATCAAGGTTGATTTTTTCATCCTCACCAAAGGTAATTGCTCCGCTGGAACAGTAATCCACACAACGGGTACACTTGTCAGTGCCAAGGCATTTGTTGCGGTTGTAGGCCAATTCAGGCTGGAAATTCTGAGATTCGGGGTTGGAGCACCATACGCAGCGCAGGGGACAGCCTTTCATGAAAACCAGTGTTCTGATGCCGGGGCCGTCGTGTACGGAGTATTTCTGGACGCTGAAAACTGTACCGGTTTGTTTTTTATCGAGAAGAGAGCTCATTATATCTGCCTTTTAGCCCGTGTATCTGGCCAATAACGCGGGAGTGAGAAATTTAATATTTGAGGATGGCCTGTGTTACCGGAAGCTAATCCGGGTAAACGTTTTTCATAATGTTTCTTTGGCCCGGAAGGGCTGCCGGGGTGATGAAAGCGGGACGGGATGAGGAGGATCATCCCGCCCCGGTCTCAATTACGAGGCCATAAAGGTGTTGATTTATGGTCTGTATCGCTCGCGATACTAGATAGTTTCGTGTGCGGTTCTGGCGATCAGGTCATCCTGAAGATCTTTGGAAAGGTCACAGAAGTATGCGGAGTAACCGGCAATACGCACGATCAGGTTGCGGTACTGCTCAGGGTTTTCCTGTGCTTTCTTCAATGTGTCAGCGTTGACAACGTTGAATTGGATATGCCAGAGGCGCAGGTCGCAGTAGGTACGGATGAAGTCTACCAGTTTTTTGGTGCCTTCTTCTCCCTCTACACATTTAGGGGTGAACTTGATGTTTACCAGACGTGCAGCACGCTCGCGGTAGTCAAAGTTTTTGGTGGTGTAGTTGGAGAGCATTACCGCGGTGGGACCGTTTTTATCTGCACCGTGGGATGCAGAGGAACCGTCGGAAAGCGGGGTGAATGCATAACGGCCGTTAGGTGTTGCGGAAACAACCTTACCAAAAGGAACGTGTGAGGTGAAAGGCACGTAGCGCACGTCAAGGTGTACGCCCAGTTCCATCTGGTATTTGTGGGCAAAGTCTACGCAGAGCTTATCCAGTTCCTTGGCAATGGAATCCGGGTAGGGATCGTTGTTGCCGTAGCAGGGCGCATTCTGAAGCATTGCCCGTACATCTTCGTAGCCTTCAAAGTTTGCCTTACAGGCTTCCACAACCTGTTTCATAGTGAGAACCTTGTCTTCGAAGACAAGCTTTTTGATGGCAACAAGAGAGTCAACAACAGTGCCGAGGCCCATAAACTCGAAGTAGCCGAGGTCTATTCCTCCGGGAACATCCGGCTGGTGCAGGTCGGTGCAGCTTTCCATACACAGGTCGTGCATTGCGGACCCGAAAGGAGTTGCGAAGTGGTTCTTGCGCAGCCGTATAACATTTGCCTGCTGGATGAATCCGTTTTTCAGGAAGTTGTTGTGCTGAGCTTTGTATGCATCGAAGAATTCATCCCAGGTCTTGAAGGAGCAGGGATCACCGGTTTCGATGGAAAGCTGCTTGTCACCGTACTTAAGCATTTTACCGTTATAGATAACCATCTCGACTGCCGCGGCAAAGTTGATGTAGGGGTTCCCTGAAGTGTAGGTGTCACGGTTGGGCATTCTGATCTCGGCGCAGCCGGAAACAGCGTAGTCGTAGATTTCCTCAAATTTTGCACCTTTGGAAAGGTGCAGGGGGATAACTTCTTCGTCGTTGATCAGTTTGGGGAAGCCGGAACCTTCTTTGATGGTTTCAGCAACTTCAGCAAGGAAACGCTCGGGGGAACGGGCATGGATACGTGCGGCGAGGTCTGGGTAGTGATGAGGGAACTCACGCTTTGAGCGCAGAAACAGGTAGGTGAGTTCGTTGGTTGCATCAACACCGTCTTTGGTCTGGCCGCCAACAGTAACGGCTTCCCAGTGTGCGTAGCCTTCGTTGAATGCGCCGCCCTGAGGGGAGATATAGAGATCGATAAACTGCGCCATGCCTACATACATGCACTCGATGAACTCAATGGCCTGATCGTCAGTAAGAATACCGGCTTCCACATCCTGAGCGTAGTAAGGGTAGAGGTACTGGTC
Organism: Maridesulfovibrio sp.; assembly: GCA_963676495.2. GTDB lineage: Bacteria > Desulfobacterota > Desulfovibrionia > Desulfovibrionales > Desulfovibrionaceae > Maridesulfovibrio. Next base: position 459,873 of record CAXXRF010000003.1, on the reverse strand, counting down.
CATGCGGCCGTTGGAAATGATGGTCCCGGTCTTCTGTTCCAGGCGGGAGAACATCTGGGTGAACCACTGGGACTGTACTGCTTCGTGAAAGTTGGTAGCCGGTTTTTCAGGAACATTGCGGCATACTTCAGCCATTTTCTCCAGCTCGGCCTTGCGCACGGGGTCAGTCTCTGCAGCAGCTTTTTCAGCAGCCAGATCTGCGTGGCGGTTGGCCCAGAGGATTATGGCGTCGCAGATGATCACGATTGCTTCGAGGAAAGGTTTGTCCTGAGTGTTTGCCTTGGGGGAAAAATCGTCGAGGCTGTCGAGTCTTTCCTGTGCTTCGCCGCGTATGCCGCCGAAACCGCGTTTGAGAATCTTCTCATAGTCGTGAACCCACTGCAGGGAAGAGCGGAAAGAAGATGTTTCGTTTACAATAAAGCGGGAGATCAGACCTTCGGGATCATCGTAGGTCAGGGCGTGTACATCTTCGGGCAGTGCCTGGTTCAGAGCTTCGTGGTAGGTTTTTCCTTTCCAGAAGGGAGCAATCTGCTCAATTACGATCTTGGCATCTTCTTCAGTGATGGAAAAAGGAGAACCTGAACGTTTGGGCAGTTCTTCAACTGCCATGTCGAGGAAGTCGCCATCAAGTTCTGGGTAGAGAATGCCGTAGCGTCCCTGATACCCGGCGCGGCCGCAGAGCAGGTTGTCATCATCAATATATACGGTGATGTTTTGCGCAACGTGCTTCATTGCTTTGGCCCAGCGCAGGATCAGGGGTTGTCCCTCTGTCTTTTTCATGGACTGGGTGAAGTAAAGAGCGCGCTCAACATCAATTGCGGGCTTCTGTCCTTCAATAGTATCGAGGATTTTGAAAACACGTTTGTGTGTTTCACGGTAAGGGTTCTCAACCCCCTGAATTTTATCTTCGAGCATCTGCTCATGTGGTGAACGACAACATTCCATTTGGATTCTCCTTATGTTTACGTGGAAATTTCTGATCCACAATGTGGGCGAATTGATTTTCCTTTGAGCACGGAGCGTGCCAAATGTGAGATTGTTTATTAACTTATTAAAATATAATGGTATATTTTATTTTTGTGAGGTAGTGGTTAAATGTATGGGAATTAAAAGAGATGTTGCAGTTTGGAAACAAAAGACTGGAAATATGCTTTTATTCAAGTAAAACAGGGAGTATTTACTTTGTGCAGTTTTGCAACCAAAATTCTACGGTTGCAGAATTGCACAGCTGGATTCTACGGGCTGGGCATCTTCGCTTAAGATTTAGTAAATTAACTGCCTGAAGATATCGTTTTTTTTCCGGGATTGCTGTATCTTGAAAATTATTAGAGATGTATTTCCGAAATTTAAGAGTGGTACATACCTTTTGGGTGTATTATAGTCGATTAACCTTTAAGATTGGGATTTGCTGGGCTGTCATGGTTATTACTCCGGAGATAGGGCTGGTATTAGGTGTTCTGTTAGCCGTAATTTTAATGTTTGTTTTTGAGTGGGTCAGAGTCGACGTGGTAGGTATTATTGTTATGGTTACCCTGCCCGTGCTCGGACTTGTCACTCCTCAGCAGGCTGTCAGCGGATTAAGCAGTAACGCTGTTGTATCAATCATCGCAGTTATCATCATTGGAGCCGGACTGGACAAAACCGGAGTTATGAATCGGCTTGCCTGCCTGATTTTAAGGTTTGCGGGCAAGAGCGAAAACAGAATATCAGCCATGGTTGCCGGGACAGTGGCTCTTATTTCAGGATTTATGCAGAATATCGGTGCTGCTGCGCTGTTTATGCCCGCAGCAAGAAGGATTTCCACCCAGACCGGTATTCCTGTGTCTCATATTCTTTTACCCATGGCGTTTTGTGCAATCATAGGTGGTACGCTCACGCTTGTGGGGTCGAGCCCTCTGATTCTGCTTAATGACCTGCTTGTGGTGCGCGGTAAATCCTATGAGCATTTCGGGATGTTCAGCATGACTCCCATAGGTCTGATGCTGATTATTTCAGCTCTTTTGTATTTTGCACTGTTCAGAAAATGGATTCTGCCCGTGTGTGAACAGAAGAAAGTGCGGGGACCTCTTTCTCCACTGCTGGATAAAACCTATCATGATGTCGGACAGATTTATGAGATGGTCATTCCTTCCGGATTTGGAGAAAAGTCGCTGGTGGATCTGCAGATTCGTACCAACTACGCCTGCTCTGTTGTCGCGTCCTACAACCACATAACCCATAAAAGAAATGTAGCTCCCCTTGCTGAGGATACCCTTTGCTGCGGTGATATTATTGCCGTGGTCGGTGACGAGCGTTACATCAGGAAAATGGCTGCTGATTTCGGTTGGACTTACTCGGATGAACTTAAGGTCTTTGCTGATGATCTTGCCGCAAGCAATTCCGGAATCATGGAAGGTATTGTCACCCCGCGCTCAAGGCTGATCGGTAAGAAAATGGGTGAAGTCAAGCTCAGGAAAACTTACGGAGTTACCCCTCTTGCTGTTTTCAGCGGGCATGAAATGATTATTAGCGACTTGACTGATCTGACCATCAGTGAGGGCAATGCTTTTCTGATGCACGGCAAGTGGAGTGCGTTTCACAGGCTTAAAGAGCAGAATGATTTTGTGTTTACAGAGCCGATTCAGGGGGAACTTATTCGGGAAGAAAAGGCGCCATGGGCTATGGCCTGGCTTGCCATATCGCTGGTCATGATTCTCGGCTTTGATTTTCAGCTTTCCATTTCACTGCTTGTTGGAGCATTGGGTATGGTTCTGACTCAGGTGCTGACTATTGATGAGGCGTATCAGTCTGTTGACTGGATGACCGTGTTTCTGCTTGCCGGATTGATACCGCTTGGAACTGCTTTTGAAAGTACCGGGGCAGCAAAGCTTATTGCAGATACACTGATGAATATGCTCGGGGTTCCATCTCCTACAGTTCTTCTTGCCAGTATCGCTGTGCTGACCTCATTTTTCACTCTCTTTACTTCCAACGTGGGAGCAACTGTTCTGCTTGTTCCGTTAAGTATGAACCTTGCTATATCCTGTGGTTGCGATCCCCGTGCTGCTGCCATGACAGTTGCCCTTGCCGCTTCCAATACCTTCATTCTGCCCACGCATCAGGTTAATGCGTTGGTTATGCGTCCGGGCGGTCTTCACTCGGTTGATTATCTGCGCGCAGGCTCAGGGATGACTCTGATTTTTCTTGTTGTTCTTGTTGCTGGAATGAGGGTCTTCTTCTGATGTAAACAATACTCTCTATTGAAATTGTGAAGTAATTACATTTGCCGGTATATTAAATGTGATGGTTAATTTTGAAAGTGAATGCATTTTAAGTGACTCAGATAGCCTGTTTATGTTAAAAGGCATACAACTGACTTTTTTTCAGTTTCTGAATTGAATCACACCTCAGATACGAATTGTATTTTGAGTTTGTGTAACATGCCTAATAACAATAAAAAAATCAGGAGAGGCTTTATGAGTGACGAAAAAAGATGCCCGGTAACCGGAAGGTCGAGCAGTCAGGTTGCCGGAAGCGGAACCTCCAATAAAGACTGGTGGCCGAACCAGCTAAACCTGAATATCCTGCATCAGCATTCCAGCAAGTCCAATCCTATGGATGATGATTTCAATTACGCTGAAGAATTTAAGAAACTTGACCTTGATGCTGTCAGAAAAGACCTTATCGCCCTGATGACGGACTCTCAGGACTGGTGGCCAGCTGATTACGGTCATTACGGGCCATTGTTCATCCGTATGGCATGGCATAGTGCCGGAACCTACCGCATAGGCGATGGACGCGGAGGTGCCGGGTCCGGCAGCCAGCGTCTTGCTCCGCTCAACAGCTGGCCTGATAACGTCAACCTCGACAAAGCACGCAGGCTGCTTTGGCCCATCAAGCAGAAGTATGGACGCAAAATTTCATGGGCCGACCTGATGGTGCTGGCCGGTAACTGTGCTATTGAATCCATGGGACTCAAGCCTTTCGGTTTTGCCGGTGGTCGTGAAGATGTCTGGGAACCGGAGCAGGATATTTATTGGGGAGACGAGGATATCTGGCTCGGCGATAAACGGTACACCGGTGAACGTGAACTGGACAACCCTCTCGCTGCAGTGCAGATGGGACTTATCTATGTTAACCCGGAAGGTCCGAATGGAAATCCGGATCCGGTAGCTTCAGGTAAAGATGTTCGTGATACTTTTGCCCGCATGGCAATGAATGATGAGGAAACTGTTGCCCTTGTTGCCGGCGGTCATACTTTCGGTAAATGCCATGGTGCCGGAGATGCGGCTCTTGTCGGTCCTGAGCCTGAAGCAGCACCTGTTGAACAGCAGGGGCTGGGCTGGAAGAGCTCCTTTGGGAGCGGAATGGGAGATGACACAATAGGAAGCGGCATTGAAGGAGCATGGAAGCCGAATCCCACAACCTGGGATATGGGCTATCTTAAGGTCCTTTTCAAATATGACTGGGAACTGGTCAAGAGTCCTGCCGGAGCAAACCAGTGGCTTGCTAAAGATGTAGACGATGAAGATATGGTCGTTGTTGCTCATGATCCGTCCAAGAAAGTACGTCCCATGATGACTACTGCAGACCTTTCATTGAAATTTGACCCCATCTATGAGCCGATTGCGAGGCGTTACTTTGAAAACCCCGAGGAATTTGCGGATGCTTTCGCCCGTGCCTGGTATAAGCTTACTCACCGCGATATGGGGCCTCGGTCCCGTTATCTCGGTTCCATGGTTCCGGATGAAGAACTCATCTGGCAGGATCCTGTCCCGGCAGTTGATCATGATTTGATTGATGAAAAGGATGTTGCGGCCCTTAAAGCGAAGATTCTCGATTCCGGAATCTCGGTATCAAGGCTGGTTTCTACCGCATGGGCTTCAGCATATACCTATCGCGGTTCTGATATGCGTGGAGGGGCTAACGGAGCTCGTATCCGCCTTGCTCCTCAGAAAGATTGGGAAGTTAATGAACCTAAGCAGCTTGCCGAAGTTCTTAAAAAACTCGAATCAATTCAGGCCGAGTTTAATGCTGCTCAATCAGGCGGAAAGAAGGTTTCTCTTGCAGACCTCATTGTTCTTGGCGGATGCGCTGCTGTGGAAAAGGCTGCCAAAGATGCCGGTCAAAATGTTACTGTTCCTTTCGCTCCGGGTCGAACTGATGCTTCACAGGATCAAACAGATGTACATTCATTTGCTGTCCTTGAACCAGCTGCAGACGGTTTCCGTAACTTTCTTAAGGGAAAGTTTTCCATTTCCGGTGGAGAACTGCTTGTTGATAAAGCCCAGTTGTTGACCCTGACTGCGCCTGAGATGACAGTTCTTATAGGTGGTATGCGGGTTCTTAACGCTAATTACGGACAGTCTAAACTCGGTGTTTTTACTGACAGACCGGAAGTTCTCAGTAATGATTTCTTCATCAATCTGCTCGATATGGGAACTGTATGGAAGCCCATTACCGGTAGTAATGAAGAATATGAAGGCCGGGATCGTGATACCGGTGAACTTAAGTGGACTGCCAGCCGTGTTGATCTGACTCTTGGAGCCGATTCTCAGCTGCGGGCAATTGCTGAAGTTTATGGCAGCGAAGATTCGCAGGAAAAGTTTGTAAAAGACTTTGTTGCTGCATGGGTAAAGGTTATGGAACTGGATCGTTTTGATCTTTCCTAGGAATTATATTTAGAAGTTCTGCTTCGGGAGTGGTTCGTTCGTGAGCCGTTTCGAAGGTGATTGAGGTCTACTCGAGTGCGGTGCCCGTTAATTAATGGGCACCGCTTTTTTATAAAAAATATATTCTATGGTAATATTGCCTTCTTTTCAGGCGGCTTTTTTCTATTCTTTCTTGTTATTATTTTTCAGAAAAGGTATTTTAGGAATAAGGTGAAAGGCATCAGAACTGGAGGCATTTATGCCGGAATTCCATAATATCCAGACTCAATTAAGATCCGTCACCCAGGTCATTTCCTGTGAACTGGAGCGTGTGGAGGATTTCTTATACTTTCTTGATTCATTGACCTGCAAGCTCTTTACGGAAACTGAGAACGACAATGCTGCAATAGATAAATGGCTGAAGGATAATGATTTTGCAGTAGGCGAAGATGGATTTTATCTTAGTGTCTCTCAGCTTGAAAAGTTCAGGAAGGGAAAGATATCTCCGGAAGCTATCAGTTATTCCTGGCCCCCTGATAAAATAAATAATAATACAGCCAGATTCCATTTGTACTGTCTCCATAATATCGGAGACATCTTTTCTTCGATGCATGATAGGATTTCAAGTGCCGTCTGGATGTATTATCAGGACGTAACTAACACAGCGCTGCAGTTTCCCTATATCGATCAGATACAAGCCATTACTCCTGATTTTGATTGGTCTACCTACCACACCTATGCCTCAGTTCATCCTGCTGTAAATCCTGAAAGAGAGGTGCGCTGGTCAGCTCCGCATGTTGATTATGCCGGAAGCGGATTAATCGTTGCCGCATCTATCCCTGTTTATATCGGACATGATTTTGTCGGGCTGTGGAGCATTGACCTTAAGGTCGGGAGTCTGGTGCGTAACAGTATTCTTGTGGCTGACCGTAAAAGCCAGTTTACCTGTATTGTAGATAAAAGCGGTGCTCTTGTTGCGGATAGCCGTGGAGTTTCCATAAAAGAAATGGATAAGGGCGAAGTGTCGTTGATTAAATTCACTGAGATACACGAGTGTTTCAAGAATATCGAGCTGAAGGAATTATATAAATCTGGCAGCGGTTACGGCAGTTTTGATTCTTCAACTGATTCTTTTCAGGTGCACTGGCAGAAGATCAACTCCATGGGGTGGATCTGTATTACAGTTATTTCAGTAAATGAGCTTATTTCAACTGCTAAGAATATTTTTCAGGAAGCATTTGAAAGTCTGGGTAAAGGTGATTCAGATTCATATATTGAGACTGACCATTTCCCTGCAGAAATGCTGGAAATGGCACATTCCTATAATGAAATGGCCCAGAGTCTGGACAAAATGTACAAGCAGATACTTGGCAAAAATAATGAACTGAAGGAACAGAAACTTAAAGCAGAGGCTGCAAATAAGGCTAAGTCGGCATTTTTGGCAAATATGAGTCATGAACTTAGAACACCTTTAAATGGAATAATCGGTATGCATCAGCTTCTGAAGCAGACCACCCTGGATGAGGAGCAGAACAACTATGTGGATTTGACAATTCAATCCGCAAAACGCCTGACAGATCTGCTTGGGGACATTCTGGACCTTACCAAGGCCGAGTCCGGTAATATCACTATAGAGGAAAAAGTATTTGATTTAAGAGTCCTTTTTACGTCTCTGGAGCAGTTGTTCACTCCCACCTGCGAACAGTCCAGATTGAAACTTGTTGTTAATCTGGACAATTCCATTCCGGCAACTCTTGTTGGTGATTCACTAAGGGTCAGGCAGATTCTGAATAATCTTGTAGGCAACGCTGCAAAGTTTACTGATCGAGGGGTGATAAGAGTAGAAGCTGCTCTGCTGCCTGAGTTTGCGAGTGAATATTGCAGGGTTCTTTTCATGATTTCAGATACCGGGATAGGCATGTTGGAAGATGACGTCAGGAAAGCGTTTGGGATGTTCACACAGGTTGGTGGAAGTTATAAACGGTTGTATCAGGGAGCCGGGTTGGGACTGGCTCTGGTCAAACAGCTTGTGGAGCTTATGAGTGGCAATATCTCGGTTGTAAGCGAAGTCGGAATAGGGACGACATTTTATGTTTCCATACCTTTTAAGAAAGACAATGAGCAGGCTGTTGATGCAGCAGGCAGTGCAGAGGGAATGACATGTGAAGCCGCCGACTATTCAATACTTGTTGTTGAAGATGAAACGATCAACATGATAGCTTTAAAGGCTATTTTACAAAAAGCTGATTTTAAGGTTGGAACTGCTGTTAATGGCCTTGAAGCCTTGAAGGAGCTGGAAAGGAAGAAGTATGATCTGGTCCTGATGGATATAAGGATGCCCCTTATGAACGGGATTGAATCTACAATTGCCATTAGGAACGGGCAGGCCGGGAGCGCAAATTCTGATATACCGATAGTTGCGGTTACAGCCTATGCCACTGAAGACAGTGAGGAAGAGTTTTTAACAGCAGGAATGAATGGCTATCTTTCTAAGCCGGTTGATATTGAGGCTCTTTTAAAGACGATAATGGTCTTTTTAAAAAACGGCGCATAATGATTGAGCCAACATATAGATATCGGCATTTACGGGGCTGAGATGATGAATGATTTGTTTGGGCGAGATGCATATTTGTGGTCTTTGAGAAGATGTTCGATGCCTTGCCTGTCCATACTTGGATGGCTCTCCGGTGGTAGATGGCCTTGATACAAAGCTGTCCGTAACCCTTTCCGGGGCAGGGAATAGGAGTGCTCTTTCACTATGAGATTCCGCAAGACCTACGCTGGCGTCCATAGCCTGCAGCCTGTGTGCAGTGTAAAGATGATGAATTGCTGCCTGCGTTGATATATAAATTTTTCATCCTTAATCTCTATAGTTTGAGGAAGGATCGGCCACCATTATGGTTTTCAAGGTTATAATCTCCACATCCCTCAAACAGGATAATATCTGCAGCAGGATGGCAGCCTGAACTCATGCAACTGCCGCTTGCCTTTGTCCTGAGGCTGTTATTGCTGGTGAAGGGTAATCATATATAAGGTTCGGTTTTATAATAACTCGTAATTATGCGGCCAGAGCATTTTTAAATACTGTTCAGGGTTTCAGTGATTGATTTGCTGTAGTCGATGAATTTTGATTCTGATACTGTATGAAAGAATATTATCCATCTGGTGCCAAGTCTGATTTTACATTAATTTTATTTGTCTAATTCAGTCTGTTTTTTAGTGGTATTGTCTGCGATTCTGGAGTCATGCAGGCAATATTTCTCATTGAAATTGCTTTGAACCCGGCTGATTATTCATGCTGTGGATTTATTTTTCTAGCCGGTGCATTACAATTCTAGGATATTAGAAAAAGGATAAGAAAATGAGCATGCAAAAGAGTAAGCATAATGTTTTGTATATATCACATGGAGCCGGGCCGTTGCCTGTTCTTGGAGATCAAAAGCATACTGAGATGATTGAAAATCTCGAATTGATCTCTTCCAGAATACCAAAGCCTTCCGCGATTGTAGTGGTCAGCGCACACTGGGAGGCGGATGTGGCTACGGTGACAGGTGCTTCAAATCCTGACCTGTTTTATGATTACTATGGTTTTCCTGAAGAGTCTTATGAGATTCAGTATCCGGCGAAGGGCAATCCTTTATTAGCTGAATCCATTTACAAAGAGCTTGGCGGGAATGGTATTGAGTGCCGAATGGACAAGGAGCGTGGTTTTGATCACGGGTTATTTATTCCCCTTAAGATAATGTACCCGGAAGCTGACATTCCATGTGTTCAGCTTTCATTGATCAAGGGACTTGAGCCTGCCGCACATATTGAAGTGGGGGAAGCCCTTGCTAAAGTAGATTTTGAAAATCTGCTGATTCTGGGGTCCGGTTTTTCTTTCCATAATATGAGAGCTTTTTTTGCACCTGATACTCCTGAAACTGTTGAACAAAACCACTCTTTTGAACGATGGCTTATTGATACATGTTCAAGTAATGAACTTGATGAAGCATCCAGAAAGAGCCGACTGACTGACTGGGAGTCTGCTCCTTACGCCCGGTATTGCCATCCAAGAGAGGAGCACCTGCTGCCCCTGATGGTCTGCTATGGCGCATCCGGAAAGGCGTGCAGTAAGTTCTACGAACTAAATATTTTTGATAAAAGGTGCAGTACCTACTTTTGGGGTTGATAGGATTTGCCTGAAATGTTCCGGGCTGTATCAATTTAAAAAACGGTCGTGATTCTGATTGGTTGTGTGAATATTTGGCCTTGTTTATCAGTTGAAACTTAAGATTCATGAGGAGCTGGGATTTCTGATCGGCATTTGTGACCTTTTGCTTTCATTTCGGGCACAAGAGTCTGTTTCATGATGCCGGATGAGTCATCTTCAACTCTTAAGGACTGAGTTGCTACCGGAGGTGTCTCTCCATAATAAGGCTATGGTTTTATGGGGGATGTAAAGGATCAACCTGCATGAATATCAGGCTTTTGCATTGCGGCAGGCGAAAAGATGTGCAGTTTGAATTAAATGGTACTGATAATTTATTGATATCCAGCACAGACAAAATCCTGCCGAGTTAAAACCCGGCAGGATTTTGCCTGTTGTTATTTGAATCTGTCTACAAGGGTGCTTAGTTTTCTTGCCATTTCTGCAACATCCTGGATGCCGGCATTTGCACTCTGAATTCCGGTTGAGAGTGAAAGAGAAAGGTTGTTGATTTCTGATACGCTGTTATTGATTTCATCGCTCGTAGAGGATTGCTCCTCAGCAGCAGTGGCAATAGCTCTGATCATGTCAGCAATCTCGTCGGATTCCTTAACTATATCCTTAAGGACACTGCCCGCATTTTCAGCCATTTCCACGGTGTTTTCAACCCGGTCGCGTACACCGGACATCTCTTCCACAACATCATTGGTTCCGTTTTGAATTAGTGAAATTGCTTTTTCAACTTCGTTAGTTGCGGCCATTGTCTTTTCTGCCAGCTTGCGAACTTCATCGGCAACAACAGCAAAACCACGACCCGCTTCCCCTGCTCTTGCGGCTTCAATTGCGGCATTGAGGGCGAGGAGGTTGGTTTGGTCTGCAATATCATTAATGACAGTAATAACAGCACCTATATTTTCTGCCCGGATTGAAAGATCTCCAAGCATGTTTGAGAGTTTGTCTGTTGTTTTGGTTACTTCATAAATTTCGCCGATGGTGCTGGTGACTACTTTTCCTCCTCCTTTTGCCACAGAGTTAGCCCGTTCGGACGCTTCAGCACTGGAGCCGGTTGTCCTTGCAACTTCAAGAACTGTTGCATTCATTTCTTCCATGGCGGTAGCCACCTGACTTGTCTGCATGGCAGTGGTGTCAACTCCGGATGTCAACTCATTCATCTGGTGGGAGAGTCCTTCAGAGTATGTAAGCAGGTTTCCTGATACTTCGGTAACTTCGTTTGCAACCTCCAGCAAGGCGGCCTGCTGTTCTTCAATATGCCTGCGGCTTGCTTCTTCCTCTGTAAGGTCAACCATTACCACGATGGACCCAACGGTCTCATTTTCAGCGTTGCGCAATGGGTTTACTTGATATCTTAAAGGAAATTCAACTCCGTCATTTCTATTAAAACGATATAGCCCTTGCGAGCTTTCCCCTCTGGAGACGGCGCCTTCTGTCAGTGCTACTCCATTTTCAATGAAAAAATCTTTAACAGAAGATCCTTGTATGTACTTTTCGTCTTTGTTGAGTATTGTAAGCATCGGTCCATTGACGAAATCTATTACCTGATCTTTGTCTGTAACAAACATCGGTACAGTGATGCCGCTCAGTACTCCACGGTTGTATATCAGTTGATCCTTGATCTGCTGAGCCATTTCTCCCAAGTGGCTGCCCAGTGAACCCAGTTCATCTGAACTATTGACCTCAAACTCAGCATCAAGGTTTCCTTCAGTAAAATCGGTAGTTGCATTTGCTATTGCAATAATATGGTTGAGCACAGCCTTGCGCATAAAGAAAAGCAGTGAAGCCAGAAGTATTACAAGTCCTGCGATCGACAATACCGCTCCCTTGTATTGAGTCGTCCGCATCACTTCAAATTGAGGGGAAACATCCTGAATCATTATCAGAGAACCCAGGATCGGCTGGCTGCTGCCGTGGCAATGGTGACAGGTCTTTTCGTTTCTGATTGTTGCAACTTCGGCAAAGACTTCTTTATTATTGATTTTACTTAAAATACCTGACTTGACTGGTTTGGACAGACTTTCTTCAAATAATACGGTTATGTCTTTGTTGTTGTGCTTGCTGGTGAAGTCTGAGCGAAGATCTCTTGTTGAAGTAGAGTAGGTAATGTTGCCTTTAAAATTGGTAAGGTATATTTCAACATCATCATAATGCTCAGCTATTGACTTAAATTTCTCAATTGTCCCTTGGTTGTTTCCTTTTTCCATGGGGTCACGTATCGCCAGCTGCAGCATGTTGGAATATCGAGCTGCATTGTTCTCGATTTCTGCTGTCATCGCAGTGCGTTGCCAGGAAGAGTTTGCAATAAAGAGACAGAGAAAAACTGTTACTATAAGGACTGTTGTTAATATAAGAATTTTGTTCCCAAGGGATTTTTTTATGAAATTCATATCAGTTCTCCCTTAGTGAGCGCCGCCAAAAATGAGCGGTTTGAAATTAAAATTCTGGACTCGTTCAGAGTTATGGCAGGTTTCACAATCCTCAACGGACATTTTCCTTTTAATTAATTCAGGGTCTCCATCAGTGATGTGTAATGACCCCGGGCCATGGCAGACTTCACATCCTGCTTCCGCTAAATTCGGAGTTTCTTCATAGGATTTGAATCCACCAGGTTTTCCATATCCCGTTGTATGACATGCATAGCATTCTGAAAGTTCTTCAGGGGTCAGGTCTGATTCCATGATGTGGACGCTTTTGCTGGTGTGTGCTTTCTTGGAATATTTCGTGTAATTTTCATACTCTGTTTCATGGCAGTCCTTACAGGCATCAGATCCTACATAAGTAGCTGAATTTGAGACTGCATTTTGAGGTGTATACCATGAACAACAGAGTATAGCTGTTAACAGAAGAACAACTCTCATGATTTTAATCTCCAATTAGTCTAGCTATTATAGCTTGTTGTTATTGACGTGATTGATCACATGCTTGAATAAAGTGGTCATAAAATTATATAATTCAATTATAATTTTATAAAATAACATTATAATAAACGTAGCTTCATGTGTGAATTTTATGAAGCAGGCAGTAAACAGCTATATGTCAGGATAATTGGCGAGATTGAGTTGATTGGATAAGCATGTGATGTGTTTTAATGTTGAGAAGTGATTTGTTGTAAATTGTATTATTGTATAATTAAAATGTGTATTGTGTCATACTCTAATTAACTTGTTAAAAATATGAGTTTTTCAATTTAAATATTAAAAATATAGTCACAATTTGTTTTTATATAAATTTAACATGTTTTATGTTTGGATTTGATGTTAAATTTTGCAGTAAAAAACTATTGAAGTGTTGTAAGTCTATTTAAAATTAGTATTGATTATGTTTAATCTGTTTGAATGTTAAATATATCCAGTTAAATTAGAGCCCATAATTTCGTAGCATGGTCAGTGGAGAAGTCTGATTGTTTTTAAGAAACGCTGTTGTTAAAATCCCCTTGAACTGTAGTCCAAGGGGATTTGCATTAATTAAAAATTGAAGACCTTTGCTTCTGATGCCATGTCAATAAGATGAGGTCCGCCGTCTAACTGCATATTGGAATGAAAGGTTGCTTCATCCAGTTTACGGTTGTTAGCACAGGGAGTGCAGACTCCTACCTTTACCTCATTTTCGATCAAATATGGAATATAGTCCTGGGGGCAATCTCCGGTCGTTGTTTTTTGAGTCAGGTCTTTACCTTTGACTGCCCACTCTACGCCCCCGTCAATAAAGAACATATCCACGTGATGCCCCTTGCCATGAGCTATTTTGGCAAATTGAAAACATCTGGTTGCAGCTTCATTGTCATTTTTACTGAGTACAAATAGAAAATTAGTCATAAGATCTCCCGCAATATGTATTATTTAATGTAAATAGTATAAAAACTTGCCCGTTAGTAGTGCCATAGCATATTATAAACAATACAGGAACGGATTCAGCGGAGAAGTAATATCTGACCGGAAAAGTAGGTAAATATTGATATCGTTCTAAAGTAATGAGACTTAGTGAATTAATGTTTCGTTGAATTGCAGGTTTTTACTATAGTATACGCTTAAGTAGGCTCTGAATGAGTTGTATTATATTGTATAAAAAATTAATAAATGTGTTGTGAGTTTATCTATGCCAGAAAATTGCATAAAGCCAACAGTTCTGATTGTTGATGACACTCCAGATAATATCACTGTTTTGCATAGTATCCTTACCGATTACAATGTAAAGGCAGCGACTAACGGAATTAAAGCACTTGATATTGCTTCCCGCTTCAAACCGGACATTATTCTTCTGGATGTTATGATGCCTAATATGGATGGCTATACAGTATGCAAAAAGCTTAAGTTGGATGTTAACACGCGAAATATCCCGGTAATCTTTATTACTGCTATGGATGAAGTGGCTGATGAAACACTTGGGTTTGAGTTAGGTGCGGTGGACTACATCACAAAGCCTGTCAGTCCGCCAATTGTGAAGGCCAGAGTTAGGACGCACTTGAGGCTCTATGACCAGAATAGGGCACTGGAGGACCTGGTTCGTGAGCGAACGGAAGAGTTGAACGAAAGTCGACTTGAAATTATCCGTCAGTTGGGGCGTGCAGCCGAGTATAAGGATAATGAGACCGGGCTGCATGTCATCCGCATCAGCCATTATTGCAGAATAATAGCGTCCGTAGCCGGAATGAGTGATGCCGATGTGGATTTGATTTTCAATGCGTCACCGATGCACGATATCGGAAAGATAGGAATCCCTGATCATATCCTGTGTAAGCCCGGCTCACTCAATGCTGAGGAAAGAAAAATTATAGAGCAGCACCCTGAGATCGGTGCCAGAATCATTGGCAATCATGATGCTCCACTTCTTAATTCAGCTCGCACGATAGCTTTGACTCATCATGAAAAATGGGACGGTACAGGTTATCCTAAGGGACTCAAGGGAGAAGAAATACCACTTGTCGGGCGTATTGTGGCAATTGCTGATGTCTTTGACGCATTGGTGAGTGTGCGTCCTTATAAAAAGGCATGGTCCTTTGAGAACGCTGTGGCATATATTGAAAAAGAAGCGGGAACCTATTTTGACCCGACTCTGGTTGCAATATTCAAAGAGCAACTGGGAGAAATCACAGCACTGGCAAACAAGTTCGCTGACCCTTCGTAGGTGTGAGGCAGGGTGACCTGATTAAAAACAGGAGGAGCTATGCATTGTAAAGGTAATAGAAGCCGTATTTTCTTTAACTGGATTATCTTGGCCTTAGCTGTTTCATCAGTTTTACAGCTATTCTGTCTTGGCGGATGTTCTGATCAGGGTAAAAACCTCGAGTCTGAGAGGGAAAGTCTGGTTATAGTCAGTCAGAGTATCGAAAGTGAATTTTCCAAGATTCGTGGCGAAGCATTGAATCTGGCATCTTTTATTGAGAAACTATATGCTGATAGGTTACGCCTGACGGCTGGCTCAGATAAATCGCTTTATAAATTATCTCCGAAGGGCGTTTTGTATAAACCTGTAGATGATGGCGGAGCTGCTGTATTTGTTTCCGGTCATGTGCCGGTCGATGATGAACTTATCAATATCGTGGCATTTACTGCGGGAATGGATGAGGAGCTTAAAAGGATTACCTCCAGCAGGCCTGCCATTGTTCAGGCTTATTATAATGATAGACATTCATATAACCGCATCTATCCGTATTTTGATGTACTAAGCCAATATGAACCCGGAATGGATATTCCCAGCTTCAATTTTTATTACCTTGCAGATAACGATCATAACCCGGAAAAGAAAGCTGTCTGGGTGGACGAACCTTATGTTGACCCCGCAGGTCGTGGTTGGATGGTCTCAGCTATTGCCCCGGTCTATGTTGATGGAGAGCTGGAAGGGGTAGCGGGGATAGATGTGACAGCGAACTCAGTTGCCAGACAGTTTCTTGCAGACTCAGATTGTCTGCTTCTTCTTGATAACGAATCCACGGTTGTTTCAGGGGATGAAAAAGGGTTGACCCTGCTGGAGATGCCCCCTCTGATCGATCACCAATACGCGGCCACTGTTACAGCAGATACCTACCGCAGAGAAGACTATTCTTTGTTATCCAGTCCGACCAAGGAGATCCGTCAGGCGGCTATGCTTATTTTTCAAAAGGGTGTGAAGGAAGTAGATGTTGAGTTGGGTGGGAAAAAATACACTATTATTGCCGAGCCTGTTTCTGAGATGAACTGGACCGTTATCAAGCTGGTTCCTTAATGATTTTATCGCATAGGCGGTGTTTATGAAGGACGATCTTCCCTTCTTTGATAAGATATTCGGATGGGCTGCCAAGGCAAAGGCATTTTGGGTTTTTGCCCTTTTGCTTGTTGCTGTTTCGATTCTTTTGAGCTTTTCTGTTGTCAAAACTGTTGTTGAATCCAATATCAGAACCCTTAAACGGGAAAAGATGCTGCAGGTTAAACGGGCTGCCAGAGATATTGAACTTGAATACCAGAATTTCCTGACATTATATCAGAGCTTTATATCGATAAATGCATTTGCCGTATTTGGTGATAGTAATTCCCTGCTTAGTGATAAACTTAATATTGTTAAACGTTTTTACAGCCTTAATCAGGATATCCTCAGTGAGCTCAGGATACAAATGCCGGAGGGTAGATTTGTCACGGTAAGAAGGACCCCTGATAACTATTTTATCATCAATAAAGGGACTGACGGGCTTTACGGATTTGTTTCTGACCATAAGAAAACTGAAATTGCGGGAGACGAATTCACAGTAATGGAGCCAGTGTTTGAAACTGACGGGACACTTGCATTCACTGTGTCAGCAAAGCTGAATCTTTCAAAGCTGGTAGAGAGCAATATCAGGGGGCTGTATTGGGGAATTGACAGCTCTATATTATTTATGGATCCACAACGACTTGTGCTGCCTTTAAAGGATGGATCTACTGTGATTTTTGAAAAGCCTTTTCCTGCATCAGCATTACACTCTATCCAGCAGGATATTCTGGGCGGTTTTGCAGATGAGGTTACGCATGAATCGTTGAATGGAGACATGACCTTAATTTCATTTTATTCACCAATTACCTTGAATAATTCTCATTTTGGTTTGATTTTTAGTTTTAACCTTAAGCAGTTCTATGGGCAGCTGCGTTCGGTGGCCTTATCCATCGGTGTTTGTTTTTTACTGCTGTTAGGTTTTTGTATTATGGTTTTATCAAAGGTATTGCTGCAAAACAGAGCAATTGCCCGGGATGCTGTTAATCATCACAATCTGCTTAATTCAATCATCAACTCTTCTGACGATTTGGTTTTCCTTAAGGACTCTTCACTGCGCTATCAAGTTGTGAACCGTGCTTTTGAAATATGGTATGGAATAGCCCAGGAGGAGTTCGTTGGACGGCGTGCCGAGGAAGTTCTTCCGGAATTTGAAGCTGATTATATTCATAGAACGGACCAGTTTACTTTGGTTAATGGATATTGGTCTGAAGACAAGAATCTGGATGGTCAGTGGATACATGTTACCAAGCATGTAGTCAGAGACTGGCAGGGAAGGGTTACTGGAATTGCTGGAACAATAAGTGATATTACAGAGCGAAAATATGCTGAAAAAATGCTCCAAAAAGCGAAGGAAGATGCTGAACTTTTATATAAAATACTGCCCAACGCGGTCTTTACGGTTGATAAGGATCAGCGGGTGACAAGCTGGAATGATCAGGCTGCCAGAATAACCGGATTTTCCTTATCAGAGATGCTGGGGCAGAAGTGTACCGAGTTTTCATTAGCACCTTGCGGCCAGAAATGCGGCTTATTGTCCACAGATGTTTCTAAGCCTGTATTCGATCAGCGCTGCTTAATTAAAACTAAAAGCGGTGAGGTCCGCACCATTAAAAAGAATGTGGATATATTATCGGATAGTAGCGGAGAGATCATAGGTGGTATTGAGTGTTTTGAGGATATAACTGAGCGGTTGCAGATTGAGAATGAACTGCTGAAATTGTCTTACGCCGTAGAGCAGAGTCCATCTGTTGTTGTTATTACCGATACTGCTGGAACAATTCAGTACGTGAACCCCAAGTTCACTGAATTAACAGGGTTTACAAGTGAAGAAGCTATCGGGAAAAATCCTCGTATTTTGCAATCGGGTATCCACAATGCTTCTTTTTACAGAACTATGTGGGAGACTATAACATCCGGCAATATCTGGCATGAGGAAATATGTAATCGTAATAAGAACGGAGAGTTGTACTGGGAGTCTGCCGCAATTGCTCCGGTTAAGGATAAGCAGAACAATATAACTCACTTTGTAGCCGTCAAAGAAGATATTACAGAGCGAAGGAAAATGGAACTTGCTCTGAAGAAAAGCAGAGAGCAGCTTCTTGAAGCGGCTAAAATTTCAAATATGGGATATTTCGATCTTGATCCTAATTCCCTGATTTTTACTTTTGACAGTTCATTGTGGGGAGTGCTTGGAACATCTATTGAAGACGAAGGGCGGGATACCATTCATTTTGAAGACTACCTGAAACATTACTGCACTTCGGATACCCGTGCTGGTCTGCAAAAACACATACAGCTATCTCTATCTACTGAAGGACGCAGCGAGGATGAAGTTGAATTTCGTGTTATACGGAAGGATGGAGATATCAGGGATGCTTATATCCGTTATCGAGTTCAATATGATGAACGGGGTTTTCCGACAGAAATTTATGGTTTTCACCATGACATTACGGAGCGAAAAAAATCTGAGCTAGAACTCAGGCAGGCCAAGGAGGTTGCTGAAAAGGCAACTAAGGCTAAATCTGATTTTTTAGCCAATATGTCGCATGAAATTCGTACCCCCATGAACGCGATTATCGGGCTTTCTTATTTGGCTCTGCAGGGATCTCTCAGCGGAAAGCTGCGTGGGTATATTGAAAAAGTGCATCTTTCTGCCGAGTATCTTCTTGGCATCCTCAACGATATTCTTGATTTTTCGAAAATTGAAGCAGGCAAGCTTGATATGGAGCAGATTGATTTCTTTTTGGAAGAGGTCTTTGAACATATTGCCAGCGTCTTAGGTTTAAAGGCCCAGGAAGCCGGTCTTGAGTTGATGTTTGATCTTCCGCGCGACCTTCCAATGGCATTGGTTGGCGACCCCCTGCGTCTTGGGCAGGTCCTATTAAATCTGGGGAATAACGCCTTGAAGTTCACTCCGCAGGGAGAGGTTGTTATTGCTGTGCGGGTGCAGGAGGAAAGCAAGGATGATGTTCTGTTTCATTTTACAGTGCGTGATACCGGCATCGGCATGACTGAGGAACAGCAGGGTAAACTTTTCGAAGATTTCAGCCAGGCTGACACATCAATCACCCGCAGGTATGGCGGTACAGGTCTAGGTCTTGCAATATCGAAGAGAATTACTCAGATGATGGGGGGAGATATATGGGTTGAAAGCAGGCCTGATGCAGGAAGCTCTTTCCATTTCACTGCTCGTTTCAGCAAAAGCCGGGATGAATCATATCCCTTTCTGGAATCAGGGGAGTTGCAGCCTCTTCATACGTTGGTAGTTGATCATAACCAGACTTCAAGGAATATCTTTTTTGAGATGCTGACGGGGTTCGGATTTACTGTTGATATAGCTGATTCACCGGAATCGGCAATTTTGCTGCTTGAAAAGCAATCACAAAACAAGCCTTATGATCTTATGATTCTGGATTGGGATTTTCCGGGAGCAGCATCAATGGATGCTGTAAGAAATATAGAGGTAAATGAAGCAATTATTCATACCCCGATGCTCTTTATTGTTTCATCCTACAATGTGACCAACTTTGGCGATATCAGAGATGTATCAATTATAAAGGATGTCCTCAGTAAACCGGTTTTGCCCTCGCATCTGTTTGATACTATCATGCTGCGCAAGTATGGGACAGTGAGAGAGGGAAGCAGGCTGAGCCTGCGCCGCAATGAGCTTGATAAGACAGCAGCGAGACTAAGTTCTTCTAAAATACTGGTTGTGGAAGATAATTCAATAAATCAGGATGTTGCCGCAAACCTGTTGCATAACAACGGCATAGACTTTCGAATAGCCGGGAACGGCAGGGAAGCCCTTGAAATGCTTGAAAATGAGCATTTTGACGGAGTACTTATGGATTGCCAGATGCCGGTGATGGATGGTTACACTGCAACAAGAAAAATACGTCAGAATGACAGATTCAAGAACCTGCCTATCATAGCGATGACAGCCAATGTCATGGCCGGTGATAGAGAGAAGTCTATTGAGGCTGGTATGAATGATCATATCGGCAAGCCCATTCGTGTAGCTGATCTTCTTACAGTCATGAATAGGTGGATTACCCCGACTGCACCTTTTAATCCTCCAGATCAGTACGAGAAGCAGGTTGAACTTGAGGATATCCCTGGCATAGACGTTTCAGCAGGGTTGAATATCGTTCAGGGTAATGTTGAATTATATCATGAACTGTTGGTTTCATTTTATGATTTATATCGTGATTTTGTGGAAGATTTTAAAGCATCTCGAAAAGAAAGTGACAAGGATGTTTCCATCAGATGTGCTCATACTTTAAAAGGGTCTGCTGCCAGCGTAGGTGCTTACGGAATTAAAGAAAAAGCAATGGCTCTGGAAAATGCATGTAAGGATCAGCTTCCGGATCATGAGTTGGATCAGTTGCTGACTGAAGTTGAAAAGAACCTTACACCTGTTATGGATGCTCTTGGGATGTTTAAGGATTCCGTTAAGCATGGTTCTAAAAGTAAAACGGATCAAGAATCTGTAATATCAGAAGAAACAATTATGAGTGTCAATAAACTCAGGGTCTTGATTGATGAGTCTGATATAAAGGCGATTCAGGCTGTTGAAGAATTAAGGGACATGCCGGGGATCGGACGATACGGAGATAAGGTGGATCAAATAGCCAGAATGTTGAGGGATTATGATTTTGATAATGCCCAGAAGTTGCTTGATTCACTTGAGTTGTAGCAGGAAATAAAGACAAATATTCAGCTTGATATCGCGTCATGTCGAGAAATAGATGAATAAAAATACTGGTCTAGTGAGCCTGATGCAGATTGATTGTTTCCTGATCCAAGTTATTTCAGGATCAAATAAGGAAGAAGATTGTTTAGTCCTTCAGATTGAATAAAAACAGTCACTAAATATGTTGTACAGCCTTTATTAAACAGAAAAGGGTTTACGGTAAAATCATTATGATTTCATCGTAAACCCTTAATTTCTTTTTGGTACCCAGAGCGGGACTTGAACCCGCACAAGCGTAAGCTCGAGGGATTTTAAGTCCCTTGCGTCTACCAATTCCGCCATCCGGGCACGGAAAGTAATGCTTGATATACTTTGTCTTTTACATAGTCAAGGCTCAAGCTAGTTTATTACAGAAGATTTTTAATGTCGAGATAGTTTCGGTAGAGTCTTTTGCTTATGCGTGAGAATTTGTCGAAGTCGGAAACTATTTCGAGTCCCGGGACTATTGCCCTTGTTACCGGGATTTCGAGATCCTTGCGGGTCAGGTCTACATAATGGGGGTAAAAACCGTTGCTGGACAGGGTTTGCTCAATGACCATGACATCTCCATCGGCACTGCCTGTTGAGAAATCAGGTAGTTCTTCCAGTTTGCGAACAGGAAGCCCTTCCGGTATCTCTGAAGTGGGTGGGCCGGGAAAAGGATAGGGAACTTCAGTCATAGCGGAGAGCAGCGCTCTTTTTCCGTTCAGGGAACATCCCCCTCCTTTGTTGATATCTCCTCTTTTGCCGACTGCAAATGCCTTGTAGCAGGGGATACCAAGCTCAGAAGTCATGTCCTGAAACCAGACATTGATGCCGCTTGATTTGAGATCATCAAGATGTTTCTGCACTTCCGGGTCAGTGGTTTCAATTGTGAAGCAGCGGTTTTTATCGAAGGGGATAGTGGAGTCGCTGTCGCGTTCAAGGACTTCAAGCAGTCCGCTAAGTCTTGCTTCTGCAACAGTATTGCCTGATGCAAGGCCTGTGGAGTTCAGACCGCTGAACAGGTTCTGCTCATCAAGGTTGCAGAACAAAAATACATGCTGGACTGGAAGCCATGCCGGTACATGCTTTTCCCCGTCAAATTTTTCAGAAGGCATCCACCACAATGGCTGATCCGCATAAGGCACTTCCAATCTAAGTCTTGAAGGATCAAGAGCTTCGCCTTGTTTGCTGATTTCAGCATAGCTTCCTTTTATCACCGGAAGATCCGCTGTGCGGCCCATAACTCCAGACTTGCCGATACTGGCGTAGGAACTGACCCGCTCAGCAACTTCCATGGAGCAGGAAACACAGGCCTGTTCGTATGTGAAACCACGACCATAGCTTGTCTGAATTGCACGAAGAGAGTTGCCCAGAGAACCGTTTGATGTCCTGTTTTCAACCATCCAATGGTGGAGAACTGCAAAAGGACTCAGACAGCCTTTCTGACGCATCTGGGGGCCCATGAAAACACCGATTGCGTCCAGTTTTTTATTTGCATTGGCTGTAACTTCTTCAATGGGAGCACGTTCTTTGGCTGGAGGAAGATCTCCCTGTGCTTCGAGCTTTGCTCTTACACTCGCAGCGGTTGTACAGTCTTTTGAGGGAAGCTGTTCTTTATTGAAGAGAGGCTCTATTCCGGCCTCATCTATAGTGGGCATTTCTTCATGCATCTCAATGTTGTCTGCAATCAGGCTTGTCCATTTGTTGTGCAGGGGCTGATCTTGCTGCAGGTGTGAGCGCAGGTGCAGCGTCGGTGAATATTCTTTCAGTTCTTCGGGATCAAAGCTTGATTCAACCTCATCTTTGAGGGAGGCCAGACGGGGATGGGTCAGGACTGCTTCATAGAGAAGAGCCGCCAGAATATTCTTGTCTGACTTGCCTTTGATTTCCTTGATCAGCTTCTGGATTTTACGGGTGCGGTGTTTGCCCAGCATATCCAGCATGTGGCGATGCATAAATTCATCGTACGGATGTGCCTCAAGATGTTCCAGCACTTCCGAGAAACTCAGGTTCGGGCCGGGAAAAGCCGCAAAACAACCTGTTCCAGAAAGAGTATCCATTAATTTCAACTCGTAGCGCATATTTTTCCCCTGATTATTGTTTTCTGAAATTTGAATTTTCAGTAATAAAACTAAGTGTCGGTCAGCGTGTGTTATCCTTATCCTTTACGGATGTCACGTCAACTTCGGACTTGAATGGTAGGAAATTTTTTTAGATAAAGGAATCTGAAAGCAATGAGCATAAATAAAACTCATAATCATAAATTATTGCGGCACGGTGTTATACTGATGCTCCTGATCGGAGGGCTATCATATTCGATAGAGCATTTCGGGGAAGGTCACTTGAGTTCAATCACGGCCTGGATTGATAGAAGCGGTAATTTTGCGCCTTTTGTTTTTATGCTGATAAATGTGGTTGGAATGCTGCTTGTGCTTCCGCAGACTATTTTCACAGTTGTTGCGGGAGTCCTGTTCGGAGCAATCAAGGGTACTGCCATGTGTTTGATCAGTATGGCGGCAGGATCTACACTTTCGTTTTTTCTTGGGCGTTTTGTCTTCAGGGGCAGGATACTTAAAAAGTTCGGCTCCGACCCAAATTTTGTACAATTGGAGATGCTCAGCCGTAAACATCCCGTGAAGATTCTGGCCCTGAGCCGCATTGTTCCTGTGGTTCCATATTCTGTTGCCAACTATTTATGGTCCGTTACCAGGGTAGGTTTTTTACCTTATATTGTGATGAGTGTGGCCTGCCTTGTTCCTGAAACCGTATTTCTCACAGCAGGAGGACATATACTTTCAGCCGGTGTTGTTAAGGGAACATTGAACTGGGCAATGCTGTTAACATTAGTGGCAGCCGGGACGCTGATCGTTTTTCTGGTAAAAGCGGTTAAGCGCAGTATTGATAGGGACAGGGCCGATGATTAACCGAAATCAGGTTTAGTAGTGAAAGCTGATTTGCTTGAAGATTTTGTTGGATCTTTATGATATAAGAATGATATTTATAATAGTGCGCTTGTGTATGGAGGTTGTTTAGCTGCGGATGTTCTGACTGAGCGGGGAGATTCCGGATGGTCAATTGTAGTAGATTCTGCTGGAAATGGATCTTGTCGTCATTCCTGCCTGCTGCCCTTATTCTGGGAGCAGTTATTTTCTTTATTGCCCATCAGGAATCTACCAGACAAGTTGATCATTTGAAAATTCATGAGCGGTCAATTGCCAAAATAACAACAATGGCTGTGTCCATGGAGTTGGATACACTTGTTTTAAGCCTGAAGTTTTTGAGTGGACACGAAGCCCTTAACAGTTTGAGGGATAAAGATTCGAAGTTCAGCATTGAATCTCTTAGCAAAGAGTTCACCCGCTTTTTGGATTCATCACATAAATTTGATCAGGTTAAAATTCTGGACCTGAGCGGTAATGAAATTTTGCGGGTTAACCACAGCGATAAAGGCTCCTATGTTGTTCAAGGGTCAGAGCTTCAGGATAAAAGCGGGTGTGAATATTTTCAGCAAGCTCTAAGCACTCCTTCATCGCAGATATATATTTCAGGGATGGACTTGAATATTGAGCAGGGCCGGGTCAAAGAACCTTTCAAGCCTGTAATCAGGGCTGCCGTTCCTATCAACGGTGTGGACGGAAGAAATAATGGTTTTTTAGTAGTTATTTATTTCGGGCAGGAAATTCTTAAAAAGATAAGTTCGGTGGCAGGGGAAGCCTATGAGAAGATAATGCTGCTGAATTCTGATGGTCAATGGTTTTTGGGTGGTCCCGGTGGCTGCAACTGGTCCTTCATGTTTCCAAAACAGGATCAATGTTATTTTGATCAAAGATACCCGGGAGACTGGGGAAAAATTATTACTAATGAATCAGGTCAATTTATCAGCAGTAACGGCTTGTTTACCTTTGAATCAATCCGTATGCCCGTCACCGCCCAAAAGGCTGCTGAAGGAAACTTCGTTTTTTCAAATCGAGATTGGAAACTTGTTTCGTATGTATCCATGTCCGGGATATGGAACGCATCAACTTTTCCTTATTTGATAGGGGCTACTTCCTATATATTTATCCTGCTCGTTTATGGTTTTGTCTCTGCTGCGTTATTCAGGGTAAAGGCTGAACAGGATCTTGTTGTAGAAAGTCTTCATGAGAATGAGCACAGGCTTAGGGAAGCTGAGAAAATTGCAAACCTCGGTAGTTGGGAATACGACTACATTACTAATAGACTGATCTGGTCAGATCAAACTTTCAGAATTTTCGGCTACGAACCCGGAGAGGTTAAACCTTCATGGCTCAGGTTTTTAAAGCATGTTGTGCCTGATGATCGCCAGGAGACAATAAAGGCGGTACCGCCCGGAAGTTCCATAAATGCAATTAACCTTGGAATAGTCCGTAAGGACGGCGTTAAATGTTTCCTGAGGGTTAAACGCAGACTGATTGAAAAGAATGGGAAAGTAGTAAGAGAACTGGGAACAATTCATGATATTACCGAGATTAGAGAGCGTAGTGATGAGCTAGGAAGATTATGGCGCGCAATTGAGCATTGTCCTGCTTCAATCGTAATTACTGATGATTCCGGGAGTGTTCAGTACATAAATCCATATTTCACAGAACTAACGGGTTATAGTTCCAGTGATATTCTTGGAAAAAATCCAAGAATATTGCAGTCAGGTATACATACTAAAGAATTTTACTTGGAAATGTGGTCGGTGTTGCTCTCCGGTAAAATCTGGAAAGGAGAGATGTGCAATAAGAAAAAAAATGGTGGAATCTTTTGGGAGAGTGCTACAATAGCACCTGTTGTAAATCATAGGGGGACAACAACCCACTATATAGGCATAAAGGAAGATATAACCCAAAAGCGGAAGCAGGATGAAATTCTCAGGGTTTCATTACAAGAGTTTGAAGCTTTATTTGAGAACAGTTCCATCGGAATCGCTTACATGAAATCCGGTAGATCATTCCACCGGGTTAATAATCGTTTTTGTGATATTGTCGGATACAGTCAGGATGACCTTCTGGGAAAGTCTTCACAGTTTTTGTATCTGAGTGATAAGAAGTTTCAAGAATTTTGGTCTGATGTAAAAGATAATCTGATCTCCGGAAAGATTGTTCAAAGAGAGATAGAACTGAGAAATAAAAACAGCGGAATGGTCTGGGGGTATATAACTGGTAAGGCTGTATCGCCTCCCGATCTTGAAGCCGGTATTATCTGGACCGTGGATGATATTTCGTCCCGCAAGGATCTTGAAAAATTGCGGGAAGATGTGGACCGCATAATGCGTCATGATCTCAAGGCGCCACTTAACGGAATCATTAATCTTCCTGATCTCATCGAGGCTGAAGGAAATCTTACTGATGATCAGAAAGAGAATCTTGGTCTGATTAAAGAGGCGGGCAGGAGAATGCTCACCCAGATAAATACTTCCCTAAACCTTTATAAGATTGAGACTGGATCTTTCAATTATGTCCCCAGCCCGGTGGATATAGCTAAAATGCTAATGAAAATGATAAAGGAACTTGGTTCTTTTATTGCGGCTAAGAATCTTAGTATTGCTCCATTGTTGGAAGACAGGAAAATGACGGAACAGGACTCGTTTCTGGTTAAGGGACGCAGTGATTTCTGCCACAGTATGTTTTCGAATATGCTTAAAAATGCATGTGAAGCTTCTCCTGTCGGCGGATTGATAATTGTATCCATTGATAAGACGGATTTTCCCAGGGTCCGGATCTATAACAAGGGTGTTGTTCCGGTTGAACTAAGAGATGTGTTTTTTGAGAAGTATACAACTGCGGGCAAGAATAACGGGCTTGGACTTGGAAGCTACAGTGCAAGAATGCTTATGGAAGCCCAGCTTGGTGCCATTGAGATGGAAACTTCTGACGAGGGGACAACCATCACTTTCATTTTTAAAAATGGTTAAAGGAGATGATGGTCAGTCCATCTCTGCCACAAGTGAGGCAGTACCTGACTGTACCTGTTCTATGTAGAGTCGTTTATGAGCTGCACGGTTCTGAAATGATATCCTGCCGCTGACCCCTGTGAAATTTTCAATTGAAGACAGTCCCAGCCTTATGGCATCGGCCGATGCTCCGTTTTTATCAACGGTGTCGGATAGGAGCATTACTGCGTCAAAACCAAGTGCCGAGTATCCACTGCGCGGCGCTGAGCCGAAAAAATCAGAGTAGTCTTTGATGAAGTCCTGCACAAGCATGTCTTCCCGTGTAAGGCTGGCCTGTGCTGCATAGAAAACTGTAGCAGGCCACTTGGATACGGTTTTGTGCATTGGAACTCTGTCAAAGCCGGTACCGCCGATTATCCTGTATATCAGTCCATTTGATTGAAGCAGGTTCATTGCTTTAGTTGCTATTTCCGGCGGAGCAAAGATAACGATGGTTTCAAGCTGCGGCTGTTCCGGTGTTTCAGGTCTTTTCTCTGTAATGATAGATGAACCACTGTCGCCGAAACTCGAAACCTCAACTCCTTCCTCGGCTGCAGTTCTGTTTGTTTGTGGTGCAGGGGCAAGACTTTTTATTTTTTCAACAATGAAGCTGAGGTCCGCATCAGGGGCGTCAACATTCATTTCAGCCATTATCTGCCCGCCATTTTGCTTGAATCGGCGAATGTAGCTGTCCGCCTGACGCGCGCAGGAATCATTCAGATCAGATCTGATCACAGCGATATGATCTGTCTGGATCGTATTGGTTGAGAATTCTGCCAGCAGTTGACCTATCCTGATATCAGGAATTGCAAGTGTGAAAATATTATCTCCAACTGATTGGGCAAGGCCGTCCACCTGAGCCCCGGTGCATAGGAAAGGGAGATTATTTGCCTGAAGCGCAGGTGCTGCTGTTAGCGCTGCATCATCAGTAATAATCCCTGTAATCGCAGAAATTTTCGGTTTCTTTTTAAGAGTTTCTATGGTGCTGATTATGTTTTCCGGAGTACCGGAAGTTGATTGCATTTCCAGTTTAAGCAGGTTCTCCTGTCTGGATTGGTTGATCTTTTTTACCGCAAGCAGCGCTCCATTCATCGCTTCCTGTGCTGTAGCCTGATCAGCCCCGGAGAGCTCGAAAATTGTCCCAAGTACGAAGCTGTCTGCACGGGCAAATGAGCAGAGCAGCAATGAACTGATTATGGCAACGAATAATTTTTTCATACTCCCTTACCTTTTCTGTCAGATCGTTTGCTTTTGATGATTTTGAATTTTCTTTTGGGATCCGGAGTTTCCGGTCTCGTCTCTGCGGAAGCGTTGCCGTTTTTGAACCTGATAAGAGCCTCTTCCTGTTCTTTTCTTTTAGCTTCTTCAATTGCTTTCTGGGCTCTATGTTCTTCTTCAAGCCTGCGGTGTTTTTCTTCCTTTATTTCTGCTTTTTGACGAAACTCGATTATCGCTTCCTGAAAATCTCTTTTTTTATTAGTAAATGCTACTTTTCCTGCATGAACAATTTCGCTGAGTTTGTTTATTTCCCAGAGCTCTATGGGGCGGGGATGCTTGATGTAGACCGGTATTATTTCATGATGATGCATGTCTATGGAAAGGGGAAGCTGGCTTGTAAGTATGGACCGCTTGAAAATTCTCGAGGTATTGAAATAACTTTCCATAAAGCTTTCCGGTTCAGGGTTGCAGGCGTCGTCGAAATAGATGGCTATGATGATATCTATCTGCCTTTTAACGCATTCCATAATCGGTACAGGGGATGAGAATGCTCCATCTATGAGTTTGCGGCCGTCGACGCTTCCCGGAGGCATAAGCGGGTAAATGGCACTGCTGGCATAAATGGCCTGAGATAGGTTGCCCTTGTCCAGTATGACCGGTTTGCCTGTCTCCAGGTCGGTTGTAGTGATCAATGTTTTTGGGCTTAGATCGGAGATATCGGTGTCTTTGAATAAAGTATCATAGGTGCGCCGAAGACTGTCGGTTTTCAGTATTCCTGATTCGGCAGTAAATCTGCCCATGCCGGTGCTGGCTATTTCAAGAACAGAGTTGTAGTCCACATCTGTAAAAAAACGGGGATCAACTGTTTTTGAGAAAACATCCTGAATCTGTCGCAGATTGTATCCTGCACCGAGAAAACCTGCCAGCAACGCCCCTCCACTTACACCGATAACCAGATCCAGCTGAATCCCTTCCTCTTGTAAATATTCGATAAAAGGAAGTGCCGAAAATGATTTAATACCTTCGGACCCGATTATAAGTGCCACAGAAGGGTGTTTGTATTCGGGGGCTTTCTTTTCTTCCCCGTCCTGAATCCGGGGTTGTTCCATCTTGTTCTCTTCCATTGTTTCTCCGTTCTTTGCCTGAAAAGATAACTTTGAGAAAAGAAAAAAACAATACCCGCAATATCTTTAATAAGATACAGCGGGTATTTTATGTAAGGCTGCTCAGTACTGCCGGATTTAATCTATCCTGGCAGTGCGAAGTCTGATTATGTTCTATCTGTCAAGTGAATCAAGAAAGCTTTTGAATGCAGGAAATATATGTTCAACCATTACCTGCACCCCTTCATTGTTGGGATGAACTCCGTCAGGTTGATAGAATTCCGGGTTTTCACCGATTCCTGCAGTAATGTCAGGGTAAAGTGGAATGCCGAATTTTTCGGCTACAGAAGGAAAAACAGATCTGAATTCCATAGCATAAGACTGTGGAGTGAAGTTCATTGGTTTAAAGCCCAGTATAATTACAGGAATAGCTGCTTCCTGAAAGGCTTCAACCATACGTGACAGATTTATTTTCAGTTGATCCGGGTCCATCAGCTGAAAACAGTCATTGGCACCGAACTCTATGTATACAGCGTCCGGTCCGCTTTCGATAACATCGGCAAGGCGCAGCAATCCGTCTGCTGAAGTATCTCCGGAAAGACCGAAGTTTATAACCTCAACATGATGACCTTCTTCCAGCATTTTCCTTTCCAGCTGGGCCGGAAAGGAACTGTATGCAGGCAGACCATAGCCTTCTGTCAGGCTGTCGCCGAATGCAGCCAGTGTTATCTTGGGCATTTTATTTTTCGCCTTCTTTGAGCCAGTGACGGAATTTTGCAACTTCGTCCTGCCACTGATCAGAAATTCTTATGGAGATGAACTCCCTGAAGACATGATCAAACATGGCAAGACATTTTTCTATAAGAAAAATTTTCTCTAGAAATTTGGCATCAGGATCATCACCCTCTTCGTCCTTCATATCAACTTTGGGGGTTTTAAGGCCGCCCATGGTGAAGTCTTCAGCTTTAACCTGAACCTGCCAGAGGTTTTCATCAATTTCCATTTTGAGCTGTGCTCGGGTGACTTTTTTCCCGGTGCGAAGTCCATAGAGAACTTCTGTCATATCTCCACTGGCGGAGTTGACAGTAGCTGTGTCAATGTTTTCGCCGTCGCCGCCCTGAACGGACATGCGCTGCTCCATGTAAAGCATGAAGCGATCTCCGTTTTCCAGCTCGAACATGCCGTCATTTATTTCGCTTTTATACCAGAGCCAGGTCAGAAAATCCTGACCGAGTAGTGTGTTTTCCCTTTCGGCAAGCATTAAGAGGTCCATGTGTGCTCCTGTATGATTCTAGCCCACGAAGTAGGTGGGATCGAGGGATTCAAGTTTTTGTACGGCCTCTTCGCCAAGCATTTCCATAGCCAGGAAAAAGGGAGTGAGCGGCTCAAGAGTCAGCTCAAAAGTGTCAGAAAAATGGTCGGTGAACAGATCCATGACTTTTGTGTTGGTGGCTGCAAGATAAATCCGGTTTTCCGGAACATTCCAGACTACGTCGAAAACTGCAGGAATAGGCAGGGAGCGGGCTCTGAGCTTAAGGGATACCTGTTCCTTGATTTCCCTTTTTCTATCACGGGAGACGAAATTTTTTCCTTCTTTTTTAGCTTCGGCCATCTCATGGTTAAGTGCTATCTGGTAATGCTTTTTTAATACAGCCGGCTGGATTCGACGGGTGTCCAGACGAAGTGAAAAAGTGAAGTATTGGGCTTTTTCCGGAGGGGAAATAGTCCATTTGTCGTCAAGCATGTCATCCATGTTCACCCATCCGAAGGAACGTTCTTCAGCGGTATGGTCGATATCCATAAAAGCAAATTTGGTAAGTCTTTCAGGTATTTCCCGGATGAGGTCATCGCTGACTTCGTCCAGGACCCTGTATCTGGTAATTCCTGTGCTGGCTGAAAGTATTGGCAAAACATGCTCCTTGAACCGGCCTGAAATATATGCCTAGGGCCGGATAAATTGGTCTGATGTGTTAAACACAAACGTAAATGAATAAGTTCATTCTTTGAAGATGTAAAGAGAAACAATTTCAGTTAAACTGATTATGGCATACTAGGTGCATAATATATTTCAGTTGTAGAAGATTGTAAATCAGGTAACTCCCAAGGAGGATTCAGTCCGTCAGAGCTGAGCAAGCTGGTGGAGGTCGTCATGACCGTATTAAATGTCAGAACAGATGGTGATTATTTTATTATCGGAAACCAGCGTAGAAAAAGGTTGACTCCTGAAGGTTGTAATGAGCCTTTCAAGGATAGATTCTGGTGCCCGCGCAAAAAGTGGTTCATGAAAGGGCCCTGCCCGTTCATCAACAAAAGGGAATGCGGAAATTACAGACAAATGTGCGGCTCGCTTTGATTATGCCCTTCAGATATGTTAACATAGTTTCGACCTGATTTCCTTGCTTTTGGAATTTCCTGAGTTTAATTTATGGGAAAATTCCAC
Organism: Maridesulfovibrio sp.; assembly: GCA_963676495.2. Taxonomy (GTDB): domain Bacteria; phylum Desulfobacterota; class Desulfovibrionia; order Desulfovibrionales; family Desulfovibrionaceae; genus Maridesulfovibrio. The sequence goes on along the minus strand of CAXXRF010000003.1, from coordinate 428,404 downwards.
AGCAAGGGAGTCGTTATGAATCAAAATCCTTATCATGTTCTGGCTGACTGGCTGGAAAGTGAGGCCCGTGAAGTTCGGGCTATTGAAAGACAGGCTTACAAGGCTCTGCACGATGAAAATGATGAGACGGCTTATCGGGAGCTTATGAGAGTCAAGGCGTTGAGGCTGGCAGATCTTGCTGATAACGCTTCCGGATATATGACCGGGATAGACAGTCGTGATGAAGCGGCGGTAGTCGGTCGTATAGAGCGATTTTCGAGTTCTGCAGCAACTGCCATTGAGATAGGAAGTGTGTTTTTTATGTCGGCTTTGCTTTATCCTGAGGACTACATGGAAGGTGAAAATAATGATTTGGAAAATTTTGCTGAGCGTGTAAGGTCTTTTGGATAAAGTGTATTTTTGTATGTAGTGTTACTCTGGTTTTACTTGTCCCTGCTTTGGGGTTGATTATTCGAATAAATTAATTGCCAATGCCAAACCGATGTTATATCAACTTCGCGGGGTCTTGAGAGGAGCGACATTTTTACGTCTGCTTTTTGACACCAATAGGTACTAAATGAATTCTGGTGCAGGAAAAAATGCTTCCGAATTGGAAAAGAATAACGGAGCTGTGAAACCATTGAATATACTTTTGGCCGAAGACTGCGAAAACAACGTGTTGTTGGTGCAGTTGTACTTGAAAAAGTTCCCCTATACCATTGATGTTGCTGAAAATGGTGAAGTGGCGGTAGAAAAGTTCATGCAGAACAGTTATGATGTGGTTCTCATGGATATAGAAATGCCATATACAGACGGATATGAAGCCACAGGGCGGATTAGAAGTTATGAAAAAAGCAGGAATCTGGAAAAGACACCCATCATTGCTGTAACCGCACACGCTCTTCCTGAAAACGAAGCTAGAGCTTATGATGTAGGTTGTGATTACTTCTTAACCAAGCCGGTAAAGAAGAATGATTTGATTGATATTGTCCACAAGTTTGCACTAAGCTAAACTGTTTCGCATTGTAAAACTGAAATGTGTTCCTGTCTGCCGTACTAAATCCCATTTACTACATTTACAGCTTTTCCATTAATAAAAGATCTTACATTCTCTGTAGTTATACTGGAAAGGCGTGCGCGCGCCTCAAGGGTGGCCCATGCAATATGGGGAGTGATGATAAGGTTTGGAGTTCCAGCCAAAGGACTGCCCGGCATCATGGGCTCTGTCTCCACCACATCAAGAGCTGCTCCGGCAATTGTTCCATTTCTTAAGGCTTCGGCTAGGTCCGCCTCATGAATCAGTGGTCCTCGCGACGTGTTGATCAGGAAGGCTGACTTTTTCATTGTGCTTAAGAGTGAACTGTTAATAAACCTTTCATTTTCGTCAGTAAGGGGGCAATGCAGTGAAATGACATCTGCTTCGCTGAACAGCTCTTCGAGTCCTGAAAATTTGAAAGGAGTGTAGTGTGGCGCTGATTTTGGGCGTGGCGCATAGGCAATTACCTCCATTCCAAAACCGTGAGCAATGTTTCCCACCATCTGGCCGATTCCACCGAAACCTACAATGCCCATCTTTTTATCTTTAAGTTCCAGCAGGGGTGCTTTCCAGAAACAGAAATCATCCTGAAGAGCCCATTCTCCGTCTTTAACAGCCCTGTCATGCATGCTGACTCTGTTAGTAAATTCAAGCAGTAGGGCGAAAACATGCTGGGCCACTGATGGAGGGGAATAACCCGGAACATTGCATACCGGAATATTACGTTTTGCAGCAGCTTCAAGGTCAACAACATTGTATCCGGTCGCCAGTACTCCAATAAATTGGAGAGCAGGGAGCTTGGAAATGATATCTTCGGTAAGCAGGGTTTTATTTGTCAGTAATATTTGTGCTTCTTTTGCCCGTTCAATGACCTGATTCTGTCCTGTCCGCTCGTAAACCGTAAGTTCTCCAAGCTGTTCAAGTGCAGTCCATGGGTTGTCACCGGGGTTCACAGTATATCCGTCAAGAATTACAATTTTCATCAGGTCGTCCTTTCATTATGAAGTATTAAAGCTTTATTTTATCGGAGGTCTTTTTCGGAGTTCCGCGTTTCATGGTTCTTTCTGCTTCATTTCTGACTTCCTTGCTTACGGTGTCAGGGGTTTTGCCGCTGTGTTTCTTTTCTATAAGTCTTTTTTGAGCGGCTAGTACTATCTTGCTTATAATTTTATCCTGACCTCGCTCAAGGTTTTGAAATTCGCAGCCGATAATCTTATCCTGCTGCCGCATAATCTTCATTTTGAGACCCTTGAGAACCGGTTTTCCGGACCAGAATATGACAGTTTCAACAGTTTCCCCCACAGGGAATTTTTTGGAGCTAATGAAACCTATCCCTGTAGCGCTGATGTCTGAAATGCGGCATTTGATGCGCGGAGTTCTGCAAATCAGATGCATATTGTCCACATCAATACGATATGATTTTCTGGCGGTCGGAGTATCCTGTTTCGGCTTGTAAGAAATGTCCAGATGCTCTTTGTCTTTTCGGCCGAGCATTCTGTCGAGCTTTTTTCTCAGTTTGCTGATCAGACTGGAACCGCTATTCTGTTCACTCATATTTTACCTGCTGAAATGCGAGCGATTGGTTTGAAGGTAATTAATCCGGTAAGATTATTTGTGAAAAAATTATGTATAAATTAATCATATCCTTATAGAGATCGTTGTCAATATTTATACTGAAACTAGAGCTTGACATTTTAGCAAATAATGGAGATGAATATCAAACATTTTGGTAATAAATCGGGTTAAATACTTGGAGGTATCAGGGTATGATCGGCGAACTCATCTCTAATATGGGACACAGCACCACTGCTGGCTTTGTTGGCGTTTCTCTCATTTTTGTTTACCTTGCATGGATTCTGTACATGGCATTCTACAGAATCGAACAGGGCAAGAATGAAGGCCATCATTAGAAAATTTCAGGATTAAGGTTTTCGGACCTTTTTCAAAAAAAGCGGCGCAAATTGCGCCGCTTTTTTTGTTTTGAATTTCTTTACTTCATTTGTGAATTAATTTTAGACAATTCCTTAATGGCAATCGCTAACTGCGCATCAAAAATTTTAGCGAGATCCCTAAGCCTGCTGTCCTTTGCTTTTTGGAGGATATCCAGAACAAATGCTCTTCGGCGGCTGAAGTCGTTAAATGCATATCCGCATTTTTTCTTGAGCAGGGAAGTCTGCTTGTCCTGCACATTCTCTCTTTTAACCAGATTTACCATGGAAAAAAGGGAGCTCAAACTGTGAACCTGCATCCGGCTGGAATTACAGAGGCCAGCCATATCCTGCATGGCGTACAGGCGTTCCGGTTTGGTTTCAGCTCCCACAGCTTCGTCAATTTGCCTTGAAAGGGTTCTAAGTGCGTTTTCAGTTCCGGAAAGCCTGCCGAAAGAAGCACTCAGTTCTGATTCGGCGCAATAGGCTCCGGCAGGAACTGCCATAATCAGGGCAAGCAGCAGTATGATGGCTGTTTTACGCATTGTTTATTCCGCCTGTGCTTCGTTGTAGATGTCCATCAGATATTTTCCATAGTCATTTTTAAGCATGTCTTTGGCCTGATCCTTCAGCTCTTCGGCAGTAATATATCCCATACGGAATGCAATTTCTTCCAGGCATGCAAGCAGAAAACCCTGACGCTGCTGGATAGCTTCAACATACGCTGAGGCTCTCAGGAGGGATTCATGGGTTCCCATATCAAGCCATGCATACCCACGTCCCAGTAACTCGACATTCAGCTTGCCGAGTTTCAGGTATTCATTGTTGACATCGGTGATTTCAAGTTCTCCGCGGGCAGAGGGCTTGATGCTTTTTGCTATCTCAATGACCGAGTTGTCGTAAAAATAAAGGCCGGTTACAGCGAACTTGGATTTTGGTTTTTCCGGCTTTTCTTCGATGCTTAAAACCGAGCGGTTTTTATCAAACTCCACTACACCATATCGTCTGGGGTCTTTGACTCCATATGCGAAAACGGTTCCTCCTTCTTTTAGTGAAGCAGCCCTTCTTAACAATTGGGGGAGGTCATGCCCGTAATATATGTTGTCTCCGAGGATGAGACTGACACAGTCATCTCCGATAAAGTCTTCCCCGATAATGAATGCCTGGGCAAGTCCTTCCGGTTTGGGCTGTATCTTATATGAGATATTTATTCCCAGATTTGAACCTGTTCCAAGAAGGTCTTTGAAGCGGGGCAGGTCTTCAGGAGTTGAAATTATAAGAATGTCTCTAATTCCCGCCATCATCAGTGTTGATAGGGGGTAGTAGATCATCGGCTTATCGTATACGGGAAGCAGTTGCTTGCTGACGACCCTTGTCAGCGGGTATAATCTGGTGCCGGAGCCGCCCGCCAGAATGATGCCTTTCATTTTGATCTCCTTAAAAATATGTGATTGTGCCGGACTTTGCTCCGGTCAATTTATCAATAAAATCTTGAAGTGTCTGCTTTATTATAATTAAATGGCTTTTTCCATTAAGGAATATAAACCAAGGAGTGCAGTAACTATGCGTGGCCCGATGTTCTCTTTGCCCACAGTATTGTTTTTGGGCGTAATATTTTTTGTCCTCATAGTCTTTTTGTTTATATTTGTACAGGTTGGCCTTGTAACAGTAGCCTTTTCCAAATTGGGGCTTACTCCGGGGCAGGGTTTTCTGCTGCTTATTGCAACTCTTCTGGGCAGTGGACTCAATATTCCTGTATTCCGGTCAGAAAGACTTGTGCCTGATGTAAGTTTCAGAAGGGTGCGTCTGTTTAATCCCCATTCCGGGGCATTTCAGGCAGCAGAAAGCAAATCACTTACCAATCAGGTTGTAGCTGTAAATCTAGGCGGGTGTGTGATACCTGTCCTGTTATCTCTTTCATTATTGGCCCGGAATGGATTTGATTTCTCGATTTTACTTTGTGTTGCTGTTGTAAGTGCGGCCGCATACGGACTTGCCCGCCCTGTTCCCGGGGTTGGGATAGGTATTCCAGTGCTGATTCCACCGCTCATAACTGCTTTTGCCGCTATTCTTTTTGTGCCTGGAGAAATGGCGCCTATCGCTGCTTATGTGGCTGGTAGTCTTGGAACTCTTATTGGCGCGGATTTGTTGCATCTTGCTACTCCTGCTACCAGAAAGGTACTGGATGCCCCAGTTGTATCCATAGGCGGGGCTGGAACTTTTGACGGAATTTTCATCACCGGTATATTAGCAGTGCTTTTGTCCTGATTGAATTAAAAGGAGCTGGAAATGATTAAATGTGATTTTTCTAATGTTGAGGATGTAAGGGTCGGCAGCAGGATTGTGCTTGGTGAAGCTAACTCCCTGCCCGCGGGGACGGTCTGCGCCCCGGTGCAGGGGGATCTCAGGAAACTCAGAGCCGGTTATGAACTCCTGAACGCAGAGACTCCGCTGCTTAAAATTGTGTCCGGATTCTGGGCTGACAATCTGCCCGGTGCTAAATTGCTGACAGCAGAAGTAGCGGGGCTTTTGCCGTCCGGTGATACGGAGTTGAGGGTGAGAAAGGAAGGGTATTCCCTTGCCTACATCACTTTAAGTGACAAAGGCGCGGCTGGCGAAAGAAAAGATGAAGCTGGCCCGCTGATTGGTGAAATGATTAAAAATGCACTTCCAGTTTCCATTGTACAGGGCTACCTAATTCCTGATGAAGCCGATGATTTGAAGTCTTTGATGATACATCTGGCTCATGTCAGCGGCTTTGATCTGATTCTCACAACCGGCGGGACAGGAGTCGGCCCCCGTGATGTTTCACCTGAAGCTACTCTTGGTATTATTGATAAGCGGCTTCCCGGTTTTGAAAGGGCAATAACAGCAACCGGACTTGCAAAAACTCCTCATGCAATGATTTCAAGAGCTGTTGCGGGAACGCTTGGAGAAAGCGTTGTAATCAATTTTCCCGGTAGCCCGAAAGCAGTTCGGGAAAGTCTTGAGGCAGTTATGCCTGCACTTAGGCATACAGTGGACAAATTACAGGGTGATAAAGCTGACTGTGCTGCTTTAAATATCTGATTAAAGTGCTGCTGAAACCTTTAAGTAAGTGTTTTAAACAAAATTGATGCTTGATTAGTTTGCACGGAACATCTATAGAGGTTGTAATTTTGTTTATTTGTTTGAATATAATAACTCACACTGTTTTAGGATGTGTAGAATGAAACGCAGTATTTCCCTTCTGTTTGTTCTGACTCTGATGCTGGCATCTGTTTCGTTTGCCAATGCGCAGCAGGATGCTCCCGAAGGAGATGGCAAGGCATCAGCCCCCGTGTCGATGGAAGAAGCCACGGCACAGGTTCCTCAGGCTGTTACCACCGATGAGGAAAAGGCAAATATGTCTTTGACCCTTGAAGAATGTGTAAACCTGGGACTGAAACAGAACCCGACTATTGTGGCTGCCCGCAAGGATCTGTTTGCTGCTGAAAGTGCAGTCAAGTCACAGCGAGGTCAGTTCGGTGGGCCTTTTACAGCCACCTACGGCTATACTCATAATGGAGATCAGCCCAGATCAAGCGGAGTTCCTTCTGACTATCAGGATAAATGGGCGTTCAGCTTTAATATCAATCAGCCTATTTTCAGGGGTTTTGAACTTCTCTCAAAATACCAGAGAACCAAACTGCAGAGACAGTCTTCTGAAGCAAGTCTCAGAAACGCAGAGCTGTCGCTGATCAGCCAGATCCAGACTTCTTTCCTTACTCTTCTGCAGGGCAGAATGGATGTAAAAAGTAAAGAAGACTCTGTTGCCCGTCTTAAATCTCAGCTTCAGGTTATTGAAGCTTTCTATCAGGTAGGCCTTCGTCCTCGTGTTGACGTTCTTCAGGCTGAGGTTGAGCTCGCAACAGCTGAGCAGAATCTCCTGATTGCCAAAAACGATGTGGATTCAAGAGCAGCACGGTTGAACACCCTGCTTAATCTGCCGATTGAGGAAAAAGTCAATTACACTGGTGAACTGACTTACCTGCCTTTCTCCATGTCTCTTGAGCAGTGCATCGATCTGGCAGACAAGTATCGTCCTGATCTTGAAATTGCCAAAAAATCTGTAGAGATTGCCGAAGAAGATGTGACTATTTCTGAAAGTGACTACTACCCCGATGTAAGTGCTGATTTTGACTACAGCCGTTCCGGTGGTGATCCTTCTGTAAGCAAGAATAAATACAACTACCAGAATGAGCCGGACTCCTGGAGTGTCGGTGCAAGTGCAAGCTGGGAATTCTTCAGCTGGGGCCAGACATATTATGATGTCAAAAGAGCTGAAGACAACGTGGGAAAGATCAAGGCTGAGTTTGATAACACCAAGCTTGAGGCTTCTTACGAGATCAAAGACCAGTTGCTCAGCCTTAGGGCTGCTGCAGACCGTATCGGTGTTGGACGAAAGTCTGTTGAAGCCGGTCGTGAAGGCTACAGAATGGCCATGGCCCGTTATCAGGCACAGGTCAGCACTAACAACGAAGTTCTTAATGCTCAGTCTCGTCTGAGTGACAGTGAAGCACAGCTTATTCAGGCTTTGTCTGATTATCAGGTTGCCCTTGCAAAACTCTATGTTGCGATGGGGCAGAAAAACCCTTCACTTAAAACTAACTAGTTAAATCACAAGTTTATTTTACAGCCGGATTTCATATATGAAATCCGGCTGTTTTTTTGTGGTGGACAGTAAGTCGGAATACATCTTATTATTCTGACCGGAGGAGATAATGTTTCAGGGAAGAACTCTATTTAATAAAAATAAGCATGCTGAAAAGGCTACCGGTAGTGATAGCACCTGCAAGGCATGTGGTGGGGATCTTTATGTCAATCGGGGCTGACGCTCGGTTTCTTTGAGCTGCGGGGCCTGCGGCAAAAGATATGAAGTGTCTGATTATTCGAAGTTTATTGATGATGATTTTGAAGATGAGATGGCCAATGTGCCTATGAACAGGTTTTAAGATAGAGCCAGTAAATGTACAGAAAAATATCCGTATTAACCATCTTGCTGCTGGTGGGCTTCTCTTTTGTCGCTGGTGCTGACGGGCATAAAGGTTGGAACCACCTTAAAGACCGCCTCGTAACCGATGGTTTTAAACGCGAATACGTGGATACTGTATTTGCAGTAAGTTCTGTTAAGTACGATTCTGAAATAATGGCCCGCAAAATGCGGGCTTTGCTCAAGTTGCGTTTTGAGCCTCCTGCCAAAAAGAAAAAAAGGGAAATGACTTTCGACGAAAGGTATGTCGGAGCAGTTATGCTGGCGGGCGGGTATTCCTATCTTCGCGAACATTACGACTATCTTGTTGAGATTGACCGCAAGTACGGTGTTGCACCGTCTGTAATCGTGGCACTGCTGCTGGTTGAAACAAAGCTGGGATATACCCTAGGCAATAATCCCGCGTTCAGCAATCTCGCAAACATGGCAGCCAGCTCTGATCCCAACCTTTTTTTTGATAAGCTGGGTTACGAGAAGCTCGAGCAAAAGGATATGGACTGGCTTGAGAAGCGGACTCAAAAAAAAGCTGACTGGGCTTACCGGGAACTTCATGCACTGTTGAAATTTTCTTCTGATAACTCTGTGGATCCGACTGAAATTCCCGGTTCTCCATACGGTGCCTTCGGGATATGTCAGTTCATGCCTACTACTGCTATCAGTTATGGTGTGGATGGAGACGGCGACGGTCGCATTGATCTTTTCGGACGGGAGGATGCTCTTGCCAGTATGGCTAATTTTTTGAAAAAGCATGGCTGGAAGAATTCACTCAGCAAAGAGAAAAAACTTAAAGTCATCTATCGCTATAACCATTCAAAAGTATATGCCCGTACAATTTACGAGGTTGCGGATAACCTTGAACGTATCCGCTCTGTTTTCGGGCCCAGTTCCTAATCATTATATTTGAGTTCGGAGACATTATGAGCAAGCTGGTTCTATTCTTTTATCGTCTGGCTTTCTGGATGTATCAGAAACGGATTCCTTTGCTTCCTCAAGTCGTCAACAAGCTATTTGTGCGTGTTTTATTCAGTTGTCAGATCGGACTGGGGGCAGTCATTGGCAGGGGAGTAGATCTTGGCTATGGCGGGCTTGGGGTGGTTATCCATCATCGTTCAGTTATCGGAGATAACGTCGGTATTGGCAGTTGTGTAACAATTGGCGGGCGCTCCGGCAGGCACCAGGTCCCGATCATCGGTGATGGGACTCTGGTGGGTAGCGGAGCCAAAATTTTAGGGCCGGTTACAATAGGGCGTAATTGCAGAATAGGTGCTAACGCCGTTGTGCTGCAGGATGTTCCGGATAATCATCTGGCTGTGGGGGTTCCTGCACAAATCCGGCCCCTCTGATTCTATTCCAGAACTCCCTGATAAAGGGTCATGGTTCTTTTCAGAAAGTCTTCTCCTGAAAGCTGGGACATGGTCCTGGCATGTTCCTCAAGAAGCATTTCCCTGAATTCAGGTCTGTTGATTGCTTCGGTCAGTTTAAGTGAAAGGGAGTTTACATCTTCCGGGGGAAAAAGAGCTTCCTTTGGCAGCAGGTCGGGCATGACTCCTACATTCGTCGAGATAAGCGGTCTCTGGCAGGCCATTATTTCAAGAGCAGCCCGGGCAATTGTCTCGGACCATAATGAAGCGATCACACCCAAGTCCATGGCTGAAATGCAGGCGTTTACATCGGCGCATTTACCGCTGATCGCGGTGATATCGCTGAGGTTGTTATTCTCAAGCCATGTGTCCACCTCATGCCTGCTCGTGGCAGTAGGGAAACCTATCAGGAATAATTTTATTTTTTTATTCCCTATGTTCATCCTTGTTTTAGCCAGCGCTTCAATTAATTCTTTCTGACCCTTAACACGGTCAAAACGTCCCAGCATACCTATGACAAATTCATCATCTGCAAAGCCGAATTGTTCTCTGACTTTTTTTCGGCCTTCGGGATCGAATTTGAAATAATTAGTATCAACACCGCCATGTATTAACCAGAGCCGGTCTTCAGCAAGTTCCATTTTATTCAGGAAATGTTCGGCCATGCGCTTGTTGGTGACAACAACACCATCGGCAATTGTTGAGTGCAGGTGGCGGTTGAAAAAGTCACTGCGTGGCAGTCTCTGGTCACCTCTGGTTCTGATGAGTTTGTAACCCAGGCGCATTTTGCGTAGAATCCCCCACCAGAAAAAAGCTTCCCCGCGATGGCAGTTCACGATATGTGGCTTATGCTCTCTAACCAGAGACAAGACTCTGGAGCAGGCATTGAAAAGCTTGACCGGCTGTGTGGAATTAAGCTCGATAGTTTCTACGTTAAGCCCCATTTCAAGAGCTTTCTCCTCGGTCTCAGTGTCAGGAACAGTAATGACCAGAACGTCATGTCCGGCATCCTGCAACAGTTTACTGAGGTAAAGGGCATACCAGGAAGTCGCGTTGAACCAGCGGACATTGATAACTTGAAAAATTCGCATGAAGGTAAATGACAATCCGTTTACTAAAGAGTCAAGAAAAAAGGTTGATAAACTGCCGAAACAAAAAATAAGAACCATTCTTGATGAACGTCCTGCTGTTTTAGTATCACATAGTTGGTAGCTTTTTTATTATAACAATTGTTTCTGGAAAAATATGCATGACTAAAAGTATTGATAGAAAAAGTCCGAAAGTTTCAGTCATAATTCCAACATATAATCGCGCAGAGCTTGTGGTCAAGGCCGTAAACTCTGTACTTGCTCAAACTTTTGCTGATTTTGAGTGCATTGTGATTGATGATGGCTCAACTGATGAGACCCTGATGCGATTGCAGGAAATAGATGACTGCCGTTTAAAGGTCCTGACCCGGAGGAACGGGGGCGTTTCAGCCGCTCGTAATCAGGCCGTTTCAAGTTCATCGGGTGAATTTATTGCTTTACTTGATTCAGATGATGAATGGGTAGAAGACAAGCTGGAGAAGCAGATTTCTTTCATGGTGGAGGAAGAGCTTCAAATCAGTCAGACAGATGAAATATGGATTCGTAAAGGCCGAAGGGTTAATCAGTGCAAGAAACACGAAAAGCCCGAGGGATTTTTTTTCAGACGATCTCTTGAAATGTGTATGATCAGTCCTTCATGTGTGATGTTTACAAGAGAGTTCTGGGATGATGTAGGACCGTTTGATGAATCCATGCCTGCATGTGAAGATTATGACCTCTGGATCAGGGCCGGATTGAAATACCCGGTTGGTCTTCTGCGGGAGCGCCTTACAGTTAAACATGGCGGGCGTCCTGATCAGCTTTCATGCAGTGTGGGGTGTTTGGATCTCTATAGAATGTATGCAATGGCTAAACTGCTTGTGGGCAAAGAGCTGGATGCTGAAAATAAAAAACTGGTTTTTGCTGAGCTGAAACGCAAGTCTGCCTTCTATGTAGGCGGATGCCGTAAAAGGGGGCGGGAGGCAGAGGCCGAACGGGTTGACCGGCTCCTGCAAATGACGGAGCAGGGAAGATTGGTTGACCCTGCCGAATTTATTGGAAATTAAAAAGGGTCCGGGCTATACTTATCATGTATATTCTCCCGGACCCGTGTTGTAATCGGATTAAGCGAAGATTTCTTTTTTACTGAATGCTTCGGCTTTGACCCTGTCCAGCAGGCTGGCCAGGCAGGCTTTTACGTTTTCGCGGATATCTCCGGCAACAATCAGGAAAAGAACATCGTCGCCGGGTTTGAATGTGCCTTCGTTGGCATGGACGACAATTTTATATATGCCTTCCATGTCTTCATGTTCTTGGCGCAGGGCTTCGATTTTGTCATGGTCGGCCTTGATTTCGATACCGGAAACTTCGTCATGAGTTCCTCGGGACCAGCCGCGCACAACACCGTTGTGGATGAGAATCATGCCAACATTGGCAGCGAATTCAGGGTCCTGTTTGAGCTCAGCAATTTTTTTTGAAATGTCCATAATACCTCCGCAAGTAAGGAGTTTTTGTTTTGTATCAGATTTCCACCTTATTTGAAAATTTCCCCATTGTCAGCCATTCTCGTATGGTTAACCGTGGATTTGGGCTTTGGCTTGTCTGGGGAGAGACTCTTGAGGAATCCGTCGTCCGAAGTTTGAGTGATTTCGGCGGCATGCTCATGAGTGAGGGGCAGAATCAGGCTTACTGGTTCTTTTTCAGCGACGATATATTCCGCGTCGCTGCCCGTTTGGAAATCTGGGCCCGCTTGAATCCCATGGCCGTTTTTATGCAGATCATGCCGGCAACGCTTCTGGTTGATTACAGCCTTGATCTGTCCCTTAAAGTTGCGGACGAGTTTACTACACAGGAAGTTGCTCTTCCCAAGGAATTCGAGGTTATAGTCCATCCTCAGCTCTCAGATACTATTAAACGTATTTCCGGGCTTAATCTCGAAGAAGTAAGAACTCCAACTGGTATTTCACGGTCGGGATGGTTAGCGCTGGATGCCGATCAGGGTCTTGGATACGATTCGCAGCAGAGCTGGTATTTCATAATGATCCCTGTGGGAAATCCGTCGGATAAGGATTTCATCAAAGGTTGGAGATCTTTTTTCTCAGATATTCAGCTGCTGATGCAAAAACTTGGGATTCAATACATAACTTCTGATGTGAAAGTTATCCTGCCTATAGGCTCACTGTCCTTGTTGCGGACATTTCTGAGGGAGCTCTTGGCATTAATTACCAAGTCGAGAAATAATGAGGAGGCAACTCATTATTGGCCTACAGTCATGGCACTTGTCCCTCAGATGAACATGAATTTCAATGATGAAATTCTACGTAAGGTCAATCTGGATTGGGATAAGCTTACCCCGGATTGCGCCCACCTTCGTTACCTTGATGCTTATCTTCTGGGAAGGGATTTTGCCATAAATGAGGTCCGGTTCGGAAGTGAGCAGGAAACAGTTGAGAGCTGGTGTCATGTAAGCCTTAAGCAGGGAGTTGAGGATCAGTCTGCCGGGACCATAGATGTTACCATCTCACGCCGGGTGTCCATAGGCGAGATGGATGATTGTTTTTATTGCGGGATGAAAAACCATGCGCCAGCTGACTGTCCCAGTAAGAAGTTGAAAGGAATTGATCCCAAGGTCTGGAAGCAACTTGCGGCAATAGATAATGACAAGTTCAATGAAGGATTTCAAAATATTGATCTTTCCATGCAGGGAAAAGAAAATATTATTGATGAATTTTCCAAAATACTTACTTCGGGAAGTGGGTATGAAGGTATTATCACCCGCGCTCTGTTTTCCATAAATGCCATATCCCAGCTCAGAACCTTGTACATGGTCTGGAGAAGCAGGGGAAAAGAGTGGCCGCGTGGAATAAATGAACAGGGGCCGGAAGAGGGCGAACTTATCTGGTCTGCTTTCGATTCCATGGTTGGAGGTTCTGTAAGTGATGCTGAGCTGTTGACCAAAAATGCAATGATCCGGTTCAGCCGCAGTTATCAGCCCCGTGCCCTGATTGGATTCATCGAGCTTGAAAATGGGAACGGAGAGCAGGCTTATTTTTATTGGCAGGAAGCCGAAAGACTGAGCTTCTCACCTTTGCAGCAGTCCTATTTTATTTATTTGCAAGGACGCATGCAGGAGGTTAGCGGAGAATTCGGTGAAGCCAGTAATACTTTTCGCAGAGCCTCGCGGTTGTCTCCGGAGTGGACGGAGCCTTTATATCGCAGAGCAGTATGTATGGTTAAAATGGGATTTGCTGAACAGGCTCTTCCGTATTTTGAAGATATTATTGATCGAGATCCGAATTATTTTAACCGTATTGCAATTGACCCTGAGCTTGACAGGGGGCGCCTCACGGTCCTGCAGGCTATGGGCCAGCTATGGGAAGTAGCTGAGGCAGATGCAAAAGAGGTCTCAGCTGGTATGGATACTCTTGCAGCTGATATTGCCCAGTGGTTTGAGGAAGGCCATGATTTTGCCGATGAAGCTGACAAGTTCATGGCCAGAATGAACAAATTGGCTAAAATAAAAAACTATGTGGCCTTCAGGCATTTAACTGCAGGTATTGCCCGTCTTACCCAGGAAATCGAAAAACGGGTTGAATACGAAATCAAGGTCATCAATAAGAAACTTGAAATATATCGCGAAGAATTACTGGATGTTCAGCGCGAAGCCTCATGGTTCCCGTTTCCAAAGCTGCTTACTGAGTTTAACAGCGATTTTAACTATTGCGCGGATAAAATATATTGGATTAAGACCCAAAACCTTAATCAGGCTGAAACATTTCGTAAGACTCAGCAATATCTTAAACAGATTGATGTAAGGCTGAAAAAACTGCGCAGCAGGCTTGTTACTTTGCGAGTTATTCGGGACTCTACTCTTTTCGTAATGCTTTTAGGGCGTAGTTTTATCTGGCTGGAGGTTATTTTCCTCGGACTGGCTCTTTTATGTATCCCGGCGTTGATTTACTATTCCAACAATTTTCCACCTAATTTTGTAATCGATATGATTATTCGCCAGAAGTGGGAATTCCAGCAGGGTTTGATATTGATCCTGAGTATTCTGGCTCTGGCCATATCTGCCTTCCGGGCAGCTGTTGTTTTTGAAAAAAAGAAACGGGAGTTGTTTTTGCTGGAGGATGAAAAAGACAAGGATGATAAGAAATAGGCTTTCGTCTGTTCAGTTTTTTGAAAATCCCTCGAAGACCTTTCGGGGGATTTTCTCGTAAATACAGCCTGATACAGGTTTTGGCATGTAAGATGCTTCTCTGCTGTTGAAGATATATTTTTTTGACAGAGGGAAAGTTATGTCCAATGTGAATAATATTGCAGCAGTAGTGCAGATGCTTGGTAACGGAGCCGCAGGTGTTTCCGGTAAAGGTGTGGCCTCGCCCAATATTGCAGCCCTAAAAGGGCAGCAGGGATCATTTGATCTGGATATGATGATGGCTAATAAGTTTCTGGCTGAGCCAAAGGGTGAAGACGGACTCTCCGCTTCTGATATGGATATGGGAGTCATGAATAACCTGCTTATGCTCGAAGCTTTGACCGCGCTTAATTCCATAAAAGGATTAAATGGCTCCGGGGGGCTTAACCGCTCTAAATCCTCAGGTTATCAGCAGCAGATCCCAGGTATGCAGGATAGCCATGTCAAAAAAATGTCTAACCCTGAAGTCACCGGAAGCCTTTCTGCCAGGTTTGAGTCCGGGGCAAAGGGGGCAGCTGCTATTGGCTACGACCGGGTCGGCGGTACATCTTACGGCAAATATCAGATTGCATCCAACACTGGAACTATGGACAGGTTTATAGATTTTCTCAAAGATAAAGCCCCTCAAATTGCCGATAAACTGCTCAATGCTGGACCGGCAAATACCGGATCAAAGGCCGGACGCATGCCCGATGTATGGAAGCAGCTTGCTTCAGATGATCCGACCGGTTTTGAAAAGCTACAGCATGATTTCATTCAGGACAGCCATTATGATCCCGCAGCAAAAATGATTTTGCAGATGACAGGTGTGGATATCAACGCTCTTCCCGGACCAATTCGTGAAGTTCTTTGGTCAACCTCTGTGCAGCACGGGCCGACCGGCGCATCAAAGCTTATAGCCAAGGCCATTGATAAGCTCGCATCAAGTGCGGAAGATAAAGGTTTTCCGAAGGATCTTGTTAAGGAAATCTATGGCGAGCGCAGTGGACAGTTCTCTTCTTCAACTGGATCAGTACGAAAAAGTGTTGCAAACCGTTTGATGCAGGAACAGAACATGGTCATGGCCATGCTTGGCGAGGGGATTTCCAAAACAGCTTAAATGCAGGCTGTATCCTGTCGTTCACTTGGAGAAGTTGATTGCCGGATTAAGATCTTGCCCGGTTAATTTCTACTGTGTATCTGTAAACAATGAGTCAGTTTAAAATCGATATTAGAGATGTGGCTTTCATCATTCCCTGCCGTATTGACTCCCTGGAACGGGTCAGCAACCTCAAGCTGGTCACCACCATACTTCTGAACTGGTTTAAGACCAGAATCATGATTATCGAAGAAGGTCCGAAGCAGGTTCTGCCTGATTTCTTTATGAATCATCCAGATGAACTGGAGTTCCATTTTCGTGAGGATCATTCCGGATTATTTCATCGCAGTTCCTGCGTGAATGAAATGGTAAAAATTGCAAATGAGGCCGTGCTGGCCAATTGTGATGTTGATGTGTTGGTCTCTCCTCGAAACTATGTGGCTGCCAGAGATCTTCTTTTGAAAGGCGACTTTGATGTTATTCGCCCATTTGACGGCAGTTGCATAAATGTTCCACAGAAGCTTGCAGCAAGGATTATGGCTGAACGCGGAGTTGATTTTCTGGATAGGCTTAACTGCACACCACTATATGCAGATACGCCCGGAGGTCTGGTGATGATGCGGCGTGATGTCTGTCTGGATGCAGGTATGGATAATGAGAATTTTGTATCCTACGGCTATGAAGATGATGAACGTCTGGCCCGGCTTGCCGGGCTGGGGTATAGACTTGGTAAACTTGAGGGCTCTTTATTTCATCTTGACCACCCGCGCGGGGTCAACAGTCATGAAGGCTTGAATCCATATAATGTTTCCAACAGGGCTGAACTTGAAAAAGTAAGGGCCATGAACCGTGAGGAGCTTCGCTCCTATGTTAATTCATGGCCCTGGAGAAATTTTTAACAGCTTATTTTTTTGCCAGCTTTTCTTCCAGTGAACTGTCTACATTAACGTGTACGGTTCTCATGACATTATCCACGGCAACCTGTCCGTGGGCCCAGCCTTTAACTTTTCGCACATCTTTGACCAGCGCGCACATCACATCTGCTTTTGAGTCATTGGTGCGATAGCTTTTCAGCGCAGCAAGCGCGGCTGCTTCCTCAAAAGTGCGTTCTGGAACTTCCTGTCCGGGATGGTCCCTCTTCAGGATTACGTGTGAACCGGGGCCACCCTGGACGTGAAACCAGTAATCGAACACAGAGGACACTTTACTGAGGATCTCATGGTTAGCCTTGCTGTTTTTGCCGCGAACCATGAGAAAGCCATCGGACGAAACAAAGAGAGCGGCTGCAATATTCTTATATTTCTGGGGTATCTCTACATTTTTCTTTTTTTGTGTTTTTTCAGCTTCAGGCATTAGATTGGACTGAAGAAAGACTTCATGCTCATCTTCCACTTCCTTTCTTCTGCGTTCCATGTGCTGAAAACCACGCTCTGCCTTGGCTGCGAATTTGAAGATACGCTCCATGTTTTCGGTCGGAGTCAGTGACGGATCAAGTTTGACTTCCATTTCCCCGTATTCAGGGTGGGTAACATTTATGCTCTCAAGCTCGCGCATCTCTTTTATGCGGTACATTTCAGCCTGCAGAGCTTCGGCTTCTATTTTACGGGCCTTGAGTGCTCGCAGCCGTTCCTCTTCCTGCTCAATGCGGCTGAGAACTTTCTTGAATTTCTTTCTGCCTGCCTTGAGGGTATGACGCTGTTCAGCATTCTCAAGTCTTTCCATAACCGGGAATAGAATTTTCTCACCGTATATGGCTGAAATTTCGATTGCGGAGTGGTAAACTTCTGATTGCTTGCCTGTGTCCCAGACTCTAGGCGGATTTGGTTCACCTTTCTTACCGGTAGAAAGGTAGAAGGTATCTGCAATACCGCTTTCAAGGTTCATCAGTAGATCCTGTCCGTCTTCAGGGGAAAGCTTTTCAAGTGCTTTCCGCAGGGGAGGTGATATCTGGGGATATTGACGCCAGATATCAGGATCAGACTTAATTCTCTCAATAGACGGCCAGTCTACCTGTGTGGCAAATCCTTCCGGAAGATCGTGAATAAGGGAAACTCCCTTTTTCATATCAAGAAGAAGATATCGGTATTTTTCTGGCTGCCTGAAAGGTGAAAGGGTATATGCCACCCGGAGATTTATCCAGTCATGGTGTGCTTCAAAAATCCTGCGTCCTGCAAGACGTTTGCGAAGCCACATAACCTGTGAAGGCGGGGCGGGGGGATTTACTGGTTTTACCCTTGAAATAAAGAGCAGGCCCACCGATTTGGCGGGCCTGAACAGGAGATATTCCTTTCCTCCTTTTGATTGGAGCGCAAAAGTCCATACTCCATCAGCCGGGGAAAATATTTTTTCTACCCTGCGCCCCTTGAGGGTTTCCTCAAGTTCAAGACACAGGGCACGAAAGAAGTGTGCGTCCATTTATGTGAATCCGGGTTAATCGCCGCGGTTCTTTTCATCCTCTTCCTGCTTGCTCTTACAGGCTATGCACAGTGTAGTCACCGGGCGGGCCTTGAGCCTTGCAACAGAGATATCATCACCACAGGCGTGGCATACACCGAAGTCACCGTCGTCAATGCGCTGGATAGCCTGCTGGATCTTCTTGATCAGCTTGCGTTCACGGTCACGCAGGCGCAGGGTGAAGGCCCTGTCAGATTCAGCAGTTGCGCGGTCGGCGGGATCAGCATAGTTTTCGCCGGATTCAGTCATGTCTTCAATAGTTTCCTGACCCTTCTGCAGGATGTCATCAAGCATCTTGTTCAGGGTTTCACGGAAGAATGCGAGTTCCTTTTGATCCATATCATTAACCTCTCTTTTGAAAGAGTGAGGTGGGGGTTACGAAATTACCAGAACTACTCATCATCAATTTTTAAGATGAATGGTATTAGCCTAAACCGGGGCAGAAAGTAAAGGCCATGATAAAAAAAAACAAAAATATAAAAAAATAAAATGGTTGACAAAGATTTTAAGTTGCCATAGACACTCTTTCAACAGCTCGCAGAGCTTGTTCTTTGAAAAAAATGTTACGGTTTTTAAGTTGATTAGAGGGTTGGATTCGTATATGATCTTTTCTTGTCTAATTTTTTGAAAACTGAACAAAATTAAAAAGTTGAAAATAAGTGTTGACAGTTTAACTGTGTAAAGGTAAAAACTGCTTCGCTTTTTGTGAGCGGGAATAACTCAGTGGTAGAGTACAACCTTGCCAAGGTTGGAGTCGCGAGTTCAAATCTCGTTTCCCGCTCCATAAATTTCGGCGACATAGCCAAGTGGTAAGGCAGAGGTCTGCAAAACCTCCATTCTCCGGTTCAAATCCGGATGTCGCCTCCACGAGCGGGAATAACTCAGTGGTAGAGTACAACCTTGCCAAGGTTGGAGTCGCGAGTTCAAATCTCGTTTCCCGCTCCACAAGATTTCTTGGGCCGGTCCCTGTGGCCGGCCTTCCTTCATCACCACACGAAGGAAAACCCTCAGCGGGAATAACTCAGTGGTAGAGTACAACCTTGCCAAGGTTGGAGTCGCGAGTTCAAATCTCGTTTCCCGCTCCAAAGAATTTCACAAAGGGTCGATCAGTAAATGGTCGGCCCTTTTTCTGTTCTTTATCTTATTTAAATTAAGCACGATGTCTTCATTGGGCAAGGTTACCGTTTAGTGAGGTTATCGCTTGGCATCCATGCTTGGTCAGGCAGTATAAAAATCAGTTTTTGAAAATTAATTTTAATATAATTTAGAAAACTGGTTGACAGTTGTGTGACATGGAGATAGAAACTGCTTCGCTCGTGAGCGGGAATAACTCAGTGGTAGAGTACAACCTTGCCAAGGTTGGAGTCGCGAGTTCAAATCTCGTTTCCCGCTCCACAAGTAAGGCGACATAGCCAAGTGGTAAGGCAGAGGTCTGCAAAACCTCCATTCTCCGGTTCAAATCCGGATGTCGCCTCCACGAGCGGGAATAACTCAGTGGTAGAGTACAACCTTGCCAAGGTTGGAGTCGCGAGTTCAAATCTCGTTTCCCGCTCCATAGAATTTCCTAAAGGGCCGATCAGTTAATGATCGCCCCTTTTTTTTTGGCTTTTTTATAGCGGGGAATTATGTTTGTTGGAAAATGTACGGCCCAACGGTCAAGATTAACTGTGCACATTGTTTACTAAGAAACAATCAGGTTGAGCGTGTATACTGATAGGTGATGTTTTGTTTTATTCACTTTGAGGTATTCCGCAGATAGGGGCTGTGTAGATGCGATGGAGTGGATTTGCGGTGAATGTGGGTTCAGTGCCGGGTGAAGAGGGCTTGAGATCTGCTCGCTGTATAAGAGGTCGTAATCTGTACAGAGTGATTGGTTGGCTTTAAGAGTTGGAGCTCTGCCCTGTAGCAAGTGAACTGCTTTTTGGGGATTTTATCAATGTCCTTGTTTCTATGAATTTTAAAGTTGTTGTCTATGATCAATGGAAAGGATCGGTTTTGCTGCTGGAATTGTTTATAGGAAGCAAAGCTGAGCTTGGTGAGAATGTTTTTGGCTTAAGTGTTTTTTAGAAGTGGTTGAGCCTGCACATAAATAATTAAGCCGAAGCAATCTTTAGTGAATGCATTCTCGTGAGCTGTTTTCTGATTTGGCTTTTAAGTGAGATTTAGTCGATTTCTAAAGGCTTCGAATGCCGATGGCAGTTGACCGCCCGTCCTTTAATGATTACTCCTCATCGTCGTGGATAGTTTTGTTTCATACTTCTGGGGTGTGAAATTCCGCGCTCATATATAAATGTTACGAATTCGCTGAGGAGGCATTCCTTGAAAAATATAGCGCTTAAGTCTGATGTAACTTTTGATGAACTTTTGGCTACGGCCCGGAATAAATTCGGTGCCATTAAATTTGAGTCTGTAAAGGTTGGCGATCAGGAGCTGGAGCTGGCTCAGATTGCGGACATGCAGGCCTATCTTGACAGGCTGGTTGATAAAGCCCGTGGCGGTAAAAAGATTGAGCTTCCTCTCTGGGCAAAGATATGGCCTTCTTGTCTTGTGCTTGGGTTCTATATGCTCAAATTCAAGGCTCCTGAAAATGCTCGAGTTCTGGATGTAGGTACTGACGGTGGGCTTTGCGGGATGCTCGCTGCAAGCAGGGGGCTGGATGTGGCTCTTGCTGATACAGATGAAGACGCTCTTCTTTTTGCCCGTCTCAATGCAGCTCGGAATAATCTTGATGATAAGATTTCCGCGTACAAGGTTGATTTTTCCGAGACAGATCTGGAGCAGAAGTTCGATTTTATTGTAGGCTGCGAAATTCTGCATCGTGATGAAGTTGCGGAATCATTTCCCGGATTTATTGCAAAACATCTTGCAGAAGATAAAACTTCTGAAGTGCTGCTTGCAATGGACAAAAAGCGCGGCGGAAGAAAATTTTTCGATAAGACCAAAGACAGCTATCGCCTGATGAAACAGGAAGTTCCTTTTGCCGGAGATAAGGGTAAAAGCATGGTGTCACTTGTCAGAATGGGAGTTAAGTAATGCTTGAACTCAAATCTTGTCCCAAAGTATATTCTAAAGACCAGGATAAAGCGGTCACCCCTGAAGAAACAGTTGCCAGGGTCAAGGCTCTGCTGGATGAAAAATGCAGCGGTGTGCTGAAATGCACAAGAAAAGTCGATACCGGGCGTTTGGGAATTCCCGTTTTTATCAGTGAATGCGGTGACGTGGCCCGCGATATTATGCCTACTCGTAAACAGATGGGTAAGGGCGCTTCCGTAATTCAGGCTGAAGCTTCGGCTTTGATGGAGCTGGTGGAGCGTTTCAGCTTTTTCAGTTTCTGGAACACTCCGGAGAACTTTACCCTTGCTACTTATACTGAAGCAGAAGAACTTTGGCCCGGAAAGGTTATTTCCATAGAAAAAATCCTGCAGTCTGTTGGCGAGGAGATGGAACCAGGTAAGGCTCGGGTTATCCTTGATCTCGTTCGCTGGCATTTTCATCCTGCTTTAAATGTACATACAGGTGAAACCGAGTATGTGCCGCTGGACTGGTTTAAGATTCTGAATGAGTTCAACGGTTCTTCTGCAGGAAACACCCCCGAAGAGTCTGTTTTGCAGGGTGGCAGTGAGCTTGTTGAGCGTCATGTGTGTGCTGTTATTGATCGTGACCGCCCTGAAATTCCGGTTATCGATCCTGCTTCATGCGATGATAAAGTGCTTGCTGGTCTTTGCAAATGTTTTGACGACAACGGTATCAAGTATATCGTGAATGACTTCTCTCTGGGAATGCCGCTTCCTACTGTAGCTGTCACCGCATGGGATCCTTCCACTTTTCCCGGTATGAGTGAGATTGTTTTCACTGCAGGAACTTCCGCTTCCCCTTGTAAGGCCGCAATCAGGGCTTTTACCGAAGTTGCCCAACTGGCCGGGGATTTTGAAACCGGCCGGGTATACGAAGCGTCCGGACTGCCTAAGTTCACAGAAATTGAGCAGACCGGCTGGCTTGCTGCCGGTGAATGCGTCAAGCTCAAGAGCCTGCCTTCTGTGGAGCAGGGTGATATTTATGATGAGCTTAAGTCTTTCGCTGCAGGGCTGGAAGAGCAGGGATATACTCTTTACACGGTAGATACCACCCATCCCGAACTGGGGGTTCCGGCCAACTACAACTTTGTGCCCGGATTTCAGTTTCGGGAGCGTACTCCGCATGCAAGCCTTGGCTTGTTTGTAGGCCGTATTCTCTCCGAGAAGGTCGCACTGGATATCGCAGGAGACGGTCTTGACGTTATCTCGGATATTTATGGCGAGCCATATTTTGTGCCTTTCTTTGAGGGGATGCTGGCTCTTCGAGGTGGTGATACCTCCCGCGCTGTGGATATGTTTGCCATTGCAACTGAAGTTCAGCCTGCTGATGAAGAAAAGGCTCTGTCTGCCTTTTATACTGCTTACGCCCTGTCTCTGGAGGAGAGATGGCCTGAGACTGTCCCGTATCTGGACAAGGCCATTGAGCTTGATGACGAAGCCAAAGAGTACTTCAACCTGCGCGGTGTAGCAAAATTCAAAGCAAAAGAGTATGCTTTGGCAGCTGAAGACTTTAAAGCTGCTCTAGGACTTGATAGCGGTTCAGCTTCAGACCTTGCCAACCTCGGATTATGTCATAAGTTTATGGGCGAGAATGATGATGCAATTGAGTATCTGAGCACAGCCCTTGAGCTTGATCCCTCTCTCGAGTACGCCCAGAATCATCTTCAGGAATTACTCGAAGAATAATGCCCCTTTTTTTGTGGGGAATTGTGAAGAACTTGATTGACAAGTAAGAGGTTTAGATATTATCGCATTATGAACAAAACGCACTGTGGTTTTGTTCTTAATAAGTCGTGAAACAGCGGATCGCTGTTTTTGGATATGGCTGGTTCGACACGGTCAGAACCACAAGGATTAAAAATAAATATTCCAAAGGAGTATACTATGGCTCTCGTAGAATTCCAGGGCAAGAACTTTGA
Source organism: Maridesulfovibrio sp. (assembly GCA_963676495.2). Lineage (GTDB taxonomy): Bacteria > Desulfobacterota > Desulfovibrionia > Desulfovibrionales > Desulfovibrionaceae > Maridesulfovibrio. The sequence continues at coordinate 405,299 of CAXXRF010000003.1, read as the reverse complement.
TGTTGATGAGGACGGCTTCCTTCTGAAATTTGAAGACTGGTGCCCCGAGTGGGTTGACTTCGTTAAAGAAAGCGAAGGCATCAAAGAACTGAACGAAGAACACCAGAAAGTTATCGACTTCCTGCAGGACTACTACAAGAAGAACGGTATTGCTCCCATGGTGCGTATCCTCTCTAAAGTAACTGGTTTCAAACTGAAGCACATCTACGAACTGTTCCCCTCCGGACCTGGTAAGGGAGCTTGTAAGATGGCTGGTCTGCCTAAGCCTACCGGCTGCGTATAGCACCAGACAGCTTCTTAGATATTTGGGCGGGATCCTCGCGATCCCGCCTTTTTTGTTCAATAGGTAGATGAATGGTGAAGGTTAGGCTACAGTAGATACACGGGATTATGAGTGTTCCTGTAGTTGAATTTTCAGCAGGCATCTATTGTCCGCTCGTTCCGGTCACTTGACGGGTGTCAGGTGGGCCTGTTAACTTATTGCACCGAAAATTGCTAAACTGGGTAAATAAACCTTGCATTAAATTTCATGCAGGAGTATTTGCCCTTGTTTTCACGGTTAACAAAGACAGGAGAAAGTCATGAAAAAAGATATCCACCCTAAACTTTACAAAGCTACTGTTCGTTGCCACTGCGGTTACGAATCTGAAATCTACTCCACCATTGGTGAAGAGGTAAGCACTGAAATTTGTTCCAACTGCCACCCCTTCTACACTGGTAAGCAGCGTTTTGTTGATACCGCTGGTCGTATCGATCGCTTCAAGAAGAAATTCGGTAACTTCGACGCAGCTGCTAAAGTTAAGGGCAACTAGCTCACTTTTCTGCGGTTTTGCCGCGTTATCATGCCTCTGTCGCAATAGTTGCGGCAGAGGCATGTTGTTTTTATAAAATATTTCAATGTCCTGCATCGTTGCCGGGTGGGACACTCCTTGAATCCCTCCCGCTTTAACCAGGGGTAATTATTATCGAGTTCAGTATTGCCTGATCTTCCAAAATGATTATCTTGCTGAGAATCAGTACTATTTTTTCACGGGCTTCTGCCCTTTTCAAGCGAGGAAACGGATTTGAAATCATCTCTGCTTATGTCAGCCGCCAAGACAGTTGGTGGTCAGGCTGTTATCGAAGGCGTTATGATGCGCGCAAAGGACAATCTTGCCATTGCCGTACGCCGCCCCGACGGTGAAATAACCGTCGAACTCCGCCCCTGGTTCTCAATGACACCCGAATTTATGAAAAAACCTTTCCTGCGTGGATTTCCCATTTTTATGGAAACCATGGTTAATGGTGTCAAGGCGCTTAACTATTCCGCCACACAGGCTCTTGATGAAGAAGAGGATGGAGAACTTACCAGTTTTCATCTTATTCTCACCATGGCAATCGCTCTTGGTGCCGCTCTTGGTCTTTTTGTGGTCCTTCCGCACTTTTTCAGTGTAGCCATGAAATGGTGGGGTGTGTCCGGTGATGTTGATTCTCTCAGCTTTCATATCTGGGATGGTTTTTTCAAGATGCTCATGTTCTTGGGCTATATCATATCCATTTCTTTTGTTCCTGATATCAAACGGGTTTTTCAGTACCATGGTGCTGAGCACAAAGTAATCTGGGCTTATGAGACAGATAGTGATTTGGATGTGTGTAAAATTAAAAATTTCAGCAGATTGCACCCCCGTTGCGGAACAGCCTTCCTGCTTTTCGTTCTGGTGGTGAGTATTCTGCTTTTCACTGTTCTGGTTCCCATGGTTGTTGCAATCTGGGCTCCTGAAGGATTTGTTTTAAAGCATTTATACATAGTTGGGGTGAAACTGCTTCTTATGGCTCCTGTGAGTGCGGTTGCTTATGAAATGATCAAGGCTTCCGGAAAATATGAGAACAGCCCGGTCTGCAAGGTTATGTGCCTGCCCGGACTTGGAATGCAGTACCTGACCACCCGCGAACCCGACGAAGATCAAATCGAGGTTGCGCTGGCCGCTCTTAATAAAGCGGTGGCAGCCGATGGTGCAGTTGCAGATGGAGGAGAGTGTTAATGTTTGCTAAGCTTGAAGAAATTGAACGTTCTTTCATGGATCTGGAGCAGGAGCTCGCAGATCCGGAAGTATACGGAAATCAGGAAAGATATAAGAAAGTAACCATCGCCCATGCCGAGCTCGGCGCGGTTGTTACTGCTTTTCGCGAGTATAAGCAGCTTGCAGCCGATCTTGAAGACAACAAAGAGATGGCCAAGGATTCCGATCCTGAAATCCGCGAAATGGCAGAAATGGAAATCGCAGAGATCAAGGACCGTCTGCCAAAGCTTGAAGAAGAACTCAAGCTTCTGCTGCTGCCAAAAGATCCTATGGATGGCAAGAACATCATTCTTGAAATCCGTGCAGGTACTGGTGGTGAGGAAGCTGCTCTTTTTGCTTCTGATCTTTTCCGTATGTATTCAAGATTTGCTGAAACCAACGGCTGGAAAGTAGAGATTATGAACTCCGCTGCAACCGGTACCGGTGGTTATAAGGAAATTATTGCTTCCGTCAGCGGGAGCAACATTTATTCCAAGATGAAGTACGAGTCCGGTACCCACCGCGTGCAGCGTGTTCCTGCCACTGAAACACAGGGCCGTATTCATACTTCAGCAGCAACTGTAGCTATTATGCCTGAAGCTGAAGAAGTCGATGTTCAGGTGCGTAACGAAGACCTGCGTATTGATGTGTTCCGTGCTTCAGGTCCCGGTGGACAGTCTGTTAACACCACTGACTCTGCAATTCGCATCACCCACCTTCCTACCGGTCTGGTTGTTATCTGCCAGGATGAAAAGTCCCAGCACAAGAACAAAGCTAAGGCTATGAAGGTTCTCTGTTCACGCCTTCTTCAGGCAGAACAGGATAAGCAGCATGCGGAAATGGCAGAACATCGCAAGGCGCAGGTTGGTTCCGGTGACCGTTCTGAACGTATTCGCACCTACAACTTTCCTCAGGGCAGGGTAACAGATCACCGTATCAACCTGACCCTTTATAAACTCGATTCAGTGATTGAGGGTGATATGGGTGAACTCGTTGATTCACTGATAAGCCACTATCAGTCCGAAGCCCTGAAGAGACAGGCTGAAGACGGCTAACCGCAAGAGGGCTGCCGCGCTGAATATATTATTTAAGAGTCGCGCGCAAAAAGGGGGGTGCCCCCTTTGGAGTCCCTGATCGTTTTTTAAGGCGGGATATTTATGTAAATATCCCGCTTTTTTTTGTAAAAAATATATTTGGAATTAAAATCTTGAATTCTGATGCTTGTTTAGGATTCTTGATCTATCTTTTAACGATAGTTTCATTTTGATAAAGCAATGGATAGTGATTCGCTTAATTCCAGTTTTAGATAACAGTATAAAGGTCCCGGTAAGGGGAGCTGAAGACAGTTAATGCAAAGCCAGACTTTAAAAGACATATTAACAGCTGCTACGGCTGTATTGAATAAAGCCGGTGTGGATTCTCCTGCATTGTCAGCCCAGCTGCTTGCCGAAAAATCCTTCGGGCTGGATAGACTTGGCCTGATTATGGAAATGAACAGGACAGTAGATGAATCCGGACTTTCAGAGTTTCAAGCTCTTGTTAAAAGACGGGCAGCCGGCGAGCCCGCAGCCTATATTCTCGGTGTGAAGGAGTTTTACGGGTTTGATTTTAAAGTCGGCCCCGGAGTGCTGATCCCGCGCCCGGAAACTGAAGAGATGGTGGAGAAGGTTCAGGAGTTGTTCAGTGAACAGGATGAATTCCTCTTTGCTGACTTCGGAACCGGTTCCGGTATTCTGGCTGTTACCGTTGCCAGACTGTTTCCCAACTCAAAAGGTGTCGCGCTAGATTTAAGTACCGATGCACTTGAAATAGCGCAGGAGAATGCGCGTATTCACGGAGTTGAGGATAGAGTTCTGTTTATTCACGCTGATTTTAATCAGCCTCTGCTTGCTGATGGTAATTTTGATCTGATTATGGCTAACCCTCCTTATTTGAGTGAGGCAGAGCTGGATGAGATCAGTTATGAGGTGTCCGAATTCGAACCTGTTTCGGCTCTGGTCAGCGGAGTTGAAGGTGATGAGGATATTCGTGACAGCGCTCCAAGAATAGCTGATGCTCTTAAAACAGGTGGAACTGTTTTTATGGAGATAGGGTATTTACAGGGAAAAACTGCATGGCATATTTTTGAATCCTGTGCGGAGTTTTCAGGTAATGTTGACGTTCTGACTGACCTCTCTGATCATGACCGAATAGTAGTGGCAAAAAAGAAATGAATGCTGTGGCGTGTTTGCAAAAAAACCACAATGTATGTTTCGGGTTGTAGTAAAAAAACAACTGTTTATGTTCAGGTGTGAAAATATATTTATGAAAAGCAATAAAAAACAGACGTTTATATGTTTTTGTTTTTTTAGGTATGCTTCTTGCTGTGTTGGTTTCTACAAGGAGATAATATGCTGCAAACAACTATCCATAACACAGTAAGATGCAAGGGGATCGGGCTCCACAGCGGTAAGCAGGTGGAAATCGTACTGCGGCCTGCTGTAGAAAATACCGGTATTCTTTTTTCTATTCATACCGGTTCCGGGAGCTCTTTCATTTCTCCCAACCCCGAATTAGTGGTTGCCACCGGGCTTGCCACCACCATTGGTAACGGTCAGGACGCCGTTTCCACTGTTGAGCATCTGCTTGCTGCTGTGCGCGGCATGGGTATAGATAATATTCACGTTGAAGTAAGAGGCAATGAATTGCCTATAATGGACGGCAGTGCCGGTCCTTTTGTTTATCTGCTCCGTCAGGCCGGCGTTCGTAATTTATCCAAACCTCGCAAGGTTAGGGCTGTTAAGAAGTCCATCAACTTTGAGCAGGATGGAAAATACGTGCGTGCGTATCCTCACGACGGTTTTGCTGTTGATTACACAATTGATTTCGAACATCCCCAGATCGGAACTCAGACTCTTTCTCTTGAAATCACTCCTGAAGTTTTTATGGAAGAACTGGCTAAAGCCAGAACTTTCGGTTTTCTCAAGGAAGTTGAATATCTGCATGCCAATGGCCTTGCTCTGGGAGGCTCACTTGAAAATGCTGTGGTCCTTGATGATTATGGTGTTATCAATGAAGGCGGTCTGCGTTTTGTCGATGAATTCGTAAGACATAAGATTCTGGACTTTGTAGGTGATATGGCAGTGCTCGATATGCCGCTTCAGGGCAGATTTGAAGTGTTCGCTTCCGGACATGCTCTGAATAATTCTTTTCTCAGGTATCTGCAGGCTAATGCAGAGGATTATCTTGAAGAGCGCGTTCTTGCTCCTGCACAGGAAAAAGTCGAGGAACGAGTTGTTGTTCCGGAAGCATCCGATGCAGTTCCTGCTCCTGCATAAGTTCTTATCTCCGCTTGTTTAGAGAATAGCCCGCTGTATAGCGGGCTTTTTTTATGACTTTTGGATGATAATGATTTTTTCTAATCAGGCTAAATCATACACAAGCTTGACTCCGGCAGCTTACAGGGTAAATATAATCCGCAGTCAGGACCGTATTTAAAATGACTCAGTTGAACAGGATTGTTATATTGATACGGTTCATTTCCTGTTTTGATACTTTCGTTCAAGGAGTAGACATGTTCCGGTCTATAAGTACCAGAATTTCATATATTGTTGCCGCTGTAGTTATTGCTTCCTCCATTGTGACTCTCTTTTTTGTGAGCGGTTCACTGGAGGATGATATAATGAGTGCGCAGGGGCGCACTGCACGAAATACGATTCGAATGGGCCTTCTCTACCTTCAGGAAGGCAAGCAGGCTATAGAGCGTTATAGAGAACATGCATTCAAGGACCGCAAGCAGGCGATCAAGGATGCAATGGATATTTTTGTCTCTCAGATTGATACTCTTTACGGTCTTTATAAAGACGGAAAACTTACAGAACAGGAAGCCAAGGAAGCGGCGTATAATCTTGCCCGGACCAGTCGTTTTTTTAATAACGATTATTTTTTCATTTATTCAGAGGAACTCCATGCACTAGCTCACCCAGATCGTTCTATGGAGGGGCGTGATCTATACAAGTCCGTCGACAAGAAGGGGTATGCCTTCGGCCCAGACATGGTGCGCAAAGCAACACGTGAGGGGGGAGGATATATCAAAATGTGGTGGACCAGGCTGGGAGATTCAACTCCTGTTCCTAAAATTTTGTATATGAAGGGGTATCCCCGCTGGAAATGGATACTTGGAACCGGGGTTTATATCGATGACATTGAGTCTGCGGTGGATAAGCAAAAGGATGGTCTTGTTGAAGATCTACGTAAAGGTTTCTCAAAAATACGCCTTGGTGAAACCGGACGCCTTTTTATCTTCGATAACTCTAAGAATGTTCTGGTTCCTCCGTTAGGGGCTGGGCCTGATTTTGCCAAGTCTATTAACCTTGAAACCGGCAAAACAGTTATTCATGACCTTAAGGAAGTAGGGCGACTTGGAGACTGGCATCTTGATTATCGAGTGCGCCGAGGTGACGGGGTTGAAGAGGAAAGACAGGCCTATGTTCGTTATTTTGCCCCGTTGGGGTGGTTTGTAGCTTCAACTGTTCCTGTTGATGAAATTTATGCACCGGTAATGGAACTTATCGGTAAGCAGGCTGCTATCAGCTTCGTTATTCTCGTTTTGACCATCAGCGTGATTTACTACCTCGTACGTAGAATATGTCAGCCTATCCGAAGTGTTTCAAAGGCCGCCTATCATGTTTCCCGTGGTGATCTGCGCAAGGCCCGCAAGATTTTTTATACTGCCACTGATAAGGGCCACCTGCGGCAGGTTCTGGATTCTTTTGATTCCGAAAAGGAAAAGAAATTTGATGAAGTTGACCATCTGGTCAAGTCCATTCATACCATGCTTAATACTCTTAATTCACTGGTAAGCCAGGTTCAGCTTTCAGGTGATCAAGTCACGGGCTCGGCTCTCAAACTTGGTTCTGCTATCAGCCAGCTTGAAGCTGCGGTAGAGAATCAGGCTGCAGCAACCCAGGAGCTTGGAAGCACCTCCCGTGAAATTTCGGCAACTTCACAGGAACTTGCACGTACCATGAATGATTCTACAAAGGTTGCTGTTTCTACAGGAGAGCTTGCAGCTCAGGGAATGGAAGATCTTACGGTCATGAGTCTGACTATGGATTCCATGCGTGAGGCATCCGGTGGTATTTCTGCCAAACTTTCAGTGATCAATTCAAAAGCAGCCAATATCAGCAAGGTTGTGACTTCTATTTCAAAGATATCAGAACAGATTAATCTGCTCTCACTTAATGCTGCTATTGAAGCGGAGAAGGCCGGCGAATTCGGTCAGGGATTTTCTGTCGTCGCTCGTGAGATAAGAAAACTTGCTGACCAGACAGCTATGTCCACTCTTGATATCGAGAAAATTGTTGCTGAGATGCTTTCCTCTGTTTCATCGGGAGTGATGGAGATGGACAAGTTCAGGCAGCAGGTAGAAGGCGGGGCAAGCAATGTAGAATCTCTTGGCAGCGGTATATCCAGCGTTGTAAGTAAAGTGCGCTCCTTGACTCCCCAGTTCGAATCCGTAAATGATGGTATGCAGAATCAGAGTGAAGGGGCAGAGCAGATAAGCAAGGCAATTCTTCAGCTTTCCGAAACATCAATCCAGACCAAGGATGCCCTGACTGATTTTATGGCTATTACCGAACAGCTTTCAAGTTCCGTTTCAAATCTTGAAGCAGAAGTTGCGGCTTTTCAGGTGGATAAAGACTGATCATGCGTATTTCTCGTTACGGTGGCAGGCAGTCCTTTTCCGGTGGAGGCGGCTCTACGGAACGTTCTGCAAAATTCCGCAAGAAATATAAAGTCGGGGAAATCATACAGGGAACTCTTCTCAAATGGGAACAGCCAAATTTTGGCTGGGTTCAGATTGACGAGTTGCGGCTATTGGCCAATATCCTGACTTCCCATTCACCGGGGGATATTCTCACTTTTGTGGTGCAGCAGCTTTACCCTGAGATTGTACTTAAAGAAGTAAGTGCCGAGAACTTTAATGCTCAGGGATTTTATGTTAGTCTGGTCGATGTAACGCGTCATTTTGTAAGTTGCCGATCTGCTTTTCAATCGCGGGCAAGTTCTCTTTTTGTGGTTCTAGCAGAGCAGAAGAGCTTGTCTTCAAGTGATCGTCTGGCAATGTTCCTGCGGCTTCTTGCGGATGAGCCTGAAGTTGCAGCTCTGTTTTTTGAAACACAAAAATGTGCTGCTGATCTTAATTCAGTGCTAAAGGCTAAAAGGTTGTATTACATGCCATGGCTTGTCCCTTCCGGGATAAACCAGGAAATTGTTCTGAAAATTAAAGATCCGGGTGACCCGGAGAACTCGTTTTACGAACTGCTGCTTGCTCTGGACCTTCCTCCATCTGTTCCTGTACGTTTCCGGATAATGTATAAAAAGCCTCAGTGCGGATTTAAACTCCTTGCTGACGACATGAACCTCAGCACACTTCTAAGTGTGAATTACAAGCATATATTTCCTGAATTTATTAGTGTGGAGAGAATCCCGCAGCATAGTTCGGGAGGTTTTCTTGCGGAGCTTCTTTCCGGTTAAGAGTCAAGCCATATTAATTTAGTTCCTTCCCAAGCACTGCTTTGCTTTTCAATTTACATTATTATTCCGATTGCCCAGCAGTCCCTGTTATGAGTTTTGTCTGTACATAGAGGAATGTCTAATCATGAAAGATAACCCCGCTGCCGAAAGGCACCCGTTTGAGATAAACCCCAATAAAACTCTTCTTACCCTTGCTGTCCCGGTCCTATTTTCAATGATAGCCGAGCCTTTGACCGGATTGGTGGATACTGCCTTTGTTTCAAGGCTCGGTCCTGAGCCTTTGGCAGCTCTGGGAATCGGGACTATCGTTTTTTCATCGGTTTTCTGGGTGTTCGGTTTTCTTGGGGTCGGCACCCAGACTGAAGTGTCTCAGGCGCTGGGACGAAATGATATGGAAAAGGCTTCCTCTATCTGTTGGATGGCTGTAAAAATTGCTTTTGCTCTTGGTTTGGTTCTGGGAGTTCTGGTACTGCCCATGCTTGATGTTATCGCTACGGCCATGGGCGGCGCCGGGGATATCAAGACTTACGCTGTTGATTATATGTCCTACCGTTTGCTTGGTGCACCTGCTGTGCTTGTGGTGCTTTCCTGCTTTGGCGCAATGCGCGGGTATCAGGATATGCGTTCTCCGCTCTGGATTGCTGTCGGGATAAATGCATTTAACGTGGTTCTGGATTGGGGGCTGGTCTTTGGAGTTGGTCCGTTTCCTGAAATGGGGGTTGGAGGTGCAGCCCTTGCAAGTGCAATCAGCCAGTGGCTGGGAGCATTTTGGGCTGTTTGGGTGGTTAAAAAACATTATGGGCTGAATCTCAGTTTGAATATTGCCGATGCAAAAAGACTTTTTGTTATCGGTGGGGATATGTTTGTCCGTACTGGGTGTGTCTGTTTTTTCCTATTGCTCTGTACCCGGTTTGCAACCAAGGCCGGTGCTGAGTCCGGAGCTGCACATCAGGCCATTAGGCAGTTTTTTGTTTTTCTTGCCTTGTTTCTCGATGCTTTTGCCATAAGCGGGCAGTCCTTGATCGGTTATTTTGTAGGACGGGCGGATCGGGATGTGGCCAGAAAAGTCGCTGGATTGGTCTGTAAATGGAGCTTCTGGACCGGCGTGATTCTGACTGCTGTTATGTGTCTTGGGCAGCAGCAGGTCGTATGGCTACTGGTTCCGGAGGAAGCAGCAATGGTTTTTGCCCCTGCATGGCTGGCAGTAACATTTCTGCAACCTATTAATGCCTTGTCATTTGCTACTGACGGAATTCATCTGGGTACCGGAGATTTCAGGTATCTGCGTAATGCAATGCTGATTGCAGTTTTGATCAGTTCGGCTGCTTTGTTTGTTGTTGATTATTTACATCCGGAGCAGATGTTGCTTTGGATCTGGGTTGTAGCCGGATTATGGACGACTCTTAGAGCCTTACTTGGGATGATCCGAGTTTGGCCGGGAATCGGTGATGGACCTCTTTCTGCGCGTGGATAGTCTTATTGACACTTAGTCCCGTGCATAATATCAAGCTGTTGCCTGAGGCGCTCTCGCGAGCTTAAAAGGGAATCCCGTTAAAGTCGGGAACGGACCCGCCGCCGTGAGTCCTGTGAAGTTCTACCCCGTGAATCGAAGTAATCGGTTTGGTGTGCCACTGAATGAATATTCGGGAAGGCCGGGAAGAATGGGATGAGTCGGAAGACCTGCCCCGGGTATGATTTAATTTGTTTTGACGGATAACGGGGCTTTTATCTCGTCAAAATTCGGGGCACTTTAGTGTGCTCTGCTCAATCCCATAATTTAAAGCCCCCCAAATTCAAGGAGACTGTTATGCAGTGTCGCTTTGGGGACAAACTCAGATTCCTCCCCGTACTTCTTCTCGTTTTTTTGCTGTCTGTTCCAAGTCTTGTAATGGCAGGCCATGGCGATGCCAAGCCTGTGAAAAAAGGTATCATGCTGGCGGCTTTTGGTTCCAGCATGCCTGAAACACAGGTGGCGTTTGAAGCTATCGATAAGGCAGTAAAGAAGGCTTTTCCCGGCGTGCCTGTCCGCTGGTCATACTCATCTGCCATTATTCGTGACATTCTTGCCAGGGAAGGTAAAGTTATCGATTCCCCTGTAAGCGCTATGGCCAAGATGATGGATGAAGGGTTCACCCATGTTGCTGTTCAGTCTTTACACACCATTCCCGGTGAAGAATACAACGGCATTATGTCCACCGTTAAGAAATTCGAGGGAATGCCTAAAGGCATGACCAAGGTGACAGTGGGTAAGCCGTTGCTTTATTCTGATGCTGATATGAAGAAAACCGTTGCTGCTGTTATTGCCAACATTCCCGCTGACCGCAAGGCAGGGGATGCTGTTGTTCTTATGGGACACGGCACTCACCATGGTGCTAATATCTATTATCCTGCCTCCCAGTACTATTTCTCTCAGGTTGACCCCAATATCTTTGTAGGTACTGTTGAGGGAGCTCCTTCTCTTGAAGATGTTAAAGTCCTGCTTAAGAAAAGCAAGGCCAAGAAAGTATACCTCATGCCTTATATGTCCGTTGCCGGTGATCATGCACGTAACGACATGGCTGGCGCTGAGGATGATTCCTGGAAATCTGAACTCACAAAAGACGGCTACAAATGTGTTCCTGTTCTTAAAGGAACAGCTGAATTTCCTCAGGTTGTCGATATCTGGGTTGAGCATCTCAAAGTTGCTTTCAAGCACCTTGGTGATCATTAATTCTTACTGAAGGACGGCGGTGAAAGTGGATATTACCGGAAAAAGAAGAATGCAGGCAGTGGTTCTGCTTGGGTTGCTTGTGCCGGTATCCATTTTTGCCGCCTGCCTTTTCGGCGCCTATGGGACTGATCCTGTACAGGTGCTTGACGTTTTCAGTTCTTCTCTGGGGCTTAATTCCCATAAGGTGGATTCGGCTTTGTCGTTTATCATAATAGATTTGCGGCTGAGTCGGATATGTCTGGCGTTTCTGGTTGGAGTTTCCCTTGCTGTTGCAGGAACTGTTTATCAGGGGATTCTGCGCAATCCCCTTGCTGATCCGTTTACTCTCGGGGTGAGCAGCGGTGCAGCTTTTGGTGCCAGTTTGGCCATTTTCGCAGGGTCGACTGTTCTGGGAGTAGGGCTGTGGCAGAAGTTCGGGAATCTGTTTTTACCTATGGCTGCCCTGATCGGGGCAATGTCCGCCCTTGGAGCTGTTCTGGTTTTAGGACGTATCGGCGGCAGGTTGCGACGTGAAACAATGGTTCTGGCCGGGATTGTAGTGGCAACTTTTCTTTCGGCCCTTATTTCCCTGTTGAAGTCACTGGATGAAGAATCGGTTACCTCCATTGTTTTCTGGATCATGGGTAGTTTTCAGGGCCGTGGATGGGGGCATCTTACTTTGTTCCTTCCATATTTCGTGGCTGGAATGATCCCCTTGATTTATTATTCCCGTGAGCTTGATATCCTATCGCTTGGAGAAACGCAGGCCCGTCATCTGGGCATGGATGTTTCGCGGGTGCGGATGTTGCTTCTTATCGGATCAGGACTTCTTACCGGAGCGGCAGTTGCCGTATCGGGTATTATCGGTTTTGTAGGGCTTATTGTTCCTCATCTGGTGCGTATGTTTCAGGGAGCGGAGCACAGACCGCTTCTCCTTTCTTCTTCATTGCTAGGAGGGCTGTTGCTGGTCTGGTCCGATGTTATTGCCAGATCTCTTCTGCCCGGAGGTGAAGAGTTACCGGTAGGTGTTGTTACAGCATTGCTTGGCGGACCTTTTTTCTGCATTGTACTGCGGTCCGGGTTCAGGGAGGGGAGTTGATGATCAGGGTAAAAAAGCTGATTGCCGGTTATCCTTCCCGAAATGTTCTGCATGGAATTGATCTGGATTTCCAGTCCGGGACAATGACCGCCATACTAGGTCCCAACGGCTGCGGAAAGACGACACTGGTCTCATCTCTTTCCGGTGTATTGAAACCTGAATCCGGCGTGGTTGAAGTCAAGGGCAGGCCAGTTCAGGATTATAAGCCGCGTGAACTTGCCGGAATTATGGCTGTACTGCCACAGAAGGTGGAGCCTGCCTTCGGTCTTAGCGTAAAGTCCATGGTTATGATGGGACGCTATGCACATGGTTCAGGCTTTTTCGGTTATGATTCTGAAGATGAAAGAATATGCTCTGAAGCCATGAGTACTGTAGGTATAACTCACCTCGAATACAGGAGTGTGTCCGAGCTGTCTGGCGGAGAATTTCAGCGGGTTCTGATGGCCCGGACAATTGCTCAGCAAGCCGGGATTATGATTCTTGATGAGGTAGCCTCTGAGATAGATGTTGCTGGTAAGATTGAAGTATTTGATCTGTTGCGCCGGATGAATGCTGAGGGGGCAACAGTGATCTGTGTAATTCATGATCTTAATCTTGCTGCGCTGTATTTTGACAGGCTGGTATTTCTCAGTGAAGGACGAATCGTTCTGGATGGATCGCCCTCAGCTGTAATTAACGGAGAAAATATATCAAATGTTTATAAAACATCAGTCACAGTTGTGGAACATCCCACATTGGGTCTTCCGCAGGTGCTTTTTTCTCCTGGCGGGGTTTAGCGTAATTCTGGCATCCGGCATCGCCAACGCGGAAATCATTATTGATGACGATTTCGGCTATCAGGTGAAACTGGAGCAGCCTGCCCGTAGAATTGTTGCACTGTATGGTTCGTTCAATGAAATTTTGTATGCAATGGATCTTGGCGAAAGGCTTGTTGCCCGCACTGCTGCCGATCATTTTCCGGAGCAGATAACAGCCCTGCCGTCAATTGGAACGCACATGCGCCCTAATCCAGAACTGATTGTTGCTTTGAAGCCTGATCTTGTCTTGCAGATGGCGGGACGAGCACAGGCTGCAACTACTCTTAATCCTTTACGAGAGCGGGGGATTCCCTGTGCAATGTTCAGCGTCAGTTCTTTTGCGGAGTTGTTTTCAGTGGTTGAGCGTATAGGTATTCTAACTGGAAAACCCGGACACGCATCTGACTTGATTTCATCAATGAATACCAGACTGGAGCGAGCTGCAGCCAGACATGCTGATGACCCGAGAAATCCGACAGTTTTTTTTGAGGTGCGCTATCCCAACCTGCTTGCGGCAGGGCAGGGCTCAATCGTATCAGACATCATCACCAAGGCCGGGGGCCGTAATTGTGTGGAGAATGATAAAAAAATAGTGCGTCTGGGCGAGGAGGAGTTATTCCGCCTTGCTCCTGTAAATTATGTTTATCAGGTAGGCAGGATGAATCCATCTCCTGTATCCCCATCCAAAAGGCCTCATTTCAAAATGCTCGGGGCCGTTGTTAACAACAGAACACTTCAGGTTGATGAATCCGTTTTTTCGCGTCCCGGTCCCAGAAATGTGGAGGCTGTGGAGATTCTGACGGATTTTCTGTTCAATAATAAAGAGAAATAAATGATTAACGCTGGTAAAATTTACGGCATTGGGGTCGGGCCTGGAGATTCTGATCTCCTGACAGTGCGCGCTGTGAGAATTCTTGAAAAGGTTGACGTTGTTTTTGCAGCGTCTTCAACAAAAAACGACTACTCACATTCACTTAAAATTGCGTCTGAATTTGTACATGATAAATGCGAAGTGGTGATGCTTGGCTATCCCATGACCCGCGATAAGGATATATTGCGAGAAGCTTGGGAGAAAAACTGCGAAATAGCACTTGAATTCATGGCCGGGGGGAAAACCGCAGCTTTTCTCACCTTAGGCGACCCGCTTATCTACTCGACTTTTGGGTACATGATGCAGACTATGAACAGGCTTTATCCAGAGATTGATTTTGAGGTTGTGCCGGGAATTACTTCCTATCAGGCAGCAGCAGCTAAATCGAAGCAGGTGCTGGTTGAGTCCGGGCAGAATCTGTTGCTGACCTCAGGTGTGGCTGATCCTGATAAATTTGCTGAGTCGCTCGAAACTGTAGACAATGCCGTTATTTTGAAAGCATATCGAAATTTTCCTGAATTGCGCAGGAAGGTTAACGGGATGGATGATGTCAAAGTCAAGTTCTACACCCGGCTTGGATTGGATGGAGAAGCAATTTATGAAGATATAAACGACGTTCCGGAGAAGACGCACTACCTGTCTCTCATGCTTCTGACTGCAGATAAAAAATAGATGACTTCCGGCAGAACCATGTTGAAGATGCAAATACTCAGGAGTAATCTTTTTTAAGCTGGTCCTGCCATATTGAAGGATGTTTTTATTAATAAAACCCGCACTGTTTTTTGCAACAGTGCGGGTTTTTATGATCTATTGGTTTCGCATGGGGCGAAGACCGGGAGTAGCTTTCTATGGTGGATGAATAGCAGGTAAGTGGTTATTTTTATGAATCTGGAGGCAGGTCTGTAATTATCTTCCTCGTTAAATGCAGGAACCACCGATTACTTAATAGGCGTTCCTGTCTTCTGCAGATCTTCCTGAAGAAGTTCACGCATGCGTTTGCAAACGGGACCGGGGCGAACATCATGAATGGGCTTCTTATTGTAGCGTACCACCCCGACTGCATCGATAGATGTCCCGCAGACAATTACTTCCCTTGCAAGAAGAATGTCTTCTTCGGAAATAGCTCTGTAATCCACTTCTACTTCGTCGGCTATGAGTTGCAGGGCCCTTACAAGTGAGGTGCCTGCGAGGGCGTTTGTGAACTGAGGTACCTGTATAACTCCATTTTGATCCACAATGCATACACTTTCCGCTGCACCTTCAGCGAGGAAACCCATATTGTCAAAGCAGAAGGGAACGTTAAACCCTTTTTCCGTAGCTTCACGCTTCATGAGCACGTTGGGCAGGTAATCAATTGATTTAATGGTGGCAAGATATGATTGCTTAGCCGGAATGGAGGTTTTGAATGCGGTGAGACCTTTTTCATACCATGATTCAGGCCTTGGCTCATATTTATAGACAACAACATAAAGGGATGGAACCGGGCACTCGAAAGGATCAATGCCGAAACCTCCACCGCCACGGCCAAGCAGAATACGTACAAGCCCGGAGTCAACCTCCGCTGCTGCCGCTACCTGCTTGATTATATCAGCCATTTCATTCCACGGGCAGGGCGCGTCCAGATGAATGGCTTTTGCTGAGCGCTTCATGCGGCGCAGGTGTGGATCAAGCTGGTATATTTTACCATCAACAAATTTAATGGTTTCAAATACCCCGTCGCCACGATGGACGAGATGATCATCCCAGGGCATGAGCATTAGTTTGGGGTCAGTACATATCAGGCCGACTCGGTGCTCGTAAAAAGCGCAGACCTTGTCTATTCCTGCCCGCATGGCCGAGATCATGGCATCAATATATTCTTCACTTCCAACTTTTCTGATCAATTTCAGACTCCGTATATTAGTTAGCCCTTGCGGGACATTTGCCGCCATTATACCGGGAAATAATTTTTCGTAACAGAAAAGATGTACTTAAAAAGTGTGGTCTACCGCAAGTGCTTTAATAGGTTGTTTTCTATGGTAACAAAAAACGCCCTTAGGTAGAACCGAAGGGCGTTTTGGATGTTTTTGTATCGAGAGAGGCCTAGTGGTATCCGTGCTCATGCATGAAGTTGGTATACTTGGTATCGACAACCATGATGTGCTTGATGAGCCAGTCCTTGAGAAAACGGATGATATCAGTTGATGCTGTTACTTTTCCTGCATCAACCTCATCCTTGAAGTCGGCGATTTTCTGGATAAAGATGCGGTGCAGTTTTTTATGCGGTTCAGTTTCAGGATAGCCGTGTTTGTCAAATATTTTTTCTTCGTATCCGAAGTGGTATTTGGTGTAGTCGAGGAGTCTTTCTGCAACTTCCCCGATAACCTGACCGGCCTTGCGCTGACGCATGGCTACATAGAGCTCATTGATCAGGTCAAGAAGCACCATGTGGTGTTCGTCAATGGTCCTGACATCAACAGAAAGGTCGTCACTCCATTCAACTATTTTACCTGAGCTGGTATCAATAACTCTTCCGCTTGAAATACCCTGCACAATGGAGTCGAGTTCTTCAACAATACTTGCTATTTCGGTTAATGCCTGAGCTGAAGCACTCATTCCTTCAGCTGTTTCCTGTGAGACTCTGGCAACATCACTGATGGCCATGTTGATTTCTTCAGAAGCGGCAGACTGCTCTTCACTTGCTGCGGCGATGGATTCAACCTGAGTGTTGGTGTCATCAACAATGCCGACGATGGCTTCCATCAGCTCTCCGGATTTGGCAGCAGCTTCAGTGGAATTGACGATATCTTCGGCAGCGGATTCAACTGCTGCGATGTTTTCACGTGCGTTGCTCTGGATCTTGGAAACCGCTTCGCCTACACCTTTAGTGGCATCCATGGTTTTTTCGGCCAGTTTACGTACTTCGTCCGCAACAACTGCAAAGCCGCGTCCTGCCTCTCCGGCACGTGCGGCTTCAATTGCAGCGTTAAGTGCAAGAAGGTTGGTCTGGTCGGCGATGTCAGTAATAACAGTCATGATCTGGCCGATGTTATCTGCCTGCTCCCCGAGGGTTCCCATGGTTCCTTTCAGGTTGAGTATGGTATTTTTGATCTGCTCAAATGATGCAATGGCATCTGAAACACCTTTTGCTCCATTAAGGGCATTGTCTTTGGACCGGGCGGAACTGTTTGCTGCAAGGGAGGCGTTCTGTGCCACCTCAAGTACAGTGCTGTTCATTTCTTCCATAGCTGTAGCTGTTTCAGTTACACGGTCACGCTGAAGATCCATGCCGCTGCTGACCTGATCTACCTGCATGGTCAGTTCCTCAATCCCGGAGAAAAGTTTACCGGAAATGTTCTGAGCATTGGATGCAGATTTGATGATTGCGGCCATGGCTGACTTCTGGTCGGCGAGTTCCTTTGTAATCTTATCGAGTTCTTCCTGAAGTGAGCGTGATCTGTCATCAGCATTTACTTTATCTTTCTCGGCATCCTCAAGTTGCTTGGTAAGGTTTGAGGCTACTTCTTCGATATCTGTGGCTGTATCGAGTATTTCATTGCTTAGTTCAGCGGAAAGTTTTGATTTCTTGCCGTTTTTCAGTTCGAGAATAAACCTGGAGAGAGTTTCAAGCTGACCAAAGATGCTGGAATTTGCTGTTATAAGGGCCATTATGAACCCGGCGAGAGCAACCAGAGTAAAAATTATCTGCAGTACCGTTATCCCCGGTTTGGCCGGTGGAAAGAATACGGATTCGGCAACCACTCCCAATGTCATCAGAAAGATCAGGACGATTGAAAATATCAGTCTGGTTTTGGCGGACATAAAGACTCCTTATGTAAATGACCTTTTTTTAAGTTTCAAAGATATTTATATTAGAAAAACAGAGTGGGGGCAAGTTACACGAGTACGAAAACGTATTATTAAAAAATATTTATAACGATAGTGTAGCGGCGATGTTAAAGCTTTGGATGTTATTGTTGAATATAAAAAATAATCTATACATGAAATTTTAAATTATAGTTTATCCGCAGTCTCTTTTATGATTTTGCGCATCCATTTGTGGGCAGGGTCATCATTGGTGAGAGAGTGCCAATGTTGAAATACTTCAAAGGTGGTATTGCTGAGTGGTAATTTTATAATTCGAAGCTTTCCTTTTTGGGTATGCATCTTAGCCAAACGTTCAGCAAGAGAACCTACCAGATCAGAATTTTCTACAAGGGTAGGAATTACAGTTTCCTGCTGTACGACTATTTTAATTCTGCGCTGCACTCCTTTGCGGTAAAGGAAATCTTCCAGAAAACCCAGTCCTGATTCAGATAATGACAGTGCAGCAAAATCGCAATCAGCCATTTCATCTTCTGTCATAACTTCACCTTTCACCGGGTGCTCATTTCTTACGAGGCAGACCTCCCGGTCTTCGAATAATAATTCCTGCAGCACCCCGGATCCATAGTCGCGGGTACATCCCAGAAATATATCAAGTTTTCCATTCAGAAGCATTTGGGCGCGCTGTTCATAGGTTGTCTGCACAACGCGGATAGATATCCCCGGTGCTTCTTTAGCCAGTCTGTCCAGAATTCCGGGAAGGAGCAGTTTGCAAAGGTAGTCGCTAAGACCGAGGCAGAATGTCCTTTGTGAAGTTGAAGGAGTGAATTCTCCCCGGTCGTCCAGGGATTGAAGGATGCTTTTAATACAGGGAGAAATATTCTGATGCAGGGTTATGCAAAGAGGAGTTGGCTCCATTGAGTTTCCTCGTCTCATGAATAACCGGTCCTGAAAATGGTCACGAAGCTTTGAAAGAGCATGACTTACTGCAGACTGGGTCATGAACAGTTTTTTTCCTGCCATGGTCAGGCTTCGTTCTGAATATATTTTATCCAGTATAACCAAAAGATTGAGATCTATATTTGTAAGATTAGTTTTGCTCATACAGTAGATGAATACCTTTCAGTGGTCATTGGTTGGGAAGCGGGCTATCAGTTGCTTCAGATTTGCTGTATAAAAGCAAACCGAAAAACTCTTCATCTGCAAACACACAGATTACTTAACTTATATGAAAGGAAATTGAAATGCTTGCCTTATATGGTTCCATCGCGATTGCTGTTGCTTCTACTGTTATTTATCACATCGCACAAAAAAGTATTGCCGGGGGTGGATCTGTTTTCGGTTCACTTGCCTCTGCTTATGGCATTGCCATGGTATTCAGTCTGGTCGGCCTATATTTTCAGACCGGGCGAATAGAGCTTGGTGAGGTTGTAAGCTTCAAGAATTGGCCTGTTTTGCTTCTTGGATTGGCTGTTTTCGGTATTGAGGTAGGAGTGCTGCTTACTTATAAAGCCGGTGCCAATGTCAATTCACTGCCCTTGATTGTCAATGGCGTGGTAATGGCCTGTCTGATTCCACTCGGCGCCCTGCTGTTCAGTGAGACGCTTTCGATGACTTCCGTTTTTGGGATCATGCTTGTCGGGTCAGGTGTATGGCTTCTTTGTTCAGCCGGTCATGCATGATCAGTTGCAAGGGGATATCATTTCTTTGTCAAACCCGAAGCGTTCAATTAGTTTGCTACATTCCGGGGACTTCTTGATTTCTTTTAGTGCCTTGCTGAACTCAGCTGCCAATTTGTTGTTTCCGGGTTCTTTGGTGAATCCTACATAGATAGGTACGCTGTGTATCGGGGTGTCACTGAAGGTAATCCTGTCCTCAAGGTTCATCTCTTTCAATGTATGAACACCTACAGCCCTGTATGCAGCAACAAGATCAAGACGACCGGCCGCAAGCTTCAGAAAGTTCAACCTGAGTGAAGTTACTTCTTCTTTTTGGAATGAGGTACTTTGGTCGAACTGAGTTCCGTAAGTATAACCCTTTGTGATACCGACCTTTTTTCCCGCCAGCGAAAATGTACCTGCATAAGTGAATTTGGTATCTTTTCTGTGGAAGATTACAGTTCTTACTGTCATCAGCGGTTCATCTGGGTAGATTAACCAGCGTTCCCTTTCCGTTGTCTTACGCAAGCCGAATACACCATCGGCATTTCCGGACTCTGCAGTAATCAGAGCCCTCTTCCATGGAAGGAATTTGACATCAAAGGGGATAAGCATTTTCTTGAATGCAAGAGCAGCAAGTTCATACTGAATCCCTCTAGGCTGATCATCCTCAATATAGTAATAAGGGGGGAAGGGATCAGTTACGAAGGACATTTTTTTTCCGGCGAAAGCTGGTGAACACAACGAAACAATCATGACTGCAATTGTTATGAACTGTGCGTAAGCTTTCATTTTATTCACGTCCTTAGGATAATTGAAAATAATTCACTTAATATTTATGATGGGTATAATTTTATGTAATGTCAATGCTGATTGTTTTAATAGATTGTTTTGGGCGAATCGTACTATTACAAAATAGTGTCTTTAATGAGTTCAAAATTCAATATAAATACTAAATTACAGGTAAAAATAAAATGAACTGCCGTGTTTTTCGCACAACAGTTCATTTTGCTATTGAAGGATTGTTTGTCAGCACCCTGACAGATAACAGGCCAGAGCAATTGAGTTGAATTTTGAACTGTCCGAATCTCCTCTTGAGGGCACTACTATTGGAACTTCACTGCCGACAACAACACTTGCAAGAGTTTTTCCTGCTATTGTTGTTAAGGCTTTATAAAGTATATTGCCGCTCTCTATTTCAGGAGTCAGCAGAATATCGGCACATCCTGCCACAGGATCATCAATTCCCTTACATGCCGCAGCTGTTGCGGAAATCGCAAGATCAAGGGCAAGAGGGCCTGCCACCATTGCATCACCGAAGGCTCCTTCAGCTGACATTTTGGACATGATATCTGCATCCAGTGTGGCTGGCATGGCCGGGTAGTTTACCTTTTCTGTTGCAGCAAGGATGGCAGCCTTAGGCTTCACCATGCCCAGCTTGCGGCCGACATCAAGGGCATTGCGCAGAATATCTGCTTTGCGTTGAAGGTTCGGTTTGATGTTGACTCCGGCATCGGTCAGGAGAATCAGGCGATCTCCTTTGGGAGCCTCAAAAGCTGTTACGTGGCTGATGATTCCTTTGGGTGGAACACCGGTCTGCTTATTCAAAATGGCTTTAAGGATAACGCTGGTGCTGATCAAGCCTTTCATGATCAGGTCCGCCTTGCCTTCCTTGAAGAAACTGACAGCCATGGATACAGCAGCCACATCATCATTTTCTTCATGGAATTCAAAGCCGGATATATCCATTCCATGTTCATCGGCTACAGATAACGATTTTTCCTTGTTGCCTATGAAAATAGGTTCGGCAATTCCTTCAGCGTGAGCGGTCAATGCAGAACGCATAACAAATTCTTCAGCACACGGAGCAATTGCCACCCGGGCTTTCCTGCCGCTGTTGCGCACTGTTTCGACTATGCCGTCCAGTGAGGTAATTGTCATTGGTACACCTTCCGGTTCAGGAAAATTATGTTTCAGATTCTGTTTTTACAAGCTAGGTCCTGATTAATCGTCGCCGCGTTTAAGGGCGATCATACCGGTTCGGCACATACTTTTAATTCCGAAGGGCTGGAGTATTTTTATCAGTCCTTCAACTCTTTCCTGGTCTCCGCTGAGTTCCACAGTGATAGTTTTTTGACCCATACCTACAACATCAGCACGAAAAACTTCGAAAATCTGCATGACCTGTGACATTGAATCTTTGTTTACTTCAACTTTAATCAGCACCAGTTCACGGTCCACAAACTCTTTTCTTGCGAGATCGTCGAGCTTGATGACAAAGTCCATTTCTTCAATTTCCCTTGTAACCTGAGCAATATCTGCTTCACTGCCTTCAGCACAGATTACCATGCGTGAGACATCCATATTTTCAGTTTCACCGCAGGAAATTGAAGTGATGTTGATTTTGTTTTTCTGGAAAGCTGCAGATGAATCTGCCAGAACCCCGGGTCTGTTCTTTACAAGTGCGGAAATTGTATGTTTCATTTTATCTCCTGTTATGACGGTGGTCTTTACAGGAAAACATACACGCAAACACACTCCCTAACAAGCGGGCTGTATTCTATACTGCAGATAATTAAATGGAAGTCAGTCCTGGGGGAGAGAATCCTTCTGAGCGCATTTTGACCAGTTTTTCTGCATCTTCTCTGTTTTGAGGCTTGTCAAAGTAGAAGCCCTGTACACAGTCACACCCTATTTCCTTGAGCAGCAGCAGTTGTTGTCTGGTTTCAACGCCTTCAGCGATTACATCCATATTAAGGCTATGACCAAGTGCATTAACAGCACGAACTATTTCAAGTGATTCGTGGTCTTCAGCCATTCTGCTTACAAAAGAGCGGTCAATTTTTACTGTAGATGCCGGGAATCTTTGCAGCTGAGCTAGAGATGAATATCCGGTTCCGAAATCATCAACTGCCAGACGAATACCCATTTCTTCTATCTTCTTAAGGTTCTGAGTAGAAGTTGCCGTTCTTTCCATGATTGCGGACTCAGTTATTTCCAGCTTGATATTCTGGGGAGAAATTTCAGTATCATAGAGGATCTTGCGGATGGCTTCCACTAGATCAGGCTTGGACAGCTGGCTGGGGGAAAGGTTGGCTGTAAGGAACAGATCCTCAGATCCCGGATACTGTTTCATCCAGCATGAAAGGCATTGGCAGGCTTCCATCAGAATAAGTCTGTCAAGTTCAACAATCAGACCTGTTTCTTCGGCTACAGGGATTATATGGTTGGGAGTAAGAAAGCCTCGGTCCGGATGATTCCAGCGGACGAGAGCTTCAAATCCCGCAAGTCTCTTGGTTTTTAGACAGTATACCGGCTGAAAATAGGGGAAAAATTCATTCTCCGGGATTCCCTGCCTGATTTCAGTCTCAATCATCAGGCTTTGCAGGGCTTTTTCATGCATGGTTTTATTGAAGACCTTGAACTTGTTTACCCCCAGTTCTTTGGCCTTGTACATGCTTATATCCGCATCGCGGACAATATGTTCAGGGTGTTCATAGTCAGATGTTTTGAAAACAATACCGATGCTTGAACTGATGACTATCTCTTTGGAAGAAATTTTTACTGGTTTGCATATTTCATTACGGATGGCCCTGATAATCTGAATTACCTGTTGGGGGGTGCTGAATCCATCAATAAGAACTGCAAATTCGTCACCGCCCATGCGGGCGACAGTGTCTACATGCCGAACACAGTTTTTGATTCTCTGCCCGACTTCAATAAGCAGTCCGTCTCCGGCCTGATGGCCCAGGCTGTCATTGATGCGTTTGAACATGTCAATGTCGAGCATGAGGACGGCAAAGTTGTGTTCCGGGTTCTGGCGCGACCGGCTCAGGGTATAGTCGAGACGCTTCAGGAAAAGAGTGCGGTTTGGCATTCCGGTCAGTGCATCATGCAATGATTGGTGTGAGAGCTTGCGTTCATATTCTTTACGCTGGGAAATATCATCATAAATAATGAATGTTCCTGAAATTTCATCATCATATACAAAAGGGTAGCCAAGGATCGAAACCGGGATCAGGCTTCCATCTCTGGCACGGCGCAGATCTTCTGTCCTGAAGGTCTGACCGCTCAAAATCTTTTTCAGGTTCATGCGGATTTCACCTTTGCCGTCCGGGCAAAGATTTTCACAGCATGGGCTCATTTGGTCGGTTGAGTAACCGAAAAGTTCGGTAAAGGCCCGGTTGGTATCAACCACATTTCCCTTGGAGTCAGTTAGAACTATTGCCTGAGGGGAGCTTTCAAAAAGCTGCATAAACCTTGATTTATGGCGGATAATCTTGCGTTCAGCCACAACCTGTGGAGTGGAGTCGAACGCAGAACCGGTAAATAGAACTGGCTTTCCTTTCAGATCATAAAATGTTCTGGCGTTAAGGGTGGCCCATTTCTCCTTTCCGTCCTTATGCTGGAGCCGGACATGAGTGCCGTTGATTGATCCATCCTTGATCAGCTTGCGAACAATTTTAAAATGATCATTGCGGTTGTAGATCAGGTCAAGTGAAGTTGGACGTTCCTTGAGCATTTCATCAACGCTGTTATAGCCCATTATGGATGCCATTGCCGGGTTGGCAATGAGTATGTCTCCGCATTTGGAAATCTGGAATATGGCTACAGTGGCGTTCTCAAAGACAGAGCGGAATTTTTTCTCGCTTTCACAGAGAGCCGACTCAGCCTGACTGCGCAAAAGGGCAGCGGCTACCTGCTCGGAAATAGCCACCATCATTTCAATGTCCTGATTATTATATGCGTAAGAAGCCGTATAGGACTGGATGGCCATAAGACCGAGAATGCGCCCCTGAAATTTCAGGGGAACACCGAGCCAAGACTTGGCGGATGTTCCTATGTGATCAACTTTTTCAACCCCGTCTCCATTGAAATCGTGTTCATCCAGCAGGAGGGCGGCTTCTGTTTCAATGACTCTGCCGCTCAGGGTCTTTTTGTCGGCAATTGAAATAATTTCGTTTGGCTCAATAAAATCTTTCTGGTCAGCATAGTAGGGGAACTGCAGCGTCTTAACGGATTCATCATAAAGAGCTACAAAGAAGTTTTCGGCTTCGATGAATTTTTTAAGGCTCTCGTGAACCTGACCGAAAAAATCTTTTGTTTCTGTCGTCGCGTTCAGGGCAGCGGAAATCTTGTAGAGAATGGTATTGATATTCTCTGTCTGTTTGCGTGCGGAAATATCTCTTAACGATTCAATGGCACCTATTGTTCTACCGTCTTTATCGAGAATAGGAGCAGCCTGAACCCACAGATTTGTACTTTTGCGTTTGCCGAGGTTCTCAATTCTGATTTCTGCAGCAAGAGCATTGCCCCGGCGGCTGATAGCCTCATATTCAATCTGGCCAACTTCATCACAGCCGTTGACCATATCAATAAGACCGGGAGTGCGTTGCCCGTGAATCACATAACTGTGTTCAAATCCGGTTTTGCCTACAATGCTTGAGGCAGAAACATCTGTCAGTTTTTCGAGAGCCGGGTTCCATGCAACAACGATTCCGTCTTTGTTAACCATAAAGGCGGGATCGGGAAGAAAATCCAGAAATTTTACGAAAGGTGAAGCAGGGGTAAGAGCAGACGCGTCAAGACCAGATGAGTGGAGACCAATGAAGTCAATCAGGTCATTGATTTTACTCAGCTGTATCTGGCCTTTGCTGCCGATTATTTCTTTAAGTTGATTTGTCAGTTGCTCAAGCATTGTTGCTACTCGATACTGTATAAATTGGTGTGAAGCAAGCCATGTGTCTAACTTTTATTTCCCGTTGCAGCCTAGAATAATTATGTTTTATTTGATTTTTATGATTGAAATATTCGGTTCGTTGTTTTTGTTGCGTTTTGCGCTGATAAGAAAGTTGTTCCCTGTTGGAACAGCAATTTCCCATGTGTTTTCAGCTTCATTAACTTTCCCGCGTACTGTCTTTTCAACGATTGTAAAAAAACTGTTTTCATTAAGCTTTGAGATTGTGAAGTCCTTGAAATAACGTGCCGCCTCATCTCCCTGATTGAATCCGGGCAAGCGAAATTTTACTGTTTTCCAGGGGCCGTAGTAGGCCTTGCTTGCAGCTGTCGCATTTCGGTTTCCTGTCTGATCCGGGCTTTGCGGATAAAAAGGCTCCCATGTTTTGCCGTTGTAAAATTCAACCCAGCCCTGTTCATCCAGATAGCGGGCCGGTATTCCGGCTGAACGCATTGCTGCTGTTGCAAAAACAGCAGTCTCAGAATCAGTGGAAACAGTTTTTGATTTGAGAACTCCTGACGGATCGATGCTGCATCCCAGCGGCCCCCGCACCGTTTTTGCTAAACTTTTTGTAACTGCACCAATTCTTTGTATAGTTTTCCTCAGATTCTTGCCATCATTAAAGTTGAAAATCTGAAAAAGGTCTGCACGCCAGTAACGGAGCTGTTCGTACATTATACGCTGGTTTAAAACGAAATCTTCGAAAATATTATTATCGTAGACCAGCCCCGCCCGTTCTGCCTGCTTTCTGGCTGACTCAGCAAGTTCGGCATTGGAAATAAGATCTGTATAGTTGACTTGCAGAAGATCTGCTGTGTCCATTTTCCTGATATTGTTTTCCAGAGTACCAAGGTATGCCTTCGGGCAGGTGTTCAGTGCAAGCATAATCTGCGGGGCGTTGAGTCCTGCTTCAGTAATTGCTGAGCTTAATTCCTCTGGGTATATTTCAGCTGCGGATTTAATTCCTTTAAACTTGTCCAGCCGTGCCTTTTTAATTGTATTGAATTTATCCTTTTTGGTCCCTTCAGAATTTTTGGGCGGTGCGTTGAGTGCAAGGGTGTCTTTATAAGTGAAGGGGAAAAAGATTCTGCCTTCAGGTATGTTTTCAGCACTGAGCCTCAGCAGGATCTCCTGTCTCGATTTATGTTTTCCGGGAATCCAGACGGAACCGACATAGGCTGAGCTGTTGTCTTTAGCCGCTGACACCAGAACAGATCCCGGACCAAGCTGTATACTGGCTTTGCCTTCTGAGTCTGTGAGGACTGCAGCAACCGGGCGAAAAGAAGCGTAATTGAATACCGAGAAGTATATTTTGGTATCAGGAGCAGGTTTTCCATTTTGATCAAGCACTGTTATCTCAGTTCTGCTCACCGGAGCATACCGTTGTGTGGTATTAATTAAAGTACAGCCAAAGGAGCGTCCCAGTACAGGATCGTCAGCGTGAAGCAGCTGGCCGTATGCATAAGAGAGAACAAGAGGGGCTTTACGGGCTGAACCACTGAACCAAGCATGGTCAAGGCCGTAGTCGGGATTGGCGGATTCTATGTAATGCCATTTTCCGTCAACCATTACTTCGGTCCATGTATGGTTGTCATTTGAATGCTGCCAAGCCGGAACCATAGCCTGTCTGGCGGGAATTCCAACAGCGCGTAAGGCTGATACCGTAAGTATCACTGCTTCTTCACATCTTCCCCAGCCCCGGTTGATTGTCATAAGTGGGTTCTGATCCCAACGTTGAGTTGATTCAAATCCGGTTTTGGAGAAGCACCACAGGTTAACCGCAAGGACGGCTTCTTCCATTGATCCGCACTCGGATACAATCGGCAGTAGTTCATTATAAAACTTTTTTCGCCAGTTTGCAGCCTGCTCCTGGCTTACCCTGTGCGGGAGCACGTAATGGAGAAAATCAGTCCATGATACGTGAGTTCCCCATGGGGTAGATTTTCTGGTAAGAAAGGCAAAATCGAGGTTTTCCTTAAGAGACTCAGCCGAAAGGCTGACCCTGTCTGCCGGGGGTAGGTTTGCGACCAGAAACTGTGCAGCCTGTCTTTTTTCCGGGGAATCGTCATAACTGTCCATAAAATCTTGTAACTGCGGGCTGTTATTTCCTGAAGTTGCAAGAATCTGTTCAATCGCAGAGGCATAAGGAGAGATTGATACAGGTTGATTCCTGGTTGAACAGCCGTTTGAGCAGACCAGAAAAATTATAAACAGGACAGGTAGATATCTTTTTATTGCAGGCATGAAAGGGGTTTAACATAGTGGAGGGTAACCTTCCACTGTTAAAGCAAAACGGCTGAAACTCGAAAGTTCCAGCCGTTTATAATTATATTAAATAATAGTGAAACTTTAAATTAACCGCATCCGCAGCAACCGGTTCCGCAACCGCCTTCAGACTGCTCGAACACGAGTGAGGAGGAAATCTCGATTCCCATAGGGCTCAGGTCGATTACCATGGGTTTTGCCTGATCCAGGAGCTCTTTGTCTACAACGAAATCGTAGCCTTCAAGGGTGATGGTTTCATCATCTTCTTTCGCACTGTCAATGCCGAGGGCAAGTCTGGTTCCGCTACACGCGGAAGCAACGTATATACGAATAGGTTCCTTGTCTTTTTCTTCGAAGTGCTGATCAAGAACTTCTTTTGCTTTATCTGTGATTTTGAGCATTAACTATCTCCTTTTGAGGTTTGTTTACTTAGAGGATAGCCTCCATCTTTGCTAAGTCAACATACTTCAACCAAAAAAACACTCACTATTTGTTTATCTTCTGGTTTTGTAGATTTTGCATAGAGGCGTTCTATTGGTAGCTTTTAAATTCTCTGAAGATTGTCTCTGACAAAACGTCCGGGAGAAATGCCTGTTACCTGTTTGAATTGGCGGGAAAAATGGCTTTGATCAGAAAAACCGGATTCAAGAGCTGTATCGGTAAGAGAAAGACCCTGCCGCAGAAGTATTTCTGCTTCTTTGACCCTGCAGGAGGTGACTAGATCCTGCGGCGAAATTCCATAGTGATTCACAAAGAGTTTCTGAAGATGAAAAAGGCTTATGCAGCCAATTTCCGATAATTTACGTAAGCTTAATTTGTCTTTGAAATTATCAGTAATGAACTTATGAACTCTCTCCAGTGCCTGCAGCTGTGGTCCTGTTTGTTCCGGCAAGAAGTTACCGGCGCTTGAGCACAGGAGGATCTGGTATAGAAAAGAATTCAAAGCAGCTTCTTTTTCGAGTGTGTTGCCGGGGGCAGGGAGTAGAATGAATAGTTCTTTAAATGATTTTTTATCAAAATCTATAACAGGTTTACAGGCATCGAAGTCTGGAGAAGGACAGGGCTTGCCTGTGATTTCCTCAGTCAGCTGTTTCATATATATTTCAGTTACACACAGTGCTTTATATGAATGGGGGCCAAGGCTGTCCCCTGAAATGGATTCACATTTATGAGGTATGCCGGGAGGAATAATGATAATCTCGCCCGGGTGAAATATTTGGGATTCGTTTTTGACTCTGATTTTTCTTTTGCCCTGTTCTACCAGTAAAATAATATAGCTGGAATGCACATGACGCGGGAAGCGATTGATGACATCAATCGCTTCCACTGCGGTTACATGTGGTAATTCTTCCAGTTCATGGAATATGATTTTTTCATCTTTGTTGCGTGGCATATTTCTCTATACAAGTGCAGGGAAAAACTTTGCAAGCACGGTCAGTCCCTCTTTCCCTGCTCTGATACTATGATTATATCCGCAGGGGATAACAGCTGCTTTTCCGGGATGATAGGTCATTTCCTGCCCATTAAGATTTGCTTTCCCGTATCCTTTGATGACTTCATGCATTTCCCATTGCGGATTATGGGTGTGCGCTTCAAGAGTGCATCCGGGGTCAACGCGAACAATATGGCAGCTGAGTTGTCCTGCGGTACTGTCTCCTTTTATAAGGTGTTTAAGATAAACTCCTTCAAATGCAGGGTGAGGAGTCCAGTCTGTTTTAGAACAACAGATAGTCCCGTTTACCGTTTCAAGGCAGCCGTTGGAAATCAGAGTTGCGAATTCATCAGTTAGCATTATCTCTCCTAATGTAAAAATAAATTAAAATCATTTAAATCAATTTATATTCATCGGAGCGGTTTGCGTCTTGTACGATCTTGGGAAAAGCAAATAGGCCGATAGAGTTAAACTCTATCGGCCTATTTGTGGTAATCCCGTAACCGGCTTAAACTATTTCAAGATTGAAAGCCGGAGGGTTTAGCAGCTGCTTTTTGATGGTACACATATCTATGGCACGAAGCAGTGCTGCCTTGTATTTTTCCGGAAATCCTTCCGGCAGGGTCAACTGGTAATTAAACTTGCTGACCTGTTTGCTTTCAGGGTCGATAATGTATTCCACCCGCATTTCCATGCCATCCATAGAAATGGATCTGCTTTCACAGAAGTGTCGGGCGTAATGGGCCGCACAGGTAGCCAGTGAGGCCAGGAACAGGTCCAGCGGGGTGGGCGCAGAATCGGCTCCCCCGAGTGAGACAGGCATGTCGGTGGCAATGGTATGGTTGCCGGTTATTGCCGACACTTTTTTACCTTCACCGAATTCAATAATCATTTCCTTCGTCATTCAGACTCCAAATCCGCCAAAATTGTTAGTTAAGGGGTTAATCTAAATTCAGTGCCCTTAAATTAGCGCGCCTTTAGGGAAAAGATCAATGCATCAACCCCCTAAAAATGGGGTATAATCGTTATTAGAGCGGTTTTTTTGGAGAAGATGGTTTGGTTACTTTGAAGTCAACATCACCTAGGACAGCCTGTTCCAGTATTTTCTCAAAGTCTGTTTCAGTAGACATTCGGAAGCCGCACCCGTCCGGCAGGTAGCCGTTTTCCATATAAATGGTTGGAGAGGGGAATCGCTTGCAGAGTTCCGGCCTGTTTGTGTAGTCGCTGCAGGTGCCGTTTTCAGTAAGGCATGTGCATGCAAACTGAAGGTGGCCGGACTCTGTTTTCCCTAAAATTCTGAAGCGGGTAAGGTATGGGTGTTTTTTTTGAGCCTTGGTGAACTGCCATTTCCATTTCATCCAATTTCCATCAACGTTCAGGCTTATTCCCCTGCAGCAATCACCACACATATTGCAGGAGCCGCGGATAACAACCATGCGATCATTTCTTTTTAACTGCCATTTTCGAAGCAGAAAATTAAGATGGTCTATGAAATCGATCAAAAAAGGCATTGTGGTCAGCTTTTGTTTAAATATCTAAACTGGAAGGGCTTAAACATGTTTTCCGGCTACCCGGAAGTTTACGTATAGATTAAGTAGATAGTTCCATATTCCCGTCACAAAAGAAACGAGTATTCTTGCGATAAGATACTGCCATCCAAGTACAGTGACCATTATATGCATTCCGCCGGTAACGATAGCAATCCCGGTTCCGGCAATAAGAAGAAACCCCATGTACCCCTGCTTGAAGCTGCGCTGCGTACCTTTGAAGACCATCCTGCGGCTGATATAATAGTTTAATGAAACCGCAATGAAAAAAGCCAGACCCGCAGCAAAGACAGGAGACCATCCTAATGAATCTGTTAGCAGATAGAGCATTCCAAGATCGAACAGAAATGTTCCCCCGCCTACGCATCCGTAGCGGATGAACCGGATAATTCCCCTTATGTCGAGGGGATGGTTGGCTTTGACTGATCCTGTAGTGTTTTCAGATCTCATAACCAGCCCAATGAGTCTGGATGCTGTTCTTTCCATATCGGGATCATTGCATAAGGTGTGCGATTAAGTTTTTTGATATCAGGAATTGGTAACATGTCTCACCAAGCCCGCACATAGGCTAAAAGTCAAGCCTGATATGCAAAGATCACAGTTTTGTAACTGAATCATAAAATAGAAAGACCCCGTTGACGAAGGGGGTGAAATCCTTGTCAACGGGGCTTGCGGCGTTCGGGTCAGGTTGCGCCAAACCTCCCTTTTGCCGTCTGGAAGAAAGGGTGTTTGTTCGGGGAAGGAACAAAAGAGTGTGATTAAATTTTATTTATAAGCTGGATACGAACATCGGTGCCTTGTCCATGTGGTGGCTGAACCCGCAGTTCTTGTAAAATCCAACCTGTTTTTCTACCGAAATAAGTACCTTTCTGGGGATCTCTTCATATTCATCAAGCATTCCCTGAACGAGTTTTTTGCCCAGTCCGTGTCCTTGATAGTCGGGATGAACCAGCAGGTATTGAAAATATGCTGTTAGTACTCCGTCTGTCATGGAATTGATCAGCCCTACAAGTCTGTCTTCATCCCGGACCGAGTGAACCCTGTGGGAGTTGCGCATGGCCTGCTGGACTTTTTCAGGATATTTTCCGGACTCCCAGTCAACTGACAGAAATAATTCTTCCAGCTCTTTTATTCCGAATTCTTTTGTCCAACTATAAGTAATTGCCATCTTGCATCTCCTTTTGAGTGCCTCGTTGAAATCGTTTATAGGGAACGGCATTCGATATGTCTAATATATAATTTATGTTTGTTTGATACTTTTAAAGTCATGATTAAAATGTGCAACAAAAAAGGGCTGAACCATATTTCAGGTTCAGCCCGTAATGTCTTTATATCCCAGTAGGATATTTATTCAGCAAGTATGCGGTCAAAGTATTCAATTGTCGGCTTGAGGCCTTCTTCAAGAGGAGTGGTGGGTGTCCAGCCAAGTTCTTTTTGTGCCAGAGATATATCCGGCCTGCGTTGGCACGGGTCATTCTCCGGTAAGGGGCGATAAACAAGTTTGGATGATGATCCGGTCATGTCGATTACCAGCTCAGCCAGTTGTTTAATGGTAAATTCGCGCGGGTTGCCAAGGTTTACCGGTCCTGTAAAAGAGTCATCGCTATCCATTAGTCTGATGAAAGCGTCAATGAGGTCGTCAATGTAGCAAAATGATCTGGTCTGCGAGCCTTCACCGTAAATTGTTATAGGTTCGCCTTTTAAGGCCTGAACTATAAAATTGGAAACGACACGGCCGTCATTCACCGCCATACGCGGTCCGTAGGTATTGAAGATGCGTGCTACTTTGATCAGCAGTCCGTGTTGCCGGTGGTAGTCAAAGAAAAGAGTTTCGGCACAGCGCTTGCCCTCATCATAGCAAGCCCTGAGTCCGATTGGATTGACATTCCCCCAGTAGTCCTCTGTCTGGGGATGGCAGGTCGGGTCTCCATATACCTCGGAAGTTGATGCCTGAAAGATTTTTGCCTTAACCCGCTTAGCTAGCCCGAGCATGTTAATAGCACCATGAACAGAGGTCTTGGTCGTCTGAACCGGGTCGAACTGGTAGTGAATAGGTGAGGCGGGACAGGCCAGATTGAAAATGTTGTCAGTTTCTACATAGAGAGGAAATGTCACATCATGCCGCATCATTTCAAAATACGGACTGTCGAGCATTTCAATGATATTTGATTTTTGCCCGGTGTAAAAGTTGTCCACACATAGGACTTCATGACCGAGTTCCAGCAGCTTCTCGCAAAGCCTGGAGCCCAGGAAACCGGCCCCCCCGGTAACCATGTAGTGTTGAGATTGTTTCATTAATTCCTCCGGCATCGGAACATTTTTATGGACTTATATATAACTACTTTGAAAACAAAGATAAAACAAGGCGTAAAAATATACACTCCATTCTTTAAAAAATAACAACCAAGGCTTTTATCTTTCATAGAAATGTATTATCCAGCAGGATATGGAAAAAACCCTCAAAATATTAATTGTTGATGATAATGCTGTAAACCTGACTTTGCTCGAAAGATTACTTAAATCTGAAGGGTTGAGAATCTTCTGTGCCCTCGATGGGCGTGAAGCAGTTGAGCTTTGTCGGAAGAATGATTTTGCTCTCATACTTCTTGATGTGCAGATGCCTGATATGGATGGTTATGAGACAGCAAAAGAGATAAAGAAAATTGAAGCATGTCGTCTCATTCCGATTATCTTTCTGACTGCAATCTATAAAGATCCTACCTATGCTCGAATGGGGTACGATGCAGGTGCAGTGGACTTTCTTACTCAGCCCATTGATCCTCAGATACTAAGAGGCAAGGTGGCGGTCTTTCTTGAGCTGAAACATCAGAAAGACATGCTTGAGAAAGAGATAGCACAGCGAAAGCAGACGGAACTTGCACTGCGCAAGGCAGAAGAGAAGTACCGGAATATTTTTGAGCGTGCGCTGGAAGGCATCTTCAGATCCATTCTTGGAGGGCGGTTGGTAGAAGTAAATCCAGCTCTGGCACGTATCCTTGGGTACGAAACTCCTGAGGATGCTATTGCCTACGCCAATATGACCAACACTTTTCCTGATTCAAAGGAACGTATGCGTTACGTGGAAACACTTATGAAGGAAAAGTCTCTTATTGATTATGAGATGCAGGTCCGGCGCAGAGACGGTTCGCTTATCTGGATATCTGAAAGCAGCAGACTGTTTGAGGAGAACGGAGAATTCTATGTTGAGGGCGTAGTTGAAGATATCACCCACCGCAAGCTCTGTGAGTTTGAACTGCAGGAAAAGGCAACTCTAGATGCACTGACAGGAGTCCCGAATCGCTACCTGTTTTTTGATCGGCTTGGAAAATCTATTGCAAATGCCGGGCGGTTCAAGGAAGAGCTGGCTCTTCTCTTTATAGATTTAAATGATTTTAAAAAGGTAAATGACCTTTACGGGCATCATACCGGCGACATGCTTTTAAAGAGGGTAGCAGGAAGGCTGCAGTCCCGGTTGCGCTCAACTGATACCTTTGCCCGGCTTGGTGGCGATGAGTTCTGTGTCCTTTTGGAGCGCCCGGGCCAGCAGGTAAATATATCCAAAATTGCAGATGAGTTTATCAACTGTCTTGCAGAGCCGTTTCAGTTTGACGGGATTTCATGT
This sequence comes from Maridesulfovibrio sp., assembly GCA_963676495.2. Taxonomy (GTDB): domain Bacteria; phylum Desulfobacterota; class Desulfovibrionia; order Desulfovibrionales; family Desulfovibrionaceae; genus Maridesulfovibrio. The sequence goes on along the minus strand of CAXXRF010000003.1, from coordinate 371,220 downwards.
TCAGTCGGAGCGTCCATTGGGATCAGTCGTTATCCTGTAGATGCTTTAGTAGCAGAAGATCTTGTCAGAAAGGCGGATGATGCAATGTACAGAGTCAAAGAACAGAAAGAGCAAAAATACTGTTTTTTTTCGGAGATGAATTGATTTGTTACTGAAAATTTAACTGTATCCATTTGGCGCGCTAGTGCGAAATTAAGAGTAAGTGTTTCTGTTTTTGTGAACGGAAACACTTTTTTTGTGGGTAGTTATAGTAAATCTGGCTCTGTTGTGATCGGTTGTGTCGATATGATACGCAACAGGTAGGAAAATGCCTTTGTGAAAAAAAATACTAATCATGAATCCGTAAAATTTAAGTACTTAGCATGTACTAAACACCTGTGTGTCATCTTTTTTTGCAGGAAACCCCCTTGTGAATGCTAGCAAATGTGTTAAAAGTGATTCAACTTTTTAAAACAAGGTTGCTTGTTATGTAATGAATTGAATTTTAAATTCAAAAAAGTGTGAATGTTGTAACTATCTATTATTTTATACTGCTTTGTCTCACTGTTTTATCTTATGTGTCTTGACACTCTAAATGGCTGGTGCGATAGGTTTATTTAAAAATATTATTTGGAATATTTTGAAATCATTTTATTTTCTCGACTGGTGTAATTACTAACCTGTTTGGTGTGTTTTTGGTGACATTAATTTTAAAAAAGTAAGAGAGGTGGAAGGATGGTTTTTGACTGGCTTCAGTTTGCCATAATCATGTTTCTTGTCGGTGGGTTACTTTTCGCCGGCGGACCTTTGATCCTGTCCGCTCTTGTCGCTCCCAGGGCTAAAGGGGGAGATATGGGGATGCCCTATGAGTGCGGCATGAAACCGCATGGGCGGGCCTGGAATCAGTTTGGCATAAGCTATTATGTTTATGCCCTGTTGTTTTTGGCCTTTGATGTTGATGTCCTTTACCTCTTTCCGGTTGCTACATGGTATCCCGAGGCGGATGGCCTGTTTGCATTTATCGAAGTAGCAGGTTTTCTCTCTGTGCTGGGAATCGCAATAATTTATTTCTGGAAAAAAGGAGTGTTCACATGGCCCCGCAAGATTTCCTGACTCCCGGAGGGCATAAAATCGAAGACGGTCTTGTGCGTCTGGAGCTGGCTGAGGATGCCATGAACATCTGCCGGTCCATGTCGCTTTGGCCGATGACTTTCGGTCTGGCCTGCTGTGCCATTGAAATGATGGCTGTCGGGATGGCCCGTTTTGACATGGCTCGCTTTGGAGCTGAGGTCTTTCGGCCCTCTGCCAGGCAGGCGGACCTGATGATTGTAGCGGGAACGGTCACCAAGAAAATGGCTCCGGCGGTTGTTCGTCTTTATGAGCAGATGCCAGCTCCCAAGTGGGTATTGGCACTTGGTAACTGTGCCATTTCCGGGGGACCGTTCAAGTTCAAGAATCAGTATGGAATAGTGGAGGGAGTCGATCAGCTTATTCCGGTAGATGTTTACGTTCCCGGATGTCCTCCACGCCCTGAAGCCCTGCTGGAAGGATTGTTTCAGATTCAGGAAAAGGTAACCGGCAAGCGTTGGTGGCCTGTTCCTGAAGATTTGCAGAAGGAGCGTGCCAGATGATGGGGAAAGATTTTAACCTGCCGGTGAGTCCTTTAATGGTCGGTAAGGGTAGTGTGGAAAATTCTGGGGTCAGTTTTAATGTGTTTCTTCTTCCAGATGATATAGAGCAGGCCGCTAAAGCCATGCTGGAACAGGCTTATCATCTTGAAAACATGGACGCCCTTGATGTGGCTGAGGGGTTTTTGATCACTTATCATTATGCTCATTTCACTAAGCCGGGACGTGTCGCCCACAGGGTTTTGGCGCCAAGGGATGAACCGGAAGTACCAACCATCTCACACATATATCAGGGTGCGAACTGGCATGAGCGTGAATGTAACGATTTTCATGGAATCAAGTTCAGCGGGCATCCGAACCTTCTGCCACTTCTCCTTGATCCGGAAACACCTAACGGCGTGCTTCTAAAAGACGAGAAAACCCGCAAGCCGCTTCGCGAAGTGCTTAACCCCGGCGAGATAGTATTCAAGGAAGAGGGGTTCACACTTTTTGACGAAGTGAAGTTAGATGATGGAGCAGGATAGCCGGTACTTTCATTATACCATCACTCCTCTTTTCGAAATGTTCGGCAGGAGCTTCCGAGATAGGGAGTGGATCGGGGCTGTATCTCAGATGCTGTCCTTAATGGGGATCAATGAAGTTCATGTTACTAAATATTTAACATCAACGGCGGTGAAGTCATAAAAAATGGCTTTATGAGTTCAGAGACACTTTTATAAGTATCTCCGTCTCTCGGAGGGACCGCCGGTAGGCAAACAAATACAACCAACAGGACGAAATCATGACTACATTTCCTGAAGGTGATTTTTATACCAACCACTTCGAAAAGGGTGCTGATGAGAATACCATGATTTTGAACATGGGGCCGCAGCATCCTTCAACCCACGGGGTATTGCGGGTAATTCTTGAATTGGATGGTGAGTATATAGTGCGGGCCGAGCCTATTCTGGGCTACCTGCACCGTATGCATGAGAAAATGGCTGAGGTTAAAACATGGGTCCAGTTTATCCCGAATATGGGGCGCGTTGATTATCTGCACCCGCTGGCATGGAACCATGCCTATGTGGGAGCGGTGGAGAAACTTGCCGGGATCGAAGTGCCGGAGCGTGCAGAATATATCAGGGTAATTACCACTGAACTGAATCGTATTTCTTCGCACCTGCTTTGGTGGGGGGCCTATCTTCTGGATCTAGGGGCGTTCACTCCTATTATGTACGGCTTTGATGACCGCGAATATCTTATGGATATGATGCAGAAGGTTACAGGAGCCCGGTTGACCTACAGCAACTTTCGTTTCGGCGGTGTGGTGCACGACCTTGATGATATGTTTGTTGATAAGTGCAGGGCTTTTATCAAGCGTCTGCGTGACCGTCTGCCCATGTATAAGGATCTGGTTACTGACAACATTATTCTGCGTAAGCGCATTGAAGAGATCGGCAAAATGGATGTCGATATGTGCAATCGTTACGGAGCCACGGGTCCCATCATTCGCGGCGCCGGGGTGAAGCATGATACCCGTGTGGCAGAGCCCTATTCCATTTACGATCGTTTTGACTGGGAAGTACCGGTTTATTACGAAGCTGATGCCATGGCCCGGTACATGGTTCGTATGGATGAAATAGAGCAGAGTCTCAGGATTGTTGAGCAGGCTATAGAGCAGATCCCGGAAGGGGAGCACATAGTCAAAAAGGCTCCAAAGCCGACATGGAAGGCCCCTGAAGGCGAAGCTTATTTTTGTACCGAAGGTGCCCGTGGCAAGATAGGTATACATATAGTGAGTTACGGCAGTAAGACCCCATACAGGATCAAGCTGCGTGCTCCTGGATTTTGCAACCTGTCCCTGTTCGCTGAATGCGCCAAGGGCACAATGCTGGCTGATGCTGTAGCCATTCTTGGCAGTCTGGACATGGTAATCCCTGAAATCGACAGGTAGTCAGGAGCGTCGTATGTCTCAAATTCCGGTAGAACTTATGAAACTGATCATCGCGCTCGTGGCTATTGCCGCTTTTGTAGGCTTGAACGGACTTGTCCTAGTCTACCTTGAGCGTAAGATTGCAGGATTTGTCCAGCGCAGACCCGGCCCTTACGAGGTCGGCCCGCAGGGACTTCTCCAGCCCCTTGCTGATGCGGTTAAACTTATAGGTAAACAGCTTTTCACCCCAAGCGGGGCGGATAAGCTGCTTTTCTGGACAGCTCCGGTTCTTTCATTCTTCCCGGTGCTGCTTCTCTTCCTCCCCATTCCATTCGGCCCCGTGGCTACTGGGATGGAAATGAACCTCGGCCTGCTATTAATTCTGGCTTTCTCCGGCCTAAACGTACTCGCCCTATGTTTAGCAGGCTGGGGTTCCAACAATAAATGGGGAATTCTCGGTGCGGCAAGAGCTGTGGCACAGTCAGTTGCTTATGAGATTCCTCTTTTGCTCTCGGTTCTTGCAATTGCATTCATGACCGGAAGCCTGAACCTGACCACTGTTGTTGAAGGTCAGGGCGGCTGGCCGTGGCAGTGGAATATGTTTCTGCAGCCTCTGGCATTCATAATTTATTTTGTGAGTGCCCTTGGCGAAACAAACCGGGCTCCTTTTGACCTTCCCGAAGCGGAAAGTGAACTTACCGCAGGATTTCATACTGAATATTCCGGTATGGGGTTCGGGCTGTTCTTTCTTGCTGAATATGCAAACATGATTGTGGTCTGTTCAGTTGCCGCGGCCCTGTTTCTTGGCGGCTGGCAGGGACCCTTTTTCGACGGAGCATGGTGGTTCCTGCTCAAAGTCTACCTGCTGCTGATAGTTATGATCTGGCTACGCTGGACTTACCCCCGTGTGCGCTTCGACCAGCTTCTTAACATCAACTGGAAATGGCTCATGCCCCTGGCTTTGTTCAACCTGTTTGTAACTGCATTTGTAATGAAAATCGTTTGATGAGCTTTACGCCGGGGATGAATGATTCTGTCTCCGGCAGCCAAAGGGACCAATCTGCTTTGGAGATCCCTGAGGGGCTTTCACTAAAAAAGATCAACGTCAACAGCGGCTAAGCCAGATCATAGGGGCGGGATTCTTACGCTCTCTTTCCAAAAGAGCAGTAAGTTCCGGCAGGGTGTCTGAAAGGTTCTGCTAAGTAGCTGAAGGCAAAGGTGAAATATGAGTGCAATCAAAAAGCTAATAGATAACGTGGCATCACTCTGGTCGCTGATCGTAGGGCTGAAGGTCACGGGTAAGAACTTTATGGACGAACAGGTGACGGTGCACTATCCGCGCCGGACAGTGACTCCGGATCAGCTTGAAGGATTTCGCGGCCCGCTTGAATTGGTGGGTAAACCGAAAGATCCGGCCAAGCCCAAGTGTATAGCGTGTATGATGTGTGTCACCGCCTGCCCGAGTAAATGCCTGACGGTGGTAAAAGCCAAGGCGCCCAAACTTACCGAGGCAGAAGTTCAGGCCATGAAGGAAGCTGAGGAACGGGGAGAAAAGGTTAATAAGCCAAAAGCTCCCAAGGAACCTGCCAAGTTTTTATACGATTTTTCGTATTGCTCACTTTGCGGTTCATGCGTGGAAAATTGTCCTGTGAACTCCCTTAGATATTCATCCAATGTGTATCTGACAGTTACTGACCGCAAGGAACTGAAGATGGACCTGCTGGCAAGGCTGGCGGGACAGGCTGAGGGCGCGGCAGCAGAAAAGGCTGCTGGATCTTCCAATAAGGCAGAAGCAAACCCGTCTGAAAACTCAACAAGGACTGACTCATGATGGAACTGCTCGCTAAAATTGCTTTCGCTGTCTATGCGCTGCTCATTCTGGGCGGCGGGTGCATAGCTGTGGGCGCGCACAGTCTGGTTCGAGCCATGGTGGGACTTATTTCGTCCCTGCTCGGTGTGGCCGGAATGTATATGCTCATGGCGGCGCCGTTTATGGCACTCATGCAGATTCTTATTTATGTGGGGGCTGTATGTGTACTCATTTTCTTCGCCATCATGCTCACCCAGGCCGATGCTCAAGGGGTGGAGGCCGGAGGGCGCAGGCCGGGAAAGGCTGCTCTTTCAGCTCTGACTTTTATTTCTCCGGTGTTTATTATCGGATTTATTCTGGTCAAGTTTCAGCCTGCATCCATCAACCTGCCGGTTGAGGTCCCGCTGGTTACTATCGGCCGCGGACTGCTTGAGGATTATCCGGTTGCTTTCGAGCTGATTTCGGTGGTCCTGCTTGCGGCAATGGCCGGTGCTGTATTGCTGGCGTTTGAAAAGAAAGGGAGGAAAGTTCAATGAGTCCTCTTCTGATGTATCAACTGGTAGCGCTAATGCTGCTGGCAATCGGGCTTTACGGAATAGTCTGGCGAAAGTCGCTGGTGGGGATGCTTATCTCCGTTGAGCTGATGCTCAATGGTGCAGGTTTGTCTATCGTCGCAGCTTCCCAGCTTACCGAAGCCGGAAGTGCAGTGGGGCAGATTGCCGCACTCTTTGTAATGGGATTGGCCGCTGCTGAGGCGACCCTTGTGCTGGCCATCATTGTTGTGGTGGCAAAACGGTTCAAGACTGCTGAAACTGATGCAGTCTCAAGGCTGAAAGGGTGATTAAATGACAGTTGCTACAGAATTCATCACCAGTTCGCGCATCCTGATTCCGCTTGGCATCACCTTCGTGGCTCCGTTCTTCATCTGGTTTTTCCGTGAGAATATCAACAGGCGCGAGGCTGCATCCATCTGGGCCGGGATATTTACCTTCATCTCGGTTGCCTCAATGGTTCCCGATGTACTGGAAGGTAAGATAATACAATATACCCTGTTCACCCTCTTTCCGGGGGTAAACGTATCCTTCGCCGCTGACGGGCTGGCTTTTGTCTTCGCCCTCATCGCTTCATTTTTATGGGTCTTCGCAACCAGCTACAATATAGGCTACATGCGGACCCTTAACGAACACGCCCAGACCAGATATTATTTCTGTTTTGCGGTAGCTATCTTCGGTGCTATAGGCGTGGCTTTCTCCGCGAATATTTTCACCCTGTATCTCTTCTACGAAATAATTTCCGTATTCACCTACCCGCTGGTAGCTCATCATCAGGATGATGAGGCTTTCAGCGGTGCTCGGAAATATATGGTCTACCTCATGGGTACCTCCAAGCTGTTCCTTCTGCCTGCCATGGTCCTTACCTATGTGCTCTGCGGAACACTTGATTTTCATCTTGGTGATGTGGCGCAGGGGATCTTCCCGGCGGACGCAGACCCCATGCTGGTTACCGTTACTTACGTGCTTTACATTGCAGGTCTGGCAAAGGCTGCACTTATGCCTTTCCATAACTGGCTTCCTTCAGCAATGGTTGCACCAACTCCTGTCTCGGCGCTGCTGCATGCGGTGGCAGTTGTTAAGGCCGGGGTGTTCTCGGTTTCCCGTGTGATCCTTTCCGGATTCGGTGTGGACCTCATGGACAAACTGGGGCTTGGGCTTCCGACGGCTTATCTTGCGGCTTTCACCATTGTTACCGCTTCACTCATTGCCCTGACCAAGGATGATATCAAGGCAAGACTTGCTTATTCAACGGTCAGCCAGCTTTCCTACATCATTATAGGTGTTGCCATGCTTACTCCGGAAGCAGTGCAGGGCGGACTGATGCATATCGCCCACCATGCTTTTTCAAAGATTACCCTGTTCTTCGGAGCAGGGGCCATCTACGTGGCTACCCACCTCAAGAAGATCAGCCTTATGGACGGATTGGGACGAAGGATGCCCTGGACCTTCGGGGCCTTTGCCATCGCATCATTGTCCATGATCGGGGTTCCGCCGGTCTGTGGGTTTGCTACCAAGTGGTATCTGGTCAAAGGCGCTGTAGGAATTGGTCAGTGGGGATTACTGGTTGCTTTACTGGCAAGTACTCTGCTTAATGCGGGATATTTCGGACCCATTATTTACCGGGCGTTTTTCAAAGCACCGGCCAAGGATGCGAATATCGAGCAATACAGCGAAGCTCCCCTTTGTATGGTCATCCCTCTGTTTACCACGGCTCTGATTTCGGTCTGGCTGGGACTTTATCCCCAGACTTTTCTGAACTTCATCAACGTGTTCGGCAAATTCTAAGGAGAACCGCCATGAGAGAAAAACTTGGAAACTGGTTCGAAACCCAGCGCACGCAGAATATGAAGTTCTGGAAGGTCCTGTTCGGAGCCTTTCTAGCCGTGCTGGTGGTTCTAAACTTTTTTATCCATCCACATCACGCCGAGTATCATTACGATATCTATCCTGGTTTCTGGGAAGGATTTGCACTGGTTGTTTCGGTGGGTATGGTCTTTGTGATGAAGGTGCTTATCCAGCCTTTCCTCGTAGGACCGGAGGAAAAAGGAGACGACAATGACTCTTAACGGTTTTCTCCACCCCTCGCTGGCTTTTATAGCTTTGGCTTTGGCTCTGCCTTTTTTTAAGGGCAAACAATGGAAATACTTCCTGTTGATTCCGCCTATTATCGCCATAGGTGTGGTTTTTACTGCAACCTTGGGTAATTTTGGAGTAATTCCGTATCTCGGTAATGTTCTGGTGCTTGGACGGGTGGATAAGCTCTCGCTGGTTTTTGCCAATGTCTTTGCCATTCAGTCGCTTATAGGCATGATTTACGCCATGCACATGGATGATAAGGCTCACCATGCCGCTGCGGCCCTATACGTTGCCGGATCGTTCGGCTGTGTATTTGCAGGGGATTACCTGACTTTGTTTATTTTCTGGGAACTCATGGCTGTGGCCTCAACCTTTCTGGTCTGGCTGCATCGCACCAAGACTTCATCCGCTGCCGGGTTCAGATATTTTCTGTTCCACATGCTTGGCGGGCTCTTCCTGCTCGGTGGGCTTCTGCTGCGTTATCACGAGACCGGAACATTCGCTTTCCTTCCCGTGGATCCGCATGCAGTGCATTACTACGAATGGTTGATCCTGATCGGCTTCTGCGTCAACGCTGCTGTTGTGCCCTTGCATGCATGGCTGCCTGACGCCTACCCGGAGGCAACCATTCCCGGTGCTGTGTTCATGTGCGCATTTACTACCAAAACTGCTGTCTATGTTTTGGCCCGCGGCTTTGCCGGAGTTTATGTCCTCGCAGTAGCTGGCACAATCATGGCGGTATATGGAGTGCTTTACGCTTCCATGGAAAACAATGCCCGGCGCATTTTATCCTACCATATTGTTTCTCAGGTAGGTTACATGGTGGCCGGTATCGGTATAGGTACAGCCATGTGTCTTAATGGGGCCATCGCTCATGCCTACGCACATATCCTTTATAAAGGTTTGCTCTTTATGGGAGTGGGCACGGTAATGATGGCAGTAGGAACCGCTGACCTTGACCGTCTCGGTGGACTGGTCGGAAGGATTCCCATTGTCATGCTGCTGTACATGGTCGGAGCGGTTTCAATTTCGGGAATGCCGTTTTTCAACGGGTTTATTTCTAAGACCATGACCATTACCGGAGCCGCTGAGTCCCATCATACTCTTCTGGCGATAGGTCTTGAAATTGCCGCAGTGGGTACTTTCCTTTCAGTTGGAATCAAGCTTCCGTATTTCGCCTTCTGGAATAAGCCGGCAAAGACGGATATAAAACTTAATCCAATTCCCAAGAACATGTACGTGGCTATGAGCATTGCAGCGGCACTTTGTTTTGCGCAGGGCGTGTATCCTCAGATGCTTTACAAGCTGCTGCCGTTCCCTGTGGATTATCATCCGTATACTCCCTGGCATCTGCTGCAGGCATCCATGCTGCTTGCCTTCACCGGTGCTGGATTCTGGATCATGCGCAAAGTTATTGTGCCGCATCATGGTCGTAACCTTGACTTTGATAAGCTCTACCGTTTTGTCGGCAATATGGGATTGCTGCTGGTCTGCCGTCCCATCGCTTTTGTTGATTCGGTCTGGACTACTGTCTACCGGGTGATCGGGCTCAAATGGCTTATGGATTTTGCTTCCGGGTCATCATGGTTTGACCGCAAGGGCATTGATACCGTTGTGGACGGCACTGCTTACACTGTGCGCAATATAGGTAAAACCGGAGCGAAAATTCAGACCGGTCGATTACAGGATTACCTCGGTCTGGCTGTGGTTATAGCACTTTGTGTGTATGGGTTGGTCTGGTATTTAGGGTAGCCCCGGCGGCTCTCCGAGGGTCGGAGAATCCTTTTGAAAAAGTGTTCTCTGGACTCTTCTAAAACTTTTAATAAGCTTCGCTGGTTTTAGCGATAAAGCATTTTAATATTAAGACGAAATTGCCTTACAAAGCGGCAGAACCCTATTGGAAAAGTTTGGGAGTCTTAAGCCCTTTTAAAAGGGGGTAAGACCCCGGCAGGGGCGCCGAAGGCAAATAGGATAAACTGGAGAGAATGCAATGCAAGAAGTAGCTTATCCGGTTCTGACCGTCCTCGTGTTCTTCCCGTTGCTTGCCGCCATCGGACTTTTCTTCCTCCGTGGCGACAACACGATACGGATTTACACTCTGGCTATGTCAGTCATAGAACTCGCGCTTTCGTTTCCTCTTTTTGTCGGATTCAAACTGGAATCCGCAGCCTTTCAGTTCGTAGAGCGGACTGACTGGGTGGCAAGGTGGGGAGTTGAATATTATCTGGGTACGGACGGTATCAGCTTTCTTATGGTTATTCTGACCATTGCTGTGCTGCCGCTGTGCGTACTCTGTTCATGGACCTATATCCAGACAAGGGTTAAAGAGTTCCATTTCTGCCTGCTGTTTATGACGGCGGCGTGTGTGGGTGTTTTTACTGCTCTTGATCTGGTTCTCTTTTACGTGTTCTGGGAAGCGATGCTGGTGCCTATGTACCTTCTCATCGCAGTATGGGGCGGGCCTGAGAAGCGTTATGCATCTCTTAAGTTCTTCCTTTACACCCTTGCCGGATCGGCGCTTCTGCTTGTTGCCATTGTTGCTTTCAGAGTGGTGGGAGGTACTTTCGCCATACCGGAACTTATGGAACACAATTTCACTTTCGGCTTCCAGTTCTGGGCGTTTCTGGCCTTGGCACTGGCTTTTGCTATCAAGGTTCCCATGTTCCCTTTTCACACATGGCTGCCCGCTGCTCACGTGCAGGCTCCTACAGCCGGGTCAGTAATACTGGCCTCGGTTCTTCTGAAGATGGGAACCTACGGTTTTCTGCGTTTTAATCTTCCGCTTACACCGGCTGCAAGTGATTACTTTGCACCGTTCATGATTGCCATCTCGATTGCAGGCATCATCTACGGCGGTGTGGTCGCACTGGGGCAGAACGATATTAAAAAGGTGATCGCCTATTCGTCTGTCGGACACATGGGGTTTGTTACTCTCGGCATATTCCTCTTCAACCAGCGTGGACTTGAAGGGGCACTTTTCCAGATGTTGAACCACGGTATCACTACCGGCGGACTCTTTATGATGATCGGGGCCGTTTATGAGCGCAGTCACAGCCGTGAGATTGGTGATAACCTGGGACTTGGTAAATACATGCCGGCATACATGTTCTTCTGGGGATTGTTTGCTCTTTCCTCTTTCGGATTTCCCGGTACCAACAGTTTTGTGGGTGAAATTCTCGTCTTCGTGGGTGCTTTTGAGCAGAATCCCTGGATCGGGGCATTAATGGTTCCCGGAGCTATGGTCGCCGCGGCTTATATGCTTAGGGTTTCCCTCAAGCTTGCCTGGGGACGGCCTACTTCATGGAAGCAGTGGACTGATCTCAATTTCCGCGAATGGACATATTTGGCTATTCCGGCGGTATTTGTTCTGTACATCGGTCTGGCGCCCGGACTTTGCTTCAAGGTAATGGACGCTTCTCTGCTCAAGCTTGAGAAGGATGTAAAAGAAGGTGCAAAAGTAGTGTCTATTGAGAATGAAAAGCCCATGGAACTGGCACTTAATTCCTTAAAGGGAATCATTAAGTAAACAGCAGGAGAAACTGATATGAATATACAGCCACAATTATTCATGCCGGAACTGTTCATGTTCCTGATCATTGCCCTGCTGTTTGTGCAGGCTGTGGGAAGTGCTACGATGAGGGAAAAAGTCGGTGTATGGCTCCCTGTTACGGCTGCAGTGGGGGTTGTTGTTTCGATTTTTTCACTTGGTTTTGAAGGTCTGGTTTTCAAGGGAGCATATAAGGTCGATGGGCTGTCGCAGTTTTTTAAAGTTGCGGTTGCAGTAGGTTTCTTTGTTACAATAGTTAATGCTACCCGCCAGCCTACGCTGGAAAAGGAAAAACGGACTGATTACTTTCTGTTTCTTGCTATTTGTGCCTGGGGCCTGATGATGCTTGCCTCGGCAGTTGAACTGATCACCATGTATCTGGCGCTTGAACTCTCTTCCTATGCCCTATATGCGATTATAGCGTTGCGGGCCAAGGATAAGGGCGCTGCGGAAGCGGCCATTAAATACATCCTCTTCGGAGCAGTCTCTACAGCCCTCGCCCTGTATGGCTTCTCCTACATACTTGCCGGAATGCACACCACCTACCTCGCCGAATTGGTGCAGAAAACATGGACCTTCGAGGCTGCCCCTATGGCCGTTACCGGTATGGTCCTGTTCCTTAGCGGTATGTTTTACAAGTTGGCCTTGTTCCCGTTTCATTTCTGGTGTCCTGATGTTTACGAGGGCGCAAGTAATGAAACAGCCGCTTTCGTTGCGACCCTGCCCAAGCTGGGTGCTGTGGTTATTTTGATTCGTCTCGCAGCCATGTTCAAGCCGGGGTATGACATTACGACCATCATTGCGGTGCTGGGAGCATTATCCATGACTTTTGGCAACCTTGCCGCACTGGTACAGCGCGATGTTAAGCGTATCCTTGGCTACTCATCAGTAGCCCATGCCGGGTATATAATGATCGGTCTTGTCTCCGGTACTGCCGAGGGACTTGCTGCTGCTTCATTTTATGCTCTTGCCTATGTGGCCATGAACCTGACCTGCTTCTGGGTTGTCAGCCGTGTTTCCGTTGATGGCCGCAATCTTCAGCTGGATGACCTTAACGGGCTTCATAAGCGTGCACCGGCGCTGGCCTTTGCGCTGGCTGTCGGATCATTCGCTCTTGTCGGTCTTCCTCCAATGGCCGGCTTCATGGGTAAACTGTTCCTGTTCTCTTCCGGATGGAATCATGGTTACAACTGGCTGATCATCATTGCGGGTATCAATACTGCCATTTCCATTTATTACTATCTTGGAATGGTTCGCCATGCCTATACCAAGGATGCAGCCGAGGACCTGCCGCTGCCGGATACATCGGTATTCAGCTTTGCTGGAGCTGCGCTGTTGTCTGTGCTGGTACTTGGACTCGGTATGATGCCTGCCGGTGTTTTTGATTTTGCCTTAAGGGTTGGGGATATTATGCCTTAGTTTGGATTTCTTGATACTGATAAATTAAAAAGCCCCTTTGTGCTCACAAAGGGGCTTTTTGTTTGGTTATTCCGAGTGCTTCTCTTTGACAGAGATTATGGCGTCCATTGAATCGAAGAAAATATCCACAAGATCCGGGTCAAAATGTTTTCCTTTTTCGTTTGAAATCAACTCCAGTGATTTCTCTACTGTCCATGCTTTTTTGTAAGGTCGTTCAGAAGTTAGTGCATCAAATACATCTGCAATAGCTGCAATCCTGCCTTCCAATGGAATATGTTCTCCTGCAAGACCTTTGGGGTAGCCTTCTCCATTCCATTTTTCATGGTGGGTGAGGGCCACATTCTGGGCTACCTTCATAAGATTGTACTCATGGTCTCCTATTATTGTTGCTCCGATTGTTGTGTGTTGTTTCATTATTTCCCATTCATCAGGATCCAGTTTTCCCGGCTTGCATAGGATCTTGTCCGGAATACCTATTTTGCCGACATCATGCATCGGAGCAGCTGTAAGTATAAGTTCAGCTGTGCTGTTATCAAGTCCGGCTCCCTTGGCAATTATGTGGCAGTATTTACTCATCCTAATAATATGGAGTCCTGTCTCATTGTCTTTGTATTCAGATGCAATACCGAGGCGGCGGATTATCTCAAGTCTTGTTGAATACAGCTCCTGAGTTCTCTCTTGTACTTTAGTTTCAAGAAGTATGTTGTGCTGGTGAAGCGCAAGGTGAGTCTTAACACGTGCCAGTACAATTGATGGAGAAAAAGGCTTTGTTATATAGTCAACCGCACCAATATTAAAGCCTTCCATTTCATCCTCTTCAGTGTCTTTAGTGGATACAAAAATCACCGGTATATTGTGGGTCTTGATATTGTTTTTAATTCTTCTACAGGTCTCAAAACCATTCATACCAGGCATCATGATATCCAAGAGTATGATATCCGGAGGATTAGATGAGTTGACTATCTTTAGAGCTTCTTCTCCATTAAGAGCAGCTTTTACTCTGTATTCTTCCTTGAGTATTTCAAGCAGAATCTCAATATTTGTTATTGTGTCATCTACCACCAGAACTGTTTGTTGATTGTTTTCCATAATTGACTCCTGCCTTTTATCTCTCAGGTTTATTGGGTAGCCTGTTTTAGGTCTCATAAAGCGTTATGTTTTAAAAAAAGTATATATTATGCTATATTGTGAGAGAAAACAAAAAAAGATCAGTGAGTATGTTTATATTTTTGTCAACGTTAGTTATAATAAGATTAATTTGCATTAGGTTCAACTCATTTGAGGGATTAATATGAGATTTATCAGCAGTTGGCGCAGCATTGATTTTAGAAGTTTCATTATGACTTCTATCGTACTGGTAGTCCTTACCGGGATCGGATTTTACGTAATGTATCAACAGGAATCCGCATCCACAATAAATGTGATAAAAATTAATTCAAGGATGCAAAACAGATTGCTGGCTCAGAAAGTGAGCTTGGATCTGCGAAATTTATTTCATGATATCCAGATATTATCTAATCATATAGAAGTTCACAGATACCTGTCTTTACGCACTCCCTCTCTTCGTACTGATGTTGAACATGAGTTCTCCAATTTATGCTCGACCAGAAAGGTTTATGACCAGATAAGAATTCTGGATAATGATGGGCTGGAGCTGATAAGGGTAAATTATATTGATGGTAAGGCTGTTGCTGTCCCGCCTGATAAGCTCCAATACAAGGGTGACAGGTATTACTTTAAAAACGCAGAGAATCTGGGCCCGGATGGAGTGTATGTTTCTAATTTTGACCTGAATATTGAAAATAATGAAATAGAGATTCCCTATAAACCAATGATACGGATTACAAAGGGAGTTTTTGACTCATCAGGAAATCGTCTTGGTGTGGTTATTCTGAACTATTTGGGTGATCAGATTGTAGATGTCATTCATAATGGCAAGATGCGTCAGAGCAAATATGAAATGAAAACCATGCTGCTCAATTCTGATGGGTATTGGCTTGTTTCTGATGATATTGAAAAAGAATGGGCCTTTATGTTCCCTGATAGAAAGGATGTTAGTTTCGCACGAGAGAATCCTGAAGAGTGGATGAGAATTTCATCCACCTCCAACGGACAGTTTCTAGCTTCCAATGGGGTCTATACCTATGCAACCATTTCAGTCTCCCCTGATGCAAAAGCAAAACCGATAATCGGAAATATACGGGAGTGGAAAATTGTTTGCCTGACAACTTCTGCAACAATTGATGCGATGTTATCCAAAACTCTTCTTCGATTTTGGATAACTTATGGAGCCATTTTGCTTCTTATTTTATTTGGGGCGTTAACGAGGGCAAAATTTGTTGCAGTTCGCGCGCTTGCCCAACAGAGACTGGAACTGGCAAAAAAGGATGCTGAGAATGCAAACCTTGCAAAAAGTGAGTTTCTTGCCCGCATGAGTCATGAAATACGGACTCCTATGAATGCGATTATTGGGCTTACCCATCTTGCCCTTAAGACTGAGATGACGCCAAGACTAAGAGATTATCTTTCAAAGGTTGAGATTTCATCGAAGGCTTTGCTCGGAATTATAAATGATATTCTTGATTTCTCAAAAATTGAGGCTGACCGTTTCGAGCTTGAGTTGAATAACTTCTTACTTGATGACGTGTTTAATGATGTTCTCAATCTTTTTGGTTATCAGGCAGAGCAGAAGGGAATAGAACTACACCTTATGGTAAGAAGCAACGTGCCTAACCTTCTGATTGGAGATCGCCTCAGGCTGGGGCAGGTTTTAATCAATCTTGTTGGTAATGCCATTAAATTCACTGACCGCGGTGAGGTGGTCATTTCTGCTGTTCTTATTGAGGAAAGTTCTGACAGTTGCGTTATACGATTTATAGTTCAGGATACAGGTATAGGTATCAGCCCTGATCAGGCTGCAAAGCTGTTCCAGCCGTTTTCACAGGCTGACGGGTCCATTTCAAGGCAGTTCGGAGGAACCGGTTTAGGACTTGCCATCAGTAAACGGCTTGTTGAAATGATGGGTGGGAAAATGGAGCTTGAAAGTGAACTGGAGGAGGGAAGTACATTTATATGCACAATCCCCTTCGGGCTTCAGGAAAGCCATTCTCCAAGCTACCTGTACCCTGAGGATATAAGAGGAATGAGGGTGCTTGTTGTTGATGACAGTAAATTATTCAGGAAGATAACAGAGAAAGTTTTGAAGTCATTCTCATTTGATGTTGAAACGGCATGTAATGGAGCTGAGGCCTTGGATATGCTGTATGAAAATGATGAATTTGATCCTTTCAGGCTTGTAATTACTGATTGGAGAATGCCGGATATTGATGGAGTTGAGCTGCTTAGAAAGATTAAGAAGAACAGCCTTTTAAAAAGCATACCAAAAGTTATTATGCTTACAGCATACGGTCGTAATGAGATACGGTCACGGGCGGAAAAGGATGAGGTTGACGGCTTTCTGCTCAAACCGTTTAACAGGTCAATCTTTTTTGATACCATCATGGAAGTGTTTGCCTGTACTGGGTACAAGGTCAATCGAAAGGTTCCGGAACGGCAAAGGACCGGGGTCCCTGCAAATGTTGGAGGGGCTAATGTTTTGCTTGCTGAAGATAATGAGATAAATCAGCAGGTCGCCCGCGAGATACTTGAGAGCGCAGATGTAAGGGTTACAATCGCAAAAAACGGTCTTGAGGCTCTCGAATTGATTCGCTGCAATAATTTTGATGCCGTTTTGATGGATATTCAGATGCCTGTAATGGACGGGCTTCAGGCTTCAAAGTTAATAAGGGCTGACAAAAAATATGATAACACTCCTATCATAGCGATGACAGCACACGCTCTTGTCGGCGACAAGGAGAAGAGTCTTCTGGCCGGGATGAATGACCATGTAACAAAACCTATTGATCCTGATGTGTTAATGGATACTCTCTCTAGGTTGCTTCCGGATAAGATTTTTAATGAGCGTGATGGTGTGGGGCAGGATGACCTGCCGCCGTCTTATAAGAAACTTGTCGGAATTAGAGTTAACGAAGCCTTGGCCAGAGTGCGAGGCAATAAGGAATTATATGAAAAACTGCTGTCTAATTTTGTTGTAAAAAACAGTGCTGAATTCGACAGATTATCAGTTTTGATCTCCGAGTCTAAATTCTCAGAAGCAGTGCCGATTGCTCATACTCTGAAAGGGGTTTGCGGCAATATCGGTGCGAGTGCTCTTCATACAGGCATACAGGAGCTTGAAGGGGTGCTGAAGAAGGAAGATCAGTCTGCTTTGTCTCGTCTCAAGGAGCTGATTATTGAGAGGGACAAGGTTGTGGAAGGCATACTTGATGCCTTTCCACCAGATTCTGTGGACAGTGATGCAAATGATGAAGGTTCAGATGAGCATTGGGATCCAGAAAAAACAGGAATACTCGTTGAAAATTTAAATGCCATTGCTGAGTTGCTGGAACAGCACGATGTTGAAGCAAGAGATGAATTTAATAAGATAAAAGAAGATTTGACTGCTGCTGCTCCTTCTTTTGCAAGAAAGCTTGGCTTAATGTTAGATAATTTTGATTTCAGAGGAGGAAGGGAACTGGTTGGGGAATTCATTACCGGATTCAATCAAAAGGAGACCTCTCATGGAGAAAGCTAGAATTCTGATTGTGGACGACACTCCTGAGAATTTGAATATCTTAAGTGAATTACTAAGCCCTGAGTACAGGATAAGTGTTGCTTTGAACGGGGGGGATGCAATTAAGATTGCTTCCGGCGATAATGCTCCCGATCTGATTTTACTTGATGTGGTCATGCCCGGGCTTGATGGTTATCAGGTTTGTTCCATGCTTAAAAATGATGAGCAGACAAAGCATATTCCCGTAATATTTGTCACAGCAATGACAGAACTTGAGAATGAGGAGAAAGGGCTCAGCCTTGGTGCGGTTGATTATATCAGCAAGCCCTTTAATCCATCCATTGTTCTTGCCCGGGTGAAGACCCACCTCTTTTTATATAGCCAGACCAGGCTGCTTGAGACTCTTGTAGTTGAAAGAACAGCTGAGCTGGAAAAGGCAAAGGATGAGGCAGAGTCCGCTAATCGGGCAAAAAGCAATTTTCTTGCAAATATAAGTCATGAGCTTAGAACTCCATTAAACGGAATTATTGGTATTGCACAGCTTCTTTTACAAACAGAGGTGAGTTCTGAGCAGTCTGAATTTCTGGAAGACGTGATGACTTCATCTTCACGGATGTTGATGCTGGTTAATGATCTGATTAAACTTTCTAATATTGAAGCAGGAAAAGTCCATCTTTGCCCTAAAGATTTTCCACTTCGAAAAGAAGTAAAGCAGGTCGCTTCTCTTTATAGCAGTCAGGCTACGGAAAAAGGGCTTAAGCTTATCTGCCAATTTGACAGTGAACTGCCGGACTATATTTATGCTGATGTGCGTTATGTTCGGCAGGTTTTAATGAATTTGTTGAACAATTCATTAAGATTTACAAAGCATGGCACAATCGATGTTTCTGTCGGTTTATGGAGAGAGGGGAATTATATTTATCCAGATGATCGCAAAATAATGATCTGCTTTTGTGTAATGGATACAGGAGTGGGCATTTCAAGCGATAAACTGGGATATGTTCTTGAGCCGTTTTCCATTGGGGAGGATTATATGACCAAGATACATAGCGGAGCTGGACTGGGATTATCAATTTCAAAACTTCTGATTCAACTTATGGGCGGGGATATTTGGGTAGAAAGTAAAGTAGGTGTCGGCACTTCTGTTAGTTTTACTATTCCCTGTTCCATATCGACCGATGTTTCAGAATGTGGGTGTTGTTAATAATATAAATTGTTGTGATGCGTTATCAGTATAGTTTGAATTAATTTGGGAGGCAACAGAACGCGCAAAGTATGATTACGAGAATGGATTGTATTTTCGGAACATATTAAATCCTATCCCTGCTAGCTGATGCATGAAAATGGAGTTTGCTGTCAAAACTGTTAAGAACAGAGCTACAGGATGTTTTTTAAATAAGTATGTCCTTGTTTTATATGTTATTCAGTACGTTATAGTGTTTTATAGCGATACAGGTATTGAGAAGAAATGAAAATAATAAGACGGAGAAGCTCAGGAGCCTCTCCGTCTTATTTGTAGTGCTATGCAAGATAGGGATTTTGGGTGCAGTATATTTATTCCTGCGCAGTAAGGCTTACAGTTTCAATGGCTGCAATCCGTTCAGCTTTTCCGACTCTCTGGTTCCAAGATACTTAAGTGTGGCATAAATTCCACCAAGAATTGCCAGAGCAATACCTATGTAAAGCACGTTCCTGCCTTCAGCTACCTGATAGAACAAGGTGGCTACCGACCAGCCCAGGGCAGTACAATACATTGCCATTACCCCTGAATAGAAACCGCCCATTTCCTGACGAGTAGCCCCGATAACTGCGAGGCATGGAAAGTACATAAGTACAAAGAGCAGATAGGCAAAGGCTGAGAATACAGTGAAATTGGCTGCAAGATGTTTGTAAACAGATGCGTCTGCGCCGATCTCCTCGGAAATGGTTGCGCTATCTTCACCGATCAGTCCGATACCGAGTAAGTCTACAGAGCTTACGAGTCCAACAAGGCCGTCGGTTACGGTTGTGAAAGCTTCGGTAACAGTTGCGCCTATATCAATTGCTTCCTCTTCAGTGGGAGCATCAGCTGCAACTGCTTTTTGCGGCTCCAGGGATGAATATAGAGAGTTAACAGTACCGACGATAGCTTCCTTGGCAAACAGTCCGGTGAACAGTGCTACAGAAGCAGGCCAGTTTTCTTCCTTGATCCCCATGGGTTCGAAAATGGGGGAAATGGATTTACCGGCGATGGAGAGGACAGAGTTCTGAGAATCTTCATTGCCGAAGGTCACCTGACCATTGTCGATTCCAACAGAGTTTAGCATTGAGAGGACGAAAACGGCAGTTACAACAATAACACCGGCGCGTTTTACAAAGCCTTTCATGCGCATCCATGCACTTTTGAAAACAGCCTCGATACGTGGAACATGGTAGTGGGGAAGATCCATCACAAAGTGGGATGATTCACCCTTGAACAGAGTGTTTTTAAGCAGAAATCCTGTGAAAATGGCCATGGCAAGACCGGCAAGGTAAATCATAAAGACTGCCAGCCCGGAATATGCTCCGAATAGCGCAACACAAAAGAGCGCATAAACCGGTAGCCTTGCTCCGCAGGACATGAAAGGAGCCATGAAAATGGTCATGAACCGGTCACGTTTAGTAGCCAGGGTTCTTGCAGACATAACAGCCGGGACAGTGCAGCCGAAGCCGACCACCATGGGAATGAACGCTGAACCGGGGAGTCCTATGCGGCGCATAAAGCGGTCAGCTACAACTGCAACGCGGGCCATGTAGCCGAAGTCTTCAAGAATAGCGAGGGCCAGAAACATGAAAAAGACTACCGGAATGAACGTGGCAACAGTCTGAATACCGGCGCCGATTCCACCCAGTGTTACTGTAACCCATTCGGGAGCACCTATATTGCCAAGCATTTCCGCTGGCAGGTCGATAAAGAAAAGTCCGGCGATAATATCGAAAAAGTCGATGAAAACTGAGCCCAGGCCGATGGCAAACCAGAAGGTTATAAACATTGAAGCAAGGAAGATCGGGATTGCCGCGAATTTGTTCATGACAATTCGGTCAACGCGGTTGGTGAAACTATCGTTGGGGTCTTTCTTTTCCTGCAATACTTTGCTGTAGATAGTGTCGATGAATGCGTATTTTTCGACTGTATCCATTACTTCCTGACGAGTGGGATGACTGTCATGCTGGGGCAGCTTCTGAGTCTGCAATGCAATTTCTTCAACTGCACGGCTGACGGAGTTTTTATCTACTGCAATCACTGGAATGACAGGCAGGCCCAGTTCTTCGCTAAGTCTCTTAACGTTAATATCCAGTCCTTCTTTTTCAGCCACATCAAGCATATTGAGCAGAATGATGATCTGGTCCGTGCGTTCTTTGAGGTCCATGGTCAGGAACAGGTTTCTGGAAAGGTTGGTTGCATCAACGACGTTAATGATCATGTCGTATTCGCCGGCCCGGATAACTCTTTCCGCAACCTTCTGGTCTTCAGTGTCAGGGCTGAGGTTGTATGTACCGGGGAGGTCGACGAGCTCAACAATGCTGCCGCCCATAGAAAATTGACCCTCAATTTTTTCAACTGTGACACCGGGCCAGTTACCCACTTTCTGGCGGGAACCGGTCAGTGCGTTGAAAAGGGTTGTTTTACCGCTGTTGGGTACCCCTGCGATTGCTATTCTGTCTACTCTATGCATTATTCAACTCCCTTACTTTAATCTGCATGGCTTCATTTTTGCGCAGGGCAACACGGCTGCCGCGAATCTGAAAAACCATGGGATCGGAAAGTCTGACCGGAGCCAGTTTGATGGGAGTTCCTTCAACAAAGCCCATCTTGCGAAGTTTTTCTGCATATTCAGAAGATTCCGCTTCAAACCCTACTAATGAGTAGGTCCTGCCTGTAAGGATATTTGAAAGGTCCATATTTTTAGTCATTTGTCTCTCCACTGACAGTGTAAAACTGATTGTTAATTTTTCCGGGATGATGGCATTCAATGTAAACGCTCAACAGGGTAGTCTACTGTTTGCCGTAGACAGCGGAAATATAATCTTCTGAAGGCGCTGTTACAGAAGTGCTGGGTTAAGCGTTCTAGTAGTGTCTGGTCTTGAATAGTGAGCAGTCTGTACAGGATGATCAGCAAACAATGCTTGAGGACAGAGGGGGAGGAAGATCAGTGGAGATTGAGATGAATTTCTGCAGTTCCCTAGCCGAGAGTGAGTTGATAGGAGTTTTCAAACAGAGGTCTGTTGAAATATAATTCATTGATTGTTCAGAACAATCAGCGATTTTACTGTTATCTGTGCTGGGCGTGTATTTACGCGGTTCATCAGCAGGGATGATATTTCTGATGAAATGAAAATGGACATCAGTATGGTCATCGTGTTTTGAGAAATTAGCTGTTAACCTGACGGTATAGCCAAGCGGTCCTTCGTGCTCATGATGTGAATGATTGCTGAAATGATGTACATGATCAGGAGCATTTTTGCTTGCATAAGATGAACTGTGCGCTCCAATGGCGTATCCCAGATGGGCCTGCTGGTGAGCAAACGGGTCTGCATTATAAGCTCGGCAATCTGAATAAGGCGAGATCAGCAGTGCTGCGATTAACACCAGCAGAAAGTATTTTATGCAGAGACCGGTTTTTGCCATTGTTTTTCTGAAAATGGTATAATTGATAAAGGTTTTCAAAGTCGGATTCAGTTGTGATCTATATCCACTTCTTAAACAGGTCAAGAAGAAAATGAAAGTTATTCTCAAGTGAAAGGAGGTTTGCTGTTATACTACTGAGATCTTTGATTATAAAAAGTACTCTTTAACTTCTCCTTTGGTATATTGTAACTCATCTGCAATGCATTCTGTGCTTATTTCTTGTAGTTGGTTGCATGTGTAGACACTTTAAGGACAAAGCAAACTGCCTGTGATATATGAGGAAGATGGATATGAATGATAATTTGGGAGCTGTATGTATGACTACTGAGAATTCGGCCGAGAATACTGTGGGTAAATCAGTTCAGGAGTATATAGATGAGACTCCATACTGGGCGGATGGAACCTGTGCGCCTTCGTCACCCATGACTGCAATGCAGTGGCGGATATGGTTTCTTGCGTCAGCCGGTAAATTCTTCGAGGGAATGGTCGTATTTATGACCGGTGTGGCCTTGCCCCTGATTGTAAGGGAGTTCGGCCTAGGCGCGATGCAAAAGGGTGCTGTCAGTGCTGCGACTCTCTTTGGTATTCTCATCGGTGCAACAGCACTTGGTGGGCTGGCTGACCATTATGGTCGTAAAAAGATGTTCATAGTCGAAATGGTTTTATTTGTGGCCTGTCTTGTCGCATTGGTATTCAGTCCCAGTTATATGATGCTCGTCATATTTCTTTTCGGGATGGGGCTTGCCTTAGGCTGTGATTATCCTACTGCCCACATGGTAATATCAGAATCCATCCCGAGTACGGATCGCGGAAAACTTGTTTTAAGTGCTTTTGCATTTCAGGCAATAGGTGCCCTGGTCGGAACAGCCATCGGCTATCTCATACTTTATAAGGCTCCCCAGCTTTCGGCATGGCGCTATATGTATGGCGCGGCCATTATTCCTGCTGTGCTTGTTGTCGTAGGCAGGTTTTATATTCCTGACAGCAGTCACTGGCTTGTTTCAAAGGGCAGGATCAAAGAAGCTGAGCAGGAGCTGCACAGGCTCCTTAAAAGAGAACCTCATTATCCTAAAGTAATAAGGATAGCTCCTCCTACATCCCAAAATGAAGAAGGTAGTGAAGACAGGAAGAGTTCTTATATGGATCTATTTCGGAGGAAGAATATAAGGGCTACAGTCCTTGCCTCCGTACCCTGGTTTCTGCAGGATCTTGGTACTTATGGAATCGGAATATTTACACCTACAATTCTAGGTTCAGTGATCGGCGCGAAAGCTGTGCACGCCCGTAACGTGGCTGATCTCATTCATAATGACCTGCTGGCGGCCAAGGGAGCAGCATTTATTGATATTCTGCTTTTGGTGGGTATTATTGCCGCTGTTCTCATGGCGGATAAGGTCGGTCGAATTAAATTGCAGGTTGTCGGGTTTATTGGCTGTGCTTTGGGACTTTTACTGGCGGCAGTGTCCACGGAGATGACCCCGGGGTCTACCCAGTCAATGACACTCTTATTCAGCGGTTTTATGCTCTTTAGTTTCATGACCAATATGGGGCCCAATGCGATAACATATCTACTTGCCGGAGAAGTCTTTCCAACACATATTCGTGGAAAAGGGGCCGGTGTTGCAGCATCATTTGCTAAAATCGGTGCTGTTGCCACGGCTTTTTTCTTTCCTGTTTTGATCAAGGATTTCGGAACTGGGGTTATCCTTGGTTTTCTTGTGGGCTGCTCATTGCTTGGCGCTGTAATTACGTGGATATTTAGAATTGAAACCAGTGGGGTAAGTTTGGAGGAAATGTAAATCCAGCTGCTGTATATATAAATAAAACCCAACCGGGTTAAAGCTTTATTCTGCTGAAGCTACTGTTTAACCTTGTCCTCCTGATGGGGTGCATGCCACTTACTGCTCTGCTGACTGACGGGGCTTTTCTTTTTGCTGCCTCTTGCACAATAGCCCGACATGCCTATATATTTGTTCAAAACAATTACACAAACATGACACCTTATTCTAATTTATGAATCAGGTTTGAGGTGTCATAGGCCTTTGGAGGCATAAAATGCACGAAGTCAGCATGGGTGGAACTTTACGCGATTACCTGAGCGGTGAGGAAATAGAAGAGACAACTTACGAGGAATTCCGGCAGGCACTGGCAAAGCTGCTGGTGGAAGAGCTTGGGTATCCCAAGAGCTCTCTCAAGGCAAAGGTTGATCTTTGTTTTGATATTGATGACGAGGAAATGTGCCGTACCATTGATCTTGTGGTTTATGATAAAGATGATCTTCCTATTCTGATGGTAATGTTCTGTGCCGGGGATGTTGGCAGTTATGAACGTGAAGCGGTGTGTGCAGGTAAACTGTTTCAGGGCGGTCCGGTTCCTTATGTCGTGATCAGTGATTCCATGGATGCGTTTTTACTTGATGCGATCTCGGGTGATACTCTTGCGCATGGAATGAAGTCTGTCCCCAGTTACGAAGAGCTGATCAAGATGACTGCTGATTACGAGCGTAATCCACTTCCGCCGGAAAGAAGAGCCAAGATCGAGAGAATTTTTTATACTTACACCGGATTTCTGCAGGGCACCTGCTGTAGCGAATCCTGTTCTCTGCCTCCTAAGAAATAGAGCAGGCTGAAGTTGAAAATAAAAAGGTCTGGAGCGGATCACCGTTCCAGACCTTTTTTCTTACATATTAGACCAGCAGAGCTTCAGGTGTTCCTTGTCCAGCTTTGGAGTTACGAGAGCTACTCCTATCGCCAGTGCAAGTGAAATCGGCAGTGCCACAACGTTGGGATCTACCCATTGCAGCAGCCAAACCCATGAACCTTTTGCCGCAGAGGAAACGAGAGTGTCCTGACCGGTGAGCATTTTGCACAGTCCTATTGCTTTGGCTTCCTTGAGGTGAACAAAGAGCAGCCAGAACATGGAAGCACAGAACCCGCCGACCATTGAAACCTTTGCCGCTTTCTTGGTCATGTCTTTCCAGTACAGCCCCAAAAGGTAGATAGGCAGAAAGGACGCTGCACAGAGTCCAAAAAAGAATGCCGTAGCACGCGCTATGATTGAGGGGGGTAATATCCATGCCCAGACAATTGCCGCCAAAAGGGTGATTGAGACACCAATTTTAGTGATTTTTACGGATTTTTCATTTGATACATTAATGAACCTTTCACAGAAGTCGCGGCCCAGTGCTGTTCCGCCGACATGATATTGTGAAGAAAGAGTGGACATACCTGCAGCAAGCATCGCCAGAAGGAAAAGTGATGAGAACCAGCTGGGCATCATCTGCTCGATATACATGGGAATGATTTTGTCCATGTTTCCGCCCGCAACTGTAATGGATATCTTGCCAACTTCCTTGAAGAAGACTGCGTTTGAAAGAGCACCGGTAAGAAAGGCGACACCGGTCATGAGGGGAATGAATATCCCACCGTAAAGAACGGCGCGGTTGAGTTCCCGGTCGGAAGGAACAGTCATGAAACGAACTGCAAGCTGAGGCTGGGCAAGTACTCCTATTCCAACACCGTAAACAATGGTGGTATAAATTACCAGCCACAGAGGGGTTCCGAACTTGGCTCCTTGAGTCCAGCCTATAATTCCGCCTTTCTGAAGTTTTGCAGGCATGAGGTTGACCATGTCCGTAAGAGTCTGGTGGGCCTCAGTAACACCGCCGAGCATGGCATAGGTTGAAACAATGAGGATGAGCATCATAACGGCCATGATTATTCCCTGAAATGCATCTGTATACATAACGGCTTTCATACCGCCTGTAACAACATACATGGCAAGGATAATACTTATGACAATCAGTGCGGCTCCGTATGGTATTCCGAAAGAAATCTCCATCATTCGGGAAATACCTATGAGCACAGCCGCAGCATAGACAGGAATGAAAAGGAAGATGACTCCGCCTGCGAATCCCTGAATAAACCTGGAATTGTATCTGCGTCCGAGTAGTTCGGGGAATGTGTGGCTGCCCAGTGCAAGTCCCATGCGGCGGGTGCGTTTACCGAAGAATACCATTGCAATGAAAATACCGACCACGATAGTGGCAAGAGTCAGCCAGAGCAGCGGGAATCCGAAAAGCCCGGCCGCCCCGCCAAAGCCGATGATGGCTGATGTGGAAACAAATGTGGCCCCGTAGGACATGGCCATTATGAACGGGTTCATCTGGCGCCCGGCCAGCATGTAGTCTGTAGATTGTTTTGTGGATTGCCAGCCTTTAAAGCCGAGGTAGAAAATTACTGCGAGGTAAATAACGGCGATGATGATTTTGACGGTCATTACTCTTCACCATTACCTTTAATCTCAACATTAAGAGAGGATGAATCCGGTTTGCCTTTATTATTCCAGTTCACAATTCCATACACCACGCAGCCAAGTGAAGAGAGCAGACACAGCCAGAAAACTGCTGCTATCTCAACACTTCCGAGTCCTAACATCATCAGAAGCCTCCAGTTTGTTAAAAATGTCAAATTTCTTAAAAAAGCAAAGATGAAGGAGATCTATCGAGGTGCAGGCAGGATGCCGGGGGCCCGTGCAAAAAAAAGGCCGCGGGCTTGGTGCCTGCGGCCTGGGTAAAACTCTTTCAATTCGCGTTTATGCGAGTGAACACCTCCAGACCACAGGGCTGGTAAAGCTAAAAAAGTTAAAAAAGAAAAATAGATCTTTTAAGGTGTTCATGAGGACCAGAAGTAAACGAGTATTTACTTACTGTCAACTTTTTCATGTTACAAAAAGGTTCAAATCTTAATTTTTAGTTTAATTGTCAGGTAATTGCCTGAAAATGAAGCATAAATTGCAGTTACTGTAGTTTGCGGGTTGATTATTCGTAAAATATTGGTTTGTGGGGAATGATATTTTCTGTCCGAATAGACTTACTGAAATTGTTTGAACGAGCAAATCTTACATATTTGATAAAAAATATGGAGATAGTTTAATTAGTCATTTTTTTTAAAAGATGTGTGGACTTAGTCGTTTAGTGGTGGAATAAAGAAGTTAAAAATTGAATTTGGCTGCGATTTTCATCTTTCAACTGCTTAAAGCCGATCAGGAGGCTTTGGATGGATATTTTGGAACTGGTCAAAAACAGGGACCCCAATGAACGTGAATTTCATCAGGCTGTGAGCGAAGTAGTAGAATCGATCAAGCCTGTTCTTGACCGTAACCCGGAATACCGTAGTGCCGGGATTATGGAAAGGATTGTGGAACCGGAACGTGTTATCATGTTTCGCGTACCTTGGGCGGATGATGATGGTGATGTTCATGTTAACCGGGGATTCCGGGTTGAAATGAACAGTGCTCTCGGTCCCTATAAGGGGGGGCTGCGTTTTCATCCCTCGGTGAACCTTGGTATTCTCAAGTTTCTGGCTTTCGAGCAGGTTTTTAAAAACTCCCTGACCTCCCTGCCCATGGGCGGAGGTAAAGGAGGATCTGATTTTGATCCCAAAGGCAAGTCTGATATGGAAGTCATGCGCTTCTGTCAGAGTTTCATGCTTGAACTTTCACGCCACATCGGACCCAATACTGACATCCCTGCGGGGGATATCGGTGTCGGAGCTCGTGAAATAGGTTACATGTTCGGGATGTATAAAAAGATTCAGAATGAATTCACCGGTGTGCTTACCGGTAAGGGACTGAACTGGGGCGGAAGCCTCATCCGTCCTGAAGCAACCGGATATGGATCTGTTTATTTTGCAGCGGAAATGCTCAATGCTAAGGGACAGAGTCTCGAGGGTACCACTTCACTTGTTTCAGGTTCCGGTAACGTGGCTCAGTTTACCATGGAAAAACTGCTTGAGCTCGGTTCCACCCCGGTGACCTTTTCTGATTCTTCGGGTTATATTTACGATGAAAAGGGAGTTGACCGCGATAAGCTCGATTTTATCATGCAGCTTAAGAACGTGCGCCGTGGAAGGGTTAAGGATTATGCTGAAATGTATCCTGAAGCCGTCTATACGCCCGTGGATCCTGATTCCGATCATAACCCCCTCTGGAATCATAAGGCTGATTGTGCATTTCCTTCTGCAACTCAGAATGAAATTAACGGCAAAGACGCCGCCAATCTCGTGGCAAACGGTGTTAAGGTTGTATCAGAAGGGGCCAATATGCCTACCATGCCGGACGGTATTGATATTTTCCTCGATAGCGGTTTGCTTTATGGTCCCGGCAAGGCTGCCAACGCGGGCGGTGTTTCTGTTTCCGGTCTTGAAATGAGCCAGAACAGCATGCGCTTGAATTGGCCCCGCGAAGAGGTTGATGAGCGGCTGAAGATAATCATGCACAACATTCACAAGTCCTGCCTTGAGACAGCTGAACATTACGGGACTCCTTTCAACTATGTGAATGGAGCCAATATTGCCGGTTTTGTTAAGGTTGCGCAGGCAATGCTCGATCAGGGTATTGTCTAAGTCAGCTGTATCTTATATTATTAGCCGATAAATACTGACCAACCAGGCGGACTGCGATGATTTCGCTGTCCGCCTTTTTTTAATCCGGAGAACTGCAGGCGGTGGGTAATGGAAGATAAAATGACCTTTCTTGAAGGCCAAACTGGTAAGTTCAACCTCTACCACGACCTGATGCAGGTCAAGGTCCGGGATATCCTGCTCATATCTAGTCCTTATGACGCATGGGTCATGGAGGAAGACAGTCGTATCTCCGAGAGGATTGTCAGTGAATACCGTGGTTTGAACCTTAGCCGTCCTCCGCGCCTTACCTGGGTTTCCAATATTGACGAGGCTCTGGAACTGTTGGATGTGCGTTTTTTTGACCTTGTCATTCTGATGCCGCACCTGACCAATATGAACTGCTGTTCCATGGGCAAAAGGATCAAGGAAAAGATTCCAGGCATTCCGGTGGCAATGCTGGCTCACAAACAGCTTGCCGTAAGCGAAGAGGAATTATGCGAAGGTACAGACCGGCAGTTTGTCTGGTCCGGTGATGCTGAACTGCTTGTGGCAATGGTCAAAAATCTCGAGGATTTGCTGAACGTTGAGCACGATACCCGTGAAGTCGGGATCAGGGTGATTATCGTGGTTGAGGATTCTCCGCGATATCTGGCTTCACTGCTGCCGATTCTTTACAAAGAATTGGTCCGTCAGACTCAGGCCCTGATGGAGGAGGGGCTTAACTCAGAACATAGGCTTCTGACCATGAGGGCGAGACCTAAGATTCTGACTGCCCGAACATACGAGGAGGCAGTGGGCCTTTTTGAAAAGTATGAGCCGTATATTCTGGGAGTAATATCCGATGTCCGTTTTCCTCGCATGAACAGGTTGGATGGAAATGCCGGGATTTCCCTGCTTAAGGAGCTTAAGTCTCATCGTGCAGATATTCCGATGCTGCTGGCCAGTAATGAGCCGGAAAACAGACAGCGCGCGGAAGCATTGAATGCTTGTTTTGTGGATAAGAATTCTCCTGAGCTTATGAGCACAGTCCGTAAATTTGTTGTCGATCATCTGGGGTTCGGAGATTTTGTCGTTCGCGATCTGGAGGATAACGAAGTGGGGCGGGCTGGGAGCTTGTACGCTCTGGAAAAAATACTGCGCAATATGCCGGAGGATATTTTCAAGAGGCATTGCAGTCGTAATGATTTTTCCCGCTGGTTTTACGCTCGTACGGAAATCACTCTCGCCAACAAGATCAGGCCTCTGAAAGAAGGCGATTTTCCGGATTGGGAGACACATCGCAAACATCTGCTCGGATTAATCCGTGAGCGAAGGATGCTGAGACAGCAGGGAGTTATTGTTTCCTTCAATCCCAAGGATTTTGATCCGGATACAGATTTTTTGAAGATAGGTTCAGGATCTCTTGGAGGGAAGGCTCGCGGCATTGCGTTTATCTGTTCCATGCTCAACCGTAATCCATGGCTGCATGAAAAGTATTCTGAGATGGTTCTTACCGCTCCGCGAACCCTGACCATAGGAACTTCCGGTTTTGATGATTTCATGGAGATGAATGATCTTTCCTATCTGTCAACTGCAGATGTTGATGATGTGAAGGTTGCTGATATTTTTAATGAAGCCTTTTTCCCCGGCTGGATTGAAGCACAGCTTTGGGCCTATCTTCAGGAAGTGAAATATCCGCTTTCCATAAGATCCTCCAGCCTGCTTGAGGATGCACAGTACCAGGCGTATGCAGGGCTTTATTCGACTTACATGATTCCAAATGATCATTCGGATATTGAGCAGCGTTTGCGCCAGTTGGTGACTGCGATCAAACTGGTGTGGGCATCTACTTATTACAAGGCTCCGAAATCCTTTTCACAGCGGGTAAATCAACGCACCGATGAAGAAAAAATGGCCGTAATCATACAAGAAATGGTCGGCCAGAGACATGGAAATTACTATTTTCCATCGATGTCCGGGGTTGGGCAGTCATACAACTACTATCCTTTCGGAAAAATGAAGCCTGAGCATGGGGTGGCAACCATTGCTCTTGGAATAGGAAAGTCTGTTGTTGATGGAGAGCAGTGCATACGTTTCTCGCCGCGTTATCCCAAGATTTTGCCGCAGTGTCCGACACTTGCAGATTCTCTTAAAAATGCTCAGACATCATTTTATGCCTTGCACATAATGGATGGTGAACTCAGCGATATCCACGACAATGCCAATTTGGAAAAGCTCAATATTGCCGATTTCGAAGAATCCTCAGCTGTTCGAATGCTTGCTTCCACCTATCTGGCGGACGAAGGAAGGATAAGGGATACTGCTCATGTTCCGGGTCCGAAGGTAATTCTTTTTGCCCCGGTTCTTAAACATAAACTGATTCCACTGGCTTCTGTACTCAGTGATGTATTGAAACTGGCTGAAAAGGGGATGGGCGGACCTGTTGAAATTGAGTTTGCAGTAAATTTGTATGAAGACGGACGTAAGCCTGAATTCAATCTTTTGCAGTTGCGTCCTATGAGTGCCCGTGCAGACTTGAATCAGGTCAGCATCAGCGGTGATGACCTGAAGAATGCAGTCTGCGTTTCTACGCATGCCCTCGGAAATGCGGAAAAAAATGACATTGAAGATATTCTTATAGTCCGCCCCGATACTTTTGATGTGGCTAAAACACGTGAAATTGCGCTTGAAATTTCAGCAATGAATGGATCTTTGGTCAAACAGAAACGCAAATATCTTCTTGCCGGACCCGGGCGGTGGGGCTCTGCTGATCATTGGCTTGGGATACCGGTAGAGTGGCCGGATATTTCCGGTGTTTCGGCTATAGTTGAAACTTCGACAGAATCACTTAAGGTCGAACCTTCCCAAGGGTCTCATTTTTTTCACAATATTACTACCTTGGGGATTAATTACCTGATGGTTCTTGATAAACCTGACAATGTGATGAATTGGGACTGGTTTGTTTCTCAACCTGTAGTTGAATCCGGAAAATATGTAAGTCATATTCGTCTTCCCGCTCCAGTCTTACTTAAAGTGGACGGACAAACATCACAAGGTGTTGTTTTACCTGCAAAAGGAAGTGATGAATATTGTCTTTTGCATGAGTGTATGATTTGAGATAGAAGAGGTGTTGATACAGCAGTAGATGACAGAAAAGATATTTATCAATAGAGTTCATCTTTGTTGCGCGTCAGGTTATTGTCTTAAATAATGTAGTTTTTAATAATTATATATTAAGGAATGATTTAAAATACATTCTGATGTGTTTATGTTGTATGAGGAGTGTTCGTGGTTGAAGTTAAAGTTGAGTCTGGCATTGTCAGTAATGATCAAGATAGAAATACAAATGTACCCTTTGATTTTGTTGAAGAGGATCGAGGCGACTATATAGTGCTTTGTCCTAAGGGTGGTATATGCAACTCTACAATTAAGTTCATGAAAAACAGGCTGTATGATCTTAGTTGTGAGAATGGATGCCGGATTGTAATGTCGATGAAGGACGTTGACTTTATTGATAGTGTAGGATTGGGAACAATTATTACTGCACACAAGAATTGCGTTAAGTGTGGAGGGCAGATTGTATTTTGTAGCATGAGTCCGATGATATCCAAAAATATGAAAATGTTGCACATGGATAAACTGTTGAATATTGTTCCGGATTTGATAACTGCTGAAGAAGTACTTGATTAAATACTATTCCAAATTAGTATGATTTTGTGTATGGTGTAGTCGTAAACAGTTTGCCGGGCCTCATCATTTTGAACTGAATTTGGGGAAATTCAGGTGAAGGAGAGTACGGCATACTATATGCAAAGAGTTGTTTATGACTAACATAGCAGAGCGAAATATAAATACCGGCAGAGGGGTCAACGTCCGGAATTTACAGGCAAATCCAATTAGTCAAATTAATGACGAAGTTCGTGATATTGATCTGGACATTAAGTACGTTGTGGATGCACCGTTTGATCTTCTTGAGCGTCGTAGGGGTGGGTTCATCATATTTGCTCCCAAGGGAAGGCTTAACAACGCTACAAAGAAGTATTTCAAGGATCTGTTTTATGATGCTGCAGATGAAATTGGCTGTAAGATTATCATTAATCTTCGTTATGTTGATTCCATCGACAGTGTCGGGCTTGGAATATTAATTACTGCACATAAAAGAGCCATTGAACGGGGAGGCATGATTGTCTTCACCGATCTGGATGAGAGAATTTCCAAGACCATGAAGATGCTTTATATGGACCGATTTCTTAACATCAGACCAGATATGAAAAGTGCTGTGGAGATGATGGATTGGTAGATGGAATTTGAATTTTGTGACTTGCAAGAACCCCGGACTGATTGATTTCAGTCCGGGGTTTATTTTTATTTGTCATGCTTATGGGGGATGCCAAGGAGTTCCCGCTTGGCCCGTCCTCGTTCGTATGACCATTTCTGGTAAGAGTCCATGTAGGTATAGAATACCGGGGTCAGGTACAGGGTGACAACCTGTGAAAGGATAAGTCCGCCCACAATTGCCAGCCCCATGGGCTGACGTGCCTGAGCTCCAGCTCCAAGCCCCAGGGCGATAGGCATGGCTCCGGCAATGGCAGCAATGGTTGTCATCATGATAGGCCTGAACCTTTCAAGTGATCCTTTCATGGCTGCTTCAGCCGGGGACAGGTTCTCTTTTTCTTCTGCCTCAAGTGCAAAGTCTACAACCATAATTGCGTTTTTTTTGACGATACCGATCAGCATGATAACACCTACTATTCCGAACAGGTCGAGGTCCTTGCCGAAAAGAGTCAGTGTCAACAGACCTCCGATAGCAGCTGAGGGAAGCCCGGAGATGATGGTGATTGGATGAATTGCACTTTCGTAAAGAATTCCGAGAATCATATAAATGACAAAAACAGCAACCGCCAGCAGGAAGAATACGCTGGACATGGATTTCTGGAATTCATCAGCAGTACCTTCAAAGTTTGAAACAACCGTATCGGGCAGTTTTTCCAGTGCCAGTTTGTTGATTGCAGCAGTGGCATCACTTAGTGAATATCCGGGTGCAATGTTGAAAGAGTATGTTACCGAGGGCAGCATGCCGGTATGGTTCACCTGCATGGGGCCGGGCTTCTCATCAAAGGAGGCAATAGTGTCCATTCTGATAAGGTCTCCATTGCTGTTGGCTACATGGAGCTTCATGAGGTCCCGTGGATCGCGCTGGTTGTATGGCAGAACCTGCAGGATTACCCAGTACTGGTCGGTATCTCCGTATATGGTTGATACCTTGCGCTCTGAATATGCAGAGTTGAGGGTGTTTTCAATGTCATGCGCAGTTACGTTGTAATAGGATGCTTTGTCCCGGTCTATTTTAACCCAGAGTTCAGGGTTGTTATCCATCAGGTCGGAAGTCAGTCCGGTCAGAAACGGGATCTGCCTCAGGTCCATTTCGAACATGGGAGCAACGGTATACAATTCACTTTGATCCGGTGCCTGCAGGGTGTACTGGTACAGGTTCTTGGTCGACTTGGCAGAAAGCCTGATCATGGGAGGGTTTTGGATCCAGCACATGATCCCCGGTTCGTTGTTGAGTTTATACATGAGATCCAGGGCGACCTCATCGGCAGTCATTTTGCGTTCATCTGGTGGCACAAGCATGGGGAAAATGTATCCCTGATTCAGAACCGGCGCTCCGGCAACAGTGATAACATCCTTGATGTTTTTATCTGCCATAAGAATAGGCTCAAGCTTTTTGATGTGATCTTTCATTGAATTATAGGAAATGCCCTGTTTGGCCTGAGCAAATCCCTGACAATAACTCATGTCATCCGTAGGAAGAAAACCTTTGGGAATGGCGATGAAGAAATGAATTGTGGCCATCAGAATCAGTCCTGCTGCGGCCATGGTCCAGCTTCGGTGGCGCATTACAAAGTGCAGGGATCGATCATATTGACGTAGCAGGAAATCAAAGAAAGGGTCGGACTCGGAAAGTTTACTTCCCGGCTTTAGTATCCGGCTGGCAAGCATGGGGGTCATTGTTAATGAGACAACACCTGAAGCAAGAATCGCCACTGTAATGGTCATTGCGAATTCATGAAGAATTCGTCCTATGATCCCTGACATATACATGAGTGGAATGAAAACTACCGCCAGTGAAAGTGTCATGGAGATAATCGTGAAGGTAATCTGTTTTGCTCCGTCCAGAGCCGCCTGATAAGGTTTTTTGCCCATCTCCAGATGGCGGACCACGTTTTCAATCATTACAACCGCATCATCGACCACAAATCCTACTGAAAGAGTCAGGGCCAGTAGCGAGAGGGTGTCCAAAGAGTAGTCCAGCACATACATTATTGCGAACGTGAATATGATGGATACAGGGACAGCAACAGATGCGATCAGTGTTGCTGAAAAGTTTTTCAGGAAAAAGAAAATAACACAGATAACAAAAAAGATAGCGAGCATCAGGGTTACCTGAACATCATCCACTGCTTCTTCGATGGGGACTGAGCGGTCGTAAAGAACCTGCATGTTGATGCCGGCAGGGATCTGCTGCCGTATGGTCGGCAGCATGCTTATGATTGTTTTGCAGACTTCTATAGTGTTGGAACCGGGCTGCTTCTTGATGGCGATAATGATAGCCCGCTTGCCGTTAACCCAGGAGCCGGATTTGTCAGACTGAACGGAGTTGATAACTTCCCCGATTTCTGAAAGGCGGACAGTCCGTCCTCCTTCCGATTCAAAGATCATGGGCATGAACTCTTCAGCATTTTTTAGCTGGCCGGTGGATTCGACGGTAACGGATTGAAGTTTATTATCCAGCGTTCCTACCGGCTCTTTTACGTTCTGTGAGGCAATGGCTTCACGCACTTTGTCTATATCAATCTTGCGTGCAGCGAGTTTTTCGGGGTCCACACGAACGCGGACCGCAAGTTTTGATTCTCCGTAAATTTCAACTTTAGACACACCGTTAACCATGGATATGGAGTCGGTCAGGAATGTTGTTGTGTATTCGTTTACTTTATAGATGGGCAGTGATTCAGACCAGATGGCCATGTACAGTACCGGGTCATCTGCCGGGTTGACCTTTTCGTAGTAGGGCGGCTGGGGGAGGTCTGAAGGCAGGTTTCCGCTGGCCCTTGAGATTGCAGCCTGAGTATCCGAGGCCGCACCGTCAATATCGCGGTCAAGATCAAATTGTAGAGTGATCTGGGTCTGGCCCTGTGAGTTGATTGAACTCATTGAACGCAGTCCAGGGGTTGATGTAAATTCCTTCTCCAGTGGAGTTGCCACAGAAGAGGCCATAGTGGAGGGACTAGCTCCGGGGAGTGAAGCGGTAACCTGCAGAGTAGGAAACTCTACAGCCGGGAGGTAGCTTACAGGGAGGTTGAGATAGCCTACAATTCCGAAGAAGACCATGCCGATGACAACCAGCGTCGTCATGACCGGGCGTTTGATGAAAGTTTCGGTGATATTCATGGCTATTCACCGTTCCCGTCTTCTTTGGCTGTTTCCATCGTATGAGGATTTTTTATTACTACCGGCGCCCCAGGGAAGAGGCGAAGCTGTCCGTCGGTAACAATGGTTTCCTGATCCTTCAGTCCGGCCGTTATGACATCAACTCTTCCTGAACGACGTTGAACATTGACAGGTCGCATGTCTACAGTGCTGTTCTGGTGCATAACCCAGACAAATTTACCGTTTGGCCCTGTACATGTGGCCTGCATGGGAATCTGTATAGCCTTTTCGTTGAATAGTTTAAGCCTGATTTCAACATAGTTTCCGGGCCAGAGGATGCGATCCGTGTTTTCAAATTGTGCCTGCATCCAGATTGTCCCGGTATTAATATCCACATTGTTATCAATAAATGTGAGCTGTCCCGTTTCAGGATTCTCAACTCCTTCCGTTATTGCAGTTACTTCCAGTGTTGAGTTTGATGCGTATTTCTGAACTTCAGTGAGATATATCTGGGGCAGATAGAAGTTGATAGCTATGGGGGAAATCTTGTTGATCACTACAAGTTCGTCTTTGTTCTCTTCTATAAGATTGCCGGCAGTAGGATTGATATATCCGCACAACCCGTCAATTGGAGAGCGGATGAAGCAGTAGTTCAGGTCGTTTCTGGCGTCTTCGAGTTTGGCTCTGGTGACGGCAATAGCATCGCTGGCTGTCTTCATATCAAGACGTTTTTGTTCAAAGCTCTCTTCGCTGACAACTTTGCGGCGCACCAGATCAGTGTATCTGTTGTAGTCTTTTTTGGCCTGCTGAAACTTTGTAGTGTCCGAGGCAAGTTCTGCCTTAAGCTGGCGAATGGATGCTTCATAAGGGGAAGGGTCCATGGTGAAAAGCTGCTGCCCTTTTTTTACGTATTCCCCGTTTTTAATGAAAATCTTGCTCAGATATCCTGTTACCCGCGAGCGCACGGTTATGGAATCTATTGCCTTAACTGTCCCGATTGCCTGAAGATAATAAGGAGTTACCTTAAGTTCGGATTTGGCAACAGTAACGGGAGCAGGAGGATTCTGTTGTTGTGTCTGCTTGTCGTTCTTGCAGCCATACAAAGGTATAATGGTGAGTAACAGGGAAAGTGCGCAGAGAAGCAGCTTTGCTATCCGGGTGGTCTTTACAGGTATGTTTCCTTTCATCGGAACAGTCTCCTTGAACTGGATATATTTGGCTAATGTATACCTGAAAGCCGTGTTGCTTTGAAGTATCTTTGTTAGAATTTGCAGAATTAAAAAAGACACTATTGTATTTATTTATATAATAACTTGCCAGTGTGGTCCATTGAAGGCATTAAGGGTAGGCCTGTTTTATAAGCATGATACAGGCTTGATCTTAAACATTAAAGCCAGTCAGAAATATATGGAATCAGTAAATACCGTAAAGATTGATTATGTTGATGGTGTCAGGTTCAGAAGGGGAGTTGTAGCTGCCGCCAGCAAGCTGATAGCTAATTCTCCACACCTTGATGCAATCAACGTTTTTCCCGTTCCCGATGGGGATACCGGTGCTAACATGGCCGGGACAATGCATAGTATTGTGAATTCCACCGGGAAATCTGTTGAACGCTCACTTGAGAAAATGTCATCCATTATTGCGGAATCCGCACTTGATGGAGCCAAAGGTAACTCCGGTGCAATTCTTGCGCAGTTTCTGTGTGGTTTTGCAGAGGGAGTAAAGGATCTTCCCAAAGTTTCCCCTGCTGACTTTGCAAGGGCGGCATCCATGGCGGCAAAGCGTTCATGTGAGGCCATATCCGATCCTAAGGAAGGAACTATTCTTAGTGTCATCAGGGATTGGGCAGCTCATTTGCATGCCAATGGAGATAATTACAACGACTTTTATCATCTCCTTTCCGATTCTCTTGAGTTTGCGCGTGGTTCTGCAAAATCGACAACTGAAAAATTAGCTGAGCTTAAGACTGCTGGTGTCGTTGATGCCGGAGCACAGGGGTTTGTATACCTTCTTGAAGGTATTATGGAGCTTCTGGATAACGGTAGAATTGAGAAAAGCTTTCTTTCCACCAAAAACTCCTCGCTTGAAATCAAAGGTGTTCAGGATAGAGTGGCAGTGGATGAACTGGATTTCAGATTCTGCACCGAGTTCCTTATTAAAGGTAAGGATATCGATAAAGATGCAATCCGTGATGCAATCACTGAGATGGGTGACAGTCTTATCGTAGCCGGTATGCCCGGTTCTGCTAAGATTCACATCCATACTAACGATCCCGACGCAGTTGAAAATATTGTTGCAGGGTACGGAAACATTGAGAAACGCAAGGTGGATGACATGCTTGTTCAGCATAAGCGTTTGCTGGATGAAAATGTCAAGGTAGGAATAGTCACCGACAGTACCTGCGATATCCCTGAAGATCTGCAGAAGAAATATGATATTCGTGTGGTTCCCATGCGTCTTTCCATCGATGGACAGGAATTTATTGACCAGGTCACAATGACCTCAAGTGAATTCTACAGAGTTCTGCTCGGTACTGAAAAGGCGCATACTTCACAGCCGTCTCCCGGAGATATGAAGCGTGCGTACGCTGCAGCAAGCTCTGATTATGAGGATGTCGTTTCTTTACATGTAGCAAAGGTTCTAAGCGGCACATTTCAGAATGCTCTTACTGTGAGCAGTCCATTTGAGAATGTGTGCGCTCTTGATGCCAAGCAGCTTTCCGTCGGTCTTGGCCTTCCTGTTCTTGAAGCTGCCCGGGCAGCCAGGAAGGGTAGATCTGCGGCTGAAGTAAAACGAGTGGCAGATCGTGCAATCGCAAACGTGAAGATTTTTGTCACCATAGATACCCTTGACTATGCTGTTCGCGGCGGCCGCATGAGCAAAGGGCAGGGTTTTATAGCCAAGGCTTTGAATATCAAACCTATACTGCAGTTTGCAGGTGAGGGTAAACCCCGCGTTGTGGCAAAGTCATTTGGGCGCAAACGTCAGGAAGACGCTTTGTTGAAGATGGTTCGTGACAATGTTTACGGCAAGGGTAATCTGCGTTATGCCATCTCCCATGCAGATGCACCTCAGACTGCTGAAAGATTCGGCCGGATCCTTAAAGATGAGTTCGGAGTATCTCCAGAGTTTGTAACTGAGGCTTCGCCGGTACTTGGTCTGCATAGCGGACCCGGAGCATGTGCCGTGGCATTTCTTGTTGATGAATAGATTTTAAGCAGGATTATCAGCGACTCAAAAAGGGTTCAGGTTTTTACCTGAGCCCTTTTTTTTGCCTTTAGGAAAAGATGAGAAGCTTTGGCCCTGTTTAAGGTTCGAAACATCGATTGTTTAATCAATCAAAAAATGACAACAATGGTAAATTGTTTTGATGATGTGAGTCAGGGTGGCATAAGAGGTAGAGCCTTTGAATAAAGGGCTGGATAAAAAGTGTTGGGTTAAGCTGCGGAAAGTTGGGGTTGCTCAGAGTTATAAGTTGCAGGTTTTGACCATTTTTTGCGAAGAATTTTCAATATTGTGTTTAAAAAAGGTGAAAAAATAAAATTAATTTGAAGCTAAACAAAAAAATATTTTCTTTTTTGTATATTTATTTTTATCGAGTTATGAAAAGTGTTATATGAGGCATCAGGCTTGTTAAGGTTCATTTTACAGGGTTGATGTGTGTTGTGGTTTAATTGCTGGTTGTGCTCTTGAAGCTTTATTTTACAAAAGAGGAAGGTTATTTTTTTAATTATACATAAATGGAAAAATGGCGCGGATTCCTTGACTTTTCTCTGTTTTAGGCTATAAAAATTTCTCACTCTTGAATTTTGGGCGTTCTTGCCGGGAAACTGAAAAAAGGCTGCCTCTTCTTTAAAAATCCGGCATTTTTTATGTATAAGCAGCCTGCCCTGAATTTATAAACGGTACGGGAGTTTGGAGTTAAGCACTATGGCTATGATCGAAATTAAGAATCTCCACAAGTGGTACGGGGATTTTCATGTACTTAAAGGCATCAATGACCATGTAGATAAAGGTGAGGTGCTGGTAATCTGCGGTCCCAGCGGGTCCGGTAAGAGTACTTTCATCCGTTGTATCAACAGGCTTGAAGATTACCAGAAAGGCACTATTACTTTTGATGGTAAAGACATTCTTGACAAGAGTGTAAGTATTAATGAACTGCGCGCCGAGATCGGAATCGTTTTTCAGCAGTTCAACCTCTACCCCCATCTCTCGGTTCTGGATAACGTGACCCTTGCTCCGCTCAAGGTCCGTAATGTCCCCAAGGCTGAAGCCGAAGAAACCGCCCTGTATCTGCTTGAAAGAGTTGGAATCCATGATCAGGCCCATAAATATCCGGCCGAACTTTCCGGTGGTCAGCAGCAGCGCGTTGCCATTGCACGCGCACTTGCAATGAAACCCAAAGCAATGCTTTTTGACGAACCCACTTCCGCTCTTGACCCGGAAATGATCAACGAAGTTCTGAATGTTATGAAGGATCTTGCCCGTGAAGGCATGACCATGCTCTGCGTCACCCACGAAATGGGCTTTGCCCGCGAAGTGGCTGACCGTGTAATTTTCATGGATGGCGGGGAGGTAATTGAACAGGCTCCTCCTGAGGAGTTCTTCAAGAACCCCAGTCATGAAAGAACCAAGTTATTCTTGAAGGAGATTTTGTAGTCGTTGGAAGAAGCTGACGGCATAAAAACGGTAACCTTAACTTGTCCTGGAGGACCTGATGAGAAGACTCTCAATTGTTGTTGCTATGGTTCTGGCAATGGCCCTTTGCGCATCTGTCGCAATGGCCGATAAACTGCAGGAAGTAAAAGCCCGCGGTGTTCTGGTTTGTGGTGTTAAAGACGCTGTTGTTCCCTTTGGTTATATTGATGAAGATTCCAAGAAGCTCGTAGGTATGGACATTGATATCTGTAACTACATCGCTAAGGAACTCGGTGTTAAGGCTGAATTCAAGCCTGTTACTTCCGCAACCCGTATTCCCATGATTGTACAGGGCTCCATTGATATTGCTGCTGCAACCATGACTCATAAAATTGCACGCGATGACACCATTGACTTCTCCATCACCTATTTCATGGATGGTCAGAAACTTCTGGTCAAGAAAGGTTCCGGTATCAATTCCGCTGCTGACCTGAAAGGCAAGAAAGTAGGTACCGCAAAAGGTTCCACCTCTGAGCAGAATATTCAGGCTGTACAGCCCGATTGTAAAGTTCTCTCCTACGAAGGTTACCCCCAGGCTTTCCTTGCTCTCAAGCAGGGTAAAGTTAAGGCTGTAACCACTGACTCCACCATCCTCCTCGGACTGAAAAATTCCGATCCCAACCCTGAAAAATGGGAAATCGTTGGTGAGTTCATTTCTCCTGAGCCCTACGGTCTCGGTCTTCCCGAAAACGAATCCAACTTCCGTGATGCAGTTAACGTTGCTCTCATTAAAATGTGGAAGAGCGGCGACTACAAAAAGATGTACAACAAATGGTTCGGTCCTGACACCAAGTACTACCTGCCTCTGACCTGGAACATGGAAATCTGGCCTTAATAGGTCAGGCGTCTAGGGGATTAGTGTAAGATAACGGGAGGGCCGTGAATAACGGTCCTCCCGAAAACAACGGATAGATGTTTTGAATTATCAGTTTGATTGGGATCTGGTTCTTACCGGTAAACACGGCCAGTGGATTATCGACGGGGTTATCACCACTTTGCAGATTTCAGCTATATCCATTGTGCTGACTCTGCTTCTTGGTACTGTCATCGCTGTTATGCGCATGTCCAAGTTCAAACCTTTTGAGTGGTTCAGTTTCGCCTTTGTCGAATTTTTCCGAAATACCCCTTTACTAATCCAGATATTTTTCTGGTATTTCGGTTCCTATGCCATTTTACCCGAAGTGGTAAATGAATGGCTTTACGAT
Organism: Maridesulfovibrio sp.; assembly: GCA_963676495.2. GTDB lineage: Bacteria > Desulfobacterota > Desulfovibrionia > Desulfovibrionales > Desulfovibrionaceae > Maridesulfovibrio. The sequence goes on along the minus strand of CAXXRF010000003.1, from coordinate 329,318 downwards.
CACGACTTCGAATTTGCTGCCGGGGTAATATCCCTTACCGTTTATACCGCAGCTTTCGTAGCAGAGGAAATCAGGGCCGGGATTTTTTCTATTCCCAAGAACCAGCTTGAAGCTTCCCGTGCAACGGGATTGTCCTTCCTGCAGGCTTATCGATATGTAATTCTACCGCAGGCTTTCAGGATTATTATTCCGCCGCTCATCTCACAGTCGCTCAACCTGATCAAGAACTCGTCACTGGTTATGACCATCGGTGTTATGGACCTGACCTACATGGCGCGTCAGATCGAATCATATACTTTCCACGGTTTTGAGGCATTCACTGTGGCGACTGTGATCTATCTGTGCATTTCCCTGATCGTGTCTCTCATGATCAATATGTATAACAAGCATTTCCTGCTGCAAATTAAATACTAGGAGTGGCGTCTCGTGCAATGGGATGTAGTTTGGAACAACTTTGATTATTTTCTCTGGGGTGCTTATCCAAATGGCCCTCTGGGCGGTCTTGCCGTCAGTATTATTCTGGCTGTGCTTGGTATTTTCGGCGCTTTCTGGATCGGGCTTGCAGCCGGGTTGATGCGTCTTTCCCGCAATAGGCTTGTTAAGGCTCTGTCTGTTATTTATATTGAAGTCATCCGCGGTATTCCGCTGTTGATGCTTATTTTCTGGTTTTATTTTCTGGCTCCGATTCTGTTCGGAACGCCTCTTCCCGAGTTTCACTGTGCTTTGGTTGCCTTTATTATCTTCACAGGAGCCTACATAGGGGAGATTGTCAAAGCCGGTGTACAGGCTCTTCCCAGAGGCCAGATGGAAGCTGCACGGGGAACCGGACTTTCGCATATTCAGGCCATGCGCTATGTTATTTTGCCGCAGGCTCTGCGGAATATGATTCCTTCATTTGTGAACCAGTTCGTATCTTTGACCAAGGATACATCCCTTGCGTACATCATCGGTGTAAACGAGCTGACCCGTACTGCAACTCAGGTTAACAACAGAACCCTGACTTCTCCTACTGAGATATTCCTGACGATTGCGGTTCTCTATTTTATCATCTGCTACGTCCTGACTTTTGCCAGTCGTAAAATGGAAGCACATCTGGCGAGATATCAGGCTCGTGACCGTTAGTTTAAGCCTTATAAATCAAGCTGATAAGAATGCCCCGGTTTGCCGGGGCATTTTTTTGTGCCTGTAATGGAAGTTTCTTTTGACCGAATTATTTAATTAACTTAATGTTCGTTTACTGGGAGATTTGCTTTAATTCCAGAGCGCGTTATGGGCGGCTGCAGGGGACTGCGCCGTTATTTTCTTTGTGTGCTCTGGCAAATACAGGAGTCGGTCATGGAGAAGATTGAAAATCTGGCTGGGTATATTGATCATACTTTACTTGATGTTTCGGCGGGTGCCGAGCAGATTGAGCAGCTGTGTAAAGAGGCTGTCGAGTATGGTTTTGCCTCTGTCTGTGTGCATCCCTGCCATATCGTACAGGCAGCTGACATTTTGAAGGGAGAAAAGCCGATTGTCTGTTCGGTCATTGGCTTTCCGTGCGGTTCAAATATGTCAGAAGTAAAAATGCTTGAGGCAATGCGGGCAGTGAACAAAGGCGCTCAGGAACTCGATATGGTGGTTAATATTTCTGCTCTTAAGGCCGGAGATCACAAGGCCTTTATGAATGATATTTTTATGACTGTTGAGGGAGCCGGGGATATTCCGGTGAAAGCGATCATTGAGACTGGACTGCTTGATGACGATCAGAAAAAAATCGCCTGTGAACTTGCCGCCACTTCAGGTGTTTCCTTTGTTAAAACCTGTACCGGGTTCGGACCCGGTTGCGCTACCGCAGATGATATCAGGCTTATGCGCTCTGTTGTAGGTGATTCTATTGGTGTTAAAGCCAGTGGAGGGATTAAAACCTATGAACAGGCTTATGAGCTTATTGAAGCAGGTGCTACTCGTTTGGGAACTTCATCATCCGTTAAAATTATCAGGAGCTAACTTTTGTCCGGGAAAATTGAGTTGATGTCCGTGGGAAAACCCGGCGATATTGAGAAAAAGTCATTTGAGATTATTGATTCTGAAGTTCCAGAGCCCCGGAAATTTGATGGATTGCACTGGCAGATAGCCCGGCGCATGGTCCATACTACTGCTGATTTCGAGCTGATAGATCTGGTTCGTTTTCACCCTGATGCGGTTGAAAACGGTCTTGGTGCTCTCAGAGCTGGTTGCACAATTGTGACTGACACCGAAATGGCTAGGTGCGGTATACCCATGCGCCGGATGAGCCCGCTTGGATGCGAGGTTCGTTGCCTGATGAATGACCCTGAGGTGATAGCTTCTGCAAAGGAGAACGGTACGACAAGAGCCCATGCAGCCTTGAATATGGTCGCAGACTCCCTTAAGCCCGCAGTACATGTTATCGGCAATGCTCCTACAGCCCTTATCAGGCTGATGCGACTTGTAGAGGAAGGTAAAATGGAAGTTCCGGCTCTGGTTGTAGGTATGCCTGTCGGTTTTGTTAATGCTGCGGAGTCAAAGGCGATGTTGATGGAGTTCGGTAAAATTCCTTATATAACCATTGAAGGGCGAAAGGGCGGTTCTGCTCTTGCAGCATGCGTTATCAATGCTCTTGCGGAATCTGTCCTCAGGGAGAAAGGTCTATCCGGTGAATTGTGATTATTTGGTAAAGATCTAATTTGTTCGTTACCATGAAACTGATTTACGTGTAGTTAGCAGTTATTTTTATTTCCCGGTGTATGTGGTGGTATGGACTTTTTGTTCCAAATATGAATATCATGCCGCATCTGCTTGAATTATAATTAGTAAGTATTAATCTCCGGTGCGCACGAAATGACGGAACAAAAGTCTGTTTCCAGAAAATCTGTATTTTCATTCAAAAGAGGCGAAAGGTCTATTTCCAGAGACCTCTCGGCGTGTCTTGTATTTGCTCTTGCAATTATTATAGGACTTGTCACTGCTTACGAATACTTTGGCCGTTCCAAAATGTTACGTCAGGAATTTGAAGAGAAGGCAGATACATACATAGAGCAACTGGCAAAATCAGTTACATTTCCCATCTGGAACTTTGATATGGGGTCACTAAAGCATGTTTGCAGTGCCTATACTCAAAATGATCAGTTCGCCAAACTTCAGATTACAGATTTTAACGGCGATGTCCTTTTCAACTTTGTGCGTCCGGGTGAAGAAGATGACAACCCTATTGCCCGCAGCAGGGATCTTTACATCGACAAGGAAAAAATAGGTACTATCAAGCTGGAGCTTTCCAGTAAATCATACAGCCGAAACTTGGATTGGATTCTTTTTGTATCAAGTCTTACTTTTCTTACGTCCGTAGCAGTAATTTATGTAATTACGGGATTCCTGCTGGACTATTTTATCCGCAATCCTCTTGCCAGACTAAGAAAGGGGATGGATAAGGTTGCAATGGGAGATTTCTCTTACCGATTTGAAGAGTTTCAATACATAGAACTTCTTGAAATAGGTTCGCGTTTCAACCGTATGACTGAGGAAATAGCCAGTCGTGAAAGGCGACTTGAAGAGGTAAACAAGGAACTTCAAGGAGAGATTCATAAACGTGAGAAAGCAGCAAGGTCTCTCATAAAGAGTGAAAAACGCTATCGGGCTTTGGTTGAAACCACGGCTGAGGGCTTTTTCATGATCGATGATGAGCAGACTATTCTTGATGTTAACCCCTCTTTCTGCAGGCTTATCGGTTCTCCGCGCGAAGGATTGCTTGGAGATTCCGTAGCCCGGGTTCTCGGGGAACATGCTGCTGCAAGGTTTTCAGAAAGCCATCCCGGTGATTATCGTTTCGAGCTTAGTTTTACCAACAGGGACGGACGGGAGGTTGATATCTTTGTCAATGCGACCCACCTGTACGAAAGCGATAACGATAAGCTTACCTTTGCATTTATTACCGATATTTCTAGTTACAAGTTGATGGAGAAGGCTCTGCGAGCTTCCGAGGAAGAGTACCGCACTATTGCAGAATATACTTTTGACTGGGAAATGTGGATTGGTCCCACCGGCTCGGTTAAATATGTGAGCCCGTCATGTGAGCGTATTTCAGGATACCCGAAAGCGTATTTCATGGAAGGGCCGATGCGGGTTGAAAATATCCTTCACAAGAATGACCGGGAGTACTGGCAGTCTGCCATGAACGGCAAGTTTCTGTCTGCTGACGGAACCGATATGCGCCTTTTCCGGCGCGATGGTCTCCTGCGCTGGGTTTCTCTTACCGGTCATCAGGTTACGGCTGATGATGGAACCTCGCTTGGACTTCGGATATCCCTGCGTGACATCACGAAGCGCAAGTTCATGGAAAAGCAGCTTCAGTATGAGGCACTTCATGATCCTCTTACCGGACTTGCAAACAGAACGTTGTGCTGTGACAGGATTCTTCAGGCTGTAGAACGTTCCAGAAGGCGGGAAAATTATTTTTATGCTGTTGTTTTCATGGACCTTGACCGGTTCAAGATTATTAATGACAGCCTTGGCCACAATATTGGTGACAAGCTGCTTGTAGAGGTTTCCAAACGTCTGCTGCAGGCCATCAGGGAACTTGATACAGTGTCCAGATTCGGTGGGGATGAATTTATTGTGGTTCTTGAAGAACTGTCATCTCCTCGTGAAGGTATTCGCATAGTTAGAAGACTGCGAGATAATCTGAGCGTCCCTCTTATCATTGAGGGGCATAAGATCAATATTGCGGCAAGCTATGGTGTTCTGCTTAGTCCTACGGAATATGACAAGCCTGAAGAAATCATCCAGAATGCAAACGTTGCGATGCATCAGGCCAAGGAAGCAGGGCGTGACCGGATTAAGGTCTTCAATAAACGTATGCTGGATCAGGCTGTTCTGGCTATGCAGCTTGAAAGTGATTTACGGTCGGCAATTGCAAATGGAGAATTTTTCCTCGACTACCAGCCCATCTATTCTATCAAGGATAGCAGGGTGGTCGGGTTTGAAGCTCTGATCCGCTGGAACCATCCTGAGCGTGGACTTGTCATGCCCGGAGACTTTATTCCCATGGCTGAAGAGTCCGGCCTTATCTTCGAACTGGGTAGTTGGGTCATTACTGAATCGTGCCGCCAGATGAAAAGCTGGATAAGCAGCTATAAGTCCGCTTCGAATATGATAATGTCCATTAATATTTCAGGCAGGCAGTTCTCTCAGCCGACACTGGTGGATAATATTCTTTCGAATCTTCAGGAATTTGATCTTCCTGCTAATAATTTAAAAGTTGAAATTACTGAAACTGCGATTATGGAACGGGCTAAGCAGGCAGTTGTAATGCTCAACAGACTCAAGGGTGCTGGAGTCCTTGTTTCCATTGATGATTTCGGCACCGGATATTCCTCAATGAGCAATCTACAGGAATTCCCGCTGGATCAGCTCAAGGTTGACCTAAGCTTCGTGAGCAAGATGTGTGACTCTGCAGAAAATGCCGAAATAGTAAAGGCCATCATCAATCTGGCCCATAACCTTGGACTCAATGTTGTTGCAGAAGGTGTTGAGGAGATGAAGCAGCAGGACATGCTCAGGGATATGGGCTGTGAATTCGGACAGGGATACCTGTTCTCCAGGCCGGTGAGTGTTGCTACTGTAGAGTCTTTCTTTCGGGGAGATCATGAATTAGGGAAGAAGTAGTGTTTAAAATTCTTGCCTTAATGTTTTAATATAGATTTTGTTCGCAGCAGTTATGGTGTTTAACGAATATCATGCGTATTTTTTTGCAGAATGAAATAAGAGTTGATGTTGAATCAGCTCTTTTTTTTATTTTTACGGTCTGATTGTGTGATCAATCAGATGAGGATGAGTTAAAATATTCCATTAGTAATATAAGTTAGATGTAAAGTATATTTATGTCAATTAAGTTGCACTTATTTTATAATATTAAAAGAAATGTTCGGATTACTGTTGCATGTACTGTATTCCCATGCTAGGGCCGAATTTACACCTTGTTTATTTTTTAAATCTGCAAGGTGAGTTGTCGAGGTTCGCCCGTTTTTCGCAGGAGAGGTAAACGGGTGGGTAAGTTACCCTCAACCTGGATCAGGTTATGAGTGTTAAACGTAAGGGAAATAGCACGGTTACGATTTTTCCGGATTGGTGTAAGGGTTGCGGCATCTGCGCTGCCTTCTGTCCGGGTAAGGTCATGGAATTGAATGATCAGGGAAAGGCGGTTGTAGTCAGGGAGGAAGAGTGTATCAGCTGTGGTTTTTGTGAGCTGCACTGCCCTGATTTCGCGATAATGGTCCGCCCTAAGGCAGATGACGAAATCCCCCCGGTATGCAGGGCTGTTCTTGAAAAGGCTGCTCGCAAAGCCGACATGGATATTTCCGGCAGTGATGCGGAAAAAAAGAGTTCCGGTAAGGAAAAGGGATAGGTGAACTTCCATGGCCAGACCCAAGAAAAAGAGAAATAAAGAAATTTTTGCTCTAGGTAACGAGGCTGTTGTTGAAGGTGCACTTTTGGCCGGGTGTACTTTTTACGCAGGTTATCCCATTACCCCATCCTCAGAGATCATGGAGATTATGGCCCAGAGACTGCCGCTCATTCCAAATGGATCTTTTATCCAGATGGAAGATGAAATTGCCGGACTTGGTGCGGTTATCGGAGGCTCTCTTGCCGGACGTAAAGCCATGACTGCCACTTCAGGTCCGGGATTTTCTCTCATGCAGGAACACCTCGGATACGGCTGTATTACTGAAACCCCGCTGGTTATAGTCAACGTTATGCGTGGCGGACCCAGTACCGGTCTTCCAACTTCTCCCGCTCAGGGAGATGTTCAGCAGGCCAGATGGGGAACTCATGGTGACCATTCCATCATAGTCCTTTCCGCCTCCAATGTGCAGGAATGTCTGGACATGACAATTGAGGCGTTCAACCTCGCAGAAAAATATCGCAGTCCGGTGGTTCTGCTGATTGATGAAATTACCGCTCACACCCGTGAGAAAATTATAATCCCCAACCCAGATGAGTTTGAAGTTTTTAACCGTATTGTTCCCACCATGCCTCCGGAATGGTATAAGCCGTACGAGGAAACCGTTCGCGGAGTACCGCCAATGCCTGCAATCGGTTCCGGATACCGCTTCCATGTAACCGGCCTTACTCATGATGTTAACGGCTTTCCCACTTCACGCCCGGATGAGGTTAAGGAATTGAACGAGCGTCTTTTCCGTAAGATTGACCAGTTTCTGCATGATGTTCAGATTGTGGATGAAATCGGGACTGAAGACTGTGATGTATGTGTCATCGCTTATGGAACTGTTGCCCGTTCAGCCGAACTGGCTGTTAAGCAGGCTCGCGATCTTGGAGTTCGGGCTGGTTTGCTGAAGCTCTCGACTCTGTTCCCATATCCGAGAAAAGCAACTGAAAAGGTTATGGCCCGCGCCAAAACTTTGATTGTGCCTGAGATGAACATGGGACAGATCTCCAGAGAGGTCAAAAGGGTGAATAATGGTCAGGTGAGTGTCCGGACCATTAATAAGGTAGATGGGCAGATCATCACTCCCGCTGAAATCCTCAAAGTTTTAACACGGGTGTAGTCATGGTTGATATGAAAGGAACACAACTCATTCATGAGTATCTGAGACATAACAAGAAGTTCCCGCATGTTTTCTGTGCCGGATGCGGACACGGTATAGTACTCGGCTCACTGATCCGTTCTATTCACGGGCTCGGACTTTCCAAGGATGAAGTCTGTGTAGTAGCGGGTATCGGCTGTTCCGGAAGGCTTGCGGCCTATGTGGATTTCAATACCGTTCATACAACTCACGGACGTGCATTGACTTTTGCAACCGGCATTAAGATGGCAAAACCGGGAATGCATGTAATTGTCGTCATGGGCGATGGAGATTCCATGGCTATCGGTGGTAACCACCTGATTCATGCGGCGCGCAGAAATATCGGTGTAACGGCTCTTATCCTCAATAATAACATCTACGGTATGACCGGCGGGCAGTGTTCTCCTACAACACCAAGCGGAGCTTTTACCATGACCTCTCCCATGGGGCAGATGGAGCAGAGCTTTGACTGTGTGGAACTCATGAAGGCAGCCAAGGCTAACTATGTGGCACGCGGTACCGTCTTCCATGTTAAGAAGCTGGATAAAATGATCATGGATGGTATCAGCAGTCCGGGCTTTGGCGTAGTAGAGATCCTTACTCCCTGCCATACTCAGTATGGACGCAAGAACAAGTACAAGAACCCGGTTGAGATGTTTCAGATGCTTAAAAGGGATGTTGTCGATATTGAGCGCTATGAAAAGCTCAGTGAGACAGAAAAGGCCAGCAAGGTGCCTTCAGGTGTCTTCGTAAATAAGGAAGATCCCGGTTTGGAAGAAAAATATTACGAAATGGCTGCCAGATGCCAGGGAGGTGCGTAATGGCTGATATGCCTCTCGACAGATTCGAAATTCGCCTTTCCGGTCTTGGTGGTCAGGGTATTCTTACTCTGGGTAAGGTAATGGGTTCCGGCCTGTCTCTTGGGCACAGCTATTTTGTGACCCAGACTCAGAGTTATGGTCCTGAAGCCCGTGGTGGTGCAAGTCGTTCCGATTTGGTGGTAAGTTCCAGCGTAATCAGCTATCCCAAGGCCGAGTCACTGGATCTGCTTATTGCCCTTAGTCAGGAAGCCTGCAACATGTATTATCGCAATCTTAAGCCGGGCGGCCTGCTCATGATTGAAACCGATCTAGTTAAACAGCCCCCTGTTAATCAGTTTATCGGTTTGCCTTTTACCAAGCTGGCTAAGGAAAAGCTGGGGTTGGTACAGGCAATGAACACAATTGTTCTCGGCGCTGCAACATATCTGCTGCCGTTTGCTCAGCAGCGGGTGATGAGGAAGAATCTGGAAGAAGTTCTTCCTGCGAAGATTCGCGAAATAAACGTGAAAGCTTTCAACCTTGGTTTCCGCGAAGCCAAGAAAAACTTCGGTGACCCTGAAGAATTATGGAAAGCAAACGCGGTGGTTGTCACTTCTGAAGAAGATGATAACTACGATTCAATTTAGTGTAATACCTCCTGATTCTGGAGAGGGGGACTAAGGTAAGGTTCTCCTCTTTAGAATCCTTCAGCTCACAATACAAAAGCTGATTATCTTTACCCCTGAAAAGGTGGTAGAAAGCATGACAGCCCGCAATATTATGTGAATATTGCGGGCTGTCATGCTTTCTACCAGTTGTTAAAATTGAATACCTGGTAAAAGCACGGTTCAAAATGTTGTTCTGTTGTTAATTAACAATGAAATTTGCAGTTGCTTCGTAGATTATTGATATGAAAAATATGAATCGGAAATCGAATTGAAATCTTCAACCATGGCTTCCTGATCTGGGGAAAGATTTTTTAAATTCCATTTTTCACATAGCTCCTGAGGTTCGCGAGCTCTGTTTCGGACCTTGATTACGGTCAAACTGCGTTTTCCGGTGTCAATGTAAGTCGTGCGTATAAGGTGGCAGTCAATATGTGCTGTGAAGCAGTTTACGTCTGTGGAATTGCTCATGCAGTTACCTGTTGAGACAGTGGACCATTCCCCTATGGCAGGAACTGTCGGCTTGGCCTTGCGGTTAAGAAAAAGCTGGACTTTGGCCGTGGCATTTCCGTTTTCAAACAGGTAGGTCTCCTGAGTTATGGAAAGGAAGTCTCTAGATGAACTTCCGTCCGTATCAAGAGCTGGAGAAACGCTCAGGGTTTTATCTGATGAAACGTATTTTGAGTCGAAGGGAATAATAAAGGGTTGTTCCGGTTTTTTTGAACCGGAACAACCCATAAGAGTCATGAAAAGAACGCAGATTACAATATAGCGCAACGGCCTGACAGCCTGTCTGCTGAAAGGGGTGTTGTTCATCACTATTTTTTCTTTTTGGCGCCTGCGTATTTCTTTACGTCAATGTTATATTTTTTGACCTTGTAGTTTACGATGCGGTAGCTGACGCGAAGATCGCGTGCTGCCTGCAGCATATTTCCACGAGCTTTTTTGAGCGAATCTACGAGCAGTTCCTGTTCAAACTTTGCGACAGCTTCACCAAAAGACAGGGAAGTGTCAGTAGCAGTAGATTCTGCTGTCTGCAGTGTCGGAGGAAGATGATAGGTTCTGATTACCTCTTCCTCGCATATCAGGACTGCTCGTTCGATGCAGTTCTTGAGCTCACGAACGTTCCCCGGCCAATGATACTGGGTGAACAGATCAATGGCAGGACTGGAAATACGTTTGATTTCCTTGTCATATTCCTGAGCGAAAACATCGAGAAATTTTTCAGCCAGAGGCAGAATATCTTCACGGCGTTCGCGCAGTGGCGGAATAAAAATGGGGAAAACATTAATACGGTAGAAAAGGTCTTCCCTGAATTTTCCTTCACGAAGCAGAGTTTCAAGCGGCTGGTGAGTTGCGCAGATAAGTCTTACATCAACTGCAATCGGCTGTTCCGATCCAACTCGTTGAATTTCTTTTTCCTGAATGGCGCGCAGAACTTTTGCCTGTGCGTCCAGAGAAAGTTCACCTATTTCGTCGAGGAACAGGGTTCCATTGTTGGCAACTTCAAAAAGACCGCGTTTGTTCTGGTATGCTCCGGTAAAAGCACCTTTCTGATGACCGAAAAGTTCACTTTCGACCAGCTCTGCGGGCAATGCTGCACAGTTGAGCTTTACAAGGGGTTTATCCCGGCGGGGACTGCAGCCATGAATGGCTTCGGCAAGCAGTTCCTTACCAGTACCTGATTCACCCCGAAGCAGGGCTGTGGCGCGGCTGGGACCAACCTGCCGAGCCTGCCTGAGAACCTGCTTCATGCTTTTGGAAGTAGCTACAAAGTCAGAAGGCGGCGGCGCATCTGCTGCTCCGGAGATCATGCCCTGTGAAAGCATCTGAGCCTGAACAGCCATTTCTTCCTGAAGTCTGGATACCTGGTTGGAAATGATTGCAGCAACGACCTCAAGGAACTGTTTGTGTTCCATCAGGTCGCTCATCGGCAGAACCGGCGAGTCAACACTCAGGGTTCCAAGAACTTCCTGATTTCCGTCCGAGTCTGTGGTTGTTACGGGCACGCAGATGTAAGAAGATGTTCTGAGTTCTTCTTCTGATCTGCTGAAGGCTTTGTTTATCAGCTCGTTATCATCGGCCATACGGGGAATTATAACTGATTCTCCGGATTCAAACACCCGGCCGATAACACCCTTACCCGGCTGGTAAGTGACAGAGTAGTCTTTCGCCGGACTGTGAGTGATGGAAAGCTTAAGTCTTTCCGACTCGTTGTCCATAATAGCTAGAAAAACACGCGGAAAGTGGAGATCTTTTGATAGAACTTCAAGAATAGCATTGAGACTGGGCTCCAGATCATGGTGGGGAGCTATAGAATCCAGAATTTCACTCAAAGTAGAAAGGTATATATTATCCACTCGTTCCGGTAGTCCGTTAATAGTCATGTTTTTTCTCGTGCCGTCCAGGCTGTTTTCTGTTTCAGCTTTCGCGAACTGCAGTTACTTGGTTTACAGTACGTGGTTTCGGCCTAAAATTTTGTTGGCAAATGGTGAATGTCAGTATCAGCCACTATAGCTGATTTGTACAAAATGTCGACAGCCGCACGGACTGTGCGGCTGTCAACATACTTTATATTATGATACAGCTTCGACGCCGAGTTCCAGAGCTTTCAGGTTGATATCCGCTATTTTCGGTTTCATGGCTGTTTTGATTGTTGCAGCCAGTTCTTCCGGTTTAAGAGGAACGCAACCTGTGGCGCAAAGAGCTCCGAGCAGGGCGATGTTGCCGCTCTGTACAGCCCCGGCTTTGAGGCCCAGGGACTGGCAGGGGAGGTAGTATGCTTTTCCGGCGCATGCTGCAACCTTTTCCTTGATTACATCAATGGGGGTGTTTTCAGCTTTGCCTGTGCAAACTGCCAGAGGCGGAATGTATTCAGTGCTGGAAAGCACAGTGCCGCCGGGTTTGAGATAGGGCAGGGCGCGCAGGGTTTCCAGAGGCTCAAAGCCAAGGATAACGTCTGCTTCACCGTGACCAATTTTGGGGGAAGACAATCCGATGAGCAGGGCGGATTCAACTACGCCGCCTCTCTGGGCCATGCCGTGAATTTCACCGGCAGTGACATCTACTCCGGCATCAAGAACGGCCTGTGCAAGCAGGTTGGTGGCGGTAAGAGTTCCCTGTCCACCTACCCCGGTCATGAAAATACGCAACCTTGTGCTCATTAGCTGCTCCTTTTCCGGGCTTTGATGTCCTTGGTCAGCTGCAGGCAGAGCATGCAACCGGAACAAAGGATTTCGTTGATTTCCACACCACTGGCGGTCTTTTCAAATGCGGGACAGGCCAGTTCTTCCATAACCTTAAGGACTTCATCTGTCTGATTTTCCACGTAAGCTGCGCGAACGGGCTTCTTGCCGAGTGTCCGGCGAGCGAAAAGCGGGCAGGGATCTTTGGCGATGAGTACTCTTACGCCTTTGATCTCTTTAAGCTCTTCAAGAGCAGAAGTGATAGCCTTCTGGTTCAGGGGGCTGACAGTGCGTATTTCGTTGACTCCGCAACCTTTTACGATGGCCTCGATATCAATCTGAACCGGGTTGGAGCCCAGTGCAGTTGTTTCAACCCCGGGGTGGGGCTGATGGCCGGTCATGGCTGTTGTGGAGTTATCGAGAATCACCAGCAGAATATCATGCTGGTTGAACACCGCGTTTACCAGACCGGTGATGCCGGAATGGAAGAAAGTGGAGTCGCCGATGAAGCCGATTACAGTCTGTCCGGCTGCTCTGGAGGCTCCAGAACCGGCGGAAATGGACGAACCCATACAGAACAGGAAGTCAGCTGCGTTTAGCGGGGGAAGAATGCCGAGAGTGTAACATCCGATATCGGAAGAACATACAGCATCAGGCCCGAAAACTTTTTTAACCGCGTAGTATGCGGCGCGGTGGGTACATCCTGCACAAAGGTTCGGAGGTCTTACGGGAAGACCTTCCTCAGCTTCACAACATTCAACAGATTCTGCTTCCATGCCGAGAATTTCGCGGATGGCGGCAGTAACGTTGATGGTGGAGTATTCACCATTGAGCGGCAGGTTGGAGCTGTCCTTGCCTACCACTTCGATATCAATCTTATTCTTCTGGGCAAGTACCCGGATTTCGTTTTCAAGGAAAGGCTCAAGTTCTTCAATGACGAGGACTTTGTCCACGGACTTGATGAAGTCGGTGACCATCTTGGTTGGCATGGGGTAAGTGAAGCCGAGTTCAAGTACTTTGAACTTGTCACCAAGTCCGGTGTCGGCCAGGGCATCAGCAAGGTATGCACGACAGATACCGGATGCAACTATACCGATTTTACCGTCACCATGCACTTTGTTGTATACGGATTTTTCCGCCATTTCACGGATCTGCTCCAGTTTTTCGAGCAGGTCAACATGCATGCGGCGGGCGAATGCCGGGATTGGTACGAACTGAGCGGGGTTTTTTTTGAATCCTTCAGCAGGTGCCAGCTTTGCAATCTCGCCATATTCAACCGGTCCGCGCAGGTGGTTAACGCGGGTAGTTGTGCGCAGCAGGAACGGAGCGGATGTTTCACGGGACATGTTAAGCGCATCGCGTGTCATGTCTTTTGCTTCCTGCGCAGAGGCAGGTTCCATACAGGGCATTCCTGCGAGGCGGGCATAGTAGCGGTTGTCCTGTTCATTCTGGCTTGAATGGCAACCGGGGTCATCTGCGGAAAGCAGAACCATACCACCGGGAGTTCCGGTATAAGCCAGGGTCATGAGCGGGTCGGCGGCTACGTTGACGCCTACATGCTTCATTGTGGTCAGGGTCATGGCACCGGAGACTGCTGCTCCGCCGCCAACTTCCAGTGCAACTTTTTCGTTGACGGAGTATTCAAAGGTGTAGTCGCCTTCAGGAGAAAGGCGGAAAAAGGTGTCCGGTACTTCGGAGGAAGGGGTGCCGGGATAACAGGTTACGACCTGAATACCGGCTTCAATAGCGCCTCTGACAATGGCCTCATTGCCGAGAAGCAGCTTTTTCATACCCGGACTGTCCGCGAGAAGTGGATGAGCCATGAATGTGCTCCTTAGTCATTGGGTTAACAGGATGTTCACAAGCGCACGATAAATAGGGGAAGAGGTTAATTCACTCCCTCTTCCCTTTAAAAAGACTGAATCGTACACTTATGAGCAGTCTGTATCTTTCTATACAGTCAAGCTCTATTAAAGCTTAGCCTTGAGTTCCTTGATTTTTCCCTCAAGGTACATTCTTTCATTGGGATTGCTGGTCATAAGACCCTGGTAGGCCTGTACTGCCAGCTGGATGTTACCGGATTTTTCAGCAGCTTCACCAAGCATTCTGTTGATGGTTGGAGCATAGCTTTCAGCGCCGCTGTTTTTAAGGGTCTGGAGAATTTTTACAGCTTCTTCGGATTTGCCGGAAATCAGAGCGCATTTGGCTTTGCCCAGCTCAGCAACGGGAGCCAGTTCTTTGGCATCGCTTTTTACATTGTCCCATGCAGCTTCAGCTTTCGCATAGTCTTCTGCATCCATCCATGCTTTGGCAAGTGCAAGCTGAACAGCGGTTTTCATTTCTGCAGGAGCTTCTTTTTCAAAAGCGGCAAGAGCTTCGGCCTGTTTGGCTCCGGAATACTTGATGAGGATTGCACCCAGCTCGCTTTGAGCCTTAAGCTGTTTTTGCTGGTTCATGTATTTAACACCGGAGACACCGCCTGCGATAAGAATGATCGCTGCAACACCGGCTACGATCATTTTTCCGTTCTTGAGGAGATAGTCCAGAATCGGGTGCAGAGTGTCGGGGGTGGATTCGTGAACCTGATTGAGAATGTCCTGAGTAGTGTTCTTGTTTTCTTCCATTAAAGGAATGCCTCCATAAGAATTGATGGAATTTTGTATAATGTTGAAGTGCGCTTTATAAAGCAGTCTGACAAAAAGGTCAAAACTGAAAGTGTAAAATAAGTGCTTGTAAATTCAACTTAAAAGCAAAAGCTGTTGAAAAAGATTACAAAAAAAGAAAAAAATATTTCACATATTTTTCAACGAAACCAGCTCCTGTTCGGAGTCATTGGTAAATGTTAGTTGACTTTTTTGCAATATCCTTAGTAGCCAATTCCTATCGAACCTAGGAAAAATTGATATTTCAGTTAATATAATCTGCTTGAGGTGGAAAAATGAGTTTTTTTGAAGCAATGAAAGAAGTGGCTTCCAAGGCCAAGGAAGCCTCTCGTAAAATTGCCTGTGCTGACGGG
The DNA here is from genome assembly GCA_963676495.2 of Maridesulfovibrio sp. Classification (GTDB taxonomy): domain Bacteria; phylum Desulfobacterota; class Desulfovibrionia; order Desulfovibrionales; family Desulfovibrionaceae; genus Maridesulfovibrio. The sequence goes on along the minus strand of CAXXRF010000003.1, from coordinate 314,072 downwards.
ACTGCCCGCAATGCAGCAATTATCGAATTGGCCAGACTGCTGGATCAGGAAAAAGAATTTATATTTGCCGAGAACCGCAAGGACCTTGATGCTGCCGAAAAGAACGGGCTTGATCAGGCTCGCATGCAGAGACTCGAGATTTCTGAATCTGTACTGAGTTACATGATACAGGGCTGCAACGAAGTTGCCGGTCAGGCTGATCCTGTTGGTGAGATTGAAAAAATGGAACGTCGTCCCAACGGTATGATGGTTGGCAAGATGCGTGTTCCCCTTGGCGTAATCATGATGATTTTTGAATCCCGCCCGAATGTAACAGTGGATGCGGCCGTGCTTTGCCTTAAAGCAGGGAACTCCGTTGTTTTGCGTGGCGGATCTGAAGCGATCCATTCCAACCTTGCTCTGGCTTCACTGCTTCAGAGAGCCTTGGAAAAGGCAGGACTTCCCGGTGAGGCTGTACAGGTGGTAAATGTTACCGACCGTGAAGCCGTGTCCGAGCTGCTCAAGATGGATGAATACATTGATGTTGTGATTCCTCGCGGCGGTGAAGGTCTTATCCGTGCGGTTGTTCAGCAGGCCACAATGCCTGTACTCAAACACTACAAGGGTGTTTGTCATATTTACGTCGATAAGGATTGCGAAATTCCTGAAGCAATGGATATTGTCAAGAATGCCAAGGTTCAGAAGCCTGCTGCATGCAATTCGCTCGAGTGTCTGCTGGTACACGAAGATATTGCCAAGGAATTTCTGCCTTCACTGGGAACACTGCTTGGTGCTTGTGGTGTTACAATGAAAGGTTGTCCCCGGGCAATGCCGCTTCTCGGACCGAAAGCAATTGCAGCTGATTTTGATGACTGGGGTATGGAATATCTCGACCTTACTCTTGCTGTTAAAGTCGTCTGCGGTCAGGATGAGGCTCAGGACCATATTGCCCGTTACGGATCTAACCATAGTGAAGTTATCCTTACCAAGGATCATGCCCGGGCAATGCGCTTCATAAGGGAGGTTGACGCTTCCATGGTAGGTGTCAATGCATCCACTCGTTTTAACGATGGCGGTCAGCTGGGACTTGGTGCGGAAATTGGGATTTCAACTTCCAAGCTTCATTCCTACGGCCCAATGGGGGCGACCGAGCTTACTTCCACCAAGTTTGTACTGCTCGGAGACTGGCAGGTTCGCAACTGATTTATCTATAAGTGGGCATAGAGGGGAATGTTTCATTCATTCCCCTTTATGCGTTGCACTCTCGAAACCTTTTATCGGGCAGCATGCTCGTGGCTCGGGACAGCTTCAGAGAAAGTGCGGTTTTGCGTTTTCAGGTGGCTTTCCTGAGTATTTTTTTATCTGGCATACTATGAAAATAGGTCTATTCGGCGGTAGTTTTAATCCGGTACATTCCACTCATATTGATGTTGCCAAAGCGGTAATGGAACGGCTTGATCTTGATAAGGTGCTGCTCGTTCCTGCCGGTAATCCTTACCATAAAGAGCTGGAGGAAATGCTTCCTGAGGAGTTGAGATACGAGCTGGTTCGTCTCGCAGTGGCCGGGGATCCGGGGCTTGAAGTTAGTGATATTGATCTGGGGGCAACCGGGCCAACTTTTACTATAGATACCCTGATTGAGGCTGCTCGCAGATACCCTGATGATGATTTGTATTTCATAATGGGGCAGGACTCTTTCGAAACTTTTACTTCATGGAAGGATTGGGAGAGTATTCCCATACTGGCTAATCTTGTTGCGGTAAGTCGTGCCGGAGTTGATCATGGCAAAATGGCTTTTGAATTGAAAAGGATGTTCAATGACATAGATAAAGCCGGAGAAAATGTATGGAGAATACCTGAAGGTAAATTTATTTACATAATCGGTGATTTTGATTTTGTAATCAGTTCAACTCTTGTACGCAATAGATGGAAAGATGGTGGTGATGTTGCAGATTATGTCCCGGAATCAGTGCTTAATTACATGATTGAACATAAGCTAGAACTGAAGAAGTTCTGGGGTTGATTTTTAGATTATATTTTGGGTGTCCCATTTGTAATTAGTTCTGTTTTGGCATCTATATGTATGGCCTAAAATATTTCCGGCTGATAATTTGTTCAGGTCTTCACTGGAAAAAATATAAATTAAATTCTATCTTCATCATTAAATATGATTTCAGGGCGTTTCCGAAAGGCTGCGCCCTGAATTTTTAAGTTAAAATGCTGAGAGAATGTTTCTGCTGTTATTTATGCAGGGGCGTTATTAACTGATGATGTGATCCAGAACCATATCAGGTGTAATTTCCCGCAGGCATTGCCTGTTTTTTTTGCAGTTGCTTTTACCATGCAGGGAGCATGGGCGGCAATCCAATGCTGATTCGAGAACCACGTCATCCGATCCTGCCGGATAGAATCCCCAGGCCTTGGAAGTCGGGCCGAAGAGGGCAATTACCGGTGTGCCCACAGCGGAGGCTAGATGCATAGGTCCGGAATCTCCGGTCACAAGGTATTTTGCCTTTTGAAGAAGGGCACAGGTTTCGCGTAACTGTAACTGGTTTGTGAAGTTGCATTCATGTCCTGACGCCTCAAAGATATTATCATCGCGTCCTATAATGGCCCACTTTATGTCATGCCGGTCAAGTCCTTCAGTTAAAGCTCTCCAGTATTTACGGGGCCATGCTTTGTCCGGATGGGTGGCATAGGGGTGCAGGGCAACAAAATTTTCGTTAAGGTTGTGTTCATCCATGATCGATCGGGCCAGATTCATTTCATCCTCTGCAAGGTATATCCGAGGCAGAAGCTCACTGGAGGAAATCTGCCTGTCTTCAATAGCTGCCGCATAGCGTTGAGTTACTCTGATACTTTCAAGTTGTGACTGAAGCCTGGCTGAGCCTGTGATTTTGAAAAGCCTTCGTTCAAGGGAGTACTTCTTGTAGCTGGTGACTTTGCCTTTCCAGCGGGCCGAGAGTATTTTAGAACGAAGTGTTGCGTGAAGATCTATCAACTCACAGCCCTTATACTCAGCGGCAATCTTGCCGGCCTTTCTCATCCAGGCCATGTCTCCCAGATCTTTTTGCTTCAGTCCGATGACATTTGTTATATGAGGATTATTTTCCAATACAGGCGCATTGGCTGTTTTGGTGATTACGGTAAACGTGAACCCCTTTGTTTGAGCCCAGTACTCAATAACGCCGGTGGTTAATACCACATCGCCAAGCGCGCTCAGTCTGAAAATAACCTTGTGTGTGTTTATATTCATGGCGACGCCATTTTAATGGTCCGATTGTCTGAGTCAATGTATATTTTTATGCTGGCTAACATCCTGATGTCTTGCATAAATTATATTTAAACTTTATTCTGTCCTATACCTGTCGGGAATCGGGAGGGATACCTCCTATTTCTGTTGCACCACTATCTGGCTTCTGATATTGATGCCATTATCAAATCCGTTGTCGATTGGTGCTTTTAGCAACCTCAACAAATAAATTAATGCTGGAATTAATACTCTCCGTAAGTGTAGCCACACTCATATCCGCCTACTGTTCAGTCAGTGAAGCCGTATTTTACTCTTTTCCCTGGAGCAAGATTGAAACCTTGCGCCGTGAAGGTCGCAGGTCCGGGAAAATCCTACATAAAATGCGCTCAAATGTTGACCGTCCTATTACGGCCATACTTACTCTCAATACCGTCGCACATACTGCCGGTGCAGCTTTTGCTGGTGCAGCTTGGGCAGCCCTCTATGGTGCCGAGACCCTGCCGTGGTTCACTCTCGGTTTTACCATTATTATCTTGGTATTGTCTGAAATTCTGCCTAAAACTGTCGGAGTGGTATATTGTGAACCTCTGGGGCGGATGCTTGCCCGGCCTTTGGAGGTATTAACTTGGATATTTCTTCCCGTGATCTGGATCTGCGGTTTTCTTTCCCGTCTTATAAGTAATAAGGGAGAAGGCCCTCAGGCCACGGAAGACGATATACGTGCAATGGTCAGCCTGACCAGAAGAACCGGGGCGATCAAACCGTATGAAGCCCTCTCAATTGCCAACATTTTGTCGTTGGACGACAATATTGTTGAGCAAATTATGACTCCCCGGACTGTTGTCTTCACTCTTCAGGCTGATATGACCGTTGCTGAGGCTCATGCAAAATACAGTGCGTGGCCTCACAGCCGTATTCCGGTTTATGAAGGAGATGACCCTGAAGATATTGTTGGTGTCATTTACAGGCGTTCTGTTTTTGAATCGCTTGCCAATGACAATGACGATGTAAAACTGTCTGAGCTGATGAAACCGGTACGTTTCGTGTTGGAGAACATTACGCTCGACAAGCTTCTGGTTAAATTCCTTGAAAGTCGGATGCATCTTTTTGTGGTGCTTGATGAATACGGTGGAATGTCAGGGGTAGTTACCCTTGAGGATGTAATGGAAGAAATACTGGGGAGCGAGATCGTAGATGAAACCGATCAGGTTGTAGATATGCGTGAACTCGCACGCCGCAGACGAAAAGAACTGGTCGTCAGCCCGGAAGATAACCCGGCTGACGTTTCGAAATAGAACGGAGTTTATAATGGCCAAGAAAGGTGGAAAAGGTGTCTATTTAGCCGCCCTGATCCTTTTTCTCGGTGGCCTGGGATACCTTATTTATTCAGGAGTATCTCAGGACAGCGTGTATTTTCTAAACGTTTCCGAAGCTCTTGCCATGGATGAAAGCGAGCTTGGGCAGGCCAGGCTTTTCGGCAAGGTTGCGCCCCAGAACATCACACCTAAAAAAGGCGGACTTGGTGTTGCTTTTGATCTCAAGGATCAGAAAGAGGCACCGGGCACTATCCGCGTAGACTACAGCGGTGCTGTTCCGGACACCTTCAAGGAAGGAGTGGAAGTAATTGTGGAAGGAAACTTTGTGAATGGTCACAAGATGTTCCGCGCCACTTCACTTATCACTAAGTGTCCGTCCAAGTACGAAAAGAAAAACCGTGAGAGTTAACCTCTGATGGTATTACGGTGACTGGTTTAACACGTTTTGCCTTTCACCGTTTTTTATTAGTTTTTATCCATTAATGGAGTATATATAATATGCAGCTTTTTGCCAACCTGATGCTCCTGATTGCCCTTCTAGCGGCACTCGGGGCAGGTGCTTATGCCTGTTTGTCGTTACTGACCGGCAAGCGTAATACCCTGATTCTACTAGAAAGGGCCAATATGGCGGTTGCCGGTTTTGTTACCCTGGCAAGTATCGTCCTGACTATAGCCCTTATTAATCGCGACTATTCCTTTAAATATGTTTACGAGTATGTAGATAATACTCTGCCCATATTTTATACCGTTACTGCTTTCTGGGCCGGTGCCGACGGCTCTTTGCTGTTCTGGATGTTTTCCATTGCTGTTATGGGTGTATTCTTTTCAAGGCTCCAGCTTTTCAAGGAGTTCTCAGAGAAGACCCGCCTTTATTACTGGCTTTTCTATATGCTTGTTCAGGCTTTTTTTCTGCTTCTGCTTACAAGCTGGTCCAACCCGTTCATGGAACTGGTTCCCACTCCGGCTGACGGGCGCGGTCTCAACCCGCTGCTGCGTAACCCGGGTATGATTTTCCATCCGCCGCTGTTGTTTCTCGGTTATGCCGGTTTCACCAGTCCTGCAGCCCTGGCTCTTGCCTCATACATTTCTGGAGAGCTCAAGTCCTGGGTTTCTTTCTGCCGCAACTGGAATATCCTGTCATGGATCTTTCTTACTGCAGGTATCGTTCTCGGCTGTTGGTGGTCCTATATGGAACTCGGTTGGGGTGGATACTGGGCATGGGACCCCGTTGAAAATGCTTCACTTATCCCGTGGCTCAGCGCTTCAGCATTGATGCATACAGCCGCTATTCAGATTAAAAGTAAAGCTTTGCAGCGCACAAATGTCTTCCTCATGGGACTGACTCTGCTGCTGTGTATTTTTGCCACATATCTGGTTCGCTCCGGAGTCGTTCAGTCCCTTCATGCTTATGGCGAAAACGGTGTGGGACTGCCCCTTCTCCTGTTCATGCTCTCCAATCTTGCTGTGATTGCCTTTGTTGTGATCGTAGGTCCAAGACCGGAGTTTAAAACTCTGGCCAGCCTTAACAGCAGACAGGGGCTTCTGGTAATAGCAGCCTGGGCATTTCTCGGTTTAGGTCTTGTTGTTGGCCTTGGAACCATGTGGCCGGTAATCAGTAAGATGTGGAGTGCCAACCCTGTCGGCCTTGATGCCAAATTCTATAACAGGGTCTGTCTGCCTCTGTTCAGTCTCTTGATCCTTATTTTCACTGTGTGTCCCTGGTTTAACTGGAAAGAAGGCATCGCTGACAAGCGTGGTCTGATTCTTGTCGGTGGGGCTTTTGTGGGTGGTGGTGTTATCAGCTACATGTGCGGTCTGCATAACCCTCTGGCTCTCATTACCAGTGCGGCTTCAATTGCTTCTATTGTCGGAATTTTCGCTGTCTTCATTCTTATTCCGCAGATGCGTAAGATTACTTCCATGATTGGCGTTTACGGACTTCATCTGGGTGTTGCGTTGATGTTTCTTGGGGTGGCCTGGTCCGGACCCAATAAAATTGAGCATGAGTATGTGGTCAAGCAGGGTGAAAGCGTCCAGCTTGGTACTTATACAATGACTTTTAAGAACCTTGTGGAAGGTCAGAATGCTGAGAAAGCATGGATTTCAGCTATTATCGATGTTTCCAAGAATGGAAAACCCGTCGGACTGCTGAGTCCTGAAAGAAGATTATATCGTAACTTTCAGCAGCCTTTTGCTGAAGTTTCCGTTATCCCCAGTCTGGGCAGCGAAATTTACGCTACCCTGCTGAGTGTGGATGAAAAAGGCAGTGCTACGCTGAAGATGAGCATCAACCCTCTGATCAACTGGTTGTGGATCGGTGGAACACTGATGTGTCTGTTCGGTTTTGTTGCCTTTAGAAAACCACGTATAAACTAGGCGGAAGACTGTGGGAAAAAATGACAGTGTAGCTCTCAAGGTGAGGGATGCGGCCAAGTTTTTTGGAACTAGGCTTATTTTTAAAAAGGTAAGCTGTGATGTCCGCCGCGGGGAGATTCTTCTCGTTGTGGGGCGTAACGGAGCAGGTAAGACCACTCTGCTGAAGATAATGTCCGGACTTTCGAGGCCGTCGGCAGGATCTGCTGAGATTCTTACGGAACCCGAGAAAACAGCGTATCTTGGACACTCCACCTTTATTTATCCGCGTTTAAGTGGACTGAGCAATCTTTCATTCTGGGCCACTATGTATGGCCTTTCCCCCAAACGTGATGAACTGATGGCTCTGCTTAAAAGAGTGGGGCTTGAAAGGGCGGCTGAAGAGCAGGCCGGAGCTTACTCTCGTGGTATGGCTCAGCGTCTTAACCTCGCCCGTGTCTTTCTTGTTGATCCGGACCTGCTCTTTTTGGATGAGCCGGGGACCGGACTTGATCAGGCATCACTTACACTTCTGCGTGAAGAGGTGGTCTCCATGCGTGATCGTGGAACCGCCATTGTCTGGATCAGCCATGATGTAAACCATGATACAGCCCTTGCAGATCGGGTCCTCGGACTTTCCGGTCGCAAGATGGCTTATCTTGGTTCCGCTGCCGAGTTCGATCCCCGCACAGTGCTGGGAGGTGATAATGCTTAAGCGTGGAATTACCATTGCAGCAAAGGATCTTCGCCTTTCTCTTGCCGGTGGGCAGGGATTGACTCAGGCTGTTTTGCTGGGACTGTTGCTGATCTTTGTGTTCAGCCTTTCGCGTCCGGCAGGGCAGCTGGTTGAACCTCAGGCGGCTTCAGCCATATTCTGGCTGGCCTCTTCATTTGGTCTGGTACTGGTTTTCAATACCTTGTTTTCAGTGGAAGAAGCAAATGAGGTCCGTTTAGGATTACTTTCCTCACCTGTTCCGCTTCATGCGGTCTGGTTCGGGAAGGGTATTGCAGGATTCTGCTTGCTGCTTTGTTCGCAGCTGGTTTTTCTGCCTGCCACTATTGTATTTCTTGGACAGGATCTCAAAGGCTCACTTGCTGTTTTTGCAGTTACCCTGCTTGCTGCGGACTGGGGGCTTGTGGCTCTTGGTGCGCTGCTCGGGGCAATATCTCAGGGGCAGGCCGCCAGGGAATCATTACTGTCAGTGATTTTATTTCCTTTGCTGCTGCCGATTCTGCTGGGGGCGATTCAGCTGATGACTTCGGTTTTTTCCGGAGTTAATATAATGGATGAGAGTTCCTGGATGGGCATTATCATTGCCGCCTCGGCTCTGTTCAGTGGTGCAGGCCTTATCCTTTTTCCTTTTGTATACAGCGGTGAACAATAGTTTGCCGAAAACATATTGTTAATACGGAGCATCTTAATGAATCTCGCAGTTGCAGCACTGATTGCCGGTATCGCTTTAAGCGTCGGTCAGTATTTCATCTGGATGTACGCTCCCGTCGAGATGACCATGGGGCTGGTACAGAAAATTTTCTATACCCACATGCCTATGGCAGCCTGGGCCATGATCAGTTTTTTTGTGGTCTTCGTCTTCAGTGCGGCGTACCTGATAAAAAGAGATATCAAGTTTGATTATATTGCCGGAGCCGCCGCTGAGATCGGTGTCGTTTTCAGTGGATTGGCGCTCATTACCGGCTCCCTGTGGGGCAGGGCGGCCTGGAATGTCTGGTGGACATGGGATCCCCGGCTTACGACTACCCTTATTATGTGGTTTGTCTATGCTGCGTACCTGGTGCTTCGCACTGCACCCATGTCTGCTGAACGCAGGTCCCTTGTTTGCGCGGTCTTAGGAGTTGTTGCTTTTGTCGATGTCCCTCTCGTGTTTTATTCGGCAAGACTCTGGAGAAGCGTGCATCCCAACGTGCTTGGTGCAAAGGGTGGTGGTATGGAACCGGAAATGCTTACCACGCTGCTGGTCAATATTGCGGCGTTTGGTTTGCTCTGGCTGGTTACACTGGCTGTGCGCTACCGACAGATCAGACTATCCGGCGAATTGGACGCCAAGATGGTCTGGGATGACAATGAATAGAAATCAGGAGTAAATATATATTATGAGTGAAACTTACCTGCTCATCGCTAATATTGCTGTGTGGGTTGCGATTGCCGGTTATCTGGCTTTTATCGCTGCCAAGGGTGCATCCATGGAACGCCGTATCAGGCAGATGGAGTTGCTAGACAATGACAAATAATAAATCCGACCTGAAGGGGTTCTCACTTAGTGGTGGACAAAAGATTATTGTCTGGCTGCTGGGTGCTTCTCTTGTAGTTATTTTTGTTGCATCTTTGACCTATCGTATGGATCACCCCGGCAACAAGGTTGAGTTTCAGCAGGAGCGTCGTGGCGGAGGAGCCATGCCTGGCGGAATGGATGCCATGAACGATGAAAGCATGAAGCGTGTACGCGAACTCATGGAAAAAATGGGTAAAGAACCCGAGAACATGCAGATTCAGCTTGAACTTGCTAACTCTTTCATGATGATTCGGGCTTATGACCGCGCCAAGACTTTCTTTGAAAAGGTAATCGCTGCTGAACCCAAGAATATTGAAGCTTTGATGGGACTTGGTATGTGTTACTATCAGGCTGAACAGTTTAAGGAAGCTGCCCAGTCTTTTGATAGTATTCTTGCCATAGATCCCGACGACTCCATGGCCAGATTCAATACCGGTATTATCAAAAAGTACTATCTGCATGAACATGAAGCGGCCGACGCTGAGTTTCAGAAGATTATAGATAATCCCAAGACTCCGGCAGATATGAAGAAAAGAGCCGAGGAAGAGTTGAAAAAAGATCCTCACCCTGAACAATAAGTCTGAAAATCTAAAAGCCCGCATTAATGCGGGCTTTTTTTTTGTCCGATTTTTATTTACAAAGCGGGTGTTTGCTCACGAGTAAAATGCGTTTTGTATTGCAAAAATGTAAGGTCTAACGATTAATTTTTAACGTATAAGTAAAAAATCTTCATTTTATTCGTATTTTGCTGCGAAACATTGACAAGTTTGCCTAGATACGGCTAATCAGTAATTACATAGTCTGAAATTGGGATTATACCTGAATTTTGTCCGTCTTGCCGGATCAGGATTTCTTTCAGGTGCCGGATTCAGATTGAAGGCAGCTTGTGGTTTTAACTGCAGCTGCAACATGATAAGGTCTTTCACGTTTCATCTTGTGAGCTTGGTACAGTGCACGAGTTGTTACGGGTTGTTAAGTAATCTATGGGTGAATAGCCCGCAAATTAACGCAGTCAAGGAGTGTTATGATGAAACGTTCATTGCTGACTCTGCTGGTCGTTTTGATGATGACCATCGGATGTGGTTCCGCTTTCGCAGGCGGTAAAATTGTTCTTGGTGTTCCCGGTGCCCACAGTGGTGACCTCGCAGCCTACGGCCTGCCTACAGTTGACGCTGCAAAGCTCGTAGTAAAAGCTATCAATGAATCAGGTGGTGTTGACGGAATGCAGGTGGTTGTTTCTGCACAGGATGATCAGTGCAAGCCTGAATTCGCCACTAACGCTGCAATGAAGCTCCTCTCCGACGGTGTTACCGTTGTTCTGGGTCACATCTGCTCCGGTGCTACCAAAGCAGCTCTGCCCATCTACAAGGATTCCAATCTGGTCTGCATGTCTCCTTCTGCAACCAGCCCCGGCCTTACCCTTAGCGGCGACTACCCCAACTTTTTCAGAACAATCGCTTCCGATGATGCTCAGGGCGCACTTGCTTCCATGTTTGCAGCTGAGAAACTCGGTCTCAAAAAACCTGCTATCATTCACGACAAAGGTGACTATGGTAAAGGTTTTGCCGAATGGACCATGAAGTACCTGAAGCAGAAAGGCATTGAGCCTGTTCTTTTTGAAGGTGTAACTCCTGGTGCTGTTGACTACTCTGCAGTAGTGCAGAAAGTTAAGGCTAGCGGTGCTGACGGCGTTATCTTCGGCGGTTACCATCCTGAAGCTTCCAAGATCGTATCTCAGATGCGAAAAAAGAAAATGACCATCCCCTTCCTTTCCGATGACGGTGTTAAGGCGAAGACCTTCATCGATATCACCGGCGAAGCAGCTGAAGGCGTATATGCAACCGGTCCTCAGGACATCACCGGCAACCCCATGTACAAAGTTGCTCTTGACCAGTTCAAGGCTGCTAATGACGGTAAAGAACCCGGTGCTTTCTACTTTGAAGCATATTCCGCTGCTCTGGCTCTGCTTAAAGCTATCGATAATGCAGATTCCACCGACTACGATAAGATTGTTGAAGCCCTGCGTACTCATGAAGTTGAAACTCCTGTTGGTAAAATCAAGTTCGACGCCAAGGGTGATGCGATCGGCGTTGGCTTCTCCGTATATCAGGTCAAGAATGGCGAATACGTAGAAGTTAAATAGTTTCCTCTCTATAAAAATCAAAAATAAATTCCGATTCAGGGGGCAGGTGCAATCACCCAGCCCCCTGGGTCATGATTCAGCAGGGTCCAAATGGAATATTTTCTGGAATTATTTTTCTCCGGTCTGACCAGGGGCAGTATTTATGCGCTCATCGCCCTCGGTTACACCATGGTTTATGGTATTATCGAACTGATCAACTTTGCCCACGGTGAAATTTACATGATTGGCGCCTTTGTAGGGCTGGTTGTGGCCGGGGTTCTGACCAGCTTCGGCTTCCCGGCAGCTTCAATCGTCATTCTGGCGACCATAGCAGCGGTTATTTACGCCTCGGCCTATGGTTATACTCTTGAAAAGATAGCTTACCGTCCCCTGCGTGATGCGCCGAGACTTTCTCCGCTCATTTCCGCTATCGGTATGTCCATCTTCCTTCAGAACTACGTGATGCTTTCTCAGACTTCCGACTTTCTGTCCTTTCCCAGCCTGATACCCGAATTCGGGTTCCTCAAGAACTACGAATCCATGATAGGTTCAACCGATTTCATGATTATCAGTGTTGCGGCTCTGGTTATGGTCGGACTTAACCTGTTCATTAAATTCACCCGCATCGGTAAAGCCATGCGCGCCACGGCTCAGAACCGTAAAATGGCAATGCTTGTGGGCATCAATGTGGATCAGGTCATCTCTGCCACTTTTGTAATCGGTTCTGCTCTTGCGGCAATCGGCGGGGTGCTCATTGCATCACATATCGGGCAGATCAACTTTTTCATCGGATTTATCGCAGGCATCAAGGCCTTCACTGCAGCCGTGCTCGGCGGCATAGGATCTGTTCCCGGAGCAATGCTCGGCGGACTGATTCTCGGCTGGACCGAAAGTTTCTGCACAGGATATGTTTCCAGTGATTATGAAGACGTCTTCGCCTTCGCACTGCTGGTACTCATCCTTATCTTCAGACCTTCAGGCTTGCTGGGCAAAGCCCCTATCCAGAAGGTTTAGGAAGCAAACGGCGGATTTCCGGCGGGCAGATTGTTCCGCTTATATGAAAACGATAAAAACGGAAATTATTTGAATATGGAAGGCTTGAAAAAATCAATACTGGCTGCATTGTGGTTCATGTTTCTGACCCTGCCCATTATGGGGGTCTTCGTGAACACAATCGATAAGTCTGTTACATGGCATCTGGACCGGGTCCTTTATGTGGGCGCGGCCGCGTTCGTGCTCTCCTTCATCTGGCGTTACATGCTGGAACGCAAGGAAAAGGGCAGAAAAGAGGAAGAAGCGTCCAGTGTTGAAAAAGTAACCTTTTTCAACAAACTCATCTCCAATCCAAAATTTTACTGGCCCGCACTTGCCGGTGTTCTAGTTTTTGCGCTTGCATTTCCCAAGCTGTTTTCCATGTATCAGGTCAATGTCATGACTACCGCGTTGATTTATGTGGTTCTCGGACTTGGTCTGAACATTGTTGTAGGCCTTGCCGGTCTTCTTGACCTTGGTTTTGTTGCCTTCTACGCAGTTGGTGCATATTCCTATGCGCTAATGAACATGTACTGGGGAATCAGTTTCTGGTTTGCATTGCCCATCGGCGCGCTGCTCGGAGCTGTCTGCGGTATTCTGCTCGGTTTTCCTGTTTTAAGGCTGCGTGGTGACTATCTTGCCATCGTAACCTTGGGATTTGGTGAAATCATTCGCTTGGTACTGGAAAACTGGGGCGATTTCACTCATGGTCCGGCCGGTATCTCCAATATCTCTCGCCCTGAATTCTTCGGTCTTGCCAAAGGTTTTATCGCGCAGGTCAACTTCATGTACTACCTGATGGTTGCTCTTGTTATCTTCACCATCTTTGTGGTCAACAGACTTAAGAACTCCCGTATCGGCCGAGCCTGGCAGGCCTTGCGAGAGGATGAAATAGCCTGTCAGGCCATGGGTATCGATAAGATGAAGACCAAGCTCATGGCCTTTTCGCTTGGCGCAACATGGGCCGGTCTGGTGGGGGTTGTATTTGCGGCCAAGACAACATTTATCAACCCTGCATCTTTTACCTTTCTTGAGTCGGCGATTATTTTATCCGTTGTCGTTCTTGGTGGTATGGGATCAATTCTCGGGGTTATTCTCGGTGCGTTGCTGCTGATTCTGCTTCCCGAATACCTGCGTGACTTTTCCGAATACCGCATGCTGGTCTTCGGTGCCACCATGGTAATTATCATGGTTTTCAGACCGCAGGGCCTGATCCGTGATGTGCGTAAGAAAATCGATATCAGTGCCGTTAAGAAGGCTTTAGGTGGCGCCAATGAGTAATGAAAAGAGAACTGTTTTACAGGTAAAAGGCGTCAGCAAGGACTTCGGAGGCCTACGCGCGCTTGATGATGTTGATCTTGATGTGAAGGAAGGTGAGATTGTTGCGCTGATCGGCCCCAACGGGGCAGGTAAGACCACCTTCTTCAACTGCATCACAGGAATTTACACCCCTACCGAAGGGGACGTTAACATCGACCCCAAAGGTAAGGGTTTTCAGCGCATCAACGGCAAGAAAACCAACCTCGTTACAGAACTTGGTATGGCTCGTACATTCCAGAATATCCGCCTGTTTCCTTCGATGTCGGTTATTGAAAATGTTATGATCGGCTGCCATTGCCGCACCAAGGCAAGTTTTTTAGGTGCGGTATTTCGTGATCCTCGCACTCGTCGTGAAGAGCAGGAAACAATTCTTAAGAGTTACGATCTCCTCAAAGAACTCGGTCTTGATAAGTTTGCTGATGAACTTGCCAGAAACCTGCCCTACGGGGCACAGCGCAGGCTGGAAATCGCTCGCGCGCTGGCAACAGATCCATTTATTCTGCTGCTTGATGAACCTGCAGCAGGTATGAACCCTCAGGAAACAGCAGAGCTTGAAGAGCTGATTGTGTCCATTAAGGACCGTCATAAGATCTCTGTACTTTTGATTGAGCATGATATGAAAATGGTCATGTCTTTGTCGGATCGCCTGTTTGTCCTTGAGTACGGACGAGAAATAGCTCACGGCACACCTAAGGAAGTCAGCGAGAACCCCGCTGTAATCAAGGCCTATCTCGGGGAGGAACTCGTCGATGCTTAAGCTTAAGAACGTAAATACTTTTTATGGCAATATTCAGGCTCTGCGAGATATTAATATTGAAGTGGAGCAGGGTGAGATCATCACACTTATCGGTGCCAACGGTGCAGGTAAAACAACCACTCTGATGACTATCAGCGGTGTTGTTCCTCCGCGCAGCGGTGAGGTTTTGTATAACAATCAGCCCATTCATAAGAAAAAACCTGATGCCATCGTAAAGATGGGTATTTCTCAGGTGCCTGAAGGGCGGTTGATCTTTCCCGATCTGACCATTACCGAGAACCTTGATATGGGGGCTTTTCTTCGTGATGATAAAGACGGAGTGAAAGAAGATATGGACCACTGCTTTGAGCTTTTTCCGATTCTCTGGGAGCGGCGCAAGCAGGCCGGAGGCAACCTCTCCGGTGGAGAGCAGCAGATGCTCGCTATATCACGTGCTCTTATGGCTCGCCCGAAACTTCTTCTGCTTGATGAACCCTCTCTTGGACTGGCTCCTCTCATTATTAAGCAGATCTTCGAAATTATTAAAAAAATTAACGAGGAAAGTGGAACGACGGTGTTTCTGGTAGAACAGAATGCGAACCTAGCCCTAAAAACGGCCCATCGTGGATATGTCATGGAAAACGGGGAGATTATACTCTCTGATACTGCTGATAATCTATTGGCAAATGATGATATCAAGAAAGCCTACCTCGGACTCTAATCCGAACATAATTGTTGACAAAACTCGGCCCCGCAAATATGCGGGGCCGAACACTTTTTAAATATCTTTTTTGTTACGGCCTTGAGTCCGCTTCAAAAAAGTATATACTCTGTTCATTACAGATTGAAAATCCCGGCAGGGAAGTACCTGCCACAACCCGAATGAAGCTTACGGCAGTGAAGTCCTGTCGACGCCAGAAGACCGGGCTTTAGCCTTGAGAGGAATCATCAACACAATGATTTCTCTTTTCTTTTAGATAATATTTCAAATCATTTTGCGAGGGCAACATGGAAAAGGTAGTAGGTCAGGCTCTGACTTTTGACGATGTTCTGCTTTTGCCCGCCTATTCGGAAGTTCTTCCCGATAGTGTGGACGTTTCCGCCAATCTTACTGAGGAAATTACTCTCGGAATTCCCCTTATCAGTGCCGCAATGGACACCGTTACCGAGTCCAAAATGGCAATTCAGATGGCCCGCCATGGTGGAGCCGGTGTTATCCACAAAAACATGTCTGTTCGCGATCAGGTCCGTGAAGTAGAGAGAGTCAAAAAGTCCGAGTCCGGTATGGTCACTGATCCCATCGTGGTTCACCCCGATGATACCGTGGGCAAGGCTCTCGATCTCATGGCAGAATTCAAAATTTCCGGTTTCCCCGTTGTTAAAGGTGAGCACCTTGTAGGTATTATCACCAACCGCGACACCCGCTTTGTAACCGACAGAAATGTCCCTGTTTCCGAAGTTATGACAAGCCGTAACCTCGTTACCGTTCAGAAGGGGATTTCTTCCGAAGAAGCCAAGCGTCATCTGCATACCAACCGCATTGAAAAGCTGCTGGTGGTTGACGAAGAAAACAAGCTGACCGGCCTCATCACTATTAAAGATATTGATAAAGTCAAAAAGTACCCCAACGCAGCTAAAGACTCACACGGACGTCTTCGTGTAGGTGCTGCTGTTGGCGTTGGTCGCGATCTCATGGAAAGAAGCTCCGCGCTTATTGCTGCCGGTGTTGACTTCCTGACCCTGGATTCCGCTCACGGCCATTCCAAAGGTATTCTCGATGCAATCAAGGAACTGCGTTC
The DNA here is from genome assembly GCA_963676495.2 of Maridesulfovibrio sp. Classification (GTDB taxonomy): domain Bacteria; phylum Desulfobacterota; class Desulfovibrionia; order Desulfovibrionales; family Desulfovibrionaceae; genus Maridesulfovibrio. The sequence goes on along the minus strand of CAXXRF010000003.1, from coordinate 297,872 downwards.
CTGCTACCCCGATGTTCAGATTGTCGGTGGTAACATCGCTACTTACGAAGGAGCCATGGCTCTTATCGATTCCGGTGTTAACGCAGTTAAAGTCGGTATCGGCCCCGGTTCCATCTGCACCACCCGTGTTGTAGCCGGTGTTGGTGTTCCGCAGATTACCGCTATTATGGAAGCAGCCAGAGCATGTCAGGAGCGCGGCATCTGCGTTATCGGCGATGGCGGAATCAAGTTCTCCGGTGATGTTGTCAAAGCTCTTGTAGCTGGCGCAAATACCGTAATGATGGGTTCCATGTTTGCCGGAACCGATGAAAGCCCTGGTGAAAAGGTTCTCTATCAGGGACGTTCCTACAAGCTCTACCGCGGAATGGGTTCCATTGACGCAATGAAGAAAGGCAGCTCCGACCGTTACTTCCAGAAGGATACCAACAAGCTTGTTCCTGAAGGAATTGTTGGTCGCGTACCTTACAAAGGGCCTGTTTCCGACAGTATTTACCAGATGATCGGCGGACTGCGTTCCGGCATGGGTTACGTTGGTTGTGCCAACACCCAGGAACTCAAAGAGAAAGCTCAGTTTACCCAGATGTCTCCCGCCGGTTTCAAAGAAAGCCACGTTCACGATGTTATCATCACCAAGGAAGCTCCCAACTACAGGGTTGATTCCTACTAATATTCAGGAGTCGTCATGCAGCACGATAATAAAGTAATCATTCTGGATTTCGGGTCTCAGTTTACTCAGCTGATCGCCCGCAGAATCCGTGAAGCAGGTGTGTATTCCGAAATTCACCCCTGCAACGTAGATCCTCAGAAAATTATAGATCTCAAGCCCGGTGCTCTTATCCTTTCAGGCGGACCTTCATCCGTTCTGGAAGATGATTCTCCGCAGCTTGATTCATCCTTGTTGGAAATGGGCGTACCCGTGCTTGGCATTTGCTATGGTATGCAGCTCATGACCAATGACCTCGGAGGTAAAGTTGTTTCCTCCGAAGACCGTGAATACGGCCGCGCTGAATTCTGCGGTTCCGGCGATTGCGTTCTCTGGGACGGTATTGAAGATATCGAAAAGCTCACCGTCTGGATGAGCCATGGTGACCGTGTTGAAGCAATCCCCGAGGGATTCAAGGTCTGCGGTACCACCGAGTCCATTCCTTTTGCAGCTATGGCTAATGAAGAGAAGAAGATGTACGCACTCCAGTTCCACCCCGAAGTGGCACACACCGAGAGCGGTACCACCATCATCAACAACTTCGTTTTCAAGATTGCCGGTCTCAAGGCAGACTGGTCAATGTCTTCCTTCGTGGAAAACTGCATTAAGGAAATGCGTGAAAAGATCGGTGACAACAAGGTTGTGCTCGGTCTTTCCGGCGGTATCGATTCCACTGTAGTTGCCGTTCTCCTGCATAAGGCTATCGGTAAGAACCTACACTGCATCTTTGTAGATAACGGTCTGCTGCGCATGCACGAGCGTGAGGAAGTAATCGGCTTTCTCGAAGAGCATTTCGAACTCAACGTAAAATGCGTTGATTCATCCAAGCTCTTCCTCGACAAGCTCAAAGGCGTGGAAGACCCCGAGAAGAAGCGCAAACTCATCGGTTACACATTCATTGATGTTTTCAACGAAGAAGCAACCGCCCTTAAAGATGTTAAATATCTTGCACAGGGAACTCTTTATCCCGATGTAATCGAATCAGAATCCTTCAAGGGCCCCTCTGCGGTAATCAAGTCCCACCACAACGTTGGCGGACTGCCTGAAGACATGGATCTTGATCTTGTTGAGCCTCTTCGTGAGCTCTTCAAGGATGAAGTCCGCAAGGTTGCCTACGAACTCGGCCTGCCTGAGTTCATCATCTGGCGCCAGCCTTTCCCCGGTCCCGGTCTTGCTATCCGTGTTCTTGGTGATATCACTGAAGAGCGTCTTGAGATTCTGCGTCAGGCTGACAAGATTGTTCAGCATGAAATGCACGCAACAGGATGGTACCGTAAGGTCTGGCAGGGCTTCGCTGTTCTGCTGCCCCTTAAGACAGTCGGTGTCATGGGTGATGACCGTACTTACGAGCACGTCATTGCGCTGCGCATCGTTGACAGCATCGACGCCATGACCGCTGACTGGAGCCGTATCCCCAACGATATCCTCGCCCGTATGTCCAACCGCATCATCAACGAGGTTAAAGGTGTAAACCGTGTTGTTCTGGATATCTCCTCCAAGCCACCGGCAACCATTGAGTGGGAATAATTCCACTGCCTTTTGAGTTACAAAATGCCTTCGGTGTTCCACCGGAGGCATTTTTTGTTGCACACAGCCTGTTTTACTAATAAGAACGGTGCCGTAGTGCTACTATAGCGGGTTGAATTTCGGTGCTGATAAGACGTAGATAAAGTTTCCGAAATCGGTTACAAGACATCAGCAAATTTTGATAAGCCTATGTTTGATTCTGTTGGTGGAGTCCAGCATAAGCTTCAAGCGTAAAAGTGATTTTACTGCCACAATGAACAAGGATTGAATATGTTCGGTATTGGTTCAACAGAACTTATCGTAATTTTGGTTGTGGCCCTGATTCTTATTGGGCCCCAGAAGCTTCCTGAACTTATCAAAAATCTCGGCCGCGGTATTTCCGAAGTTAAGAAAATGTCCAATGATGTGAAGAGCACTCTGGACGCTGAAATTTCTGCTGCTGATCAAGAGCTGAAAGCCAAAGAGGAAGCTGAGAAAGAGTCTGCTCGTAAGAAGGCTGAAGCCGAGGCCATGGAGAGGGCCAGACAGGCTGAAGCGGAAAAAGAGACGGCGGAAGAAAAGACTGAAACCGTAGCTGAAGCACCCAAGAAAGAAACCGAAGGTGAAAAGGCATGAGTTCAGCGGAGAAAGATTCGCGTGAAGTAGGACAGGAGAATATTGAAGAACAGGATAAGGTTGAAGAAACCCCCGAAAGTTCTGAAGATAGCACTTCTGAAACTGAAACAGCGGTAGTGGATGAGGAGGCCGTTGAGTCTGAATCTGCCTCCGATCTCCCCGCAGAAAGGAACGACGGCGAACTGTCTGAGAATGTGGAAGAAGAGGATGAAGAAGATGACGAGCTTGATGAAGAAGAAGCTCCCATGTCCTTTTTGGAGCACCTTGAAGAGCTTCGCAGGCGTTTTGTAAGAATATTCATTGCCTGTGGTATTGGTTTTCTTGCCTGCTACTCTTTTGCCAAGCCGCTTTTTTCCTTGCTGATGCAGCCTCTGGTTGTGACGCTTCCTCCTGATTCCACTCTTATTTTTACTTCCCTGCCCGAAGGTTTCGTAACTTATTTGAAAGTTGCTTTCGTGGCTGGTATTTTTGTTGTATCTCCTTATATTTTTTCACAAATCTGGGGATTTGTGGCACCCGGGCTTTATGAACATGAGCGCAAGTGGATGATTCCCCTGGCTTTTCTGTCAGCATTCTTCTTTGTTGGCGGCGCTCTGTTCGGCTATTATGTGGTCTTTCCCTTCGGCTGTGAGTTCTTCATGGGCTTTGCCGATGAGTTTATCAAACCTATGCCGACTCTGCGCGAGTATCTGGCTTTTTCACTTAAGCTGTTATTTGCTTTCGGTTTGATATTTGAATTGCCGCTCTTTATCTTTTTCCTTGCCCGTCTTGGAATTGTTACTGCTGAAGGCCTGCGTAATAAGCGTAAGTATGCCATCCTGGTCTGTTTCATTTGTTCTGCAATTCTTACTCCTCCGGATGTAATGACGCAGACTCTCATGGCCGGACCGCTGATTATTCTTTATGAAATCGGTATCTGGGTAGCACACTTTTTTGGTAAGCGCGGTGGGCGAAAATTACAGAAAGAGCAGGGTCCGGACGATTCAGGTCCCGATGGCGGCGGAGAGTCTACTGAGAAGGAATCCTCGGAAAAAGAGGAATCTGCAAATGATGCCCGTTCAGCTGAAGCTGATACTGAATCTGAAAAAAAGCCTGATCCTAAAAAGGATAAGTCAGCGCCTAAAGAAGTAGGCTATGACGAAGATATGATTGAAATGTAATGGCTGCTTTGAAAGCGGCATAATTTAAGAGAGGTCGATTTTGTCACATAGGTCTGCATCAATTTCCCGCACAACCAAGGAAACGGATATTTCCCTTACCGTTAATCTTGACGGAGAAGGGCGTACCGACATCTCCACCGGAGTGGGGTTTGCCGATCACATGCTCACCCTGATGAGTTTTTGGGCCGGTTTTGATCTGGATCTTAAGTGCAAGGGCGACCTTGAAATTGACTCGCATCACACACTTGAAGATATTGCGCTTGTTCTGGGACAGGCCATTCTTGATGCCATGGGTGACCGCAAAGGTATCAACCGCATCGGATTTGCCAAGGTTCCCATGGATGAAGCTCTGGTTGAAGTCGTTATTGATCTTTCAGGCAGGGCCTATCTCGTGTATGATGATGATATCCTTCCCCCGATTATTGCCGGGGATGAAAAGGATGTCTGGCGCGAGTTTTTCAAATCCCTTGCTTTCAAGGCAGGGATGAACATGCACATCAAGTTTGAATACGGACGAAACGGTCATCACCTTTTGGAAGGTGCGTTCAAGGCTCTTGGGCTTGCGTTTCGCAATGCTCTGTCCGTTGAAAGACAAGGTGTTTCCAGTACCAAAGGGAGTCTCGACTGATGAAAAGATTTGCCCCTCTGTTTCTGATTGGTATATTGGCTCTGGCAACTTTGAGCGGCTGTGCCAGCAAAAGTGAAGTTGTCAAACTCCCTCGTCCGGTGGGCACTATCGCTGTAGCTGGGTTTACAAACCCTGTTTTCAACTGGGAACTTCTGGCCGGGTATCTTCCTCAGGAAGGTAAGCCAATTAAGAGGGAGGTTCTCCAGCAGCTTGATGAAAAACTGGTTGGAGTTCTTTCCAGTCATGGCGTAACCGGCTATGCCCGTCCTGCAATCACCCGCCAGTGCCAGGAAATTGAAGTTTTTGAGAATATGGGATCAAGGCGTGAAGCTGCTTTTGCCTACTGGGTGAAGGTAGGCGAATGCATGACTGCCGATTATATTCTGGTTCCTCAGGTCATCTTCTGGCAGGATCTTCGTGGTATGCAGAAAGCTGATTTCAATATCCAGCCTGCATCCGTGATTCTTGATCTGTATCTTATCGATGTAAACAACAAGCGTATCGTCAGACGCTTTCACTTTGATGAAACCCAGCAGCCCCTTACTGAAAATATGCTTAACGCCGGCACATTCTTTAAACGCGGCGGCAAATGGGTAACAGCCATGGAGCTTGCTGACGAAGCACTTAATAATGGACTTACGGAGCTTGGATTATGATTATTTTCCCCGCTGTAGATATTAAAGATGGCGTATGCGTGCGTCTTTCTCAGGGACAGGCAGATGCTGTAACTGTTTTTTCTAGTGATCCTGTTGCCCAGGCCAACTACTGGGAAAATCAGGGAGCGAGATATCTTCATGTAGTAGATCTCGACGGAGCGTTCAGCGGAATGCCCAAGAACTTTGAACTCATCAAGCAGATATGCTCCCAGCTCAGCATTCCGGTTCAGCTTGGCGGCGGTATCCGCGATATTGAAACCGCTTCCAAGTATCTTGAAGCCGGTGTGAAACGTCTCATTATCGGTACCATGGCTCTTGAAGACGAAGAAACTTTTGCTGCTCTGTGTGCTAAGTTTCCCGGCCAGATCGGTGTTTCCCTTGATGCTGTTAACGGGCAGCTCAAGTCACGTGGATGGGTTGAGGATGCCGGAATGTCTGTATTTGATGTTCTGCCTCGTATTGAGGCTGCCGGTGCGGCCTTCATTATTTATACCGACATCAGTCGTGACGGCATGCAGACCGGTGTAAATGTCCTTGCTCTTTCCGAATTGTGCTCCAAGACTAAACTCCCGGTTATTGCAGCCGGCGGTGTTGCTACTCTTGAAGATATCATCAATCTGCAGCCCCTCGTTGTCAAGGGTCTTGAGGGGGCAGTTTCAGGACAGGCTATCTATACCGGGTCACTGAACTTTGCTGAAGCTGTTGAATGGATAGAAAACAACTAGGAGAACATTATGAAGACTGTTGAAGTAAAGGGCATGAGCTGCCAGCATTGTGTAGCATCTGTAGAAAAAGCTCTCAGCGGTATTGAGGGTGTCAGCAGCGTCAAGGTCAGCCTTGAGAATGCAAGCGCAACTTATGAGGAGTCTGCACCTGTTGACGAAGCCAAGATCAAGGAAATCATTACCAAGATCGGTTTCGAGGCTGGCGAAGTCAGCTAAAATTTATGTAATATCAGCTAGTAAGGCGAAAATCCCTAAGACGGATTTTCGCCTTTTTTTTGGGTCGTAATCTTGATTGTTTCATGCATGTACTTGCGTTTATTTCTTAAAATGATTACTTGCTAATCCAAAGACAATTCCCCTCCTGAAGCGATGCCTTTTCAGGAGTTATGTTAATCTCAAAACAGAGGTTCGGTTCATGTCAGAACATGTAGTTGTCATAGGTGCAGTTGCACTTGGACCCAAGGCTGCCTGCAGATTCAAGAGAATCAAGCAGGATGCCAAGGTTACCCTCATCGATAAAGACGATATTTTTTCTTATGGCGGTTGTGGTATTCCTTATTTTGTTTCCGGTGATGTTTCGGAAGCCAACCAGTTGCGCACTACCGCTTTCCACATGGTCAGGGACGAGCCCTTTTTCAGGGACATCAAAGGCGTGGATGTACTCTCTTCCACTGAAGCCACCAAAATTGATCGCGATAAAAAACAGGTTCACGTAAAGAACGTGAAAACCGGTGAAGAAAGCGTAATAGATTACGATCAGCTCGTTATCGGTACCGGAGCGACTCCTCGCAAGCTGAATCTTCCCGGAGAGAACCTTGAGAATGTTTTCTACGTCGGCAACATGCATGATGCAGAAAAGATCAAGCAGGGTATTACTGAAGGCAAATACGGCAAGGCAGTAGTTGTCGGAGCCGGGTTTATCGGTCTTGAAATGGCTGAAGCCTTTGCTGACATGTGGGGCATTGAAACCACTGTTGTTGAGATTTTTGATCAGATTCTTCCTCGCATGTGCAGTCCTGTTCTTGCAAAGATGGGACAGAACCACATGGAAGAGCAGGGTGTTTCCTTTAAACTGGGACAGACCGTTTCCAGCATTGAAGGTGATGGCAAGGTAGAAAGAGTTGTTACTTCAGGTGGAGAAGTCGAAGCTGATTTAGTCATTATTTCTGCCGGCGTAATACCCAATGATAAGATTGCTCGCGAGTGCGGCCTTGAGTGCAGTGAACGTGGCGGGATTATCGTTGATGAGTCCATGCGCACAAATGATCCTTTGATATTCTCCGGTGGTGACTGCGCCATAATCAAGAATGCAGTAGATGGCTCGCCAATGTTTCTGCCCATGGGTTCCATGGCTAATAGACAGGGCCGTGTTATTGCTGGCAACCTTGCAGGACGTAATGAGAAGTTTCCTGCAGCAGCAGGTTCCTGGTGTGTTAAAATTTTTGAAAGAGCCATGTCCGGTACCGGCATGAGTCTGGGCGCTGCAAAACAGGCCGGCTTTGATGCAATCAGTGTAACCCTGATTATGGCTGACCGCGCTCACTTTTATCCTGAAAAGGATATGATGACCCTTGAAATGGTAGTAGATAAGTCTACTCGCCGTGTTCTTGGACTGCAGGGCTACTCTGCCGGTGGTGACGCCTTGATAGGCCGCATTAATGCTGTTGCTGCGATCATGAAATACGAACCCAAAATCGAGGACGTAAGCAACCTCGAAGTTGCATACTCCCCGCCGTTTGCTTCTGCCATGGATGTGCTTAACGCTATAGCAAACATGGCTGACAATGCTATTGAAGGCATGAATCATGGCCACGGTCCTGATACCTTCGCTGAATATTGGGCGGACCGTGAAAGCGGTCAGTACTGCTTTCTTGATGTTCGTGAAAATGCTGATGCTGAGCCTTTCCTCAAGAAATACCCCGAACATTGGCACAATATCCCTCAAGGTGAAATTCCAAATCGTCATGAGGAGATTCCCCGTGATAAAAAACTTGTTTTGGTATGTAACACCGGTGGACGTTCTTACGAAGCTCAGATCATGCTTGATGCGTTAGGCTTTGAAGAAGTGCACAATACTCATGGTGGTATGGCCGTGATTAAAGCTTATGGTGTTGATATTTAGTATCCGGTCGATAAATAAGAAAATAACGCCACTCCTGGTTTCGGGGTGGCGTTTTTTTTGATCTGTCTTACCAACACTGTGATACTAATGTTAAACTTAACTTTATGTATTGCTATACAGTTATATTTATTTTATTATTGGAGATAATGATAAAAGATAGTACTGATTGATCAATCGGTTACAATTTTAAGGGAGTGGAGGAGTATGAGGTTCCTGATTATAGATGACGATGAAGCTGTTCACATGTATCTAACGCAGCTACTGTCTCCGTATGCCCGCTGTGAAGCTGTTTTCAATGGTAATGAGGCTATAGAGAAGTACAAAATAGCTTATGAGCAGAATGACCCGTATGACACTGTCTTCATGGATATACTCATGCCGGAAATGGATGGCCATGAAGTAACTCAGAAACTGCGTGATCTTGAAAAAGATCTTAAAGTGGACGGGCCTGATGAGTTCAAATTGGTCATGATCACTTCACTTAAGGATACTAAGAATGTAAGTCAGGCATTTTTTAAAGGTTATGCGAGCTGCTACATTGTAAAGCCCTTTAATAAAGTGCAGGTTATGAGTGAGCTTCGGGAGAACAGTATTCTCTAGGATGAAGACAAATTTTGATATTAAAATGCGGTCGGTTTACGGCCGCTTTTTTTTTACCGTTTTGTTCCGGGGTGCAGATAGTTGACTAGCATGCAGCTGTAAGACATATTCACCCAAGGCGTAAGTCGTAAATTAATTCCTTAATAAAGCGAGGATTGAATAATGTCCGTAAAAAAATTGGCATCTCTGATTCTAGTTGTTTTTCTCGGTTTTTTTGTTTCCGGATGTGGAGCCATTATTCTTGGCGGGGCTGCTGCCGGTGGTACGTATGTGTACGTTGCCGGGCAGGCCAAGCAGAAATTCAATTCTGACCTTGGAACAACCTATAAAGCTACCCTGGCCGCCTGTAAGCAACTGAATCTCAAGATTGAAGATGGAAAGAAAAGACTCAGTGACGCTACAATCAAAGCAATTGATGTAGATACCACAGTATATATTGACCTCAATAGCAGCTCGTCAAAAGTTACCGAGGTTTCAGTTCGATATGGAATTCTGGGAGATGAACAGGCTTCATCCAGAATTCTCGGCGCAATCAAAAATAATTTGTAGTTAAGAAGACATTTCTTCATTTCCTAAAGCCAGTGGCCCCCCTTTAGGGGGTGCCACTGCTGAATCTCTTTTCGCGTCTCTTTGGAGTTGCAATGAATACCATTTCTGGCTTCGAGGATAGAAGCCTGGAAAAAGAGTTGGAATCAGCACATGCACGGATTGCTTTTCTTGAGAGCAAACTGCAGTCTGAACATCCATGCAAGCTTAAATCCCCTGATCTCAGTTCTTCTCGGCAGCAGTCGGATCATTACCTTCCTCTTATTGATGATATTGATCAGGGAGTATTGGTTCTAGACTGTAGTTTTAATGTCGTTCTAGTTAATAGGAGTGCTCTGCTCCTTACAGAGAAGGATAGAGAATCTTTTGATGTGCTTGAGATTTATCAGTCAATGGATCAAGTTGATAAACTGCGCATCAGTAAAATACTTTCCGATCTTAAAAGTTCCCGCGCGCCGGATTTTTACGAACTGGAGTTACAGTTGCCTTCTGCAAAAAAAAAGGTACTGCTGCTTAAGTTCAAGGCGATATTCAGCCCGATGGATGATTATGAGGGTGTTCAGATTATTATGACTAACGTAACTGCTGAACATAAAGTCCGGCAGGCCCTTGAACATTCCGAAACTATGTATCGGGCTTTATTTGACGGAGCTGGTGATGCCATTTTTATTCATGCCTATGATGGAAGGTTTATAGATGCCAACCGTCTTGCATGTGAGCGGCTTGGATATTCACGCGAAGAACTTTTGAAGCTTTCTCCCTGTGCCATCAGGGCTGATGGTAATTATATTTCATTTGCCGAACATGGTAGATCCGAAGTTTTTGAAGAGGTGGAACACATTACCAGTACCGGTGAAAAATTTGCTGTGGAAGTAAATTCACGTTTGGTACTTCTGGATGGTGAGAAAAGTGTTCTGACAATAGCTCGCGATATTAGTGAGCGGGTTGAGGCCGATAAGAGGGCGGTTCTGAATCGTAAGCGGTTGAAGACGCTTTACGAGATGGCGCACATGAATGAAACATCTACAGAGGTGTTTTTTGAATTTGCCATGCGCAGAAGCCTTGAATTGAGTGAAAGTGAATTTGGATTCATTGCTCAACTTGAAGGACACGGCAGCACTGCCTGGTTTTCAAATTGGATATGTGTAAGCAAGTATGAGGAACAAGGGGCTCTTCGAGTTCCGGACAATCTTAGCCAGTGCGGAGGGTGGAGTGCTGCTGTAACCCGAAGAGCATCATTTTATTCCAATTTTGTGGAGGCGTCGGAGGATCATTTTCCTTTCCCTAAGGGCGGGGTCAGAAATTTTCTGGCACTACCTGTTCTTGAGGCCGGGCGGGTTGTAGCGGTTGCTGTTCTCGCAAATCGCGCTGGCGGCTATGAAAATGATAACGTTCGAAATCTTGCCCTTCTACTGGAAGGCATGTGGAATATCCGCTGTAAGAAGAAATCTGAGCAGCGGGTCAGGCACTCTTTGAGAGAGAAGGAAACTCTTCTTAAAGAGGTTCATCATCGCGTTAAAAATAACATGCAGGTCATCTGCAGCCTGCTGAATCTCCAGACAGAGTATATCAATGATCCTCAGGATCTTGTATTGATACGCCATAGTATTGATCGGGTACGATCAATGGCATACGTGCATGAGCAACTTTACCGTTCAGATGATCTGAGCAGCATTGATTTCGGGCATTATATTTCAGCTCTGGGCTTAAAGCTTATAAGTTCTCATGGTGTTGCAAACAAAATCGGTTTTGAGACTAGGCTGGAGTCAATTCTCTTGCCTATAGAACAGGCTTTACCATGCGGACTGATTGTAAATGAGCTTATAACAAATGCAATTGAGCATGCTTTCCCTGAGGAAAGAGCTGAGGCATCCAATAAAATTTCCGTCAGACTCAGTCTTGACGGAAAAGCGGTCAAAATGAGTGTAGCTGATAACGGTATCGGTTTTAAAGACGGTCTTGAGCGGTCTGGAAGTCTCGGTCATGTTTTGATCGATACGTTGGTTCAGCAGATAGAAGGCTCTCTTGACAGTCTCAGTGAAGGCGGTTCACGTTTCGAACTTAACTTCAGGTTAAAATAATTAAAAAATCCCCCCTTTATGGATTCTGCTTTAAAGGGGGGATTAGAACATCTCCAGCTTACCAGCCTCTATTTTTTGTTGGGAACAACACATCTTATCTTTTATCCCTTGCTGAATTCATTTGTCTGAAATCTGCATTCATAATGAAAGTTCTGCTGTCCTGAGTGTTCCAGTTATCCGGATTTAGCATGAACAGATCATTTCTGTCTTTCAGCTCTTTCATCGGACAGGCAGTCTGCGTGTTGGACTGCTCTTTACGCTTTTTCTCTTTCATTTCGGCCTCCTGTTTTATGAGTTTTAATTCATATCTATAATATAACCTCTACAGAAGAACAAAACAACGGTTCCAGAAATAAAAAACGTAAAAAAATGCAATCTATTTGTAATTATATGGTTTATTTTAAGTTGCTTAATATCCTGATATTTAAGTATGATTTTTAAAAAATACATCTAAGATGCAGATTTGTTTGGATTCATTTTTCACTCCGGGGAAGGAGTTCAAAAAGAGAAAGAAGAGTGTGCTGTACAGGAGAAAAATTATCGTCTGAAATAATATAAATATAGGTCGTTCCATCAGCTGTGGTTACAGTATCCAAACCTTCGAAGTTGTCTCTTGGTAGCGGAGGTGAGATTTCAAAGAAATTTTCTGCTGAAATTATTGCGCCGGCAGATATCTTATCAGCTGGAAATTTTCTGAATCTAATCCCAAGACTTCCGGGTCCTGTATATCTTCGTTCAAGTACAAGGATTTCGTTATCTGGTAGATTCCCTGCTGAAGTTGGCCTGAAGTCATCACTGCGTTGATAATTGAACTCTGTCCAGGATTTATTGTCGAATATTGCCCCGTATGATATACTGTCTTTTTCATCTTTTCCCTCAGCAAGAATAAAAAGGTTCTGATTCGGAAGAAGAAGAATGGATTCAAGTCCACAGTTATCGGGTAATGATTCTGCAGTCTTCGGAATCGGAAAGTTCTCAGCTTTTCCTGCCAGGCTAAGTTGTGTCCCGTTAGAAAATTTATCTATGCGGTGGATTCTTTCGAATGAAACTAAGTATCCGTTTCCCGGGGCATGACTTAAGCCTTCCGCATCGGCTTTGAATTTAATGGGATAGGCTTTTCCTTCTGTGTCCAGAAGTTGTCCCAACTGAGCTGTTTCTGCTGTTCCTGAGAGGAAACCTTCAGGGGTATAGTTTAATTCTGTCTTAAGCCAGAATCCAAGGTCTGATACTGCAAGGACTGTTTTTCTGTCAGAGCTGATGAGAATGTCCGAAAACCCTCCAAAAGCAGGGTGGGGGCTGTTTAGAAGCAGTGTGCCCAGATAATTTACGCAGCTGTTTCCGACAAGTGCCTGACCCGTGTCCTGAGGGTCTACCTGCTCGGAAACAAGTTTGACTGTAATAGGATTTTTGGCAGGCTGTTTAGCGTCTACTTTCATTGTGGAGGGGCCGAAGAAGTAGCCTAATGGAGTGCAGCACAGAATTATCAGAAAGATGAGAATTTTTCGCATTTTTTTCTCCGATTAATATGGTAGACAGGGTGTTATCACGTAATCTGGAAGATTGTACAGATTGATAGTGCGGTACACTTTTTGTATGTGTGTTGAAAGCATTATGGTATCTACGTCATTTAAATAAAATATTCGGTGTAGGTTGCTATACATATCATTATTAACGGAGAAATCTGCAGGTGAGATATTTTTTTGCTACAGCTGCATTAATCATATTTTTGTTCACTTCTGCCAGCGCTTTTGCCGAGGCTGAAAAGCATAATGTCCTTTTTCTGAACTCTTATCAGAACGGCTATGCATGGTCTGACGATATCCTTAAAGGGGTTCGTGATATCCTTGATTCAAGCGGGCTTACAGTCGATTTGCATATTGAGTACATGGATACCAAGAGGTTTCAGAGTGAAAAGTTCATGGATATTCTTCACTCTTACTACGCGTACAAGTACCGCGGATACAAGTTTTCGGTGATAATTGTATCAGACAACAATGCCCTTAATTTCATGTTGAAATATCAGGACTCTCTATTCCCGGGCGTTCCTGTTGTCTTTTGCGGAATCAATGATTTCAAACCTTCTCTTGTTGAGGGAAGGGATAATTATGCAGGAGTGTTGGAACACCCGGATATCAGGGCTAATCTGGATATCTTTACCAGTCTTGTTCCCGATTTGAAAAGGGTCGTGGTTGTCGGGGATAAGTCTGTAACATCAAAAGCAATTCTAGAGCAGATCAGAAAAGTGGAACCCGATTTCAGTGAGACGCTCAGTTTCGAGTACTGGAATGATCTTCCTTTAGATGAGTTGCTCTCCAAAGCGCGGGATATGGGGCGTGATGAAATCCTACTTTTTACCCCGTTCTATAAAGGTGCCCATGGAGAGCTTTATACGGCGGAAGAGGTACTGAAGATCATATATGACAACACGGATGTGATGATCTTCAGTATATGGGAGTTTCTGCTTGGGCACGGCATTGTCGGCGGGAAATTACTCTCGGGTATAGAGCAGGGAACACAGGCAGCCTATATGGCTGTGAGTATTCTTAAAAACGGCCGAATGCCGCAGATAAGAGTTGTAACCCCGGCTGACGAGAAATACATGTTCGACTACAACGTACTTGAACGGTTTAAGATTGATCAGGAACTGCTGCCGCCGGACAGCACCATCATCAATACCCCTGATTATTTTTACAAACTGAACAAACAAGTCTTCTGGAATATTATAGTTTCAATTCTTGTGCTCAGTTTGATTTTGATTATGCTGGTCATATCAATCATTCAGCGGCGAAAGGTGGAAAAACGGATTACAGCCCAGCTTTCATTTCAGGAAATTCTCATGGATACACTGCCGCTGCTGATCTGCTGGAAAGATCGAAATCAACGCTATCTGGGGGCCAACCATTCGTTTACTGATTTTTTTGATATAGGGTCGCCGACGTCCATAATCGGTAAAAGTGACTCCGAACTCGGTACTGACCGCAGGTTTACTGCGCAGGCGGCGGTATGGGATCGCAAGGTTATTGAGAGCGGGAGATCAATTTTGAGGTTGAACTGGGCGCTGCCGCGTGAAGGAGCCGATCCGGTCTGGCTGGAAATTAATAAAGTACCTCTGTACAACGAACGCGCGCAGGTTGTAGGTACTCTCTCAACTGCTCAGGATGTAACGAGAAAAGTAAACCTTGAGAAACAGCTCCTGCAATCTCAGAAAATGGAGGCTATCGGTACTCTGGCAGGGGGGATTGCTCATGACTTTAATAATATATTAACTTCGATTATGAACTCTGTAGAGCTGGCGTTAAGTGATATCGAGGAAGGGACAATCACCTGGAAAGATCTGGACAGGGCGATAAAGGCAGCTCAGCGCGGAAGTAGGGTGGTTAAACAGATTCTTACCTTCAGCCGTCCTTCGCAGGAAGGGTTCAAACCTACTGATATTGGCGAGGTTGTTCAGGAAACTGTTGATTTTATTAAGGCTTCCCTGCCTCGCACTATTGAGGTCGAGGCAAGAGTTCCTGATGGTGCGCCCCTTGTAATGGCAGATCCAACACAGATTCATCAGGTCATTATGAACTTGTGCACAAATTCCTTTCAGTCTCTACGAGGCAGTGGAGGGAAGATTGATGTCTCATTAACCACCGTGGAAGTTGGGGACGAACAGGCGCAGTTCATGCGTGTCGCCCCGGGGGTCTATCTCCGGCTTGAGATTTCTGACAATGGTCCGGGCATTCCTGTTGAGATATTGGATAAAATTTTCGATCCTTTTTTTACGACTAAAGGTAAGGCGGAAGGAACAGGGCTTGGACTTGCGGTTGTGCACGGGCTTATCAAAGGCCACGGTGGAGGTATTTCTGTTAACAGTACCCCGGAAGTGAAAACATCCTTTGAGATTTATCTGCCGGTACAGGGGCAACTCCGGGACATTATTCGTAAAAGCCTTGGTTCCCTGCCTTTGGGGCAGGAAAATATACTTTTTGTTGAGGATGATGAGGACCAGCTTGAGACCACTCCTCGAATTCTGGAGAGTCTGGGATACAGTGTTACCGCACTGTCTTCTCCAATGGAGGCGTTGAGAACTATTGTAAAAAGTCCTCAGCGGTTTGACTTGATGATAACCGACTACGATATGCCGCACACCAATGGTATCGAACTGGCAAGAAGAGTACGTGAAGTTGTGCCGGATTTACCAGTTATGGTGGTTTCAGGACGACGCAATGTCCTGACTTATGTTAACGACGCAGAAAATGGTATAAGTAATGTCAGGAAAGTGCTGATGAAACCATACAACAAGACCATAATTGCTGATGCTGTACGGGAAGTTCTGGCTTCCACGGAGAATATAGATGGGTAGAATCCTGATTATTGATGATGATGTACAGGTTTGTGAGACTATTGAAAGTCTTATCGCTCGTACCGGGCATGAGGCTGTAAGCTCTTATAACCTTAAGGATGGTCTTGCCCGTGTCCGTAATGATTCATTTGATCTGGTGTTTCTGGATATTTCGCTGCCTGACGGTAATGGACTGGATTATCTGCAGCAGGTCAAGGATTCTTCCGGCTCTCCCGAGATAATCATCCTTACCGGCAAGGGGGATGCCGACGGTGCTGAGCTGGCAATTCAGGGCGGAGCCTGGGACTTTCTTGTTAAGCCTTCATCCATCAAGCAGATTTCCTTATCCATGAGCAGGGCTCTGGAGTTTCATGCCGAGAAGCAGAGCAAGGCTCATTGTGTTGCCCTCAATCTCGATAATATTGTTGGTAAAAGTACTGAAATTAAAAGTTGTTACGATCTCATAGCTCATGCTTCCGGTTCTGATGCCAATGTACTGGTCAATGGCGAGACCGGTACCGGGAAGGAGCTTTTTGCACAGACTATTCATGATAATTCCAGACGGGCAATCAACAATTTCGTTGTTGTGGACTGTGCTTCTCTTACTGAAACTCTGGTTGAGAGTACTTTGTTCGGTCACAAGCGCGGAGCCTTTACCGGTGCTCAGGCCGACCGTAAGGGATTGATTCCTCTTGCTGACAAGGGAACTCTGTTTCTTGATGAAGTAGGGGAGATGCCACTTGCAGTCCAGAAGTCCTTTCTGCGTGTCCTTCAAGAGCGCACTTACCGACCTGTAGGGGAGAACCGCGAGTTCAAAAGTGATTTCAGGCTCATTGCGGCGACAAACCGGGATCTTGAGGCAATGGTCAAGCGCGGCGAGTTTCGGCAGGATCTGCTTTATCGTATTCAGACGATACATATTTATCTGCCTGCTCTTCGCGACAGGGATGGGGACATCAGGGAACTGACCAACTTTCACCTTGCCCGCCTGAGCCACCAGTATGGTGTGCCCCCTAAGGTTGCCGGTGCTGATTTTTACGAAGTTCTCAATAACTATGACTGGCCGGGAAACGTGCGCCAACTGTTTAATGTGGTGGAGCAGGCTTTTGTTGCTTCCGGAACCGGTAATACAATTTACGCAATGCATTTGTCAGATAATTTGCGTATTAAGATGGCTAAGTCCAATCTGCAGAAAAAGGGCAGGCCGGTTTCCAATGATACCATGAGGACTTCCGGGCGGGTTGAGTCTGAAAAAACAGACAACACTCCGGTGCATTCTCAGTCTGCATTCTCGGCTACTGTTTCAAGTCTGCTTGGAGATGATCTTCCTCCGCTTAAATTATTCAAGGGTATGGCTGAAAGAAGGTATCTTGAAGAGCTACAGTCCCGCTATCAGGGTGATGTGCCAACAATTCTCAAGATTTCAGGCCTTTCCAGATCCCATTTTTATGCTTTATTAAAGAAACACAATATCAAGGATTAGTGTGTGTGGTTCTCATTTTTTTTATAATAGGTGCTTGAAATAGTTGATTAACCAATCAATCTTTTTTTTCAGACTAAGCCTTGTCCGTTTTTTTGGACAGGGCTTTTTTTTCGGCCTCACCGCTAAGTTGTTTGTTGGCGGGGGTTCAAGCCGATATGACATGATAGTTACGGAAAAACGGAGTTTTAAAGACAAAATAGGTGTCCTAATTTTCAGACAGAGTGAAGTGGTTACCCGCAAAAAAAATATGCGGAAAAGTCTAAACGGCTGATTATGCGGTGCTTTATGGGATGAAAGGGTCTTGGCACGTTAATTGATATGTAGGGCTGCATGAGTGTTCAACCTTGCACAAGGGTTCCGATTGTTTCGCAAGGTTTTTTTATTACTCGGTGAGGTTATTCATTAAATCTCTTAAGGAGCTTACTTAATGGCTAAGAACATGAAAACTATGGATGGTAACACAGCTACCGCTCACGTTTCCTATGCGATGAGCGATACTGCTGCCATCTATCCCATCACTCCTTCATCCACCATGGGTGAAGTCGCAGAAGAGTGGGCAGCTCAGGGCCGCAAGAACATCTTCGGTCAGGTTCTCAACGTAAAACAGCTTCAGTCCGAAGCTGGTGCTGCCGGTGCTGTTCACGGTGCTCTTGCTGCTGGTGCACTTACTTCTACTTACACCGCTTCTCAGGGTCTCCTGCTGATGATCCCCAACATGTACAAAATCTCCGGTGAGCTTCTCCCCGGCGTTTTTCATGTTTCTGCCCGTGCAATTGCTGCTCAGGCACTTTCTATTTTCGGTGATCACCAGGACGTAATGGCCTGTCGTCAGACCGGTTTCGCAATGCTGGCTTCCAGCTCTGTTCAGGAATGTATGGATATCGCACTGATCTCCCACCTCGCTGCAATTGAATCCAGCGTACCTTTCCTGCACTTTTTCGACGGTTTCCGTTCTTCTCACGAAATTCAGAAGATCGAAGTAATCGATTACGAAGACATGAAGTCTCTGGTTGACTGGGATGCTGTTGCAGCTTTCCGCGCAAGAGGCATGAATCCCGAGAATCCTGTTATTCGCGGTACTGCTCAGAACCCCGATATTTACTACCAGGCTCGTGAAGCAGCTAACCCCTTCTACAATGAGCTTCCCGGTGTTGTTCTCAACTGCATGAAAAAAGTTGGCGACCTGACCGGACGTTACTACAAGCCTTTTGATTATGTAGGTCACGAAGAAGCTGAAAGAGTTATCGTTGCAATGGGGTCCGGTTGTGAAGCTATTGAAGAAGTTGTCAACAAGCTCGTTGCTGACGGCGAGAAAGTGGGTCTCATTAAAGTACGTCTGTACCGCCCCTTCCTTACCGAGCACTTCCTCAAGGTTCTGCCCGCAACCACCACCAACATCACCATTCTGGACCGCACCAAAGAGCCAGGCTCTCTCGGTGATCCCCTGTACCAGGATGTCTGCACCGCATTCATGGAAAGCGGCATGAACCCCGTTGTAACTGCTGGTCGTTACGGCCTCGGTTCCAAAGAGTTCCGCCCCAACATGGTTAAAGCTGTGTTCGACAACATGAAAGTTGCCGGTCCCAAGAACCACTTCAACGTTGGTATCGAAGATGACGTAACCAACACTTCTCTCGAAGTAGGTCCGGAACTGGATACCACCCCCGCAGGCACTGTTCAGTGTAAGTTCTGGGGTCTTGGTGCTGACGGTACTGTTGGTGCTAACAAGCAGGCTATTAAAATCATCGGTGACAAAACCGACCTGTATGCACAGGGATACTTCGCTTACGACTCCAAGAAGTCCGGCGGTATCACCATGTCTCACCTGCGTTTTGGTTCTGAACCCATCCAGTCCACCTACCTGGTAACCAGTGCTGACTTCATCGCATGCCACAACTCCAGCTACGTACACCAGTACGATCTGCTCGAAGGCATCAAAGAAGGCGGAACCTTCCTGATCAACTCTCCCTGGTCTGCAGAAGACATGGAGAAGGAACTTCCTGCTGAACTTCGTCGCACTATTGCTGAGAAGAACCTCAAGTTTTACACCATCGACGCGGTTAAAATTGCTGCAGGCGTAGGCCTCGGCGGTCGCATCAACATGGTTATGCAGACTGCATTCTTCAAACTTGCTGACGTTATTCCCTTTGACGACGCTGTTGCTTACCTGAAGGATTCCATCAAGAAAGCATACGGCAAGAAGGGCGACAAAATCGTCAACATGAACGTTGCAGCTGTTGACCAGGCGATCGAAAACCTCGTTGAGATCACTGTTCCCGAATCTTGGAAGAACCTCACTGAAGCTGAAGCGGCCGTATCTGATGATCCGGAATTCATCACTGATGTTGTCCGTCCCATCCTTGCTCAGAAAGGTGACAACCTGCCGGTTTCCGCTTTCGAGCCTGACGGCCTCTTCCCTCTTTCCACTTCCCAGTACGAAAAGCGCGGCGTTGCTATCAACGTTCCCGAATGGCTGCCCGAGAACTGCATCCAGTGTAACCAGTGTTCATTTGTATGCCCTCACGCTGCTATCCGTCCCGTTCTTCTGACTGAAGAAGAAGCTGCTAACGCACCTGAAACCTTCACAACTATCGAAGCCAAAGGCAAAGAAGTTAAGGGTCTCAAGTACCGTATGCAGGTTTTCACTCAGGACTGCCTCGGTTGCGGCAACTGTGCAGACATCTGCCCCGCCAAGACTCCTGCTCTGGAAATGAAGCCCATCGCTACTCAGCTTGAAACTGAAGTTCCTAACCTTGATTTTGCTCTGACCATCCCCGAAAAGGATGAGCTCATGAGCAGAACCACTGTTAAAGGTTCTCAGCTCCAGCGTCCTCTCATGGAGTTCTCCGGTGCATGTTCCGGTTGTGGTGAGACCCCCTACGTTAAAGTTCTCACCCAGCTCTTCGGCGAACGCATGATCATTGCAAACGCCACCGGTTGTTCCTCCATCTGGGGTGCTTCCGCACCGACCACTCCTTACTGCACCAACAAGAACGGTCACGGTCCCACCTGGGGCAACTCCCTGTTCGAAGATGCAGCAGAGTTCGGTTACGGCCTTGAAATGGGTGTATCCCACCGCCGTGAAAAACTTGCTGACCTCGTTACTGAAGCTATCGAAGCAGGCGTTCCCGCTGAACTCGAAGCAGACATGAAAGGCTGGCTCGAAAATAAAGATAACGCAGCTCTCTCTGAAGAATACGGTAAAAAAGTCCTCGACGGCATTTTCTCCGTACCCCAGACCGAACTGCTTCACGAAATCGCAGACATGGAAGACCTGTTCACCAAAAAATCCCTCTGGGTATTCGGTGGTGACGGCTGGGCTTACGACATCGGCTTCGGCGGTGTTGACCACGTTCTCGCTTCCGGTCGCGATATCAATATCCTCGTAATGGATACTGAAGTGTACTCCAACACCGGTGGTCAGTCCTCCAAGGCAACACCTCTGGGCTCCATCGCCAAGTTCGCAGCTGGTGGTAAGAACACCGGCAAGAAAGATCTTGGCCGCATGATGATGAGCTACGGTTATGTATACGTTGCTTCCGTATCCATGGGTGCAAACAAGCAGCAGTTCATGAAGGCAATCCAGGAAGCTGAAGCTTACCCCGGTCCTTCTCTCGTAATCTGCTACGCTCCCTGCATCAACCAGGGTATCAGAAAGGGTATGGGTAAAACCCAGCTCGAAATGAAGCTGGCTGTAGATTCCGGTTACTGGCCTCTCTACCGCTACAACCCCCTGCTTGCAGAAGAAGGTAAAAACCCCTTCGTACTCGAGTCCAAGGCTCCTGACGGAACCATGCAGGAATTCCTTGCTGGTGAAAACCGCTTCGGCCTGCTCGAGCGCATCAAACCTGAAGTATCCAAAGAGTACCGCGCTAAAATCGAAAAAGATTATAACGATAGGTACGAAATCTTGAAATACATGGCTGACGCTGATTACAGCGAAAGCAAATAGCACCACCCGCCGTTCATGGACGGGCCTTTCACAGGGGGCCCGTCCATGAACACCCCTTACGCGAATTAGAAGGTGATTCGCGAATGCGGAAAGAAGGGGAGGGTAGTCATTGTCAACTGACTTAAAAAAGTTGAGCCGAAGCCGTGCTTATGTGGTATGGTGATAAAGTTATCATCAGAGTGCGGCGAAACATTTAGTGATTTTTTCTTTTAAGGAGGAAACATGTCTGTAGGAATTTTGGCCCTCGTAGCGATCATCCCGATCGTACTGGCTCTGGTACTGATGGTCGGTATGCGCTGGCCTGCTACTAAAGCTATGCCCGTTGCATGGCTTTCTGCTGTTGCAGGCGCAATCGCAGTCTGGAATCTGCCCGCTGCTTACGTTGCAGCTCTCACCGTTCATGGTTTCATCACCGCTATCGGCGTTCTGATCATCGTTTTCGGTGCGATTATCATTCTTTACACTCTGCAATACTCCGGCGGTATGGAGACCATCCAGTACGGTTTCCAGGGTATCAGCCGTGACCGTCGTGTGCAGGTTCTCATCATCGGTTACCTTTTCGCAGCATTCATTGAAGGTGCAGCAGGTTTCGGTACTCCGGCAGCTCTGGCAGCACCTCTGCTCCTCAGCCTTGGGTTCCCCCCTCTGTGTGCAGTTGTAATGTGTCTGGTATACAACTCCTTCCCCGTAACCTTCGGTGCTGTTGGTACCCCGGTTATCCTGGGTATGAAATACCTGACTTCCTATGTTGACCAGGCTGTTGCTGCAGCTGTTCCCGGTCTGAACTTTCACTCCATGGAAGCTTTTGATGCAATCGTAGGTCAGTGGGCAACTGTAATGCACGTTCCCATGATTTACATCCTGCCTATCTTCATGCTCGGCTTCATGACCCGTTTCTTCGGTGAAAACAAGAGCTGGTCTGAAGGTTTCGCTGCATGGAAATTCTCCCTTTTCGCATCCACCGCTTTCACCGTTCCTTACCTCTTCACTGCATGGTTTGTCGGTCCCGAGTTCCCCTCTCTGCTTGGTGGTCTCGTAGGTCTCGGTATTGCCGTATACGGTGCAAAAAAAGGTTTCTGCGTTCCTGAAAAAACCTGGGACTTCGGCGCACCTTCCACTTGGGATGCCGAATGGACCGGTTCCGTTTCTGCTGAAAACTCCGGTGAGTTCAAAGCTCACATGAGTCAGTTCAAAGCATGGACCCCTTACATTCTTATCGGTCTTATCCTGGTAGTAACCCGTATCCCCGAGCTCGGTCTCAAAGGCATGCTCGCCGGTGTTGCAATTCCCTTCAAGTCCATCCTTGGCTTTGACTCTGTAAACAACTCCATCAAAGTTCTGTACCTCCCCGGTACCATTCCTTTCGCACTCGTTGCTGTACTGACCATCTTCATCCACGGCATGCCTGCTGACAAAGCTGCTACCGCTTGGAAAGAAGCTATCGTCAAAATGAAGAACCCCACCATTGCACTGTTCTTCTCAGTTGCACTGGTATCCATCTTCCGCGGTTCCGGTATTGCTGATGCAGCTCTGAACCCCAACGGTTACATGTCCATGCCTCTGGCTCTTGCAGAAGCTGTTTCCGGTATCGCCGGTCAGACCTGGCCCATGTTCGCATCCTTCGTTGGTGGTCTCGGTTCCTTCATCACCGGTTCCAACACCGTTTCCGACCTGCTCTTCGCTGAATTCCAGTGGGGCGTAGCTGCACAGCTTGAACTGCCCCGTCAGATCATTGTTGCAGCACAGGCCGTTGGTGGTGCAATGGGTAACATGATTTGTATCCACAACATCGTTGCAGCATGCGCAGTTGTAGGCCTTTCCGGTATGGAAGGCGCAATCCTCAAGCGTACCGTATGGCCCTTCCTCCTTTACGGCGCTGTAGTAGGTATCGTAGCCTGCGTACTGTCCTTCGTAATGTACCCCGGACTGTTCTAAATTAAGATTCCTTCCCCCTCAGGACCGGAGATGGCTCCGGTCCTGAGCTTTAATTTAGCCGGGTTTATATAAGGTTAGTTAATATATAAAGATTGTTTTACGTACAGGAGCAAAAAAACATGTCAAATGCAAAATTGGCAAAAGACTTTGAACAGATCGTAGGCGCTGAAGGCGTCATGCATGAAGAAGCTGACCTGCATGCATACTCTTATGATTCCGCAGTGCTCGATCCCCAGGTACCTGCGCTTGTTATAAAGCCCAGCAGCACTGAGCAGCTCGGCCCCATTACTGCCCTCTGTAACAAACACGGTCTTCCCATGACTGTTCGTGGTGCAGGAACCAACCTTTCCGGTGGAACTATTCCCCATCCCGGCGGTGTTGTTGTTCTGACCAACGGTCTCAACAAAATTCTCGAAATCAATGAAGAAGACCTCTACGCAGTTGTTGAGCCCGGTGTTGTAACTGCACAGTTTGCAGCGAAAGTTGCTTCCAAAGGACTTTTCTATCCCCCGGATCCGGGTTCCCAGGCTGTTTCCACCATTGGTGGTAACGTTGCTGAGAACGCAGGCGGACTCCGCGGTCTTAAATATGGTGTTACCAAAGATTACGTCATGGGTATGGATTTCTATGATGTTAACGGTGACCTCATTAAATCCGGTTCCCGTACTGTTAAATGTGTAACCGGCTACAACCTTGCCGGTCTCATGGTTGCTTCCGAAGGAACTCTGGGTGTTTTCTCCAACATCATCCTCAAGCTCGTTCCGCCGCCAAAAGCATCCAAAGCTATGATGGCTGTGTTCCCCAACGTTCAGACTGCTTCTGAAACCGTTGCTGCCATCATCGCGAACCACATTGTTCCCTGTACTCTGGAATTCCTCGATAACTCCGTTATCCGTTATGTTGAAGACTTCACCAAAGCCGGTCTGCCCACCGATGCAGGCGCTATTCTGCTCATCGAAGTTGACGGTCACCAGGCTGAAGTTATTGAAGATGCGCAGAAAGTTGTTGATATTTGTAACAAGTGCGGTGCCAAAGAAGTTAAAATGGCTGAGACCGCTCAAGAACGTGAAGCTCTTTGGTTTGCTCGTCGTAACGCTCTGCCTTCTCTTGCACGTGCAAAACCGACTACCGTTCTCGAAGATGCTACCGTTCCCCGCTCTCAGATTCCTGCAATGATGGAAGGTCTGGACAAGATTGCGAAGAAGTACAAGCTTGATATAGGTACCTTCGGTCACGCTGGTGATGGTAACCTGCACCCCACCATTCTTTGTGACAACCGCAACAAAGAAGAATTCCACCGCGTTGAAGAAGCAGTTGACGAGATCTTCGATGTAGCTCTTTCCCTCAAAGGAACTCTTTCCGGCGAGCACGGCATCGGTATGGCCAAGTCCAAGTGGATGGAAAAAGAAACTTCCAAGGCCACCCTTGAGTACTCCCTGAAGATGAAAAGAGCTATCGATCCGAAGAACATCCTGAACCCCCACAAGATCATTGGAGAAATCTAGGATGGAAGATCTCAAGCAATTAGCTCAGAATCTCATGGAGCTGGACGACCAGATGGTCGCCTGCATGAAGTGCGGTATGTGCCAGGCTGTATGCCCGGTATTTGCTGAAACAATGCAGGAAGCCGACGTAACCCGCGGCAAGATTGCTCTGCTCGAAAAGCTGGCTCATGAGATGGTTAAGGATGCAGATCAGGTCAACGACAAGCTCAACAGATGTCTTCTCTGCGGTTCCTGTGCTGCCAACTGTCCCTCCGGCGTAAAGATCATGGACATTTTTATGAAAGCCCGTGTAATCGTTACCTCATACAAGGGACTTTCTCCTGCGAAAAAGATGATCTTCAAAGGCCTGCTCACTCGTCCCAAGCTGTTCAACATGCTTACCGATATGAGTGCCAAGTTTCAGGGACCTTTTGCCAAGATCACTGACCAGGCTGCAAATACTGCAAGCTGTGCCATGCTGAATCCGCTTCTCGGTGAGCGTCACTTCAACCCTCTGGCAAAACGTCCTTTCCGTAAGGACTATCCCGAGGTTGATACTCCCCGTGGAGCAAGCGGACTCAAAGTAGCTTTCTTCCCCGGCTGTGTTGTGGACAAAATGTTCCCTAACGTCGGACATGCTGCGATGAAGATCTTCGAATACCATGGAGTAGGTGTTTTCCTGCCTAAAGGTCAGGCATGCTGTGGTATTCCTACTCTGGCTTCCGGTGATGCCGACACTATGGTCGAGCTCATGAAGCAGAACATCAAGGCTTTTGAAAACGGTAATTACGATTATCTGGTGACTCCCTGCGCAACCTGCACAGCCACCATCCATGAAACATGGACAAAGATGATTGATAATGAAGATTCCGTATTCAAGGAAAAAGTTAAGGCGCTTGCCGACAAAACCATGGACGTCAACGCATTTCTCGTAGACATCCTCGGTGTTAAAACTCCTGCCGAGTCTTCCAAAGGCGGAAAGGTTGTGACCTATCACGATCCTTGCCACCTTTCCAAGTCTCTTGGTGTTTCAGCTCAGCCTCGCGCACTGCTCAAGGCTAATGAAAGCTACGAGTTCAAAGAAATGAACGAAGCCAACCGCTGCTGTGGTTGCGGTGGCTCCTTCAACCTCTACCACTATGACCTGTCCAAGAACATCGGTCAGCGTAAAGCTGCCAATGTCCGTGACGCAGGGGCTCAGGTGGCAGCCACCGGTTGTCCTGCATGTATGATGCAGCTCGGTGATATGCTTTCCCAGTCCGGCGGTGGTATTGAAGTGAAACACGTTCTCGAAATATACGCAGACTCCCTTAAATAAGATAGAGATACATAAAAGTAGTCCAGAGCGGACTTCGCTCTGGACTACTTTGCTGAAAAGCGTTTTTATGGGGATGGTTGGAAAACAAATTTCGGGTTTGTAGGACCGTTGAAGTAAGGTCCGGCCCAAAAATCAATTAATGAATTTGCGTGAACTGTTTCATATCCGGCTCTGAAACCTTCCAGCTGTTTGCGCATTACACAGGAGATAATCCCAGTGTCCAATAACCTATACATCACTGCCACCGAAGAGAAGAGCGGTAAATCTGCAATTGCTCTGGGCGTGATGCAGCTGCTGCTCAGAGATCTGCAGCACGTAGCCATCTTCCGACCCATCATTAATGATAACCAGACCGGTGATCGGGATCATGACATCAACCTGATCATGAAATACTTCAATCTGGATATCAATTATGAGGACACCTACGCCTACACCCTGAAGGAAGCCCGGGAACTCATCAACAGCGGTAAGCATTCCCTTCTACTGGAAAATATCCTCAACAAGTACAGCCAGCTTGAAGAGAAATACGACTTCGTTCTCTGCGAAGGTACCGACTTTCAGGGTAAGGATCAGAACTTCGAATTTGACATCAATGCTGAAATTGCATCCAACCTCAGCTGTCCCGTTCTTCTCGTAGCCAACGGCCGCGGCAAGACCACTGAAGATATCATCGCTTCCACTCAGCTCGTCATTGATGCTCTCGAAGACAAAGGTGTTGATACTGTTGCTGCTGTAATCAACAGACTCACCGTTACTCCAGGCGAAAAAGCTGATATTCTTTCCAGCATTAAATGCAAAGCCAGATGTACCGATGACCTTCTTGTTTACGGTATTGATGAAAACGAATCTCTGGGCAACCCCAGCATGAACGACGTTCGTAAGTGGCTTGACGCATCTGTTCTTTACGGCCACGGCCGTCTCGATACTCTTGTTGATGACTATGTCATTGCAGCTATGCGTATTGGAAATTTCCTCGAATACATAGAGAATGGAAGCCTGATCATCACTCCCGGCGACCGCTCAGATATTATTCTGAGTTCACTCGCTTCCAGGCTTTCCAGCTCTTTTCCGGACATTTCCGGTATCCTTCTTACCGGTGGACTGCAGCCCAGTGCCAGCGTTCACAGGTTGATAGAAGGGTGGACCGGTGTGCCCATTCCCATTCTTTCCGTGGATACCAACACCTATCGCACCACTCAGATTCTGAGTGAACTCTACGGAAGAATTGATCCTGAAGATCAGCGTAAAACTGCATCTGCCCTCGGTGCTTTCGAGACTCACGTCAAAACTGACGAACTTCGCCATCGCCTGGTAACCAACAAATCCAGCAAGGTTACCCCCAAGATGTTCGAGTACAAACTTGTTCAGAAAGCGAAAGCAAACAAGCAGACAATCGTTCTGCCTGAAGGCACCGGTGAAAGAGTTCTGCGTGCAGCTGATATCCTGACCCGTCGCGGTGTAGCTGATATCGTTCTGCTTGGTAATGCAGATGAAGTAGGAACCAAGATTTCCCAGCTCGGACTTGAAATGAATGACGTCCGCATCATGGAACCTGAATCTTCTCCTTACTTTGATGATTATTGTGAAACCTACTTCAAGCTTCGCGAGCACAAAGGCATCCGTATGTCTGATGCCCGTGACCGCATGATGGATCCCACTTACTTTGCATCCATGATGGTTCACAAAGGTCATGCTGACGGCATGGTTTCCGGTTCTGTCACCACAACTGCACAGACCATTCGTCCTGCTTTCGAGTTCATCAAGACCAAGCCCGGTGCATCAATTGTATCCAGCGTGTTTCTGATGTGCCTCAAAGATCGTGTGCTTGTTTTCGGTGACTGCGCAGTTAACCCCAACCCCAACGCGGAACAGCTTGCTGAAATCGCACTGAACTCTGCTCAAACAGCAAAGATCTTCGGTGTAGAGCCTCGTGTTGCCCTCATGTCTTACTCCACCGGTCAGTCCGGAAAGGGTGCAGACGTTGAGAAGGTTAAAGAAGCAGTTCGCATCGCCAAGGAGCGCGCTCCTGAGCTCAAGCTCGAAGGTCCCCTGCAGTATGACGCTGCGATTGATCCTTCCGTTGCTAAAACCAAGCTGCCCGACAGTGAAGTGGCAGGTCAGGCTACTGTTTTTATTTTCCCTGATCTTAATACTGGTAACAATACTTATAAAGCTGTACAACGCTCCGCCGAACAGTCAGTTGCAATCGGCCCTGTTCTTCAGGGTTTGAACAAACCTGTTAATGACCTCTCCAGAGGTTGTACTGTTCCGGATATTGTTAACACTGTCGCAATCACAGCAATTCAGGCTCAGGCCGAAAAAGGACTTATTTAATGAAAATCTTAGTAATTAACGCTGGTAGCTCATCTATCAAATACCAGCTTTTGGACATGACTACCGGTAATGATCTTGCTTCCGGTATTGTAGAACGAATTGGCGAAGAGATGGGTTCTATTACCTATAAAACCGATTCCAAAGTTGTCAGTGAACAGCCTTTCCCCACTCACAGGGAAGGTATGGTTGAAGTCATCAACCTCCTGACTGCTGCTGAAGGCGGCGTTGTCAAAGACAAAGCTGAAATTGCTGCAATTGGTCACCGTATCGTTCACGGCGGCGAGCTCTTTTTTGAGCCTGTTGAAATCAATGATGAAGTTCTTCAGGGAATCAGGGACTGCATTCCTCTCGCTCCTCTGCACAATCCCGGTCACGTCATCGGTATTGAAACCGCAATGGAACTTTTTCCCGGTGTAAGACAGGTTGCTGTTTTTGATACTTCTTTTCATCAGACCATGGAACCTCACGTATACACTTACGGTATTCCTTACGAATACTACAAAGAATACGGTATCAGAAAATACGGCATGCACGGTACTTCCCACAAGTATGTCGCTCGTGAAACTGCAAAACTTCTCGGCAAACCCCTTGAAGAGTGTAACATTATCACTGTTCACCTTGGCAACGGAGCTTCCATCTCCGCTGTTAAAAATGGTAAATGCTACGACACATCCATGGGTCTGACTCCCTTGGGCGGTATCATCATGGGTACCCGTTGCGGTGATATTGATCCTGCTATTGTCGGCTTCATCGCTGAAAGAAAAGGTCAGTCTGCTGCAGAGGTTGTTGCAACTCTCACCAACGAGTCCGGTCTTAAAGGTATCTGCGGTTCCAACGACCTGCGCGATATCCATGCCCGTATTGAAGAAGGTGACGAAAAAGCAGAACTCGCTCTCAACATGGCCTGCCACAGAGTTCGTCAGTTCATCGGTTCCTACGCTTTTGAACTGGGTCACGTAGACGCAATCGTCTTTACTGCAGGTATCGGTGAAAACGATCCTGAGTACCGTGCTCGTTCTCTGGCCGGTCTTGAAAACTTCGGCATTACCATCAACAAAGACAAAAACTGGAACTGGGACAGAACTCCCTCTTTCATCAGTGAAGATGATGGTGCTGTAAAGGTTGCAATTATTGCTACCAACGAAGAACTTGAAATCGCTAACGATACTGTCAAAGTCCTCGGACTGTAGAGAGTATTAGATATATGAGCCGGGGTGGAGAGTGGAAGACTTCACCCCGGTCTGGAAGGATGGTTTGAGGTCGTTCCGCTAGCGGAACGACCCTCTAGGAAAAGCCCGTAACAGCCAATGTTAGAACAGGCTGTACCGACGAATCTTGTGGAAGGGAAATCGCCGGAAGACGGGATTAATCTCGGGTTTCACAAAGTGTGTGAATACTCATTTAATTGGGGGAAAAATGACAGTTAAAGCTGAAAGTTTGAAGCTTTTCACTGACAAGGCTGCACTTGTATCTGCTGTTGTAACAGAGGTATCCTCTTTGGACGAAGCGATCAAGTATACCATGGACCTTTGCGGAAAGAAAGAAGCCTGCAAAATGCTCGTATCCGGTTGTGAAGAGAATCTCTCTAACAAGGCTGAACAGCTTTGTGCCACCAAGATCGGTAAAACTATTTCTGCTCCTGCACTTGCTGATGATGAATTCGCAGCTCTTGACAAGGCATGCGATGAAAACGGATTCGGACTCATTAAAGATAGCGTTCGCAATCATCTCGGCGGTATTGATATCGCTTTCACCTATGCTGACCACGGCATCTGTGAAACCGGTACTATTGTACTGAACTGTCCCAGCGAAGAACTGCGCCTTGCTACCATGATCAGTGAAGTTCATGTAGCAGTGCTGCCCAAGTCCAAACTCGTAGATAATTCCTACGATCTCGAAGAATGGATGGAAGGAAACATGATGAAAGGCAACTACACTGCATTCATCACCGGACCCAGCCGTACCGCTGACATCGAACGCGTACTGGCTATCGGCGTACACGGACCGCTCGAACTTCACATTCTTCTTCTGGAGGACTAGTAATGCAGGACGCAAAGAATCTTAAAGAATACAGAAAGGAGATCAGAGAATCTCTGGATAACGACTTTCTCAGAACTGCGATGGATAACTTTGCTGTTGCTTACCGCGGCAGCCGGGCCAACGCATTCAAGGATATGGATGAGAAAGCGCTGATTAAAGACATCGCTGCAGCTAAAGACGCTGCCGCTTCCAGACTTGATGAGCTTTTTGCAAAATTCAAGGAAGAAGCTGAAAAACGCGGTGCAGTTGTTCACCTTGCCAAAGATGCAAAAGAAGCCAATGAAATTATAGGCCGTATCGCAGTTGAAGAAAAATGCAAGGTCGTAGTTAAATCCAAGTCCATGACTGCTGAGGAAACCCTCCTCAACCACCATCTTGAAGATGATCTTAACCTTAAGGTTGTTGAAACCGACCTTGGTGAGTGGATTATTCAGATGCGTCATGAAGGGCCTTCCCACATGGTTATGCCCGCAATTCACCTTTCCCGTCATCAGGTCAGCGACCTTTTCTCCCAGGTGACCGGACAGAAGCAGGGTGATGATGTTCAGAAGCTCGTCAAGGTTGCACGTCGTGAGCTTCGTCAGGAATTTGTTGATGCCGATATGGGCATCTCCGGCGGTAACTTTGCTATCGCCGAAACCGGTTCCATCGGTCTTGTTACCAACGAAGGTAACGCCCGTCTGGTAACCACTCTTCCCAGAGTCCATGTAGCTCTGATGGGTCTCGATAAACTCACACCCAAACTGCATGACGCTCTGCGTGTACTCAAGGCTCTGCCCCGTAACGCTACCGGGCAGGCGATTACCTCTTATGTGACCTGGATCACCGGGTCCAACGAGTGCGCCGCGGCTGAGGATGACAGGAAGAAAGTGCACTTCGTGTTTTTGGACAATGGAAGACGCGCTCTCGCTAAGGACCCGGTGTTCTCTCAGGTTCATCGCTGCGTACGCTGCGGTGCCTGTGCTAACGTCTGTCCTGTCTACCGTATGGTCGGCGGCCACAAGATGGGCCATATCTATATCGGGGCTATCGGCCTCATCCTTACTTACTTCTACCACGGAACTGAAAAGGCCAAAAACCTCGTTCAGAACTGCATCAACTGTGGAGCATGTAAGGAAATCTGTGCAGGCGGCATAGACCTGCCCGGACTGATTAAAGACATTCAGGCCAGAATTCTTGAGGAAGAAGGTCATCCCATGTATTCCTCTTTCCTGGCTAAGATGATGAAAAACCGTAAGCTTTTCCATAAGTTCCTGCGCATCGCCAAGACTGCTCAGAAGCCTGTGAAAGGCAAGGACGGTTTCCTGCGCCACCTGCCCATGATGTTTGCCCCTGATCATGACTTCCGTGCACTGCCCACAGTTGCCGAAGTTCCTTTCAGAGACATGTGGGCCAAGGTCAAGCCTGCAAAACCTGCTGAAGTCAAGTACAAAGTAGGTCTGTTCTCCGGTTGTGTTCAGGACTTCGTATATCCCGAACAGTCCGTTGCCACCGTTGAGAGCATGAAGAATAAACCTGTTGATCTCGCCTTCCCCATGGATCAGTCCTGTTGTGGGCTGCCCCTGCAGATGATGGGTGAGATTGAAGGTGCTAAAGAAGTTGCACTTCAGAACATGAAAGCATTCGAAGATTCCGATTGCGATTACATTCTGACCATGTGTGCTTCCTGCGCATCTCATCTGAAACATAACTATGTGAAGATGTTCGGCAAAGATCCCAAGTATGCTGTGAAGGTTCAGGAGTTCGCTGACAAAGTCATCGACTACAGTTCCTTTATGAATGACGTACTTGGTGTTGAGAAAGAGGACTTCCTTGACTCAGCAGGTGACACCGTCACCTATCACGCACCTTGTCACCTTTGCCGCGGTCTTGATGTCAAAGCAGCTCCTCGTGAGCTGATGGCTAAAGCCGGTCTTGATTACAAGGAAAGTGCTGAAGAAGAAGTCTGCTGCGGATTCGGCGGAACCTACTCTGTTAAGTTCCCCAAAATCTCTGAACAGCTTCTTGAGAAAAAACTTACTAATGCAGCAGAAACCGGTGCCAAGGTACTTCTTACCGATTGTCCCGGTTGTGTAATGCAGATTCGCGGTGGTGCTAAGAAGAAAGGTTTCGACCTCGAAGTCCGCCACATTGCCGAATACATGGCAGAACGCAGAAAATAATAAAAAGTCAGGCTCAGTGTCCGCAGTTTTGTTTGCCGACTGCGGACACTGTTTAAGCAGCGGCATGTAATATGCCTCCAATCCCGGTACCTTCACCTCGCAACTGAAAACCGGTTACCTGCCGCGCCCCATACAAGGCTTTTCCATTCGCTCGCCCGATGGAAAAGCCTTTTTATTTTTATGTTTGTATTTGTCATAATTAAAAATTTGCAAATTGTTGTTATTGAGTGAAGATAGGTGTAATCTATATTACATTATTCTAAACCATTTCAGTAAGGGATTACTCGCGAAGAATTAATAAGAGGTTGTGGGGTTTTTCAGGGAAACTGTGAATTTTAATGTCAAATGCTGAGGGAGAGCTTGATGCTTAAAAATTTATCTATCGGAGGCCGTTTTGTTGTACTTCTGGCCTCAATGTTCTTGTTCTTATTTATTAGTGGAGCTTTGTTTTTGCTTGAAATTAAAGGGGTTGTTAATTTCGGGATCAAAGAGGTCGAGACTGGCATGCTCCAAGGGCACAAGGATAAGATCGAAGTGGCAACCAGAGCTGCCGCTGATATGCTTGGATCTCATCTCAAAGATGTTGAAGGTGAAGAAGCCAAAATTAAATTTGTACGCAAGACAGTAGATAATTTCAGATTTGAAGAAGACAGTTCCGGATACTTCTTTGTGTATAGAGGTACTGTCAACATAGCCCTTCCTCCGAAAAAATCATTACAGGGAAAGGATTTAAGCGGAGCAAAGGATTCTAACGGAGTTTTCTTTGTAAAAGAATTATCCAAAGCTGCCCACTCCGGTGGTGGGTTTGTTGAATATGTTTTTGATAAACCGGGTAAAGGCCTGCAGCCTAAATTAGGATATTCAGTAATGATACCTGGAACCGACCTATGGATCGGAACAGGGGTATACGTAGATAATATTGAGGCGGAAAAAGCTCGTATCAACAAGGAACTCGGCGACGAGGTTCGATCCGATACGACCAGGATCATGCTGATAATGCTTGCATTGCTTCTCTTTATCTTAGCTCCTTTGTGCATTGTCATAGTCAGATCTATTGTACGCCCGGTAAAGGATGCTACTGATGCGGCCTGCCGTGTTGCTTCAGGAGATCTGACAATCGTGCTTAATCCCACCGGTAGAAGTGAGATTTCGACATTGCAGCGTTCCATCAATACTATGGTAGAGACTCTTGATACCAACCTTAAAGATATTAAAGAGAAGGAAGCCGAGTCAGCCGAACAGGCCCGTGTAGCTAAAATTGCAGCTGAAGAAGCCGTGGAAGCTCGGCGCAATGCTGAAGGGGCAAAACGTGAAGGGATGCTGGCTGCAGCAAATAAACTTGAATCGGTTCTCAATAATATTGTTCAAATATCCAGGAATGTAGAACAGTCTACCAATGAAATTATGAACGGCAGTGACTTCCAGAAGCAGAGAATTGCAGAAACTGCCACTGCCATGGAAGAAATGAATGCGACAGTTCTTGAAGTTGCACAGAATGCTACTGAGACAAATAAGGATACTGAAGAGACCAGAAACAAGGCAGCCGAAGGACAACAGGTTGTACAGGGTACAATCGAGTCCATGCTGGATATCCAGAAGCAGACCAACGAACTTGAAAATCTTATGGATCAGTTAAACACCCAGTCCAGCGAGATCGGTAATGTTATGAGTGTGATCAATGATATTGCTGACCAGACCAACCTGCTGGCTCTTAATGCTGCTATTGAGGCAGCTCGTGCTGGAGAAGCAGGGCGCGGCTTTGCGGTTGTAGCAGATGAAGTGCGTAAGCTCGCGGAGAAAACGATCGGTGCTACTGATGAAGTAGACAAGAGCATTACTTCAATTCAGAATCTGGCCAAGCGAAATATTGCAGGAATGAGGCAGGCTGTTGAAGCTATCGCCAGTGCTACCGACCATTCCCGTTCCTCCGGTGAGGTTCTGGCTTTGATTGTTGAACTTGCATCAAATGCGGCCGGGCAGGTGCAGTCTATTGCTACTGCAGCGGAGGAACAGTCTGCCACCTCCGATGAGATTAACCGAAGTATTTCAGAGGTTGATTCCATGACTGAGGACAATGCCCGAAACAGTATGCTTGCCGCTGAAAGTGCAAAAGAACTTTCAGATGAAGTTGATGCCCTTGTTGCTCTTGTAGAAGAGCTGCGTAGTGGTGAATAACCGCTTGCATTGATCTTGAAAATAGTACTTAATACATTTTCCCGTATCTATCGGGGACCATTGTCCTGAGTTTATGCACTTGGAAACGGAGGAAAAATGATTAAACATATTGTGATGTGGACTCTTAAAGAGGAAGCAGAAGGCGCAACTGCAGCAGATAATGCTGCTAAAATGAAAGAAATGCTTGAAGCTCTTAACGGTAAAATTGAAGTTCTGAAACACCTTGAGGTCAGTGCAGATATTTTTGAAGCTGCTCCCGAGTGCAACGTGGTTCTTTATTCCGAGTTTGATAGTAAAGAGGACTTGCAAACCTATGCTGTCCATCCCCTGCATCAGGAATGCGTTGCTTTTATCAAGCAGATTGTAAAAACTAGAAGTGTCATAGATTATGTAATCTAATCCAATATGATTTATTGATTGAAAAGGCCGGAGGCGAATGCTTCCGGCCTTTTTATTTTGGTAAAAACAACAATACAAACAAATATGTATAAATATAAGAGTAATGTTGTTCTGCATAATGTTCTCTGAGTTATTGCTGTATTGCAATATGTAATCTGGATGTTTTTGGTATGATGATTATTTATAAAGGAGAGGGGACTGACTCATGATGGAGCTGGGAATGTTTTTTAATAAAAATAATCATGTTTTGACATACTTAAATCTAAATTCGTTGATATAATGATTAAAAAGTGTATATTAACAGTAAGGGCCGGAATGCTGTATTCTGGTTGCTTACCTAGATCCCCATAGCTCTTTAAATGAGGGGAGGACCTATGTTCAAGAATCTTTCTATTGGTGCAAGGTTTTTTGTTTTACTGGCTTTGATGGTGGTGTTTCTTGTTGTTACAGGTTTCTTTTTCCTAGGAGCAATAAGGGATATCACATCTTTTGGTGTTAGTAATACCGCTGAAATTATGTTTCAGGATCAAAAGGATAAGGTCATGGTGGCAACAAAGAGTATGGCCTTGTCCCTTGGTGAGCAAATCAAGATTGTATCCGATGATGAAAAGAGGTTGAAGCTGATACGGGATGCTCTTGATCCTGTTCGATTTGAATCGGATAATTCTGGTTATTTTTTCGTGTATAAGGGAACGGTCAATATGGCCATGCCTCCCAAAAAGTCACTGCAGGGAAAGGATCTTGGCGGACTTCAGGATCAGAATGGAATGTACCTTATCAGAGAGCTCAGTAAGGCAGCGCATTCCGGCGGTGGTTTCGTGAAGTATTATTTTGAAAAGCCTGGCGCCGGAGTTCAACCCAAGATCAGTTACTCCATGATGATTCCCGGCACTGATATGTGGATCGGAACCGGGGTGTATCTGGATAATATTGAGCATGAGACGGGGAAGATGAGTGCTGAAATGACAGCCAGTGCCAATACTGTTGCAATGAGAATTATGCTGATTGCCGGTGCGGTATTGATTCTGGTGGTCATTCCGCTTTCAATTTATCTGATCAGAACCATTGTGAATCCCCTTACGGAGTCTACTCAGGCAGCTACTGCAGTTGCAGAGGGTAATCTTGATGTAAGTCTTAATCCTGAAGGGCGTAACGAGATATCGACCTTGCAGATTGCATTAAATACCATGGTTTCAACTCTGGCTGAGAATCTTGAGAGTATTAAGGCCAAGGAAGCAGAAGCACAGGAACAGGCACGAATAGCAGAAGAAGCAGCTTCTCTGGCTCGCGAAGCACAGCTCATGGCGGAAGGAGCCAAGAAGGAAGGTATGCTTGCTGCAGCAGACAAGCTTCAGACTGTAATAGACAGGATTTCCACCATAACCAATGAAGTGACCAGCAGCGCAGATGAGATTAGGCGTGGTAGTGAGTTTCAGAAGCAGCGTGTTGCTGAGACTGCAACTGCCATGGAAGAAATGAATGTAACTGTTCTTGAAGTTGCAAGAAATGCCACTGAAACCAATCAAAGTTCGGAAATGTCCATGCAGAAGGCTCGTGAAGGTGCTGGTGTGGTTCAAAATGTTATGAATGCAATGTCCAACATTCAGGATCGAACCGATCAGCTTAAGAAGTCGATGGAGAATCTGGATCAGCAGGCGGTGGCAATTGGAAACGTACTTGGTGTGATTAATGATATTGCCGACCAGACTAATCTGCTGGCACTTAACGCAGCTATCGAGGCGGCAAGGGCAGGTGAAGCAGGCAGGGGATTTGCCGTTGTTGCGGATGAAGTTCGCAAGCTTGCCGAAAAGACTATTGGTGCAACGGATGAAGTTGAAAGCAGCATCAATGGTATCCAGAGATTGGCCCGTGAAAACGTTAAGGGAATGGACGCAACAGTAGAGGCTGTTGAAAACGCAACTGAGTTGTCGCGCTCCTCTGGTTCGATGCTTGACGAGATCGTTGAGCTGGCCCGGAACTCAGCAGATCAGGTTCGGTCCATTGCAACAGCGGCCGAGGAACAGTCCGCCACTTCCGATGAAATTAACCGCAGTGTGGGTGAAATAGATTCGATGACTGAGGAGAATGCCCGCAACAGTGAGCTTGCAGCAGAGGGGACCCAGTCACTCTCAGCAGAGGTTCAGGAACTTCTTAATCTTGTGGCTGAGCTTCGAAGTGAAGAATAAAGTTGTAATATATGGTTCCGGTGTTACCTGATTATGCTGGAACCATAGCGGACAGTTAAGGGGTTATGGTTATGAATTCAGAACTAAGGAAAGCTGTTGAAAAACATCTTCTTGATGAAGCCGGAGTTCCTCCGGAGAAACTTGAAGAAATAATATCTGAATCTGCAACTCATCTGCGGGTTTTGATGGCTGCCCTTGATGATGCCATTGACGATGGCGATTTTGAAGAAATCATAACATGTGCCCATAAATTGAAAGGCGGGCTCTGTAATCTCGGGTTGGTTGAACTAAGCATGATAGCAAAAAATATTGAAACTGCTGCAGCCAGCAATGTTCCGGCTCATCTGGCATGTTATTGCATGCGTCTGCAAAGGGAACTGCGATCGTTTTATTAAAGAATAGGTCCTTCTTGAACACCATAAAAAAGTCCCCCGGAGTATTTATTATTCCGGGGGACTTTTTTTCGGTGTTCTGATTCGGATCAAGTATTGAGAAAACGAATTGTTCTATCTTCCGACCAGAGTTGTTTTTCCATGGGAAGATCTGCAAAACCGACATGCCCGCCATACTTGGGTATCAGCAGGGAAAGGTTCTGGTTGGCTGCAGCTTCTTCCATGGGATAGCATTCAGGGGTCAGGAAGGGGTCATCTTCAGAATTGATAAGCAGGGAAGGCACTCTGATATTTTTCAGAAATTGCTTGCAGGATGATTTTTCATAGTAATCCTGAGCGTCTTTAAAACCGTTGACTGGAGCTGTGTAGGCATTGTCGAAGTCGACTATGTTGTTGACGGTGGGGAGCTTATCAAGAGGGTAAATGTCCGGGTACTGCTTATTTTTTAATCGTATTTTATTTTTCAACGATCGCAGAAAATAACGGTTGTATATGAAGTTCGGGGCAGTACAGAGTTTTTCTGCAGAGGATGCAAGGTCGCATGGAACTGAAATCCCAATAGCCCGCTTGACTTTTGCAGGTACTTTTTCGGGATTTTCACCAAGATATTTGAGAACCTGATTACCACCCATGCTGAAACCGATCAGGGCAGCATCGTCATAGATGCCATGATCAAGTCCATATTGGAGAACTGTGTGCAGGTCAGAGGTCATTCCGCTATGATACATGGCAGGTCTTTTGTTCATTTCATAGCTGCATCCGCGAAAACTGAAAGTGATGCAGTCCCAACCGGCAAGTACCAGTGCACGGGCCATCCCGAGAACGTAGGGTCTTCTTGAATTGCCTTCAAGTCCGTGGGCAATCACAGCAAGTCTTGAACTGCTTGCAAGATGCCAGTCAATGTCCAGAAAATCTCCGTCAGGGGTATCTATTCTTCTTTTTACGACAGGCGGGAGGCTGACTTTTCTGAACAGGCGGGGAAAAATAGTTTGCAGATGTCCGGATTGAAGAGGAAATTTGGGTTTATAGGGAGGGGGTTGCAATAAAGGCATTTGGTAAAAATATCCATCCTTTGGCTTTAGCTGAGAAGCCGGTCACAGGTTTATTTTATGTGAAAAAGTTAACACAGAATATACTGATGCTCGAGTGCTGTCAAAAGAGATGTTCGAATATATTATCTTAGTAATTGCAGGCTGCTGAAGCTTTATTGCAGGAGCAGCTTGATACCGATGAGAATAAGCACTGTTCCGCCGACTCTTTCGGCTATATGACTGTATTTGGAAGCTTTAGAGAATGATTTGCCCAGCCAGATTCCTATTGAAGTCAAAGCCATTGCGGTTATACCGATAAAAAAACAGGGCAGGGCAATGGGATAATCCATGATTGAAAAAGAAAGTCCTACCGCGAGCGCATCCAGACTGGTGGCTACAGACAGGAAAACAAGAGACATGCCTTTGGTCGGATCTTTGTAATTTCTACACGAGTCATCAGTTTCAAATGATTCGTGGATCATTTTTCCGCCTACAAATGCAAGAAGAATAAAGGAAATCCATGGAGCATAGGTTTCAACCATAGATTTGACGGTCAGACCGGCTGCCCATCCTATCAGTGGCATCAGAGCCTGAAACAATCCGAAATGAAATGCGAGCCTGAAGTTCTGGCGTTTGCTCACACTAGGCATACATAGGCCGCAGGCGACTGCAATTGTAAAGGCGTCCATTGCCAGCGCAATGGAAATTATAATTATCTCGTAAATCGGCATGGTTGGGAGTTAGGTTAGATGTTTTCGATTAATATTTACTACTCCTGAGATGTGTTTTTGTTAAGAGAAAATTTAAGGTTGTCATAAGAAAGAAGCGTATCCGCCAAAAATCAGCAGATACGCTTCATCTACAGGGGAGGGACCTGTATGAGCTACATATCTAAATTTTAAAAACCGGCTGCCTTGAGAAATTTTTCTGATACGATACCGCTTGAGATAATTCTTCTTGTTTCCGGTGACATTTCTACCCTGCCTGTTTCTTCAAGGGGAAGGCTGTTATATGCTTCTTTGAGTATTATTTCAAAGTGATCCCTCATTACTTTGAATGAGTTCTCTATTTCCGGGTATACTGCATTCTCTCTCCATGGAAGAACGAACTTGCCTTCGAGTGATCCTGTTTTATGATCGGGGGTGTAGATGCGGTATGTTGAACATTCTTTACCATCACGCTCATTTTGCCCCGGTAAACAGCTTGTCGACCAGGATTGAGGAGGCTCAGGGATTTCTGATTGCAGCACTACCTGAGGAAGAGCCAGATCTTTTTCAAAATCTTCAAGGGTGATGCTGTAAGTCAGCACCGGGCGATAGTTGCCTCTTTTCTTTTTAATATTCCATTCAATGATCATATATTTCTCCCTGAGTCTTTCTTGGATTTATCCGCAAACATCAATCATTTCTCCAAAAGGAGGAGTCCTGCCGCCACCTCCTGTTCTGGCCCATAGGACCGGATAGTCAGGATCGATTATGGGAAAATTTCCGCATTCCATATCACTGAGATATATCAGGCATGCAGGATTCAGATTGTTGTTTTCTATGAAGGAAAATACCGGCCTGAAGTCTGTCCCGCCTCCTCCTTTCGGAGCAAGTTCAAGGGGAAGATCTGCGCGGCAGAAAATCTGATCATCTTTTACATCCGTATCACACCAGATAACTCTGACAGTGGTGTCATAGGATTCCAGAATACCCGAAAGTTCTGCACTGAACTGGGCCAGTTCTTTTGGTGAAATGCTCCCCGAAGTATCTATTGCAAGGACTACTTCCGGTAACTGTTCCGTGGATAGCGACGGCAGGTAGATATCCATGTGAAGATGCCTGCGGCTTGGAGGAGACCATGAATAGTCATTTCGGGCCCGGGCGCTGATGAAACGATCGAGAAGCTCGCGCCAATTGACTCTTGGGTAGAGCATTTCCTGAACCATTCTGAGCAGGTCGCCAGGAATATCTCCACAATCCCGAGCCTGATTTGCAGCCTGAGCAAGTGCGGTCAACCAGTCCAGATCCGTTTCATTACCGTCTTCTCCACCGCCGGTATCATCGTCAGGAGCATCTCTGACTTCCCCTGATCCTCCCGGATCAGCTGAATTCTTCTGCTGATTGTCTTCTTCGGCTTTTGCCGTTTCCTGTGAATCATCGGTCAAAGGTTCGTTATCATCTTCACCGTCATCACCGGATTCATTCTGCTCGTTATCGTCACTTCCTTCCAGATCGCTGCCTTGCCCCTGACCGTCTTCATATTCGATATCAAGTCGCTTGGGGCCGTCCTGCTGTTTTCCTACTTCTGGATTACCGTCCTGATCAAAGTCACGTGTCAGTTCACCGAAAATATCTTCGGCGCTCATTCCACGGTATTTGTCATCATCAAGATAACCCTCCGGAAGTTCAAACCCGGCCTTGAGCAGAATCCAGTTGATGGCATAGTCACATGCCATATTCCAGACTCTCTCATCCCGTCCGTTCCTGCGTTTATGGTGCTGGCAGGCCGGGTGCATGACTGTATGAGCCAGTAATCCTTTGAGTTCTGCTTCACTTAGCTTGCTTATGTAGTGGGGATTATAAGCAAATGTTTTTCCGTCTGTCCAAGCTCCTCCACAGGTTTTGTCTTCGATTGTATCAAGTCGAAGGCAGAGAGAACCGAAGAATGGTTGCTGCAGCAGCAGTTCGGCGCGGGCTTTAAGCAGTTTGCGACTGGGTTCCATGGACATACCTAAACTAGAACATCGGAGTTAGCTATTGCCCATGTGGAGAATCCTTCAGACTGAACAATTGCCCTGTCTTTCTTTACTGCATTTCTCACAAGCATTACGGCGAACTCAACCGGGAGACGCTTTGCAAAAGTCATTATGCTTTCAAAATATTCAGGTGAGGTCTTAGTCGCGACGGATTCACAAAGGGCATAAGTGGTCGCAGGGTCCTCAGGAATAGGGGCCATTTCCGGAGACTTCAGAATGAATTCAGGGTCCGGCAGTTTTCTGTATACCTTGCAGAATCCAACCAGTTCGGCTGCAGCTCCTTCACCAACAGTTCCTTTGAAAAGTTCATATTCAACTTCAGGGTCCGGCTTTGATTTAATGATACCCGAAATGAATTCCCACGAACGTGGAGAAGGAAAAGCTTTTTCATTTCTGGAGGGATCAAAGTCATGCAGAAGATTCGGTCTGAATTTAATGAAAGCCCTCAGTTCTTCGGCTATTTCTGCATGAGCGGCCCAGTCCAGCCAGTCTTCCACGCTGACCTTGAAGTCCAGATGCACGAATCTGTTGGCAAGGGCGGAAGGCATTCGGTGGGTGACGGCTTTGTCCGACTCCCGGTTTCCGGCAGCTATAACCATCCATCCTTCCGGCAGTTCATATTCACCTATTTTACGATCCAGTACCAACTGGTAGCAGGCGGCCTGAACCAGCGGAGGAGCAGCATTCAGTTCATCAAGAAACAAAATCCCTTTCCCTTCGCGAGGCAGGAATGAAGGCGGGCACCAAGTAGCTTCACCTTCAGCAGAGATCCTGGGCAGTCCCCTGAGGTCAACTGGATCAAGCAGAACAGCACGGAGGTCGGTAATCGCATATCCCAGTCTCTGGGCTGTTTCAGTAACTATCTGGCTTTTGCCAACTCCGGGAGGACCCCAGATGAATGTGGGTTGCTTTGATTTAATCAGAGAATATAGAGCTCTAACAATTTGATTCGGGGTCATGAAATTTTCTCCACCATTTTTGATCTGTTTTGTTGTTGATATTGAAATTGATTTTCTATGTCAATTAAAACTGATCAAAAAAGCCGAAGCAGGGTAATCTTACTGTTTCGGCTTTTTAAATGAATTTGAAGAAAGTCTTATTCCACAACAGCTTCAGCATGATTGCGGTATTTGCGGTAGATCTTGAATCCCAGCAGGGATGATATAACAAAGAGTATTACTGCCAGAACCATCTGTGCGGTGGAAGAAACATTCACTCCTGATCCAAACAGTGCGAAAACGATATTTTGCGGAAGGTAACCGACTGTTGATCCCAGTATGAAGGGTAGCGCAGGAATACTGGTCACCCCGGCCAGAATGTTGGTTACAACGTTGCTCCCCAGAGGGAAGAAACGGATGGTCAAAGCCATATTGAATGGACTGCGACTAAGGAAATCATCTACTTTCTGAATACGTTTCCCGAACTTGCGTTTGATGAATGAGCGTCCTACCAGACGGGAATAAATGAAGGCAGAGGCGCAGCCCAGCCCGGTTCCGACAGTTCCTAAAATGGAACCCAGGGCAAAGCCGTATGCATATCCGCCCATAAAACAGATGATCTGTCTGGGGATGCCGACAGCGGAAAAGAAAGCCGATAACCCTATATAAATAAGAACACCCACAATGCCTCGGGAACGGACGTGATCATCCATCCAGTGGGTATCAAGAGCTTCAGAGAGTCCTGCGTAGCGGACCAGATAGACTACAGCTCCAAGTAACGTAAGCATAGCCAGCCCTTTAATAAGAGCCTTGATACTTACTTTTGAATCGTTTTGCAGGGCGCTCATGAGTTATCTTCGCTGCGTTCTTTGATTTTGTAGTTAAAGTGGCGGCTTTGTATCCAGCG
Organism: Maridesulfovibrio sp.; assembly: GCA_963676495.2. Classification (GTDB taxonomy): domain Bacteria; phylum Desulfobacterota; class Desulfovibrionia; order Desulfovibrionales; family Desulfovibrionaceae; genus Maridesulfovibrio. The sequence goes on along the minus strand of CAXXRF010000003.1, from coordinate 254,706 downwards.
AACTCCGAAGAGGTCGTAACCTCCAGCTATTGCCCGGTCGAGGGTTCCGTATTTTGACTCGCCCTGATGGCGGGGACGATGGTTGACTTTGACTTCGGCAACAGATGCTCCCTGCATTTTCATCAGGGTGGGCAGGAAGCGGTGCATACCGTTGAATCTGGGTATAGATCTTACCATCTCAGTATCCATTATTTTGAGAGAGCAGCCTGTATCCTTAACAGATTCGCGGGTAAGACGGTTCCTGATAGCGTTAGCAATTTTTGAAGCGATGCGTTTAATGAAAACGTCTTTACGTTTCATTCTCCAGCCGATGACCATCTGATGGCCTTCCTTATAAAGGTTCAGCATGGCCGGCAGGTCGGCAGGGTCGTTCTGCAGATCGGCATCCATGGTTGCTACCCGCGAAGCTTTTGCTTCATCAAAGCCTGCGCAGAAAGCCGCGGATTGGCCTCTGTTCTGCTCGAAAGAAATATATTTTGCTTTAGGGTAAATTGTAGAAATTTCTTTGAGGACTTCAAGACTGGCATCTGTGCTGCCGTCGTCCACAAAAATGACTTCATAAGGGATATCAAGCGGTTTGAGAGCCGTGTCGATTTCCTGCATCAGTTTTCGTAAATTATCCTGTTCGTTATATACAGGGATTACGAGTGAAAGTTCGTAGTGGTTTGTCATATCGAGAGATGGGATAAGAAAATTTAAGAAATTTGTAAATAGCTGTTGACAAGGTTAGGGTCCGTCTGTAGAACCTCTTTCACAGTGACGCGGGGTGGAGCAGCTTGGTAGCTCGTCGGGCTCATAACCCGAAGGTCGTTGGTTCAAATCCGGCCCCCGCAACCAAGATTTCCACAAAGGTCTGTCTCAAATGAGGCAGACCTTTTTTTATTGTTGGTCAATTCTATGAAGCTTATTGAGTGTGAAAAATAAGAATGCTGCATATTGTGATCTTGCTGATATGCTATTTATAAGTCTGTTTTATGACAATTTGATTTTAAAAATGATATCCGGCAGGAAATCATTATTAAAACTTGAAAATCCTTCTTTCTGATTGACAGGAAAGAAGGATTTTCAGGTTTTTATGTTATGTTGAAAGCTTTCGCCTAAAAGTGATGATTCCGGTGACAGCAGCTCCGAGCAGCCATATTGACCCCGGAACAGGAGTAGGAAGGGGAGCGGCAAAGTCGCTGTCCGATCCGGTAATTCCGGGATAGTTGATACTTTGAAAGCGAGCAACGAACTGATTCAGGGATTCATCCATTGACCCGGCAACATTGAATTGAAAAGTTGCTGTCCATCCTACATCAATTCCAGCTTTGGGATTACCTCCCTCAAAGTTGTTTCCGGTATAGAGAGCTGTGTTGATTTCATCATAAGGCTTAACGGGATCAGCATTAAGCAGGGTGTTATCAACTGTTCCCAGAGACCACTTGTTTGTCATATCAATTGGTTCTGCCGCAACCGATTGGGAGTAGTAGGATACATTTGTGAGAGTTAGAGTTACATCAGGTGCAGAAAAAAGAAGGCCTCTCAGATATGCCGAGGTAGCCGGCGATGTATTTGTCACAGTCAGAAGAAGGCTGGAGTCTGCTGCTGAATATGTGGCAGTGATATCGGCACTTATGTAATCAGGGTGCGTCCATCCTGATACGGTTGCAGCTTGTACAACCGAAGTTATTAAAATTAACGCCAGTGTTGAAGTTAATATAATCTTTTTCATGTCTCCCTCCCCTTGGGGCAATGAAAAATTTTTTGGATTTATAAAATTAATATAATCATTAATTGAGGTGAAGGGCCAAAATATACAAAATATTTTATTCTTGGTGCTTTGTTTGTTTATATCATGTTTCGGAAACGAAATAAAATTTGTTTAATGATTTTCAGCCGGAATGATAAAAATATTAATCCTGGTGCATGTTCCCGTCATTTACAAAGGGAATATTGCGATTCCGGGGTTTTCAAGAGTGTCTCCTTTTTGTCTTTTTTTCATTTTTTTATAGTCATAATCCTCTTTCCATACGGTAAATATTAAGTTTTTCATTTTCGCAAGTGAACAATTTTGATCAAAATGCAATAAAAGTTAATAGAACTGAAAAAAATCACGTTCATTTGTCGACATCGTTTCTAAATTGATTTAGTTTGTCAGCACGGAAGGAAAACCAGAACTTAGAGGTGATTTTACTATGAAAAAACTGATCAATGATGTGGAAAATGTAGTCAGAGAACAGCTTGAGGGAATGGCTCTGGCTCACCCTGAACTGACTGTAAAGTTTGACCCTTACTATGTTTACAGAGCTGATGCTCCTGTAAAAGGCAAAGTTGCCATTGTTTCCGGTGGAGGTTCCGGTCACGAACCTATGCATGGCGGGTTCGTAGGTAAAGGTATGCTTGACGGTGCCTGCCCCGGTGAAGTTTTCACTTCTCCAACTCCTGACCAGATGTACGAGTGCGCCAAGGCTGTAGACAGCGGTGAAGGCGTTCTTTTCATGGTTAAGAACTATACCGGCGATGTAATGAATTTCGAAGCCGCTGCCGAGCTTGTTTCCGCAGAAGGTATCAAGGTCCAGAACATTCTTATCGACGACGATGTTGCTGTTAAAGACAGCCTTTACACTGCAGGCAGACGCGGCGTAGGTACGACTGTTCTGGCTGAAAAAATTGTAGGTGCTGCTGCCGAAGCAGGTTATGATCTTGAAAAATGCTCCGATCTTTGCCGCAAGGTAAACCAGTATGGTCGCTCCTTTGGTGTTGCCCTTACTTCCTGCACTGTTCCTGCTGCGGGTAAACCTACTTTTGAACTGGGTGAAGATGAAGTTGAAATGGGTATCGGTATTCACGGTGAGCCCGGTACTCATCGCATGCCCATCAAATCCGTTGATGAAATGACTCAGTATGCTGCCGAGCAGATTATTGATGACCCCGCATACACCCGCATTGTCCGTGAATGGGATGGTGAACAATGGGTGGAAAAAGAGCTCATTGATGAGCCTTTTGCCAGCGGTGACAATGTGATTGCATTTGTTAACAGCATGGGTGGAACTCCTGTTTCCGAGCTGTACGCTGTTTACAGAAAGCTTGATGAAGTCTGCAAGGCAAAGGGTATTAATATTGTACGCAACCTTGTCGGTCCCTATATAACCTCTCTGGAAATGCAGGGCTTTTCCATCACCCTGCTTAAGGTTGATGAAGAAATGCTGAAATTATGGGATGCTCCTGTAAAGACTCCCGGTCTGGTGTGGTAGTTTTTAATCAGCCATAAATACAGATTAAATTACGCAGGCACGGGAGTAACTCTTTCGTGTCTGCGTTCAAGTTTTTTACGGTTGGCGTCTTATGCCTTCGGCAATATACCTGTTTAAAACAGCTGCAAACACAGGGGCAGAATCTGCCCTCTAGCCAGCTGTGGCTCTGCCGGTGGATCAAACTTTTTGAAAGAGTTGATGGTCCCCGATTTATTATTAGGCTTTGCCGAGTTGAGAATCTGAATTATTAATAACTTTACTTTATCAAGACGGCCCTGATTTTGAGGCGCCATCCATTTTCGGAGGAAGAGAATGAACAAAGCACAACTTATTGCATGGCTTGGCAGATTAAACGAAGTTTATACTGAAAAAAAAGATTATCTCACCGAACTTGATGCTGCTATCGGTGATGCAGACCATGGAATCAACATGAACCGCGGGTTCGGTAAAGTGATGGAGAAGCTTCCCACTGTTGAAGACAAGGACATAGGAACCATCCTTAAGACTGTCGGCATGACCCTTATGTCCAGCGTTGGCGGCGCAAGCGGCCCTCTGTACGGAACGTTCTGGATGAAGGGCGGAATGCTGCTGGGCGGTAAAGAAGAACTTTCTCCTGAAGATTTTCAGATATTCATTCAGGCAGGTGTTGAAGGAATTCTCCAGCGTGGAAGACCTGAGCTGGGTGATAAAACCATGTATGACCTGTGGGCTCCTGTTCTTGAGGTTGTTACCAAAGAAGCCGCCAAAGGAACTGCTGTTTCCGCTATTGTGGATGTGGCATTGCCGGTGGGAGAAAAAGCACTTGCTTCAACCATCCCCCTTCAAGCCAAAAAAGGACGTGCTAGCTATCTTGGTGAAAGGTCAATCGGTCATCAGGATCCTGGAGCAACTTCCTCTTACTATATGCTGGAAACTTTGAAAGAGATTCTGGGTTAAGAACTGTTTTAGTCGTTCATAGGGAGGTTCTGTATTGGAATTATCCCTATGGACTCTTTTTAAAAAACTTATGTTGAATTTACATTTGCCGGTTTCAAAACGAATGAAATCTACTCATGGCTTGAACGGTTCGCTGAAATTCAGCTGGGATACAATTGTTAAAGCTTTTGGTATTTTTGAATTCCTTTTTAAAAAGGGGTTATGCCGTAAAGGCGAAATTTTTACTCCAATAGCGCATCAGCGTATGGATTAAGACCGCAGTACCGTCGGAAATATACTGACGGACTGGGGAAACTAATTTGGAGACAAGTTAATGGTTGGTTTAGTAATAGTTTCTCACAGCCAGACTTTGGCTCAGGGTGTGCTTGAGTTGGCTGAGCAGATGACTCGTGGCTCTGTTGTTATGGAAGCTGCCGGTGGTATCGACGATCCTGACAATCCCATCGGCACTGACCCTATGAAAGTTATGATGGCCATTGAGTCTGTTGCGGCTCAGTCCGATGGCGGAGTGCTGGTTATAATGGATCTTGGCAGTGCATTGATGAGTGCCGAGACTGCACTGGATTTCCTTCCCGATGATGTGAAAGAAAAAGTGCTGCTTTGTTCCGCTCCTATTGTAGAGGGGACCATGGCTGCTGCTGTTCAGGCTTCAGTGGGAGCTTCGCTTCAGGAAGTGAGCGATGAAGCTGGTGCGGCATTGAGTGTTAAAATTAAGCAGCTGGCTCCCATTACCGGTGAGAGCATCTCAAAGGAAGCACCTGTTCATGAAGAAGCTGTTCAGGGTGAAGAAATCAGCATCGACATGCTCATCATCAATAAGATGGGCCTTCATGCGCGTCCTGCCGCCAACCTTGTTGCCACTGCCGGTAAATTTAAATCCAGTGTCACTGTGCGCAAAGGCGATGCTTCCGCCTCAGCTAAGAGTATAAATCAGGTTGCAATGCTTGCTGTTAAAAATGGTGAGAATATCACCATTTCTGCTTGCGGGCCGGATGCAAATGAAGCGGTAGAGGCTTTAAAAGCTCTGCATGAAGATAATTTCGGTGAGAGTGACGAGGATATCATGGATATCCAGCTGGAAGAGACAGTTCATGTTTCTGTTGTCGATGGAATTATTAGCGGTGCTCCTGGTTCCAACGGTTTTGCGGTTGGCCCGGCTTATGTTCATCAGGCAAGCCTGCCGGAAGTTGAGCGGGTGAATATTTCAGATACCGCTGCTGAAATAGCAAAGCTTGATCAGGCCATTGAAGCTGCCTTATCTGAAATCAGAGCCTTGCAGAAAGAAACAGAAAAGACTGCCGGCAAGGCCAACGCTGCAATTTTTGAAGTGCACGGACTTATTCTTGGTGACCGTGACATGCGTGATAAGGCTGTAGCTGAAATAGAAGGGCAGAAGGTAAACGCCGAGGCTGCATGGCTTGATGTCATGAATGCCCTGGCTGAAGGTTACCGGAATATTGATGATGCTTACATGAAAGCCCGTGCAGCTGATGTAATGGATTGCGGCGGAAGGGTACTGCGCATTCTTTGCGGTGAGGAAGATCACGGGATTGTCCTTGAGGATGAAGCTGTCATTATAGCTCATGATCTGTCCCCGTCTGATGTTGCAGGGCTTGATCTGGACAAAGTGCTTGCTGTTATCACTGAAGTCGGTGGAGTTACATCCCATGCGGCTATTCTTTCCCGTTCCATGGGGATTCCTGCGGTTATCGGCGTAGGTGATGCTGCACAGCAGATCGCCAATGGCAGCACCATTGCCCTTGATGGATTTGAGGGTAAGGTCTGGATTTCCCCTGATCAGGCTATTCAGGTAGAGCTTTCCGGGAAGCGGAATGCATGGCTTGCTGAGCGTGAAGCAGCCAAAGTCAAGGGGGCTGCTCCTGCTGTAACGAAAGATGGTGTTCAGATAATGGTAATGGGGAACATAGGTGTTCCGGCAGATGCTCCGCGGGTGATGGAGTACGGCGCTGAAGGTGTTGGACTTTTTCGCACCGAGTTCCTGTTTCAGGACCGTGATCAGGCTCCGGACGAGAATGAACAGTTTGACGCATACGTTGAAGCAGCCAGAGCCATGAAGGGAAATCCGGTTATTATCCGCACCTTGGATATTGGTGGTGATAAGCCGGTCAAGTATCTGGATACCCCAAGTGAAGAAAATCCTTTTCTGGGTGAACGCGGGGTGCGTTTTTGCATGGCCCGTCCCGATCTTTTCAAGACCCAGCTCCGGGCACTGCTGCGTGCTGCAACACAGGAAAATATCTGGATCATGTTTCCCATGATTTCCGATGTGGAGGAGCTGGAAGGTGTGCTTAAATTTCAGGATGATGCCCGCAAAGAGCTCGTTTCCGAAGGTGTAAGTATTGCCGGAAAAATCAAGACCGGTATCATGATTGAGGTTCCTTCTGCAGTGGCAGTGGCTGATAAGCTCGCGGCTATCTGCGATTTTTTCAGTATTGGAACTAATGATCTCACCCAGTATGTAATGGCCGCGGACCGGGGCAATGCTTCTGTTTCCAAGCTTTGCGACAGCCTTAATCCTGCTGTTCTGCGTATGATTTCCATGACCTGTGATGCGGCTAAAAAGGCCGGTATTGAGGTCGGGATGTGCGGAGAACTGGCTGGTAATGCCAAAGCTTCCGCTTTGCTGCTTGGTCTTGGACTGGACGAACTCAGTATGAATGGTCCTTCTATTCCTGATGTGAAGGAAGCCGTTCGTACGGTCAATATGGATGCCTGCCGTGAATTGGCAGCAAGAGCGCTGTCTGCAAAGTCCGGTGACGAGGTTCGTAAATTATTGAAGTAAAGTTTTTCCTGATGCGTGTTGAAATTACGCTCCATCAAAATACATTACTAAGACCTGCCTGCGATGGCAGGTCTTTTTTTTAGTCTAACTACAGGATTAAACGCTTACTCTGATATATTAGTTGTTTTTGAAATGTTAATTGAGTAGTTTTTTTAAATGCTGGTTATTGTTACTGTTAATAAAGGAGCAGAAATGAAAAATATATGGAACTGCCTTTTAATTATGGTGCTGTTAGCATCTAATGCTCAAGCTGAAGTAGGTCTGGCTGAAAGAGTGTACACAGATTCCCAAAGGGACCGGACTCTGAAAACATATATTTGGTATCCAAGCGAATCCGGTAAAAAGGATCGATTTGCAGAAAATACCGTCTTTGAGGGAGGAACGGCTGTATTGAACGGAGCAATTTTGAAAGGAGAATATCCTCTTTATATTTTGCTTCACGGTACTTCCGGTAATTGGCGCAATTTATCATGGCTTGCAGCAAGGTTGTCGGAGAGTGGCGCAATAGTCGCAGCAGCTAACCATCCCGGATATACAAGCGGGGAAGCCGATCCCTCATCTGTAATCAGGGCCTGGGATCAACCTGTAGATGCCGGTTTCTTATTGGACGAAATGCTGAAATCAAATTTTAAGGATCATATTGATCAAAACAGGATCGTGGCAATCGGTTACTCCCTCGGAGGATACAGTGCCTTGGCTTTAGCCGGAGCAAGGCTTGATATGCGTCGCTATCTTGAATTCTGCAACACAAGTGATGATCACTCATGTCGGTATTTCCAACCCGCCTTTGCCGGGTTGGATGAAAATTTTTTCAATCTATCAGGTCGAAGTTTTAAAGATGCGAGATTTGGTGCTGTTGTAGCCATAGCCCCTGGTTTTGTTGAGTCATTTACTGACTCATCATTACTTGGAATTTCAGTTCCATCTCTGGTCGTCGGTGCTGGTATGGATGTAAATGTTCCGCCTGCAACTCATGTGTTGCCGAGAAAAAAAGATTTTTCTAAATCAGTAAGTTACAGAGAAATTTCAGATGCAGTACATTTCAGCTTTATGCAGATATGCAAGCCGGGAGGGATAGATGTTCTTGCGGAAGAAGGAGCTGAGTTTGTTTGTATTGATGGGAACAGAAAGAGCCGGCAGGAGATTCATGACGAGTTGTACGAGAATATTACGCAGTTCTTGAAGTCTGTGTTTAATCAGGACAATTTATAGTTGTTAAGCTAATTTTAATTCTGCCGAGATTGATCATGCCTTGGCAGTTGTAGCAGGAAATACTGAAACGGGAAGTTCATTTAAATGCTCCGTTTCAGTATTTTTGTGTGTTTTGTCCGTATTTTTTCTTATTGCCCAACTGTATCCGCCACGTACGGCAAAATCGACATCATGTCTTCTTGGTTAATTGTGATATTCATTTCCTGATGTGTTCACATTGAACTTTTTCAATCTGTACATATCATTAAGTGTTAAATTTATTGTAAGACAGCAATATCTTCCTATATCGAACTCTCAATCTAGTGCATTTGTGTTTCAGGGGGAATTTATGAGTGGCTTTTTTCGGGGAGCAAAGGCTAACGTTGCGCTTCTTCCAAGTGTTATCGCGTATAGCAGTGTACTTGGAGTTCTGGCGGCTCAGAAGTCTATTGCTTGGACTGATATGATGGCTCTTAATGTGTTTATGTTCGCAGGTTCTGCTCAGTTTGTTCTGGTTGATATGTGGAACGGACCTTTGCCCGTTCTGGAGATGGTAATTGCTGTGGCAGTAGTTAATCTGCGCTATATCCTGATCGGGGCTTCGCTTAAGGATCTGTTTGCGGGGGAGGGGATTCTTAAACGACTCGGCATTATGCATTTTGTAGCTGATGAGAACTGGGCTATGACAATGGTCGCGGTCCGCAAAGGTGAAGGTGACGTTTACCATCTTCTAGGCGGTGGATTGCTGCTTATGCTGGTTTGGAGCTGTGGAACCATGGCCGGGATGTATCTGGGCGGAATTATCCCTGACCCTAGGATTTTTGCCCTTGATTTCGCTTTCACTGCTGTATTTACTGCTCTGGCAGTTTCACTCTGGCAGGGTAGGCAGGATCTCCTGCCATGGCTGATTGCAATCGCTGCCTCGGTTTTGACTGAACAGTTGGTTCCTGGAAAATGGTATATCCTCGTGGGCGGTATATCGGGAGCTGCCTGTTCTGCATTTATGCCGCTCAAGGATAATTTCGGGATAAGCAGCGAGGCTTGTAAGCAGGGGGAATCAAATGAACCTATATGATTCTGAAAACGCATTTATTGTTATTGCCCTTGCGTCTCTTGCGACATATCTGATGAGGTCCGGAGGTCTTTTACTGGCGGGATACCTACCAGCCGGAGGTAGAATAGGACGGGCTCTGAATGCTCTGCCAGGAACAATTCTGATTTCCCTAGCTGCTCCGGGATTTTTTAATGAAGGTGTCATCGGTTTTGCCGGAGGCATAGTTACTATTGCAGTTACTTTTATGACCAGAAATGTTTTTGTTGCCATGTTTTTTGGAATGCTGGTGGTAGCTCTAGGAAGGCTGGCAGGATTCTAAGCCGGTATGTTTTGGAGTTGATTCTATATTTTGAAAATTTGTTCCCTGCTGGAACATACCCTAAAGAACGGGCCGACACCCTCCAGAAGTGTCGGCCCGTTCGCAGTTTGGATTTGAGAGATGTTTTCGTAAAGTATTAGTTAATGGGGATATATAGAGTTTGGATGATTCAGGAATTTATTCAGATAATTAAGCACTCATGCCCTTTTGCGCTAAAGTAAATGCTATTGACCACATTGTTACGCCGATAATTGTGTCCAGAATGCGCCATGTGCGTGGTTTTTTAAATAGTGGAGCCAGAGCCTGACCTCCGAATCCCAGAGTATAGAACCAAAGAAATGAGGCTGTTATAGCTCCCAGCCCGAATGCGTAGCGACCATCGCCTGCATATTGGCCGCTAATGGAACCAACCATGACAACCGTATCGAGATATACATGGGGATTAAGGAGTGTAATAGCCAGTGTAAGCGCTATCAGCGAACGCAGGTTTGTTTCGCTGACTTCCTCTTCATTCAGTCTTCCTCCCTTTATGGCTGACCGGAAAGCCCCTATGCCATACCAGGTTAGAAAGGCAGCTCCTCCCCATGCAGCAGGTTTAAGCAGCATTGGGTTGGATGCAATCAATTCTCCTGTTCCAAGGACTCCAAAGGTTATAAGCACTGCGTCACACAGGGCGCAGACCAGACATATCTTGAGATGATGATTTTTCCTGATGCTATGTGAAAGTACAAAAGCATTCTGGGCTCCAATGGCAATAATCAGACCGGCTCCGGTTCCAAGCCCCTGCATGTATGGTAAAACTAAAGACATGTTCTTGCTCCATCAGTTAAGTTTTGATCAGGGTATGCAGTCGGATGAAATAAGTAAAATTAAATGTTTTCATTTCTTATTAATATTACTTATGATGAGGCATGCTTGATAACAGATTTTTAGAAGCTCTTGCCGCAGTGGTAGAGGAGGGTGGTTTTGATAAAGCCGCTCGGAAGTTGCATCTTACCCAGTCCGCAGTTTCGCAGCGTATACGTAACCTTGAGGATCAGGTCGGTCAGGTGTTGGTTGTTCGGTCGGTGCCTCCGGAACCGACTGATGCTGGACGCAAGCTGATCAGGCACCTGCGCAAGGTTCAGCTCATGGAGCATGAACTGGAGGAATCTCTTGGGCTTGGAGATTCGGAGGAGTTTACCAGCCTGCCGGTAGGCGTTAACGCAGATAGTCTGGCAACATGGTTTCTAAATGCATTGGAAGGTTTTATAAGCAAGCATAGGGTATTGCTTGATTTGTATGTAGATGATGAGAACCGGACTTATGAAATGCTGAAAAATGGAGAAGTAGTAGGTTGCATCGGTACTGACAAGGGAGCAGTTAAAAGCTGCCGGAGTGAATTTCTTACAACAATTGATTACCTGTGCGTTTGCACTCCACAGTTTTATGAGAAGTGGTTCAGTTCCGGATTTATTTATGAAAATCTTGATAAGGCTCCTGCTGCTGTTTTTAATCGTAAAGATGAAACGCAGTCCATGATGCTGAAAAAGATGTTTCCGAAGTGCGAGATTAATCATCCTGTTTTTTATGTTCCATCATCTGAATCATTTGTAGATGTTGTCGGTAGGGGCTTTGTTTATGGAATGGTTCCTGAAATGCAGGCGAAAAAGTTGATCGAAGCTGGCGAACTGGTAGAAGTCAGTGCCGAAGCAAGGGTCCCGGTAACTCTTTACTGGCATTCATGGAATGTTGAAAATCAGTTGCTTGATGAACTGCGCTGGGCACTTGTTCGGTATTTCAAATGAAAAGCATTATGAAAATACATAATATTTAAAATAAGTTAAATGTGCTTGTAAATACGGTTGACAGCCAGATGATGAGCATGTAGACATGCTCTCACAGTGACGCGGGGTGGAGCAGCTTGGTAGCTCGTCGGGCTCATAACCCGAAGGTCGTTGGTTCAAATCCGGCCCCCGCAACCACCATGCTTCATCAGAAAGGCTCAGTCGCAAGACCGAGCCTTTTTTATTTTTGATAAAGTAAAAAAGTTCTTGCTTTTAGTTTTTCTTGCACGTAGAAACAGCTCTTCATGGCGCGGGGTGGAGCAGCCTGGTAGCTCGTCGGGCTCATAACCCGAAGGTCGTTGGTTCAAATCCGGCCCCCGCAACCATCATGCTTCATCAGAAAGGCTCAGTCGTAAGACCGAGCCTTTTTTATTTTTGACAATATAAAAAAGTTCTTGCTTTTAGTTTTTCTTGCACGTAGAAACAGCTCCTCATGACGCGGGGTGGAGCAGCTTGGTAGCTCGTCGGGCTCATAACCCGAAGGTCGTTGGTTCAAATCCGGCCCCCGCAACCATCATGCTCCATCAGAAAGGCTCAGTCGCAAGACCGAGCCTTTTTTATTTTTGACAATATAAAAAAGTTCTTGCTTTTAGTTCTTCTTGCACGTAGAAATAGCTCCTCATGACGCGGGGTGGAGCAGCTTGGTAGCTCGTCGGGCTCATAACCCGAAGGTCGTTGGTTCAAATCCGGCCCCCGCAACCATCATGTTTCATCAGAAAGGCTCAGTCGCAAGACCGAGCCTTTTTTATTTTTGATAATATAAAAAAGTTCTTGCTTTTAGTTTTTCTTGCACGTAGAAACAGCTCTTCATGGCGCGGGGTGGAGCAGCTTGGTAGCTCGTCGGGCTCATAACCCGAAGGTCGTTGGTTCAAATCCGGCCCCCGCAACCATCATGTTTCATCAGAAAGGCTCAGTCGCAAGACCGAGCCTTTTTTATTTCTAATCTATGAAGATAGCCTTGGATTGAAGCTCATAAGGAAGTTTGAGCTGCCAGCGGGATAATTCATGACGACTGTACATTAGAACTCCTTGAGTGGGGAGTTTGGCAGGAGGTATTTTCCCTCCTCTCAGGATACCGTTAGCTATCTCCGCTGCGCATTGACCTTGATTATATCCGCTCATCACGAGTCCTCCTGCTGCCTTTCCTTTTCCCAGTGAGTATTTCCAGACAGCAAATACGGGAACTTTACTGTTTTGGCTTGTCCATGATGAAACCGAGTTCATTGATGCGTGCCTGCCTTCTTCGTCATGCATCGCTGCATAATTACAGATAATTATCCCCTTATATTTGTTTTTATCAATACTGTGGACTTTTTTCTGCCAGTTCGAAAAACTGTCTGTAGTAAATAGATCCAGCTCACATGATGCGTATTTTAGTTTGTTCTGCCCCCGCAAGGATGTTTCAATTATTGCCTGTGATGTCAACCCGTTATCCATCATCAGCAGGTATCGTCCTGGGCCGGTTATTTTCTGCAATACTGAGAGGGATCTTTTCAGCAAAGGTCTTTCCAGAATTCCTGTGACGTTCTGCGGAATTTTGTTGTTGGAAAAATACAACCGTGGATTCTGATTGATTCCCATAAAAACTTGAGGGATACCGGCATCACTTATTTTTTGACCGAGGAATTTCAAAGCATTATCATCCATATCAATGACAATGTCTGGCTTCGCTAACAAGATCAGTTTCATAGCCTCATCCGCTCGCGCCTTGAACTGCTCTGGAGGAACTCGCTTTGTGTCCAGCTCAAATGGGATTAATTTATATTCGGGATTAATATTTTCCTTAAATCCTTTGAGACAGTCAGTGCTCCAGGGATAACTGCTATGATAGCTGTTCAGGATTACTATCTTCTTGGAGTGCGCAGTGCCTATATTTGAAAAAGAAAGAAAGCAGATAAAGGCCAACAGTATAAGTAGATAGTGTTTTTTCAATATCATTCCCCGTCAGCCATGTTTTATGTTGAAACGGCTTTTTCTCTGGAAGAAAGGGCTGACTTATTACAAAAATATAAAACTTTTGCAGGAAAAGATGAATTGGAATTTAATAAAATATTTCAACTTGGAGTTTGGCAGCAATCCTCAGGATTGTTTTGTTAAGTGAGCAGCTGTTTTGCTTTTCCTGCAGAGAAGAGTTGATAACGTAACCAAAAACAGCATTCCAATGTTCAAGGGATTTGAAAAAGCTAATAGTGCAAAAAAGCAGCAACATAGAACTGTTCCGAATAGTTTGGCTGTAAATGATTTGAAGATCTTCATGGAAGCAGTGACTGCAATCAGAGCGTTAGCCAGAAAGAAAACATTCGCGATAGCTACAAGTTGTTCAAGGGTTAAAAGTTCAAAATTAAGAAGAGTCAGATCAAAGGTGTGGAAGATAAATAATGCTCCAATGGCTGAAACAGGTGAGTTGTTTGAGTTCCTTATTCCAAGTAGGACAGGAAGCTTCCCTTCCTCTGCCAGAGTTGCTATCAGGCGCGATATGCCTCCTATGATCATGAGGAAAGTACAAATGCATAGAATGCAGGTAACAAGCATGATTATGGTCGGGGCATAGTTTGCGAAAAGCGGGGTGAGAATCTGAACAGTTGAGATTGTCCCGGCTTGGGAAGCTGTGTTCGCTGCTGCAACGGCCCAACTTGTTGAAATATAGACGGTACTTATTGCAATTACTGCAATGGTCGTTGCTCGCGGTATACTCTTTTGCGGATTGATGACTTCCTTTGAATAATTTCCAATTATTTCCCAGCCGATAATTGCCCAGAACAGGAATAGAAGAGTTCTTCCAAGGTCAGGAATATCCGGAATACCTGTCGGAAGGGGGCTTACCGGAATTTTAATGATTGTCAGGAGGCTTCCACAAAACAGAATTAATGCAATTGTTATGCTGGCTGTCAGGGCCAGATTGCTGACAAAGGTAATTTTGCGAAGAAGCAGATATGTACTTAAAATAAGTAAGCCCTCAGCAATGGCCGGTGCATGTGATTGGTCTATATTAAAAGCTTGTGTAATGGAAAGAGAAGCTGTCATGAGCACTGCTGCCGGACCGAACAGAACAGCACAGATTACGTAGTTGGATGCTAGTTGCCCGGCACGGTTTCCAAAGGATTGGCGGACTGCGATTGGAGCACCTTCAGAGCCGGGAAACAGTATTGCCATTCGCGCGAATATGGATGCGAAAACAGCCCCCATAAGCATGATCACTATCCACGATGAAATTGCCCAATCTCCGGCCCGGACGTGAGCTAGCGGAGGAAGAAGAATTATTCCTGACCCCAGAACAGCCCCTGTTAGAAGACCTGCTAGCTGAAGAGTTCCTATTCTTTTATTTTTCATTGCCTTATCTCCGGATTCTTTTGCTTGGAAGCTAGCAGAAAAAACATATCATCATAACCGAATTTTCAGATATTATGATTCAGTAAAACAGATAAGTCCCCCGGTGACAGAGATAGCAGATGGAAATACGTCATTTTATTACTTTCAAGACAATAGTGGAGCAGGGAGGCTTTATAAGGGCCGCGCAAATCCTAAACTATGCTCAGTCCTCAATTACATCACATATTCAGGTGCTTGAAGAATATTACGGTCAGCCCGTATTTGATCGTTTTGGTAAAAGTGTCCGGCTCAATTCATTTGGTGAGTTGGTCTATGAACATGCACTGACTCTTATTGCCTGTTATGAGGATGTCTGTCGTCTGAAGCATGAATCTGCAGAACCTTCAGGTGTATTGCGCATTGGAGTACCCGAATCAACAATGCTTTACCGTCTTTCTCCTGTTCTACGAAGGTACAAGGCTCTTTATCCGAAAGTTGAAGTGAGAATGCAGAATATTATTTGTCCGGTTATGCGGCAGGAATTGAAGAAGGGAAATCTTGATGTTGCTGTATTGCTGGATAGAAATGTTGATGAACCGGAACTTGTGAATACGCTGTTGAGTGTTGAGTCTATGAGTATTGTGATGCCTCGGGAGTATCCTGCCGATAAACTTGTAGAATCGTCCGGGTACTCGGTTCTTTATACAGAGCAGGGGTGCAGTTACCGTCATATATTTGAGCAACTTCTGGCTGACCGGGGTATAAAAGTTGAGAGCGTAATCGAGACTGGCAGTGTAGAGGTCATCAAGCAATACGTTCTTTGTAATATCGGTGTGTCATTTCTTCCCACGGTTGTTATCCGCAAGGAGTTGGAACAGGGCTTGCTTAAACATGAACAATGGGAAAACTCTGACCCGATTAAAATTCAGCTTTTGCATCACAAGGAAAAGTGGCTTTCTCCAGCCCTGAGTGAATTCATGAGAATTGCAGCAGCTCATTCTGTGGATTGGAGATGAATCTAAAGCTGTTAATTACAGTTTTTAATTATAACTCATAAAAAATATATGTTATTTTAATATGCTGATTGATCAATGGGTAAATTTTCCTCTCTTTCGAGATCCTTTGATCTTCAGTTTTCCAGATTGGAGGATTACAAACTAGTAATATTTACTATTAATATTTAGTTTGGCTTGACCTCAATCTTTTGGGATATTATCTTAATGGTAGATTAATTCAATGGTCGGGAGAATCATTATGAAGAAGATTTTTGCAGTTTCACTGCTTGTAATATTATTGGCAGTCCCTGGCCTTGCCGTGGCTTCTTCCTATTATGTAACCCTTGAGGGTACGGTAGGAAGTATACAGGATGGAGCCGGACTGGCAAGTTCAGCTAATATTGGTGTAGGCGCCAATGTTAAGTATGTTCTTGAAATTGATACAGACAGAACTGGCTATACTATCAAGAATGGCAAGATAAAGAATGTGAATAATAGCTATTTTTCAACTCTTTATGCTGGGGTTCTCAGTGGTGATGCCGGTTCTCAGAACAATTACCTGAAGGAATCAAACGATTGGTATAGTGCTTTGGCAACCAATGATATGTCCGGAATCAATTTAACCAACTGGGGTTCCGACCTTGAAGATCTGACTGTTGGAACCAAGATAGGCTACATGCATGAGTACTCTTACAGTTCCAGCAACAACTGGAAGTATACTCAGCTTAACCTTCAGGATATGACTGTAACCAACATCTCGAATGTTGCACCTACACCGATTCCCGGTGCAGCCTTGATTATGCTTGGCGGGCTGGGGGTAGTAGGTTTTGTAAGGCGTAAGTTCAGTTAGGCGGCATTTGATTCCTGAAATTGATTTAGCTTGTTTGAGATCGCGGTGGCTGTAAAGCTGCCGCGATTTTTGTGTAGCTGACAGAAAGTTGTATTCGGGTTTGAAAAGTATTATTCCTGACAGCGGATCTGATGAAGAACTTAATACCTATAAGGATGGACCTAATGTCAAAAGAGTATCAACCGCAGATGCATTCAGCTGAGCATATTTTAAATCAGGTTATGGTTCGAAAGTTCGATTGTGATCGTTGTTTCAGTGCGCATATCAATAAGAAGAAGTCTAAGTGTGATTATAGATTTGACCGTGCCATAAGTGATGCTGAGGCTCTTGAAATTGAAGCTTCTGTTAACGAAGCTATTTTTTCGAATCTTGAAGTTACTGAACAGATGATCAGTCTTGAAGAGGCAGACGAACGGTTTAATCTCACAAGGCTGCCAGATGGCGTAACAAGTGTACGGGTAGTGAATATTGGTGATTTTGATGCCTGTCCGTGTATTGGTGAGCATGTGGATAATTCCAGTGAAATCGGTGAGTTCAAGATGGTTTCTCATGGCTTTGATGATGGTGTTTTACGTATCCGCTACAAACTTGTTATGCCCTGATTCTTAGGTCAGGGCTAAAAAATTGTTTACAGCATCTAATTCTGTTGCTAATTAATAGTTGCTTTTTGAATACACATTCCGTGTAACTGGCGATGTAATGTGGAATTAACCACAGGGAAACACGGAATTTATTATCCAGCCGCTCGCCTGGGCCTCGTTCTGAACAGAACGTGCATCCTTTCCTCTTCCAAGAGGTGCAATCTAAAGGAGTGCCCATGCAGCAATATCGTGATCTTCTTCAGAAAAATGACTCAGACATCTTCAATGCTCTTTCCGGCGAGGAATCCCGCCAGAAGGTGGGTATTGAACTTATCCCTTCTGAAAACTACACCTACCCGGAAGTTCTCTGCACCTTAGGGAGTGTTTTTACCAACAAATACTCCGAAGGGTATCCCGGCAGACGCTACTACGGCGGTCAGGAATTTACCGACACCATTGAAGACATTGCCCGGGAACGAGCAAAGCAGGTCTTTCGTTGTGAACACGCCAACGTTCAGCCGCTGTCCGGTTCTCCCATGAACCAGGCTGTTTATCTCGGTCTTCTTGAGCCCGGTGACACAATTCTTGCCATGGATCTTTCTCACGGCGGTCACCTTACTCATGGTGCTCCTGTGTCCTTTATGGGTAAGCTTTTCAATTTTATCCGCTACAAAACCGATCCGGTTGACGGTTCCATCGATTTCGATGAATTGCGCAAAACAGCCCTTGAAAACAAGCCTAAAATGATTCTTTGCGGGTATACCTCCTATCCCCGTGATCTGGATTATGCAAAGTTTAAGGAAATCGCTGATGAAGTGGGTGCAATCACTATGACTGACGCTTCTCACTACGGCGGTCTCATCGCTGCCGACGTCATCCGCAATCCCTTTGATTTCGGTTTTGATGTGGTAACAACCACCTCTCATAAATCCCTTCGCGGACCGCGCGGTGGCATGATTCTCTGCAAGAAGGATTTTGCCCCTAAAATCGACAAGGCAGTTTTCCCCGGACTGCAGGGCGGACCGCACATGAACACCATTGCCGGAATTGCGGTCACTCTCAAGAAAGCCGCTCAGCCTGAATTCAAGGAATACGGCAGACAGGTCCTCACAAATGCCGCAATACTGGCGGAAGAATTAGTTAAAGCCGGTGCATCCCTGGTTACCGGCGGAACTGACAACCACATGATGGTTATGGATACTGAGAAGAGTTTCGGCATCAACGGCAAGGTTGCCGAGGAACTCCTTGATGAAGTTTCCATCACCACGAACAAGCAGATCATCCCCGATGATCCCAACCCACCCCTCAAGCCCAGCGGAATCAGAATCGGTACTCCCGCAGCAACCACCCGCGGAATGAAAGAAGCCGATATGGTTAAGCTGGCTGGCTGGATGGTCCAAATCCTCAAAAATCCCGAAGATAAATCTCTGGCTGCCACCACCAGAACAGAGATCGAATCTTTCTGCTCAAGGTTTCCGGTTCCGGGAATCTAAAGAATTCATTCCTTCCCTTACTGGCCGGAGCTCTTTCACCCCTTGAGTTCCGGCAAGAATAGTAAAAGGCCCTCATCTTAATAGATGAGGGCCTTATTCATGGTTCACTCTTTTGGGGTTAAAGTTATGGCCTGAATCGTTTAGGAACTTTGTCTCGTAATACATACTCCCAGATAATCCAGACTGTTATGGCTACACAAATCCCGACCGCCCATCCTGCAAGCACGTCTGTTGGGAAGTGTTTCCCCAGATAAAGCCGGGAGTATCCTACAACCAGAGGCAGAAAGAGCAGCCACGGGCGCATAACGCGAAAGAAAATCATGAGCATTATCGCAAAAGCCATGGAGTTCGAGGCATGGGCAGAAGGGTAGGAGTTGCCTCGCTCTTTAGTCTGTTCAAAATCAAGGGCGCGGCGTTGCCATCTATTATCTTCATGGTGGTAGGTAAGAGCTATCGAGTTTAAGGGGCGAACCCTTCCGAAAGTTTTTTTAAGGATGTTGGTGGATAAATCGGCCAGCCCCATTGAGGCCACAACCAGCAGCATGATAATAAGGAATTTAGCACCCTTTTTATATACTCCAAGAAGGGTGACAATAGCGATTATAGCCCAGAGAAGTGTCGCTGATGAAACCAGCGGCATGACTATGTCCAGCCAGTGTTTGCGGAAGATCTGGTTGACCAGAATGAATATCTGCATATCCAGCGGTTGAGTCAGAAAAGGCATTATTTCTCCTTACCTGTGGTTTTTCTTGGCAAGTTAACTGTTTCAGACTAACATCCCCGCCCGTTGCTTTTCGCTGTGCTGTTTTTTCACACTCGATACCGTGCACTGTGTTACTGTCTCTTAGCGGGGAATCAGATGCGAATATCAACATAAGCACAGGCGGGCAAGAGTATAAATCCGCCATGCAACCTATATGATAATCCTACAGCCCATGGGCCTTAATTAATATGAAGAAGATAGCCATAATGCTGCCCCGGTTCAGCCGCTACGGCGGGGTGGAGCGGTTTGGATATAATTTAAGCGAAGCTCTTGCCGGGGCAGGATATCAGGTGGACTTTATCTGCTCCAGATCTGAAGTGGAAGCTCCAGCCGGTGTTCATGTGCTCAGGGTCGGACGTTATGGCTTATGCCGGGCAGGAAAACTGCTATGGTTTGTGCTTGCTGCTGAACGACTGCGCAGGAAAGGTGATTATGACCTCTGCATCAGTCTTGGAAAATCACTTAATCAGGATATACTGCGTGTTGGTGGTGGGCCCCTTGAACCCTTCTGGAAGCTATCGCGGCGTGCATGGGGCAGAGGGGCTGCCCGTACATTGAAAATGTTTCGCCGCAGAACTGCGCTGGTTAACCTGTTGATTAAATACATTGAGCGCAGACAGGTGGGTTCGGGTTGCAGGATCGTATGTGTTTCTCATCGAGTTCGGGACTGGATGATTGAAGCACATCCGGAACTTTCAGAACGCGAAATTGATGTGGTTTACAATAAGCCGGATCTATCTTTGTTCAGTCCTTTGAAAAAAGACAAGAGAGATGCCGAACGTTCAAAATTATCGCTTTCTGATAAAGATGTGATTATTTCAACGGCAACAACGAATTTTGCGCTCAAAGGCGTTTCGTCTCTGATCCGCACTCTTGCAATTTTACCGCCCAGTTATCATCTGCACGTGGCGGGGGGGCGCAACCCTTCAAAGTATATTGCACTAGCCGAAGAACTAGGTGTTTCCGAAAGGGTTCGTTTCATGGGACGGGTTGAAGATATGCCCAGTTTTTACGGATCATCGGATATATTTGTGCTGCCTTCCTTTTACGATGCCTGCTCAAATTCAGTTCTGGAAGCTCTCGCCTGCGGTCTTCCGGTTATCAGTTCAAGGGATAACGGCAGCAGCTATTTTCTGTCTGAAAATATGGTTATTGATGATCCGGCTGACTTTAAAAAACTGGCTGAGATGATTTTAGCCACTATGGAACAGTCCAGTGGAAATCGTTTTGTCTGGCCGGAAGGAGTATCATGCGGTATTGATCCTTATCTGAATATGGTTGAGGAAATACTGAAGTAGACTCCTCAATTTGATTTAAGTTTTGTCAGCATTTGTTTCAGGTAGTTTTGGCTGTTATTGGTTTTAAGCCTGACCCACAGGGGATAGTGATCGGACAATTGGTAAGTTCGCCAGTCCTGATATGCTTTAAGCAGTTTGTCTTCCGTGTGAGCTTTTTTACCTGAACTCGTCGTTGTCCGAACAATTTCTTTATATAAAGAATAGTGCTCATCAGTCATAATCGAACTGAACAGGTCTATTACCCCGGCATTTCTATTTCCTGGAGCGTCCAGGTATTCAACTGTTTCTGAACTGGTCTTAAATGCTATCTGATCATAATGTTTCCCTGTTCCTGTTGTGGTCATCTCTTTCAAAATGTCAGGGACAACGAAACTGTTATTCTTCAGGGCATCCATGGTGGGGTGGTCGAGACCGAAAATGTTGAAATCCCCAAGAAGTATAGTTGAGATACCCTTTTTAAGTTTTTTGTCGGCTGTTTTAGAAAGGTATTTAGCAATTGCGCTTATTTCTTCTGTGCGCTCACTAAGATCCTCATTTGAATCTGATCCGTAATGGATGTGAACTGTGCACAGGTCCAATTTCAGCCAGTCAGCCTGAAATGAAACCATAAAGGGTGTTCTGTCGAACTGTTCTCCTGTGACAAGTTTGTTTCCGTCATTATCGAGGATATGTTTGCTGATAAGCATGGATGGAGGTAGGACGATTTCCCCGGCTATATTTCTGAAGTCCACTTTTCTTCTGTCATAAACGAAAACCATTCGTTCTCCATTGCCTCCCGCATCCCGGTGGGAAACATCAGTAGCAATGTAATTCCAGTGTTTACCCAGAATTCGCATAACCTTTTCCCATTCTTCAATTCTTGTGACTTCCTGTACTGCCACAAGGTCGAAGCGAGATATTATTTCAGCAATGTAAAACCACGATTCAGGAAGGCGGTTTCCCCATCCGAAAGGGTTACGCCTACCAAAATTACGGATATTCCATGTTGCGAGCAGTAGATTTTCTTCCGAGTCTTTTCCCGGCACAGATTGTTTCAACTGTTGTTTTAGGGTCAGTAAATTTTGAGCAGCTCTGGCCCTGTCTGACTTATCTTTCACTAGATTATGCAGATGGCTGTATATCGGCATAAAGGCCTCTCCTTCATTTTATATTTGAAGCAATGTATCAAATTATATAAATAATAAAAAGATGGCTGAGTGTGAGAAATATAAACCAAACAGAAAGGCTCAGGAAAATTTTCCTGAGCCTTTCTATTTGGTTGTTTTTTGGTTGAACTATTCAACGCAGATTATATCGAAGTTGTTTCCGGTAATGCATCTGGCACCGTCTTTGGTTACTTCAAAGGTGTTTTCAACGCCTACCATACCTACTCCGGGAATTCCGTGTTTTGGTTCAATGGCAAAGACCATTCCTTCCTCGATAGGCAGGTCAAAACCTTTGGCTATGGCAGGAAAACCGTCCACAGTTAGTCCTATTCCATGGCCTATGAAGTTTACTTTGTTATCACCAAGGCCCATGAAACCTTCACTGAAACCACGCTTATCAGCTTCAGCAACAACCATTTTATAGATGTCGCTGACTATGGTTCCGGGTTTAAGGTTTTCCGCTGCCAGATCCTGCATGTCCTGACAGAAGAGTTGTGCATCCATCACTTCTTTGGGAATGGACGATTTTGGGCCTCCCCAGTAAACCTGTGTCTTGTCAGTATGGTAGCCTTCCATGACAAAACCCGCATCAACTGAGAGAAGTCCGTTTTTTTCCCATATTTTTGCTCCGCTGCCCATGTAGGGTGATACGGGATGAACCCCGCGCAGGCCTAGCGGGCCGTCAAAAGAGCTGGGATAGTTGCCTGAGTCCCCTGCAGAGATGTGCCCAAGGAAAATTTCTGCGCCAAAGGACTGCATGCGCATGTGCCCTTCGTGCCCGTACTCGAAAAATACGTTCCAGATATATTTGGATATTTCCAGCTCTGTCATGCCGGGCTCAAGGACTTCAGGGAGTACGTCAACCAGTGCGGAGTTGTGGCGTTCACCTGCTTCACGCATTATCTCGAGTTCCCATTCCGACTTAACGGATCTTGCCTGAGCAAGTACCTTGTCTCCGGGAACGAACTTGTATTCGGACATGCGGGAGGTGAGCATCTCGCCCAGTTGCCAGGTCAGCCCTGCGGTTTCGGCTCCCATTACCTCGCTTAAAGGTTGTCCTGCTTCCTTTGCCAGTGGTGCAAGGTCTTTGAATGACTTGAAACGTACGATATTTTTGATGCTGCTTTCTATTTTCGCGCGACCAAAGGATTTACGTACAAAAAGTACCGGTTCTCCTTCAAGGGGAAGCCAAACGGCCCCGTTGACAAACGAGCCCGAGAGATAATAAATCTGCAAACGCGAAAAACAGAGCATGCCTCCGGCCTGGGGCGCAACCTGCGGAAGGAAGCGTCGGCATTTCGCCCAGCGGGCTTCGAGTTCAGAACGGGGTACAACAATATTTGTATTCATATCAGACATTTTGATATACTCCTTAACAGGTGGGTTCAAGAATAATACTACGTATTTTCAAAGCGGAGGGATGCAGTCCTTAAAAATTTGCCGGACTGAAAGAGAACTTTTGCAAGTAAACGGGCTTTACTGTAGCATGCACAAACATTTAGCTGCCCGAGGATAATACTAATGTTGCTTTTAGACGAAAAAAAATTAGCTGCACTTCTTGATGAGGTCAAGGTTATTGCTGTAATCGGCGCAGTTGATAAGCCCGGACGTCCTGTGGATAGGGTTGGTCGCTATTTGATCGATGCAGGATTCAAAGTCATCCCTGTTCATCCTAAAAGGGAGAATGTCTGGGGACTTGAAACATATAAAACCATTCTTGATATTCCTGAACCTGTCGATGTTGTTGACGTGTTCAGGGCTTCTCAGTTTTGTGCAGACCACGCTCGTGAGTGTCTTCAGTTGCAAACACTGCCCAGAGTTTTCTGGATGCAGTCCGGAATCTTTAACCCTGAAGCGAGGGAATTGCTTTCCGAAAAAGGTGTTGAAGTGATTGAAGACAGATGTCTCATGGTTGATCATAAAAATTTAGCAGGCAGATAATAAATGGATCAGGCTTTTGAGTGCCGTATGTGCGGCCATTGCTGTCAGGGAGAAGGCGGTATTATCATGACCGCGAAAGACAGGCAGCGACTGGCGGAGTTTCTCGGTTTGACCGAGGAAGAAATGGTGGAAAAGTACAGTGAAACCATCAACGGTAAAATTCGGCTTCAGTCACGTGAAGACGGTTACTGTGTCTTTTTTAATGAAGGGTGTGGCGTTCATCCCGGACGCCCGGATATATGCAGGGCCTGGCCGTTTTTCCGTGGCAATCTTATTGACGAGATGAGCTGGGAAATGATTCAGGACTACTGTCCGGGTGTTAATCCGAAAGCCGGACATGATAAATTTGTTGAGCAGGGCAAGGAATATATCAAAGCAGAGGGCTTGCGTCAGCATGATCCCGATGTTGCACCTAACGCACTTATTACTGACGAATAGACTGCTATGAATACCAGACAGGCACAGAGTATTTTAAAGGTCGGGCCCGACGCTACAGAGGAAGATATCAAGCGTTCTTTCCGTAAACTTGCATTCAGCATGCACCCGGACCTGAACCCCAGCCCTGATGCCGCCAAGAAGTTTCGCGAACTGAACGAGGCATACGTTTTCCTTAAAAACGTTGCCTCGAACAGTGGTGCAAAGTCTACAGCCGGGAAGTCTTCATATACACGTCAGAAAAGTACATTCAAGTCTCAGGCTGAGCGTAAAACGGCTTCTCACGGAGCAAAGGCTTACCAGCAGCAGCAATCCAAAGCCCGAGCTGATCATCGGGCAAATTCCGACCGGGCCCAGCAAAGCCGTTATTTTTTCCAAAAGGAAGAGGATGTCCTTAAGGATATTTTGAATGATCCTTTCGCCCGGCAGGTATTTGAAGATATTTACAGCCAGATAAGCAAGGACAGACCCTTTCAGAAACCTTCCGCTCCGGTTCAGGACCGCAAAGTCAATTTAAGCTGGGGGGACAAGACTGCTTCAGTTGATGTTTCATCCGGGTTTACTGAGGGAATAAAGTCGTGGATGAAAGGCCAGATGGATGATGAGCAGACTGTTTATTTTCCTGCATCAGCCCTTCATCCCGGTAGAACTGTACGCATTACGATACAGCAGGGTGTCCGTAAAAAAAGCAAAACGCTTGAAATAACCCTCCCGAGAGATTTTGTCATAGGCAGGCCCATAAGATTGAAAGGACAGGGGCGTAAGCTTGGTCCTTTCAAGGGCGATCTCTATCTGCGCATCATGGCAAAGTAAAAATATATTCCTATCTTCATATTTTTTCTTGTTTTCCATCCATTTTTTGACTAGCCCCTATTTATAGGACAGAACCGTTTTTTACCCTGCTGTTTTGGCAGCCGTTCTTCGGGAAGACTTTCTTATCTTTCCGGAAATATATCCCTCATATCAGATACTTGATTCTGCGGTTCAATATAAGCATCTAAAACTTTAAGGGGGCCCCTCTCATGCTGGCTATTCTTGATTACAAGGCCGGAAACCAGACCAGTGTTCAGCGTGCTCTGAACAAGCTGGGAATTCCCAATGAAATTACTTCGGACAAGGAAAAACTGGCTAATGCCACCGGAATTATTTTTCCGGGGGTAGGAGCTGCCGGGCAGGCAATGGATGAACTGACATCCGGTGGCCTGGATGAACTTCTCAAAGATCTTGTTCAGCAGAAAAAGCCGCTTCTCGGCATCTGTGTAGGCTGTCAGATTCTGCTTGATTACAGTGAAGAGAATGACACCAAGGCACTGTCTGTTATCCCCGGCGAATGTCGCCTTTTCAATCCTTCATGGGTTGATTATGAAGGTGTTCCCATCCGTGTCCCGCACATGGGCTGGAACCAGATTGAGCTTAAACAGGACTGCGTTCTTTTTAAAGACATTGATCCTGAAGCACATTTTTATTTTGTCCACAGTTATTATCCCGCTCCTGAAGATAAATACATAATAGGTGAAACCACCTATGGTCGTCCTTTCTGTTCCCTGCATGGCCGTGAAGGGCTTTGGGCAGTACAGTTCCACCCCGAAAAGAGTGGTAACCCCGGTCTGAAGCTGATTTCCAATTTCTATGAATACTGCAAGGAGGTTTCCGATGCTTAGTAAGAGAATTATCCCTTGCCTCGACGTAAGGAACGGAGTCCTCACCAAAGGTATCAAGTTCAAGGATAACGTGGATATCGGTGATCCCGTAGAGACTGCCAAGGTTTACTACGAGCAGGGTGCGGACGAAATCGTATTCTACGATATTACTGCTTCAGCCGAAGGACGCGGTATTTTCCTCGACGTAGTTGAGCGTGTAGCATCTGAAATATTCATTCCATTTTCTGTTGGTGGAGGCATTAACTCCGTTAAGGATATGCGAGATGTTCTTCTTGCCGGTGCTGAAAAGGTTTCCGTTAACTCCGGTGCGGTCAAGAACCCTGATATTATCAGCGAAGGTGCGGCTGCATTCGGTTCGCAGTGTATCGTTCTCGGTATGGACGTAAAACGTGTTGAAAAGTCCGAGGACATTCCTTCCGGGTTTGAAATAGTTATCAACGGCGGCCGCAAGTTCATGGGCATTGATGCTCTTGAATGGGCTAAGACCGGCGAAGCTCTCGGAGCAGGTGAAATCTGCCTTAACTCCATCGACGCAGATGGGGTTAAAAACGGATATGACCTTGAACTCACCAAGCTGATTGCAGAGAGTGTGACTATTCCTGTAATTGCTTCCGGTGGGGCCGGACATCCTCAGCACATGGTTGACGCTGTAACTGAAGGCCGAGCAACAGCTGCTCTAATTGCTTCCATTGTCCACTATGGAGAGTACACTATCCCCGAGTTGAAAGATTATATGTCTTCCAAGGGAGTACGTGTAAGAAACAGCTGGTAGCCTTTGGTGCCATTGCCCATATTACAATAAAAGAGGTCCGTAATATCTGTAGATATTACGGACCTCTTGTTTATGAATACTTGATAAGATTCTTAAGTTGCTACTTCACATCAATATTTAGCCCGGTTTCGGTTTTGATAATCTTCGGAGCGGGGGTCTGTCCTTTGAGGTCCATTACCATCCTGATTTTATCATCGTAGATGCCAATTCTGAATCTGGAGAATATAGGATTTTCCGGACGCAGAGTGGTTGGACCATAATATTCCCAGTTTCCATGGATATCTACGACCAGACGGTCAGGATCGCGAAGGAAAAAGGAAGTGTATGAAAGCGGAGCCCCGCCAAGATCCAGTTCAATTCTGGTTTTCCCGTTAACAGCCTTAAAGTATATGGACTTCAGTTTACCTCCTTGAAGAGCGTGGTTCTCTGAAGTCTCTGTGGAAGCTGCATTCTGCTCTACACCCTTTACATCGGTAGAGGTAGCGTTGCTCACTTCCGTGCTGTTGAAAGCCATGATTGTCTGAATTGACGCATTAACCGCAGCGGTGCTGTTTTCAGCAGGAGTAGCATTAACAGCTGTGTTTTCGATAATGGAGATGGTTCCATTGTCGATAACAAATGAACTGTTGGTTGCATTGGCAATAGCCATGCTAAGCAATGGGATATCATCCTCTGCCCTGAGCTGTTCCGCTTTGGGTTCGACGAGAGCCTGCTTAACCGGGGCTGGTTTGTCTTCCTGGAGAAGCCAGCTTTCAGGAAGAAGAAGGCTGGGATTGATGAAAGCAGTAACTGCAAGCAGGCTGAAGATGTGAATCAGAGCCTGCTTGCTGGTAAAGTAATTTCCGTATTTTCGAAAGCTGCGGCTGCACGAGCCACAGGTGTAGGATCTGACCGGGGTCAGTAGCGATATCAGCACATCAGCAACTAGCCCTCGTCTGAAATAAAGACGATTGCTGTCACAAAAAGGGCATTGAACTATATTTCTGCTCTTTTCAGCCATTCACTCCACCTATCCAACAGCCTGAATACTAAGCAAAATTATCATGTTTGCCAAGTTACAATATTGACTTTAACCTGCAATTGCTTCGGATATGATGCACTCGAGGTCTTCGTCGGTCATTTCCGCAGGAGTAAAGTCAAAGAGTTTGCCCATTGTTGACTTGGCAATTTCTACCAGCTCGGGCACATCTTCATCTTTGGCACCGTAATTCTTGAGTGATTCATCTTCAAAGCCGGCGCGTTCAAGCAGGGCGCGAAGACCTTCAAGAAAGACTGTTGCACGCATGTTTTCGTCAAAAGCCTGCGTGTCGTATCCCATAGCCATGGCAAGATCTTCAAATCTTTCAGGAGCAGCAGGGATCAATCTTTTGAAGTAAGGTACAGAGAGCTTTGCAAGGCCAAGTCCATGAGGAAGTTCAGGGTATTTAGCACTCAGTGCATGCTCAAGGGAATGCTGGGAAATACAACGAGAAAGAGTTTCGCACATTCCGGCAGCTGTACTTGACCATGCCATGACTGTACGTGCCTCAATATTTTCGCCTTCAGCAATAGCCATGGGCAGATAGTTGCTGATCAGGTGAACTGCTTCAAGCGCAAGCATATCGCTGATTGGCTGGTGTTCTGTTGAAATAAAGGTTTCAACTGCGTGGAAAAAGGCATCAATTCCGGTGTAAGCTGTCATGCGGGGTGGAACGCTGACCATCAGCTCGGGATCAACGATGGAGATTGCAGGAAAAGTGGAGTCGTTGCCTAGACTTATTTTTTCGTTTCCGTCTGATTTGTTTATTACTGCCCATTGGTCCGCTTCAGTGCCGGTTCCGGCAGTTGTCGGAATTGCTATGAGGGGAGCAGCAGGATTCTCGGGATTTACTCCGCCGCCGGAACCTGACTGGATGTAGTCCCAGCAACGGCCGACGTTTGTAGTGAGCAGTGCAATTGCTTTTGCGGCGTCAATCGTGGAACCGCCGCCAAGGGCAACGATGAAATCTATTTCTTTTTCTCTGGCAATCCTGGCTGCTTCATCCACCTGATCTGATTTGGGGTTTGGAGATATTTTATCAAACACCACGGTGGATACATCCTGCTTTGCAAGACCTGCCTGAACTTTATCAAGGTATCCATTTTTGATCATTGCACCTGATTCGCCTATTACAATCATTGCCTTTTTACCTTTAGGCAGTGGTGCTGTTGCCAGTTCAGAAATTTTGCCCGGACCGAAAATTATGCGGGTGGGAATGAAAATCTGGAAGTTGAGCATGGGCTTCCCCTATATTTTTAAAGTTATCATTAGTGTGTGTGATCGTTGAATCAGTAGATAACGGACTGAGCGGCTGTCGTAAAGGGGGAAGGTTATTTCGGGGAGGTTTTGTGCCTCCCCGTTAATTTTTATTTATAAATCAGGGCATGGGGCTGAAGTTTAAGACTGATCTTTCGGAAAGTAGGATATGATGTTCAGGTAAATACCCTGACGGTCCTGAATAACACTAAATCTTCCTACATTCTTGATTTCTGTAGGAGTAAGCACAACTGTACCGCCTAGTTCTTCGACCTGTTTTACCGAGGCATCAACATCGTCTACTGTTACGTATGGATCCCAGCAACCTTTAACTTCAGCAGGAGTGCAGTCCGGCTTTAGCATCATGCCACCTGCCATTTCATCCCCATTGAATGCCAGCAGGTAGGTATCTCCGTAGATGGTTTTTTCTTCTACGAAAGTCCACCCGAAGAGTTTGCCGTAAAATTCCTTTGCAGATTCAAGGTCAGTAGTTAACAATTCATTCCAACTGAACATTCCGTGATTCATAAGGCTCTTGTGCATAGTCTTGCTCCAGTTTTGAAATTGGTGTTCATTTGTTTATTTAAGGTGAACTTTGTAGTCAATAACAAAACAAGGAAAGGCTGTAAGATTTATTTTAATGTCTGCTCAAGAGCTTCATCCATCTGTCCGGTAGTATAAAGGTCACGGATAACAGTTGGTGAACCTGCTTCTTCACCAGGTCTGAATATGGCAGCAAGAGGAATGGACCGACTCCCGAGGGCTCTGAGGAAGTTGTCAGCATCCTTATCCGGAGAAGTAAGGTCCACCTTTATGAATGTTAATCCATATTTTTCCTGCCATCTATTCAGGTTGGATGGAGTCAGGGTGGTTTGTTCAAGCACTTTACAGGAGGGGCACCAGTCAGCTGTAAATTCAACAAGCATTGCTTCCCTGCCGAATCTTTCGCTGAAATCATTCTGTTCAAAGTTCACCCAGTGAGCTGAACGCTCCGGCGGAGTGGAGGCCCAGTAACCTAGTGCAAGACATAGAGCCAGGGCTGTTATGCGGAGCGTATACATGCTCCTTTTACTATCACTGCTTCCGGCAAGCCCCCACATCCAAGCTGCTACTGCAGTGAACCACATAAAAATCATTGCCGGGATGAACATATTTTCCGGGAGAATGCTGAGCAGATATATGCAGGTCCCTGCAAGGAAAAAACCGGCAGCTTTTTCAATCCAGATGGTCCATGCACCGGGTTTTGGAAATCGAGTAGCAAGTGCCGGGAAAACAGCCATGAGTATGTATGGCAGGGCCATTCCGGCACCAACGCTTAAGAAAACCGAACCGATAACATAATGTTTTTGGACCATAGCCCAGCCAAGTACGCCGCCGAGAAAAGGACCGCTGCATGGGGTTGCAAGCAAAGTGGCAAGAACCCCGGTGAAGAGTGCCTGCTTGCGGGGACTTCCTGCCTCGCTGTCTATTTTCAGGTCCACCACAGGAAGGTTGAAAAGACCAAACAGGCTAAGACTAAGGGCAAAGACAATTCCTGTTAGGGCAATGATTACCGGTGGCTTCTGGAAAATCTGTCCCCAGGCCATACCAGTTGCTCCAAGTATTGCGCTTAGTATTCCGAAATAGAGCAGGATGCCCAGTGCGAAAAAGACATTGTGTTCGCGAAAGTTCTTTTTCTGCTCGGCAGAGCTGTCATGTTTTGCTCCGGCCATCAACGTAGAAAGTTTAAGGCTGATTACCGGAAGCACACAGGGCATGAAGTTTAAAAGAAATCCGGCCAGCAGTCCGAACAGTATTGCTGTTGTAAGGTCTGTGACCTCCAGACCGGGAGTGAATGACTGCGGGGTGAGTTTTTTAAAGTCAAAACCTGAATCATCATCAACAGGGTCCGCCTGCTTATCTTCAGATGCCGGGGAAGGGGCATCTGTCAGAGTTTTCGATGATTTCAGAGTCGCAGGAGCATCTTTATCGAGCTTTGCTTCAGGTTTCAAAGCTATATTTTTGAGTGAAATTTTACCCTTATCAGAGTTTGCGCGTGATTTAACAAAGGTTTCCCACCAGTTCTGTTTATTTGCTTCTGGAAGTTTATCGAGCACAATTCCCATGCCGACAAAGTTGAGTTTTTCTTTGAAGGGCAGGCAGGCCGAGTCTGAGCACATGAGTAATGAGAGCTCGGTATTAATGGTAAAACTTTTGGTTTGGGTTGGAATAGGTATGAGTATAGGTGTCGGGTCAGAGTACGTGTCGATCCTGCTGCCTTTATTAAAAGGATCGTCCTTTGATTTTCCCGGCAGGTAGAGGGGGGTAAGAAAAATGTTGCCGGGCATTATCTTAGCCTTGAGTCTGGTTGGTTGACCCATTTTACCAGGATTATGTGAATATGTGTACCAGCCGTTCTTTGTTTCAAGGATTAAAGCGGCCAATACATCGCTTTGAATATTTACTGTATCCTGATCCTCAGGACTCAAACGGAAAATTTCCCAATTAGTAGAGATGTTGGGGTTCTTGTTTTGAGCACTGAGAGCCATTTGTGGTTGAATAGCACCGGTTGCAAAAAGAAAACTCAAAAAAACTAATAAAAATAACTTCAAGCGCATTAAAGTGCCTTTTAAGTAAAAAATATAAAAAATGTTGTTGACATCCAAGTGGAAGATATCTAAACCCTTCTTCACACGACGCGGGTCACTAGCTCAATTGGTAGAGCAGCGGACTCTTAATCCGTTGGTTAAAGGTTCAAGTCCTTTGTGGCCTACCACCTGCAAGTACAGGGGTTTAGACGAATAGTCTAGACCCCTTTTTCTTTTTTAGATTTTGCCCATCATCAAGCTTACCTTTCATACGACCAAAAAAGTAAATTCAGTTTGGTTGCACTTTGGTTTTAATTTCGAAATCCGATTTAAATTTTAAGTTTTTTTTTCTTAATTATTCAATGATGTTTAAATTAATATAGCCGGCTGGAACTATGCATTCGAGTCTTATTTATTGTACCGGTACAAGGAATGGGTCAAAAGTTTATAAACTGAGTTGGATCTGGATCATAGCTAAGGTGTGCTGACTAAATCTATCGACAAGATTAAACAGGACAACATGCTGTAATTTATTATCTATAATTAATATTCATTTTTTTTATACGCGTAGACAGCGTTGTAGGTTTCAGGCCCAGCAGTTTCGCAGCGCCATCAGTTCCGTAAATTTTGCCCCGGCAAAGTTCTAGAGCTCTTTCAATATTCTTTTTTTGCAGCAGAACTATTTCCTGCTCAGTTAGCACCTGTTCATTGAGTTGGATGTCTGAATTTTCTGTCGCTGAGTTTTCCGCTCTGAGACAGTTAAAGAAATCCAGCCCCTTGGGGTCAGAGCTTGAGGTTATTGCAAACCTTTCAACAATGTTTTGCAATTCTCTGACATTGCCGGGCCATGAATACTGTACCAGTTTTTGTAATTGTGCCTCTGTGAACTGAAACAACGGGCGTTTGATTTCTGTGAGAAATTGTTTCAGAAAATGATTTGCCAAAAGTTCAATGTCTTTTTTCCTGTCTCTTAACGGCGGAACATCAATAGGAAAAACATTTAGTCTAAAATAAAGATCTTCCCTGAAACGGCCATTTTCTACTTCCGTTTTTAAATCCTTGTTGGTCGCCGCGATAATTCTTACATCGACCTTACGCGTTTTTTCTTCACCAACGCGTTCATATTCGCCTTCCTGCAGAATCCTGAGCAGGTGAGCCTGTTGCTCAAGAGGAATTTCTCCTATTTCATCAAGAAACAGTGTTCCCTTATGAGCAGCACCGAATTTGCCAACCCTGTTGGAAACAGCTCCGGAAAATGCACCTTTAATGTGTCCAAAAAATTCGCTTGAGAATAATTCCTTGGGGATGGATGCGCAGTTGACTTTGATCATGGGGCTGCATTTACGGGTACTTCGCTGGTGGAGTTCCCGGGCAACCAGTTCTTTACCTGTTCCGGATTCACCAAGTATCAACACGCTCGCATCAGTAGAGGCGACCAAATCAATCTGCTGGATGATTTTTTGAAGCGGGGCACTTTGACCGATAAACCCGCCAAAGGAAGTGGAATTAAGCAGTTCTTCGCGCAGATAGTTGTTTTCAGCTTCAAGGCGTCTGGTCAGTTCTTTTATCTTTTCGAAAGCTCGTGCATTAACAACTGCGGCGGCTGCATGGTTGGAAATAATATTGAGTATGTCCAGTGCGTGCTGGGCAACTTCACTTTTGGTAAAGACAGCAAGAACTCCCATAGTTTCACCATGATAAGCCATAGGCTGTCCTGCAAATCCGTTAATGCCTTCCCTTTTTGCCCAATCCTGATGAAGTATCCACTTGGAGTCCAGGGTAATTGATTTAACTATTACCGGTGTTCCTGTGGCGGCAATATGACCAACCTTTCTTGCTCCGAGGGGGAATCGCCGGTGATCACCGTCAACCCTGCTCCAGTCAAGAGTTTCGTCTGAAACGGATTGTCCTGCACTGGCAACCAGATGCAGGCATTTCTCCTGATTCAGGCATTCCTCTTTCAAGGGGCAGGAGCTGCAGATGTCTCCGTCTTTAATAAGCCATATTCTGGCAAGGGAGATATTTGGAAATTGTGCGAGTCTGTTTACGATGAGAGTGAAAAGGGAATTTGTGGACCTTTGCTGGCCCATCTCCAGCAGAAGGGATTGTATATTCTCATTTCTGAAGTGAAAAGTTTTTTCGTCAGCCATACCTGAAATTCTAAACATAATTATTCCGACTGACAATAGAAATGGCAACACAATCGGTTAAAGGGGCAGGGTATGGGGATATTCTTTTGAGGTTGGTAGGTATATCTCTGGTTACAAACATCCGAGAATCCATTCCCTGCCCTTTATTAATTTCTAATGACAATCCCTCCTTTTAATTGAATTGGGATGATATTTTGAAGTGATGTGTCCCAAGGATTACGTTTCCGGCAGTCATGCCGCACAGCCCCGCAATTCTAACTACTGGAGACACAAATTGAAAACACATGATTATGCAGCTGAACACGCAGGTTGCTAGCCCGAAAACTTGAGCTTTTTCCATGTACAGTCCTGCGTATTTCCGGTTGTTGTCGATGTCTCTGGCAGGGAATTCAAACCAGATCCTGTTCCATATAAACGCAAAAATTACACATATTGTTGCCCCCCATGCCATGTGTAATGGGAGAAGGAGCCATGGCATGGGGAGCGGGAGTAATGCCGGTATTGCTGCAGTAGCGGCTGCAGGTGGGTGGTCGGCATCGAAAATTTGCATAAATACGGCCGCCAGCATTACTGAAACTCCGAGTTTCAAAGGAAGAATGAATTCAGGGCCCGGATTGAGGTGGTTTCCTATAAATACTCCTGCCAGACCGCAGATTGAAGCAACCGTGTGGCCTACGATCACTGATTTTGGTCGTGCTACACGTAAGAAAACACAGGTTGTGTTAATAAAACATGTTGCTGCAAGAGGGGGGTAGAGAACAGCGATTCCCGTTTTGCCGGAAAGTATCGCGAGTAACCACAGAAGCAGCCCTCCACCAATTGAACCCCATATAATGCGAGCCTGGGATATAATTCCCGGGCGGTAAAATTCTTTGCTGAATTCTTCTTTGCACAGTTTGGAGAATCTGAATTGAACCGAGGCAGATCTGAACCGCATTTGTTACCCCAATCATTATGAGTTTGGTCCGAGAGTTATCCGTGTGGCTGCACAGTCGGCTCCGGCTTGATAATGTCGGAAAACCGGAGTCGGCTGTGCAGGCCATCGAGGATACAGGCAAACAATGTTGCAGACTGGACTATGACCGCCAGCAGACGTTGGATCTGGCTTCTTCAAAGTCCCTGAGGATCATTGCGGCTACTTTTTCAGGATCGGGATCAACATTCATGCAGGAGCCGATTAATTCCTTTGTGCCGCTATAAAGGAATTCTTCGACTTTTCGAGAACCGTGAACAGGGGCATGAACGCAGTGGTAGGAGTTGAAACCGAGCATGCGATAGGCAAGGGCTGCACCTACTCCTTTCTCGTTGGACCATTCCGGGGTCACCTCGGCAAAGGGAAGGTCTTTTAAATGACGGCCGGTATATTTTGCTATTTCTCTAAACACTGCAACTGAATGGGCGTTATCAATACATTCCCCAAAATGCCATACCGGCGGCATTTTGGGGCCAAGGAATTTGAGGAGCTTTTCGCCGCACTTTTCCTGCCCTTTGCTGGAGCAGTATCCCAGCTTGGCCATCGGGAATGATGCACAGCCGTTGGTGAAAACCAGCACGTTGTTTTTCAGAAGGATATCAACGATATCGACGATGGCTTTTTCAAAGACGATTCTGGTGTTTGTGCATCCTGCAAGGTTGATGATTCCCTTGATATTTCCTTCAATCAATGCCGAGGCAATAGTCGAAAGTGAGCCATAACGTTCTTTGAGGGTTTCCAGATTAAAACCTACTTCCGCCTCGATTTCATGCTCAGGAATATGCCTTTTTATATCGCGGCGATTTTTGAAGCTTTCTATAGCACGGGTAACAATGCGTTCAGCCAGTTCGGGGAGTTTATCGAGGTCGGAAAGGTCCCGTTTATACCCGATATGTTCTGCTCCGGGCAGACGGTTCGACTCGTTGGTGGTAACAACTACAGTCTTATAACAGTTGGCGACATCCATGATGCCGGGAAAGACCTCCTGAATATCGGCCAGCCAGAGATCAAGCGCGCCTGTTGCCAGAACAAGTTCAGATCCGTTGGCATTGGATAGTGGGATGACTCCCCCGAGCCTGTAGAGGGAGGATAGGCCGGAACAGCATATACCGTAGAATTGTATCCCTGAAGCGCCTGCTTCTTCAGCCATTTCAGTAAACTTTTCACTGCGGGCAGTCTTTATTACTTCCATTGCCATTTGCGGGGCGTGCCCATGAACGGCAATGTTTATTGTGTCCGTTTTAAGTGCTCCCAGATTGGCTTTTACTTTTGTCCTTTGCGGTACTCCGTACAGACAATCACTTGCAACAGAACCACCCACAACACTGTTCATTGAGAATGCGATACCAAGGCGCATGAACTGGTTCATGGCTTTACGCCAGTCTCCCTGTGTGCCGACTGTTGTCTGGTGCAGTGCCTCAAATACTTCGTGATAAGCCCCTATAGGTGTCAGGTCGAGATCCTCCCAAACCCTTTTTCGCTCGTAAGTGGCAAAAGCTTCGAGAGTCTTATGGGGGCCCGGAACGGCACGGCTTAAATCTTCCAGAAGAATATCTGCAATTTGATCTGCCAGTTCTTCGATAGTGCTGTTTTTAATATCCAGACCGAACATGTCTGCAACAGCTTTCACTTTGTTTTTGCCTTCAATAGGAAGATTTATATCTCCCTGTGCCGCTTTTTTCAGAGTAAGGATAATTTCACGTGCACGGGCACCATGAGCTGCAACCCCGCCAGCTGCGGACCGGACCAGATTGCGCGCTACAATTAGATCGGCATCAGCTCCGCAGGTTCCCCTGGGAGAACGTTCTGTTATTTTGCAGGGTCCAAGAGAGCATATTTTGCAACAGACTCCTGCAAGGCCGAAGGTACAGTGCGGTTTCTGTTTGTCGAAACGATCGAAACAGTTTTCCACCCCTTGTTCATCCATATATTTAACCATATCCCTCACAGCGGGATCTGGGGCCTGCTCCATTACATCTTTTTTGCTGGCAAAGGACTGACGGTATTCTTTGACCGCATTTTTATAGTCGGTAAAGTCAATATGGTTATGATGGTGCCCGTGGCTGTGATCATGTCCATGAGAGTGTTGCTCTTTTCCCATTTCTACATTCCTCAATGGCTGTTTCTTTTCCGGATATGATTTAAATAGTGCAAACAAGGGAGCTGCTACTTAAACAAACTTGGAAGTTGATTCTTTGTTAAGCCAGTTAAGGCAAAGGACATGCCATAAGTTTTAATGTCTCTATTATTCTGAAATAATAGAGTAAATTATAGAAGAGGGATTTTATCTGCAACGTTATTTCGTTTCGGCAACGGTATTTTAAAGTCTACCAACGAAATTACGTTGTAAATTGATCGGGAAAACTTAAAATTCTGAGTCGGTAAAAGAGAAGCAGAGATTTTTTTCAGTGGGGAGCTGGATGATACAGCAAAGGCTGTCCGTAATCAGGACAGTCTTTCTTTTTGTGCAACTTGGCTATGATAAGGGCTAAGCTATGCGTTTGGTTGTTTTCTTATTTGAGTACGAGAGAATATGCGAAGCAGTCGTTTCTACATAATGCCAAGCATTATTACTGATTACAGTCTTTGCGGCAGAATCTGGCTTGCTTCCGTGACTAACTGGTTAATGCGTTAAAATAAAGATGATCAATTCGATCTGCGTAATCATAGTTGAATGCAATTTACTTCAAGAACATGGATAGTACATTCAAAATATCACACGTACTTGAAGTCGTCAGTAAACAGGCAGGGCTTTGCTGTGAAACATGACCAAAGAGTACACGTAAGGAATTCAAAATGTAAATATGCTGCAGCAATGCTTCAGGTTCTGGCAGATGGTCGTGGTTGAGGGATATCTTTTGCATTCAATACGGGTAAGATTGTTGATTGGAGCTGTCTGTATAGCTCTTTTCCTTATTTAGTCTGTTAACTGGCAAGGGCCAGTGTAAGCATGGAGAGCAGGGTGGAATATACAATAGCCAGACCGATACTGTCGGGATTTATGCGATATTGGACCGCGAGGACAAAGGGCATGGCTCCGCAGGGACCTGCGCTGGTCAGTGTCAGTGTGTCTTTTGATATCCCTTCAGGAAGGTTAAGCCAGATTACAGCGGAGCATATTAAAATCGGGAACAGGCACAGTTTTAAAAATGTTATGGATAAAGCGCAGATGTCTATACGTCTCCTGATATTTGCAGCGATAATGATTCCGAGCGCGAACATGGAAGCCGGTGCCGCTGCCTTACCTACAAAATCGGTGTAAGTGTGAAATCCTTTGGGTAGATCAATATGTAAAAAGTTGACAAGACAACCCATACAGATGGCTATGATGACCGGGTTGGTAAATAGTTTTCGCGCTGTATTGAGATAACTTTCCTGACGATTGTGAATTAGCTCCATGGTAACGGTCATGCCCCCGAAAAGAATAATCGTATCGTTGACAATGATTAGTGTAATTAAATCTGCGGCATTTTTTCCATATAAAATACTTGCAATCGGGAGAATAAAAAAAGCGTGGTTCACAAAGCATGCAGCCATGGCGAGAAGTAATGATTCTGGTAGGCTTCGTTTAAGAAAATTAAGGGATATTAGTGAAGCTGAGATAAAAACTATGACTTCACAAATGAAATAAAGGAGAGGTAGGCGCATATTCATGCTGCTGAAATCGGTATTGGTTAGCAATCCGAAGAGCAAGGCAGGCATGGCTACGTAAAACACAAATTTATTGATTGCGCGCGCATTCACAGCATCAAATAGTTCAGACTTGGCAAAAAAAATGCCTACAAGCATGACTGCACAGATGGGAAATATCGGATTGAGGAGAGTGGATACAAAGAGAGACATGTAGTTTCCTTAATTGCCTGAAACCAGTTATTTTGTTTCTGATATCAAAGCGGATTTTAGTTAGTTTGAAGCTAAAGGGAGTGACCAGTTGGTATGGATTACATTTGTCTTGTCATTGTTTGGTCTTTGCGCGGCCAGTGTCCAAAGTGTTCTTTCAAACTGAGTTCAGAGCTTGAAAGTGTTAGTCAGAATGAACGAAGGTAACTCTGCAATTTTTTGAGTATAAATATCTGCCGATAATTTTGATGCTGATCAATCTAATCTAAGTAGATATAAGGCAGGCATTAATCGGCGTATATTTTGCCGATATCTCTAACCTTGAAAATTTAATGCGGGCAGACGTGATCTATTGTCGTTACAGCATGTAGTACTCCATTATCAGATTCAGCTTTGCATAATAAAATACGGTTCCGTTTGTATTCGGAACCGTATTTTTACTTGATTATATATCAACCTGATTTTTATGTTTCAGCACAATGATGATTTCATGTGCGCTGCAATAAGAGTAGAAACAATAGTTATCTACCATAATGGAAATGTCTGCTTGGTCTTTTTCTACATATCTATCTATAAAGTATTTGTTTAATTGTTTTTGAATTATGCTTATTTGGTCTTTTGTCATAACTCTATTTCCATGTGTACGTGGTGTAGTCTTCTATAACTGTGGACTTTATAGGATTGGTTTGCTTATTTTGTTTTAAAATATATGCTTTTTTTATTCAGATTCAATTTTTTCGACAGGTTCTGAAAGAAGAAATTCTCCTTTTTCAATCCAGTCTTTCAGTTTGTCTGCTATTTCCAATGAAATTACATGGCTGGTAATAGGGACAGTAGGGATATCTTTCCCATTTATATTAATCGACCCTGATTTGAGCTCTTCAAGAGTTACATGAGTTATAGTTTTATTTATTCCGTTGGGGTAATCATGTCCGTAGTCTTTGACCGGCATCTGTATTTCAGCATCGCTTACTCCAGTGAACCATGCAATTTCTTCGTTCAAAATCGGAATAGGAATTCCAACTCCGACAGAGGCAGTGCATCCATAGCCAGTAAAGCTTAATCCCCGAAAATAGCGCGGGTCCATTTCTGATACATTGCTGCTTTGGAGCATGAGAGTGCCTGACGGCGATAACGGAATTCCGCGTTCATTACGTTTGGGTTTCTTTACGTGTTGAGTACCTGCCCCTGTTACATACCCTTTAGCTCCGGCAAGAAAAATCCTTGTTCCGATGCCTATGGTCTTCAGGTATGGATCGTTAAACAGGGGGGAAAGCTGACCTGCTGTTGCAAAGTTGGCGTTACGCAGGTCCGGCTTAAGCGGCCCCATGTATGTGTGGATAGTTCTGCTGGTCAAATTAACAGCGCAGTTGTAGTTCTGGTAAC
Source organism: Maridesulfovibrio sp. (assembly GCA_963676495.2). Lineage (GTDB taxonomy): Bacteria > Desulfobacterota > Desulfovibrionia > Desulfovibrionales > Desulfovibrionaceae > Maridesulfovibrio. Next base: position 214,907 of record CAXXRF010000003.1, on the reverse strand, counting down.
AATTGCGAGGATTTATCATTGTTGCATTATGCAGATCCTTTAAAGTGATATCTTTTTCAATGTCCTTGCGAGGATAGCAATCTGTTCCATAGCCTTTGGCTTTGAGGCGAACTCGTCTTCCCGCTATGAGATCTTCAACCACGTGTCCGCCGCCGTATGTGAAACGTCCCGGGTGAACTCGGTTCAGCGGGTCATCTTCGGACGGTTCGGTTACTCCTATATAGGCATCAACTCCTGCCAGACCTGCATGGCAGGGCACATTGTTGAGCCATACATGAGCTGCTTTTATCGGCGGAGGAACCTGCCCGAAATTGAAAAATATCCCTGAAGAGCACATAGGAGAGAAGGTGCCGGTTGTGACTACATCAATTTCCTTTGCAGCATCAACCTTCCCCTTTGAACGTACTATGCTGACCATTTCTTCAGCATTTACAACTATTGCTTTCCCTTTTTTAATACGGTCATTTATCTCTTTAATAGTTTTGGTAACTTCATAAGATCCGGTCATTTCACATACTCCTTCATGGGGTATCTATTTATCGCTTAATCAGAACTGTTGCTGATTGACTGTTTTTGTATAGCGCTTGAGCTGTTTAATTCTGATAAGGCAATATCTGTGCAAAAAAATATATTTAATTAATGTGCTCTAAATATTGGAGTTATTTGTTTGGCCGGAAACTTATGACAACGAAATAACGTTTATACAACGGAAAAATGAGTTTTGGGCTACATAATTCCGTTGCTTAAATAGACTTTGTGATCAGCTGTTGAGAGGAGGGGGTTTAAGGTTTTGCTGGTTTTCAGCTTTTACATGTCAGGGATGTATATCTTCTTGGTGTAGTTTTAATGCTCAGAGTCTTTGCCTGACCTGATAGCCGATTTCTGACTTTAGGCCGGCTGAAACCAATAAGATTGAATCAAGGCTATAGGGATCTTTTTTGGTATTGTGTACTTGCAAAAATAATAAGCGCTTTGATGGTTAAAGCAATCTATACGGTTATGCCTTTGGCAAAAAAAGGTTTTCCTTCAAGCCAGTTTTCAGTCAGCTCGACAACGGTATCGTTGCCGCCTTCAAGGACCAAGTGAACAGCTCTGGGCAGTAGTAAGTAACCTGTCTCGAGTCTGAGCTCCTTTGCTGCATTTAAAAGACCGATTTGAATACTGTCAGCCACGATTCTGGGAAGAGGCTGGTTTTCAATCGGAGCCATGGCATCTCCGGACTGATTGCTGTGTCTGCACATATCTGCATTTATAGAGTTCCAGCCCCGGCATACAAGTGGACGGGCTGCGTAAATTGAACAGGTTCCATTTTCTATGAAGAGGCATGGGTGAAGGTGGCGTTCCATACCTATTTCCTGTCGACTTTTTCCTTTTAGCTCTGTCAGTAGAGTTTTTGTTTTCTGTCTAAGGTCTGCGAGTTGATCTTCTGTGCGTGTTTCAAGAAGGTGAAATCCTAGAAATAATGCTTCTGGTTCAGTCAATGAAACCTGATTTATACAGCAATAAATACAACCTCTTTTGCATGCCAGTGGTGGGTCCAGAGTAATCTCACTGAGAATAGAATCGAAAATATTATACGATTCTTCCATGATTTCATAAAGAGGCTGAACTCCGTCGCCTGATTCTCCGGTTAAGAGTCTGTCTAAAAAAGCTTTGTATCTTTCACCTATAATTCTTGTTGCAATAGTATCATGCTGAACTTGAACTGGTGGAGAGTGGCGGGCCCTCGGGGAGTTCTTGAGGCTTTTTCTGGTTCTATTCTTTTTTGCTTTACTTGAGCGTGTTTTAGGGCTTGGGGCCACTGGCTTACCTCTCATCTGCTTTTTGGGTGTGTAAATTCATGTCGATTGTTAATGGCGGTTTAAAGCTTTAATTGCGCACTATTTTACACAATTCATGCCACATGGAAGGCTTTAGAGGCTAGAAATGAGATCGAAGTGGAGGTGCGTAAGTGGTTACTAATTTAGAGTATTTTAAAAATGGATTTGAATGTGTTTTACAACGAATAACTTTTGTTGTGCTGTATATGATTGAAACAGGTATTTACAGTTCCCTTTTTCCTTAAAAACAGAGTTTTGAGTTCCTATAAATAGTTAAGTAACTATAAGGCAGTTACTTGAAATATTTTATTTTCTGTTCAAAGGAGGAATTTTTAGTTCTTGTTTTTATGGTGTGATGTTGTTCCCGTATTTAAATTCCAAGGGGTTATTGGATGGCATATATGTTGATAACAAGCTGGAGTGCATAACTATATCCAGACATTGAAGATGTCAGAGTGACATGACTGATGTTGCGGAGAATACGGTATTCCGGGAGTATGTTTTGGGGATTATAAGATTACTGCTTGCTATCGCTGTCTGCAATTCTCATTTTGAGTTGACGGAAATGCCAATGGTCGATGGGCACGAGGCTGTGCTTACTTTTTTCGCTATCTCAGGCTTCTATATGGCCATGATTCTTAATGAAAGGAATGAATCTCCGTTTAACTTCTATCGAAGCAGACTGCTTTCCCTTTACCCCATGTTCATTTTTGCGATAGGGGTAAGTGCGCTGCTTTTATTTACCCTTGATGCCCATCCGCTTATAACGCGCAGCAACATGATGGAAGTCCTCAGCAATCCGGCGGGATTTTTAATCGTTTTATGGACTTCGTTTTGTGTTGTCGGACAGGAACTGCTTTTCAGCCTTGGAATATCCAATGCCGGCAACATTCACTTGTCCTCCGGGGATACGCACAGCTTATATAATTGCGTTTTTCTGGTGCAGGCATGGTCGCTGTCGCTTGAGGTAATTTTTTATTCTTTGGCACCTTTTCTAGTGCGGTTGAAAGGGGGCTCTCTGCTTATGCTGAGCCTGGGAAGTCTTTTATTAAGAGTCGTCATTATAATGAGTCCTCTTTCTGAGCAGAGTCTGTTTTTGCGTTTTTTCCCGGCTGATTTCTGGCTGTTCGGATTTGGCATTATTTCTTACAGATTTTATAAAGTCCTGTCGAAAACATCCCGGCCTGTAGATTACCTGGCTTTTTTTCTTTTGATTGTTCTTGTTATGATTGCAGGAGGAGTCAACTCCGCCGTTGAACCATTTTTCCTTCCTTTCGGTGCTCTTATACTCCAGCCCTTTATTTTCAGGGTGTTTCAGGCCTCTCTACTGGATTGCGTTGTAGGAAAAGTTACCTATCCTTTTTATCTGCTGCATTATTCTGTGATAGGAATATTTGAGGAGTATGTGGATGATCCGCTTGGCTGGCAGGTATTTGTAACTGCAATGGCTGCAGCGTTACTTACTTACTTTTTCTTCAATCCGGGGGCCGGTGTGTTGAAATCCAGAATTGCAGGGAGAGCGGGCGGCACTCCTATCCCGGAAGCAGTTTAAGAAGATATAGGCTCAGCCTGAATGTGTTGGGTGTCACCATCCCAGCTTACGGATAGGAATATTTGAGGAGTATGTGGATTATGCGCTTTTCTGGCAGGTATTTGTAACTGTAATGGCTGCAGCGTTACGTACTTTTTCTTCAATTCTGGATCAGGTTTGTTGAATCCAGGATTGCAGGGAGAGCGGGTGGAAATCCTATCCCTGAAGCTTTTTAAGAGGGGCTCAGCAAGGTCTTAGCGCGGATTGGAGGTGTTGGATACCACCGTCCATTGAATGTAGAGGACGATGGTATCCAGGTTGATAGTCTAGTTAGTTTTGAGTTTTACCCAGTATTCGTCATAGAGCTTCATGGAATCGCCCAAGTAGTCTTGAAATTCACCACGTGCAATCGTGTCTTCAGACGGGTACACGATGTTGTTTTTTCGTACATTTTCCGGAATTAATTCCATAGCTTTGGCGTTAGGTGTTGAGTATCCCATTTCGGTTGAAATAGCAGCGGCAACATCAGGCCGCATCAGGTAGTTAAGGAAAGCGTGTGCTTCATCGATGTTTTTTGCACCTTTAGGAATGCAAAGGGAGTCCACCCAGAGGTTGTATCCTTCAGGAGGATAAACATATTTGATATCGGGGTTTTCCTGATTGGCAATGAATGCTTCTCCGTTGAAAACAACTCCCACAGCAACTTCCCCGGCAAGTAGAGCCTGTTTGGGAGAATCAGAATCGAAAACACGAACACTCGGAACCAGTGTTTTGAGCTTTTGGTATGCTTCTTCAATATGAGCCGGGTTTGTTTCATTCAAAGGGTATCCGAGCAGTTTTAGTGCAAGAGCGAATACCTCACGCGGCTCGTTCGGCAGCAGCAGCTTGCCATTCAGCTCCGGTTTCCAGAGATCGGCGATGGAATTAACAGCGTCATTACCAAGTGCAGCTGTATTAACTGCAATAGAGGTTGATCCCCACATGTAAGGGATGGAGTATAAGTTATCAGGATCAAATGACTGATTGATAAATTTGGGGGCAAGGTTGGAAAAGTTGCTCAGCTTGTTTTTATCCAGAGCCACCAGCAGCCCCTGACGGCGCATCAGGCTCACATAGTCTGAGGACGGAACAATGAGGTCGTATCCCTGTCCGGCAAGTTTCACCTTTGTGTACATGGCTTCATTGCTGTCATAGTTGGACAGGTGTACCTTGATTCCGGTCTCTTTACTGAAGTTGTCAACAACCTCATCCGGTATGTATTCAGACCAGATGTAGAGATAGAGTTCTCCTCCTGCAGCGAAAGAGGGCACAGAATAAAGCAGTATTATAGCTAGAGCCAGCAGAGTTTTTTTCATTATGTTCTCTCCTTAAGCAGCCGCCGGGATAAAACAACGGCAACTACGGTTATCACAATCATTACCACACTCAGCGCGTTGACATCGGGTTTGATGCCTAAACGGACCATTGAATAAATACGCAGGGGCAACACTTCGTAGGTCGGCCCAGTTGTGAAAAAACTTATGATGACATCATCCAGGGAGAGCGTGAAGCTCAGCAGCCAACCGGCTATAAGTCCCGGAAAAGCCATAGGCACAACAATTTTTTTAAAGACCAGGTATTCACTAGCCCCCAGATCGCGAGCAGCTTCTACAACGGTGCGGTCAAAGCCTTTGAAGCGTGAATAAACCGTGGCGGTTACAAAAGGGACACATAAAGTTACATGACCCAAAAGAAGCGTCCAGAACCCTAAAGTTAAACCTGCTCCCAGAAACAGTACCAGCAGAGAAATGCCGATTACTATGTCCGGGGACATCATCATAACGAAAACACTGCCGAAAACAGCCTTGCGCCCTTTAAAACGATACTGGTGCAGCATGAAAGCAGCAAAAGTTCCTATCAGGCATGCAATTGTGGCGGATATTATCGCAATGGTCATTGACCGAAGAGCCGCATCAATCAATGTGGAGTTGGCAAGCAGTTTGCCATACCACTTAAGGGTGAATCCTTTCCATGAAAGCGAGTATTTCGAAGCATTGAAAGAATATACAGCCATTACTGCCAGTGGAAGATACAAGAATATGTATACCAGTCCAATATAGAGAGATTTAATGAATCTGGTCATATCTTGAGCTTCCTTCCGGATCGGCGCATGCTGTGGTAATAAAGAGCAAGCATGAGCCCCATAATCAGGGTCATGGCAATTGATGCAGCGGATCCCATAGGCAGGTCTCTTGCCGTAAGAAACTGGTCACGGATGTAGTTACCCAGCAGCATTGTCCGCGCCCCACCAAGAATGTCAGGAATATAAAACATTCCAAGCGCAGGTAAAAATACCAGCATACATCCTGAAACAATTCCCGGCATGGTAAGCGGAACGGTTATCTTTCTGAATGTGGTCCATTTACCGGCCCCAAGATCCCGGGCAGATTCCAGAAGACGATGGTCTAGTTTCTCAATGGCTGCATAAAGGGGCAGAATCATAAACGGCAGCAGGGTGTATACAAGACCTATGAATACAGCACTCTGGGTGTACATGATTTTAATAGGCGCATCGATAACACCTAGAAACATAAGAGTCTTGTTCACGATGCCGTCTGCCTTAAGGACAGCAACCATGGCGTAAGTCCTGATAAGTGTATTGGTCCAGAACGGGATCATCACCAGCAGGAGCATCAGCCTTGATTTTGACTTCCCGGCCCGGGCTGCAATGTAGGCAAATGGATAACCTACGAGCAGACAGAGCGCAGTAGCTGTTCCGGCCATCAGCAGTGATTGGGCCAACATGGTTCCCAGTGCCGGTTCAAAAAGGCGGAAGTAGCTATCCAGTGAAAATACGGGAGATATAAGGTCGTCAGGGTGACGGCTCATGAAACTTACTCCCAATAACATAATGGTCGGAACAATGCCGAACAATGTTATCCAGCCGAGAACTCCCCCAATGATAAAACGTTTGAAGAGGCGCTTATCCTTCATGAGGCAACACTACCTCCCAGCCTTCAAACCATCCTACAGCAACACGATCCCCGGTGTGGAAGTACAGGGTTTCAGCATCCTCATCAAAGAATTCAGAAACCAGTATTTTCTTTCCATCATCGAGGGTTATGTCCAAATCGTAGGTAGCACCCTTGTAGTACGTGTTTTCAACTCTGCCGGTAAGCAGGGCCTTGGAGAATTTTTCTGCAAGTTCAGGGTCTTCCTTAACTTCCTGCATAACTTCAACCCTGAAATCCTCAGGCCTTAGCAGAACGTGTACCCTGTCACCAATCGAGAAAGCCCGGTTTGATTTGACAATAACCGGAACTCCTTCAACTTCCGCCTTGAACCCGGAATCCCTTTTCTCGGTGATGACTCCGTCAAGGATGTTGATCTCGCCGACAAAGCGGGCAACATAAAGGCTGTTCGGGTCTTCATAGATTTCTCTTGGAGTTCCGATCTGCTCAATATGTCCTTTGTTCATCACAACAACCCTGTCGGACATGGTGAAGGCTTCCTCCTGATCATGAGTGACCAGTATGAAGGTGATCCCGAGGGTTTTCTGAAGTTCCTTCAGTTCCTTCTGCATCTCTTTGCGCAGGCGGTAATCAAGGGCGGACATGGGCTCATCCAGAAGAAGTACCCGAGGCTTGTTTACTATGGCGCGGGCAATGGCAACACGCTGCTGCTGCCCTCCGGAAAGTTCTCCGGGCATGCGCTGTCCCATGTTTTCAAGCCGCACGAGCCTGAGGGCTTTATGTACCTCGTCAGCTATGTCTGCACTGCTTGTTCCTGCTATTTTGAGGCCGAATGCAATATTCTCGTACACGCTCATGTGAGGAAACAGGGCGTAGCTTTGAAATACAGTGTTGACCGGACGAGATTCCGGCTCAACACCATCCATTGATTTACCATCGATCTGAATCAAACCATCATCCCACGATTCAAAACCACCGATAAGACGTAAAACAGTGGTTTTCCCGCAGCCGGACGGACCCAGAAGGGTCAGAAATTCACCATCTTCAACAGACAGGGACAGGCTTTTAACAGCCATGTCCCCGTCAAATGATTTTGATACATCGGATAATTCAATGACTTTATTCGTCATTACTACCCCTTTCCGCGAGTTTTGTTTCTGCCCGGCTGAGCGTTCTTCTCAATAAATTCAATAATTTTACCGGAAAGGTCTTTACCGGTAACCTGCTCAATTCCTTCCAGTCCCGGAGATGAGTTGACCTCCATGACGACAGGACCATGGTTGGTCCGAAGCAGGTCAACGCCGCAGACGTTGAGGCCCATAATTTTGGCAGCTCTTACGGCAGTGGAGCGTTCTTCCGGTGTGATTTTAACGGTGGAAGCAGAGCCGCCCCGGTGCAGGTTGGATCTGAATTCACCAGGGGGGGCCTGACGCTGCATGGAAGCAACAACTTTACCACCGATGACAAGGCAGCGGATATCACGGCCTTTGGCGTCTTTGATGTATTCCTGAACGAGGATGTTGGCCTTTACTCCCTGAAAAGCTTCGATAACACTTTTTGCTGCCTGATTGTTTTCAGCCAGAACAACTCCAATTCCCTGAGTCCCTTCCAGAAGTTTAACTACCAGCGGAGCACCTCCGACCATTTTGATAAGGTCGTCGGTAAATTTGGTCGAGTTGGCAAAACCTGTGACCGGCAGACCAATCCCTTTACGGGATAAAAGCTGCATGGAGCGTAATTTGTCCCTTGAGCGTGTGATCGCTACGGATTCGTTAAGGCAGTACACACCCATCATTTCGAACTGGCGGACAACCGCGGTTCCGTAAAAGGTGATTGAAGCACCTATTCTCGGGATGACTGCATCAATTCCCGAGAGGTCTTCACCTTTGTAGTGGATACTGGGGTGGTGTGAGGCTATATTCATATAGCAGCGGAGAGGGTTGATTACACAGATTTCGTGCCCTGCTGCCTTACCTGCTTCCACCAGGCTGTTAGTGGAGTAGAGGGAGGCTTTTCTGGAAAGAATTGCTATTTTCATTTTAAAAGTGGTGGGTAAAAGGTTGATGAATGATGTTTGCCTGCTTGATAAGAAAGATGCGGGTCAATAATTAGTCTGCCTCGCATTGCTGACCTGCCCAGCAACATACGAAACTTCATTTGATCCCGGTTGGTCAGGGTTAAGTCAATGGTCCAATGGAACCCTGCGATATTCAGGGTGGTTTCAATGACAAATCTTTTTTGAGATTTGCCTCCTGAATTTTTTACCATACGCCGGTCAATAAGTTTAGCTTCACATGGGATTACAATATCGTGTCTTCCCTGAAGAGGATGAATATTGAATCTGACGAAGCGGCCTTCTGCCTTATCAAACGGTTCAATGTCAAATGCATGAATTGCCGAAGTCGCAGCACCTGAGTCGATTTTTGCTTTAATTCCCGGAACACAAAAATCGGGCAGCGAGACCCATTCCCGCCACCCGATGATCATTTTCGGTTGCTTGTGAGCTGTCATGTTCAAATCCTTAAGTCGTGTTTGAAGAGTTGTTCAACACCGAGTTAAGCATGGAAGAAACACTTTTTTCAAGTATGGGGTGAAATTTAATTTGTGGATAACCACAATTGCTACCATGCATCGTCATCTCCGTAGTTCATTTCGTCTTCAAGAGTATAGCTTTGAACTTTGATGCTGATTTCATCATCGGTTTCAGTAATCAGACCCTGGACTGTTATCCATCTGTCTACATAGTTTGTAAGAATTTTACTGAATTCATTTTTTTCAAGGATGAATTCTTCTTCTCCGTCCACAAGTAAAGCCAGTTCAGATACGGTTTCATTATCCCAGCCTGCGGGCAGAATCTGTCCATATAGAGTGTCTTGATAGATTTCGGTTGCCATAACTATTTCCGTGATTATTGGTTCAGGTCTTCCATATTCCCGGCCTGCAGGTCACAGCGGTATACCATGGCTCCGTTTTCAGGAATAAACTGCTTTATATACCTGTTCTCGTGTATAAAGTCGTTTGCCTCACAAAAATGGCGCGCGGTTTCAAAAGCACGGTCTGTTTTGGTTTCAAGATAAATCCTGTTGCCGCCATCGCTGTAAACAATTTGATTCATCGCGGATATAAGGGCAGAGCCTATTCCCATGCGTTGAAATTCCGGCTCGACTGCAAGTGCATATAGCTCATAGTTGCTCGGCCAATTGGGAATAGGTCCGAAGCAAATAAAGCCGACAATGGTTTCTTGTCCATTATCATTTACAATTGCTTTGAGAAAAGTGTCTGGACCATTTCCGTCTCCATAAGCACTATCCCATGCCAGGGATTCGGCAGAAACCATTTCGGAAGGTGAAAATAGTCCGCTAGCGGCAATCATGCTCAGAATCTTTTCAACATCATCCGGTGTGATCCACGAAGAAATTTCAATTTCCTGTGTTTTGACAGATGGATTTTCGTTTTGCGCAGTCATCGCTCTACAACCCTTTTTTGCAGTTATTGCGATTTGTTGGATGGTGGGTGCAGCAGATAATTGTATTATCCATTCTGCACTTTCAAAACCCTTAGTCCTCTATAAAGCCAATCGGTGTGAAACTTTCCAGTGTAATGGATTCCACACCGTCCTTCTTATGAATGAAACCAGTAAAAATAGCTTCTTGCTGAGAAAGACTTCGTAATGCAGGGAAGCATTCCAAATTTTCCACGCGCAGCTCTCTTTCATCCCTGCACGCAACAAGAATGCCGGTAACTTCAAAGCGGGCATTCCATTGTGCAGGAAGGACCATTCCTCTGATGGTGGCCCTAGGGTTTTGCTCTGGTGTGGATGAGTTCTTCATATTTCCTCTCGACTATTTTTCAGTTGAGCGACATAAGCATAACTGATGCCAAAGAGTTAACATGCTTAATTTATGGGATAATTATCGAATAGGTGAATATGGGTAGGAATTAAAAGTTCTTATTGATCTCTATCGAGTATAAAAAAAGCAAAACCCGACCTGTCTATGACAAGTTTAAGTTTTGCTTTTAGGATAAATAAATGCTTAATTACAGGTGTTTAAATGAGTATAGGAATTAATAGTTCCTGTAGTGGGCGGTCTAGGAATTATTATTTCCTTTTTTTGAAGTCACTTCGTTTTAAGCCATGGCGGTTCATCAATTTATTCAATTGACGTGTTGTTATGTCCGCTTTTTCTGCAGTTGTCTTGATGATCCCGCTGCATTGTTCAAGCAGACTGGAGAGGTATTGTTTTTCAAATCGGTCAATAGTTATCTGCCGGGCCTCTTTGAGGGGCAGGTTTGTTTTGACCGGAGACGTGACCACTTCTCCCTGTGTATCAAGGAGGTCTGGGGGAAAGCTGTCGGGCTGCAGGATGTCAGTTGTTTCAAGGATGCAGGCTCTCTCGATAACGTTCTCTAGTTCACGGACGTTTCCAGGCCAGTCGTACTCAAGGAGGGTATCCAGAACCTGAGGGTGAATGCCTTTTATTTCGGTGTTCAACAGTCCGTTAAACTGTCTGATGAAGCCTTCTGAAAGCCGGGGAATATCTTCACGCCTTTCTCTTAAGGGGGGAATTCGAATAGGGAAAACATTTAGCCTGTAAAACAGGTCTTTTCGAAATTTGCCGTCTTCGCAGAGTTGGCCCATGTCTTCATTAGTTGCTGCAATGATGCGGACATCAACTGTTAAGTCGTTTTCACCGCCAACTCGTTGGATGATACGTTCCTGAATAACATTAAGAAGTTTTACCTGCACAGACTGGCTTACAGTCCCGATTTCATCCAGAAAGATAGTGCCTTCATGAGCCAGTTCGAACTTCCCGAGTTTGCGGCGGATGGCTCCGGTAAATGATCCTTTCTCATGTCCGAAGAGTTCGCTTTCTACAAGAGTATCAGGAATGGCTCCGCAGTGGACACTGATGAAGGGCATGTTCTTGCGGTTGCTGTGGGCATGAATGAGTTTTGCGATCAGGCTCTTTCCGGTTCCGGTTTCACCGGTAAGCAGAACTGTTGTACGTGTTCCCGCCACCTGACGGATTTTGGAAAAAACATCACGCATGGCTTTGCTGCGTGTGTCCACGTATTCCAGTGAATCCTCATTCCAGAATTGACCTCTGAGATAGTCCAGTTCTGATTGCAGCACGTCAGATTCTCGGACTTTTTCCATGACCAGTCCGAGTTCTTCTTTTTCAATAGGGTGGGTGAGATAATCAAATGCCCCGGCTTTAACCGCGTCAACGGCGACTTTTGTTTGTTCTTCGTCAGCCATGACTACGATGGATGCTGATGGGTAGTGCTTCCATAGTCCTTCGAGTGCCTTGGTCATGGATTTATTCTTTTTCTGCAGTGATTCCACATCTACAAAAAGGGTATCCACCTCACGGTCATCTCGGCTGTTTTCCAGACTGGATGTCTCAGTGGATGTTTCGGTAAGAATTTCATCAATCTGATCAATTAAGTCGCCGATTTCTTCCGATTTGTTTCCATCACGGGTTATCACTAGCATTTTTCTCATAACCTACAACTCCTTACAAAGTGTTTAAGGCTATGTCGGGCACAACACAATCATAAAATCACCAATCTTTAATTTTTGGTTTTAATCCATCAAAGGCGGAGAGCCTTGTCGGTATTTAATAAAGATGGCTTGATTCTTATGGTCGGTATTCATTTTTGGGTACTTTTCTCCATAAGTTTCACACTTGAGAGCTTATGCAGTTTATTGCAGGACTGATAGTTCGTCTTTGTTTCTATTATGATTTTATATTTTTCATAAAATTATTAGTGGGCTATGTAACTTCCCTCTGAAAACTGCATAATCAGTCTATTTATGTTGCTCTGAAGTATTCATGTTTTAGATGAGTAATTGACATGTATAATAGAAGTGTATTAGTACGTCTTCAGTGTTACTTTTTTTATTTATGTGTCTGTGCTGTTCGACATTTTGTCAACAAATTTTAACGAAGGAGGCTACGCATGTCAGGATGTACGCCAAAATCTCCGCCAGCCGGGATTGCTGCTATCCAGCCTGCTGTGAATGAAAATTCCAAACGAATGGAGGGTGTTGAATATAGTCAATACGCTCCTCCTGTTGGAGTTGATCCTGACACTGTCAGGTTTGTCCGGGTTGACGAGTCCAAATGTGAAGGCTGCGGTGCATGTGAAGAATACTGTGCAAGCGGTGCTATTCAGTCAATTAATGATGATGGCACTCACCGCATTGTTGATCCTGTCGCATGCATGAACTGTGGGCAGTGTCTGGTTAACTGTCCTTTCGGTGCTGTTTATGAAGGTGTCTCTTTTGTTGAAGAGCTCACCGAAAAACTCAAGGACCCGAATACCATTGTCGTATCCATGCCGGCTCCGGCTGTGCGTTATGGATTGGGTGAATGTTTCGGTGCTGCCACCGGCACATACGTTGGCGGAAAAATGCATGCTGCATTGCGCAAGCTTGGATTCGACCATATCTGGGATACTGAGTTTGCTGCCGACCTTACCATTATGGAAGAAGGAACTGAACTGATCAACCGAGTGAAGGATCAGGGTAAGGAAGGAACTCTGCCTTTGCCTCAGTTCACATCCTGTTGTCCGGGGTGGATCAAATTTACTGAAACTTTTTACCCTGATCTTATTCCTCATCTGTCAACATGCAAGTCTCCCATCGCAATGCTGGGGCCTTTGGCAAAGACATACGGTGCAAAAGAGACAGGAACTGACGGTAAGAAAATTTACACTGTCTCTATTATGCCTTGTATTGCCAAGAAATATGAAGGTGTTCGTGATGAGCTAAATGACAGCGGATTTGATCGTGACATTGATGCCACTATCAACACTCGCGAACTGGCATACATGATCAAGGCTGCAGGTATTGATTTCAACAGCCTGCCCGATGAAGATGCAGATCCTGTACTTGGTGAATCTACCGGTGCTGCAACTATTTTCGGAAACAGCGGTGGTGTTATGGAAGCGGCTTTGAGACTTGCTTACGAGGCTCTTTCCGGTACCAAACTTGAATACCCCAGCATCAAAGTTGTTCGTGCTCACGAAGGTATTAAAACTGCAGATATCGATGTTCCCAATTTCGGTACTGTTAAGGTAGCGGTTGCCAGTGGCTTGGACAATGCGGCCAAACTCTGCGACGAAGTTCGCACTGGCAAGTCCCCCTACCATTTCATCGAGATCATGACCTGTCCCGGTGGTTGCGTAAATGGCGGTGGACAGCCTCTTGATCCTGAAATCAGGGCTTCCCTGTTCAGATCTACTGTGGCTCAGATCAATAAGCGTTTTAGAGCCCGTAAAGTAAAGGCATAAGGAGAAACTGGTATGAAATTAAGCAGACGCAGTTTCATCAAGGCAGCCGGTGCTGTGGCCGGTTACGCTGTTCTGGGTGTTAACATTGCCAAAGAAGCGGCAGCGGAGGTTCTGGATTTTGTAGCCAGACGTCAGAACTCAGTTTATGCAGCTGATGCCAACAAGAAAATCTACAAATACAGAAAGTCTCAGGAAAACCCCATGATCGTTAAAATCTACGATCACAAAAACGGTTACCTGCATGACGGCCCCTGCGGACATGAATCCCATCATCTTCTGCATACCCATTACTACGATCGTGGCAGTAAGCTTAGCGCTTTGAAAGAAAAGGGCATTGAGCTGAAACTCTAATAAATAATTGAAATCGTCTGCCTGAGGTAAGGAGATGTCTGAGCCAAGGGTCGACGTAATAATCGTAGGTTGTTTCGTTTTGAAGCAACCAGGTCTTTCTTACCGGCAAATTACCGAGGAATAGGGTTCGTCCTGACTTCCTGCAGGGGTTTCCCCGGCAAGCTCCGGAAGCTGCAAGCTGCTTCTTTACTTCGATCATTGCGGAGCATTTTTGATGGATAAGCGTATGGGAATTATTGGTATAACCATTAAGGACAGATATAAGTCTGCTCCTAAGGTAAACCAGACCCTTAGTGAACATGGAGAAATAATAGTAGGCCGTATGGGGCTTCCTTTCCGCGAAAAAGGCGTGAATGTCATCGGGGTTATCATCGAGGCTACCACGGATGAGGTCGGAGCACTGACAGGGCAACTGGGCATGCTTCAAGGCGTAAAAGTCAAATCTCTTCTTGTGTAGGAAAGGAAAAAGGCATGAACAAAAATAACACCCTCGGAACCGATCTTGAATCATTTATAGATGAAGAGCTCATCTGGTCGGAAATAGAAAAAGCAACCGACCCGGAAGCATCACTTGTTCGAGATATAATTGTCAAGGCTAAAGAGAGAAAAGGGCTGTCCCCTTTTGAGGCTGCGGTCCTGCTGAAAAATACCGACCGGGAACTTGATAACGAAATTTTCGAGGCAGCCATTGAGGTTAAAAAGGGTATTTACGGTAACAGACTTGTTCTTTTTGCCCCCCTTTATATAACCAACGAGTGTGCAAACCAGTGTGCATACTGTGGATTCAACGCTACTAACAAGGATCTTGAACGCCGCACCCTGAGTCCATCCGAGATTCATAATGAAGTTGAAGTCCTGGAGGATCTGGGGCATAAACGGCTGCTTCTGGTTTATGGTGAGCATCCTAAATACAATGCCGATTGGATTGCTCAGACAGTAAAGGATGTATATTCCGTCACATCCCGCAAAAGCGGTGAAATTCGCAGGGTCAATATCAACTGTGCCCCGCTGGATGTTGAAGGCTTCAGGAAACTTCATGATGTCGGAATTGGTACCTACCAGTGTTTTCATGAAACCTACCATCAGGAAACTTACAAGAAATATCATCTGGCCGGACGTAAGACAGATTACAACTGGCGCCTGTATGCAATGCACCGTGCCATGGAAGCTGGCATTGATGATGTAGGAATGGGCGCTCTTTTCGGTCTTTTCGATCCTGTGTTCGAAGTTATGGGGCTGCTTTATCATGCCCGTCAGCTTGAGATTGATCATGGAGTTGGGCCGCACACCATTTCATTCCCGCGCATTGAACCTGCTCAGGGTTCGGAACTGGCCTTTAATCCTCCATATTTATCTTCAAATCACGATTTCAAGAAAATTGTTGCGATTCTGAGGCTGGCCGTTCCTTATACCGGACTTATTCTTTCCACACGGGAAAATGCTGAATTCCGTAAAGAGCTGCTTGAAGTAGGTGTATCTCAGCTCTCCGGAGGTTCCAGAACTTACCCCGGTGCATACAGCGATCCAGAGTACGACCGTCCTGAGGTTCAGCAGTTTTGTGTCGGGGACAACCGCTCATTGGATGAAACTATTCGTTCAGTTGCAGGAGATCATGGCTACGTGCCGTCATGGTGCACAGCCTGCTATCGGCTGGGCCGTACCGGTGAGCACTTTATGGAACTGGCAAAAACCGGTTTTATTCAGAAGTTCTGCTTGCCGAATGGATTGTTGACTTTTAAGGAATACCTTGAGGATTATGCATCCGAAGAGACTAAAAAAGTCGGTGAAGAGTTGATCAGAAAAGAGCTTGAAACTTATTCTGATCCTGAACGGCGTAAGCTTTTGACTGACCGTCTTGCCCGCATGGAAAAGGGTGAACGGGATTTATATCTGTAATTGATTCCCAGAGGAAACATGTCTGAGTCCAGCAATAAAACTTTCCGTATTGAAAGTGATTCGCTAGGTGAAATGGAAATTCCGGCTGATGCCTATTACGGAATTCATACCCGGCGGGCTATGTTCAATTTTCCGCTTTCCGGCTTTCGGATGCATAAGCGTTTTATTAGCGCATTTGCGCAGGTTAAGGAAGCCTGTGCTGTCGTTAATATGAAGCTTGGATATCTGGATTCCAGAATAGGAAGGGCGGTTTTAACTGCGTGCAGAGATGTTTCCTCTGGTGATTTTGATAAATATATTGTGGTTGATCCTTATCAGGGCGGGGCAGGGACATCATCCAATATGAATTTCAATGAAGTTATTGCCAACAGGGCTATTGAAATTCTTGGCGGAGATTTAGGGGATTATGGTCTGGTCCATCCCGTGGACCATGTAAATATGCACCAGTCCACCAATGATGTCTTTCCTACAGCTTTAAAGGTTGCATCTCTTTCCCTGCTTGTAGAACTTGAAAAAAATGTCTCTTTGCTTCAGGAGGAGCTGCAGCGGAAAGAGGGAGAATTTTCCCATGTAGTCAAAGTGGGAAGAACACAGCTGATGGATGCAGTTCCCATGACCATGGGAATGACCTTTGGTGCTTTTTCTGATGCAGTTGCCCGTGATCGCTGGCGTATCTTCAAAAGCCGGGAAAGAATCAAAAAGGTAAATCTTGGAGGGACGGCAATCGGAACGGGCATAGGGGCACCCCGCGACTATATCCTGCAAGTTGCTGCTGAACTGAAGAATATCTGCGGCCTTCCTGTTTCAAGAGCTGAAAATCTTATCGATGCTACTCAAAATGTTGATTCTTTTGTGGAAGTTTCCGGCATGCTAAAATCGTATGCCACCAATTTGCTGAAGATCTCAAATGATATCAGATTATTATCAAGCGGTCCTGCTGCCGGTGTCGGCGAGATTAAAATTCCTGCACGTCAATGCGGTTCTTCCATCATGGCTGGGAAAGTGAATCCGGTTATCCCGGAATCCATAGGTCAGATTGCGTTGCAGGTGATGGGAAATGACCAGACGATAACTCTGGCAGCTGCCATGGGGCAGCTGGAGCTCAATCAATACATGCCTCTTGTTGGCTTTAACGTGCTAAATTCTTTGAGTTTACTGGTAAATGCAACCAAAACTTTCACTGAGAATTGTGTACAGGGAATTTCTGTTGATGAAGAGCAATGCAGAAAGCATGTTGAATCCAGTTATACATTAGCCACTGTTCTTGTCCCCCTAATCGGTTATGGGGCTGTTGAAAAGGTTCTGAGTTCCTGTCGTATTTCAGGACGTTCATTGCGAGATGAAATTGTTTTTCAGGGGATAGCTGATCAGGATGAAGTGGACGAGCTGCTGTCTCCGCAGAGGCTTTGCAAGCAGGGCTTTACTCCTGATGAATTGCGGATAAAGAAATGAATCTTGTATGCGGTGTTCAGGAGCTAGGGCTCCCGGATTTATTTGCCGGTGCGCGCAGGAGGATCATCCTGCATGCTGCTGTTTATGGTCCTTTTTCAAAGTCCGAGGATCACCTGCAGGGCTTGAGGAAGGCTCTGTCTAGGCCGGGATTCACTCGTCTGGATGTAATTGCTGTCCAGTCTGGTATGGGGAATGGGTGGACCGATCCTTTTATAGAAGCTTTACGCTTTGGTGTCTCATCCAAATTTGTAAAGGAAGAACTTGATTTATCAGACAAATTTTTAATGGATCTCGCTGAAGCTTATCCCGGAAAGGTTAATATTTATCCTGCCTGCAGTCTTCCTTGCCTGCCTGTTGTTATTGTAGATGACATTATTTGTTTTGGTCAGTATGCCCATTCCTCTTTCCATGCCCCCCATGGATTCTGGGGTTGTGTAGAGGCTGATGTGGAAAAATTATTCGACTGGGCTGAATCGGGAAGCATGCCCCAGGGGCTGAGTCCTGCTGAAGTGGCCGCTTTTCGTCTTGTCAGCGAATGCTCACGGGCCATGACATATAGCAGTGGAGATGAAGGAGTTAACGATGGCTGTTCTAGGTCGTGATGATATTATTTATTATCTGAATGGCGGAAATGATGATGAACTCTACTCAATCGCAGACAGATTGCGTCAAGATTCATTTGGCCGTGAAGTTTTTTTGCGAGCGATTGTTGAGTTCTCAAATGTCTGCAATAAAAAATGTAACTATTGCGGCTTGCGTGCTCCTAATTCGAGCGTAAATCGTTACCGGATGGATGTGGATTCTATCGTGGAATCCGCTGTTCATGCGGCCGAAGCTGGCGCCCGCACTATTGTGCTTCAGTCCGGTGATGACTTTAAGTACTCCTATCTTCAGATTGAAGAGATCATTGTCAGAGTCAAGGAATCACATGATGTTGCTTTGACTCTTTCATTGGGGGATCGTAGCGCGAAAGAGTATGAACACTGGTTCAATTGCGGAGCAGACCGCTGTCTGCTGAAACTGGAGACTACATCTCCACATGTTTATGACAAAATTAGGTGCGGCGAAAAGTTTCATAGTCGATTGAAGTTGCTGCGGTCTTTGCAGAAAACAGGTTATGAAGTCGGGTCCGGTATTATTGTGGGCCTGCCCGACTATACTGTTGAGCAATTGGCGGATGATCTGCTTTTTCTCAGTGGTCTTGATTTGGATATGATTGCAGCCGGACCTTTTATCCCTCACCCGGATACTCCTTACTCCTCTGCCGGAAATGGATGTATTGATCTTTCCTTACGGTTTACAGCTTTAGCTCGTTTACTAAACCCTTTTTCCAATATTCCAGCGACTTCTGCCCTTGATTCATTTGATCCTGAAGGGCGGGTAAAAGGCCTTAAATGCGGCTGTAACGTAATCATGCCCTCTGTTACACCTGTTGCAAGACGCAAGGATTACAATATTTATCCCGGTAAAAACTCTATATCCGTGGATGTAACCGATACTATTTCCAAGGCTGAAGACCTGATCCGTTCACTCGGGTTTGTTCCTTCAGTCTCCAAAGGGTCTTCAAGGAGAGTGAGCCATGTCAAATAAAGCTCCACGCGGTGTTCGTCTGGTAATAAGTCTTGTTGGCAAACGTAACGCCGGTAAATCATCATTGATTAACGCAATTGCCGGACAGGAAGTTGCCATTGTTTCAGATCTTCCGGGAACCACAACCGACCCGGTAGCCAAACACTATGAGCTGCTTCCACTTGGGCCTGTTACATTTTATGATACAGCCGGACTGGATGATACCGGAGAGGTCGGCGAGCTTCGAATTCAGGCGACCAATAAAGTCCTTTTGCGCACTGACCTAGCTATAATTGTAGTGGGTGAAGACGGACTGACTGACTATGAAGTAAGGCTGATGGACAGGGTCTCTGAACTGGAAATTCCGTATCTGGTGGCATTTAATAAAAATGATCTTCGTGAACCGGCTGAAGCTGATATGGATTATTGTCGTCAGCGGGGAATTCCTTTTTATAAAACATCTGTGCTTGAGGCATGCTCAGTGAATGAGCTGAAAGATGCGATTATTGAGTTGGCTCCTGACGAAATGAAGCGGGACCCGGTTCTTGCTGGGGATTTGTTCAGTGAGGGAGATTGGGTTGTATGTGTTGTCCCCATTGATTTAGCCGCTCCTAAGGGGCGTTTGATTCTGCCGCAGGTTCAGGTTTTGCGTGAGATCCTTGACTGTGATGCGGTGGGAGTAACTGTTAAAGATCGTGAAATAGAAGAAACCTTGTTGTCCATGAAACGCAAACCGGCTCTGGTTATAACCGACTCACAAGTTGTTCTGAGTGTTGCGGGTGATGTGCCGGATGATATTCCGCTGACTACATTTTCTACGCTTTTTGCCCGGTACAAAGGTGACTTATCCAGTCTTGTGGAAGGAGCAAGAGCGATAGACTCCCTTAAGGATGGTGATACTGTCCTGATGAGTGAAGCCTGCTCACATCACTCTGTTGCCGATGATATCGGCAAGGTTAAGATTCCACGCTGGATCAGGCAGTATACAGGAAAGGACATTAATTTTGTAATGTATTCCGGGCATGATTTTCCTGAAGACCTGGAGCGTTTTAAGCTGGTAATTCATTGCGGAGCGTGCATGTTGAACCGAAGTGAGATGCTTCGCAGAATCAAGGAATGCAAAAGATGCGGAGTCCCTGTAACAAATTACGGGGTGGCAATATCCAAGGTTCAAGGTGTCCTTGATCGCATTATAAGACCATTTAATTTCTAGTATACTTATCAAAAATCAACGGCCAGCCTTTAAATTTTTGAAGGCTGGCCGTTTTTATTTTGTTGTATCCCCGCGGACCTGACTGCAGGGATCGGCTGCTGTCAGGTCCGCGTTCGAATCAGATACGATCGTAAAATCCGAGTCGCCGTGGGATTGAAAAACCGGAGCCTTGGGGATGGAGGTAGCCTTCCATACAGAAGGAGGAAAAAAGCATGAGGTAGTAGTGCTTTTTCCACCCAAGGCTGTGTTTTTCTTTTAATAGTAAGTAAAGAATATCGTGTTACTAGTCAATAAAAAATATTACTTAGGTTTTACAAACTTAAAAATAATCAGCAATTTTTATGCAATCTTTTATTTCTTTTATATAATGAAATTAATTCGATAAGGAGTGCAGCCTGCCTTTTCCATTCAGGGATATTTTATAAAAATATGAAAAAACAGTGGCTTGAAGAGTTGTATGTCTTCAAGCCACTGTCTGGGTTTCAAAATTGAAATGGCAGGGGCATAATTTAATAATTTTGCAAAGCTTTTATGATTTCTGCTGGTTCAAGTCTTTTCGTGTAATCTGCGTCGGCAAACTTATAGAGGACAGTTCCGTCCCTGCCTATAACGTAAGTTGCAGGAACTGGCAGTGTGAAAGAGCTGTCACCGTTGCTGCTCTCAATATCAATACCGAAATTTTTGTAAATAGGGCGTAGTTCATCAGCCAGTACGAAGACTAATCCGTAAGACTCCGCGACCTTGTTGCCTTCATCAAAGAGAACGTCAAATGCCAGATTATTTTTCTCGCTTGTGGAAAGAGTGTTGTCGGGAGTTTCAGGTGTTATTGCGACCAGAGAGGCCCCGAGTCCGTTGATATCTGATAATACGTTTTGCAGAGCTACCAGCTCCAGATTGCAGTAAGGTCACCATCCTCCCCTGTAAAAACTCAAGACCACGGGACCGTTTACCAGGTAGTTCTGCAGGCTTCTTTTCTGGCCTAGATGATTAACCAGACAGAATTCAGGGGCTATGTTGCCTTCCTTAATTGCTTTGTCTTCAATTCCGGTTGCCTTGAGGTCGGATGTGGCTTTAGCCATAGTTGTTTTGATTTCATCCGGCAGAACAGGTCCTGATCTCTGCATCTCTGCTATCTGTTTAGATAAACTTTCCATTAAAAACTCCTTTTGGTTTAGTTGTTTTGGATAGTTATTATCTATATTGCCTGATCGCAGAGTAATTACACCATATTTTCCGATGAATCTGGTAGGAGAAAAAATCCCCCGTATTGCTTAGGCAAAACAGGGGATTCATCTAATGTTTTCTTTGCAGGGTATCAGAATTATTATTCTTTAACAGATCCTGCCAGTAAGCCTCGAATAAAGTATCGGCCGAGGAATATATAAATCATGAGAACCGGGAATGCAGCCATGATGGACCCAGCCATGGGCAGGTTCCAGCTTACAGCCTGTCCTCCTGCGAGTTGGGCCAGTCCAACGGTTATCGGGTTATCCTCATGTCTGGTAAGACATATCCCCCAAAGAAATTCGTTCCAGATCTGGGTAACCTGCCAGAGGCTTGTTACCACGAAGCCCGGAATGGACAGTGGAAAAACTATGCGGGTATAGATTGAGAAAAATCCTGCTCCGTCCAGCCTTGCCGATTCTACAAGCGCTGTGGGGATCTGAGCATAGAAGTTCCGGAAGATAAGGGAAGTGATGGGCAGCCCGTAAACAACGTGGGCAAGGATCAGTCCGGGTAGCCCTCCATAAAGGTTCATAGCACGCAGAGTCTGGAAGAGCGGGATCAGAATTACTTGATAAGGGATGAACATACCAAACAGGAAAAGTGTGAAGATAAGTTCGCTGCCTTTGAATTTCCATTTGGAAAAGACATATCCGTTCAGTGATCCCAGCACAGTGGAAAGGATAGTTGCGCACACGGTTAGAATCAGGGAGCTGACAATGTTTGGTTTGAGCAGAGTCAGTGCCTGCGAGAAACTTGACCAGTGGAATTTGTCAGGAAGTTCCCATGCTGTCGGGAGGCTGATAATTGCCGGATCTTTTAACGCCGTTACCAGAGCCATATATGCGGGCATAAGGAATAAAACTGCCAGCAGAGCAAGAGTTCCGTAGAGCAGGATGGAGCCGGGAGTGATGCCTCCGGATTTTTGTGTAACTGTGCTCATGGGTTAACCTCTGGTCCTTTGTTTGTACTGGCTGATTACATAAGGAACAATGAATGTTCCAGCCACCAGAAAGAGTACTATCGCGATAGCTGCGCCGCGGGCAAAGTCGTTGGCCCTGAAGGTTGTCATATACATGTTAAGCGCAGGGTGCCCTGTCTGGGCATTGTCCGGGCCGGTCATGGCAAAGATGATATCAAACATCTTCAGGGAGATATGCGAAAGAATAATGACTGCGCTGATGGTAATTGGTTTGAGCATGGGGATACCTACATGGCGGTAATAATCCACTGTACTTGCGCCGTCGAGCATTGCTGCGTCCCGCAGATCCTGTGATATGCCGTTGAATCCGGCAAGATAAAGGGCCATTGTGTATCCGGCATACTGCCAGACCGTTGCTATGATGATCCCCAGTGTTGCAAGGTTGAACCCGTGACTTTCCTCCATGAATAGAGCCTGTGGAAAAAGACCTCCGCCCAGCCATGCCAGAGCACCCAGCACAACTCCCGGTCCAAGCCAGCGTTTGATGGCCCTTTGCGGATTACCTTTGAGAATGCAAAGCCCGATCATGATCAGGATAAAGGCTGCGATATAGATCAGAATCTGAAACAGATTCTGCCAGTTGAATTCAAGGATGGCTTTGGTGGATGATGTCCATTGGAAATCTAATGCGGGAAATCCGAAATATGTAGGTAATACGTTTACCCCGCCCTGAGGGGCCAGCATCCATCGCCAGATGGTACCCGAAACAATAAAGGAAAGGGACATGGGATAGAGAAAAATTGTCCGGAGCAGATCTTCGCCTCTGGGTTTCTGATCAAGCAGAATGGCTATGAACATCCCAAGTCCGATAGCTCCGGCAAGAAGCATTACCGAATAAAAGACTGCATTGACCAGATCCTGCCTGAATCCTCCGGAGAGGAATCCGGTGAAAAGGTCTACGTAATTATCCAGCCCAACGAAGTTCATCTGCGGATCCAGAGCCAGAGAACCCATGCCGCCCCAGTCGGTCATGGATATCCAGATGGTATTGCCGATGAAGCCGTATACGAATATCGCGATTAAGATTATTGAAGGCAGAAGGGTTAAAAATGCCTTTAGCCTGTCTCTTGATGCTTCCCGCATAAGCCGCCCCTTTGTGAGGTCCGCACCTTCATGGAAGTGCGGACCTTTTTTACTTAAGCCAGACTGAAGAAACATACTTCAGCCGTTTTTATTACATACCGATCTGAGCCTTGTTAGCCAGCTGCTGGCAGGCTTTGGAAGCTGCCTTGGGATTCTTGGTCTTGAGGAACATTTCCATGACTTGAGCAAAGCCACCCATGAAGGTTTCGTTTGCTGCAACACCATGGGCAAGTGAACCTACAACACGGTCCTGGCTGAAGTCTTTAGCTGCGGACTGGAGATAGGGGTTGTATTTGCTGAGGTCAGAGTCCTTGCGTGCGGAGATGGAGCCCTTAAGGGGGTTGAACGCATCACTGCCTTCCTTGGAGCCAAGCACTTCAAGCCATGCAATGGCATTGTCGCGGTTGGGTGCGCCTTTAGGCAGACCGAAGGAGTCGGCAAGGAACATAAATTCGCCGTTGGTGTCAGGAGATGCCATCCAGCCGAAGTCTTTACCGGGGGCCATCTTTTTAGTGGTAACCATGTACCCAGCAGCCCAGTCACCCATGATATTGAATGCTGCTCGGCCATCAATGACCATATCGGTAGCCTGCTGCCAGGAAAGGGAAGCGGCGTCCTTGTTGGTGTACTGCAGAACCTTGCCGAAAAGTTCCCATGCCTTGACAACTTCAGGGCTGTCGAATTTCAGTTTGCCGGCCCAGAGAGCATCCCAATTGTCAGGTCCCATGGAGGCAAGTGCAACTGATTCCCAGAGATGGTTTGCAGTCCAGTTCTGAGCAAGAGCCAAAGGTACAATACCCTGTTTCTGGAGTTTAGGAGCGATTTTCAGGAACTCATCCCAGCTCTTGGGAGCTTCAACACCCCATTTTTTGAGGTTGGCAGGAATGTACCACATCACGTTTGAGCGGTGAATGTTAACGGGTACGGACCAGATACCTTTATCTGTACCGATAAGTTTGACCAGGCCTTCAGGGAAAACGTCCATCCATCCCTGTTCCTTGAACAGAAAGGTCAGGTCTTCCATGCGATCAGCCTTGACCCAGGTACCGATGAGTTCCTGGCCTGCGTGAACCTGAAAGCTGTCCGGAGGTTCGTTGCCGAGCATACGGGTTTTCAGAACTGCTTTGGCGTTAACGCCGGAACCGCCGGTAACGGTGGCATCGATGACCTTAACTTTGGGGTTCTGGGCCTTGTACTGTTTGATCAGGGCCTGCAGAGCCGGACCTTCGTCACCTGCCCACCAGGAAAAAATTTCGAGATCGCCACTGAGTTCTTTAGCCTGTGAGACTTGCGGAACTGTCAGCAGCAAAGCTGCGGCAACCACCAGACACAACTTTACCAGTTTTTTCATGGATTCCTCCTATGGTTAAAAAAACATCCAAACCTATAGCCGTTTATTAGTGTCGCTTTATGGTAAGATACCTAGTAAAGCGCCTCTTGCGTTTCTGGGTCAAAGAGAACCATGCGGTCAAATTCAAACCCGATGGGAACGGTTTCACCGGGATGAGCCGTAACTCTTCCTTCCACCTCTGCGATGAGTTCATTCTCTCCATCAATGACTATTTCGAGCAGGGAGTGGGCTCCAAGAATTTCTGAAACGACCACTTCACCGCTGCACCACCAGTTTTCAGGCAATCTGTCTATGTGATGTCCCATCTTGATGGAATCCGGCCTGATACCGGCGAGCAGGGGAGTCCCATCCACAACTTTTTCGGCAATTCCATCCTGAATGGGGAAGCGTGTACTGCCTTTTACGAAATATCTCCGGTTATCAATGACCTTGCACTTCCCTTTAAGAATGTTCATGGGCGGATTGCCTATGAACTGTGCTACAAAGACATTGTTAGGCTTTTCAAAAACTTCAACCGGAGTTCCCACCTGTTGTATATGTCCGTCCTTTAGAATGACGATACGATCAGCCAGAGTCATGGCTTCGATCTGGTCATGGGTCACATAAATGGTTGTGGTCTTCAGCCGCATGTGCATTTTGCGCAGTTCCATGCGCATCTGTGTTCTTAGCTGGGCGTCGAGATTGGAAAGAGGTTCATCAAATAGGAAAACAGCAGGGTTGCGGACCATGGCCCTGCCCATGGCAACACGCTGTCGCTGGCCTCCTGAAAGTTCTGATGGTTTGCGATGCAGGTATGGCTCCAGTTCAAGGATTTTTGCAACTTCTAGAACTCTTTTTTCAATTTCATCTTTGGACTTCTTGTGCATTTTCAGGGAGAATCCCATATTTTCAGCAACGCTCATGTGCGGATAAAGAGCGTAGTTCTGAAATACCATGGCTACATTTCGGTCTTTAGGAGAAACGTTGGTAACTACTCGTTCACCGATACTTATGTCTCCTCCGCTGATGTCTTCCAACCCCGCCACCATGCGTAAAAGAGTGGACTTGCCGCATCCTGAAGGTCCGACCAGTACAATGAATTCGTTGTCTTGTACGGAGAGGTCCACCCCGTGGATAACCTCCACCGATCCATACCTTTTGACCACGCCACTAAGCTCTACGTTTGCCATATCTTTCTCGCCTTGATCGGTTTAGGCCCCGCCATTAAGGCTGCGGAACCTGTACTCGGTTGAATGCACATATTGTTCTCCGGGATTTAATGTCACGGAGGGAAATTCTTTTCTGTTGGGTGCGTCAGGGTAGCCGCTGGGTTCGAGGCAGAATCCTGAACGGGGGCCATATAAGCATCCGTTTTTACCGATGGTTCCTGCGGGTATACCATCACCGGAATAAAATTGCATGCCCGGCTGGGTTGTTGAAATTTCCATTTCAATTCCGCTTGTTTTGCACCTGACAACTGCCGCGGTTCTTACCTCACAATTATTCCCAAGCACGTAGAATCTGTCATGGGTGGCCGGGCTTTCCAGAGAGTTGCGGTCAATTGGTGTAAAAGTGGAAAAATCAGAAACGGTTCCATGCACGTCGGTTATCACTCCGGTCGGAACGAGTCCTGTTCCGATACCGAGTGTTTGCCGGGAAAGAATTTTCAGTTCATGTCCGCTTAATGTCTTTTCACATCCTTCAAGGTTGAAATAGGGATGTGCTGTCATGCTCACCGGGCAGGCCTTGTCAGTTTTTGCTTTATGCTCAATTCGAAGGCCGTTTTCGATAATTGTGAAGGTCACTTCGGCGAGCAGGTTTCCGGGATAACCAGCTTCACCGTCAGGGCTTTTATAAGTGAGGGTCAGGGATGAGCTTTTTTGATCGCAGGCCTGTGCTGTCCATATCCGGCTGTTGAATCCGCTATATCCGCCATGCAGGGTGTTATTCCCTTCGTTGGCGTCCAGCTGGTAATGCCTATCGTTGAATTCAAATGACGCTTTGGAAATACGGTTGGCAGTTCTGCCTATGGTTGCGCCGAAGTAGCAGCTGTCACCCAGATAATCTTTCAGGTTGTCAAATCCCAGAACCACATCAGATATTCCACATGGAGTGGGAACTTCAAGTCCTACAAGACATGCGCCGTAGTTTGAAATGTGTGCGGCAAAGCTGATTTCTCCTTCGATAGAGTATAGATTTGCCGCTGCTCCATCAGGTGTTACTCCCCATTGTTTGACTGAAATACTCAAACCTGTTCCCTCCTTAGGCTGGAACCGCGGATAAGCAGTTCAGTCTCAAGAGTGATTGTTTCAGGAATGAAGTTTTCCTTATCACTTGCCAATTGCCTGAGGAGCATGGCTGCGGCGGCTCGTCCCATTTCAAAAGCGGGCTGGGAAACCGTGGTCAATGCTGGATCGATCAATGCAGATTCAGGAGATCCTGAAAAGCCGGCAATTGCAATATCGTCAGGTATATTCAGTCCGGCTTCCCGGAAGCGGCAGAAAGCCCCAACTGCTACAGGATCGTTTATTGCCAGAACGGCATCAGGAGGATTCTCCATGTTCAGGTATGTTTCTGCTCCGATGCGTCCGTCGATTCCCCGGCATCCTCCTGTACCAGTATGCAGTTCGGGATAGTAGGGAATCCCGTGGTTTTTAAGGGCCTGCCTGTATCCATTAAACCGTAGTCGATTCATGATAATACCTTCTTTACCGGCCAGAAAGCCTATTCGCTTGTAGCCGCAGTCAATGAGGTGACTGGTAGCACGGTATGAAGCCCTGAAGTCATCTATAATTACTTTTCCGGTGTTGAGTTCGTCCACGACACGGTCATATTGAACTAAAGGAATTCCCTGCCTCATCACTGCGCGCATGTGATCATAGG
This sequence comes from Maridesulfovibrio sp., assembly GCA_963676495.2. Taxonomy (GTDB): domain Bacteria; phylum Desulfobacterota; class Desulfovibrionia; order Desulfovibrionales; family Desulfovibrionaceae; genus Maridesulfovibrio. The sequence goes on along the minus strand of CAXXRF010000003.1, from coordinate 187,323 downwards.
AAGTTGTTTCAAGAGAAATAGCCATCAGGATTCCGGCCACCCGATTTGCTGCAAGAGCTTTGGCAGTCATTATTTCGCGGCTTAGCGTTTCATTGGATTGGCAGACCATGATAATATAGCCTGCTTCGTAAGCTACTTCTTCAATACCGCTGATGACTGTTGCAAAAAAATTGTGACGGATCTCGGGGACAATGACCCCGATAGTGTTACTTCGCTGCCTCTTTAAACTTTGGGCAATGGGGTTTGGCTGATAACCAAACTCTTCTGCGGCATCCATAACCTTGCGCTTGGTTTTGTCGCTGATATCCGGGTGGTCGTGCAGGGCACGTGAAACAGTTGAAGGCGAGATACCAAGTTTGCGGGCCAGGTCTTTGAGGGTCAAGTGGGCCATTTAGATACCTGCCTCAGTTTCAATGGTCAGAAATTCATTTCCCGGCTGACGCAGTGAAAGTTCTATGACAGATGTCGGTCCGAAAATATTTTTCATATATTTCTGATATGTTTCAAAGCAGGAATTGTGAATGTAAGCCTGCAGTGTCCCGGCGAATCCTCCTCCATGTATCCTGGCTACTCCATTTTCTTTGAGCATCAGTTCTGTAAGATATATGGCTAAAGGTATGGGTTGGCTGGTTGGTTCGGAATTGCTGTAGCAATTCTGAAGCAGATGTGAGGATGAGTGCCCTGAGTCTGCAACAAGCTTGAGGAATTCGTTTATATTTCCTTTCTGAAGTGCCTTGGCCTGCAGGATTGCGCGTTCATTTTCACCAATAAAGTGGAGAAGCCGAAGTATTGCTCTTTCGCCTATTTTTTCCCTGATGGATGGAATGTTTTCAAGAACGTCATCGACGCTCAGTCCGCGGGCCTCGTTTCTTCCAAGACAGTTGGCAGCAAGGAACATCTCTTTGGGTATGGCGGCGTAATCCGGTGTCAGATCTGCATGGCTTCCTCCGGTATCAACAACACACAGTCTATAACCGGTTCCGAAGAAATCATCAGAGTCTTTATTTTGTTCAAATCCCGGCTCAACCCTTGTTATTCCGGGACTGTCAGGGTTGTTAAAGTCAATGCTGAGTATACCTTCGAAAGAGCAGGCCATCTGGTCCATAAAGCCGCATGGTTTGGCGAAATGGATGTTTTCAGCTCGTTTGGCAATGCGTGCTATATCCAGTTCACTGATCTTGTTTTCATTAAACAGATAATTGAAAATACGGCCTACAAGAACTTCAAAAGCCGCTGAAGAGCTCAGTCCTGCACCAGCAGGAATGGTGCTGCAGACACAGGCATTGAATCCTGAAATAATGAACCCGGCTTTACGGAATCCATCGGCAACTCCCCTGACAATTGCTTCGCTGGTCCCTTCCTCACCGTCGAGGGGAGTTGTTTCAGATATATCTACAACGATGGATCGGTCATAATTTTCCGAGAGAATGGTTACTTCAGTTGTTTCAGAAGGCGAAAAGACACACAGGCAGTCAAGGTTTACCGCAGCAGCCAGTACATGACCATGGTTATGGTCGGTATGGTTACCCCCCATTTCAGTTCGTCCCGGAGAACTTGCAATTCCGGCTGTCTTGGAACTGAAAGAGTTCTCCATGCGCCTTATAAGTCTTGCCAGACGATTTTTGGATTCCGTTAGCCTTTTTTGTGAATGAATGAGCGACAGCTGGTGGTCAAAGCCTCCTTCATCGAGGTGCCTCTGCAGATTATCAAGAGAATACATCCTAAAATTCCTTATCCATAAAATGTGTTTCCGACAGTTCACGAAGGCGCATGGCACTTTGCTCAGCTGTTATGTCGCGTTGAGGCATTCCCAGCATTTCAAAGCCCACCATGAATTTTCTGACTGTGGCTGAACGAAGCAGGGGGGGGTAGTAATGAATATGCCAGTGCCAGTGCTCGCCGGGACTTCCGTCGGCAGGACGTTGATGAATGCCCATGGAGTAAGGAAAAGAGGTTTCAAAAAGATTGTCGAAGCGAATGCCCATGCGAACCAGAGCTTCAGCCAGATCATCTTTCTGGCATTCGTTCATGTCGATTATTGAGCCCATGTGTGATTTCGGTATAAGCATTGTTTCAAAAGGCCAGACAGCCCAGAATGGAACGAGCGCAGCAAATGAATTGTTTTCAAATATTAGCCTTTCTCCTGACTCGATTTCCCTTGAGAGATAATTGCAAAGCAGGCAGCTGCCTTTTTCAGCCATATATTCTTGTTGTCTGTTGTCCTCGGCTGCAGGAATCATAGGAGTTGAGCCGGTTGCCCAGATCTGTCCGTGTGGATGAGGATTTGAACAGCCCATGATATCACCGCGGTTCTCGAAAATCTGGACATAGCCGATTTCAGGGCGATTACTGAGCTCTAAAAATTGATCGCACCAAGCATCCACTACTTTGCGGACATTGCCGGGCTTCATTCTTGAGATAGTTAGATCGTGGCGGGGAGAGAAGCAGATTACCCGGCAGAGTCCGTTTTCCGGTTCCACTCTGAACAGGTCATCGTTGTCCACAGTTACGGATTCGGTGAGAAGGGCCGCAAAATCGTTATCGAAAACAAAAATATCAGTGTATTCAGGATTGCTCTTTCCGGTATTGCGGGTGTTTCCCGGGCAAAGATAGCACTGGGAATCATGCTTAGGCAGTTCTTTTACAGAGCTGGTTTCCTGTCGGCCCTGCCAGGGGCGTTTGGTTCTGTGGGGAGAGACCAGTACCCATTCTCCGGTCAGGGGGTTGAGCCGTTTATGGGGGTAATCCTGTAACTCTTTTTTCATCTGAATGTTCCCGTTTGAAATGGTTGCATGATTACTGCAAACGAAACCGCAAACGTTTTCGGTAATACTGCCCTTAGTCGATTAGTTTGTCAATAAGGCGAAGGCGGTGAGTAAACTGAGCGTAAGTTTGATTCATAATAATAAATTTTAAAGGCTGAAGTTTTCTCCGTGCAATTCGGGAGTACCTACACCTGATTCTGATAAGTACCCTTTGCCTTAAAGATCATTTTTGATGCTATCCTTGAATCATGACCGGTTTGTAACGCTTTTGAAGCGCGTTTGAATCAGATTCACAACTGTTTTTACATGATCCTGTATATTTATGAAACATATTAATATTATTTAGCTGTTATTTTAGTGGGTTATATTTAAGTTTCTGATTTGATATGAAAAAGCCAAAAAGTTGCAAATTAATTTATTTGAAGACTAAACACACCTGAAAAACTGTGTTATGGGGTAGATATTCTGTTGTGCCTTTTTGTGTCTCGAGGTGTAATTCAAATTTGATAACCATCCGAATTAACAAATGTTCAATCATAAGAGGGAAGGTGCATATGACGACTGAAAATGAACTTCGCGAACTTGAGAACAGTTTTAAGGACATCTTCGATGGTGGAATATCTGCTAAAGCAATGGCAGAGCAGATCAAGCGGTTCAAAAAAGGTTTTCCTCCCACAAGACTTGAACGTGCCTGTACTCCCGGTGATGGAATCTATCAAATTAATCCCGAAGAGAAGGACATGCTCCTTGATGCCTATGAAGATGCAGTAGAAGAGGGGCGTTTTTCTAAATTTGTTCCTGCTTCCGGGGCGGCAACGCGGATGTTCAAGCATCTTCTTGCAAAACTTAATGCCGAAAAAGACGGTGTTGAACTTGATGATAAAGACGCAGAAATGGTTCAGACCTTCATGGATTGCCTGCCCGTATTTCCTTTTTATGAAGATCTCAAAGAATCAATGGCAGCAGGCGGTCTGGAACTGGAGGAATGTTATGCAGCAGAAGATTCTGTTTCAATCCTTGAGTACCTGTTGACTGAAAAAGGCCTGAACTATGCTTCACTTCCCAAGGGACTGATCCCTTTTCACAGTTATAGGGATGGCTACAGAACTCCCTTTGAAGAGCACATTGCAGAGGCTGTTGAGCATACAAGATGCGGGCGTGGCAAAGTCCGGTTGCATTTTACTGTAAGCCCTGCACACCGTGAAGCAATCAGTGAGCATATAGAGCAGGTTAAAGCAAAGTTTGAAGGTCATAAATTCGATATAACCTTTTCCGAACAATGCCCCAAGACGGATACTATCGCTGTAGATATGGATAATGAGGTATTTCGGACTTCAGATAACAAAATATTGTTCCGTCCGGCTGGGCACGGGGCTTTGCTTGGCAACCTTCATAATATGAGGGGTGATATTGTATACTTAAAAAATATCGACAATATCGTTCCTGACAGTATGAAAGGTGAGACTCTTGAATATAAAAAACTGCTCGGCGGAATGCTGGTTCAATTGCAGTCCGAGATTTTTGAGTGCATCCACATGCTTGAAGACAAGAACTGTGGAGAATTTGATGTGGCTGCTGTTTCCATTTTTGCTGTAAGCAGACTTAATATGCGTTTATCTGATGACTTCTCTCTGCTCTCTCTTGATGAAAAAATTGAATTTTTGCTTGCCCGGCTGGCAAAGCCGGTACGCATTTGCGGGATGGTTAAAAATCAGGGAGAGCCCGGCGGAGGTCCTTTTTGGGTTAAAGGTGAAGACGGAGTCGCCGCCCCCCAGATTGTGGAGAAGAGCCAGGTTGATATGGACGACCTGCAGCAGGCCTCACTCCTTAACAGCGCCACCCATTTCAATCCTGTTGATCTGGTTTGCGGGGTAAGGAATCACAGGGGTGAGCGGTATAACCTGCATGATTTTGTAGATCCCGAAACAGGATTTATTTCCAGCAAATCCAAGGAAGGTCGGGAATTGAAGGCTATGGAACTTCCCGGTCTCTGGAACGGTTCAATGGCTGATTGGATCACCATGTTTGTAGAAGTTCCGCTTAGCACATTCTCACCGGTAAAGACCGTAAACGATCTTCTTAAAGAGGAACATCGCAAGTAGTCAGTGTAGTCATAAGTTGTCCTGACCTGTCGCAGGGCAGACTGCTTCAAGGAAACCGGAATTCATGCAGGGGGTGTGTGAGTTCCGGTTTTAAATTTTATCAAGCTTCCAGCTTTTCAGAAACGTAATCAGTTCCAGCAAGGGCATGGGCTTTCCATATAGAAATCCCTGAATACGACTGCATCCCAGCTCTTTAAGCATTCTGGACTGTTCAGGGTATTCAACTCCTTCTGCTACAACATCAAGGCTGAGGTTGCGGCTCATGTCGATTATGGTGCGCACGATACTGGCGTCTTCATCGTTTACAGTGATTTCAGTTATGAACGAGCGGTCGATTTTCAGTGTGTTAATGGGAAAACTCTTAAGATAAGCCAGTGACGAGTATCCAGTACCAAAATCATCAATGGATAGTGAAAAACCCATATTTGAGATTTCCTGAAGAATTTCTACTGTCCCATCAACATCATCCATAAGAGTGGATTCAGTTATTTCAAACTCCAACTTAAGGGGAATCGGGCTGCTGGAAGTGGTGATTGCTCTTATATCATCCAGAATATCAGGATGCTTCAGCTGCCGTCCGGAAAGGTTAATGGAAACAACCAGCGGCTGCTCACTATGCGCAGTCAGTGTTTGAATATCTTTACAGGCAGTTTCAAGAACGATTTTACCTATATCAACTATGAGTCCGGTTTCTTCAGCCAGCGGGATGAATTCTGCGGGAGAGATTACACTCCCATCCGGGCGTGGCCAGCGGACCAGGGCTTCAAGACCGTAAACCATGCCTGTATCAAGATTAATTTTGGGCTGATAGTAGACTGCAAATTCCCTGGCGTTAACTCCATGGCGAAGAGCATTTTCCACTGTAAGTCGACGCTGGGCTCTATCGTGCATCTCTTGTCTGTACATGTGGTAACCGTTGCGGCCCTCGGCTTTGGCCTGATACATGGCCATGTCAGCGTTTTTAATCAGAGTGCCGGCATCTTCGCCGTCATCGGGGAAGATAGTGATTCCAAGACTTGTTGTAATATGGAGTTCTGTTCCATCAATGATGAAGGGCGCAGCAAATCCTGCGAAAAGCTTTTCAATGATATTGATCAGGTGCATCTCGTCTTTAACATTTTCCACGAGAATAACGAATTCATCTCCACCCAGTCTGGAAATAGTATCCTGACTTCGGAAAATGTCGGAGATTCGCTCAGTTGCCTTGAGAAGAATTTTATCCCCTATGGCGTGTCCAAGTGAGTCGTTCACTGTCTTGAAGTTATCAAGATCAAGATAAAAAAGAGCAAGGCGGGTATCCAGTCTTTTTGCGCGTGATATTGCCATTTTGATGCGGTCTGTGAGCAAGCCGCGGTTCGGCAGGCCAGTCAATGCATCATGGTGGGCCTGATATCTGATCTGCTCTTCTTTGCTTTTCATTTCAGTAATATCATGAAAAACAGCTACATAATGAGTTGTTTCTCCTTCGGTATCTTTAATGGCACTGATGCTGAGCAGTTCAGGGTATGATTCACCGTTTTTGCGCCTGTTCCAAATTTCTCCGGACCAGTGTCCGGTCTCACGGATTTCATTCCACATGGCAGTGTAAAAAGCCTTGTCATGTTTTTCTGATTTCAGGATATTGGGATTTTTACCTATTACGTCCTGAACATCATATCCGGTAATGTCCGTGAACGCCGGGTTGGCTTTAAGAATCTTACCTTCAATATCGGTGATTGTGATGCCTTCCATGGCATTGTTGAATACTTCTTCAAAAAGTCGTCTCTGGTATTCCGCCTTCTGACGGATTGCAACCTCGGTGTTCAGGTTACATTGTATCCCCTGCAGATCATCCATGAATTTATTGAATCTGCGTGAAAGAATACCTATTTCATCCTGCGACGTGTTCTGGGCGCGGGTATCCCATTTTCCTGCTGCGGCTTTGGAAAACAGGTTTACCAGATCGTTAACAGGATTGGTTATGCTGTTGCTGACGTATGCACCAAGTGGTATTGCAAGCAGCAGGGACAGCACAACAGCAAAGAGAACAAAATAAATTATCCTGTTTAACGGAGCGTAAATTTCGTCTGTGTAGACAGATGATGCTATGATCCAGTCCATACTTGGCAAGTGTTCGAAAATTGCAAGCTTTTCACGCAGGGTATCGCCGCTCCTGTCTTTCCATTTATAATGGATTATGCCCCTTTTCTTCTCGTAAATGTCTCTCAGGAATTTGCTGCCGAGTGTTCCCTGAAAGTCGGAAATAGTGCCGTGTATCCATGGATGAACAAGAACTTCTTCGTCTTTTCCGATGATGAAAACGTATCCGGACTTACCAAGGGTGATAGTGCTGATCTTATCCCTGAAGTCATCCGCATCAATAAGTGTTGCAAATTCAGAACGGTATGATGATACGGAAATAATCCAGTCCCATGGTTCAAAGTAGGTCATGTATAGAACTTTTTCCCGTTGTTCTTTTTCTCCGGGATTAGCCCATTCATATTCAATGAACCCTTCTTTGTCTGCAACCTGCTGGCGAACAAAAGCAAAGTCGGTAACATCAGATCCGATGAGTTTCTTTTCCGGGTGTACTACAACACTACCGGTGCTGTTCAGGCAGTAGACATATCCTGTTGAACCTATTTTCTGGCCCATTAGAAGTTTGGTGGCTCTTTCCCGTGCTTCTTTTTCGCTTATTTTACCGGAAAGATACTCCTGATAAATGATATTTACAATTTCAAGGTCTTTATCAGCGATGGCTTTAAGGTGGTTTCTTACTGAGGCATTGATTGTTGCCTGAACCATGCTCACCATTGCTCTGGTAGTATTGGTCAGTTCTTTCTCTATATTTTCCCGAACTGTTTTATGCACTAATTGATATATAGTGGAACCACATAAGAATAGAGCAAAAATGGTAAGTGCTGAAATTGTAACTATCAGTCGCGGTCTGATGGAGAGTCTGGATAAAAATCTGTTTGGTGTCGTCATGGATCTGATTATTGTTTTTTGTTCTTACAACGAAGATTGATAATGAATACTAACTTAATAAAACCGGGAAAAGTAGTATTTTTCATCTCATTATTTTTGCTCTTTTTATGAGGGGAATATGATTGTTGTTTTGAGGAGTACTATTAATGTTTATGATTTTCCAACTGCCCGAAGCTTCCTTGAAATCTGATGTCCATAAAGTGAGACATCTTTTACTGCCTTTGATGTTGATTAATTTGTTAAAAAAAGGTTAAATTATCTTCGGTGTATAAAACAGTTGGGTTGTGTGATCACAGGATTAATGTGTTGCTGCGGGGTGTAATGTGAAAGAAGTAATAGCAATGCGTAAGTTTGTAGCTCCCGAGCTAATTTTCGGAGTTGGATCGTCAACTCTGGCAGGGCAGTATGCCGAGAATTTCGGGGTAAATAAAGCGCTTATTGTGACTGATCCCGGTATTGTTAAATGTAGTTGGGTAACGGCTGTTAAAAACAGTCTTGAACGGGCCGGAGTGGAAACGGTTCTTTTTAGTGAAGTATCGGAAAACCCGCGTGATACCGAAGTGATGAAAGGCGCTGAAATTTATCATGAGAATGGTTGTGACTGCATTGTTGCCGTGGGCGGTGGAAGCCCCATGGACTGCGCAAAAGGCATTGGGATTGTCACAACGAACAATGCTCATATTCTTTCTTTTGAAGGCGTGGATATGGTTGAGGTCCCAGGGCCCCCTCTAATATGTATTCCTACTACTGCCGGAAGTTCGGCGGATGTTTCGCAGTTTGCAATTATTACTGATACCAAGCGTGATGTGAAGATAAGTATTGTCAGTAAGGCCATGGTTCCGGATGCAGCCCTTATTGATCCCAAGCTGACAACGACCATGAGCCTGCAGCTAACCGCTGCTACCGGCCTTGATGCTCTTACTCACGCCATGGAAGCTTATGTCTCTAATGCCAATGCCGCCTTGACTGATCTTCTGGCCCTTGATGCAATAAAATTATTAAAATCAAACCTTGTTGAGGCAATTAAACACCCTGATGATGTAGAACTTCGGGGTAAGGTCATGCTGGCCAGCATGCAGGCGGGCCTCGCATTTTCAAATGCTATTCTTGGAGCTGTTCATGCCATGGCGCACAGCCTCGGGGGACATCTTGACCTTCCGCATGGAGAGTGCAACGCGATATTGCTGCCTTACGTTGTAAGGGCAAACTTTCCCTATGCCCAGGAACGGTACTTTGAGATAGCTAAAGCCATGGGTGTTGTCATTGAAGGAAAATCTGATGACGCTGTATGTGATGGACTTGTAGACAGTATTGTGGACCTGCGCACAAAGGCGGGAATAACCAAATCATTGAGTGATTTTGGCCTTTCCAGATCTGAAATTCCAAAACTTGCTGAACTTGCTTTGAAAGATGCATGTATGGTTACCAATCCGGTTGAGTTTGATCAGGATGATGTAGAGAAGATTTATGAAGCGGCGTTCTAAGGTGGATAAAAATGAGAATGTTCGTAACAAGCTTATCGGGCTTGGCGAAAATTCCATGCGCAAAAGCTATTATCCTGAGCTAAGGGAAAGGATCAATGAGCTTGAACGTTTCAGGGCATTGGTTGAACACGCCAACGATGCTCTGTTTGTTCTTGATGCCTTCTCCTGGAGTTTTGCTGACGTAAATAAAACTTCCATAAAGAAAACCAACTACACTCGTGAAGAGCTCTTAGACAGCCCCCCGGAGCTGGTATTTCCCGAAGAAACATGTTTTCTGCTGCATGAAGTCCTTACCGACGACGATGTCTACTCTTCGTGGGATAAGGAGGATGTCTCCCTTACCAAGCTTCTTTGCAAAGGCGGCGATCCCATACCAATTGAGATGACTCTGCGGGTCCATTTTGTAGGTGGACGGCTGTATATTGTCATGGTTGCGCGTGATATGCGCAGGCGACTTGCTGATCAGCGAGAGCTCCGACGGGCTCGAAATTATCTGGCAAATGTTATCGATTCCATGCAGTCCATACTGGTTGGTGTTGATACAAGCGCGAAGGTTGTTCTTTGGAACGCGCATGCTACGAAAGAGACTGGTATTGCCCTTGAGAATGCGCAGGGAAAGGATCTTTTTGAGGTCATGCCTGAGTTAAGGCGTTTTGATCAGCTTATTTCAGAGACGATCAAGGGGAACTCTGATGGTGGGACAGAAATTTTTCATGTTGAGCAGTCAGCTGAGACTGTGTTTTTTGAAATAGTTGTGTTTCCGTTCAAGACGGAGGATGAGCCCGGAGCTGTTATTCGCATTGATGACATAACCGCCCGTACCCGCATGGAAGAAGTTATGGTCCAGACTGAAAAGATGATGACAGTAGGTGGATTGGCTGCTGGTATGGCTCACGAGATAAACAATCCTTTGGGCGGTATACTGCAGGGCGTTCAAAATATTCAAAGGCGTATTTCCTGTGACCTCAAGAAGAACTACGAAGTAGCGGATGAGCTTGATATCCCGTTTGAAAAAGTCCATCAGTATTGCCAACGACGTGGGATAATTGACAAGCTTGATTCAGTTAAGCAGATGGGAGAAAGATCTGCTCGTATTGTATCGAATATGCTTCAGTTCAGCCGCCAGTCCGGAGGGGAAAAGTCCTGCTCTAATATAATTCAGGTAGTTGAAACAGCAATAGATCTTTCTTTCAGCGGGTACGATATTTATCGAAAATCGGGAGATAAGGGAGTTGAGATAGTCCGAGCCTTTGATGATTATCTTCCTGAAATATTATGCTCACCTTCGGAGATTGAGCAGGTACTTATCAATCTTATAAAGAATTCTGTTCAGGCTATTTATTCGGATTCAGACAGCAAGGAAGGGCGTCACGGGGTTATAACCATCAGTCTGAAGCTGGATGGTCAGTTCGTGCGTCTGGAAATATTGGATAACGGGCCGGGTATGGATGCCGAAACAAGGCGTAATGCTCTTGAGCCTTTCTTCACCACCAAAGCTGCCGGTGAAGGTACCGGTCTGGGATTGTTTGTCTCATACTTCATCATTACACAAAAACATGGCGGCACCTTCGATATAGTAACCAGTCCGGGCAAGGGCATGAAAGTCATAATTAGACTTCCTAGAGCTTGCCCTTGTCAGGATGAAGGTTGTGGACTCGAGTCTGATCTCTAGATTACCTGATAACCTTTCTATAAATTATTTTCGATCATCTCTGCGCGTTTTTCCATCTGGGTTGCCAGACTTTCGAGCAGGCGGCATCCGCTAAGGATTGATTCAATTCTTTTTTCATTGTCTTTAGTACGTCTGTATACCCATTTGGCAATATAAAATGAGTCATCCGGGCCATCACAATGACCGGAACAGAATGCCTTGATTTTGTCTGTTATGCCAATCTTGATTTTTTCACGTACGGTAATGGCATCCTTGAGAATCTTGCCGGAGTGAGCGGCTTTGTTGCGCGCAGTGATTGAATTTGATTTTTGTGACTGGTTGAGGTCCATTTGAAAGATACCGTTAGCAATCTCGACTCTTTTTTCTGCTTTGAAATAACTGTCCATTGCCTGCATCAGATCCCGGTTTTCGGAAATAGCCGTAAGCACGGATGAAGTGTGTCTAAGGGGGCTAGCACTTGTTCTGAACATTTCAGCCCGTTGGCTCCGGCTCAGTTCTCGAACCTCGTAGGTCTCGCCTTCAACAAACTTTCTTTCTGCAATAATTCCTTTTTCTTCAATCAGGTTTAATAGTGTTTTGCTATCGGAATCATAAAGCTTCGACAGTATTCCGGGTGCCAGAAGTTCGGCCCAGATATTTTTTCTTGCTGCGTTAATGGATTGGGCCTCCGGCATCAAACCATTGAGGTTCATGCCGAAATGGGTGCTGATGCCTTTGAATGTGACTGAGCTGAATCCTTTGGTACGGTTGTTGGGAGTAGTTCCGGCCGGGTGGTAGTTTTCTGCAATATATGCAGCCAGGTTATCGAGAAAAATATCAGTAACAATTTTTTCTCTGATCTCGGAAATAGATTTCTTTAATGTATTACCATCGATTATTGCAGTGGGTGCTTCTTCGGTTTTTCCTGTTGCTTCCACCGGTGTCTTTTTCTTCTCAATTTCAGCAGAAGCGAGAGATGAGCTGTTTGTTGGCAGGGAAACAGTCGTATTCAACTGTTCCCCTGATTTTACAATCTTTCCGGATACGGGATGTTTACCGCTTGAACCGTTCTCATGCACCCATGCGGGAGGTGAAACCTCATCTTCAATTTTGGCCCCAATGTCTTTTTTGATGAAAAAGAACAGGGCAGCAGCAGAAACAACAAATACTGCAGCGAAAATTAACATAGGTACTTTGAACTTGTTCATTTATCTCTCCATCTGGCTACCAGTGGCGGTTCCAGGCAAATTTAATTGAGTTGGTCGGGCAGCAGACTCCCGAGGTGGGGGTCATAGCTGCCAGGTAGACTTCCCCTTTGGCTGCCTGTCTGGTTATTCTGCGAATCTTGGAAAAAAGCTCCAGCTGTTCAACCATTTCAGGAACGGGAATTTCTCCTGCTCCCCCGGCTGAAAGCATTTTGGCTTTAAGGTCATGGTATGCGGATAGCATGTCATGTATCAGGTTGTCGATTTGACAGAACTCTTCTGAACATGGATTTTCTGCAACATTTAATACTCCGATGCATGAATTGTTAAAAACAGTGATCAGGTCGGCGTCTGCTCCCAGCGGCTCAGCAAGCGGTGTAAATTTTTTTTTGTTCAATGATTCCGAAAGAGCCCCGGCTGTTCTGAAGTATTGCAGAACACGCAGTGCTGTTGCAACCTGTTCCCCTTGCTCCTGTGTCAGTGGGCGGCCCTGCAGTTTTGTACAAAAAGAACGCGTGGCCTCGATTAGGCTGTCCTGAATGGCCTTATCTTCGGGAAAAGCAGCGTAGTTGAAATTGGAGTTAAGTCCGTTACGCACAATTGTACGGGTGATATCCCCAATGCGGATCATTTCCAGTACAAGAGCTTCAATTGCCAGTGAAGGCGTTCCCACAACGTTGTTATCCAGATATCTGGGACGACCTTTATCACTGCCTGCTGTTGCAAAACGGCCTTCGATAAAGGATACAAGCCTGTCCGTAAACGGCCATAGGATGATTACTCCAAGGGCATTGAAAATGGTATGAAACAGAGCCAGTACAATTGCTGGCTCACTTATGATCCCGAAGGAATCCATGGCAAAAAGTATTGATTTAATTATTACAGGGAGCAGGAGCAGGGCAGCAAGGGCTGTGATCATATTGAAAATGATATGCCCGGTGGCAACCTTTTTCGCATTGACAGTTGCTCCGATTACCGAAAGGGCGGCTGTGGAGGTGGTCCCGATGTTGGTTCCGATTACGGCAGCAGCTCCCTGATTGAGATCCAGCAGTCCGCTTACTGTCGCTGTCAGTACTAGAGCCATTGCAGCGCTTGAACTTTGCATCAGTAGGGTAAGGATAAGGCCGATGCCAATGAAAATGGGGATGGATAAGGCGCCCATGGTAGCAAAAACTGAAAGGTCTATTGAAGATTCAATTCCCTTGAAAGCCATCTGCAAGGTAGAAATACCCATCAGGAAAAGACCAAAACCAGCAAATGCGTCACCGAAATAAGAACGCCTGCTTTCAGCTCCTGTCAGGCGAAGTATCGCCCCAAGCGCGATCATAGGTAGTGCAAAGCTCTTCATATTTACACTGAAACCAACTGCAGCTACTATCCAGCCGGTAACAGTTGTTCCAATATTGCTTCCGTATATAATGCCTATGGATTGCGAAAGAGTGATAAGCCCTGCGTTAACAAATCCGATTACAGCAACTGTTACAGCACTTGAAGACTGTACCAGTGCGGTAATCATAAAACCCGAAAAAAGTCCTCGTGCCGGTGTCTTGGTCCATTGTCCCAGAATTCGTTTCAGGGAATTACCGGCAGCCTGTTTAAGTCCGGTTGTCATCAACCTCATACCGATAAGAAAAAGTCCGAGCCCGCCGAAAAGAGAACCGAAAATGTCGAAATTCATATCAACCTATTGTCTGTCTTGTTGAAATTTAAGGAAATAATTGTGTACGATGATCTACTGTGACAGTGGAAAAATCAAGAAAATAATATTTCGATCGGGGCGGGTTTATCTAAAACCAGTTTGATAGGGACTAGGCTTGTTTGTTCCGGGATCTTTTTTCAACTTTTTCGAGGAATCGCAGCAACTTGTTTTCAATATCCTGATCATCAACATATTCAATGATCATTTTTTTAGCTTCATCGAGTCCCATATCATGAAGAAGTTCTCTTAATCTCATTCTCAGCTGGGCTTTTTCCCGCTTTACATGCAGGTCTTCAAGAAGGTCGGCTGCATAGTCGTAGTCTTTTCTTGCAAGTGCTTTACGAAAATTTGTTTTTACAAAGTGACCGTAAAAACGGCCTGATATACCTGAAAGAAGAGTACCGAGCCAGACACCGACAACCAGCGTGACAAGATCCGCAACCCTTTCCTGTGCTATATTAATCCATTCTGAAATGTCCCGGTCTTTGAGCAGGTCCTGTGTTTTGCGCATTTCAACGATAAGGCGTTTGGCAACCACGTTGTTCTTGTTCAGTTCGAGAGCTCTGCGAAATTGTGCTTCTGCCAGTTCAAGATCTCCTATTTTGTAATAAGCCCTCCCAAGAAGTCCGCACATCCAGTCCGAGTCAGGATGTTTTTTCAGGCACGGTTCAAGAAGATCAATAGCCTGTTCGTATTCTTTGACGTCAATAAGGTCTTGCGCCATTCTTCCGCAGGTCAGTTCCGACTCTATCTTTGTTTCATTGCCGGACATTTCTGCCCGGCACTCGATAATTCCGATAAGTACTGTCAGGGTTATAACTATACAGACAGTCCAGATGATTCTCTCGGTTTTATTCATTTTCGCCTTTATGTACGAACCCTACCACATTTGTTCAAGCTTGCTGCCGGGATAGTAGAATTCCAGAATGTGGTCATATTTCTTGTTTTTTCCCAATTCGGCTGCTCCCCATTGGGAATATCCAACACCATGCCCCCAACCTTTGCCTTTGAATACATAATTTTTACCACTTTTGTCGATATATAGAAGAATATCTGGCAAATTTAAAACGCGAGAGCTTCCAAGCGTGGTTCTTGTACGAAGGTCACGGTGTCCACCACGGTATTTAATGCGTACTTTTACAATACGCCCGGAGGGTCCTTTTTCAAGCGGAACAATAGAGGTTATGTCCGGAACGGAGATTCCGATACTCTTCAATTTGGATTCAATCTGTGAGCTGTTGAATTTTCTTGTCCAGCTTGCCATTTTCCCTTTCAGACTTGCAGGGTCTTCATGAGCTACCAGATAGGCTTTTCCCGCACCGAAAATTGCCTTTGCGTCAGCTGTAAAGCCGCCGCTGTTGGCTGTGTACTGGGAAAGAATCGGGCGTTTCTTATAGGTCAGTACCTGTCCTTTAGTTTGTGTTACTGCTTTATCAGTACGTTTATCCTCACGGTCCACACCTGCATACATCTGATCATACGTGTCAGCATAAACATCATAAAACAAGTGGGTACGGTGTTCTTTCTGGTAGTATGCGTATGTTCGCGCCGCTACAGCCTGTGCCTTGAGGGTTTCTGCTGGCCATGAGGCATAAGATTCTGCCGGGACAACAGAGCGCAGATAGTCTTCAATATCAATCAGATTGAGAATGAGCAGATTGCCTTTGCGTATGCTGACTTCAACTGTTCCGCGAACCCTTTTGCTTTCGGACCCGTAGGTAACTTTGAGAGGAGCAGTGGAGGTGAACTTGATTCTTTTCGCAGTTACAGTTTTACCATCAAGAACCAGTTTGTCTCCGTTGAGTCCAACCTTGTATTGTTTGCCGCATCCCATAGCATCTGTGCATATTTTACCGGGCTGTCCTCCGGTGGTGACGGTCATGGACTTAACCTTGCGGCTGAGGCAGACCCTGAGAGACGGCTCTTTGCCTACAGGAACCGGAATCTTCGGAATATCTTCAGGCTCTGGTTTAATCTTTTCTGC
Organism: Maridesulfovibrio sp.; assembly: GCA_963676495.2. Taxonomy (GTDB): domain Bacteria; phylum Desulfobacterota; class Desulfovibrionia; order Desulfovibrionales; family Desulfovibrionaceae; genus Maridesulfovibrio. The sequence continues at coordinate 171,466 of CAXXRF010000003.1, read as the reverse complement.
CATGGAAGAAATGACGGCTTCTGCCTGATAGCGGAAGTTGCCCTTGGGAAAGTATCGCAGATATTGTCTGAAGGCAGACCTTGAACGATCATAATCACCCATCTGATAGTAAAGGAAACCAAGTTTATAGAGCGCAGTTTCAGCATGGTCAGGGTAATTGCGACCAACCATCTTGTACAAATCTGCTGCCTTATCCGGAGCATCAAGAAAAGTGGAAAGAACCATTGCCTTGCCAAACATGGCATTGACCCTTGTTTTGGGTACCGGTGAATAATCAATTGCTGTGTCGTACTGTTCCAGCGCTTCAAAGTATTTGCCTATATCAATTAGATAGCTGGCATAGTTTATATGCCACTGGGCCTGCGCCTGATCTTCTATTTCAATTGGGGTGTAATTCCGGGCTGAAACATTAGAAACAGGCACCAAGCAAAAAAGTGCGGATGTCAGTGCGATAATTCTTATTAACTTTCTGTTTTTCATAATATTCTCCGTTGTGAAGACTTGCGCCGGAGCATTTATTTGTCTGTTTGATCTGTTTTCTCAGCGGGATTTTCATTCGCGCTGAGGTGATCAATGTAATCCTTCATATACAGCAGGTTGCTGTCTGCAGGGCTAAGCAGCAGGGCTTTATCAAGTACCTGTCTGGCCTGTTTGATGTCACCTTTATTAAGCAGGTGACGTATATAGAGTTGATGGAGGCGGACGTCGTATGGATATTTTGAAATTCCTTCATCAAGCACTTCTGAGAGCGCAATATCATCACTTAATGCCAGCAAGGTGTATGACAGATAAAGGTAGATATCCCGGTCATCCTTGATTTTAACAGCTTTGCTCAGGGCTTGATAGGCATCTCCGTAGTGCTGGCTGTGGAATGCTGCTATTCCCTGTTTTTTAAGCTCGGAGAACTGTTTTTCAAGCACTTCAGGTGTGACGGGACTGTCATCAATGAGAACAATTTTACGTCCATGCGGGTAGGGAGCATCAAGAAAGCTTTTAACCAGAACATCACCTTTGATACGTAATTTATCCGAGGAAGCTGTACCAAGATAATTTTCCGAAATGACCAGTTTTGTTTCAGACATCAAGTTCGTTACATTGTCGAAGAGATTATTGTCCTTAATCTCTACATGACCACCCATGAACCTGATTCCGAGAGTGCTGTTGCTTATACTGGAACGAACCACAGATCCGTTACCTGCGGCAAGGCTGATTCCTGTTTCTGCACCTGTTATACGGAGTCCTTTAAAATCGTAATTTCCGGTGGCATTCACGTTAAGGGCGGTTTTGCCTCCCGAAACAACTGAAGAACGAACCTCGCAATAACCGCCTGCTGCAGTTAATGAGTTATTGAATCCACTGAACTCGGAGTGGCTGATCAGGGCTTTTCCTCCCGGATGAACGGTGATTCCACTTGAGCCGTTGGACATGAATCTTACAGGGGCGCTGATTTCTCCAAGGGATTCCATCTCACCGCGAATTTCAATGCTGGCGGCAGCTTCAAAGCGTATTTTTGTACCTGACTGAACTGTGAATTTTGCTCCTTCCGGCACGTACGCAGGAAAGGTTAACAGGTAGTTGCCTTTGACCAGAGTTCCGGTCAGTACACCGAACAGTTCACGCTCATCGAATTGAGGCATGATTACTTTAACAAGCCCATTGGGAGCAGACAGGTTTCCTGCCTTGTCTACACTGCGGATGCGGTAATAAGTAGTGGTTCCCTGAATCACGTCCGGGTCAAGGTATGAAGTCTCTCTGGTGCGTAAAATCGGTTCAAATCCGCCAACAGGGTCACTTGATTTTTCAACAATAAATTCTTCAAGGTCATCAGCCTGCGGGACCTGCCAGTGAAGCGTAACTCCTTCCCTCTCAGCACGGAATTGAGCTTTTTCCGGCTTGGGGGGAAGTGTACCATCTATAGTGACAAGAGAACCTGCTTCCACCCACAACCTATCGATACCATTAGATTTTCGCATCAGCACCATCAAAGGTTCATTGACTCCTTTATCGCCTTCGCGGACCACATAGAACCCTTCGTAAACACCCTGAGCAGTTTGCGGCAGGGGAATGCTTTTCTTGAATTCACCGATGTTAAAGGAACATTTAAGGCCCGGTTCTGCATCAACGCGAACAGTTATTCTCTGCCCTACACCGAATAAGCGGTTATCAACGTTGGTGTCCACGGCAATAACTTCCGGAAGCTTGGGCCCTTTGGGACAGTCCGGAAGCATTTGAGCCATGTTCCAGGCCCAGTCATATACCACCATGCGCATCTGCCGCCGTATAGGATCGGAGAAAACTTCTTCAACGATGGTTCCGGCCAGAGCAAAAACTCCTGTTGGTACTGAGACTCTGCGTTTGGAAGCACTGTCCCGCCATTTCCCTACGAGGGTTCCCGCTGCGTTAACCATTTGAACTTCTGCATCAAGCTGAAACATATCAAAAGCAAGGGCTTTGATCATGTCTGCGCTGTAGATATCAATACGGACAATGCCATCAGCCTGCAGGAGCTTGCAGAGCTCCGCGTCTGTCATTTTGCTCCATACTTCTCTTTCTCCGATACCGGAAAGAGTATTGTCCACGACATCTTTTTGCAGTGGCATAAAACCTTTTCCGGCTAATTGGTTGGCTATGGAGCTGCGGGCAATATCAGCAACAAAAAGTCTGTCGTCATCCATTATAAGGATGGATTTATGTTCTGTTGAATTTGTTTCATGGACCACATACTGCGCAGGAAGAACAGCTACGCGGTAGGGGATTGATTCCTCTTCGGTGTACTGAACGGATTGCGGAGTCTTTTTTGCAGCGCAGCCGCTTAAGGAAACAACTCCCAGCATCAGTAGAAATAATATTTTGAAATAGTATTCTTTTTTCATGGCTTATGATGTCAGTTTGCGGTCGATGTTAAATGAATTCACTGTACCGAGCATGGAGCGAACCTGACCGTCCAATTTTAGTTGTTTGTTTTCCATTGAATAGGTTCCACCGCCCCAGGCCTGAAGTAATCTTCCATTAAAATTGAATGAGTTGATAAGAATATTTTTACCGTTCATCACTGTTCTTAGCCTTGCGGAGTCGAAACTGAGTCCCTCTCCTGCTTCTGGGTGAGTGGAAACTGCATCAAGTAAATCTATGAAAAACCCGAGTCTGGGATCAAGGTTTGCGAGATTGAAAATGTGAAGTTTATCAATCTTGGCTGTTGCTTCGCCGCGAATTGATTCTGCCAGTTCTTTCGAGCTTTTTCCTTGAATAAACAGGTTGGCATTAAGGTATATTTGTCCACGTACCGCCACAGAAAGATCTTTTGCAAAACAAGCTATAAGACTGGGCAGGCTTGTTCCGCGACCTTTAATATTGCACTGGGCTGCCATCTGATCCTTGGCAAGCACCAGGTCCGCATTAAGATTCAAATGAAAAAGTTTACCACTGGCTTTTAAGATGGATCTGCTTTTGCCGCTTTGAAGATAGATGGCAACATCACTAAAGGGCCAGTCGTTATAAAAGAAACGTCTGATTGAAGCCTTGCCTCGAAGATTTCTACCCAGCAAGGGTTCAAAGTCAAAATTTTCATTTAAAGTTATTTCCTGCTGCTCATCACGGTTGCTGTTTTTCGGGGTGCGGATACTCAATGATTTAAGCTGAGCATCGTAGCTTCCTGATTGCGAGTGCGGGGTTGTGAAGCGTCCGGATGCTGAAATTCGAGTGTCTTTGTAGTTTAGCTGGGTATCAAAGAAGGTTTGAAAAGGATTTTTTTTTTCAGCTTCGCAGGTAATTTTGTAGTCAAATAAAGTAAAATCATTTGCTTCCGCTTTGAAAAGTACCTGTTGCATACTTAGCGGAAAAGAAAGTGATGCTTGCGCCCTGCAATTCCCGCCGGTGGCTGAAGCGATGTTGAACTGACGGACCGAAACTACGGGTTTGCCGTCTTTGAGTTCTATATCAGCATCAATTTCGGAAATTGATAGTTCCTGTTTCTTGCCTTCAAGCGATTCAAGAACAAGGACAAGATCCTTTGCCGAAACAGACATTTTACCGGATATTTTTTGAGAATTACCCGCGGGTGAAAAAAGGGAAACCGTTTTAAGAATAAGTGTTCCCTGAGGCTTGATTGATTTAAGTTTGGCTGATTCGCAAAGGGATTTGGTTGCATTACGGCCCCTCTCGCTTTTTTGAGCCATAGCAAACAATTGTCCTGCGTCAATCCGGGCTTCTTCCAATGAAATTTCGTAGGCTCCATTTTGGCCGAGATTCATGGATAAATTTTTGCCATTGGTGGAGTCCAGAGTAAGCCCTGCGGCTTTGACGGACATGGTCCCTGCCTCGCTGTCCACACTGAAATCCAGATTCCGGGTTTCAAATTTGCCTGCATCGGCGAGTTCGGGAATGGTATTGTTGGCCATGTAACCGAATCCGGTAAGAAATCCCAGAAAAGCAGCAGGATCAATGGCGCATTCCGTTGCCTGCAGGTTGAGCTTAAGGGGAGAGGTTGAAATCATGTCCAGCCGACCGGAGAATTTGAACCCAAGCTCTGAAATGGAGGCACTGCGAACATTGAAAGCAAAACCATGACTCTCTTTCTCCATGCTTGCAGAAACAGTCAAAGGTGCAGCCTTATAGCCATTGGTAAGCTGTATTTTTCCGGAAACAACGTCCAGTTTTTCCGGAAATATGGCTGGGAGTTGAACTTTATCGGATGTAGATTCCGTTGCGGTTCTGTGTGCGGGAGTGGTCAGGTCCGGATCGTTCAGAATAACGTGGCGCAGTTTTACTTCCCCGGCTAAAAGGCTGCTGATGTCCGGGTATACCTCAAGCAGAGGGACATTTATGGTGTCTGCACCGTTCTGAACCTGAAGATTATGGATTCTAAGCGAAGGAAGAGGGGAGTAACGGATTTCAATATCTTCCATTACTATACCCATATCAGTCATTTCTGAGAGCATTTTTTCTGCTGCGTCAGCAAAATAGATTCTTATCAGAAGACCAGAGCCGATCATTAAAACGGCTGTAATCAAACCGGCAATAAGAATTCCTTTTTTACGCAGCATTATGAACCGCCTTTATTGTGCCTCCAGCAGCAGTGGAAGTGGAAAAAATCCCATCCGGGTTATTCTATATTAGTAAAAACAAGTTGAACTGCTGGCTTACTAATAGTGGGTCTTCCCCATCCCCTATCCACTTCAAAACCCTTTGATGAGGTTCTGCCACCGGGGCTGTTCTATAAAATTATATCAGTTTTTCAAACTAATAGGCTTTTTTAGACTTATTTTGAGTATCCGGACATGAAGCGTTATAAGATGACGGGATTCTACCTCCGATCAAATGGAGGTAGAATCCCGAATATTTTATTTAAGTACGAATACCACGCGTGCCTGTGCAAGCAGGTTGTACTGCTGGTCGTAGGCAAATACAGCGGTTGCGTCTTCAGTGCTAACAACTGCGTCAGTTACGTTCTGCACAGTTTTACCCTTGAGAACGACGGGAGACTTGGAACCCCATGATTCAAGCAGGGCGCGGGCTTTCTGAAGATCGGTGGTGTAGCCACCGCAGCCGCGTTCTATGAGAACCTGATTGAGAACCTTGGAAGGGTCGAAAAGGACTTCATTGTTCTCAGTCAGAATGCGGTTGACCAGAGCCGGTTTGAAGTCGAAGTCTCTTACATCGACAATGATACCGTCGATGGGAGTTTTAACCACTTCCTGAATCTTGCTTGCTGCTTCTTCAGTTGTAGGGATGGGGTTCTCTTCAACAACAGCAGGTTTTTTTGGCTCCACGGGAGCTTCGGCTACAACCTCCTGCTTAGTCTCAACCGGTAAGGGGAGTACTTCGGGAAGTTTTTCTTTTTCAGGTTCAAAGGCAGGAATTTCACGTACCTTCAATTCTTCCGGGCTTTTGAGGATAACATCTTCAAAGGCTGAATATACGGAGTCGTGACCATGAAGATTCAGTCTCAGACATACTCGAGCATATCCTTCAGTTCGATCAAATGATTCTCCGCAGGGAGTGGCGCCTCGCAGAGTGCCCTCGACGCGGGTTTTTATATTTTCGCTGGTTAGCATTCCGTCGCGGACAGTGGTTGCACCGGAGAGGCGAAGGCCCTGAAAAATTTCAAGGAGTCTTCTCTGGGCAACAACTTCAGCTGCGCGCTTGGCACGATAGCGGCTCTGTCCTGCTTCGGACTCGCCGATTACCTGAATGTATCCTTTCTGGAAGACATCGTCAGGATGAACAACCTCAACAATTTTATCTCCGGCCAGAGCGGAGCCTGCAAAAAGCATCACCGCGATGATGGCTGACAGTAATTTTTTCACTTTATCCTCCACTCGTTTAGTAAACATTCATAATATTACGCAGACGCATCAATGAGAGGATGAGATCTGCGCCATCCATGCTGTCATTGGGGCGAAAAGCTCCTGACAGGTCAGTTTCCATCAGATTCCTGTTAACAACGGTAACAATTGCATTATAACAGGCATCGGTCGGTTTTACATCAGGATACAAGGACTTACTCTGCCCCATGTGCTGGGTTGACATAGAGTCATCACCGGTAAGCTTGATGAGTACGTCTTCGAGTACAAGGGCCAGCTCTTTGCGAGTCATGGGCTTTTTGGGAAAGAAGAGTTCTGCCCGGGTCTTAGAATCATAGATGGGCTGGAGTCCTCGCACGTTCCATTTGAGAACGGTCATGATTTCCGGCTCAAACATGTGATGGACAACATCAGCGGGTACGAAATCAGCTTCATGCTTCTGGTTGGGAACCGGGATGCGTCCGGCAAAGAGGCGGTCGAGATGAAGTTCATCCACCAGCAGGGCCGCTACATCAGCGCGGTCAACTTCTTCTTTGACAGCAATCTGTTTGGCAACGTCGGTCAGGGTGTAGTTGCTCATAGCACGCAGAATTTTTTGTGCTCTGTTATAAAGAGCATTGGCTTTGTCGTGCCATTTGCCCGGAGAAGAGGCCAGAACAAGACCAAGGGAATCTTCTGCCTTGCGGAATTCCCCTCCCTTGAAATATGCCGCTCCCATGAAATAGTGAACAGCTTCGGTGTTTCTGTAGTAGGGGAGATCTTCTTCCTTGACATACTTGATCATCAGCTTGGCGTCGGCACAAAGGTCTTCAGCCCTTTGCAGCCAGCCTCTGGTTGCAATGTGGGTGTAAACTCTTATGCCGGTAATGTAGACGCTGAACTTCTGAGAGCGGTCACGTCTGGCTTCCCGTACTGCCCTGTCAAACTGATCAATGGCCCGTTCGGCATCAACAGCGCTGTATTCCTTGTCACTTTCAGCTTCGGCGCGCATGGCATAAACGAGAGCTTTACCTGCTATTGCCGGAGCAAATTCATCATCAAGTGCAACAGCCCGTTCGAAACGGACAAATGCCTTGTCGGGAAGTCCCTGATCAATAAGTTCCATGCCCATCAGGTAGTGGTGAGCCGGGTTATCCTCAATTGACTGAGGTTTTACTTTTTTACCGCAGCCCGCAAGGGAGAGGATCAAAAGCAGGCTCGTAAAAAATATTAGATATTTTCTCATAAGTTGTTCCTCCTTGCTGCGGATAGTATCTGGCAGCAATCATGGTTTGAATAAACTATAAACCATGCAGGGAAAGTAGCGAGGGGAATTTGTCGTAAGTAATCCCCTCGCATGTGTTAGCATAAGGTTAGAATCCCTCGGGGTTCTCCCATAGGAATTTCATTGAACGACCATCCATCTTGCTTTTGAATTTCTCAACTCCTGTATCCTTCAATGCTCCCTGAACTTTTTTGAACAGTGCTTCAGGACGAAGAGTTGACCAGTAAACCATTTCCATATTCCTGGAATTTCTGCGCTTTACTTCTTTGCGGACAAATCCGGGAACATCTTCCAGTACTCTGGTTATCTGGTCTATTTCCGGGAAGGCATTGAAGGTAAGTTCGTAACGAAAACCTTTGCCTCGATCCAGTTCGGATTCCATGTTCTCAAGCATTTTACGGGCTACCCGGACGGATGCCCAGTAAACTTCAGGCTTTGCCGCTTCTGTGGCTGTGGCGTAGCGCTGGGCCGGCTTTCCGGAAAGGCTTACGTATTGTTCAATCGGTCTTCTTACTTCAGCTACTTTGTAGCTGTCAGATACGCGGACACATGACATGTACAGGACAGGATTGGCTGCCTTGGGCATTTCCAGTTCCACATCCACAACATAGTCCGCCTTGAGGAGCTTATTGAATTTTACTGCCTTCCTCAGGTTCATCTGGCCTTCAATCTGGTTGTAGGTAGCACGGGCCATCGGCCAGTCTATTACTTCAAATTGAAACTTATCACTGAAAACTCTTGCCACATCATGCACAAGAGCTTTCATGGATTCAGGAGGGACAGAGTTGAATCCTGAATCGGACGCAAAGATGAGCAGCCTTGGAAGGCTGGACATCTTCTGCAGAATGCTGAGCGTGTTGTAATCCCCATAAAGTTCGGGATTTACAGCTGCATCGATAGTTATGGTGTAACCGTCAGGCAGTGCGCCTTCCCGGATTACCTTGTAGGAGGAAACGTATCCTCTGGAATGGCTGGCTATTTCATCGCGGACAAGTATTCCCGATTCCACAATGGTATCGGAGGCTATAGCCGTTCCTATAGCTATTTCTACCGCCGATCTCAGTGCGGAATTGAGAGCCTGATGGCGATCAATGCCTTCGCCTGTGGCCTCCACGGCAAATGCCGAGGAGGCGCACAGCAGGAGTGTCAATGAAATTACAGCCATTTTTGCATACATTTTCAAGAAGGACATAAAGACCTCTTTCTTTCAGATTAGTCCTGAGGACTACCAGTCGGAGTTGCTCTGCTTTTTACGCTGCTTCACACGATGTTGTTTTACAATCTTGACTTCCTGCCCGGAGATGTAAACACGACCCTGCATATTCAGCTTTCTGAGCATGCGGGTGATATTTCTCTTAAGGTGAGCGGAGTCAATTGATGTGTTGTACCACATTTCATGGTGGGAAGAGGTGTTCAGGGCGTTGGACTTAGGTCTGTGGCTGTCGTAACCGGTGAAGATAGTGATGTAGTCTTCAACATCCAGCATATCATCATCAGTGAAGCCGTCGAAGATCATAACCCACTCTTTGACGCGGCCACCGGAACCGACAGCACCGCCACCGCCACCGCTTCCGTCGCCTTCATAGCTTCCACCCTCGGGGTAGTACCCTTCAAGACGGTCAGCGAGAACAGCAGCTACATCAGAACCGATGATCTTGGACATTTTGCCCACGGATTCAAGTACGTCATTTCTGCTGTAAGGGGAGGGGACAAGCTGGTACTGCTGAGGTTCAGCTTCAAAGTTTCCAAGCCTGGAGCCGTCCCATACGGAAAGCAGGCGGCCTTCTACTCTGGCTGTAGCACGAACGCTGTTCTGGTTCTGTTTAACATTGGGGTAGATGCTGAAGACGATCAGTACGTCGATACCGGCATCCTTGGCAATCTGGATAAGTTCTGCGTCATTTCTTCTTGTACGTCCTTGAACGTGGGTCATGTGAGTGAGGGCTGTTTCGTCCTTCACATCGAACCCGCGGTTCAGGAGCTCATTTGAAATGGCATTGAGAACCCGTTTGAAAACTCTGTTGTTACGCGGGATTGTATCCTGATCTACATCTTCCCCCACAATCATCAGTCGGGGAAGGTCGCTTGCCATAGAAAGCGAAGGCGCAACTAAAAAACTTAACAGGGCCACCAGAAGCAAAATGGTTTTTTTCATGACTCACTCCTTTTTGAAGGTAAATGTTCCTCTGCTTAAGTCAGGGGGTACCTGACGTATGTTCACTGTTCTTGATGGTGAAATCTCCATGGCAGGCGGAGATTACTATCAAATAAATCTGCAAAATTATACTATATTTTAAAGTGTTTGCAACCAAAGTCAGCTACATTGTTTTTTTTAGTGCAGATAGCTTTGATTTTAAAAAGGTAGTTAAATGATTACGGCGTGATACAAAGTATCAGCTGTCGAGTCAAACCCCTTTTGAAAAAAATGGTATTACTTTGAGTTTAAAATAGTGTTTCAGCATTCCTCCCCCCTTACTTTGTTTGACACAGTGTAGCCGTACGCTGTCTCCATTATTGATAAAGGTCCTGTTTTATGTGTATCACAGCCAGACAAGACTTATCCACGTTTTTTATAATGAAAGCATCGCAAAAGAAAAGCGAGGGGAAAAATGGATCGCATTACCCTACGCGTATAGTTATATTCTTTCTGTGTAGGTGTTGTCTTGCTTTAAGTAAATAATAAAAGGGTGTTAGAATGAAAACTCGCAAGACCGTAAATGCAGTTGAAACCTGGGAAATGATGAAATGCAGCAGAGATTGCCTTGGAGCATCCGAGCTGCAGAAAATTTTTTCCCGTGGGCAGAGTCAGATTAACCGTTACTGTTCATCTCCACTTCATGAAGATTACCAGCGAAACCCTTTGGATAGACTCCATCTGCTTTTCAGCAAGCTTGATATGGCCGGTGAGCGTGAATTGGTTATTGCCGCTTTGAATCATCTTTGCGATTCAATTGAGCACAGGGTTCATGAAAAGGTGGAATGTGAACCTGATAAACTGACGGTGGAGGAGGAGTGTCTGGATGATTATCCTGAGAAGGTGGAGCTTGATAGACTTATTTCAAGCTGCGCACCTCCGGAGGTGGTTCGCAGACAGGGAGAGCATACCTGTCGTGAGATAATGGAGACAGTTACCAGTTATGAAAAGCACTACAGGGAAAAATGAAGCCTATGAAACGGCTTGCTATTTATCTTATCCTTATCTGGGGGGTGTTTTTTTCCAGCTGTGTCCAAGCGCAGGATGTGTATACAATAGGCTGTTGGAGTTTTGAAAAAGACGGCAGAATTCCGCTTGAGTTCGAGAAGTTGATAACCGAGGCTTATGCTCGTAGCGGAGCTTGTGTGGAGTTTAGTTATTTACCAATGCTGCGTGATCTGGAGTATGCCAATAAAGGGAAAACCGACGGGTCCTGGGTGCGGTCCAGACAGGCGGTTGAGGGTTATTCAAACCTGATTGTTGTTCCCACCCCTTTGCTCAAGGATGCTACTTCAGCGTTCAGCTTTGATGAAGACAGCGCGATATTAATTCCCGAGGATCTTGAAGGATTACGCATTGCAGTGGTCAGGGGGGATATATCTGCTACCAGACTGGCTGGTTCACATTCGTCGCAGGTATATCAGGTTGACAGCCATGAGCAGTTATTTGCTGTTTTAGCCAAAGGACGGGTAGACATTGTCCTTTGTAACAGTTTCGTTGGAAACAGGATGCTGGCCAGGGGAGAGTTACGTGGATGTGTGGCTTCTGATCCACTGAGATTCAATTATCTTTATCACGTGATTAATGCCGGTCATAAAGAGAAGCTTTTGAATAAGCTGGATACAGCCTTTCAGGAAATGTTCCGGGACGGAACCATGAAGCGTCTGGCTGGACGTTATTCTATGCTTTTGGCTGATTGAGAATCGAAAAAGTAAACAAAAGCCCCCGGTTCGTTTACGAACCGGGGGCTTTTTAAGCTGGGAAGCGAAAATTAATTTTTCATGTTTACGAATTGGAAAGGCATGTCAATATCGCAGTCTTTTACCATAGCGATTACAGATTGCAGGTCATCCAGTTTTTTGCCGGTTACACGCACCTGCTCATCCTGTATTGCACCCTGAACTTTAATTTTACTGCTCTTGATCATCTTCACAATTTTTTTAGCGGTATCTTTATCAATGCCCTCTTTGAGCTTGATTTCCTGCTTTAGCTGACCATTGGAAGTCGGCTCAGTGTTACCGAAATCCAGAACGCGGGGGTCTACCTTGCGGCGGGTAAAGTGAGTAATCATCATGTCTCTTACAGCCTTGATTTTCATGTCGTCCCCAGTGACAAGGCTGATGGTGGAATTCTTCTTGTTCAAAGACAGTTCTGTATTAACGCCGCGAAAATCATAACGGGTTTCGATTTCTTTTAAAACGTTGTTAACAGCGTTATCCACTTCCTGCATATCCACCTGACTCACAATATCAAATGATGGCACTTTGTTATATCCTCCGTATCTAATTGCTATAACTTTTGCTTAAATAAACTGGCTGTTAATTAATTATTGGTGAGAAGTAGTCAAGGGGCAGAATCCGAAGATTCAGTCCTGGATTGAAGGGCCTCTTCGACTGATGAATAAATGTCAAAAATTTCGTCGAGTTTAGTCAGCTTAAAAAGCTGGCTGACTCTGGGGCTCAGACCGGTCAGCATCAGATTGCCTTTCTCCGGAAGGGTTTTAATCACCGGAAGAAGGCCGGCAAGACCGCTGGAATCCATGAAGTCCACTGATGAGAGATCGATAATTATTCGTTTCGCTCCTGCAGTGATTTCATTATAGATCAATGCCTGAAGTTCTGTAGAGTTGGTTGAATCAATCCTTCCTGAATCTACTATAAGCACGAGATAATCACCGAATCGTTCCCGGATCAGGTGCATATTTCCCCCATGTAGACCATACTGCCCGACCTCAGTACAGGTGTTCCATTTCTTATTGAACTTCACAAAAGAATGGACATGTATGTTTTATCCCCTGTAAAGCACAGTCTCATACACAAAAATATAACTATAGCTATCATCCGCAATAATGGAGATCAACACCTATGTATATTGTTAATTTAAGTTACATTAAGCCTCTTGATGAAGTCGATGCATTGCTGGAAGAACATGTTGAGTTTCTTACCAGACAATATGAGAAAGGAATTTTCATTGTCTCAGGAAGAAAAGTACCTAGGACAGGGGGAATTATACTGGTTAGAAATATTTCTCTCGAAGAGCTGGACTCTGTATTCAATGAGGATCCGTTTATGGTTAACGGCATCGCAGATTATGAAGTCATTCAGTTTATCCCAACTATGATGGCTCACGGCTTGGAAGGGCTCAAGGATGGGATAAACTGATATTCGCAACATCTTCTTGTCTGTAAATTCACACTGCTGAAACAATAGTTACCGATTCGTTGTATAGAAGTAAGAGCAATACCGTTCATATCGAGGCAGAGAGTTAAGTGCTGTCCCAAGGTTTGGTAATCTCGAGTTTTAGTTCGTACAAGGAGATGTGATAAATGGAAAAAGTACTTTTTATCTGCGTTCACAACAGTGCGCGCAGCCAGATGGCTGAAGAGTTCCTTCGTCAGCTGGGTGGTAATGACTTTGAAGTATACAGTGCTGGCTTTGAACCTACGGAAATCAATCCGTTAGTTTTGGAGGTTATGCGTGAAGAGGGGATAGACCTCTCTGAGAAAGTAACCCGGTCTGTTTTTGATCTTTACAGGGAAGGAAAAATTTTCAACTACGTCATCACTGTTTGCAACAAAAGTAATGATAGGGATTGTCCTGTTTTTCCAGGGATTGTGCACCGCATGAATCTACCGTTTGAAGATCCTGCACAGCTTGAAGGTTCACAGGATGAAAAACTGGCCAAGGCCAGATCCATCCGTGATTCCATTAAGAACACTGTCAGCCAGTTTGCCGAGTCGGTTAAATCAGGCAAAATAACAGAATTCTGCTCGCTTAACGACTGCAGGTAGCTTTGTCTGAGACAGAGGTTACGGCAAAATTTTAGGGCTTGTTTCTAATATATTATAGGGTTATTGGAACAGGCTTTTGAGCAGCTGGATAAATTCTGGTGCTAATTCTACTGCCTTGCGGAAGAAAGTTATAAGTAAAAATCAGTTAGCTTGAGTTTTTGTATAAAAAAAATCCCCTGTCCATTCAGGACAGGGGATTTAGGTGTTCAAGTTGCTGAATCGAGATTATTCAGGCTTGATTTTGATGTCCATTTTGTTCATTTCTTCGATGATCTTATCAGTTATTTCAGCTGATTTGTCGTAGCTTACTGCTGTTTCTACGGAGAGAACTGCAGAGTAGCCGTTTGCTTTGCGGTAGTCGTCTACAGCTTTGGTGAAACCATTCTGAAGAGCTTCAATGATTCTGTTCTGTTCAGCACCCATCTGGGTCTGGTATTCATTGAGAGCTTCCTGGAATTTGCGAGTGTTTTCTTCAGTCTGGTTACCTGCAAGAGTCTTCTGCATTTCAGTGAACTTGGCCTGAAATTCTTCGCCGGTACTCTGGAGATATTCCATTCCTTCAGCTCCGGCTTTGCACTCTTTGAAAACCCTGTTAGTATCAACGAAGCCGACTTTAGCGCCGGTGGATGCCTGTTGCTGGCAGCCTGCGAAAACAGCGGCCATTGCGATAAGAAGTGTGAGCTTTATTGCTTTTTTAAACATTAATTGTCTCCGTGTGTTTAGATTATTTTTATGTGTAACATTCAAAAAACAGGCAAAAACTTTCCTTAAAACAAAAGACAGGCTGTTGGCAAGAAAATGAAAACCTTAAATTAAAGGTTATGGACATTTTCGAAAATTGAGTTAATATAATTTTCGTAAACGAACATTTTGCAGTCAGGTCAGCTGTAAGGTTATAGGCGAATTAAGGGAAGAGGGAAATTCACTCAATTCAAAAAACTTGAGGATAAAACAATGAGAACCAAAGTAGTTGCCACTCTGGGGCCGGCCTCCGCTAATGCCGAAACCATTACAAAAATGGTTAAGAACGGAGTCAGAATCCTGCGTCTCAACTTTTCACATTCGGACGCAGACAGCTTTCGTCCGGTTATTGCCCTGATCCGTCAGGTGCAGGAAGAGCTTTCTATTCCTCTGACCATTATGGGGGATCTGTGCGGCCCGAAGATCAGGGTTGGTGAAGTTGCCGGTGCTCCCCATGAAATCAGCGCTTACTCTGATGTATATCTCGGACTTCCCGAAGAAGCTGAAAATGCGAAGGACTATCCTTTTATTCCCCTTGATCAGCCCGAACTGCTGCTTGGCCTTGAAGACGGAATGGAAGTTTCTTTGAGTGACGGTATGCTTACATTTCTTGTAACAGAAACCCGTAACAAAGATCGTCTTTATAAAATTCAGTCTCAGAATGCCGGAATTCTTTCTTCACGCAAGGGAATCACATTTCCAGGGAAACATATTGCTCTCCCCGCTTTTACAGAGAAAGACAAGGTTGATCTCGATGGATGTATAGATATCGGTGTTGACGCGATTGCCATGTCTTTTGTCCAGACGGCGCAGGATGTTGAGGATGTTCGGGCGCACATGCAGAAGCGCGGTGTCTGGCTGCCTATCATTGCTAAGATTGAGCGTCAGAATGCTGTTGATAATATTGAGTCCATTCTTGAAGTTGCAGACGGTATAATGGTAGCTCGCGGAGACCTTGGTCTTGAATGCAAGCTGTCCACTGTTCCTGTAATTCAGAAAAAGCTGATCCGTGCTGCGCGTCACGCCCAGAAGCCTGTTATCGTAGCTACTCAGATGATGCTTTCTATGGTCAAGAACCCAATTCCCACCCGTGCGGAAGCTAATGATGTTGCCAACGCAATTATGGATGGTGCTGATTGCTGTATGCTTTCAGAAGAAACCGCAATCGGTAATTATCCTGCTGAGGCTGTAGGTTACATCAGTGAGATTGCTGAAGGAACTGAGCCTTATTACCTTGAGCGCATCAAAGGGCCCTATAAACCTGCAAACAAGGGCGCAGATCCGGTAAAGTACTTGAGCTACTCCGCCTGTCTTCTTGCGGAAAATATCGGCAGCCCTGCGATTCTTTGTCACTCCACCAGCGGCGCTTCAGCTAGGCTTGTATGCAGTCGCAGACCTGAGCAGCCTATTTACTGCCTGACTCCGGATCAGAGCGTTCCTGCATACCTTAACTTCTTCTGGGCTATTATTCCGGTTCTGACAGATTCAACGCTGCCGGGACATCGTGAGCGTCTTGTTGCTTTCCTTGAAGCAAACAAGGGATTCCCCAGAGGTAAAGGGTACGTACTTGTCTCCGGCCAGCCGACACCGGGGCAGACAACTCCCAAAACTAACGAAGTTAAGCTTTATTACAAGTAAGGCTTTTTGATCGATGAAAGAAAGACTCCCGAATCTGTACAGTTTCGGGAGTCTTTTTTATTTGTCTTTTTCAACTATGTTGTTCTTTATGAGTCCATAGAAAGATGATGATCCGGATTGAAATTTCCATCCGAGATGAGCGCTGCATAGTGCACATGCTCCGATCTGCCATGTGTGCCCTGAAAACCAGCTGAACTCAGAGGAAGGGGAACTAACAGTCATGCACCCCGGTGCTGATGAAAAGCACCTCAGTTCAAATACATAGCCATGAGGGTTAAAAAATGAATGCTCATGGCTGCCGTTTACACTTATGGAATAGGAAGGGTCGGAAATTTTGAAACCGCATTCTCGGCAAATAATTTTTCGTTTGCCGGAATCATGGATAAGTTCTGCTTCATCAAAAACATCATATTCCCCGGATGGTGAGTGGGGAAGGTTTTCAAGGAGTCCGTATGTGGCGAAGGGGAATTTCATAACTGAAGGATACATCAAAATAGAAGAATATTCCATCCGGATAAAGAAAAAGGCTGCTTTCGATTGAAAGCAGCCTAGTCTTATTCTGGCTCCCCGGGAGGGACTTGAACCCCCAACCTAGTGATTAACAGTCACCCGCTCTGCCGATTGAGCCACCGAGGAATGTGAATGTTGTGCGGTTCCCCGCTGCAACGAAGACAGTTTTTACGGACTTGGTCGTAAGTTGTCAAACATTATCTTCAAATTAATTGAATTTTTTTTGATTTCGGTGGTTGAGGCGTGAAAAAACCTCAGTAGATTTGATGTACATGAAAAAGACTAGGTGATAACGGTTATATATGAAGTGTTTTGTTTTAAAATATTTGAGCAGGATTATTTCTTCTTCACGAATTGTTTCCTTCTTAGTGGGGGGCATATTATATGTTTTAATCTGCACAAGTGTTAGGGCGGAGGGTACAGTCAGCGTTTCCTCAGTGGTTTATCCTCCTCTTGTCTTTCAGAGTTATGTCTCTGGATTTGGAGAGGGCATGTTGCGGGATATTGTTTCTGAGGCATACAGAGCCGTTGAATATGATGTGAAGTATGATCTTCTGCCTATGTCCAGAAATGTATGGTCAATAGATTCTAAGGTGTCAGAAGGCTGTCTGGGGGCGAAGGAATGGTTTGGCAAAAGAAGTCAAAACGGGTCGGTGGATTGCATCGACATCATAAACCTGAGCTTTGTTGCTTTTTATAAGGTCAGGAATTTCCCGCAGGGGTTGAATTATGATCGTTTGGATGAGTTACGGAAGTATACATTTGGAAATGTGCGCGGAAGCAGCAGTCAGAGTACCCTTGACGCAGCAGGCTTACAGGTTGATCTGACTAGAAAGATAGAACTTAATTTTTTAAAGCTTAATGCTGAGCGTTTTGATTTTGCCGTGTCTTTCATTGTAGCCGGTAATTACCTGATCAAGGATCTGTTTCCAGGTAAGCAGGATGAATTTTCATATATGAAAAAGCCGTTGCTCTTCATGCCTCTTTCAATGATCTTTATGAAAGATAAGTCGATGGTTAGGGATAAGTTCATAACAGGGTTGGAGGTGATTTCCAGAAATGGGACATATTTATCAATTCTGGAGAGATATTATGGGGCAGGGAGGGTGCCATATAGTGTTGTCCCGGAACATATCAGAAACAAAATGCCAGCTTCAGGTGTTAAGTCTCTAAGTGAGTAAGGATGGTCTTAAGGAAAAAAGAAAAGGCTGCTTTCTTTCGAAAGCAGCCTTGTAAAATTCTGGCTCCCCGGGAGGGACTTGAACCCCCAACCTAGTGATTAACAGTCACCCGCTCTGCCGATTGAGCCACCGAGGAATGTGTGTGTGTTGTGCACTTTCGTGCTGCAACGAAGATGGGTTCTACGGACTTGCTCTCAAGTTGTCAAACATTATCTTGGATTTAATTCAACTTTTTTTAATGATTGGATATTTAGCTTTTTAAAAGGGGGGAGCCCTGCCAATTGAGCTGAGTGAAATCTATTTATAATGTAGTAATATATAGGAAAAAGAAAAAGGCTGCTTTCTTTCGAAAACAGCCTTGTAAATTCTGGCTCCCCGGGAGGGACTTGAACCCCCAACCTAGTGATTAACAGTCACCCGCTCTGCCGATTGAGCCACCGAGGAATGTGAGTGTTGTGCGGTTTCCCGCTGCAACGAAGATGGTTTCTACGGATTTGTTTGTCAGTTGTCAAACACTTTTTTAAAAAAAATTAAAATTTGTGATCATGGGTTTAAGATATGTACTTTCTTGACGACAAAGGGTAATTAGCTTAGGCAATCAACGGATCTTGTATTTATCTAGACTTTATTCGGTTACGGAGAATTAATAACTTGAGCGGCAAGAAGAAAAAGCAAATCAAGCTCGCAACCAAATCAGAGCACGTGGCAACTTTTATGCCCATGCTTGAGGCTCTGCAAGCTCAGAACGAACTCAATCAGGTTCTGAAGAATCGTGTGGAAAAAGCCTGCGGTCTTCTCGATGAAGGCGTGGAACTCTATCCTAACAGCTTCAGTAAAGATACAGATGTCTCTGGAATATGGGACAATTACGACTCTCTCGGAGGCGAAGAGCTGGAAGCTCTTGGCAAGAAATTTAAAATTGCAGGCAGGGTAATAACCCACAGGTCCTTCGGTAAAGTCGCATTCTTTCATCTTCAGGATCCTACAGGCAGGATTCAGGTTTACGTTGCCCGGGATGATCTCGGTGCGGACCTGTATAAAATTTTCAAGAAATTCGACATCGGCGACATTGTTGGAGTTGAGGGCGAGCTCTTCAGAACAAAGACTGAGGAGTTGACTCTCAAAGCTGACAAAGTTGAGCTGATTACAAAATCCATGCGTCCGCTTCCAGAGAAGTACCATGGGCTTAAAGATGTTGAGACCAGATACCGTCAGCGCTATGTCGATCTGATCGTAACTCCTCGTGCCCGTGAAATTTTTCAGAAGCGTACCCTTATTGTAAGAGCTATCCGCAACTACCTTGATAATAAAGGATTCATGGAAGTGGAAACTCCCATGATGCAGCCTATTCCGGGCGGTGCTGCGGCCAAGCCTTTTATTACCCACCATAATGCGCTTGATATGCAGCTTTATCTGCGTATCGCTCCTGAGCTTTACCTCAAGCGTCTTTTGGTCGGCGGCTTTGAAAAAGTATACGAAATCAACCGCAACTTCCGTAATGAAGGTATTTCCATCCGGCATAACCCAGAGTTCACAATGCTTGAATTCTATTGGGCTTATGCAAACTTCGAAGATCTTATGGATCTGACTGAAGAGATGGTCTCATCTGTCTGTAAGGAAGTTAACGGCGACACAGTCATTGAATATCAGGGCGAGCGTATCGACCTTACTCCCGGTGCATGGCATCGTGTGGCTTTTCACGAGTCTCTCGAAAAGATCGGCGAAGTTTCCCCTGAAGTCTACAATGACTATGATAAATGTAAGGAACTGGTTAAAAAGCTGGGTGAAAAAGCTGTCGAAGGTGAAAAACTCGGCAAGCTCCAGGCCAAGCTTTTCGATCTGCTGGTTGAGCCCAAGTTGATTCAGCCGCATTTCATTTATCATTATCCGACAGATATCTCTCCTCTTTCCAGAAGAAATGAAGAGAATCCTGATATTACCGACCGTTTTGAACTTTTCATTTACGGTCGTGAACTGGCTAACGCCTTTTCCGAGCTTAATGATCCCGTAGATCAGCGTCTGCGTTTCATGGAGCAGGTTGAGGAGAAGGAAGCCGGTGATGATGAAGCCCATTTCATGGACGAGGACTATGTCCGCGCTCTTGAATACGGTATGCCCCCGGCGGCAGGACAGGGTATTGGTATCGACCGTTTGGTCATGCTTTTGACCGACAGCCCTTCCATCAGGGAGGTTATTCTGTTCCCGCTCCTTAGAACCGAATCAGCCGGAAGCAACAGTTAATGAAATTTGAACTCTTCGTCGCTCTGCGATACTTGTTCACCCTGAGGAAGAACTCCTTTATCTCGGTGATCTCACTTTTTGCAGTTTGCGGCGTTGCCATTGGTGTTGCGGCATTGATTGTGGTCATCGGGGTTATGAACGGTTTTTCCACCGACCTCAGGGATAAGATTCTGGGAGTTAACGCTCATATCATAATAAGTGCTTATGACGGGACTCTCGAAAACTATCACCACATGACCGATAAAGTAGAGAAGATTCCGGGCGTTACAGGTGTAACGCCCTTTATCTATTCTGAGGTGATGCTGTCCAGCAGCGGAGGTGTCAAAGGCGTTGTTCTGCGCGGTGTTGATGCTGAAAGTGCAAAGGGGGTGCTTAGCCTGCCGGGTGATATGTTGTCCGGTAGTGTTGACTGTCTTGAAAAAGATAGTAAAATACCCGAAATAGTTATAGGAACACAGCTCGCACAGCGCCTGGGATTGCTGGTTGGAGATACTGTTAATCTTCTCTCGCCCTCCGGTACTCGTACCGCCGCAGGATTTACCCCGAAAGTTAGGGTATTTAAAGTTGGCGGAATCTTTCGTACCGGAATGTACGAGTATGATTCTTCGCTGGCATACATTAGTAATGTAGCAGCTCAAAAACTGCTCGGATTCAAAAGGGATTTTGTTTCCGGCCTTGAAATTCGTCTCGCAGACGTATATGCAGTTGATAAGATAGGTAAAGCTCTTGATAAGGAGCTGGCAGGTTATCCTGTGCAGATCAGGAACTGGCAGGAAATGAATGCCAATCTTTTTGCTGCACTCAAGCTGGAGAAGACAGCCATGTTTATCATTCTTGCAATGATAGTTATGGTCGGCTCATTCAGTATCATTACTACTCTGGTCATGCTGGTTATGCAGAAGACCAGAGATATAGCGGTACTGATGTCTATGGGGGCCACCTCCGGCAGCATTAGAAGAATTTTTATGCTTCAAGGCACATTGATCGGGCTGATCGGAACTACAATCGGGTATCTCATAGGGGTTCCGGTTGCGCTTCTTTTGAAAAAGTATCAGTTCATCAAACTGCCCAGCAATGTGTATCCGGTTGATTATCTTCCAATAAGGATGGATTGGCTGGACCTGACAATTATAGGCGTTGCTGCATTCGGGCTTTGTTTTCTGGCAACTTTGTACCCGGCAAAGCAGGCTGCACGTCTGGAACCCGCACAGGCTTTAAGATATGAGTAATCAGCTTTATGAGCTTAAGGATGTCGTAAAGGAATACGAAGGTCCTACTGAGAATGTGCGGATATTGAATCATGTGGATCTTACTATTGATTCTGGAGAAGCCGTGGCGATAATGGGAGCTTCCGGATCTGGTAAAACCACTCTTTTACATATTCTCGGCACTCTAGATACGGTCTCAAGCGGGACTGTCAGTTTTGCCGGAATGAATATACATGATATGACCCCTGAAAAGCGGGCAATGATTCGCAATAGAGGAATCGGCTTCGTTTTTCAGTTTCACCATCTTCTTCCGGAGTTTACCGCTCTGGAAAATGTTGCTCTTCCTGCCATGATGGCAGGCATAGGTCAGAGTGAAGCCTCTGACATGGCCCGTGAAGCCTTGGGGCTGGTTGGGCTTGCAAACAGACTGGAGCACAGAGTGACGACTCTGTCCGGCGGTGAGAGGCAGAGAGCTGCAATTGCTCGTGCCATACTGCTTAAGCCCAAAGTTCTGCTTGCAGATGAACCAACCGGCAACCTGGATGAGAAGACAGGGAATATGGTCGGCGAAATGCTGGCTTCCCTTAATGAAGAGCTGGGAATGACGCTCGTTATTGTGACTCACAATCTTGAACTTGCCGACCTGATGAAGCGTCGGCTTGAGCTGCGTTCCGGAGAACTGTATGCCCAGAACTAGAATTCTGCTTTTACTGATTGCGGCAACTCTTGCTTTCATGCTCAATTTCGGGGCTGTTAAAGCCCATGCTGAAGACGCCTCCGGTATTATACTTGCTGTACTTCCCTTTGAAGTAAACGCTGATGCTGATTCTCAATATTTGAAGGAAAGCCTGCCTACACTTATTTCTGACAGACTTCGCGAAGCTGGTTTCAGGGTTGTAAGTACAGACCGTGTAATGAAGTTGGTGGACGAACAGGGCTATGAATATCTCAATATTCAGGCTGCCAAAGATATGGCTTTGCTGGCAGGTGCCGGTTATTCTGTTTACGGTAGTTTCAGCCAGATAGGGGAAGACCTCAGTCTGGATGTCAGACTTGTTGAGGCATTTGGTCTCAAACCGGCGATCCCTCTTTTTGTTACCAAGAAAGGCCTGATCAACCTGCTTCCTGCTGTTGATGAGCTTGTTTCCAAAATGAAGCTTGAGCTGCTCAGCCAGGATAAAATAGCAAGTATTGAAGTACGCGGCACCAGAGTGCTGGATAAAGATGTTATCCTGATGCGTACGAATATTAAAACCGGCGATATTTACACTCCCTCCAAAATTAACGCAGATCTTAAAAACATCTATGCTCTGGGTTACTTTGACGATGTGAAGGTTAAAGTTGACGATGTCCCGGGCGGTAAAAAAATTATTTTTGATGTAAAGGAAAAACCGCGTATTCAGGCCATCACTGTTAACGGAGCAGATGAAATCGACTCTGATGATATCCTTGCTGCGGTAAATACCAAAAAGGGTGCTGTCCTCAACCCTAAAGTGCTTTCCGATGACCTTAACACCCTACGTGAAATGTATCGTAAGGAAGGACATTATAAAGCAAAGATTGATTACAGTGTTGAAGGGGACGGTCCTCAGGCACGCCTGAACATCAACATAGATGAGGGCAAAAAACTTTATATCGAAGGCATCAACATTGAGGGTGCCAAGAAACTTGATCCTGAAGAAGTAAAGGCTCAGCTTGCTCTTACCGAGCGAGGCTGGTTGTCATGGTTTACTAAAACCGGGGTTCTTAAAGAAGAACTGCTTGAGCGCGATGCTGCTGCGATTCTGGCCTATTATGGTAACCGTGGCTTTATTGATGCCAAGGTTGGTGAACCAGAAGTTGATATCAAGGATGATGGTATTTATGTAACCTTCAAGGTTGCTGAAGGTGATCGTTATAAAATCGGTTCTGTTGAATTTCGCGGTGATCTGATCGTTAAAAAATCAAAGCTTCGTGAATTGATTGCAGCAGACGATATGGCTGACGGAGCTGAGTATCTTGACAGGTCCGTCCTGCGTGAAGACATGAAATCTCTTTCAGATTTTTATTCCAACTATGGTTATGCTTACGCTGAAGCGAATATCAAGATGGATCAGGATCGTGAAAAGAAGACTGTCGCGATTACTTTTATGATGAGCAAACGCCAGAAGGTTCATATTCGCAGGGTTGTTGTTGAGGGTAACTCCAAAACTCGTAACAACGTTATTTTGCGTGAAATGCGCCTTGCAGACGGGGACCAGTTTAGTGGTTCCAAGTTGCAGCGTTCTATTGTTCGCCTTAACAAACTCGATTTCTTCAGTGAAGTTGATATTGAGCCGGTCCCAACAGGAGATCCGAGTGAAATGGATCTCAAGGTAAAGGTGAAAGATAAGAACACCGGTATGGTCAGTGGTGGTATCGGTTACTCAACTTCTGACGGTGTTTTTGTTTCCGCGCGTGTTTCTGAAAAGAACCTTTTCGGTCGCGGCTGGAACTTTTCACTAAACGGTGGCTGGAGTTCTAAAAATATCAGTTACGGTCTCGAGTTCTACAACCCCCGTGTGAATGACTCTCTTTGGGGTGCGGGTGGTGCTACTTACTGGCGTAACGAAGATTATGATGATTACGATAAGGAAACTATTGGTGGATCCGTTTCTGCCGGTTACCCCCTTGGTGAATATACCAACTTCCTGACCAGCTATCGACTTGAGCATTATAATGTTACCGAAGTTGCTTCTGATGCAGCTGATGACATTAAAGAAATGGAAGGCTCAAACTGGTCAAGTGTTGTATCTGGAACCTTAAAACGTGATACCACCAACAAGGCATTCAACCCGTCTACCGGTACTTTGAACGAGTTCACTGTTGAAATGGGTGGTGGACCGCTGCTTGGGGATGACTCATTCGTAAAATATACCTTTGACTCAAACTATTTTACCCCCGTGTTCTGGGATCTTGTTTTCCACTGGAAAGGAAGTGTCGGTTTTATTCATGACAACTTCGGCGGTGGCGACATCCCCTCATTTGAACGTTTCTATCTCGGTGGTATTAACAACGTCCGCGGTTACTCAAGTCGTATGATTTCACCTCGTGACAGTGATTCAGATGACCGTATCGGTGGTAACAAGATGTTCTACATGAACTTTGAACTCCTGTTCCCCATCAATGAAGAATTCGGTCTGGTCGGTGTTGCTTTCTACGACATGGGTAATACCTGGAATGACGGTGAGAACTTTTTCTACGATACCAAACAGGATGATGGGACAGACCTCATGCTTGGTATGTACAAAAGTCTTGGTGCCGGTATCCGCTGGTTCTCACCCATGGGCCCCATCAGAGTCGAGTACGGTTACGGTCTTGATAAACTCAAAGACAGCGGAAGACATAAAATTGAATTCTCTATGGGACAGTTCTTCTAGTAGAGTTTGATAAAAAACGATGTTACACAGGGCATGTCGGAATATTCCGGCATGCCTTTTCGACTGAATTTATCCGTAAGGAAATAAAGGAGTAATTTAAATGCGTAGAATTCTATTTGCAGTTTTGGTTCTGGTTATCGCTTTTCAGGCACAGGCTTTTGCTGCCGGACCCCAGAAGTATGCTGTTGTTTCCATGGGCAAGCTGATTAAAGATTCTGAAGTCGGTCAGGACGCTCAGAAAAAAATGGAAAAAAAGTTCGAATCCGCAAAGGCCAAACTCCAAGCCAAGCAGAAAGAGTTGGAAGCTCTTAAACAGTCCCTGCAGAAACAGAGTCTTGTTCTCTCTCTTGAGGCAAAGCAGGACAAAGAGCTTGAGTTCAAACGCAAGGTTAGAGACTATCAGGATCTCGCTCAGGCTACTCAGAGAAAAATGCAGCTTGAAGAAAAGAAAGTTGGAACTCCAGTACTTGAACTCATTAAAGAAGTTGTTACCGAGTATGGTAAGAAAAACGGTTATGCCGCACTCTTTGATAAAGGTTCCGCCGGTTTTCTCTATGTTGATGACGCAATTGATGTAACCAATGAAGTGCTTCTTGAAATGAATCGTCAGTTCAGAGCAGGCAAAAAGTAGGCTTATATGCTTCTTTCTGAATTAGCAGGGCTTCTTGGCCTGAAAATGTCTGGAGTGGATAAGGAAATCAGTGGGCTGAATACGCTTGAGCTTGCCGGTCCATCTGAGCTTTCATTTCTTGCTAATGCCAAATATGAGACCATGCTTTCCAGCACAAAAGCAGGAGCTGTTGTGCTGGAAGAAAAATTTGCTGATCAGGTGGAATCTGCCATTATTAGCGAGAATCCATATATGGATCTGGCTAAAGCCATGCATGTCTTTTCTAAGCCGCAAGGTTGTATTGAAGGCATTCATGAATTGGCTTTTGTTCATGCTGAAGCAGAAGTTGATGAGTCTGCAACTGTTTACCCATTCGCATTTATCGGAAGGGGAGCAAAGATAGGACCCAACTGCAAAGTTTTCGCCGGTGTATATGTTGGAGAAGAGTGTGAAGTCGGACCCGGCTGTATTCTTTACCCTAACTGTTCAATCATGGCTCAGACAGTAATAGGAACCGGGGTTATTATTCAGCCCGGAGCTGTTATTGGCGGTGATGGATTCGGATATGCTCAGGTTTCCGGTAAGCACATGAAGATTCCTCAGATTGGGAAGGTAGAGCTCAAAGACCAGGTTGAAATCGGTGCAAATGCATGTGTGGACCGCGCCGCTCTGGATGTAACCAGAATTGGTGCCGGTTCAAAGATCGACAACCTTGTCCAGATTGCTCATAATGTGACAACCGGAGAAGACTGCCTTGTTATTTCGCAGTCCGGTGTCGCTGGCAGTACCAAGCTTGGAAAAAATGTCATTCTGGCAGCTCAGGCCGGTCTTGTTGATAATATCAAGATTGGCGATGGTGCTGTAATCGGCGCACAGGCTGGTGTTACCAATGATATTCCTGCCGGGTTTATGGGTGCCGGGTCTCCAATCCAGGAAAAGGGTAAATTTTTAAGAAGCTCTGTTTATCAGAGAAAACTTCCCGATATGGGTAAGAAGCTGTCCGCTCTTGAAAAACGTATTATTGCTCTTGAAGCGGAATTAAATAAGGGAAAAGACAGTGAGTAAAAGCACACTTGACTACATAGATATTAAACGGATTATGGAAATGCTGCCGCACAGGTATCCTTTCCTGCTGGTGGATAGAGTGGAAGAAATTGTTCCGGGCGAGTCCATTCGGGCTTATAAGAACGTAACCATGAATGAACCTTTCTTTCAGGGGCATTTTCCCGGTCTTCCTGTTATGCCCGGAGTTCTTATTGTAGAAGCTCTTGCTCAGGCTGGCGGAATGATCGTGCTCAGTAACGATGACATTGATACTTCAGATAAAGTTTTCCTTTTTACCGGAATTAACAAGCTTAAATTTCGTAGGCCGGTTGTTCCGGGAGACAAGCTTGTTCTTGAGGTGAATGAAGTTAGACGGAAAATGCACATCTGGAAAATGAAATGCGTTGCTACAGTTGATGGCGAAATCGCTGCACAGGGCGAAGTTTCCGCTGCAATTGTCGACAAGGAGTCAATGTAGTGGCTGTTGAAATTCATCCCAGTGCCTTTGTTGATCCAGGTGCTGAACTTGGTGAGAATGTCAAGATTGGTCCTTTCTGCGTAGTGGAAGACAAAACCGTTATTGGTGATGATTGCACTCTTGATGCCCATGCTCAGGTTAAATCATACACCAGAATGGGGGCTAGAAACGTAATTCATTCCGGTGCTGTTCTCGGTGGTGAACCTCAGCATCTGGGTTTTAAGAATGAAGAAACTACTGTAGAAATCGGAAACGATAATATTTTTCGTGAATACATGACCATACACCGTGGTACTGTTCAGGGACATGGGCGTACTGTAGTCGGTAACAATTGTATGCTGATGGCTTATGTTCATGTTGCACACGATTGTTTGCTTGGCGATCACGTAATTCTTGCTAATGCTTCCAGTCTTGCTGGTCATGTAAATGTTGGCAATCATGTTACAATAAGCGGTATGTCAGGGATTCACCAGTTCACTAGGATTGGCGATTATGCATTTCTTGGAGCAATGTCCGGCTTTGGTCAGGATATTCCCCCTTATATGCTTGCCTCAGGCGTGCGTGGTGTCCTGCATGGCCCCAACTCTATCGGTCTGCGCAGACAGGGATTCAGCTCAAAGACATGCATGGCCATTAAAAAGGCTTACCGGATCATTTTTCGTTCTGCTCTTACTAAAGAGGAGTCACTTGAAATGGTGGAAAAAGAATTTCCGGAAATTGCCGAAGTTAAAAACCTGATTGAATTTATACGGACCAGCGAGCGTGGTATATGCCCTGCTGATCGTAGTCCAGAATAATGACAGATCATAAACTGACCATTGGCCTAATAGCGGGAGGGGGACAGTTCCCCCTTCTGGTTGCAAAAGGAGCCGCAGCACAGGGTCACCGTGTTGTGGCTGTTTTTTTTAAAGGTCATTCTAATTTTGAAGTATCTGAATTTGTTGATAATTCAGTTGAGCTTAAATTAGGACAGTTATCCAAGCTGATTTCTTTTTTTAAAAAAAATGAAGTCGATAAGGTTGTTATGGCCGGCACTATCAATAAGCCTAAGGCTCTTGATATCCGGCCTGATTTTCGTGCTGCAAAGCTCTTATTTAAGCTGGCGACCAAAGGCGATGATGTCCTTTTACGGGCAATAACTGGTGAGTTTGAGAACGAAGGTATGAAGGTTGTCGGTCCTCATGTTTTCGCACCTCAGCTTTTAACCCCTGCCGGACAGTTAACCAGAAGAGCGCCTAGTGTGATTGAAAGCACCGATCTTGCAACCGGGTGGAAGATTGCCCGAGAGCTTGGGCGTTTGGATATTGGGCAGTGTGTAGTGCTGCGAGAGGGGATAATTACAGCCGTTGAAGCCATTGAGGGGACTGACGCAGCCATTAAACGTGGCTGTGAGCTTGGCGGAAAGGGCTGCTGCATAGTTAAGGTTTTTAAACCGGGCCAGGAAGACAGAGTGGATATGCCTTCTATCGGCCTGAAAACAGTGCAGGGTATGCATGAGCTTGGTGCAACATGCCTTGGGGTTGAAGCTGGCAAAAGCCTTTTCTTTGACCTTGATAAGGCAGTTGATTTCGCTGATAGGCACGGAATCACTATTGTTGGACTTAATTCTCAATGGTTTAAATAACTCAAATCGTACCGGGTCTTATCGAGTGATAAAGGGGAGCTGATTTTGTTAGAGTCTGGTTTTAGGGAGAAACCTATCTATCTCGATTATTGCTTTTTTAATAGTGGGTGCATTCAAAAAAGATTATCGGTTTCGTTGTGTAGATTATATTTCAAGATAATCTGGCTTTCGCTGTTTGTCTCCTTAACTGTAGATGATGCTCATGCGGAAAATCTCATTACTTGGCCTCAGTTTGATATTCCCCCCTTATGCATGATTCAGGAAGATGGATCATTTCAAGGAGTTGGACCGTCCGTTGTTAAGTACATTCAGTATAAAATGCCTGAGTATGAGCATAATGATGTCATCGCTTCTCCTGTTAAAATAGCTCGTGAGATCAAGGACGGAAGTAGCTGGATAGCAACTGGAATATTAAAGACAGCTGATCGTGAAAGGTTTTTAATATATTCAAAATATCCTTGCCGTCTCAGCTGGAGCATGATGGGGGTGATCAGAAAAAAAGATCTCTCAGAAATGGTTCACGATGGTAAATTTGATCCCGAAGTATTATTAAACACCGGTCAATATAAGTTGGGCTATGTTAAAGGGATAAATTATGGGAGTCTCAACTCAATCGTTAACAGGTTTAAAGTTGATGAAACAACTTCTTATCCTTCTCGGGACTTTAGAAATCAAATTTCATTGCTTGTGAGAGGGCGCATTGATTTGTTTTTTGCTGATCCGCTGATTGTGTATTACACATCAGAAAATGAACTTGTAGAAAAGAATGTAGTTCTTTTGGATTGTAAAAAAAATCCTTCAGTGCCTATGCTCGGGTATTTTGCTGCTCCTAGAAACGAATGGGGAGCAAAAATAATAGATAGGATAGACAAAATACTCGAAGCATCAATTAAATCAGGTGAGTTCAAGCATCTTCTTATGCCATGGGTACCATCAAAACTTAAGAAAAGATTTAACCGAGATTATAGGGATTATTTCGAAAATCCTGTATTGAAAGCTGGAGCTGCTCATTAAAATAGGGGCACAACCTTTAAGGTTGTGCCCCTATTTTACGCTTTTCCGCAGCACGATCCCGGAACGCACCCTTTTGATGACGGGTTGGCACCACAGCATCCAGTGCCTTTAGCGTCAGGGAGACTAGGGGTGTCCTTTCCGGTTAATGTAGATGTAGAAGATATCAGTTTTTCACGCTCTGTTTTTCCACAGGAAGGGCACTTACCTGTATCAGAGTTTTTGCTGCTTATTTCTTCATAAATATGTCCGCATTCAAGGCATTTGTATTCATAAATTGGCATAGTGCAAATTGGGCTAAATGTTTTTGGGAATGAAGGGATTGTACCCTCATCAAATATAATTCAATTCTTTAAATTTGATTTATCAGTCTTTTGGGACCTTCACAAATCATTAGTCACGTGGCCCAAGCTGCAGATTTGCAGGATCTTCCGCATTTTAAATTATTCTGGGCCGGTCAAAATGAAACAGAAATACAGAGCAGCAATGCCGGATCCATATCTGGCTTTGTCTTCACATGATAGAATCTTATCTCAACTAGAGTCTGGCGTTAAAGATTTTTTTCCATTGTGTTCCAGATAGATTCAATTTTTTTACCCATCCCGCTAGGATCATGTTCCACTACAGATTGCCCAGCAAGTTGCGCCTTAGTAAAAACAGTGTCGTAAGGCAGTTCCCCTGCAAGAAGAATCTGCTTATCGTTGCAGAACGTGCGTATTTCATTTTCCTGATTTTCATTTATTCCGCATTTGTTGATGATGGCCATTGCTGGAATTTTAAAATGTTCTGTAAGTTTGTGTACCCGTTTAAGATCATGCACTGCTGATATTGTCGGCTCAGCAACGAATACTGCGAGATCCGCATTTGTAAGGGAGGCAATGACAGGGCAGCCAACACCTGGCGATCCGTCAACAAGAACCAGCTCAGCTTTGTCTTCCTCAGCTGCTTCTGCTGAAGCATTTCGAACCGTGGTGACCAGTTTGCCTGAGTTTTCTTCGCCTATGCCGAGTTCCGCATGAATCATTGTTCCAAAACGAGTACTGGATTTAAACCATTGCCCACACTTGCGTGGGCTTATGCTGACTGCTTCTGCAGGGCATATATATGAACAGACCCCGCATCCTTCGCATTTTTCCGGTATCACTGCAAAACTGCCAGAAATAGCGTCGAACCTGCAATGCTCAGCGCATAGTCCGCATTGAGTGCATAGTTCTGCATTTATTGCCGGTCTTTCGCCACTTACAAAATCATTAGAATCAATGACTGTAGGGTCAAGAATGAGGTGCAGATCTGCAGCATCCACATCGCAGTCGGCAAGAACTTTTCTGGGTCCTATTGATGCAAGGCCCGAAACAACGCTGGTTTTACCAGTTCCGCCCTTGCCGCTGATTACAACTAATTGTTTCATTGTTATGCCCTGTTGACCTGATTTTGAATTGATTCCCAAATACCAGCAAAAATATCCTTGAAGCCGGGGATTGTTTCGTAGAGAAGGCCTCCGTTGGAGTACCGTGATGCTGCTTCGCGGCTATGAGGAAGTGATCCCAGAAGCGGTATATTATTATCCTCAAGATATTTTTCCACTCGATTATCTCCCATGCCGGATCGATTGATGATTACTCCGCATGGCATATTTAGAGTCCGCATCAGCTTTACAGCCAAATCCAAGTCATGAAGGCCGAATGGGGTAGGCTCAGTTACCAGTATAACAAAATCAGTTCCTTCAATGGATTCGACAACCGGGCAGGAGGTTCCGGGAGGACAGTCGAAAATGTTGATCTCCGCTTCAGGAGAAATTGATTTAACAGCTTTGATTAAAGGCGGTGACATAGCTTCTCCTATGCGCAGTAATCCACGTGTAAAATCAATGTTTCCGGCTTGTCCGCTTGCTGTGCTGCCAATCAGTCTTTGTCCTTCTCCAATGGCGTTTGCCGGGCATGCAAGCTCACATAATCCGCAGCCATGGCATAGTTCTGAGAAACTAAGGACGGCATCCACCATCCAGATCAGAGATTTGAACCTGCAAAGTTCTATGCATTTACGGCACGACTCTCCTAAACATTTGTCTTCATCTATTTTTGGAACAGGTAAAAATTCATCCTTTTCTGCACTTAGTTCCGGTTTAAGAAAAAAGTGCGCATTGGGTTCTTCAACATCACAGTCAGTAAAGCTAACTTTTTTTCCCAACGAATCAAGAAACGCAGCAAAGTTGACCGCTACAGTCGTTTTACCGGTTCCTCCTTTTCCACTGGCTATTGCTATTTTCATCAACAGGTTCCTTGTTTATATAAAACTTCCCCGGCTTAGTTCCGGGGGAAATGAGGTTGACTATCTGGATACGGCTTCACGCAGCTTTCTGTTTTCTTCTTCTAATTCCAGTATCCGGTTCTCAAGGGATGATTCGTAGTACTCATCAGTCATACAGTTTTGTCCGCCAAAACGGCACATTCCAGTCCTGCGTCCGAATTCCCGTCCCGGCCCCTGTCTCATTCCTTGGCGTCTTTTGTTCATACCTGACCCCATAGAGGCTCTTCCTCTTGCCTGCCCGGAGCCGCACGGACCTTGTCCAAGGCCCGGCCTGTCAGAGCGGTTCTGAATCCTGTTAATAACGGGCATTGATTTTGCTCCTCTTATTTGGTTAATGGTAGTTGTAAATGAGCAACTGTTGTGCCTAATGTAAAAAAATAATAAATTCAGTCTGTTATTTACGTTTAAAAATATTTTTATTTTGCATTTCGACTTATAATTAGCCCGTATTGGGCGTTTATGGCTTAAAATTAGCCCAAAAATAGAAAGTGGAGAAAAGTGTAATATGAATACTCGCCTGGATTGTCTTCCATGTTTTTTGACAATGGCTTTAACCGGGATCAGAGCTGCGTGTCCCGGGCAGGACGATGTGCATGAAAAGGTTGTTAAGCATTGGGCTGCGGGTTTTGCTGCTGCTGATCTAAGTGAATCTCCCCCGTCTCTTGCTGGAAGATTGTTCAGGGAAACAGAAGATTATATTGGTGAAGTGGATATTTTCAAAGAACAGAAAGAGCTTGCAAATAAAAGAGTGCTTGAGCTTCTTCCACAGGTAAGGGAGAAGGTTATGAGCAGCCCTGATCCTCTCCTGGCCGCACTAGGTGTATCTATTATCGGTAATTATATGGATTGTGCCGTTATTGAGAAATATGATTGGGAATCTGAACTTGAAACTCTTGAGGCAGGGGTGGATAGAGAATTGTTTGCTTATTTTCTGGATCGGGTACGTACCGAGAAATCCTTACTTGTTCTTGGCGATAATGCGGGCGAAATCGGCCTTGATACAATTCTTACCGGTATTCTTAAAGATGAAGGCATCAAGGTCACCTATGCAGTTCGTGGCAGAAAAATTTTAAATGATGCCACAATGGATGACGCACATATCGTTGGAATGACGGATGTATGCGAAGTTGTAACTTCAGGTGTTGATACTCCCGGAACAGTTTTGAACAGGTGCAGCAGCGATTTTCTTTCGCGTCTTGAGTCTTCGCCCGTCATTTTGAGCAAGGGACAGGGTAATTTTGAGTCTCTATGGGGAAATCTGCCAGGAGTTTTTTATGCATTTAAAGTCAAATGTCCTGTAGTTGCGGATATAACCGGACATTCTATGAAGACTTCTCTCTTTTGTCGTGAAGATTAAGCGATTTACCGAAACACCTCTTTACCTGCCAGATGCTTGTGTTTTATAATTGTTTTTTTATAGTGCTTATAAAGATTTAAACACAGGTTTCATAGTGCTGCTGAAATTTAAACAACTTTTCTGGATAATATTTATTCTCTTTGACTTCTGCGTACTGGCTGCGCTGTTGGGGGGAGTATATTATCTGGAATCTGACGGCCCAAGGCATGAACTGGAAAAAATTTTAGGAGAAAAGATTGGGCGGAAAGTTGTTTTTGAGGAAAATCTCGATTTTAAAATCTATCCATGGCTTGGTGTTGATACCGGGCCGGTGAGAATTAGTGCTGCACAGGGATCAAATTACGAGAATCAGCTGACAGTCAAGGGCATTGATTTCAGAGTGAGGGTTCTTCCCTTGCTGCAAGGGGATCTCGAGGTTGATAAAATTGTAGTGAATTCGCCGGTGTTTAGGATGGATCGCAGTAAAACCGGTGAGCTTGATCTTCCAAACGTGAAGGCCGGGAATCACGCCGACTCCGATGACCCTGTAGATATGATTTTCAAGTCTGTTTCGGTAAGCGGGATAAGTGTATTCAATGCAACCTGTGTTTATACTGATGTTGAAACCGGAAATTCATTGAATGTATCCGGTGTCAGTATCCGTACCGGTCCCCTGCGCAAGGGAACACCTCTTGCTTTTGATATCAACGCAATGCTTGATACTGACCTATTTGATATGCAGGCCGAGACTACAATCAAAGGGCTGGCTGATGTATCGTGGATAAACAAGGCTTTTTCTCTCTCCGAGACCTCACTTTCACTGGATGTGAAAAGCACAGAACTGCTTGGACCTGAGCAGGTTATTCAAGCCATAGCGAATCTTGATTTTAATCTGATGGACGGCCGGATAGATGTGAAGGGACTGGTTGTTCAGGGAGGAGGCGTTCGCTTAACAGGGGACGCAAAATGCGAAAATATTTATCACAATCCTGATTTTAAGGGGAGTCTTAAGTCCACAAAGTTCGATCCCAAATCTGTCTTTTCCAAGTTTACTCCTTCGCCTATTCCAACCGGTTTCAAGGATATTCTTAATTCAGCTTCCTTTTCTGTTGATTTTCATTCAACTCTCGATATGAGCTCTTTAAGCAATATGATTCTTCAGGTGGACGAAACGACTATCAAGGGCGAGTTTATGCTCAGGGATTACAGTCGTCCATGGGTGGAGTTTGATGTTTATGCCGATAAGGTATTGCTGGATCCCTATACACGTGTCTTTGCTCTTAACGGTCAGAAGAAAAGACAAAATGAGAATAAGCCCGGTAATGCTAAAACATCTGATGCCTTAAAAAAGGAAAAAAGTAGTCTTTTCGAATTCCGCAGGATGGTTATTGCGGATCTGGTCCGTCGTATCCCGTGTCAGGGGAAGCTTGAGATCGGAACTTTGGTTTATGATGGAGTTCATCTTGACAGTACAAGGCTGGCAATCTCTCCCGGACCTAAAGTTGCTGCGTTGAGTGTTGGGAAGGGATCTTATCTGGACGGAGATTTCTCTCTGGGGATAGATCTTGATTTTGACGATACAAAGGAAAAAGATACTTTATATCTTTCTGGAAAAGGTAAAATTGATCCTTTTACAGTGACTCGCATCCCGCTGAAAAACGGTAATATTAAATTTCGGTCGGGAAAGGCGGATTTGAAACTTAAAACCCTCTCCTCGTACGGCAAGACTTTAGGAGAGCTGGTTCGCAATTTGAAATTTAATATTGAATTACAGGGCAGGGATATTGCCGCAAGCCTTGGTCATAAGAAAATACCTTCTAAATATAAAAATATACATGCTAGAAATTTTAAATTTGATTTAGCAGGAGCCCCTTTGTCGAGAAAATCTCCTGATGGACTTATCGGGAGAAAGCTAGCTGTTGTTTTGTCCGGTGAAATGCTTAAGCCTGATGTGAAAATAGATACACGATTTCATGGGGATGTTTATTGTAACAGGGTTTATCCTGACCGTTTGATTCTAAAAGAAAGTGTATTGGATTTTTATGCCGGTGGAACAGGACTGCCAGTTGTAAAGAAGGATATTGAGATTTCATTGGCAGGGCAGGGCAATCTGGAGGAAGGAAGTCTCAGTCTTGACCGTTTTGCTTTAAGAAGTGGTAAGATCAACCTCCATGGAGAGGTTGATGGCAAGCGTTTGGCGGCAGAAACGGCGTCTGCCAAGGGTAAACTTGAACTGGATAAAGTTGAATGCGCAGAAATTTTTGCTCTTTTTGGAATTGAAAAGCCCGAAACACAAGCTCCGGACGCTTTTGAAAGCGTTGAACTAAATTCTGTTTTTGAGCTCAATGGTGAGAATTTAAATCTCAGGGTTAATAACGTTCGCCTTGATAATGCCACTGCTGAAGGCACATTTGAACTGGTGGACTTCAAAAAGCCTTTTCTTAACTTTGTCATAAACGGTCATAATGTTGACGTGGACCGGTTTCTGCCTCCTGACGAAGATGAAAATGTTCATGCTCTGATAGGAAATGGCAATAATGAATTTGAAGTGAAACTGCCTGAATGGAAGTTTCCTGATGCTTTACTGGGCTCAATAAATGCAACAGGAAAGGTGGTATGTGATTATTTTCGCATCTTTGATTTTGGTGGCAGTCAGATAAGTGCCGATGTGGGAATGCAGAATTCGGTTATTAATATCCGAAATATTGAAGCTCTTTTCCATAAAGGTAATCTTGCGGGCGATCTTGATCTGGGATTGCGCAATGGTACTGTTTCTTTGGATAGCGATTTTGAGTGCCGCGGGTTTGATGCTGCTCTCTTTTTCGCAGACTATACAGGGCGTGATGTCATCCACGGCAAGGCTGATGCTTCCTTGAAACTAACGGGAAGCTCTTCTGCCAATACATATTTTACAAATTCAATGGCTGGAAGTCTGGCCTTTAAAATAACCGATGGTTCTTATCTGTTTGAGTCTACTGCAGCCAAGAACAAGAAGGCTAAAAAAGAACCTGCCCCTACTTCTTTTTCTATCATGCAGGGCTCAATCAATGGTCAGGAAGGGCAGTTCAAGGTAAACGATTACCTGTTGAAAACTGATTACTTAACTGCAACAGCCAAAGGCGGGTTCAGCTTTCCCAAAGATTCAATCAATCTTATGGTGGAAGCTGATATAATAAAACTTCCTAATCTTTATCTTAAACTGGTAAATGCATTTCTTGGGGCTATGACTGGGGTCAACGTTTCTGTTACCGGAAAGTTGAGTGACCCGAAGGTTGAAGTTAAGGGGCTTGAACGCTGGAGTGACGTGCTGAACGATGTTCTTGGTCTGCCCGAGCAATCATTTATGTTTTTCAGGGACTTGATTTTCTGATAGGTTTCATCATGGTGAAGATAAACAAGGATATGGCCCGTTTTTTCTGACTCAAAGAGGAGGGCGAGATGACCGGAGGAAAATTAGGGCAGAGGGTAGTTGATTTCTTTCTGCATGATATCTGGGATTGGAGTTCCAGGCAGGTCAGTGGTCCGGTCATGATTTTTTATACAATTGCCAGGGTTTCCTATCTGGTCTGTATAGGTTTTCTGAAAGATCAGTGTATTATTCGTGCTTCAGCCCTCACATTTACAACAATGCTATCCATTGTGCCCTTTCTGGCGGTGGCCTTTTCGCTGATGAAAGGAATGGGATTTCAGGATTCAAGTTACATCCACGAAATGCTCTTAAAAGTTTCTGCCGGAAGGGAAGAGGTGGTCGGCAGAATTCTTGAATATGTCGACAATACAAATGTCCAAACTCTTGGATGGATAGGTGTTGCCACACTTCTTTTTACAGTTCTTTCAACTGTCGGGACAATTGAAAAAGCTTTTAATATTATCTGGAAGGTACGTCAGGGAAGAACATTCTGGCGTAAATTCACCGACTTTTTTTCTGTAATTTTTATCTGCCCGGTGGCAATAATTGTTGCTACAAGTGTCAGTGTTTCAATTAAGAAGCAGGCTCTTTTGCATTCGCTCGAAGGAATTTACGGAGTGTCGGAGGTTGAAGGCTTTTTTATCAAGCTGGCTCCGCTCGTATTAATCTGGATTGCTTTTACATTTATCTACGCCTTCATGCCCAATACCAGGGTAAGGATAAAAAGTGCACTTATTGGCGGTATTATTGCCGGAACTATCTGGCAGATGGCGCAATGGGCCTATATCAATTGGCAGATTGGTGTTTCCAAGTACAACGCCATATATGGAAGTTTTGCGCAGTTGCCTTTATTTCTGCTCTGGTTGTACTTCAGCTGGATTATAGTCCTGCTTGGGTCTGAGATAAGCTATGCGGTGCAGAATGTGATGCTTTATCGGCAGCAGAGATTTATGCCGGATGCCAGAATTGAGGATAAACAGAAGTTTTCTCTTCTGGCGCTCAGTCTGATGGCTTTGCGTTTTGACCGCGCTAAGCCTCCTTATTCGCCTGAAGAACTGGCCGGGGAAATCGGCGTCCCCGTGAGTTTTATTGCACCCCTGCTAGATAAATTTGTTGAGGGCGGAGTGTTGGTTAAAGCGATAGATAAAGAGAGGGATATATACAGCTTTGCCCTTTCACCTGCTAATATTACAGTACTTCGGGTCATGAGTATTTTGTCCGGCAGCGGTGAAGGTGCTTCATCAGTAGTTGTTGGTGCCGGGATGGCTTACATAACATCTTTATTCAATGATCTTAAGCAGGTAATCCGTGGAAGCGGGCTTGATGTAAGCTTGAGTGAGTGTGCGGAAAACATGTTGCGGTTTATGAAATCCGAGGTTGTGGAAGAACCTGAGGAGCCGATTAAACTCTCAAACGGTTCAGAATCAGGTTTACACTAATTTAAGTGACAGTACTTTTTTTTTAGGGCATCCCCGTAAAGAAAAAGGGGGATAAATGAAGTTTTCCGGCATCAATCTTCTGGATGAGCTTGATCGGGACGAATTCAAGGACATTCGCAGCGTATTTACTGAGCGCAGTTTTAAAAAAGGGGCAATTATATTTGCTCCCGAGAATGATGAAGATCTTGTTTTTATTGTTGCCCAAGGGCGGGTTCGTATTTACCTGGCTTATGAAGCCAAGGAATTCACCCTTGGAATTTTAGGCCCTGGTGATCTTTATTCCACCCACGCCGACTGCTTTGTACAGGCCTATGAAGATGGAAAAGTGCTGGTAACAGATGTGCAGTCTGTTAAACGCTGTATGGCTGATATTCCTCTCTTTAACCGCACCATGGTCCGTGTCCTTGGTAAAATACTTCAGAATTCGTTTTCGGTTATCAACGGACTTGTCTTCAGGGATATCAATGCCCGTTTATGCGGTTATCTCCACAAAGAAGCCACCGAGTACGGTAAAGATGTTGAAGGAGGGATAGAGATAAATCTCAATCTTACTACTGAACAACTTTCCTTGTTGCTTGGTGCGACACGTCAGACTGTTTCAACTCTTCTGAATAATCTTTCCCGTGAAGGAATACTCATTCGCATTGATCGTTCCAGATGGTTGGTCGCGGATATAAAGCAACTGAAGCTTTTAGCTGAAAGCTGAAACTGTGCCAACAGTAATGGGTTGCTAAGTCACAATTCCTTTTGACTGTGCTTTCATCTTCCTGCTAATCGGGTTTATGAAAACAAAGAATACCCAATTAAATCAGTTTAAAATAATTATGTTGTAAAAATATACTATTTTTGTCGGCTATCCGACAAACTAATTTTATCCGACTTGTTATCCAGAGGTAAAGCGAATGGATCGACAGCTGCTATGAGCCTGCTGTCGGCAAAACCGGGAGGATAGAATAATGGCAAAAGAACCACGTCCAGCTGAAGAACTGTCTATTTGGGAAGATGCCCGTGCGATGATCAACAAGGCTCGTGCTGAAGGCATTGAGACTGTTCATGAAAGGTTGCAGCAACAGACTCCGCACTGTAAGTTCTGTGAACTGGGAACCAGTTGCCGTATCTGTACGATGGGGCCGTGCAAGATTACCCCGAGATCTCCACGCGGAGTATGCGGCGCTGATGCAGATGTTGTGGTAGCAAGAAATTTCGGTCGTTTTATTGCCGGTGGTTCAGCTGGGCACTCCGATCACGGTCGTGATCTGATTGAAGTGCTTGAAGCGATTATAGAGGGCGAAACTACAGATTATAAAATTACCGATGAAGATAAGCTGCGCCGTATAGCTGCAGAAGTTGGCATTGATACGCTGGAGCGCGATATTAACGAAGTTGCCATGGATGTTGTGGATTGCTTCTTTGCCGATTTCGGTAGCCGCAAGAAACAAATTTCATTTCTTTCCCGTGTTCCCCAGAAGCGTAAAGAGCTGTGGGAAAAGCTTGATATAACTCCTCGCGGTATTGACCGTGAAATTGCTGAAATGATGCACAGAACCCACATGGGATGTGATAATGACGCCCCCAATACCCTTCTTCATGCAGCAAGGACATCTCTGTCAGATGGCTGGGGCGGCTCGATGATCGGGACTGAACTTTCAGATGTTATTTTCGGCACACCAACTCCGTCCATGTCTAAGGCAAACCTTGGGGTAATTAAAGAAGATAAGGTCAATATCCTGGTTCATGGGCATAATCCTGTAGTCTCTGAAATGATTCTTGCCGCCTCGCGCGATCCGGAAATTGTTGCTGAAGCTGAGGCCGCCGGTGCTGCAGGTATCAATATTGCCGGTCTTTGCTGTACCGGTAATGAGCTCCTGATGCGCAAAGGCATTCCCATGGCTGGCAACCATCTCATGACTGAACTGGCAATTCTGACCGGGGCTGTGGAAGCGGTTGTTGTTGACTATCAGTGTATTATGCCAAGCCTTGTGCAGATTTCCAGTTGCTATCATACCAGATTTATCGATACCGCAGCTAAAGCCCGTTTTACCGGTGCTACTCATTTCGATATCCACCCGCATAATGCTTATGAGCAGGCTCGGGAAATTGTTCGTCTGTCAGTGCAGGCCTATAGTGAGCGCGATGCCTCCCGTGTAGATATTCCCTGCGAACCTGTAGAGATCATGACCGGGTTTTCCAACGAAGCAGTTATCTCCGCTCTTGGCGGATCTCTCGATCCGCTGGTGCAGGCTATTGCCTCCGGTGATATCCGCGGCGCAGTAGGTATTGTCGGCTGCAACAATCCAAAATTCCAGCAGGACTCAATGAATGTCGGCCTTGCCAAGGAATTGATCAAGAAGGATATCCTTGTTCTGGTAACAGGATGTGTGACCACCGCGGCAGGAAAAGCCGGTTTATTGGTTCCTGATGCCATTGAAATGGCTGGACCGGGGCTTAAGAAAGTTTGCGGGGCTCTGGGGATTCCTCCTGTTCTGCATTATGGTTCATGCGTTGATAATGCGCGTATCCTTCAGCTTTGCGCTGCTCTGGCTGATGCTCTCAATGTGGATATCAGCGATCTGCCGGTGGGGGCTTCATCTCCTGAATGGTACTCTGAGAAAGCTGCTGCAATCGGTCTTTATGCTGTTGCCAGTGGAATTTATACTCATCTTGGTCATCCGCCGAACATTTTAGGTTCCGAGACAGTAACAAATATAGCAACTTCCGGTCTTGAAGATATTGTCGGTGCATCCTTTGTTATTGAACCTGATCCTGTAAAAGCGGCAGAGCTCTTTGATGAGAGGATAAAGGCCAAGCGTAAGGGGCTTGGTTTAAGCGAATAGCAGGAGGCTGATATGAAACTGGCATTTGCAGGCAAAGGCGGTGTCGGCAAGACCTCCATTACTTCATGGATGGCGGACTGGTTGGCCCGCAATGGACACAATGTCTGGATGATTGATGCTGATACGGCTCTATCCTTGGGACAGGCTTCGGGATTGAAGCCGGAAGATTTTCCTGTTCCTGTTTCAGCAAGAACTGATCTTGTGAAAGAGCGAATCCATGAGGATGGTTTTTTGAATCTAAATCCTGATGTAGGCGATCTTCCTGAAGAACTGGCTGTAGAGGTTCCGTTATGTGAAGAACCTTTTCCGGGTATTATTCCCGGTAAGAAAAGACTTCTGGTCATGGGGGGACTTTCAAATGCCGGTGG
This sequence comes from Maridesulfovibrio sp., assembly GCA_963676495.2. Classification (GTDB taxonomy): domain Bacteria; phylum Desulfobacterota; class Desulfovibrionia; order Desulfovibrionales; family Desulfovibrionaceae; genus Maridesulfovibrio. The sequence continues at coordinate 130,539 of CAXXRF010000003.1, read as the reverse complement.
TGGATGTGCCTGCGATGCCAATGCCTTGCTGAAAGCTTTGCTGGCACATTTGGTGATGGACAGCAGCGATTGTGTTTTAGTTGACCTCGAGGCCGGCGTAGAGCATCTGGGCAGGGGAACTGCTATGCATGTAGATGGAATCGTTGTTGTTACAGAGGCTTCAATGCGTAGTTTTCAGACAGCTTCAGAAGTGGGGCGAATGGCTTTAGAACTGGGGCTTGATAATCAGGTTCTGGTAATTAATCGTTATCTTGGCGGCAAGGCGCCTGATCTGGAGTGTCTGCCGCAGAAGGCGTTTACCATTCCTGTGATGCAGGGGCTTGTTGAACGCCAGATGAGTGACGGAAATGTGCTTAACCTACCTGAATCAGTGGAAATTGATGCAATAATGGAGAAGATGGTCGCTGCGTTTAATCCTGAAGATTAGTGTGTAATCACTAGCTGCAGAAGATATGTTTGCATGGCTGATATTTTTAGCCATTTAAATATACGACCTTAGTATAAAATAAATCCCCTGTCTGAGATCAGACAGGGGATTTGCTGTTAATCTTAATATCTGTTCCCGTGTTGTGGAAGTGCCTGTAAAATATGGTTTGGTTTGTGAAAAGTATTATGGCTCAATTTTGGTTTGGCCTTTAGGTCAATCGAATTAGGGATGAATGTTTTATTATCAAGTCTGCGAACTTTGAAATAATCTATCGCATGCTGAAGATTTGCTGCTTCGTTTGAAAGGCTTTCCGCTGTTGAGGACATCTCTTCAGCTGCCGCTGCGTTTTGCTGCACTGCCTGATCAAGTTGCTTCAATGAATTATTAACCTGCATTGAGCCTGATTCCTGCTTGATGCTAGCCTTGCTTATTTCTTTAACAAGTTCTGCTGTTCTCTGAATATCGGGAACAATTATCTCAAGCATTTCTCCAGCATTTTCCGCAATCATTACACTTGAAGTTGAGAGCTCGCTTATTTGTGCTGCCGCATTTCCAGAGTTTTCCGCAAGCTTTCGAACTTCGCTTGCAACAACAGCAAACCCCTTCCCATGTTCTCCGGCTCTGGCTGCTTCAATTGCCGCATTCAACGCCAGCAGGTTGGTCTGCCTTGCTATTTCTTCAATGATTGAAACTCGTTCAGCGATTTCTTTCATTGCTTCAACGGTTTCTGCTACTGCTATACCACTCTTTTTCGCATTGTCGGCTGCACTTGAAGCTATTTTTTCTGTGGTACCTGCATTAGCAGCGTTAGACTGTACTGCAGATGCCATTTCATCCATCAGCGAGCATATTTCCTCAAGTGCGGCAGCCTGTTCTGTAACCCCGTGCGACAGTGACTGGGAAGCAGCAGACAATTCTTCACTTCCTGTTGCAACAACGCCACTACCTGCAGCTACACTGTCGATAGTTTCCGCCATTTTGTCCGCCGTTGTATTGGCCGCAGCCTGAATCTTTCCTATTTCGTTGTTGGTGCTTTGATATATTCTTTCAGTGTAATCTCCATTTGCATTTCTGCTGAGATGATTAACGATCTGATTTAACGGAAGTATTATTATCCGGTTCATATAAAACCACATGCCAATGGCTGCTGCGGTCATGCATCCGAAAATAAGTAGAAATGTATAGAGTGCATTCTGATATACAGGAGCCATGATTTCAACCTGATTCACCAGTCCTACATACCTCCATCCTGTAGTCGGAGATGTAAATATGACAGAAATATATTCCTCTCCTGCTACATCTGTCAGGGCATGTCCCGTTGTTTTGTTGAACATCTTTGAATATGCACTGTCTTTAAGCTGTGCTACTTTCTTGAAGTTATTGGCTGGGTGCTTAGGGTCGGAGATGACCATGCCGTCTTTTTGAATAAGGATGATATAGCCATGTTCGCCGAAGGTAATTTCTGCAAGTCTTTCAGTGATGTCTTTAAGTGAAAAATCAAGCCCTACAGCACCGATTGTTTCTCCCTTGCTTATTACAGCCTTAAATGATGTCAGCATTGCTTCGCCTGTTGTGGATTTATAAATATCAGAGGTTCCTGCTTTGCCGGGATCTTTAAGGGCGTCGCGATACCAGGGGCGTGTTCTGGGATCATATCCGGATGGGATTTTCATATTATTCCCAAGGATCATTGCTCCATTACGGGTTCCGATAAATGCATTAAGATACCTTGGGTGAGACTCCAGAACAGAGCGGTAGCCTGCCCGTATGCTCTTTCCTAGCAGGTCTCCTTCTACAGGAGTAGTTGATATGCAATCTCCTGAACGACCGATAAATGTAGTGGTAATATGGTCTGCTTTTGCAGCTTCATTGTTTCTTGCCAGCATCAGTGTGTTTGCTTCAGTTTCTCTCATAAAAATAGAGATCTCACTGTCCAGCAACTGAAGTTGTCTTTTCGTAGATGTGACAACGTTATCTTTGGTTGTATTGTAAAAGTTGTTGCTGACGGCAAGAAGGAGAATTCCTCCGGTTACAGTCAGAGCAGTTATAAGGCCGATGATTATTTTCCATTTGATTGACATTGGTCTCTCTTTTGATGATTTTGAAATTGAGAATCAAAAACATTTAAAAGAGAAGCGGTCAAGAAAGATTTGACGGGTACTGGTAGTATTATTGAATTAAACTGCTCAGGAGATGAAGCGGGCAGGTAATTGTTTCTTGGCAGCTGGAGGCAGCAGGATCTTGATGGCTCCAAGGCTTGGAAAGTATCAGAGTGAGGCCCTGATCTGTTGAGAGCTGTTAATAAAGAAAGGACTCCTTGGGAGGAGTCCTTATGGGTTCCGTTTAATGTAGAATCTGGTTGGAGCTTCTAAATCCCCCGCCTAATTCGTAATATAGAGTTTTAGCTACTTCCAGAACAACAAACGGCGCTGCCCGGAAATTGGTCCACCATTGGGTAGGGACGATATCGTAAGGGGTGGAAACAACGTAAATCCTTACGTCCTTGGGAAGTATTTCGCGGAAGATGATCCCAGCCCTCCTTGTATGCAGAGGGGATGTAACCAGAATCAGGGATTTTATGTCCGAAGTGAGGGCTTTATTCAACTCTTCGGCTTCTTCAATTGTACTTACGTTTGCCTGACCGAAAAATGAGAATTTGTCTGCGGAAATACCATTTTTAATCAGAATATCGCGCATTACTTCCCACTGGTAGAGATAGCCTATTTCAAGATCCCTTACTTTCATTTCTTCAGGCAACACCACAGGTTTGCTTACAAAAAGTTTTGGGGCAAAGCCTTTATTGTACAATTCGGCAGCATAAATAGGGCGATAGTAATTTCCACCAAGCACAACGATTGCGTCTGCAGTCTGGAGATTATCTTCATTTTGCAGCAGTTGAGGGGCAAATATAAAAAGGACTGCCATTATCAGCAGTCCTATTACAGTCAGTGCTCCGATGAGCGTTAAAAGAGGTCTGACTATTCGCATTATTTGTTCACCGGTTCATATACAGCTTCGTATTTTTTGCGCAGATCGGAAAATGTACCTTTTTCGATTGCATCCCGTGCTTCTTCAGTAAGCTTGAGGAAAAAGCGCAGGTTATGGATCGAGTTGAGCTGGTATGAGAGCAGTTCCTTAGCCGTGTAAAGGTGCCTCAGGTAGGCTTTGCTGAAGGTTCTGCAGGTGTAGCAGTCACAGTTCGGGTCCAAAGGAGAATCATCTTCTCGGTACTGAGCACGCTTGATATTGACCTTGCCCTGACTGGTATAAAGGGTGCCGTTACGGGCGTTTCTGGTCGGCAGGACGCAGTCGAACATGTCTACACCGTTAGCAATGCCTTCGAGGATATCAAGGGGGGTTCCTACTCCCATAAGATAGCGGGGCTTCTCAAAGGGAAGTTTAGGGCCGATATGCTGCAGGATGTCATACATGTCCGGAATAGGTTCACCAACACTCAAACCGCCGATAGCATAACCCTCAAAGGGAATCTCTGAAAGCTGTTCAAGGCTTACTTCGCGCAGGTCCTTGTGGAATCCGCCCTGAACTATGCCGAACATGAGCTGGTCACCGGAGCCCACAGGGTAAGCGTCGCGGCAGCGTTTGGCCCAGCGGGTGGTAAGCTCCAGTGAGCGGGCTGTATAGTCCCGGTCGTTTCCATATCCGACGCATTCATCAAGAACCATCATGATATCAGAGCCGATATTGTTCTGAATGGAGATTACCTTTTCGGGAGAAAAGAAGTGCTTGGATCCATCTAGATAGGACCTGAACTCGACTCCCTGTTCTGTTATTTTTCGGATGGATTCGAGGCTGAATACCTGAAAACCGCCGCTGTCAGTAAGAATAGGGCGGTCCCATGTTGAAAATTTATGCAGTCCTCCGCGTCTTGCTATGAGATCATCTCCCGGACGCAGGTACAGGTGGTAGGTATTGCCCAGAATGATCTGAGAGCCTATTTCGCGCAGGTCGCGGGGAGGTACAGCTTTTACCGATCCCTGAGTGCCTACGGGCATGTAGACGGGAGTCTGTATTTCTCCGTGGGCAGTAACAAGGGTTCCGCGTCGCGCATGGCCGTCAGTGGCATGAACCGTAAAGGTTCCCGGTTTCTTTTTTTCTTCAGTCATTATTTTTTCTCAATTCCGTTCTGTGGACAGATATCGTTAAGCTGGCAGATGTCACATTTAGGACTTCTGGCTGAGCATATTTCACGCCCGTAAAGAACCAGCAGATGGTTGGCAATTCCCCATGTATGCTGTTCGAAAAGGGGCATCAGGTCTTTTTCAATCACATTTGGATTGGTGCTAGTGGTGAAACCCATTCTGAAAGATAATCGTTTCACATGGGTATCAACTGCAACTCCCTCATGAACATCCATTGCATTTGAGAGGACTATATTCGCTGTCTTACGGGCAACTCCGGGAAGTTTGATCATGTCTTTCATGGTTCGGGGCATTTCTCCGCCAAACTCATTCATAACAACTTCCGCTGCCCCTTTGAGGTTTTTAGCCTTGTTACGAAACAGCCCGGTAGACCGAATTACATGCTCAACATCTGATAGCTCAGCTTCAAGCATTTCCGCCGGACCTGGCCATCTTCTGAAAAGCTCGGGAGTTACCTTATTGACCCGCACGTCAGTGCACTGGGCGGCAAGAGCTGTTGCAACCATTAATTCCCAGGCATTGTTCCAGTCCAGTTCCGGTTCAGGGTTGGGGTACCGCTCAAGGAGTCTGTTGTAGATTTCCCTGGCTCTCTGCAAAGTTTTTTTATTGGGAGTTTTCTTTTTCATAAAGACGAGTGTGGGGCTATCATTTCTTTTTACAACTTACAATGGACATCTGTTTCGGCATGATGGTTATAAATGTTGCCTGTATTGTCAATTACTGTATTATTCAAAGAAAAAAACGGAGGATGTAATTAATGAAATTTGTTTTTTCTTTTATCGCAGCCGCTCTCCTTACAGTTTCGGGGCTTGCCGTAACCGCTCCTTCTGCTGAGGATGGTTCCGGGCTGGTCTTTTCCAAGTGTACATCTTGCCACAGCCTCAAGCGTGTTTGCCGTGCTTTAGGCAAAAAAGATCTTGCTGCATGGCAGAAAACCAACAAGCGCATGGTGGATATGGGTATGAGCATGTCTGCTGATGAACTTGATCAGGTCAACAATTATCTCGCAAATGCAAAGCCCGGCGAAAGCGCGGTCTGCAAGTAGGAGAATTTTATGTCCGTGACGCTGGTTTATATTACTGCCGGGGATGCTGAAGAAGCACGGGAAATCGGAGGCGAGCTGGTTATGCGTCACCTTGCCGCCTGTGTAAACATCTTTGATAAAGTTGAATCAATGTATTGGTGGGATGGAAAGCTTGAGACTTCATCTGAAGTTGTTCTTATAGCCAAAACATCCTCGAAAAAAGTGGACCTGTTGATTGAGACAGTAACGCAGCTTCACAGTTATGAATGTCCCTGTGTTGTTGCCATTAAATCCAAGAAAGGTAATGAAGAGTTTTTTGACTGGGTTAAAAGTTATACTGCCAAATAGTTTTACCTTTCTTATATAGTCGGCCTATGAGCTGCCTCAGTTGACTTTACTGCTTCATAAAGCATACTCTCTGCCGCGCAAAGCATAGTCTGACGTTGCCTTGCGCGGCATCTCTTTGAGTGCTCAAATACATATTTTAAGGAGTTTCATTCAAATGAAAATATTAGTTTCCGGTTCACTGGCCTATGATAGAATTATGAGTTTTCCCGGCAGTTTTTCCGATCATATTCTGCCTGATAAAATTCACATGCTTAATGTCTGCTTTCTGGTAGACGGGCTTGATGAGAGGTTTGGCGGTACTGCCGGAAACATTGCGTATGCCCTTTCCATGCTCGATGAAAAACCCGTAATCCTCGGTACTGCCGGTAAGGATTTTGATGGATATGAAAAGTGGCTGGATAAGAATGGTCTCACTCGTGAAGGCATCAAGAGAGTTGATGATGAATTCACAGCCGGTGCATATATCACTACAGATAAAGCCGATAACCAGATCACCGGTTTTAACCCCGGCGCAATGAAATATACCTGCGATTACGATTTTTCTACAGTGGACTCTGAAGACACTCTTGCAATTGTTTCTCCGGGTAACCTCGAAGATATGCAGAATTTTCCCAAAATTTACCGTGAGAACGGTGTTCCATTTATTTATGATCCGGGCCAGAACATTCCCGCCTTCAATGGTGAGCAGCTTCTTGAAATGATCGGTGGCTGCAAGATTCTTGTTTCCAATGATTACGAACTGGAAATGATCATGAAGTCCACTGGCAAAACCCGTGAAGAACTGCTGGCGCTTTGTGATTCAATTATCGTTACTCTTGGTGAACAGGGCTGCCTCGTTGTGGAGAAGAATGGTGAAACTGCCGTTCCTGCAGCAAAGGCAAATGTTGTTGAGGATCCCACAGGAGCAGGTGATGCCTTCCGCGCCGGTCTGATCAAGGGGCTCGCCATGGGAAGGGATCTTGTTCAGGCTGCACATGTCGGAGCTGTAAGTGCTGTTTATTGCGTTGAACAGCTTGGCACTCAGGAACACTCCTATACCGAAGAGGAGTTCTGGGCTCGTTACGAAGAAAATTTTGGTAAGCTGTAATAGAGATTAATCAGCTTATAGAGATTTAGCCTTTTTAATCTGTAGCTGGCATGATTCATCGGTTTCCCGACTCTGCCGGTGGCAGTCTCTGAACCTGCTTCTCAGCATGCTCGCTTTAAAAAGGGTTAAGATCGCACAATTAAGTAGAATTCAAGGCGGTTTCGATTTCAATCGAAACCGCCTTTTTTGTTGTAAAATATTTTATTTTTCATTTCGTGAAATTATCTATGCTTTGGGATATATTTCAGTAGGCGTAAAAAATCGTTGAGATAGTGTTTATTCGGACCCCGGAAGGTAAAAACAAGTAAAATGTTCGCAATCGCATAGTCGTTTAAAGTCGCAAGGCTGGTGGAGGAGTTGGCATGATAGAACTGACTGCTGAGATGCTTGAGAAATATCTTAAAGAGGCTTTTGGATCTGCTACAGTATTGCTTGATTATGGTGATATCGGGTCTTTGGATAAACAGGGCATGAAGAAGTTCGGTTACGGCAAGCCTTTTCTTGTCCGTTTTAAAGCTGGTGGTGAGGAGCTGGAAACCGTAATTTCCACTATGAAAGGGGATAACTATGGTCATCAGTTCTATTGGGACAGAGCTGCGATTCTGATGTTTCAGTATGAAACTTCCTCAAATATGAATCGGCACGTTAAGCCCATGGGAATGGGGTATGTGGGACGTGATGGCAACATGAGGGCTCTGCATAATCCTCAGGAGTTTTTTATTCTGAATGAAAAGCTGGAGGGTTATGACTATTTTCATGATCTGGATCGTATCCGTAAAGGCGGCTTTGAAAAGCAGGACAGGGATGTTGCAGCATCGCTTGCCACGTGGCTGGCAGATCTTCACTCAAACCGTAAGGATGATTCTCACCTTTATACGAGGCGTGTCCGGGATCTTATCGGTTCCAGTGAATGTATTATGGGACTGGTGGATGAGGCATACTCGCATCCTAATGAATATTTTTCGCGGGAGCGATTCATTGCTCTTGAAAAGAGGCTTATCGACTGGCGCTGGAAACTCGTCCACTATACGGGACGACTCTGTGCGGTGCATGGTGATTTTCATCCATGGAACATACTGGTTGGGGGGCAGGATGGCTTCAGTGTGCTTGACCGCAGCAGGGGAGAGTGGGGTGAGGCTGCCGGAGATCTGTGCTGTATGGCTACCAATTATATTCTTTTCGGCTTGTATGGTGACGGCAGTATCTCAGAAGATTTCAGGACACTGTATATGACTCTTTTTGATAAATACCTTGAATTGACCGGGGATAAGGAGATACTTGAGGTGATGGGACCGTTTTTTGTGTTCAGGGGATTGGTTATCGCCTCTCCTGTATGGTACCCGGACCACCCTGACAGGGTGCGTGAGTCCTTGTTACGGTTCATGGAAAATGTTCTTGAAGATGAGGTGTTTGATTATGTCCGGTTCGAACGCTATATGTGCTAACAGAAATTGGGCTGTCTGGATAACCGGACTTCCCGGATGCGGGAAAAGCACTATTGCCGAGTTGTTGTATCGACATCTCGAGTCCGAGGGTGTCAGGGTTGTGAAGCTGTGTATGGATGAACGGCGTAAACTTTATATTACTAACCCGGAATACACCTGTCAGGAGCGACATCGTGCCTACAGCCTTTTTGTTGAGGACGCTGTTTCCATCATGGAATCAGGGCGCTGTGTGATAATGGATGGTACAGCTCATGAGATATGCTGGCGCAATGATGCTAGAAAGAAAATCGAATTCTTTGCTGAGGTCCATCTGCATTGCCCTGTCAATATGGCCATGAAACGTGAAGCCGGACGGCAACAGGGGCTTGTTATGGCCGGGTTGTATGAAAAGGCTATTGAGCGTCAACGTACAGGGAAGCAGTTTGAAAATCTTGGTGAGGTTATAGGTGTGGATGTTAAATTTCAAGAGGACAGCAACGCAGAGTGTGTTGTGAATACTGCTCATAAAACAACTGAAGAAGTTCTGGCTGAAGTTGTAAATTGTCTGCAAAAGTGGCGGAAAATGAACGGCATCTGCTGATTTTTGTTTAAAATTGTTTTAAGAAGGACTCAGCTTTGAGTTTAACGTTAAAAAAAAGGTGTCTGTCGTGCGAAAATTATCCTCACTGTTAATTCTTTGTCTGTTGGTTTTAGTTTCCGTCCCTGCTGCAGCGCAGTCTGATGATGCAGTTCGTGAAAAGATTAAAGATCTACTTTTTGAGTATAAGGATGCTTACAACCTTCGTGACTTTGAGGCTGTGAGAGCCCTGTACACTGAGGACGCTTTGGTCATGTCCTTTCCATGTGATTCGAAAAAGGAAGTTTTTTTTAATGAGTTCAGTGAAGACCTGCCTCGTTGCTCTTCTTATTGGGTAGAAAGTGCCTTCAAGTTGCGTCTTTTTAAAATTACCAGTTTTACTGTTGAAGGGGATAATTGCTCTGCCAGGATTCTGTGGGATTACCGCGATAATAAGAACCGGGGAAAGTTTACACCTTCGTTTGAGTTTAGAAAGGTGGATGGAAAATGGAAAATTTCCAAAGAAACTTATGGACGTAAAGAGAGTTAAGGCGTTGTTTTCTGGTTAGAAGCGTTTGCCAGATAATACTATTCAGCAATTGATAGTGGAATTTAACGTCAGCGTTTGCAGGTTCTGATTCCAGCATACTATGATGGCGCCAATCTCAGTTAATTAAGGAGGTATATTATGTCTCTTGGAAGAATCGCATTAGTGACAGCAGGGATGGCTGCCGGAATTTTTGTAGGCTATGCAATCAAGTCTGAAAAACTGCGCCCAGCAGCAGTTTCAACTGTAAAAGCTGGGCTTGTGGCCAAGGACTGGACTGCAACCCAGTACTCCAATTTGAAAGAAGATGTTAAATCTCTTGCCCGGAAGGCTCGTTCATCCATGAAGAAGTCTTCTGATGAGATTGAGGAAACTCAGGAGGTTGGAGCATGACAACACTTGCAAGACTTGCTCTTTTCGGAGCCATAGGCGTGGTATTGTTTCTTCCCTTGCTGGCTAAACGCCCTTATAGACACCGGCATCGCCACGGTGGGGCAAGGCAGCTTGCACGTAAAAGGCATCACTGATTAATATTTATTGGCTTAATGTATAAAATCCCCGATTATTCGGGGATTTTTTTATTTATGGGCCCGGTTGTGGCGGGTCTTAATTTGACGCTCCTGCACCCCCTTGGCGGGGTTTACCGTGAAGCCCATATAGAGTATGTGGCGGGTATGAAATTTACTGTACTAACATTCGGTTGTCAGATGAACGTTCACGATTCTGACTGGCTGATCCGCGCTATGGAAAGTCGCGGATGGACAGCTGTTGAAGAATCGGAAGCAAATATATTTATTATTAACACCTGTTCAGTGCGAGAAAAGCCCGAACAGAAAGTTTACAGCGTATTGGGGAGATTGGCTCCGCTGTGCAAGAATCCCGGTGATTTTGTTGCAATCGGCGGTTGCGTCGCTCAGCAGATAGGTGAAGGCTTCATGGAGAAGTTTCCGCATGTTCGGCTGGTTTTCGGAAGCGACGGTATATCTCAGGCACCTGCGGCTCTTGAGGATCTGGCACAGAACTATGATAAGAAACTGGTTCTGACCGATTTTGTGCCCGATTATCCCGAGCGTGAGGGTGGTGAGGTTAAAGGCAACCTTGATCTGCTGCCGCCCGGTATAGGTACCATTCCCGGACAGGCCTTTGTCAATATCATGCAGGGGTGTGACAACTTCTGTGCATATTGCATTGTGCCCTATACCAGAGGTCGTCAGAAGTCTCGCTCTTCAGAAGCTGTAGTTAATGAATGCAGGTCTCTGGTTGAAGCAGGAATCAGGGAGATCACCCTGCTTGGGCAGAATGTAAACAGCTTTGGCATTGATAAAAAAGGTGCTGATCTGACCTTTGCACAACTGCTTTATAAAATTTCTGAAATTGAAGGTCTGGAGAGGATCAGGTTTACTACTTCTCATCCCAAGGATATTGCCCCAGAGGTTATAAAGGCGTTCGGAGAACTCCCGAATCTGTGTCCCAGCCTGCACCTCCCTGTTCAGTCCGGCTCCGACCATATTCTTAAGAAAATGGGGCGCAAGTATGACAGAGAAAGGTATCTGGGCATTGTTGAGGGGTTACGTGAAGCCTGCCCGGATATTGCGCTGACTACAGATATTATTGTTGGATTTCCCGGTGAGACTGACGAGGATTTTGAGCAGACAATGGATATCATGGAACGGGTTCGTTATGAGAGCAGTTTCTCTTTTAAATATTCAGATCGCCCAGGGGTTGCTGCAGTAAAAATGCAACCTAAAGTTGATGAAGAAGTTGCTCAAAAGCGTCTTGCTCGCTTGCAGGAAAGGCAAAACCGTATTACTAGAGAAAGTCTAGAGGCTCTTACCGGACGTGAAATGGTCGTTCTGCTTGAACGTCCCAGCAGAAGGCAGGAGGCGGGAGGAACTTCCTGGCGGGGTAAAGATCCCGGAGGAAGAGTGGTCAACGTTCACTTTGACGGTTTGAGCGAGGATGTTAAACTCGGTGGCAAACTGGTCAGAGTTAAGATAAACGAGGCCAAGAACCACTCTCTTGTCGGAGTAAAACTGGGGGAACCATGGTAGAAATGCAGGTTTACGGTCTGGCTGTGGAAAGCGATACTGAAGCTCCTGTTCTGGTTCTTAAGGATGAATCAACCGGAATAGTGCTGCCCATCTGGATTGGGGCCATGGAAGCAATGGCTATTTCCATGGTCATCAATGAGATGTCTTTTCCCCGGCCTATGACCCATGATCTGCTTTTAAGCACCATTGCAATCTTTGGCGGCAAGGTTACTTCCGTTGATATTGTGGACATAGAGAAGGGCACTTTCTATGCTGAGATTCTAGTCAGCAAGGATGGGGAAACCATTGTTATTGATGCTCGTCCCTCAGATGCAGTGGCCCTTGCTGTTAGGGCTGACTGTCCTGTCCGTGTTTCGCAGAAGGTTTTAGATCTTGCCGGAACCAAAGATGCAGAAGAAAAAATAAATAAGAAAGCCACTTGGGAAGATGAGCTTGATGATCTGTCCCCAGATGATTTCAAATACAAAATGTAGGTTTTTTAAGTGATAGACTTCCATACCCATACTGTTTTCAGCGACGGAGAACTGATTCCTGCTGAACTGGCAAGACGCGCCAGAGTGGCAGGATATCGTGCTCTGGCTATGACTGATCATGGAGATCTGAGCAATATTGATTTAATTCTTGAAAATATTCACAGGTTTGCAAAGAATCATGGTCATTATTTTGATATTGATGTTTTTGCCGGGGTTGAACTTACCCATGTTCCTCCCGGATTGATCGGTGAAATGACTCAGCATGCCAGAAAGTCCGGGGCGCAGATAGTTGTCTGTCACGGCGAGACCATAGTCGAACCTGTTGCTGAAGGAACCAACCTTGCTGCTATTGAGGCAAAAGTGGATGTTCTTGCACATCCGGGGTTGATTTCGGAGGTAGAGGTCAAGCTTGCCGCTGAATATGGTGTCTGCCTTGAGATTACCACCCGGAAGGGGCACAGTCTTACCAATGGACATGTGGTTTCCCTTGCTCGAAAACATGGGGCCAAACTGGTGATCAATAACGATGCTCACGCTCCCGGGGATCTGGTCAGTCTTGAAATGCGCCGCAAGATTGCGCTTGGAGCAGGAATGACCGTTGAGGAATACCAGCAGGCTGAAGATAATTCCCGTCAGCTGGTTCAGGAGATTATGAAAAGGTAGGTTTTCAGCTGTTTAGTATAAATACCTTATCTGTGTGATAAAGGAATCATATTCATTCTTTTATGAGAAGCACTGCTTACAGGGCTAAAATGGTGAGTGTGGACAGGTTTTCTTTGGATAGGGTAGTTCGCCTAAAGTTATTCAAGGATGATAATGCAGCAAAAGGAACTTATTGCAAAAGCGGCAGCTCTTATATCCAGTGCAAGATGTGTGATAGCATTGACTGGTGCTGGAATGTCTGTTGCGAGCGGGATTCCGGATTTTCGCAGTCCGGGTGGATTGTGGTCTAAACATGATCCTGAAAAAGTAGCTTCCATCAGGGCTCTGCATAATGATCCGGAAACGGTCTGGAAATTTATCATGGATGCAGACCGCATGATGCATGAGGCTGAGCCTAATGCCGGTCATTCAGCTCTTGCTCAGATGGAGCAGGCTGGTCACATGCAGGCTGTGATCACGCAGAATATTGATAGATTGCATCATCGTGCCGGGTCATCACGAGTCGTTGAATTTCATGGGAACTGCAGTGATTATTACTGCATGGAATGCTTTTCTCCTTTTGACCGGAATAATGTACAAGGGAGCGAACTTCCGGTTCGATGCCCAAAATGTTCCGGAATTATAAGGCCTGATCTGGTCTTTTTTGGAGAAGCAATCCCTTCAGAAGCGCATAAGGAAGCTTTTGAACTGGCTGAAGAAGCCGATCTTGTCATAGTTGCCGGAACTTCTGGTGAAGTGGTTCCGGCCAGTCTCATTCCTCCGCTCGTACAGGATGCCGGTGGAGTGATAGTTGAGATAAATAATACTCCGTCTGCCTACTCATCTATAAGTGATGTTTACATTCAGGGACTGACGGAGCTGGTGCTGCCCGAGTTGGTGCAGAAACTGCTTTAATATAAAGTTTTATTTCTTTTAATGCCTCCCTGTTTTAAGGGCAGGACAAAAAAGGGTGCGGTACAATATGGAATTTTTACCTCAGGGCGGCATCATTGCAATGCTCGACCAGGCCACTATCGTGGTTAAGGGTGTGCTCTGCCTTCTTGCCGGCATGTCTCTTTGGAGCTGGACAATTATATTCTGGAAATTGATTTCACTGGGAAGGGCCAGAACCCAGATTCTGAAAGGAAATCAGATAATGGAAGAGGCGGACTCCCTGTCTGCAGGGCTGACCACAATCAGTAAAGCTCCTAATTCTCCTCTTAATCGTATCGGTGCCGCTGCGGTTAAGGAATATCGTGTTTTAGAAAAGTCCGCAGTAAGCCCCAGTCATAAACGCAGGCTGATAAAAGATACACTGCGCCGTATTCTGCGCCAGAAAGTTAGCTCTGAAATGAAAAAGCTGACTTCTTCCCTTTCTTTCCTTGCAACCTGTGCTAATGGGGCCCCTTTTATCGGACTGTTCGGTACTGTCTGGGGGATTATGCACTCCTTCCATTCCATTGGGTCTGCAAAGAGTGCAGCTCTGGCAGCTGTTGCTCCCGGTATTTCTGAAGCCCTTGTTGCAACTGCAATCGGCCTTGCTGTGGCAATTCCGGCTACTATTGCCTATAACTTTTTCCTCGGTGTGCTTAACGGCATAGAAACTGAAATGGTCAATTTCGCAGGAGCATTCCTGAACCGTGTTGAGCGTGAAGTATCGTGGGTTGAGCCGTCAGGTAAATCTGCTACTGCTAAAGAGCCTGTTCACTCTGTAAGGGAAGAGTCTCATTCCGAGCAGGAGTAGTATATGGGAATTTCAACAAATAATCGGGGAATGTTGGCCGAGATCAACGTAACTCCTTTTGTGGATGTTATGCTGGTTCTGCTAATCATTTTTATGGTTACAGCCCCTCTTATGACTCAAGGGGTGGAAGTTGACCTGCCTCAGACCAGAACTGTCCGTTCTCTTCCCCAGGATAATGAGCATCTTGTCCTTTCCATCAATGATAAAGGTGAGATTTATCTTGATGAATATAAAGTGGGGTTTGATGAATTACAGGGGCACCTTGAGCGTCTGGTGAAAAAGCAGAACAAAATTCTTTTTCTGCGCGCAGATAAGAATGTTGCCTACGGTGAGGTTGTCAAGGTCATGGGTGAGATTAAGGCTGCCGGGATAGATCGTCTCGGAGTTGTGGCCGAACCTGTGGATAATAAAAAGAAGTAATCCTGATTAATCAGGTTTGCGATATCGGTATATAAGGATTATACAAGGCGAATTTATTGATGAAAGTCATAGGCCTTTTCATCTCTTTCCTGTTGCATGCGGGCTTGTTGTTTTTGGTGGTTACATGGAATGTGGCCCCCCCTGTTAAGATATCCCTTGATATGCCCGTGTACAAGGTTGACCTTGTCAGCCTTGCTCCTCTTCCTGCTGTTAAAAAGGCTCCCGCTGCAAAACCTAAGCTTTCTAAGCCGGGAGCTGTGGCGATTCCGGAAACCAAGCCCAAAGCAGTTCCCGAGTCCAAGCCCGAAACGGTTAAGGCTCCTGAGGCCAAACCTGTGCCCAAGCCACAGCCAAAACCGCAGCCCAAGCCCGAAACTAAAAAGATTTCTACAAAGAAAGTTAAGACCACAACTCCGCCTAAAAAGAAGGTGGAGAAAGAAGTCGTAAAGAAAGAAACTCCTGCAAAGCAGAAAGTGGAGAAAAAGACTCCGCCGAAGAAAGCTGAGCCCAAGAAGCCTGAAGTAACCGCAGAGGACGCTCTTGCTGCAGATCTTGCCTCGTTGGCAAAGATAGTCGAAGCCAAGGAGGATGCTGAACAGAAAGCTGTTGCCAGCGACCTTGCCTCTCTTGCCAAAACAGCAAAGTCAACCGCAGTAACCGGTTCTGCTGAGGGTACGGCCGGAGCCTCCGGGCTTGTTCAGGTTTACGCCTCAATAGTAAAAGAGGCTGTGCGAAAGAACTGGAGATATCCTGTTTTCGGGCAGAAACAGAATTTGATTGCCCGGGTTCAGATCCAGTTGAAATCATCGGGTGAAATCAGTGATATCAAATTGCTGGAATCATCCGGAGACGCTGATTTTGATGACTCCGTACTTACAGCTCTGCGGGATACTGAAGTCCTGCCTGAACCTCCGGGAAGTTCTATCAGAAGCATCGTTGTAAACTTTAACCTGCATGATTTTGATCAGTAGGTCTGGTTTTAAAATGAAAAATTATCTCAAATTATCAATAGTCGGGTCTGTATTATCAATGCTGATTGCAGCCCTGTTCTTAATTATTACTGCAGGAGAATCTCTTGCGGCTGATACTTTGACTGTAGATATCTACGGTCCGGGACAGCGTAAGGTTAATCTTATTCTTCTTCCACCCAAGACTGTTCCTGAAGGAAAGTATGCAGGCTCCAAGGATGGTGATCTGCCTCTTCCGGGAGAAGCTGGGACTTTCAGCCGTGATCTTGAAAATGATCTCTCCTATCTTCCATTTCTTAACATTGTACCTGTTACCGATATTCTTGGCGGGGATCCTTCGAAAGGAGTCAGACCCGGAGAAATTGATGTTAAGCCCTTGCGGCTTTCCAAGGTAGACCTTGCTATCACCACAGGATGGGAGATTCGTCCGAACGGAGAAAAAAATCTTCTGTTGCGGTGTATAGGAACTTTCAACGGGCGTACCATTATCGGGAAGAAGTATTCCATGGTTACAGAGGAAATGCTCCCCCGAATTGCCGATAGGTTCAGCTCGCATCTCATGCGCGTGCTTACTGGGCGGGACGGCTTTTTCGAGTCCAAGATTGCTTTTGTGCGCAAGGTTGGAAAGGATAAGGAAATTTATACTGTCAGCCCGCAGGGAAGAAACCTGCGGCAGATAAGCTCCCTTGGTGGAGTTAATCTCAGTCCTAACTGGTCTCCTGACGGAGAGCGTCTTGTTTTTACCCGGCTTGGTTCCCGTCAGCATCTTCTTTGCGTATGGGATAGTGCCACCGGTAAAATTGATCAGAAGAGTTTTCCGGGAAATACCGTTATCGGTCCTGCGTTCCTGCCCGATGGCAATATGGCTGCCACTCTGACCATGAACGGAAATTCAGATATATTTCTTATCAATGGAGATTATAAGCCCAAAAAGGCTCTTGCCCAGAGCTGGGCCATTGAAGTCTCACCGGATTTCGATAAAACCGGTGAAAAGATGGTTTTTACATCCGCGCGGTTCGGTAATCCGCATATTTTCATGCTGGATATGAAGAGTGGGGTTGTTACACGTGTAACCAAGGATGGAAAATACAATACCAACCCGACAATCAGTCCGGATGGTCGGTACGTGGCTTTTGCCCGCCAGACCCCTTTGGGACATCGTATTTTTGTACATGATATGAAAAATGGTCAGGAAAGACAGTTGACCTTTGGTCCCGGCAATGATGAAGACCCCGCATTTGGCCCCGACGGCTATTTTATTGCTTTCTCATCCAGCCGGAGCGGTGATTATAAGATTTACCTGACTACCCGTCATGGTGATCCTGCAATGCTGGTTCCTACAGGAAGCGGTGTTGCCAAGGCACCAGCTTGGGGAAAAGCAAAAAATTCATAGTCGATGTCTGCTATTTAACAGCTTTGTTGCAGTCATGACTTGATTTTTTTACAAAACACTTTAGTGTCGAAACATTGGACGTATTGAGTTAAGAGTAATATTCATCTGGTTTGGACAAACTCCTGTCCTGCAAAGTTCCTTGTCTCAGGAGGGCAAATGAAAGCTAGAGCTATAATTTTGTGCGTGGTGTTGGTGCTGTTGGCTGGCCTCAGTACTGGGTGTTCCAAGAAGCGTGTAGAGTCTTCTCCTGCAAGTCCTGCTGTTGAAGAAAGGATGACCGAGCAACAGGAAAAGGAAAGGCTGAGACAAGAGGAGCAGGCCAGACTCGAAAGAGAAAAAGCTCTTCAGGAACAGGCTATCCAAGACGAGCGTAATGCTGCTGAAGTTGCTGCGGCTAAAAAAGAGTTTGACAATGCTATTGTAGAATTGGGCAACATGGTTCATTTTGATTTCGATTCATTTGAAATTAAACAGGAATATCGCCCCTTGCTGCAGTCAAAGGCTGAAATCCTCAAGAAGTTTGATAATGTTACCATGGTTATAGAAGGGTATTGCGATGAACGTGGTACTGAAGAGTACAACCTTGCTCTTGGTGAACGTCGCGCACGGGCTGTATACGAATTTCTTATCCTGCTGGGTGTTGCTCCCGAAAGACTGAGTATAGTAAGCTACGGCGAGGAAGATCCTGTTGATACCGCCAACAACGAAACTGCCTGGGCCAAAAACAGACGTGCTCAATTCAGACTTACTTACTAGCCTGTTAGTTATTTAAAAAAGAAAATCCCCCGTTCCTTATTGGAGTGGGGGATTTTAGTTTTTCAAGAAGACAGGAATAGTTGCAGTATGTGCTGAACGTGTTAGCCACAAACAGCTATGGTGATTGTCATTTGGCAGCGAGATTGTTTTCAAATAAAAAGGCCGTCGTACAGATAACACGACGGCCTTTTTATTTGAAAAATGACCAGTTACGTTAGATAGCGCAGTACCCAAAGCCCCAACATGGCATAGATGCCTGCGAAAAGATCATCAATCATTACTCCGTATCCACCTTTGAGCCATTTTTCCGAAGCCTTCACCGGCCAGGGTTTATAGATGTCAAAAAGTCGGAAAAGGATGAAGCCGGCAATTGCATGCCATCCTACTATTCCTGCAAAAGGCAGAAAAACTACCCATTGCCCAAGCACTTCATCGATGACTACACAGCCGGGGTCTTTTTCATCGAGTTCTGTTTCTGCTGCAGAGCAGACTATGGCGCCGAAGTAAAACAGCAGCCCCAGAACGATGACTCTAATTGGAATAGGTAGGGGAAAAAAAAGAAACGGAGCGGTTATCAGTGCCGCCGCAGAGCCCCATGTTCCGGGGGCCTTGGGCAGAAAACCAATCGGGCCGAGGGTGGCAATAGCGGTCAGGTTTATTTTAAAATTTTTCATGACCGCAGTATCTACCTAAGCGTTATAAATGTCCAGAGCAGGTTGGGAGTGAGCTGTTAAACTCACCCCCAATTACATACAAAAATGTTGTAGTTGGACAGCTAGTTAGCTCTGGGTTTGAGTGTGTATCCAACGCTCTGGGCAATATACTCAAGGGGTTTGACTTCGTTTGTTGCTTTAAGGATATCCATAAGAGTGCCTGCACCCAGTTTGGCATTGTCATCAAAGGGGTTAATCTCTCTAAGCAGCGTGGAATAGGGCTTGCCAATTGTCTGGGCAACTTCCTTTGCCGGTTTGTTGCCTTCAAGCACAATATCCTGAGTTACTTTAGTGACTGATTCGAGATTCATTTTGCTACTCCTTCTAAAAATGCATACGTTCCGAATGAAGTCTCATTCTTCAGTTACATTATTGACGGAGAGCGGTGTGCTGTAAACGGGCTCTACACTGTATTTACAGCTCGTTGGACTGTATATGAGGGTAGGGTTTCTCAGGGTAGGGCGGGTTTTTGGGGTGGGGTTTTACTCCGGAAGGAAGAGGTTGTCTCTTCTGCCGTTAAGGAACTCCAGAAACTCAGAACGGGAAAGTGGCTTGCTATAGAAGTAGCCCTGAATAATATCACAGCCTTCACGGGTCAGCAGTTCAACCTGTTCTGCGTCTTCAACTCCTTCGGCAACAATCTTGAGTCCCATGTGGCGGGCCATGCTTATTATTGCACATACTATTGCGAGATCATTGTTGTCGCTGAGAATATCGTTAATGAACGAACGGTCGATTTTGAGCGTTGTGATGGGAAGCTTCTTTAGGTAGCTGAGAGAGGAATAACCGGTACCGAAGTCATCAATCGAGCATGATATTCCAGATGAGCAGAGATTATTGAGTACACCCGCATTTTTCTCAACATCTTCCATCAGCAATGATTCAGTAATTTCTAGTTCAAGCTTTTCTCTGGGAACATTGTTATCTTGCAGTATCTTAACTATCGATTCTGCAAACTCGGGTGTATCAAGTTCCTTAGCTGAGATATTTGCCGAAACAACAAGATCGGTATGTCCGGCTTTTTCCCAGATTGCCATATCACTGACAGCCTGCTTTATTATCAGGGCATCTACTTCATGGATCAGGTTCAGCTCTTCAGCCAGAGGGATGAAGTCGGCAGGAGACACAATTGTCCCATCCGGTCTAATCCAGCGAGCCAGAGCTTCCATGCCGACAACTTTACCGTTTCCGGCATTAACTTTTGCCTGATAGAAAGGAATGAATTCTCCATTGATCAACCCCTTTCTTATGGCCGATTCCATATCAATTTTATGCTGTGCCCTTACTTTCATCTGGGAAGTGTAGAAGCGGAAGTTTTCCAAATGACTGCCTTTAACCTGATGCATGGCCGTATCGGCATGGAGGACCAGTTGGTTGGGGCAGTCCGTATCATCAGGAAAGATTGAAATGCCGATACTTGAGTTTATGAAAATTTCATGCCCCTCAATATTAAACGGCTGGTTGATCTGCTCATTTATCTTCTGGGCAAAGGTGATGATATCATTAATATCCTTATAGCCGACAAGAGCGATGGCAAACTCATCACTCCCCAGTCTGGCAAGGGTATCCTGAGCGCCCAGCAGATTCTTTATGCGTCCGCTGAATTTACGAAGTAAATCGTCACCAACATTGTATCCCAGTGAGTCGTTAACTTTCTTGAAATCATCAAGGTCCATATAGAGCAAAGCTATTTTATTGCCGGTCCTTTCAGAACGTTCAATTTCGCGGCGCAGTCTATCCCCAAGAAGCTTGCGGTTGGGGAGGTTTGTCAGAGCATCATGAAAAGCGTAGAATTCGATTTTCTCATCTTTGCGTTTTAACTCACTTATATCGTTGTTGACTCCAACATAGTGGGTAACATTTCCTTCCGAATCATAAATTGCGCTAATATTCAGGCGCTGAGGGTAAATTTCCCCGTTTTTGCGCCGGTTCCACAACTCTCCCTCCCATGATCCGGTTCGGGCTATGGTGGACCACATCTCTTTGTAAAAATCTGAATCATGATAGTTGGATTTAAGGACCCGAGGATTCTCACCCTGAATCTCGTCCAGAGTATAGCCTGTAATTTCAGTGAAAGCCGGGTTTATCTGGAGCGCAGCCCCTTTTTTATCTGTTATTATGATGCCGTCCATTGTGTTGTTGAACACATGGTTCATGAATTGGAGATTCTCATTGGCATCACGCAGTACATCAGACTGCGCCTTGAATTCTTTAGACAGTTCTTTATGTGTTTCAAGGAGTTGCTGTCCCCGGGATTTGATATCTGAAATGTCGGATGTAAGAACTCCAATTCCAAGAAGGACTCCGGAGTCGTCTCTTATGGGGAATTTGTGAGAGTTGAATATGACAGCATTTTCATTAGGAAGGTCAATTTCAATTTCCATGGTCAAATGTCTGCCTGCCGGGAGTGTGCATGCCTGTCGGTCGGATTTCAGGATTTTGTCTAGCTGCTCTTTGGAGGCGAATCCTGTGAGAATTTCATCGTCTGTTTTTCCTACAACATCTGAAAGATCTTTTAATCCAAGCAGGTTGATAAAAGCACTGTTTACCCTGACGTATCTGAATGAAGGGTCTTTAATTATGACCAGATGGGTGGTGCTATTGAAAAAACGGTCTAAAATATCGTGCGAATCGTTGCCCATAGTGCAGTATTCCCGGCTAATCCAACTGGTTTCAGATGTGTAAATGAATTATTGTTTTCCAGTCTGAAAAATATCATTCCAAATGGCAAACTGCAATGAATTTTGGCTTTTCTGGGTAAGCAACTACTCGTAACTGAAAGCTACCGCTCTAACCGGGGAACCATCGGAATTCATTATTTTAAGGGGCATGCATGATAGCCAGAACAGGGAATCAGGCAGACTGTGAAGGTTTGTCAGGTTTTCGATGAGAATCATTCCGGTTTCAAGAAGAATATTGTGAACGGGGAAATCGATTGCATCATGGGCATCTATTGAAATCACATCTACTCCTATTCCCTTGAGGTTGAATTCTGAGAGCCAGCTGGCGGCTTCTGCTGTCAGGGAAGGGTAGTTTTCGAAGTACTTACTTTCCCCCCAATGTTTGTACCATCCGGTATTGAGAATTACGAATTCATGCTCGGAAATATCCGTTTCAAAGGGTACGAGGTCTTCGATGCATATTTCTCTGTTATTTTCATTTTTGTCTGTGAAGGAAATGGACATGGCCGTTCCGCAAAAATCATTGGTAGACATTTGATCCAGGGTTTTCCCGTTTTCAATCATGTGGGCAGGGGCGTCTACATGTGTACCGGTATGTGTGGTCATTCTGACCAGATGTTCCAGATACCCATGTGTCTGATGGGCAGCTATGGATTTTATATGCGGGGTTTCTGTTCCCGGGTAAACAGGCATATAATCAGTTATCAGATGAGTAAGGTCTATTGTTCTCATAACTTTCTCTGTTTTAAGATTGGCAAGGGAGTTATAGCCTTTTGTAAAATAGCACTGTTCCATGTAACTCTCCACCGGGAGTGGCTGCGTAATCAGGAATGCAGCCTGCTTTTTTCCAGCCGAGGTGGGAATATACTTTTTCTGCCTTCGATCCTTCCTGAGTATCCAATACCAGCAGTTTCAACTCATTAATACTAGCATACTTTTCAATACAATCCATTAGTTGTGATGCTATTCCTTTTCCTCTTTCGGAACTGAGGACAAATAGTTTCTGGACTTCTGCCCTGTGTCTTCCATTTTCTTTTACACAGGGGGAAAGCTGCACAGACCCTACGATCCTGCCTTTATCTTCAGCAATGAATAAAATATGCCCTGTTTCCAGAGAGTTCGAAATGGACTCCCAGTAATAACTGGCATCTTCTTTAGACAGAGGAGAAAGGAAACCAACCGATGCCCCATTCTCAACGGAATCTGCAAGCAGGATATTCAGTTGATCAATCTGTGACACAGTAAGTCTCTTAACTTGTTGTATTTTAATCATTTCAATTACATTGTCAGGTAATGAATTATGAGGGTAGATCCTGAAAAAAATTATCCTAGTTCAAAGCTTGTGACTCCGTAAATTCTATCAGTATCGAGTTCCGGTGCAGCTCCTTTATACATTCTGGCAGTACCGATAACTTTTTGCATGTTGTATTTCCGGGCTAGGCTCATGGCATGTAGATTTATCTCCGGTACATCAAGATAAACGGGAGTATCCTTTTTCACAAATGCACATAGTTTAGTAAAAAGATGTTCAGCTGTTTGTGGAGTATTGGCCAGTAAAGGGCCGATTTTGTATCCTGACCTGCACGGTCTTATGACTCCATATCCACATAAGGCGTTGTTTCTTAACGCAGCAACGGCTGATGCGCCGGGTATTTTCAACCATTGTTTAAGGAACTTCTTACGATTTGCCGGGAAGAGCTTAGTTTCGTATGCAGCTATATTATCAATACTAGTGTGATCAATTGGCTCGATAGTTTCAGATGTATTCTCAATTGAATGGTCGATCCGGTTTATATACTCAAAGCGGATATTGCTGTATTGAAATTCAAATCCGCTCTTACTGTAGTTCGCCTGTTGTTCAAAAACACCATCCAGGCCAATTGTATGTCTGTCCAGAGAATTCATTGCTGAATTCCATAACTGGATGCCGAATCCTTGCCCTCTGTACTCCGGGATTACGATATAAAAGCCAATGAACCCGAAAATACCTTCATAACTAACAGCTGATATACATCCGATCGGTTTTCCATCCAGAATCCCGATGAGGAATCCCTGCGGGTCCTGTTCATAGAAGGCTTCTGCATCGTAAAGTCCGGGATTCCAGCCTTCTTCTGCTGCCATATCTACAGCCCAGTCAAGTTCTCTTCTGTTCATAATCCGAATTGTATAGTCAGGCATTGTCGGCACCTATTAGTGGTTAAGAAATATTATTAGTTAGATAGTTATAGCATTGAGCTTTTGAAATTAAAACATGCTGAATCTCCATAAGTTAACTGTCTTTGTTAATTTCGGGATTTGTACGCTGTTTTGTATTTTGATCATATTTGAGGCCTGCGTATGTAAATATTTAGCCTGGTTGTTTGAATATCTAATTTGTATTGTCGGTGGTTGTGTAATTTTTTATAAATAATTATATAGCATTATGTTTTAAAATTGTATTTGTCTAAGCATTTTGTCTGGTGTTTTATTTCTTGATATATTGTTATAAAAATAATTCTTTTAGCGAAAACAGTCCTTCAATGAATTAACAATATGCTAAAATAATTAAGTTGTATTGGTGTGTTGTGCTCTTCTGATTAAGATGTAGATGGTCTTGAAAAATGTGTTTAGAAATTATAAGGGTGAGGCTTGATTGTGTCTGCTGGCGATATCTTATGGATAAGAGGGTGGGGTTAAGTGAAAAGGTTTCTGAGCAGTTTTTTTATTGCACTATTAATTGTTGCAGTGCCACTTGTCTCATATTCTCATGCAGATAATTTCAGGGTAATGCTTCATACAGGCTCATTCCCTCCTTATTTTTTTGAAAAGGATGATCCTCGTTCAGGTATAATTAAAGATCTTTTTGACACATTTTCCAAAGAAACCGGTGATACATTTGAGTATATCAGGGTTCCATTCAAGCGCGCTCAATACCAGTTTGATAAAGGTGTAATAGACATTGAACCTATGGCTAATCCTGTTTGGAGGACATCGGCCTCAGTTCCGGGATTATACAGTATCCCTCTGGCTCTGTCAGAGGAAATCCTGCTTTTTAATATCGATAAAGCCATACCTGTTGAATCTCCTGATGATCTGGTTGGAAAAACGATAGGTGGGGTAATGGGATATCATTATCCGGTATACGGGCCATATTTTGATAATGGCCGCATAAAGCTACATTTGCTGCCTAGTGAAAACAAACTGATTCAGCTTTTGCTTGCCGGACGTCTTGATCAGGCTTTGATGAATAAGGTTTATGCTCAATACCAGATCAAGACCAGATTTCTGGATGACAAGCTTGTTATCAGTAAGCCATGTAGTGTTCTGGATATGAGGATACGCTTTCACCCCAGTAAGAGAAATGCAATTCCAAGATTCAATAAAGCTATAAGAAAATTTCTTGCAGATGGAACAATAGACAGGATTTACGCTCGATATAGGTAAAAGTGGTGCTTCTCTATGCCGAGTATATATCACATTGCTTATTGTCTTTTGATTGAACCTGTTTCTAGCGGTGATTTATGTTTTTAAAGTGTTCTGCTTTTCCTGTGCTGATGATATCAGCTTTGATGATTCGTTTTGATAGCAGGAAATGATCTGGATGGCTTGGTTGATTCACCGGAACAGTTGATCTGATTTCTACCGTTGTTTTTTCCTTTGTATAATTCTTGGTCGGCTAATGTTATGAGCTTTTCCGGTGAAGTTGATCTATCAGGCGTAAAGGAGGCGATTCCGATGGTCAAGGTGACAAACGGGGCGACAGGGGAGGTCTCGTGCTGAATTCCTCTGGATTTGATTCTGTCCTGGATTAGTTCTGCAACACTCCTGGCTCCTGCTGAATCCGTGTTTGGTAGCAGGACGACAAATTCTTCCCCTCCATATCTGGCTGTTATATCCGATGATCTGTTTCCTGAGTCCTGCAGAATTGAGGCGACCTCCTGAATACATTTATCCCCAGCCTGATGACCATACGTGTCGTTGTATAGTTTAAAGAAGTCAATATCCAGCATGATTAGAGATAAAGGGGAAGAAGATCTCCTGTTTCTTTTAAATTCATCAATCAGTTTGGTGTTAAAGTATCTTCTGTTATAAAGGGTGCTTAAGGCGTCGATGTTTACTAGTTTCTCTATTTCTGATTTAGCAGCTTTAAGATCTATTTCCATCCTGTGTGAATTCAAAATTAGTAGAGAACATGCGCAGGCGACAATACTGAGGATCGTCATAAGCAGAGACATAGATTGTAGTATTGCCGGGTTGTTTATAAAGCTGACATTGGTGGTGTTTACGCAGGTTGCAATTGCACGGAATAATGAAGATGAAGTTGATATTGCCAGCGCAGTGACAAGTGCCCATTCATGGGTTTCCAGCATTAAAGGAACAAACTTGGTGGCTATGTATAAAGCCTGAGCAAAAAAGAATCCCATTACAAGGCTCAAACAGACTATTCTGGCGCAGAGGCTGGGGTCAATATATGTCCACCATACAAAGAATATTAGAAATATTACTACTGTAATTAAGCTTAATTTTGCCAGTTTCCATTTTATGTTCAGAAAAATTGTAAGACCATAGGTAAGCAGAAATGGCATTAAAACTACTAAAAAATTACCAAGAACAATTGTTACATAATTTGGTAGCAGTTTGCGCATAGAAATTAAAACTGCTCCGATACCTACACCAACGATACCAGCTGTCCAGTATTGAAAACCGGGATATGTTTTTCGAGCACAAGAGTAGTATATCATAACAAGCACGAGGGTTAGGCATACCATTGCTCCAACCTGTAGCATCGTTCTCATATCAAGATGACCCATCATAAATTGTTTGCCTGTACAGTTAGTGCAAAGACTTATCGACTTTGACGTGTTTTGTAGGGAGAGAAAAATATATTCTACTGAAAAGGAGAGTAGAAATAATATATTTCAATATAAGTGATTTCATGGCAGATTTCAGCTGTTATTCATGCTGGTACTTACTTTTATTTTATATTTTGATTCAATGCTGTCCGGTTAACATGCTATTTCCAATAATGGATAACCTCATTAATTGTGGACTTTTTTATTGACGACTTAAACAGTTCTTCCAGATTGGAACGCCTAAAAACGTTTAACTGAACAAGCTGGATCATCTGCTGCAAACTCCATCTGATCTTGGAACGAAACTTCAGATAAGCCAGCAGCAAATGGACGATCATTGCCGTATATATATGGCTTAGTACGGCATTTTCGGATTTACCGACAAAGGATTTGACCTTCAAGGTTTGCTTGATCAGCCGGAAAAAGATCTCGACTTGCCAATGCTCTTTATAAATTTCAGCAATTGTTTTCGCTTAAAGCGAGAAGTTGCTGGTTAAGAAGTTGTAATGCTTGCCTGTTTCGCGGTCACCATATCCGATTCGCCGTAAATAAAATTTATCCTTGCGCATTTTGACTCGGTAATTTGGTCAGAGGTGACTCCTTGTTTCCTGTTAATTTGATTACGTTTAACCACTTTGAGTTTTGCGTTTTTCTTAAGGCGAGTGACGAAATGGACTCCAGATTCGATGAGAGCCGAGAACCATTGATAATTGTTGTAGCCTTTGTCGAAAACAACGATTGATCCTTTGGGAAGCTTGAGTGTTTTGGCTACCTTGGATTCGTGCTGCCGCGCATCGGTTACAACCGTCAGAGCCGGAATATAGCCGTCATGGTCAAGCAAGGTGTGAAGTTTGATTCCTCCACGGCTTTTACGAAAAGAAGCCCATGGAAATGCCTCCAGACAAAGCTTGATTGTGCTGGCATCAAGGCTGAACAGCTTGTGCTTGAAGCGGAATTTATGAACTTGGGAGATGGCTTCGCACCGCTTGTACATCTCTGCGAGTAGGGTCTGGAAGAAATCAGCAGAGCGTTTGTTGTTGGCATCAGAAAAGGTTGACCGGGATACTGGTTTGATCCCGAGATGGTAGAATTGCTGGGAATTCGCATCCAGATTACGGATTCCATCACGCATGGAGGGTCGCGCAGCCAAATGGATAAATGCAAGAGAAACAAACTGAGTCCAGCGGGTAAAAAACACGAGCCTTTCTTGCACTCGGATGCTGCCGTTCCACGGCATCAAATTACATAGCATTTTTTGAGGAGGTTTTGGACGTTTTTATTTCTGCTTAACCGGACAGGAATGATATTGATCATTTTAAACAGGTGAATAACACTTATGGGCACGCGGTGGGAGATGAAGTTATCAAGTCTTTGGCTGGCGCCATATCCGGCATGTTCAGGAAAACTGATATTCAGGCCAGGATAGGTGGCGAGGAGTTTGCTGTAATTCTTCCTGATGGATCAATTGATTCTGCCCGACATAGAGTTGAGCGTCTACGTCAGGTTGTTGAAGGTCTGGTTCTGTCCTTTGATAATGCCCAGTTGTCCTTTACTGTCAGCCTTGGAGTAGCAGAATCTGCCGGGGATGAGATCAGTGTTGAGGAGGTTTTGGATAGGGCTGACAAAGCTCTATACTCGGCTAAAGAACAGGGACGCAACACTGTTTGTGTTGATGCCCTGTAATCTTAGCGCTTCTCATTCATGTTGCTCTTTTGGACAGTGCTAAGCAGATTGGCTGCGGCAATATAATCCTGTATCAATTAAATTCGGTTAATTTGTGATCTTTTGATGTTGTAAACTCCACGTCCTTCAGCAACGTGTTTCGTGGGATTGGATTTAGACCATATTACAACATGAGAATTACCGACTTTATTTCCAACCATTCTTACTTTGGCTTCGGCATACAAGTCGTCAGCCTTTGCAGGTCTTAAATAGTCTACGCTTAATGTTATTGTCGTGACAAAGTCATTTCTTTCACATCTGGTCCATACTGCAAATCCTGCACAGATATCGGCAAGGGTAGATATAACTCCACCGTGTATCATCTTGCTTTCAGCATGGCCTAAAAGCTCTTCCTTGAACGGTAAATGGAGCCTCACTAAATCTTCCTCTATTGAATCTACCTTTACACCGAGGAATTTGTGGAAAGGAAATCCTGTTTCAATGAACTGATCAATCAACATAATTTACCTCATTGAGTGTTTTTTATAGAAGGTGGCAGTTGTTGTGCTGAAAAATGACAACAATAGAAGGGGGATGTTCTTACAACATCCCTTGTCGGTATTTCAATTCAGAACTACAACTATAGCAGTAGCAGTCTTCAATGATCTTTTAAGAATAAATTGGAATAATGGCAGCTTGTCCATTTGTAATGCTGTAGTAATTTAGTCTTCGTATAGCACTTGTTTTCAAGGAGAATAGGCTTGAGTTGATCATCAAGCCTATTCGTTTGTATAACAGTCCGTATAAAAATGAAATACCCAAGGACCTGCATCAGAATATGTGAAAATTAAATGAGCGTGGTTCTCGTCAAAATCTAAACTCTTACTCCGAAAGTTCTTCCCATTTTTATCAGGTGGGTAGAGTTTGGAGCAATCTTAAGCCCTTCTTCAATGATTTCTTTACCGTAGGCTTTAGGCGTTTTGTCGTAAATTTTTTCAATGGAATAATAAACGCATATAGCCAAATTGTAGCAGGCTTCTATTACTGCATCAATTTCAGCCTGATCCTCTTTGGGGGTTAGTTCCCACACTTTAAGACGATAATCTAGGTTGTTACGGTACCAGTCCTTTGAGTTTTTTGGATCATCAAGGGATCTTATTTTGGCTACCTGCGCAGCGCAAAATCTGGCCTCCTCAAGAGTGCATTTTGCCGGGTCATATCTTTTCTGTAAGTAATACCACCAGCCTTTAATTGATTCATTTTTTTCAAATATTTCGATTATTCGGTCTAGTGATGACGTCTTGTTTTTAGGATGCATTTCCAGAAGTCGATCAGCTTTATTTTTTGCTGCGGCGATATTACCTTTTTCGATTTCTTTTGTGATCGCTAGAATAGCCTTTTGTATTTCTTCTCTTTTTTTTAATGCCTTGCTTTCAGTGGCTTTCTGTTCAAGTTTTTTGATTTCTTTGGTTACTTTTTGCAGCCTTGCAAATGTTTCTTTCAGTCCTTTATCCTCAAAAGTGTTTGTAAGTGAGCTTTCATTTCTGGTTGCTTCTTTAACAATAGGGATGAGGTCAATGCCTCCCAGTATCTTGGAAATGTTTTCGTTAAAATTTTGTTTTTCAGGCTTTGTCAAATCCCTAATTTTCAAAATTCCAAAAATTGCGAGAAGCAGGAATCTTATACTTGATAGGGCGTTTCCTCCTCTTGCAACAGAGCTGGATTCACGCAGGCATGCCTTTACATCTGTTCTATCTGGCGACCTGGCTAACCGTTCTTGGACTTCTTCTATCTTGATCATATTTTGTCTGGTTTAATTTAAACAGTTAAATTGAATTGCTTGACTGGTCCTAAACTTTCCATATTAATTTTGTATTTAGGAGGGCTTTTTATTTGTTTAACATATTGCGGGTTGTTTGTGTTGATTTTGTTTGGCCTGTTACAATGGTGAATAGTTTCGATGATTATGATTTTAGTAAGGTAAGGAGTTGATATATTGTAATAAGAAGTTGGGATAATCTAAATAATGAAATGATTTTCACGCTTGTAAATAATTATAAATTTAAAATGTGCTGTTAAATTTTGGAATAATAAATCAGGTATCTATAAATAAATGTGTTGCTTTGAGAGTTGTTGGTGCTTTTTTTATATTAATTTGCACTCTTATATTTTGCTCTTAGATAAGCTTTAGTCCTGGAATATGTTGCTTTTAGTCGAAGCCTTGGGCTATTATCATAAATAAATAATAATATTCATACGTTTTGATCATGGAGGGGTGATGTGTCCAAATCCTATCAAGAAACAATCGTTGTTTCAGAGGCTCTTCTTAAGCGCTGGCAATCCATAATTGATCTTCTTGCCGAGTTGTCAAATGTTCCTGCCGCCCTGATCATGCGTTTGAAGGGAGATCTGATAGAGGTTTTCCGTACAAGTAATTCTAAAGATAATCCCTATCCTCTCGGGGCAATAGAGCATTATCACCACAAGTGCGGCCTGTATTGTGAACATGTAATACGGACTGACCACAAGCTTTTGATTCCAAATGCTCTTGAGGACCCGGATTGGAAGGATAATCCGGATATAGCCCTGAATATGATTTCATATCTCGGATTTCCTGTCTTGTTTCCGGATTCAACTCCTTTTGGAACTATTTGTGTTCTGGACAGTAAGTATAACGAGTACACTCCAAGTATCGAAAAATTGATGGTTCAGTTTCGGGATATTATTGAGTCTCAGCTTGCACAGCTCTGTCAATGTGTTGATCTTGAAACAGAATTAGAAAAATGCAGAATCGTGGAAAATCTGAATACTGATTTTCTCAATGACTCCCTGACTGTTCCACAGGAACGGTTGCAGTGTATCACCGAGTCTCTGGTTACAGCCAACAGAAAACTTAAAGACGAAATTCAAATACGTCTTCAGGTGGAAAGGGAGCTTAAACGGGCCCAGCAGGATGCGGCTCTTGCCAGCAAAGCCAAAAGTGAGTTTCTTGCTAACATGAGTCACGAGATCAGGACGCCTCTTAATGGCATTATGGGGATGCTTCAGCTTTTGCAGCAAACCAATCTTGATGATGAACAGAACCTGTACATCACGAATACATTTGAAGCCGCTCGCAGGTTGACTGGTTTACTTTCAGATATTCTGGATTTGTCTCGTGTGGAGGCTGGAAAACTGGTTATAAGATCATCTCCAATGAATCTTCAGGACACCTTTGCTTCTGTGGAGACAATTTTCAGTCCTACTGCGATGAGTAAAAACATAACTCTTAACTTTTGTGTCAGTCCTGAGATACCTGATGTCCTTTTGGGTGATGTAACAAGGGTGCAGCAGATATTGAGCAATCTGATTGGTAACGCCGTGAAATTCACTGATAAGGGAACAATTAATATTGATGCTTATCCTCTGCCTATGCAGAAAGATAGCAAATTGTGGGTGTTGTTTTCAGTTACCGATACAGGCATTGGAATTCAGGAAGATAAACTTGATAGTATTTTCAGTGCTTTTGAGCAGCAGTCTGAGGGCTACCAGCGTAAGGCCCAAGGGGCAGGTCTTGGCCTTGCGATTTGTAAGAAACTGGTGGAACTGATGGGCGGAACCATGTCGGTGGCAAGTACCAAGGATAAAGGTTCCACCTTTAATTGCTGCCTTCCATTCAAATTGGCAGAGGCCCTTGATGCTATGCCTGTTTCAGAAGCTGCTGAAGGTAAGCGTAAAGCATCCGTTCTGCTTGTTGAGGATGATGGGCTGTCCAGACTTGCAGGGCAGAAATATATTGAATCAATAGGGTTGGATGTAAAGATGGCCAAGGATGGGGAAGAAGCCCTTGAAATTTTATCAAAGGGCATATTCGATCTGGTGCTCATGGATATACAGATGCCGAAACGTGATGGGGTCTCTGCGACCAAGGCTATCCGGCAAGGTAAAGCTGGCAGGAAGAATATTAATATTCCCATTGTGGCATTAACAGCTTATGCCATGGTCGGGGATAAGGATAAATTTCTTGCAGCAGGATTTAACGGGTATCTGGAAAAACCGTATACAATGGACAGCCTTGGTGATGAGGTTCGGCAATTTATCTCCAATGCATAGTTGCCATCAGCACGGTTGAAGGACTGCCTGTCTTGGCTTGTTTTTAAGCTTTAATTGCTATAGCTAATGATCCTATGAATGGACCAGATCCGAAGAATAAGCATCCTATGGCAGGATTTCCCCAGATTTCTTATATTAAGAATTTTTGCACAAATCCTAGGGTGATCATTGGCGATTACACATATTATGATGACCCGGAAGGTCCGGAAAAGTTTTTTGAAAACATTCTTTACCATTTTGACTTTATCGGGGACAGATTGATCATCGGCAAGTATTGCTCCATAGCCAGAAATACAAAATTTATAATGAATGGCGGAAATCACGCCATGGAATCATTTTCAACCTATCCCTTTTTTATTTTCGGCTCGGGATGGGAAGACGGAGTGGCTGATCAGGAGTTATCACCGGATATCAAGGATACCAATATTGGAAACGATGTCTGGATTGGATACGATGCAACGATTCTACCCGGTGTTAATCTCGGTGATGGGTGCATTGTGGGAGCGAAGTCTGTAGTGACCAAAGACTTTCCTCCTTATAGTATTGTTGCAGGTAATCCAGCGAGGATTATCCGCGCCAGGTTTGATGAAGAAACTGTTGAAGGATTGCTAAAATGCGCCTGGTGGAACTGGAGCCCGGAAAAGGTCACTAGGAACCTGAAAGCAATTATTGGGTGTGATCTGCAAGCTCTTATTAATGCAAGTTAAGGTCTTTCCAGTGAACTTGGCGATTCAGACTCAAATATAAGTGCTAAAATTTAATAGTATTTAAATTGCTGATTAAATTTGGCAAGCTAACAAAATTTTGAAGGTGGGCCGGGCGTGTTGCCTTATTTGAATTGTAGCTTGCAGCGTCAGAAATAGCGGGATGGAATCTGTATGGTAGACTTCAGGTTGTTTTTTATACCACAAATGATGCTCTGAGCAGCTAGATTGGCATTACAAAGTTTTATTATCTGCTGGTCGGTCGTAGGGGTGTCTCTGTGCAGGTCAAAGAGACTGCTGCAGAATTAAGTAAAAGTTTAAAAGAAGCTGACTACGATGTCAGTCACAGTTATAAATGGCAGATTTCAAATTTATCGTTTTCGCTATTCTATGTATTTTCCTGTGTCCAAAGCCAGCCGTTGCTATAGGTCTGGGACCTGTTGGTCTTGTAGATGATGCACTAATGGATAACCCTTCCCGGTTCAGTAAAAAGCCATATATCACAGTTGAATCTTCTTATACTCTGCCTGCGTCTTTTGCTGGCGCTTCTGGCGAGGTCAGTATTTTGCGCAATACGGTGAAGGCTGGGTATTCAATATTTGAGTTGTCGTACGGGCTTTCCAATTTTATGTGGGACAACGCTGGGGATGTTTCCCGGCAGATTAGTGAAGGTGAAAGTTCCAATCCTCCTTTCGAAAATTTGCAGGATCTCACCCTTGAAGCACATCTGTTTAACGGTAAGCTCTACAAAGACTGGATATACTGGCTTGATTGTACAGCGACCTCTGCTTTTGAAAAAGATTTTCCCGGAGCTCTGGGGCTGGGTATGCAGGGAGGCCTTGCCTACGATTTGTGGAAGGGATCGATTCTGGGTGGTGGAGTTAAGGCTGTTGCCGTCAGCCCTATTAATGATGAGCTTTTCGGAGATATTGAATTGGGGTTAGTCTTGTCCGTATCGTATGAGGCAATTGCTGAAACCCTCAAGATGTTCGGTGTTGAAATGGATGACGGTAAGAAGAAAGCCATTGGTATGACCGTAGCCATGTCCGGATCGAATAAAATATATGAAACTGATGGGTATGTAAAAGAAGTCCAATCAAAATTTGCCTTGTATCTGGACTATTCCCCTGATGACAATTGGACCTTCTCGATCGGCCCGGAATATATCTATGAGAGAAGTTATACATTTTACACCAGCAAAGGCCGCAAATTATCAATTCAGGACTTGGGTGACGCGTTTGGTGGCCTGGTTAAATTTGTATGGCGTTTTTAGCCAGATATTTCATTAAACTCCTTTATACGCTAGCTTAAGAACCTTCTCCTGCTAAGCTGACTGCTCCGTTTGCCATCAGCTATGGCTGTTAGGATCCTACTTCTTTGTCTTTTTTCTGAAATAGTATCCCCTGAACCTGTTCCTGCATCAATTTAGTTGGCACAGACCTGCATCGTCGACCATTTGGTATTCATTAATACCTGCAAAAATAACGGGTCTATCAATTCCATTTGGGCTCGAAGAATTTTAATCACACTTAGTGTTTTCCCGAATCCTTAAACAGGGCTTCATAATGTGTTATGTCCTCCGTAGCATCCTTTGAGGCTCGGCTAACAGTGTTGATTCAGGGAATCTCGCCTTGGGTGAAGTGGTGAGTTGTGGAGCGGTTTTGTGAGGCCTAATTTTTACCGTCTCTACCCGGTTGAAGTTGAAAGCTATATGAAAAGCACCAAACCATGTGAACTTTTCTTCTTGGTGTGCTATTTTGATGGATACCTTTTCGGGTATGACTCTGAATAATTAACCCAATTGATAGGAGTTCATTATGAAGACCATAGGCAAAATAAAAATCATTTTGATCGTATTTGCGGCATGTTGTCTGCTCAGTTCGGTTCCCGTTCTGGCGGGAAGCAATGATCAGTCCGGTCATGAAAAGATTACAGTTGAACTGATTAAACTGCTTGAGTCCAAGCCTGAGCTCAAGGTTTTGCTGAGTAGGTCTCTTGAGAAGGCTAAAAGTATTAACCCTGATCCTTTGACCAATCCTGCTCAGGATTTGGAAAGTTACTACGATTATATAGACAGTGCATCGAAACTGATTCCACAGCAGGTGCTGGATGTTCCTGCTGTACTTATAAGAGATCAGATCCTGCAAAGTATATGTTATTTCTATTTTCTAATAGATCAGCCTTTGACTGAACTGGAAGGTAAGGAGCTGTTTAAAAATTCCATTCAATACTACGAACCGTTTTCTAAATGGCTTGTAAGCTTTGCAAATAGCTGGGGTGATTTCCTTGATACCGAAGCATCATGGTCACCAGATACGTACCGGCAGTTCTATGATGATCCTCAGTTTGGAATGCAGCTGGGTTGGTATGAGCCTGCTCCAAAATGGAAAACATTCAACCAGTTTTTTGCCAGATTTCTAAGAGATCCAGGGGAACGTCCCATAAGTTTTCCCGGCGATCCTTCCATTGTAGTCTCTCCTGCTGACTCTGTTCCTCAGGGAGTATGGGCTATTGATAATGAGTCTAGAATCAACCTTGGTCAGGGGCTGACTGTTAAGCTGGCAAGATATTTCAATATAGCGGATCTCCTTTCTAAGGACAGCAAATACAAGGATTCATTTGCCAATGGTGTGTTGACTCATACTTTTCTTAACGTCTTTGATTATCACAGATATCATTTTGCTGTAGGTGGAACCGTAAAAGAAGTGGGTCGTATAACCAAAAATGTCGCATTGGACGTGTATTGGGACAAAGAGAAGGGACGTTATGTTCCCATTGATAACGAAGGATGGCAGTTCTCCCAGACTCGTGGTTATGTTATTGTGGATACGGGGAAATTCGGCCTTGTTGCTTTAATCCCAATGGGGATGGCTCAGGTTTCGTCTGTTAATTTTGAGAAAAATGTGGAGGTTGGAAGCAGGCACAAGAAAGGTGACAGGCTTGGTTACTTTCTGTTCGGAGGGTCCGATTTTGTAATGCTCTTCCAAAAACAGGCTGGTTTTAAGTTGATGACTCAACAAACTGAAGACATGACAGGGTATAACCATGTTTTCATGGGAATGAAATATGGTATGATGGGTGAAGTTAAAAAATAGCTCTGTTATGTTTTTTCTATTGATGGTATAAAATATATTTAAAAAGGCCCGAAGTCTTCTTCGGGCCTTTTAGATTTGTAATTTAAATAGATCATTGCAGAGATGTATTACTGCGGTAATCATAAAGTAAATTTTAGTAGAGAATGTGCCGCTGGAAAACGTATATTTACGTAAAGTTTATTAATCTAAGCAATAAACAGCATGGTAATTTACAGGGTATAATGCCGAAAGCATGTTCATTGGGTGAAAACAATATTCTCTATATTGTTCTGAAAGCTGCTCTTGTTTAACCCTGTTCGAAGTTGTGCAGGACTTCACCTGCATCTAGATTCGCAGCTGAAGTCCATTAACCGGATATTATCGTTTTTGGTTTTCTTCCATATCTATGTATAAATAGCGCTTGATCTTTTTAGTGGGGGTTTTTTCAAACGGTTCGGTTTGCTCTATGACTTTGGATATTTTTGAGAAACTGGATACCTTGCCGTTGACGGTCTTCTTGATTGAATCGAGATGCTTTTGCACGGCTTCATGGGCTTTAGATTCAATCATTTTTCCGGTTCCCAGTTCTTCATCGAGTTTGACAGAATCTAGGTGAACGCGGGCAACCAGTTTGCCTTCAGCCCGATAAACAATAGATTCCAATACATAGTCGCATTCGCCTATAATGGATTCCACTTCTTCCGGATAAATGTTTTCGCCGCTTGGGCCGATGATCACGTTCTTAAGACGGCCACGAAGGAATATGTATCCGTCATTGTCAATGTATCCCAGATCTCCGGTACGCAGAAAGCCGTCTTTCATAAGCACTTCTTCCGTAACTTTCGGTGCCTTGTAGTAGCCCTGCATAACGTTTGGCCCCTTGACCAGAATTTCACCTTCACCGGTCTTGGGGTCGGGATTGTATATCTTAATATCCATACCTTTGAGGAGACGTCCGGCAGAGCGGAAGCGGGTGGAACTCGGGGGTTCTCCTGAACAAAGCGGGCTGGTCTCGGTCATGCCGTAGCCAACTGTATACGGCAGGCCTGAATGCACCAGAAACTCCTCCACTTCAGGGGCTAGAAACGCACCTCCGATAGGCATGCAGCGAAGCTTTCCGCCAAATGCTTCCATGAGTTTTCTACCGGCGACAGCATAGAGCTTTTTACGAGCCGCGCCGAGCTTCATTACATTTCGCATGATGCCGGAACCTTTCAGTTTGGGCTGGACGCGGTTCTTGAAAATTTTTTCAATAATAAGCGGCACGATGAGCAGCATGGTCGGTTTAACCTTGGCCATTGCCGGGAGCAGGGTCTTGGGTGTTGGCGGCTTTGGAAGGTAATGAATAGATGCACCGTGGATGAGTGGCAGGACCATTCCCAGCGTACATTCAAAGGTATGTGCCAGCGGCAGGACCGAAATAAGGCGATCCTCGGTGTTTACATCAACAATATTAGCACTTGCCATGGCGTTGAACACGATATTTCGGTGTGTAAGAATTACCCCTTTGGAGCTGCCTGTGGTGCCGGAGGTGTATAGAATCGCTGCAACATCATCAACGTCGATTTCAGTTGACGGGCGGACGTATTCCTTGCCCATATCCGTGTATTTTTCAAGCTCCTTACTGATTCGTTCCTTGACCTGATTTTTGACTTGTTCAAAGGATTTGCGAGCTTGAGCCATTCCTTCCTTGAAAGTCTGGCGCAGGCCTTCATCTGTTGAAAGGGAAAAGTCATTGAGGGTGATAATGGTGTGGAGGTCGTCGGATTCGTACTCATCCACTTTGTGTCTCAGTCGCTCGGAGACGAAAATCGCTTTAGATTCGGAATGGCGCAGAATGTGGTGCACTGCACCTTCGTGAAATTCGGTGAGTATAGGAATGGCAATGGCACCCATACAGGTGATGGCAAGATATGCTGCCCCCCAGTTGGGCATGTTTTCGCTCAGGATTGCAACTTTATCACCCTTGGTGATGCTGCGGCTGTGGAGCAGCAGAGAAATGTCGTCCACCAGCTTTTTGAATTCCCCGTAGGTCATGGGCGTTTCGCCCACAAAGCAGACAGCGGGGCGATTGGTATATTTTTCGGCACTTAGTTTCAGCGCATTTTTCAGGGTCGGGGTATCTTGCAGATTCACGATCCAGCCTCCTTATATCCATATATGTAAATAGGTTCGCCAGTGTGGCCGCTAAATTCCGTTGGGTCAAGGGGAATGCGCCATGCCTTAATATTTTGTAAAAACGTTGGAGGCATGTGTTATTCTATTTACTTTAAAGCCGCTAAGTTCAAAGAAGACAGAATGTAAAATAGTGTAATATTAGTTGGTTGTCAGTGTTTAGGAATAGAAGTATTTACTTGACCTGTTCCTTGAAGCCTTGTTCAAGGGCCAATACGACGACTTTGATCATAATGGTCAGATGGTATCTATAGCAGTCAAAGATGTTCTTCAGCTTTATTACTTACCGGAAATCTGAGTAGGATATAGTTATATGGGACCTGCTACAGGCCAGCAATGGAACTCTGCCTTTTGTTTGAATCCCACACCCACAGCACCTTTGTGCAAATATAGGGCGTAGGCCCAGTCCGGTTCGAAGAAGCTCGTAGTTGAGGACCAATATGCCTCGTTTATGTTTTCAAATTGGTGGTCGGGAGGAAGGGCCGGGTTGGCCTGTGATGCATCAACAAGGGACTCCAGTTCATTTATATTCGGAAGGCGCCACTTTAACTCTGAGGTCATGTTAAGTTTCTTGATTCTATCCAATGCCTCCTGCCAGTCTACCAGTCCTGCGAGATTGGCCTCTCTGGCCCATATCAGGTGAGTCATCATATCCAAAACACCATCCGGGGTTACCTTAAAGCGTGGGGTGGGCCAGGTTTTTCCCATCTGCAGGGCCCCATCCTGAAATGAACCTTCACAACTTATCCTGTTTCCTGTGATGTCAAAGCAGGTCTTTTGCCCGGTTTGCGTTAAAATAGAGCTTTCTCCTCTCACCGGCCATCCCATGCTGGGGTCTGCTTTGTTGCCATAGAACATTCTTCCACCCTCAAAGTGAATCCTCCAGGCATAAGCCGGAGCAACAGCAGAAGTGGTAGAAGTCCAATACCATCCTAGAAAAACATCTTTAAAAGGATGATCTACAGGTAAAGCTGGTTTTTTTGCTCCGTGGGATATGAGGCTGCGCAGTTCCTTTCGATTTGGCAGTCGCCAATCGTTGTATCCTAAAAAATTATTCTTATTGAGTTGATCTACAGCATGTAATGTTTCGTCCCATGACAGCGGGTAGGTAAAAATATCTGACTGCTTGAGCCAAGTAAGTCCTGTCAGCGTGTCATGGACTAAGTCTTCATGCTCGTCAAAGCGCAGCCCTTCGGCGGTGGCACCTAAGCCGTATTCGGCATCCTGCCCACTACCGTTACAGGGTATCTTTTCGCCAAATTCGGTATAGCAATGTTGAAGTCCGGTGCTGAGGATATTAGATGTCGGTTTAGCCATAATTAGATGCTTTAATCTTTTTTAAAAAGAGTTTTATAGTTTTTTTCGCGAATATACATGTATATATCCCACTCGCCAAGTGGCTCACCGTTTGTAGCTTATTGATTTTGTCCAGTACCCGTTGATATGGCCCAGCTTATTAATTGAATGAGGAATGTTTAGCTTTAAAATATTCAAGGTGATATATTCAGCCATCTTCCGGAATTTATCCCTGAACCAGTCTCGATACCCCGGAGCTGATCCTCCGGCGGGTGACATGGAGTTCACTCAAATGAGGCCAGACAGATTTTGATTTTGCAGACTTAAAATTTAGCGTATTTTCTCTGTAGCGGAATTAAAGCATAGTACAATTAACTACGTTACTTTGTTTTTAATATTCCTTTCAGGAGGTTGAATGTGAATTATTTTATGACCCTGTCGCCGGTCGTTCAGGCTCTGATAGCGACCTTGTTTACATGGGGACTAACCGCTCTTGGTGCAGCGGTAGTATTCATCGGTAAGGATATCAGTAAGCGTATGTTGGACATCATGCTAGGTTTTGCCGCCGGGGTGATGATTGCCGCCAGTTACTGGTCATTGCTTGCTCCGGCTATTGAAATGAGTGAGCACCTTGGATCGTTTAAGTTTGTACCGGCTGCGGTCGGATTTATTCTGGGGGCAGTTTTTTTGCGGTTGGTGGATAAATTTTTACCACACCTTCACATCAACGCTCCACGTTCGGAGGCGGAAGGAGTTGAGACCAACTGGAACAGCTCCATTCTGCTGGTGCTCGCTATCACGTTGCATAACATCCCGGAAGGGCTGGCTGTCGGTGTGGCTTTCGGAGCTGTTGGTGCGGGATATGATTCGGCATCCATCGGCGGAGCCATTGCACTTGCCATGGGTATAGGTATCCAGAATTTCCCGGAAGGAACTGCTGTTTCGGTTCCTCTGCGTCGGATTGGTTTTTCACGGATGAAGAGTTTTATGTACGGACAGGCATCAGGGCTTGTGGAGCCGATAGCCGGGGTTATCGGTGCAGCTGCAATCATTATGGCTAAGCCTATTCTGCCTTATGCATTGGCCTTTGCCGCCGGAGCAATGATTTTTGTTGTGGTGGAAGAGGTTGTGCCTGAATCGCAGGCTTCCGGTTACGGAGATCAAGCGACTATGGGGTGTATCTTCGGATTTGCGGTGATGATGACTCTTGATGTTGCGCTCGGTTAATGGACATGTTTGACATGTAATCTATATATTTACAGGTCTCATTTGTTTTACGGGGGAGTTGTGTGGCTCCGCACCAGCTTTAAATATCTGTTTTCACAGTGGGAATTTGGTGTGGATTTCGATTGTAAAATATGCTGAATGTAAGTTTTTTATGCATTTCCCGGAACGGCAACTCCTCAATATATTGATATTATTGTTACTTTTACCAAAGGTAGTCTTACTACGTGGATAATCGCATATCTCTCTTAACTAGTGGTAATTGCATTGTTGATTTGTTTAGGGTGGGTAGTTGTGCAGGAGTGTCAGGTGGTATCCTTGAAGGATGGCATTG
Source organism: Maridesulfovibrio sp. (assembly GCA_963676495.2). Classification (GTDB taxonomy): domain Bacteria; phylum Desulfobacterota; class Desulfovibrionia; order Desulfovibrionales; family Desulfovibrionaceae; genus Maridesulfovibrio. The sequence continues at coordinate 89,711 of CAXXRF010000003.1, read as the reverse complement.
CCATCTCGTTGCCAAGTTACTTAGTGTATTTATTTATAACTCGGTCTTTGAATTCAGTGTCCATGATCTCTTCTAACGATTTCTGAATTTTTGTGATAATAGTCGAAGATATATCTTTATTTGCTACCATGTAATATCCGCCTTCTTCAGATAGAAGGTAGACGATATCTAGTTCTGAATATTTGTAGCCTAAATTTTTCATTTGGTATGCCAAATCCAAGGGGTCTCCTGGGATAAGGTCAACTCGTTCTTTAAAGAGCATTTTTAATAACTGTGGTGAGTTGATTACTAATGAGTAATATTCTTTTTGAAAACCATGGGTGATAAAAAATTGTTCAACAGACCCCCCGGAAAGAACCCCAGTATGATATTTTTTAATATCTTCAACATTGTTAATCTGTATGTCAGCCCGATTTTTTAGTTTGTATAGGTGTACTTTTCTGGAGTGGATGGGGCCAATCCATGAAAACATATCTTCGCGCTGTGGAATACGTGCTACGGTAAAGAGCATGGTGTTTGGGGTTTTCTGCACAGTGATTAAGGCTCGCTTAAAAGGGTATAGTTTAAGCTTGTATTGAAGTTTTGCCTTTTGCATTGCAGCCTCTATCAACTCCGTGCTGATCCCGACAATCCTACCATTTTCTTTAAAATTATATGGAGGCCAGTTGTCTACAAAAACAGTCAGCTTTTGCGCTTTCGCAGTTGCTGCGAAGCCAAATAAAAGAATGATCATTAAACCCATGTATGACTTTAGTTTCAATGGTCGTTCACCTTTTTCGTCTAGATCAAGCTTGATTCTGTCAGTTTAACTGATAAATAAGTTTTTATCCATCCCCGTGAACAACAACACCCCACTGAACCAGAGTTTCAATAACCCTTGCCAAGGGCAATCCGACGACGTTGGTGTATGATCCACAGATTCCTTTTACAAGGAATGCTCCTTGGCCTTGAATGGCGTAGGCACCTGCTTTGTCGTCCGGTTCTCCGGTTGCAGCGTATGCCCGGACTACTTTTTCATTGAAGTCAATAAACTCGACTTCAGTGCTGACAGCAAAGTTTGTAGTCTCTCCTGAAGGAGATATTAAGGCGCACCCGGAAATTACCTTATGGGTTCTTCCACAAAGGCTTTTTACCATATTGAATGCTTCTTCCCTATCTCTTGGCTTTCCTAGAATATCCATATCTCGGACTACAATCGTATCCGATCCCAGAACATAATTTCCCGGATGATTTTCAGCTACGTTATAAGCTTTTAGAAGGGCCATTTCCTTAGCGTATTCATCCGGGGCCTGCCCGGGAGTAGGCTTTGGCTCTTCACATGTTGCGGGATGAATACTGAACTCCAGTCCTGCTGAGTTCAGCAGGTCTTTCCGTCTGGGTGATCCAGAACCAAGAATGAACGGTTTTACTGTTGTGTATATTCTCATTATAGGTGTTTGGTATGATGTTGAAAAATGATTTTGTTCAGTTAAATTTGACCTGTATCACTTTAAAGGTCAACATTTGTTGATACAGTGAGATTAAAAATGGAGCTTATACATTCAGATGTGCATGTTTGAAGAGGGGCCGGATTATTTTTTTTACAGAATTGTTGCTCTTTGGTAGATCTAAAGGTAATAATATCCGTGAACTATCATAATAGGAGTAATCAATGAAGGTATGTATCTGGGGCGCGCGGGGGTCTCTGCCTGCCACGTTCAATGCTGAAAGGGCACGAGCCAAGGTTAAGGCTGCTCTTGAGATAGCTGTGGCGAAGGGGGTGGATTCCACCACCGATCTGGATTCGTTTATTGATAATGAACTACCTTTTCCTGTTCGCGGCTCATACGGAACAAATACTCCCTGTATACAGGTTGAAGGCAGGGACGATGAGTATATCATCTGCGATTGCGGAACCGGGTTGCGCGATTTTGGAAATAAAGTTCTTGAAGAACGCCAGGGTAAGACTGGGGCGCATTTTCATATTTTGATGTCTCATCTGCACTGGGATCATTTACAGGGGTTTCCATTTTTCGTGCCCGCCTATATTCCGGGGAATAAAATTTCGTTCTACGGGGGGCACCCGGGGCTGGAGAAAATAATGCGGCTGCAGCAAAGCGACCCTTGTTTTCCTGTGCACTTTGAGCATTTGCAGTCTGAAATAAATTTTACACGTTTGAAAAACGGTGATGAAATTGAACTGTGCGGCATCAAGGTAAAGGTTAAAGCCCAGTACCATCCCGGTGGATCTTACGGATACAGATTCGAGAAGGATGGAAAGGCAGCCGTCTATTCAACTGATTGTGAACACAAAAGTGCTACGGCTCTGACTGACAAGGGATTTGTGGACTTTTTCAGGGATGCCGATCTCCTGATAATGGATGCTCAGTATTCATTTGCTGAAGCAAATTCCATCAAGGAGGATTGGGGGCACTCTAATAATATCATTGCTGTTGAACTTTCCGGGCTTGCAGGAGTCAAGACTCTGTGTCTTTTTCATCAGGAACCGGTTCTGGATGACTTTCAGCTACAGAAATTTCTGGATGACACAATTGAATTTGCCGATCTGGTTGAAAGAAAACCCCAGAAGATCATAATGGCTCAGGATGGCCTCTGCATCAATTTATAAGCATTTTTTATTTAAAGTCGTTAAAAAACCGCTCCTTATGATTAAGGGGCGGTTTTTTTGTTGGACCGTTTATGTCTTGTTTTTGACTTTTTCAATTTTTATCAATTCTTATATTTGTATTAACGCTTGTTAACTCACTGAATATACACTTTCTTTCGTATTGGCATTACCCTTGCTTTAGTTTGGATTAAATAATCGGGAATGTTCTCGGTGCATCTGAATTATGGAGTGCGGTATGAAATTTGACGATCTTAAAAGCGAACTTGGTCTCATGGAGTTTGATTCTCATGAGACTGATAATTCAGGCATGAACGGCTGGTCAGTTCCCTGGGCTGATCTGATGATGGTCATGTTTGTTCTGTTTGTAGTTCTGTTTATCTACAGTCAATCCAAAGAGAATATTAAGGTCATTTTTAGCGGTAATGCTCAGGAAGAGAAGGCCGTTAACCCCACAGATGATCTCATTCAGATGTTATCTTATCACCGAGATGCAATGAGCAGCAGTGCGCAGGTTCTTATGACTCCTCAGGACTCCCTCTATCGCAGTAACGATGGATCTGTCAGCATGAATGAGGATGACGGCGAACTTAAAATTGTTATGCGAGGCGATGCTTTCTTTACTCCCGGTAACAGTTCTTTCGAATCAAAAACCCGTCAATATCTTGCCGAAGTTGCTGCTGTTCTCAAGACCAGCACTCATGCCATTCATATTATCGGGCATGTTGATCAAAGTGATGTGGAGAAGGTAGGGCAGAAGGCTGCTTTTGAACTTTCTGCATCTCGTGCAGCCAGAGTGGCTGGTTATTTAGTCTATGAAAAGGCTATCGACCCGGTTCGCATCATTGTAAGCGGACGCGGAGATTCTGCTCCTGAACTTCCAGATGATATGGGCGAGGTGAAGGGTAATAACCGCAGGGTCGAGATAATAGTCATAAACACCGATATCAGTGCCAAGTAAGGAGGTCTGTTATGAATAAAAAGAATCTGGCAGGCGTAGTTCTCGCTTCAAGTGTTTTTATGGCCAGTTTCTGGTTTAGCGGCGGAATAGCCCTATATTGGAACGCCGCAGCTTTAGCCATAGTCCTTTCCGGGCTGGCTGTTGCGGTTCTGCTCAGTTATCCTTATGAGCAGCTTAAGGAATCTTTTAAGGTGGTGCATGAGACCTATTCCGGTAGATTAACAACTCATGAAGAGATAGTGGATACGTTGCTGGATCTTAGTGTGCGTTCACGGATGGACGGTATGCTTTCACTGGAAAAAGCAGGGGAGAAGACCACCATCTCATTTTTGCGCAACTCTTTGACCCTTCTCGTGGATAACTTTGAGGAAGATGAGATAAAGGACTGCCTTAAAACAGAAATGTCGTTTTTTCACATGCGCCGTAGTGAATCGGAAAGAGTTTTTCAGGCCATGGCGCGCTATGCTCCTGCTTTCGGTGTTGCTGGTTCTGTAATCGGTCTGATCGGTCTTCTTATGGGAATTGATAACCCGGAACTTATTCTTAAGCATATTCCGGTAGCCTTTATTTCAACCCTTTATGGAGTAATTCTCAGCAACATGATTTTCGGCCCGATGGCTGAAACAGTTCGTGCCAGAACTCGTAATGAACTGATCAATCAGAAAATGATTATGGATGGTGTGCTGGCTATCAAGAAAGAGCAGAACCCATACAAGCTTGAAAGGAAGCTGGTAGCTTTCCTGTGTCCTGAAGATAGAGAGGCCAAGAGCGAAGAGCTTAGAAATATCACCCGTAAATATATCAAGATGCGCAGGGAAGAACGTGGTGCTAAGGATAAGGTGTTGCGTGAAGTCCCTTTAGTGAAAGCTAAAGCTTCATAACAGCTTTTTTATTGACCTTACGGCATTATCGGATTCAATTTGGCAGCACTGACTGATTTCAGTGCTGCCAATTTTTATGTCCGGTTTTTGACAGGTGCTTTTTTACATACACCTCAATATATAATCAGATTCCGGTTCGGCTTAAGTCTGGAATGGATTATTCATTTTTGAGATCTTCTACAATCTGTTGCATCTCGATAACCTGCTTGGCAAGTGACTCCAAAGCGACGGAAAAGTCCCTCACTCCATTTGTTGTTTCAGAAGTGATGCGACTGATTTCTTCTACAGATCTGCTTATTTCGTCTGAAGTTGCGGACTGCTCTTCTGCCGCAGTTGCAATGCTGTGAATCTGCTCAGCGCTCTTTTGGGCTTCATCTACGATTTCTTTAAGCATTGTTCCAGACTCTTCTGAGAAACCGCTGGCTTCTTCAATACATTTGTAGACAGCTTCCATCGATTGGATATTTGCCTCGGCAACTCGCTGGATTGCACCGATGGAACTGGAAACTTCTCCTGTTGCCGCCATTGTCTTTTCAGCAAGCTTTCTGACTTCATCAGCAACCACAGCAAAGCCTCGGCCTGCTTCTCCTGCACGGGCTGCTTCAATTGCTGCGTTCAGGGCAAGCAGGTTGGTCTGGTCTGCAATGTCTGTGATTACACTGATGATTGTTTCGGTGCCTCTGGCCCGTTCGTCCAGCTTTTCCATATTGTCTTTAAGAGAGTTTACTTCAGAGACAGTTTCGCTAAGTGTCGTTTTGGTCTTATTAACTACGCTTGCGCCGTCCTGAGCTTTTTTCTGGGCGTTGGAGCTTGCTGCTGCAGCGTCGCCTGCATTGCGTGCTATTTCCAGAACCGTTGCATTCATTTCTTCCATGGCAGTTGCTGTAGAAGATATCCGGTCGCTTTGGGTTTCAGTCCCTTCAAGCAGATCCGTCGACCTGACAGACATTTTTTCAGAAGAGTCCACTACGTGTGTGAGAACCTGTCTTACTCTTTCTGATGCGTGATGCAGTCCTTCAGCGCGGGCGTGATCAGCATGCTGTCTGGCTTCTTCCGCTTCAATCGTTGCCAGTCTGGCCTTGCGGGATTCTTCTTCAGCTTTAGCTGTTTCAGATTCAGCTTTAGTGATTGTGTTTTTGAGTTCACCAACCATTTTGCGCAGTGAATCGGCCATAACACCTATTTCGTCTTTCTGATCAATGCTGAGCTCTGCGTCCAACTCTCCCTCAGCAACTTTGGATGTATATCCGGCAGTCATTAAAATAGGTTTGCTTATCAGTCCTGCCAACATGAAGAGGATAATAATTAAAGCCACTACAGCCACGACACTGATTATCAAACTGGTTTGGGCAATGGCATTTGCCTGTGCTTCTACCTTATCCATGGGAATGACCATGGCTATGCTCCAAGGGTAGTCAGTTTTTCCCACTTTTACAGGAACGTGGCAAACGTATTCCCTGTTTCCCGTTTCCGGGGATACAGTTATATAGGAATATGAGCTGCCCTCACGTATGGCTGCCAGAATTTTGCGTCTGTGGTCGAGGTGGGTTATGTCGGAAATGTTCGTTGCCAGCAGCTTGTCATCAGGATGCGCAACAATTGTTCCTTTGTTTGTTGTGAGGTAAGCGTATCCGGTTTCGAATGGTTTAATAGCCAGCACGGTTTTTTGAAGGTCATTAAGGTAAAAGTCCACACCTACGGCACCGATATTGCGCCCATTTTTTTTCACCGGATATCCAGTGGAGCTCAGCCAGTATGTTTTACTGCCGATTTTCCAAGGATAAGGTTCGGTTATGGTTTCAACATTTCCCGACATAGGTGCTTTGTACCATTGGGTGTCGACGAAATCATTCCCACCTACGAACCGTTCAGCAATGCGTCCTCCTTCTCTATAGTACCAGTTTCGATATGAACCTTTGTATTTTCCCATATATTCATCTTCGCGTCCATCGTATGTATCAGAGGGGAAGGCGCACCATGTACCAGCAAGTCCGGGATGCATTTCAAGGTTTTTTACCAGTACGGAGTCAAGGAATTCACGGTCCGGTATAATTTTATAGTTTGTACCGATTTCAAACATTGCAGCAATTGTTCTGGTAGTTGTCAGTGCTTTGCTTAGAGTTGTAGAGATTTCGTTTCCATATCCCTTTGCAACAAGCTTAGCTGCAGTTGTAGCTTCTTTGACAGCCATTTCTCTTGATTGGCTGACCATAGTCCATGTGCTTATGGCTAATATAGTTAGGACAACAAGAAACGTTGGTAATATTATTTTGGTCTTTAAGGTTAAGTTTTTAAATTTCATTTGTTCCCCTCATATTTCTAGAATGGTGCAAGCTGAATTAATACCGGAGTTCAATATTAAGGCTATAATACAATATGCAGTTTGTTAGACTATAAAGCATTGAATTATGCTTATATCAAGCTGTCATGGTTGGCGTTTATTGGCGGTTTGTGTCGCGACATTTGTGTCGCTGCTTGGCCCAAGTCTTATTTAAAAGCTTAATTTTTAGGTTAAAATGCCTTAAAATAGTTTGTAAAAATAACTTATTGTGTCTTTACTCAGGCTCCGGGACGGTATTATATTAAACACATCTACTTTTCATTTAAGACTGTTTTTATATGAAGATCATTAAGGATGGAAAAATTATGGGACGAGTACTCGCTGTTGATATAGGTGGTACAAACAGCCGTTTTGCGGCATTTGAGGCCGGTACTGACGGCCAGCCTGTGATGAAGGAAACAATCTGGCTTTCCAGTAAAGAAGCTGAAAGTTTTGATCATCTTATGAAAATGCTTGAAGAAAGCGATTTTCCATACTCTCCGCAGGATTTTGATGTGGCGGTCTTTGCTCTTGCTGGGCCTGTCATACGCGGAACGTATTGCAATGTTACAAATGTCAGTTGGGATGTTGATTTTCGTGGCGGGTATGAGAAGTACGGTTTTAAAAAAGCTGTGCTTATAAATGATTTTGCTGCACAGGCGTATGCCTGCCGCACATCTGCTGTAAATGATTGTAAGATCATTCATGATGTAGAGGTATCTCCAACGGGAACAGTGGGTGTAATCGGTGCCGGGACAGGCCTTGGTCATTGTGCATTGGTTCCGGTTCCCGGTTATGGGTTTGCAGCCGCACCTTCAGAGGCCGGACATATTTCCTTTCCGGTCGAGACTGCCGAAGAACTCGATTTTTGCGACTTTGTAAAAAAATTCAGGGGAATATCATATAGTTGTGGCGATGAAGTGCTTACCGGAAGAGGCCTTACAGTACTTCATTTATATCTAACGGGAGAAGAGCTTGCACCCAGTGAGGTTGCTGCAAAAATGAAAAGCGGCCACAGAACTCTGGAGTGGTATTCTCGTTTTACTGCTCGCTGCTGCCGAAATTACGCTTTGAGTGTTTGCGCTACGGGCGGACTTTACATTTCCGGTGGTATCGTTGCCAAGAATCCTTTTGTAGCCGAGCATCCGGTTTTTATGAAAGAGTTTTTAAGATCCCCTTCCATGGAGGACCTGCTCAAGAGGATTCCTGTTTTTCTTAATGACAATCAGGATAGCGGTCTTCACGGGGCAGCATTGTACGGCATGATGCATATTCAGCAGACGGGGTAACGGGGTAATAAAATGGGGAGTTATGATTACGATCTTGCTGTGATAGGCGGTGGGGCTGCCGGTCTTACTGTTGTCGCTGGGGCTTCAAAGCTTGGGGTAAAGGTTCTGCTGATTGAAAAAGAAGGTAAACTCGGTGGTGACTGCCTTCATTATGGATGTGTCCCCAGCAAGACTCTGATCAGAACTGCCCGTGTGCGGAAGCTGATGAGCAGAGCTGATGATTTCGGACTGCCCGCAGTTGATCTTTCCCCGGTGGACTATTCTAAAGTAGCCAGTCGGATTGCTGAAGTCATATCTGTTATACAGGTTCATGATTCTGTAGAGCGCTTCACTTCCCTTGGAGTTGATGTGAAATTCGGCGATTGTTACTTTGCTGATGATCATACTGTTGTTCTTGAAGGGAGGAAGCTGTCTTCGCGCAAGTGGGTGATAGCCACAGGATCATCTCCTTCAATTCCTCCATTTAAGGGGCTGGAGGACTTTCCCTATCTGACAAATATTGATGTGTTTTCACTTCGAGAGCTTCCTACTTCTATGATAATTCTTGGTGGTGGACCTATTGCTGTAGAGATGGCTCAGTCATTTCAAAGGCTCGGGTGTGCGGTCACGGTTATTCAGCGCAGTGGGCATATCCTTAGTAAGGAAGATGAGGATATGGCTCGTTTTGTTATGGAGGGAATGTCTGAAGATGGTGTTGAATTTGTTTTAAATTCATCTGTTCAAAAGATCAGGAAAGTTCCTGATGGCGTAGAGGTACTTCTCGAAACTGATGGTGATAGTAAAACTTTACACGGGCATCAGTTGCTGGTGGCTACGGGGAGGCGTTCCAATACCCACGGCCTGGGGCTGGAAGATATAGGGGTTAAGCTTGAAAAGGGGGCTGTTATTGTAGATTCGCGCATGCGGACATCTGTTCCGCATATTTTTGCAGCCGGAGATGTCATAGGTAAATACAGCTTTACTCATGCAGCGGGGTATGAGGGAGGAATAGTTATTTCCAATGCGGTGTTTCATCTGCCTCGCAAGGCTGATTACACATGGTTGCCATGGTGTACTTATACTGATCCTGAATTGGCCAGTGTTGGCCTAAATGAGAAGAGGGCAAAGGTACAGGGGGTAAAATATACAACCGTGGTGGAAGAGTTTGCATCAAATGACCGGGCTTTGGCGGAAGGTGAAGCCAAAGGGAGAATAAAACTGCTTCTTGATAAGCGTGGTAAACCTCTTGGATGCCAGATTGCTGCGGTCCATGCCGGGGAACTTCTTTCCGAATGGGTGGCAGCAGTTAATGGAAATATTGGGCTGGCAACCCTGGCCGGAGCTGTTCATCCTTACCCGACTCTTAGTGAGATAAATAAAAAGGTTGCCGGGAAGCTTCTGGGGGAGAAGCTGTTTTCAGACAGGGTTAGAAAAATATTGAGACTGCTGTTTTCTTATCGAGGTTAACCCAATCATTATTCTTACTCATGATTTATCTTCAGTGTCAGAATTGAGTTCTCGGTTAAATCATTTGTGTTGCCTTCCCCATGTTTTTTCAGTTGCGATCGTTAATTATTAAGTAAGTGACCTTAGCAAGCTATTGAAATCTATTAGTGATAAAAGTACATGGGGTAGTATTGTTTTCAAGAGAATGAAACAATATCCCGGTTTTTCAGCTAATAATCTGGTTTGCGGTTATGCAAATATTTTCTTCGGCAAGGATAGATATAGAATTTTGCGTACAGATCAATCTGATATAACCCCCGTCAGGTTCGGCTTCAGGATCAATTTATTTTAAGAAAGGATTAATAATGCAGTGGGATAAATTACTTAGCAGGCAAAGAATCGGGAAAGAAAAGATTGTTGAAATCAGTCCTGACCGTAGCGAATTTCAGAAAGATTTTGACCGGATAATTTTCTCTTCTGCGTTTAGACGGCTGCAGGATAAGACTCAGGTTTTTCCGCTTTCCAAAAGTGATTATGTCCGTACCCGGCTGACCCATAGTCTCGAGACTTCTTCAGTGGGACGTTCTCTGGGATTTATGGTTGGCAGCAAGCTGATTGAAAAGCACGGGCTTGATTTTATGCCTGTCGAACCAGCGACTATTGTAGCTACTGCCTGCCTTATGCATGATATTGGTAACCCCCCATTCGGTCATTCCGGGGAAGATGCCATACGTGACTGGTTTGAAAGCACCAAGACAGGAAATAATCTCTGCACCTGGATTGGAAAGAAAAAGCGGGATGATTTCAAGATTTTTGAGGGCAACGCACAGGGGCTCCGCAATGTTCTGGCGTTGCAGCGTGCGGGAAGCCCCGGTGGAATGCAGCTGACCTGCGCAACCCTGGCTGCTTTTACCAAATACCCGTTTACTTCGGAGTATGCCGGAAGCAAGAAAAAGTTCAGTATTTTCCTTAGCGAAGCTGATGTATATTCAGAAATTGCAGAGCACCTTGGACTTTTGAATCTGTCGCATAATAAGTGGGCGAGACATCCATTTGCGTACCTAGTCGAGGCTGCAGATGACATTTGCTACCATGTTGTTGATATGGAGGACGGCTATCGCCTTGGGCTGGTTTCATTTGAAAACATCAGGAATATGTTCATGGATATTCTTGGTAATGATCCAGCTGTAGCGTCTAGAATGGACAGGATGAATGAGGACAAGGAGAAAGTTGAGTACTTGCGGGCTACAACAATAAATTCTCTGGTGACCAGTTCCTGTGAAGTCTTTTTTGAAAATGAAGAAGCAATTCTTGAAGGTACTTTTGATTCCAGTTTAACTGAGAGCATAGAGAAGGCAGAAGAGTTCAGTCTGTTGAAAAAAGTAGCCATTGAAAAAGTCTATAATTCAACTGAAGTAATTGATACTGAGGCTGCTGCTTACGAAGTTTTATGGAAGATACTGGATTTCTTTGGACAGATTGTTTGTGAACTGCATACCGAAGAAAAACTCAGCTCCAAAAGCAGGAAATCAGTAAAGCTGCTTCCAGACCTGTACAAACCGCTGGAAGGGGCCGGTGTTTATAAGAATACCCAAAAGATTGTTGATTACGTTTCCGGTATGACCGATGCTTTTGCTGTTCGTACATTCAACAAAATTTCAGGTATTTCCCTGCTTCGAAGGTAGCTTTATGCTGAAGCCGAGCCTATTGGCCCTGCGGAGGCTCCGGGTGTGTGTATACGGCTCCAGCTCCATATTTTTTGGATTCGTTGAGAGCTAGGTCTACTTTTTTCAGAAGGGTTTCAGCATTGTCTTCCGGCGAACAGGCTGCAATGCCGGTGTTTATGTTGAAGGGGATAACCCGTAGATTTTTGTTTGTATTGATTAACTGAGTTATTTTTTCCGCCAAATTCTGGGCATTTTTTAAGCTGGTATGCGGAGCAAGAACTATGAACTTGTCTCCGCCGACACGAAAGAAGCTGTCCGGTCTGCGCAGGTGCTTTCTGACCGTTCTGGCAAATGCTGCCAGCAGTTTGTCTCCTGCCTTCTGTCCGTGTTTCTGGTTGATTTTTTTAAATTTATGAATATCCATCTTAATCAGTGCCAGATCTGATCCGTAACGCGTTGCGGCTGCAACTTCACGTTCTGAATCTTCATAAAATTTCATGCGTCCGGGAAGGTTGGTCAGAGTGTCCCGCTCAGCAAGTTTACGGATGGTTGTTTTGCTGGCTTCCTTTTCCCGTGCATTTCTAATCAGCTCTTCCTTCATAGGGGTGTCCACAAGAAAAAAGTGAACAGCCACCAGCAGGCAGATAACGAATAAAATACCATATTCCAGTTTAATCTTGCGATTGGCATCATCTTTATGAATCTGATAGGCATCGTTCAGGGCCATTGCCAGTGATTCATCAAGGTTTTTAAGGGAAATTGTCACTCCCGATCTGTCTTCATCTGTCACAGCAGCCATAAAGCTCTCGGCCTTATTGAAAAGGTCGGTATTTTCATGATGTATGTATTTATGGAATCTACCTTGCTCCGGATAAGCCTCAAGCTGTTCTACCAGCGTCTGCATCCTGCGCATGTCATATTTTGTTCCGGTTTCTGTGTTGAAAATATCGTATGCGTTCAGTTTAATTTCTGTCAGATTATCATGAAGATCGTTATATTCGCGCTGCTCGATAATGATATTATGGAAGAAGTAAGCGGCTGTCAGAGATAGGATCATTATCAATGGCAGGGTGATTTTATATCTGAGTTGATTTGCCTCGCTGTGTCTCATCTTGGTAGTACCTTATATTTTTTTTTGTTTAAATTTATATTAATAAATCACTTTAACCTCGCGTGGGCGTTCTGTAAAATTATAAATATGCGGACTTTTCGGTAAATCTTCATTTTGTTGCCTGAAGAGCCCATTTCAAAAGTGGACGGTAGGGTTCTTCAGCTGATATTCAAGCTGGAAATGGCCGTTTGCCGTGTGTTGTCAATTTGAATTTAATTGGTGAAAACGGTAGTTCGGCAGAAGCATTATTTTTCATAAATACGGATTTGCGCTTATTTTTCTGTTGCCCTTATGGGTTCCCCCTGCTAGGGAATCCGCGTGCACAGAAGGAAATCCAAGGAGAATGAAATTGTCCAAGGCTGACAGATATTCTAAAATGTACCCGATCTCGTGGGAGCAGCTGCATCGTGATTGCAGAGCCCTGTCATGGCGACTGCTTGAAAAAGGACCTTTCGAAGGTATTCTGGCCATTACTCGCGGAGGGCTTGTCCCTGCGGCGATTCTGGCCCGTGAACTTGATATAAGACTTATCGACACTGTCTGTATTTCCACTTATGATTGGAAAGTTCAGGAAAAGAAAGCTACTGTGCTCAAAGGATTTGAAGGCGATGGCGAGGGCTGGCTTCTTGTCGATGACCTCGTTGACACAGGGGGAACTGCAAGGCTGGTTCGTGAAATGGTTCCTAAGGCTCATTTTGCAACTGTCTACGCCAAACCTGAAGGCCGTCCGCTGGTAGATACCTTTATCACGGAAGTGAGCCAGGATACCTGGATTCTTTTTCCGTGGGACAGTGCTACCCAGTTTGCACAGCCCATTGTAAAAGTCTCTCAGGAAAATTCAGAAAGTTAGAGCCTGTTGTTGCAGGCTTTGATATAAGAAGGATCAGAACATACATTTGCATTTCCAGCTGCCGGGCAAGGGAGTCCGGGGGCTGGTTGTGTATTTGTTTTTTATTTGTTTTGAACCGTTTGCCTTTTGTTAAGAGGGAAGATTCGTTGGTACGGAACTTCGTTGACTGTTTCAAAATTGAATCAAGGAGTGGATGATGCGTAAAGTTCTGCTTATGGCTCTCGTTGCGGCTATGTCCGTAATGGTGGCGTCCGTGGCTTTTGCCGGAGCTAAAAAAGATAAGCTCAAAGTCGGTTTTGTCTACATTTCTCCCGTGGGTGACGAAGGTTACTCCTACGCTCAGGATCAGGGACGTCAAGCCATTGATAAGCTTGACTGGATTGAGACCTCTTACGTTGAGTCCGTTCCTGAAGGTCCTGACTCCGAGCGTGTTGTCCTCAACTTTGCCCGCAAAGGTTTTGATGTAATTTTCGGTACCAGCTTCGGTTACATGGACCCCATGGTCAAAGTTTCCAAGAAGTTTCCCAAAGTTGCTTTCATGCACTGCTCCGGTTTCAAAACCACCCCTAATATGAGCAACTACTTTGGCCGTATGTACCAGGCTCGTTATCTTACCGGTATTGTTGCTGGTATGATGACCAAGTCCAACGTAATCGGTTACGTAGCCGCCTTCCCTATTCCTGAAGTTATCCGCGGTATTAACGCTTTCACTCTTGGTGTGCGTTCCGTTAACCCCGAGGCAACCGTTCGTGTTGTATGGACTAAAACATGGTACGATCCAGCACTGGAAAAAGATGCAGCTATCTCCCTGCTTGATATGAAAGCTGACATCATTACCCAGCATCAGGATTCTCCCGGTCCCCAGGAAGCAGCTCAGGAACGTGGCAAGTACTCCATCGCTTACAACTCCGATATGTCCAAGATGGCTCCTAAAGCCCACCTTACCGCAGCAGTCTGGAACTGGGCTCCTCTGTTCAAGAACACTGTTGAGCAGGTTCGTGACGGTGTATGGCAGGGTAACGAAGCTCTCTGGTGGGGCATGGATCAGGGCGTAGTAGATATCGCTCCTTTCGGTCCTATGGTTCCCCAGAATGTTCGTGACGCTGTTCACGCTGCCAAGGAAGCTATCGTTAAAGGTGAAAATGCTGTTTTCGTCGGTCCTCTCAAAGACCAGGACGGCAAAGAAATCGTTCCCGCCGGCAAGACCATGACCGATCCTGAAATGCTCGGTATGAACTGGTTTGTTGAAGGCGTAATCGGAAATACCAAGTAATAATTTATGTTGGGTTATCGCTTACAAAAGCGCGACGAACCCTGGAACTGGGGCGTCCCGATTGTTATCGTGGGCGCTCTGGTTCTATCTTTCGGGATCAGCGCGCTCCTGCTTGAATTGCAGGGTAAATCTGCCGTTCAGGGACTCATTGTGCTTTGGCAGGGGTCCTTTGGTGCTTCTTGGGCTTTGGAAGATGCCCTTTTAAAATCTATCCCGATTTTTCTATGCGCACTGGGTGTGGCTATTGCCTTCAGGATGCAGGTCTGGAATATCGGTGCAGAAGGTCAGTTTGCCCTTGGGGCTATCGGTGCTACATGGGCAGCGCTTACTTTTCCTGATCTTCCCGGATTTCTGCTTATGCCTCTTATGTTTATCTGCGCTGCGCTGGCTGGAGCTTTCTGGGCTTATGTCCCGGCAATCTTGAGGCTTAAGCTGCAGGTAAATGAAATTATTTCCACCCTGATGCTTAACTACATTGCAATACTCCTTCTGGATCTCCTTGTTTTTGGAGCCTGGAAGGATCCTGCCAGTTTCGGCTTCCCGGTTACACCGGAATTTTCACCGTCAGCAATTATCGGCCAGATCGGTGATACGCGCCTGCATTGGGGATTTGTTGTTTGTGTGGGAGCTGGGATTGCCATGTGGGCCTTCATGCGTTTTACCCGTCTCGGTTTTGAGATTAAAATAGCAGGCGAGGGTGTAAAGGTCGCAATGTATTCACGCCTGCCTTACGGATTGCTGACCATTTTGGTAATGGCTCTTTCCGGTGCGCTGGCTGGCTGGGCTGGGTGTATTGAAGCTTCTGCAACAATTAACCGGCTGCAGCCCTCAATTATGGTCGGTTACGGCTATACTGCAATTGTTGTTGCATGGCTTGCTCGTCTGCATCCCTTATATATAGGAATTGCAGCCTACCTGCTGGCTGCGCTGCGTGTAGGTGTTGAAAACATGCAGCTTGAGATGCAGACACCGGCTTCTTTCGGTTCCATTATGGAAGGGCTTATACTGCTGACAGTTCTCGCGGGACAGATGCTGATTACTTATAAGATTGTTAAAAAGAATTAACTCGTCAGCGAGTTGATTTTTTTGATTTCGTTTTCGGTAGGCAAAGGAGTTGAGCTCCTTTTATTTTTAAGCATGACTGCCGAAGCCATATAAAATTATGATGGTTACAACCGTCTGATCATTCTGGGTGATATAAATGTTGGAAAGTTTCATTGTTCCCCTGCTGGCGGCGACTGTTCAGTCAGGAACGCCCATCCTTTACGCCACTCTCGGTGAAATTCTGACCGAGAAGGGCGGGGTGCTTAACCTCGGTGTTGAAGGTATGATGAGTATGGCTGCTTTTGCGGCCTTCTTTGTTACGCTGACCACCGGAAATCCATGGCTCGGCTTTATTGCAGGCGGGATTGCCGGAACTGTGATGGCTTCGCTGCACGGTCTAGTCTGTATTACATGCCTTGGCAATCAGGTTGTATCCGGTCTTGCTCTGACAATTCTCGGCGTCGGGCTGTGCAACTTTCTGGGGACTCCGTACATCGGCACAGCAACTGACGGATTTGATAAATTCGGTATTCCTGTTCTTTCTTCAATCCCTTATATCGGGGACATCTTTTTTAAACAGGATGCTCTGGTTTATGTTTCCTACCTGATTCCGGTTCTGTTCATGTTTTTTATGAACCGCACCAGTATCGGCCTTGCAATTACTGCTGTTGGCGAAAAACCTGCTGCAGCAGCAGCTGTTGGGCTCAAGGCTGTTCGCCTGCGCTGGATAGCTCTTCTCGGGGGAGGATTTCTGATTGGGCTTGGCGGTTCATACCTCTCTCTTGCCTATACACACCTGTGGGCCAACGGCCTTTCTGGCGGGCGTGGCTGGATTGCAGTAGCTCTGGTGATTTTTGCTTTCTGGAAACCGGGCCGCGCTGTTTTCGGTGCCTATCTTTTTGGTGGTGTCATGGCATTTCAGCTGCGTTTGCAGGCGGTAGGTACTCATATCCCTTCTTCTCTGCTGCTGATGCTGCCTTATGCTCTAACAATTCTGGTGCTGATTTTTTCCGCAATGCGTGGACGCAGTGGAGAAGCTCCTGCTCATCTGGGCATCAACATTGAACCTGAAGGATAGGTGTCTGCCATGAGTTCACAACCGGATTTCACCCGTCCAGAATGCCAGAAAGCAACAGGATTTGAGGGCTGTGCCCCCATAATTTCCCTTAAAGGAATTACCAAGCGTTTTGGTAAGGTAGTCGCAAACAATAATATTTTTCTTGATCTTTATCCCGGTAAAATCAAAGCCCTTCTTGGTGAAAACGGCGCAGGTAAGAGTACTCTTATGTCCATGCTTGCAGGGCGCTTTCGTCCTGATGAAGGATATATTGAAGTAGACGGGCAGCGGGTTGAATTTTCCAACTCCAAGGACGCTATCAAGGCCGGAATAGGCATGGTTTACCAGCATTTCATGCTGGTTGATACCATGACTGTTGCTCAGAATGTTCTTTTAGGACAGGAGGGTGGATTTTTCGTCAACCCCAAGGAACTTGAAGAGCGTGTTCGTAAGCTTGCTTCTGATTATGAGCTCGATATTGATCCGTCCGCAAAGGTCAAAGATCTTTCAATGGGTGAAAAGCAGCGTGTTGAAATTCTTAAGCTGCTTTATCGTGAAAGTAGAGTTCTGATCTTTGATGAACCTACTGCTGTTCTGACTCCTCGTGAAGCATTTCGCCTTTTTGAGGCGCTCTGGGCCATGACCCGGCAGGGTAAGTCTGTCGTTTTCATCAGCCATAAGCTTGAAGAAGTAATGGCAATTGCAGATGAGGTTGCAATTCTTCGCCGAGGGGTTGTCGATGGCGAAGTTCCTCGCGATCAGATTACT
This sequence comes from Maridesulfovibrio sp., assembly GCA_963676495.2. Classification (GTDB taxonomy): domain Bacteria; phylum Desulfobacterota; class Desulfovibrionia; order Desulfovibrionales; family Desulfovibrionaceae; genus Maridesulfovibrio. Next base: position 72,460 of record CAXXRF010000003.1, on the reverse strand, counting down.
TCCAAAGCCGATCTTGCCTGCCGAATGGTTGGTAAGGAGATTATTCTTGAAGTGGATAAGGAAGAGGTTGAGGTAGGCGAGAAGGTTCTTGAGGTTAAAAACATGACCGGTATCGGCCTGCGCGAAATCAACCTTGATGTTCGTAAAGGTGAAGTTGTTGCGATTGTAGGTGTCGCCGGTAACGGTCAGCAGGAACTGGTCGAAGGAGTTTGCGGGCTGCGAAAGCCTCCCAAGGATACAATCTTCATCATGGGTAAACCATGGCGTAAGTTCTTTGCTGAAATGACCTGGGATAATTCCATGTCTTATATTCCTGAAGACCGTCTTGACCTTGCTACTGCCCGCAATCTCGATCTTGTGGATAATCTTCTTCTTACCACTCGTCAGGGTTTTTCAGCCGGTCCGATTCTACAGCGTGATAAAGCTGCGAAAGTTGCCGAGGAGCTTGTAGAAGCTTATGACGTTCGTCCAGGGCGTATTCAGGCTTTAGCGTGGCAGCTTTCCGGCGGTAACCTGCAGAAGATGGTGCTGGCTCGTGAACTGTATAGGCAGCCGCATCTTATAGTTGCAGAGCAGCCGACTCAGGGGCTTGATATTTCTGCAACCGAGGAAGTCTGGAAAAGGCTTCTTGAGGCACGTGAAATGGCAGGAATTCTGCTCGTGACTGGAGATCTTGGAGAAGCTCTTCAACTGGCTGACCGTGTGGCCGTTATGTACTGCGGTCAGATCATGGATGAGTTTTCAGTGAATGATAAAGCTAAAGTTGACAATATAGGTCTGTTGATGGCCGGTGTTCGTGAGTAGTCAATAAGGCGTTAGCTTAATTACATAGATGTTTGTCAGGAAGGCCACAATGCCCTTTGGGTGTTGTGGCCTTTTGTTTTGGCTCTTCCATCAACAATTAATATCGTAAAAAAAGCTGCTATCAATAGACTGGTGTGATTAGAATTGATTTAATTGTAGGTCTGTTCGGGGTAGTATTTCCCGCTTAGAGAGAAGATTATTGTTACCGATATGACAAAAAGTGTGTCCTTATAGAAAAAAAAATAAGTTTCTAAAAATCATAAATAGCTCAACTTGAATATTAATTTTTTTGTTTTGTATATAGTTCGGTTGTAAGAATATGTTAATTTAACAGTCAGCAATACATTTTTACTCTTTTGAACAGTAGTTATTTCAGTTGATGCTTTGTTTTGCTTTGATATCTGGCTTTAATCTTTCTTAGTTGCAGTATGCTGGTTCGTGTGAAAATTTTCTCAATGTGCTTTCTGTAGTTCCTCAGCTGGCCCTGAAGTTGTGTTGCAGAGCATATACATCTACGCATTTTTATTGAAATAATCGTGGATTTTGATTACTAAGTTACCACTTTCATGAGGAGGAATAGAATGAAGACGAATTTTCTGTATGTAGGAATGGCAGTGGTTTTTGCCGTTCTCGTAATTATTTACGCAACCACCACCAGCAATCTTAGTGAGGAGATTGCTAGCATTTCCGAAAACAAGCCTGTTGCTGTTAAGGAAGAGCTGGTTGTAAGATTTCCCATCAACTTGGAATTTCAGCGTCCCGAAGCACTTAACAAAGTTCGCTTCACTCAGGTCAAGTTCTCACACTTTGATCACCAGGACGTAAACTGTGTTAAGTGTCACCACACCTGGGATGGTAAATCTCAGATCAAGGGCTGCGCAGCTCCCGGCTGTCATGACAACATCAAGCACAAGGCTAAGCCTAACTCTTACTTCAAGGCTTTCCACACCCTTTCCAGCGACATCAGCTGTCGTGGTTGTCACGTGAAGATGAACAAGGAAGGCCAGACTGATATTGCTACCGCTCCTTGTGCTAACAACGCATGTCACCCTAAAGTGGATAGACCTCACAACTAAGAAGTCTGTTATTACTTTTGAGGTTGTTTTTGACAGAGCCGTCTGTGGTTGCCCGCAGACGGCTCTTCCTTTTTTGTATTATCTTGTTGTCCAGTCAGTTTAAAATGGGTATAACAATACCATACGGTATGGTATTGTTATAAAGAGGAAGAGGAGGAAAATGGTAAGTAATCTGGCAGGTGAGATTATGGATAGGCGCAGGTCCGCAGAAGATCTGCTTGAAACAGGTCTTAAGCTTTTGGAAAAAGAAAGTGTGCATCAACTTACCATTGATGCATTGTGCAAGAGATTAGGAGTTACCAAAGGTTCATTTTATCATCATTTTAAAAATAGGGCTGATTTTCTGGAGAGAATGCTTGAACACTGGGTTAATGTCTGGACTATCAGTTTAATGGAGGATTTTGATTCAAGTGTGAGTGCACAGGAAAAATATAACGCCATGATCGCTGAAGCAGTGCATTATCCTATGAACGTTGAGATAAGTATTCGAGCCTGGGCACAGCACGATATGGTTGCGGGGCGGTACCTTAAAAGAGTTGATGAGATGAGGATCGGCTATCTGCGTTCAATATTCTCAGAAATATGTGGGGATAAAAAGCGTGCAGACCAGCTTGCAAAAATCGATTACATGCTTTTTGTCGGTTCGCGCATGATTTCTCCACCTATTATGGGTGAAGAAATACTCGAGGTTTTAAATCTTTTGCGTAGTGATTTATATCACATCCCTTTTGAGTAAGGTAAGGCAACTGACATAGTATTCGTAACTGAGTGTCAGTTCGTACAATTTGGAAACCAGATCATGGAATGTGAGAGTGAAATTATGAAAGAATCATTCAATATAGTAGAAAACATTGTTCCGGTTACAAAGCTTCTGAGAGATGCTGACCATGTTGATAGCAAGGCATTTGAAACCCATCACAATATGGAAGGATTTACTGAACGTATGGTTTCATATCAGCCCGGTTGGTTGAAGTTTCTTTTTAAGATAAGAGGGGTTGTTGCTAGTCTCCTGGGATTGCAACATGCAGAATATGTGGATGAAAGAGAAAAGGAGTTGTCTGTAGATTTCAATCCCGGGGGCAAAGTGGATTTCTTTAATTCTATTTTTTACGAGCCGGATAAGTACTGGATAGGCGAGGCCTCGGATAAGCACCTTGCCTGTTATATTGGAGTAATCGCCGATTCCGGCAGGGACGGTAATAAGATTATGCATTCCTTAACTATAGTTAAGTATAAACACTGGACCGGGCCATTGTATTTCAATCTGATCAGGCCGTTTCACCATCTGATAGTTTATTATATGGGGAAATATGCTGCAAAGTAGATTTGGGAATTGTAAATGGTAATCCGCTCAATAAATGAAATCATTGAGCGGATTTTTTTTGGGATTAAGTAAAAAGCTGATCTGCTGCACTTAGATGGATTTCTAGTTCAGAATCTTTGAGATTCAATGCCTGCTGGAGGTCTTTAATTGATTGTGCTGGGTCAAATAAAGGGTAGTCGCTTCCGAAGAGAATTCGTTCACGAGGGTGTTTGTTCATTATATCCCTCAGAACCTGTTTATCCATAAAAGGTATAGCACTCGAAGTATCCATGTATACATCAAATCCGGCAAGTTCTTCAGATGCCCATTGCCAATGGCAGTATCCGCCCATGTGTGCAGCAATGCAGGTGAGTTTGGGAAAGTTTTTCAGTATTTTCCGTAATTTGATGGGGCAGGACGGGTTTTTCTCCGGAGGGAGTTTGTCTCCTACATGAAACATTACGGCAAATCGTCCTTCAACCATTTCAAGAACCCGGTAAAATCGGGGCTCATCCATGAAAAAACCCTGAAAGTCGGGATGAAACTTTAGTCCCCTGATGCCGTTTCGTTCCAATCTTGCAAATTCTTTTTCCGGGTCATCATAGTCGGGATGCATGGTCCCGAATGTAATAACCCGTTCGTCTGATTTTGCCAGTTCAAGAGACCAGTTGTTTGCAGGAATAACCTGATCCGGTTCTGTTGCAGCTGTGTGGATGACAACGCGGTCCAGGCCTGCCTTGGTAGCACGGTCCAGAAGGTCTTCTACCAGCCCGGTACCAACAGCTTTGATGCCGTAGTGACCGTGAAGCTGTTCTACTACCTTATCTGCAATCTTAGGATGAAAAGCGTGAGTATGAACATCGTAGTACATTTTATAAAACCTCAGTTTATAGTAAATTGGTTCAGGGCGCGTACTGATCAGTACGCGCCCTGTCTGTTATGAAATAGCGATAGGATTAGGGAGGTGGAAGGTATTAAGTTAAAAGATTTCCTTAAGCCATTCAGGTACTCGCACAGGGCGTCCGTCTTTATTCACACAGGCGTGTTCTGTAAAGCCGGTGGCAACAAGAGTGGAGCGGTCTTCCTTGTAAATGTTGTAAATAAACTTAATGGATGCTCGTTTCCATTCGTTTATGCCCACCTGAATGTTTAACTGGTCATCGTACTGTGCCGGAATGCGGTAACGGCAGGATGCTTCACGTACAGGAAGGTAAATACCTCTTTCTTCCACTTCTGCATAACTCATTCCTCGTTCCCGGATAAACAGGGAGCGGGAACGTTCAAAGAAATGCAGATATTCTGCATAATAAACAACACCCATGGCATCTGTTTCTCCATAGGATACACTATGAACCAGCCATGAATGCGGAGTTGGGAATTCTTTATTCATAATTACTTGATCTTATCCAGAACCCACTGCATGAAGTCGTGTCCGTCTGGAATGATGATTCCTGAGCGGTCGGCAGCCTCTTCGGTAAAAGACTCTACACCGGATGCAATGCAGCGTGGGGAAGTCATTAGAAAAGGTACCGGAGTTTCATCGTGGGTGCGTGTTTCAATTGGGGTATAGTGATCGCAAGTGATCACGTAGCAGGCTTTATCAAGAGGGAATTTATCCAGTAGCGGTGCTACAATGCGAGAGTCAAAACGCTCGATGGATTTGATTTTGTCTTCAACGCTGCCCATGTGCCCTGATTCGTCTGGCCCTTCAAGGTGGACATAAACAAAATCACCATGTTCAAGAAACTTGATAGCCGCTTCCACTTTACCTTCGTAGTTGGTGTCTACCAGTCCGGTAGCTCCTTCCACATCGATAACTTTCATGCCTGAAGCATTGCCAAGTCCCTTGATAAGGTCAACCGCAGAAATGACAGCTCCTTTCATTCCGAATTTCTCTTCGAAAGGCGGCAGAATCAGTGGCCGTCCCTGTCCCCAGGGCCAGATGGACACGGCTTTAGTTCCGTTACCTGCAAGAATTTTTTCCGCATCCCGAACCAGTTTGTCCATAAGTGGACTCTTGGCAAATTCGTGAACATCATCTGCAATTGGTTTATCTGTCAGGTCATGGGGAGGACGGATGTTTAATTCAGCTTCCATCTTTTTGGCACCGCCCTTGTGGACCAGCAGGTGGCGGTATTGGATGCCGGGATAGAAGGTGAATTCATCATTTCCAAGTTCAGCCTGAAGCTTTTGAACAAGCGGGACGGATTCGTCAGTTCCAATATGTCCTGATGAATAGTCGTACATGGTTCCGTCTTCATCGAAACCGGAAATATTAACCAGATTCATACGCCAGACAAGATCATCCGGATCTAGTTTGAGACCCTGTGCGGCAGCTTCAATGGGGCCGCGTCCGGTATGGTAGGCGGCAGGATCAAATCCGAGCAGGGACATATTTGCTACATCGGACCCCGGAGCCATTCCTTTGGGCACTGTGCGGCAGGTTCCAATCAGTCCTTTGCCTGCCAGCATGTCCATATTAGGGGTTTTGGCTGCTGCAAGAGTTGTCTTGTCGTCGAGTTCTTCAATGGGCCAGCCCCCCATACCGTCTGCAATGAGAAAAAGAAGTTTCATATTATGCCTTTTAAAATTGGATGCCTTCGGCGGTTTAAACCACTTTGAAGAAAGGGTTTAAGAATACCGGACCTTTTCATCAGGGTTTCGCCGTATAAAATTGGCAAATTATTATTTTGATAGAGCAGATGGCATCGCCATGCACGTTTCTTAAGTCGCTGACTGTTGATTTTATGCTGACACAATTGGAATAATTGCGTCGAAGCCTTGTTAAAGAAAATGAAAGTGTCCGGAGAAATTTTTAATAAGATTTCTCCGGACGTTGTTAGCCGTTCAAAATTCTCATAGACATGGTCGGCTTGCTGATAAAAGGCATCTTGTCGATTTCAGCAAGGGCTGCTGTGACATCCTTTGTACTTGCCTTGTGGGTTGTGAAGACCACCGGAATATTCCTGTCGTCAGGATTACCTTTTTGAACAGCCTGAGCGATGGAAATGTTATGCTCGGCGAGGCACTTGGAAAGTGCAGCCATAACACCGGCCTTGTCCTGTACTGTGAAGCGGAAATAGTACTCTGAGGTAGCAAGTTCAGGCGCAAGGATGTCTGCTTTTTGGATAGGGGCATTACAGAATCCGGTATTGTCAGGCTCGTCGGTTTTTGCAAGGGCAATAATGTCAGCCAGAACAGCGCTTCCTGTTGGCAGTGATCCTGCCCCCTGACCGTGGAAAAAAGCAGGCCCCACAGCGTTGCCTTCAACACGCACTGCATTGTAGTTGCCACCAACACGGGCCAGCAGAAGAGTGTATTTTACAAGTGCCGGAAATACGCCGGCTTCCAGCTTGCCGCCTACATCGCGAACCTGCCCTATGAGTTTGATGCGGTAGCCGAATTCACGTGCAAACCGTATATCCTGGCCTTCCACCTTGGTGATGCCCTCAACGGGCAGTTCATCAAGGGGGTAGTCCTTACCGTAGGCAATGCGAGTTAGAACACAGACCTTGTGAGCTGCGTCAATACCTTCAATATCAAAGGTGGGATCCGCTTCTGCATATCCAAGCTCTTTCGCCTGTTCGAGTGCGGTATCAAATTCCAGACCGTTGGTGGACATTTCGGAAAGAATGTAGTTCGCGGTGCCGTTCAGAATGCCGACAATGGACTTGATCTTGTTTCCGGCCAGTGATTCCTTGATGGACTGGATAATGGGAATGCCGCCTGCAACACTGGATTCATAGTAGAGTCCTACTTTGTTCTTGGCTGCAATTTCAAAAAGTTCGATTCCGTGTACTGCAAGGAGATGCTTATTGGCAGTGACTACATGCTTACCTGCTTCAAGAGCCTTAATCACAATATCTTTAGCAACGGTGATACCGCCCATCAGCTCAACAACAATATCCACGTCAGGGCTGGAGGTGAATTCGTCCGGGTCGGCTGTGAATTTAACCTCGGGACCGGGCAGATAATCTCTTTTTTTATTTACATCCCGGACAAGAACCGTTGTCAGTTCGAATTTCCTGCCGCTACGGGCGAGGATTACGTCTGCGTTTTCTTCAAGTATCCGGGCTAGTCCGGTTCCAACGGTGCCGAATCCGGCAATGGCAAGCTTAACAGTCTGCATCTAAACCTCGTAATTTCACTGATTTCAAAAAAACTGACAGGCTGCGTTATAACGCAGCCTGTCAGAAATTTGAATAATTTCTTTTTAGCTTTTAGCAAAGAGATCTTTCATGCCACGAATGGCCTGATTGATCCTCTGTCTGTTTTCAACAAGGGCCATGCGGACATGGTCATCGCCGTAATGTCCGAAACCGAGTCCGGGAGCAACCGCCACCTTGCATTCGCGCAGCAGGAGTTTGGAGAACTCGATAGAGCCCATATCTTTGAACTGCTCGGGGATGGGAGCCCATACAAACTGGGTTGCTTTGGGCGGAGTCACATCCCAGCCTATTCGCTGGAGGCCTTCACAGAGAGCATCTCGACGATCCTGATAGATATCCATAATTTCGCGAACGCATTCCTGCGGTCCGGAAAGAGCGTGGCATGCCGCAATCTGAATGGGCTGGAAAAGACCGTAGTCGAGGTAACTTTTGATTCTGGTCAGTGCCTGAACCATTTCGGTATTACCGCAGCAGAATCCTACACGCCATCCGGGCATGGAATAGCTTTTGGACAGGGAGAAGAATTCAACACCAACATCTTTTGCTCCACGGGCCTGCAGAAAGCTTGGTGCTTCGTATCCGTCGAAGGTGAAGTCTGCATAAGCGAGGTCATGGATTACCAGCAGGTCGTTTTCTTTGCAGAAGTCGACTATTTTTTCAAAGAACGGGATATCCGCAGTCACCCCGGTGGGGTTGTGCGGGTAGTTGATGATCAGCAGTTTGGGACGGGGCCATGTCTGGCGCATAGCCAGTTCAAGATCCTCAAAAAAATCCCTGTCCGCTCCGATGGGAATACGCCTTACATCCGCGCCTGCAATAATACTGGCGTACGGGTGAATTGGGTAAGACGGATCCGGTGCGAAAACCACATCGCCTGGAGAGAGCATGACCAGCGCCAGGTGCGCCAGCCCCTCTTTGGCGCCCATGGTAACGACCACTTCCTGATCATAATCCAGTTCAACGCCATATCTTCTTTTGTACCACAGGGCCATTTCCCTGCGCAGGCCTTTAATGCCTCTTGACGCGCTGTAACGATGGTTGGCAGGCTTCTGCGCCGCCTCCACCAGTTTATCTACAATGTGTTGCGGTGTCGGAAGGTCCGGGTTTCCCATACCCAGGTCAATGATGTCTTCGCCGTCATGGCGCATCTGCATTTTCAGTTCGTTCACCTGAGCAAATACATAGGGGGGCAGCCGGTGAACTCTTGGAAATTTATCCATGGTCGTTACTCCTAAAATATATATAAACTTGAAGATTATTTGTAACCATGCCGAGTGTCGCTGTCAAAACTATTATTTCTATGAATACCGGTGTGTTTAGACGTATGATAATTGCTAAAATTAGCGTTTTGCGCAGTAAATTGCGTTAAAATTGCTGTTTGTTGAAACAGTGTTAAATATTTGTACGAGTTTATTGAATAATTATTGATTAAAGACAGGTGACGTTTGCATGTATTTTTTAGACGAATGTTGACATTAAAAAAAAATCACGATTAATTATTACAAGAAAAAAATATCACTGACGATCCAACTTTTATTTCAAACCTTCAGGAGGCTCAGGTGGCTATTTCCAAGAAATTTCTTAAAAGCAAGCCCGTTTGCAAAGTAAAGTTTGAAGTTGAAAAAGGTCAGGTGGAGAATGGTGAGTCCATCTATCTTGTTGGCGATTTCAACGATTGGGATGAAAGCTCTATTCCTATGAAGAAACTTAAAAACGGCAAGTATACAGTGACTGTGGATCTTGAGACAGGTCGCGATTACCAGTTCCGCTATTTTGCAGGTAACAATGTCTGGTTCAATGACAGCGAACCAGACAGCACTAAAACAAGTCCATACGGAGATGCAGAGAATTCAGTTGTTAGCTGCTGATTGCTGCCAGTGATGAATGGAATATAGAGGCGGAAGACGGTTCAGGTTCTTCCGCCTGATTAATTACGTGTTTTTTATTCTTTAAATATCTGATTATTTCGCATTTCCCAATGTTGTTCTTCTCGTTCCTTCTTGACCTTGGACCCTCTTTTTTTTAGCTTCATTCATTCTGTTGTCCGTAAGTGCACAGATTGTTGAGAAGTCACCATCTGCTGCTTCGCTGCTGACCGGCGGAATCCCGCGTCAGGTGTTTTTAACCGACTGCTGATTCTTGCTGAAGCGCTGACTATATTTATTGAATGAAAATTAGGGGGACATAATGGTTCAAAAGGCAGAAAAAATCTGGTTTGACGGTGAATTGGTTAACTGGGATGATGCACAGGTACACGTGTTGACCCACACCCTGCACTATGGTGCCGGGGTATTTGAAGGTATCCGGGCGTACGCCACTGTTGATGGCAAGTCTGCTGTTTTCAGGCTGCGTGAGCATGTTGTTCGTCTTTTCGATTCCGCAAAGATTCTCGGTCTCACTATCCCTTTCACTGTTGAAGAAATTCATGATGCCATTCTTGAAACCCTCAAGGTAAACGGCCTTAAAGAAGGGTACATTCGTCCGTTGGTTTTCATCGGTGACGGAGCTATGGGGGTACACCCCGGTAAAAACCCCATTCGTGTGTGCATTGCCACCTGGCCCTGGGGGGCTTACCTTGGTGAAGAAGCCCTTGAAAAGGGGATTCGTGTAAAGACTTCTTCCTTCAACCGCCACCATGTCAATGTAATGATGACCAAGTCCAAGGCTTGCGGTAACTATGTGAACTCCATCCTAGCAAAGGTTGAGGCTGTTCAGGACGGTTACGATGAAGCTCTTATGCTTGATACAGCAGGTTTTGTTTCAGAAGCTACCGGTGAGAACATCTTTATTGTTAAAAATAATGTAATCAAGACCACTCCTCTCACTTCCGTACTGCCCGGAATTACCCGTAACAGCCTGATGACTGTTGCGCGTGATCTCGGTTACGAAGTGGTTGAGCAGCTTTTCACCCGTGATGAACTCTACATTGCCGATGAGGCATTCTTCTGCGGCACTGCAGCGGAAGTTACCCCCATCTGCGAAGTAGACAACCGTGTAATAGGTGAAGGAAAACGTGGTCCGATCGGGACTGTTCTGCAGAAAGAGTACTTCAACGCAGTAAAAGGCGGTAATGAGAAGTACAAAGGCTGGCTCGATTACTACACAATTTAGTGCTTCAGGAGTCCGGGTAAAGGGAACTTTTTCGTAATGTTCCCTTTACTCCGGTTTCCATTTTCCTTTAAAGCCTGTCGGTGAGTTATTCTCTATGGGTATTGGGAAAACGCACAGTTAAATATGATAACTTATCCCACGGTACTTTGCGTGGGTTTTGGTTTTTTATAGCTGGCATTCTTTAAAAAATGGCAGTGAACTTTTAAATCAGGTTTTGGATTCTTAAACTGTTTAGATATGGTTTAAGCAGCCGGAGGCATTTTAATTTTTCTTAAATGCGCATTGGCGCACCAAATTTAAGCCCCCGGCAGGGTCGCCGAAGGCAATATATTTTATGAGTACATCAAATCTGACAGCGAAATATCGTCCGCAGAAGTTTAGTGAAGTTGCAGGACAGGAAGCAGTCAAAACAATTTTGTCTCGAGCCGCAGAGCAGGACAAGGTTGCCCCCGCATATCTTTTTAGTGGAACAAGGGGAGTAGGCAAGACCACGATTGCACGTATTTTCGCCAAGGCCCTCAATTGCAAGAATGCACCAACAGCCGAACCCTGCAATGAGTGTGATAACTGTCGCCAGATAACTGCCGGTGTAGGCGTGGATGTTGTAGAGATTGACGCCGCATCGCACGGTAAGGTTGATGATGCCAGAAGGCTTAAGGAGGATATCGGCTACGCGCCGATTGAATTCCGCTACAAGGTCTTCATTATAGATGAAGCGCACATGCTTACCGTTCAGGCTTTTAACGCTCTGTTAAAGACCCTAGAGGAACCGCCGCCGCACGCTACATTTATTATGGCGACTACGGAAACCCACAAGTTTCCCGCTACTATTATCAGCCGTTGCCAGCATTATGCATTCAAGATGCTGGCTCAGGATGAACTTACAGCCCATCTTTCCAAAGTTCTGGGATTGGAAGCTATTGAGTTTGACCCCGGAGCGGTGGATCTGATTGCCAAGCGCGGGGCAGGGAGTGTACGTGACTCCATGTCTCTTCTGGGGCAGGTCTTGGCTCTGGGCAGCGATAAACTGCTGGAAGATGATGTGCGTTCCATTCTCGGTCTTGCTGGCCGTGATGTCTTCTTTTCCCTCATGCAGGCTATACATTCCCGTGATCTTGTTACGGTTGGGGAAACTGTACAGCAGGTACTGGGACGCGGACTGGATCTTGGATTCTTTATCCGTGAACTCGGCAATTGCTGGCGCAATATGTTCCTGCTCAACCAGTCCGGTGAAAGAGCTGTCCCTTTGCTTGGTCTTTCATCAGAGGAAGCCGGGGAGTTCATGAAATGGGCCCAGACTTTTGATCGCTCATTTATTCATGCCTGCTGGCAGATGACGGTGGATGGGCAGCGTAAAGTAATGAGCAGTCTTGAGCCTGCTATGGCATTGGAATTACTTTTACTTAACATGGCCAGCCTCTCCGATCTTATTTCCGTTGAGCGCGCTGGGGCTCTTGCGGGCAGCGCTCCTCAATCGGCCCCTCCGTCTGCTCCAAGGGGAGGGGCTCACACGCCGCCTTCTCCTGCACCTGCATCCGGGGGAACTCCATCGGGAAGTATCCCTCCATGGCAGTCCAGCGGCCAGCAGCACTCGCAACAGGGAAGTCCGCAGTCTGCTCAGCAGAATATGTCCTCACAGGCTATGCAGCAGGGAAATCCGGCCGGGATGCCTCCTCAGGGGCAGATGCCGGTAGGTAACGGGCGTCCCATGGGACGTACCGAACCCGGTAGACCCGCTGGAAATCGCGCCGCAGCTGAACCGGGATCTGATGATTCCTCTTTGCCTGACGAGACAGTTTTACAGCCGGATAATAGTTTTCAGTCATCTGCGATAGAGTCAGAGAATCCTGTTCCTGTTGAGTCTGCTAATTTTGAACCTGAGATATCCCCGGTTGTTCAGAAATCAAAGCCGGATTCTTCCGGCCCCAGGAATTTTAACGGGTTTCTCGGTTATGTCGAACAGAGTGGAGCCAACGGTGCTATTTCAGGACTTGGTAAATGTAAGGGTGAGTACGTCGATGGTAAGCTTCAGCTGACCTGTGCCAACCCCTTTCATCAAAGCCAGATCAATGACAAGGAAGCCCGGGTAACCCTGTCCCGTCTTGCTGGTGAATTTTTCGGACCTCAGACTGAGGTTGAAGTTAAGGTTAGTGCTAAAGGCAAGCGTAAGAGCAGACAGCAGTTGCGCGATGAGGTGGAAGCTCACCCGGATGTGAAAAGGGTGATTGACTCTTTTGCCGCAAGCATTATTTCTGTGGAACCCCGCAAGGATGCTTAAATTCAAGCGGTTTTTATATTTGTATAACAGTCAATTATTTCAAGGAGTAATATAATGAAAGGTATGAACGATCTCGTACGTCAGGCTCAGATCATGCAGCGTAAAATGACTGCACTGCAGGAAGATCTTAAAACCCGTGAAGTAGAGAGCTCTGCCGGCGGCGGGATGGTTAATGTTAAGGTTAACGGTTCTTCTGAAGTTCTCGAAATCAAGATTGACCCCACCATTGTTGAGTCCGGTGATGTGGAAATGATTCAGGATCTCGTTCTTGCTGCTGTAAATGATGCAAACAAGAAAGCTAAAGCCATGATGGAATCTGAAATGTCTCAGATTACCGGCGGAATGAATATTCCCGGCATGTTCTAGTATTTCTTTAAAATCCGGGAAGGTTAAACTTTTGGCAAGTTTTCCTTTCCGGATTTTATCTCTTAAAACTGATATCGGGCGTTAAGTCCGTTTTAGGTTGATTATTATTTTATGGAAAATTTACCAGAACCCTTAAGGGTTGTTGCTCAAGAACTGGCAAAACTGCCGGGATTGGGACCCAAGTCCGCGTTGCGCATAGCTTTGACCATGCTGAAGATGCCTAGGGAAAAGGTTACCGGCATAGGCCAGAGTGTGATTGATCTGCGTGAGAAGCTTTGTATCTGTGAGCAGTGTGCCAGTATTACCGATACCTGTCCGTGTAAGATTTGTTCCGACCCGGGCAGGGAAAAGGATAAACTGTGTCTAGTCTCTGAATGGGACTCCCTGCTTGCGATTGAGGAAATGGGACTTTACAAAGGATACTATTTAGTGCTGGGCGGCCTGCTTTCTCCTCTGGACGGCGTAACTCCTCAGCATCTGGAGTTTGCCAAGCTTACAGAGCGTCTTGAAAGCGGGGAGATAACCGAATTGATCCTTGCCCTTGGAGCGACTGTTGATGCTGAAGCAACGGCTTCGTATATAAAGAATATGGTTGAGAGCCGTTTTCCGGGAGTGGAATTGAGCAGGCTGGCACAAGGTATTCCCATTGGATCAGAGGTTAAATACACTGACAAGGAAACGCTCAGGCAGTCTCTCGAGTATCGCCAGAAGTTGTAGTTAGAGTTTGATACGGTTTGTTGTTACCTGATCTTAATGCTTATCTGGTAATGAATCTTGATGATTTCATAAGATAATTTGAATTTTTCTCCCGGCTATTCGCAGATTCCCGGAGTTGACCGAAGTATTTTGAATTATGCCCTAAGGGGTGAGCCATCAACCGTGGTAAAATAATAGTCATCCGGCCTTGAATTTCCGGAAGATAAAGCAAATTAGTGATTAAATTTCATGCCCCCCGCGAGGCCGCCGGAGGCCTCAGATAGGACAAGTTGATGCCGGATATTCTTAAAGGTGAAGTTCGTACAGTTGTTTATCATAATGAAGAGAATGGCTATATTGTAGCGCGTGTCTCTTCCAAGGACGAAGCTTCACAAATAACAGTTGTTGGTGTTTTGGGGACCTTAACACCGGGCGAGTCTGCGGAGTTTCATGGTCGATGGAAACAGCATGCCAAGTTTGGCCGCCAGTTTGAGGCTGACTATCACGAAAGAATCCGTCCTGCTACAGAAGCCGGGGTAATTCGTTTTTTGAAATCTTCTTCCATAAAAGGCATAGGCGAAGCCATTGCCACGGATATGGTAAAGGAGTTTGGCGTAGAAGTTCTGGATATTCTTGATAATGAGCCTGAAAAACTTCTGAAAATCAAAGGTATTTCCAAGAAAAAGCTGGAAAAGATTACTGAGTCCTGGCAGTCGCAGAGCGAAATAAAAAATCTTATTCTTTTTCTGCATACTCATGATGTTCCCCCTACTTATGCTGCTAAGATCTTCAATTTATACGGGGCTCAGTCTGTAAGTCGCATCAGTGAAAATCCGTATGAGCTTGCGTATGAGATTAGAGGTATCGGTTTCAAGACTGCCGATGCAATGGCACTGAAGCTGGGTTTTGCTCCTGATTCATCGCAGCGTGTTGAAGCTGCTATTGTCTATTCCTTGTTTTCGGTGAGCGAGCGGGGAGGGCACATGTTCTGCCCGAAGGAAAAGCTCATTGAAGATGTGGCGAAGATGCTGGGCGGAGTTGATCTGGATTTGATCAGCGATGGCATTTACTCGCTGGAAGAACGAAAACGTGTCCGTCTTGAGAATCTACCTGAGCAGGACATAGATGAGGCTGTGTTCTTGATGCATTTTTACCGTTTTGAACGGGAAATATGTAAACGGATGCACGGTTTGATCAGCCATCCGTCTCCGGTCAGCCGGGAGAAGGTTGAAAAGGCCTTGCCGGAAGTGGAATCGGAGTTGGGATTTGAGCTGTCTGAAGAACAGCGGGATGCTGTTTTTGAGGCTTGTGTTAACAAGTTTTTCATTATTACCGGTGGACCGGGAACAGGTAAAACAACCATTACCCGTGCTGTGGTTATGACACTGCGGGAACTGGGACTCAAAGTTAAACTCGCAGCTCCCACAGGAAGAGCAGCCAAAAGACTTTCTGAAGCCACGGGCCGTCAGGCATCCACAATTCATCGCATGCTGCAATATACTCCGGATACCGGAGGGTTTTATTTCAACGAAGATCAGAAACTTAAGGCTGATGTGCTGGTGGTGGATGAAGCCTCCATGCTTGATGCACAGCTCTGTCTTGCGGTTCTCCGCGCTGTTCCGCTGACTTGCAGGGTTATTTTTGTTGGTGATGTAAACCAGCTGCCCTCAGTGGGGCCGGGGAACGTGCTTGCGGATCTGCTCCAGAGTGGAAAGGTTCCCAATGCGGTTCTAAGTCATATTTTCAGGCAGGCTCAGGAGAGCTATATTGTTGTTAATGCTCACCGCATAAATGATGGTGAGTTTCCGCTTGGGCATCCGGCTGATGCCCCTGAAGCCGATTTTTTCTGGATTCCGCAGGAGTCGCCTACAAAGGTTCAGGAACTGATTGCCCAGACCGTGTGTGAACGAATTCCTGAACGCTACGGACTTGATCCTATGAGTGATATTCAAGTGCTTACCCCTATGCACAAGGGAGATGTAGGTACTATGAAACTTAACGCTTTGCTTCAGGAAAGACTAAATCCATCAACCGGTAAAGGTCTCAAGCGCGGTTTTGTTGAATATCGGGTCGGTGATCGTGTACTTCAGCTCAAAAATAACTACGAGAAAGAAGTTTTTAACGGAGATCTCGGTCGAGTTATGTATGTGGACACTGAAGAAAATGAACTGACCTGTGAGTTTGACGGCAACATTGTTCATTACGAACTCTCCGAGCTCGACGAACTGACTCTGGCTTACGCAGTAAGCGTGCATAAATCTCAGGGAAGTGAATATCCTGCCGTGGTAATGCCTATTGTTTCGCAGCATTTTCTGCTGTTGCAGCGAAATCTTATATATACCGGGCTTACGCGTGCCCGCAAGCTGGCCGTTCTCATTGGCAGTAAAAGGGCATTTCATATCGGTTTGAACAATGTGACTGCCGGTAAAAGGTTTACCAACCTGCGGCATCGTATAAAACATATTTTTGACGATAACCTACTCTAAAAATAGATTTATTTTAATCGCGTCTGCGTCTTTCACGAACCCAGCAGTTTCCTTCGATTGATTTGGCCCATTTTTTAAGTGAAGCTGCCTGTTCACCGATCTTCATCAAGGTCTGGTCAGGCTCACAATCAAGTATTGCCATTGAGACTGATACAAGCGGAAACCTTGAGATCGTACCGTCGCGTCCTTTGCCTTCTATCCATCCGTTGGACGCATCATTTTCGTTATAGTTGTGTTTAACAAGTCGTTTAAAAAGGCGGGTGACTGATTGGCAGACTCGTTCGGCTCTTGCGGGGGTTGTGACCACCACAAAGTCATCTCCTCCTATATGGCCGACAAAGTCGTTTCCGGACCCATGTCTTGAGGCTGCCCAGCTAAGCAGTTTGCCTATCTGCAGAATGATCTTATCACCGTTTTTGAAGCCGTAGGTGTCATTATAAACTTTAAAGTTGTCGAGGTCGGCGTAGATGATGCTGTATTTTTCAGATGCCTTCATACGTCGCTCGATTTCTTTTTCAATATCAAGATTTCCGGGTAATCCGGTGAGCGGGTTTGTGCCTTTGGCCATTTCAACCTGTACAGTTGCAAGGGTATCGAGCAGCCGTTGAACCGAGACTGTTCCCATGAGTTCGCCTTTCCATGTGATAATGACGTCATCGTAGGCTTTCTTACGGTCTCTGGCCATTGCCATCTGGGAGACTTTTTCTACTGTGGTTTCTAGGTCTACAATCAGTGGATCATCATCCATTACTGATGTGATCGGTTTGTTGGAATATAGAGCCACCCCGTATTTTCCAGAGAGGTGTTTGTTAAGGTTGTATTCCATTACCAGCCCGCATGGAACCTTGTTGTTCACAACTACTATGCTGCTAAGGGATCCCTTCTGTTCAAAAGTTTCCTGCACCAGAGGGACCGGGATGTCGGATGCAACTGACTCTACTTTATTGACCAGATTCTTAACCGGAATTCCATACGTGGTATTATCGTATGCTGATTCCTTGGGCATTTTCAGAGTCATTGCTGCATCAGAAAGAAATGGTTTCTTTCTCTGGGGCATGGCAAGAAAAAATCCTTGCCCAAGATGGACCCCCATGTCGATTAGGGTCAGTGCCTGAGCCTGAGTCTCGATTCCTTCTACAATAAGTTTACCGCCGATTTTATCTGAAAAATCCGTGAAGGTATCGATGATGGCCCTGTTCACCTGATTTGTTTCAATATCCTTGATGAAGGATTTATCCATTTTTATATAATCAGGCTTGATTTCGGCTATGGAAGTAAGTCCTGAGTAGCCGGTTCCAGCATCATCAATTGCCACGAGGTAGCCCTGATTTCTGTAGTGATTCAGCGTTTTGCGAAATGTTTTAAAATCCTTCACGCTATGACGTTCTGTTATTTCAAAGACGATATTTCCCGGTTTTAGTCCGTAGTGGTCGAGCAGGATCTTTGTTTCTCCGGAGGTAAAGTTCGGATCAACTATGGTTCTTGGATGGATGTTTAGAAACAGCTTGTGGTGCGGCTTATGCTCACCAAATGAACTGATGGCAGCTTCCCGGCATTGTTTTTCCAACTGGAAAAGCTTTCCGAGTTTTTCAGCCATATCGAAAAGCGTAAGCGGAGAGCGGAACGGGGAGTTTCTGGGGCCTCGTCCCAAAGCTTCCCAGCCATGAATGGTTTTGTCATTGAGGTTTACAATCGGCTGGTAATGACATCGAATGTTTCCTTGGAGCAGGATCTCACAGAATTCATGTGAGAGTTCAAGCTTGGAAATGTCCATGCTTTTTTGCGCTTCAAGCCGCGCCTCTCCGATTGAAGACAGAAAACCTGACCAGAGCATATCATTTGAGTGGGCTGAATAAAAAAAAGAGTGCCCACTATTTATGGTAAGAGTGTTCCCTGTTCTTCCTATCTGGTCGCTGTTCACCTTGTTTTCAACATTAACTTTGAGCTGGTAGGCAAGTTCCTGAAGCTGGAGGCTGGTTAATGAGTCTGTTGGGTCAAGAAGGAAGAATTCACCGGAGTTGAATGAGAATATATGGAATTCATTGTGGCTCAGGGTGGATTCACCTTCCTGTACTATTGTATGTTTAATTTCATTTTCTAATTCATCTGCCCATTCAGGGCCATACATGGCCGAAAGGGTCGGAAAATCCTGAATGGCGAAATATAAAATGTTAAGCCTACCTGCATTCTGGATCAGGCTACCGATTCCTGGTCCTTCCATGTGATCTACACCGGAATTAAGATTGTCGGTAATTGATTCGGCTTTCTTCTTGAGGAGTTGCAGCATGTTTTTACAGGCTCCGGAAAATATTTAGGTTCAGAACAAGACTGTTGTTCTACTGGGCAAAGACAGTACTCTTAATCGTAGGATGAATGTTACCGGGATGTTACGTTTTTGTTTAAAAAGTGTCGCTTCGTTTAAGGTGCATGTTCTGGCGGAAATATTAAGTTTGAGGTAGGCAGAAAGAACAGTTAACCCATTGGAGGCACGGTGAAAAATAAAAGACTTCGAGTGCTGGTTGTGTCACCTGACATAACTCTTCTTGGCGGAGTGGCTGAGACCGTAAGACTGCTTTTGCGGGAACTGCAAAGCACAGCGGATGTCAGTTACCTGCCCTTTGGGCGTCGTAACGGACAAAAATGGATTTCAAGATTTATTCAGCCTTTCGGGGACCTGTTTACATTTGCAAGGCTACTAAGCCGGAAAGAGTTCGATGTGATCCACATGAATCCTTCAATGAATTTTCGCTCCGTGATCAAAGAATTTTTATTGTTTACGGTGTTTTACCTCTTTGGTTATTCAGGAAGGGTGCTGTTTTTTATACATGGCTGGGAGCAGGATTTTTTTGAGAAATCAGTTTCCCGGAGATTCCCAGCCATGCTTTTAAGGGCAGTATTTAATAATGCCGGGGAAGTACTTGTGCTTGCCGATAGTTTTAACAAATCTCTGGTGCGTGCCGGTGTTGAAGCTGAAAAGGTTCGGACAGGTACAACCATGATTAATTTGAATGACCTGCCATCTTATTCGCCTGCTTTGGGAAGTTGCCGCACGCTTTTATATCTTTCCCGTGTTATTAAAGAAAAGGGCGTTTATGAGATTGTTGACGCTTTTGAACTACTTAAAAGCAAGTATCCGTCGTTGAAACTGATCATTGCCGGAGATGGCCCGGAACTTGGTCTCCTTCAGGATATAATTAAAGTACGGGAGATTGAGGATGTTTCTTTCCCCGGCTTTATCAAGGACCGTGAGAAGTTTGAGGCCTTTGAAAAATCATGTATCTTCTTATTGCCCACCAGATATGGAGAGGGATGTCCTGTCGCTCTACTGGAGGCAATGGGGGCAGGGCTTGTTCCAGTTGTTGCTGATGCAGGCGGGATCAGAGGTGTTATTCGGCCGGGTGAGAATGCAGTTTTGCTGGATGAGATCACCGAAATATCAATATGTATGGCAGTTGATGAGTTGCTGCAAGACGATGAAAAACGTCAGATTATGTCTTTGAATGCTGCCCGATATGCTAAAGAAAATTTCAGTTCTGAAAAGGTGACTGATATAATATATGGCTGCTATACAAGGATCAGTGAAAATGCTGACCGCGACAAGCAAGACTAAAAGAATATGACTGCATTATTAGCACTTTTTTTCTTTTTTAGGCCGATCATGTTTATTGATGTAGGCTGGCTGGTTTTCGGGCTGAATGTCAACGAAGTTTTCGCCATTCTAGCAACCGGAATTTTAATTATTGCTTTTGTCCTGCGCATTATTTCTTCGAAGAAACTTAATATTTCTGTAGTGGATTTTTTCCTCTTTTCGTTTATTATTTGGGTCTTTTTTATTTATGTATTGTATCTTGACCGCTCAAATTTCAAAGATGCAGCAAAATTTGTTCTCCCATTTGTAACTTATTTTGTTCTTAAGAATGTAGTAAGAGATACGAGACATTATTCCAGATTGGTAAAGATTATGCTGATAGGTTATTCCGTTCCTGTTGTTGCAAGTACCTTTCTAATTGTGCAGGGCAAGAGCCTTTATACAATACTGTATTGGAATAATCTGTCCCGATTTAAAGGCGTTTATGTAAATTGCCATGATCTTGGCCATTGCATGGCTCTGTTTTGCATGCTCATTATTATATATGCTGTGGTATGTGCAGAGGATAAAATACTTGTGCCATTGCCAAGACAACGACTTTTTTTTGTTTTAGTATGTACACTAAGTGTGTTTGCTTTTTACTGCCTATGGAAGAGTTATGTTCGCACATGTCTCCTTGGATTAATTGTTTTTCTTTATTATTATCTTTTTAGGGTGAACAAAAAAGTACTGGTGATTATGACCGGTATTATGTGCTTTGTAGGCGTTTTGTTTGCAGCTATGCTTTATACAATTTTTTACGACATGGTTGATTCAGCCAGTGGAAAAGACTCTGCAGAGAATTTTGGTTCCGGGCGACCCTATATATGGAAGCATAATCTGACAGAGTTTTCCATGCAGCCTATCGATGGCATTCTTGCCGGAGTTGGCGTTGGTAATACATGGTCTCATACTAAGAAGAAAAGTGACGTCGTGGGGGAAATGCTGAATAGTCATAATGACTTTCTCGATGTTTTAACCCAGACCGGGCTTGTAGGGCTGTTCCTGTTTCTTTCGTTTCAGTTCTGCCTCTTTCGGAAGATTCTGGCCTTGAACGGGAGGGTACGTTATGTTTTTCTTGCCTTTTTCCTGGCAGTTTCTTTAATGAACTTCGCCAGTAACAGCTATATAACCCGGTTTGGGCTAGGTCAGATGTTTTATTCAATTCTGTGCTATATTGAGCTGCCTGATCGGAGTAAAAGTGATGAGGAAGATGAACTTTTAAACGACGATGAAGATGTGTTAGCCTAATCTTTCAGGGATCTTTTATAGGGATCATTCTTGAAATCTTTTTAAGCATTTCGGCCTGTTTGCTGTTTCTGATCATTTTTTTTTCTGTTATTGATTAAGTAGGCTGACAACAAAATTGGTTCAGAAATATTAGTTTTTCTTCGGGGAGTTATTCTCAGGTGACAGCTGTTTTATCTTTTATTTTGGTTTTGGCGTCCTGGACAGCCCTGTACTGGGATTCTTTTCCTCCGTTGCTAAATCGCTGGAATAGTGACGACTATTCATATTGCTGGCTGGTCGTTCCGCTAGCTGTATATACTGCCTGGCAAAAAAGAAACCAGTTGCCAAGGGAAAGCAGGTCTTCTGCGAAGTCAGGATACCTGGCTTTGTTGCTGGTGTGCGGTCTGTTTCTGCTTGGGAAAGCCTCTGCTGTGGATGCACTGGTTTTTTCCTCAATGTGGCTCAGTGTTCTGGCGGTGCTGCTCTTTGTGCAGGGCTGGCAGTCTATGAAGGTCTATTTCTTTCCATTGATTATTCTGGCTTTTGCTATTCCGCCGCCGCCTTTTATTAACCGCATACTTACTTTTAAGCTGCGGCTTATTTCTTCGGATTTATCCGTGCGTATTATGCAATTCATTAATATTCCCGTTTACAGAGAAGGGAATGTAATTGATCTCGGTATGATACAATTGCATGTTGTTGATGCCTGCAGCGGGCTGCGTTATTTATTCCCTACTGTTTTGTTGGGGATTCTGATGGCATACTGGTTTAACAGCCGGACATGGCAGAGAGTCATTGTCATCTTGGCAACTGTGCCGACGGCAATTGCAACCAATGCACTGCGTATTGCCATTGTCGGTTATATTGCCCGGAATATTTCTGTTGAGACTGCTGAAAATTTTTTCCATGACGCGTCCGGGTTTATCATCTACCTGCTATCAATAATTCTGCTGGTTGCATTGAGTCTGCTGCTCAATTTACTGGGAGGTAAAGTTCCTGATGAAACTCCCAGTTCAAGGACGAATTATGGACAGGTTGCGACAAGTTTTCCATTACATCTGATTGTGATGGCAGTGGTTTTATCCTTGCTCTTTGTTGTACATCTGAATCTCCTTTCCGGCAGAGTGATTCCTGAAAGGAGTAACTTTGAAAGTTTTCCAATGAATTTCTCAAGCTATACAGGTGAGCGTAAGTACTTTGAGGATAATATTGTAAAATCACTTGGAGCAGATGATTATCTTTCTGGTGTTTTTAAGGATAACTCTACCGGGCGGAATATTCTGATTCTTGTCTCTTATTATGACTATCAGGAGCCGCAGCGAGCAGCTCATAATCCCGTAAGCTGCCTGCTTGGCGGTGGAGGATGGGATCTTTCTTCCTCGGTAGATCTCCCGCCGGACCCGGAATCGGGCAGGCCTTTCGGGGTTAGGCGTCTTATCCTGCAAAGACCGGGATATAGTCTTCTTGCTTTATACTGGTTTCAGCAGCGCGGACGGATCATTATCAACGAATATTTAAATAAGGCCTATCTGGCCCTTGATTCCATGAAGAAGCAACGGACTGATGGTGCGCTCGTCCGACTTGAGCTGCTGCTTGCCAAGGACGAGTCCATAGAAGACGGACAGAAAATACTGGATCGTTTTATTGGTGATTTCAGTTCGGTTTTAGCTCCATATATTCCGGAATGATTAATGGATCAGACTAACAAATATAGAGGGAAAAATGCGTAAAACCACACTTGCTGTAATTATTCTGGTCGTTATTTCATGTTTTTTTACCGGTTGTGAAAAAAGACGGGAGGAGTTCTACAATAAGGCAGTAGAATACTATAATCAGAAGAAATTTACCGAGTCCCGCCTTGAGCTTAAGAACGCTCTGTCTATCGATCCCGAGTGTGCTGAATGCCGTTTGCTCTTCGGGAAGCTGGCTCTTGAAGAAGGTAATTTTCAGACCGCTTTTGTTAACTTCCGGTATGCCTCCGACTTTGACCCTAAGCTTACTGAAGCCAAAGTTGAACTCAGCAAGTTGTATCTTCTTGCCGGAGAGTTTGATAACGCCGGCGACATGGCTAGAAAAGCGTTGAATGATGACGCTAAAAATATTGAAGCGAGGCTTGTTCTGGCTTCTGTTCTTGCTGAAGGAAAAAAGTATTCTGAATCCGAGCGAATGCTCAATGTTGCCAAGGAAGAAGATCCCGGAAACCCCGATGTCTATCTATCCATGAGCAGTGTTTTTGTTCGGCAGGATAAAATGAAGGCTGCTGAAGATATTTTATTGGAGGGTGTTTCCCGCATCCCGACTAATACTGCGATCCTCATGAAGCTCTCTGCTTTCTATCGGCAAACGGGGGCGGCCGAGAAAGCTCGCCCGTACGTGGTGAAACTGCTTGAGGTTGGAAGCGGAGAGCCGCGCTTTGTCATTTTTGCTGCGGAGTATTTTGCAGGTGCAGGCGAGAAGCAGAAAGCAGAATCCCTAATGGCTGATTTGGTTGCCCGTGTTCCTGATAAGGAGGAATACCGTGTTCTTTATGCGCGGCTGCTGGATTCTGACAAAAAGCATACGCAGGCGGAAAGTGTTTTGAAGGAAGGAATTGGAGAGGACAATAGTTCTTTACAGGTCCGAACTGCTTTATCCGCTTTGTATATCTCTCAGGGACGTCAGGAAGAGGCTGCAAAAGTTCTGATTGACGGGATAGCAATTGATTCTGAAAGTGCAGATAACGTTATATATCGCAAGCAGCTTGCCACACTTTATCTGGATATGAATGAGCCTACAAAGGCTCTTGAGCAGCTTGATGAGGTTATCGAACGAAATCCCAAAGACTCAGAGGCTCACTACCTTCGTGGGCAGATCTATCTGCTTGAAGGTAAAGGGCAAAAGGCTGTTGCCGAGTTTCGGCAGGTTGTAAGGGATAATCCAACCAGTGCTCCCGCTTATGTTCTTCTGGCAAAGGGGCATCTGGCTAATGATGAGACAAGTATAGCTATTGAAAACCTTAAAGAGGCTATTGTCATTGATCCCGGTTACGGGCCCGCACGCGAGGTTCTGATCAATACTTATCTGGATCGTAAGGACTGGCATCAGGCTATTCTGGAGCTGCAGAGATTACGCGATAAGCGTCCAGATGACATTAATATTGTTGCCGCTATTGGTGATGTTTACGCCATTAAAGGGGACAATAATCTTGCTGCCCATACTTTTGGCGAAATAACTAAAAACTTTCCTGATTCTCCAATCGGGCTTTTGAAGCTTGCTGAACTGGCCAGATCTGAGGGAAAAAACCTGCAGGCTCAGAACTATTATACCGAAGTTCTGAAGGTTGCTCCGGATTCTCTAGTGGCTATTCAGGGTAAAGTTGCAGTCATGCTTGAGCAGAATAAATATACTGCTGCGGTCAGATTCTGCGAAGGACTGTTGAAGGAATTCCCTGATAATGCTCGTATCTATGAGATTATGGGACGTATTCAGGCTCGCAGGGGGAATTTTGATGAGGCTGAGCAAAGCTATGCCAAGGCTATTTCCCTTGCTCCACAGTGGATGCTCCCATATATGCGGGTAGGCGATCTCTATGTTTCCGAAGAAAGAGTAAAGGAAGGTATCAACAAGTTCACTGCTGAAGTTAAAAGTGATCCCGGTAATCCCGGTCCACGTTTCATCCTTGGGCTTATGTATGAGCAGGCCGGAAATTATGAGAAAGCCAGAGAAGCATATTCCAAGCTTCTTGAAAACAATCCCGGTTTCCAGCTTGCAGCGAACAACCTTGCTTACCTGCTGGCAACCAAGTTTTCTGATAACGGGGAAGCTATGGAAGAAGCCTTGAAGCTTGCCAGAGTTGCAGCAAGCAGTCAGAGCCCGGAGGCTTTGGACACTTTAGGTTACGTATTGTTTCTTAATGGCGAGTATCAACAGTCCCTGCATGTGCTCAACTCTGCTCTGCAGATTGCTCCTGATTTTTCGGCAGCGCAATATCATAAGGCGCTGGTGTATTATCGACAGGATAACAGGTCGGAAGCTAAGTCCATCTTGACCAAGCTTTTAAAGTCCAAGGATGATTTTCCCGAGAAAAAAGAGGCTGTTAACCTGCTCGAAAGAATATAATACAGTAAATCGACAGTATGTGATTGTTAAGCGGGGGCTGCATAATGCAGTCCCCGCTATTTTTATACATAAAAAGATACTGGATAAATTGAACTTTTATTGTAATAGTAGGAAAGGTCTAACAGTTTTATCTGGGGAGGTTGCTGTGAACAGAATTTTCAGTTTCCCGGCAGGAATGCTGGGAACCTTTCATAAATTTCTGGATATTATTTTCTGTGCCGGAACACTCCTTTTTCTTTATTCAATTTTTTCTCCTGCTTCGTTTTATTCGAGCGGGTATGAATTGATGCAGCTTGTGCTTGTGTCAGTACTTCTTACATTATTTTGTTTCAATATAGCCGGAGTGTACAGGGATTGGGCCGGAGTTGAAATCATTTCCGAATGCAACAGAATCGTTATTGCTGTTCTGGGGGTGTTCGGGGGGATGCTTATACTGGGGTATGTTTTCAAGGTTTCCGGCATTTATTCAAGAAGGGTTGTCTTGTCATGGGTGATAACCTGGCCAGCCTTAATGTGTATTGAAAGAGTTTTTTTAAGGAAGTTCTTTTTCAATTGGTTTTTTGAGACAAGGCTTAACAAAAAAGCGGTAATAGCCGGAACAGGGAAACTGGGGGCTGTGCTGGCTGACTGGATTGAAGATAATCCATGGGCGGGGGTAAGGATTGAAGGTTTCTTTGATCGTGCCGATGTCTCATGTGATGGCTCAACTCCATGTCTTGGCAGAATAAGTGATCTGCCCGAGTATGTTAAAAAGAACAAAATTCAACTGGTATATCTGGCTCTTCCGATGCGTGAGGAAGTTGTCTTGGAAGAAGTTCTCCGAGATCTTGAGGACTCAACGGCACAGATTTATTTTTTTCCTGATATGTCCATTTTCAAGAGACTGGTTGGAGGGGATGTTGCTCAGGTAGCAGGTCAGGCTGCAATATCCTTACGTTCATCTCCTTTTTCAGGGATTAACGGTTTTATCAAAAGGACTGAGGATCTCCTGCTCGGTACTTTGATTTTAATTTTGATTTCCCCTGTTATGATTATGATCGCCCTTGGTATAAAAATGACCTCAAAAGGGCCTGTTTTCTTCAGGCAGTGGAGATATGGGCTGGGCGGTGAGCCTTTTCAGATTTTGAAATTCAGGACGATGAGAGTTCTTGAGGATGGATATGAATTTGTTCCGGCAGTTGAGGATGATCCCAGGGTAACCCCATTGGGGGCTTTTTTGCGAAAGAACAGTCTTGATGAATTACCGCAGTTTTTGAATGTACTGATGGGGACCATGTCCATAGTCGGACCCAGGCCGCATGCCGTTAAAATGAATGAAGAGTACCGAACTCATATCCCCGGCTATATGCTCAGGCACATTTCCAAGCCAGGTATTACCGGCTTGGCGCAGGTCAGCGGCAATAAGGGCGAGATTAAATCAGATGATGAAATGATGAATCGAATTTCCTACGATATTGAGTATCTGCAGCGTTGGTCGGTATTTCTGGATATTCAGATTATTTTCAAGACTGTTTTCGGTTTTGCATGGCGGCAGTAATGCATAAAGTATCAGGTTTTATTTTATAACTCTGTGTCAATGTTTTGAATTATTTGCATTAATCCCCATTATCTGCGGGGATAAAATTTATTCCTGAGCATCTTAATTTGAGGAGTTTCTTCATGAACTATCTAAAATCAAAGATTTTATGTTTTGTTGTCATGTTACTTGCTGTCTTTGCATCTGGAGCCAGTGCTCAGGTTGTAGTTGATGGGGGCTACAAACTGGGGCCTGAAGACATTGTAGAGATTTCCGTGTGGGGTGATGAAGCACTGGCACGGGAGGTTGTTGTCAGGCCTGACGGCGGGGTCTCTTTTCCTCTGGCCGGGGATCTGAAAGCCGGTGGGCTTACCGTGGACCAACTTCGTGAAGAGGTTAGGAAGCGTATTGTTGAGTATATTCCTGATGCTGCTGTTACAGTTATTTTGCGTAAAGTTGAGAATGCCAAGATTTACGTTATGGGAAAAGTCCAGAACCCTAAGATGCATGTTATGGGACAGGATATGACGGTAGTGCAGGCACTGGCCATGTCGGGGGGACTGAGCAACTTTGCTGATTCAGGAAATATTATTGTTGTACGCAGATTTTCTGACGGTAAACAGAAAGTTTTCAAGTTTGATTATGATGAATTTGCTGATGGGGACAACCTTGAACAGAATATATTGCTCCAACCTAGCGATACAATTGTAGTTCCTTAGCATAAAAATAGGCTGGCAAGTGTTTTGCCTGAGACAGAGGAGTCAGATGTCCAGGTCGTTTTACAAGTATATTCGCATACTGCTGTGCACACTGGGCTTGTTGCCGGTTTGCGGTGTTATTGCAGGTGAGGATCCTTCCTGGGTTGTGCGAATGCCTGTGATAATGACTTTAGACAGTCTTAGAAAGCCTGTTCCCGGCAAGAGCTCGATTTATGTCGCAAATCTTAAAAGACCGGCAAATGATGTAACAATCAGTTCCAAGCCTTTGATGGCTGAAAAGGATGCGGCAGAACACCGTCAGCATTCTATCCGTTTGAGTGATGGAGAGCCGGCTGAATCCGTAGTTTCCGGTACTGATATTACTCCAGCCGGCAATGATTCTGTTGCAGTTAAGGAATTGTCTAGAATAAATACAAGCGGTGTTTTTGATAGTGGTACTGATGTAGCTGCTGTTTCTATAGAAACTCCCGGCTATGGGATTGCCTCAAACAGCAAGGTCAGCACTTCGAGGAAACTCCAGATTAAGAAGGCAGCTTCTCCAGCTCCGCTTATGGTCAGCCGCGAAAATGTGGACGATCAGGATCGCTACACCGATCCTTCTGTTTCACTGGTTCCTTCGGATATTGATGAGGAAAGGCGCTGGAAGTCTTCCGAGACCGGTCTGTTCTTCACAACTCCAAAGAGATTTCTCGGCCTGTCTGGAAAATTTGTACGTGCTGTTCCTTCTCTTACTCTTACTGAAACGTACGATTCAAATATCGACTATACTGATATTGATGATATGGTCACTGAGATTACCCCGTCACTTAATGTTGACGTCATCAGCGAGGATATGAACTTAAAGTTTAATGGTGACTTTATCTATCGTGATTACTTCGAAAACAGTAAGTTTGACCGCTATGACTATAATGTAAATCTTTCTGGTAAATATAAATTTTCTCAGAGATTGGATGCAGGTTTGACTCTTGCTCACAAGCGGTTCCATAACCTCGACCAGAATACTTACGAAGCCGGTGGCGTTGAACTTGATCCGACAATAGTATTGAAGACGACAGCTACCCCTGAAGTTGATTGGTGGATTACCGAGCGTGATAATATTCGAATATCAAACTACATGGATAAAACGGATTACGAACGTTCCGCCGACTCGGACTACATGACCAATTCTCTCAGTATTGTCTGGGGGCATCAGCTTCCTAATGAAGTGAGCAGTTTTTTTGTAGGACAGATGAGTACTTTTACCCATTTCAGCAGGGAAATAGATGGATTTAAAAGTGATCAGGTTTCATTTCAGGCTGTAGTTGGTTTTGATCATAATTTTTCTCCAGAATGGAAAATGTCTGTTAAAGGCGGTCCGGGGATCACTTATTCAAATTATTCCAGTGATTCTGTAACAGGTGACAGCGAGGATTTTCTCTACCAGATTCGTGCAGAAGTGGGATTCAGGCAATTCAATTATGCGATTGTTCCGGCTTTGGAACGCATTGTGCGACCCGGACGTTATGGCGAGAACGAGGTTATGGATCAGGTTGAAATATATGGCCGTTATGATTTTGCCGAGTTTTTAAAGTATGACACGATCAATACATGGTGGCTGAACGAGACCGATGGGGCTGCTGGCGGTCAGAAGCACAAGGCTTCAGGTATTTTCACACAGCATATTCTACGCTGGGAGTTCGAAAAGGATTGGAAGTGGCTTGTTGGCTTCAGCTATAACTGGGGTCGTAATGAGCTTACAAGTGTTGTAAATGAAAGAGTTAAAACATGGATGGGGTTAAGTTATTCCTTTCCAACTGAGATAAACTAAGGGGTCTTGATTAGATGCAAGAGAGTTCAGATATTGCATATTACATTGATGTGCTGCGGCGCAGGAAATACCAGTTTATCATTCCGGCCGGTATTCTCTTCTCTATGGTTTGTATCTTGGCATTTGTTCTTGCCCCTGTGTACAAATCAACAGCTACAATTCTTATTGAGGATCAGGATATTCCTCAGGATCTTGTTCAGACAACCGTTACAGGGTTTGTTGAAGAGAGGCTGCAGTCCATTTCTCAGGTTGTGCTCAGTCATGGTAACTTACTAAATATTATTAAGGAATTTGATCTCTATCCAGATTTGATCGGTAAATATACCACTGAAGAGATTATATCCAAGATGCGTGAGGACATAGCGCTGGAGCCTATCACTGCTGAAGTTACCAACCAGTATTCCGGGCGTCCGGCCAGTGCCACGGTTGCTTTTACATTATCTTATGAAGGGCGAAGGCCTCAGAAAGTTGCACAGGTTGCAAACGTTCTTACCTCTCTTTACTTGAAAGAAAACCTCAAAGAGCGTGAGGAAAAGGCAAAATCCACATTTGAATTCCTTGAACTCCAGCTGGCCGAGCTGCGGTCTGAAATTCTTGAGCTTGAATCACAGATAGCTGCTTTCAAGGAAGAGCATGTGAATGAGCTTCCAGAGCTTCTTGTTCATAATATGAACTCAATGGAAAAGCTCCAGCGGGAAATGGATAAGGTTCAGGAACAGGTTGCTTCGCTGAAAAACCGCAAGGTCTATCTGGAGGGGCAGCGGGCCAGTATCGATCCCCATTTGAAAATTGTATCTAACGATGGAACAAGATTTTCCACTGCAAAGGAAGATCTGGAGAAGCTTCGCCGGGAGTATATTGCTCTGACATCAAAGTATTCCGAGAAGCACCCTGAAGTTCTGGCTATGAAACGCCAGTTGGATGCACTTGAGCTGGAAGTGGATGCAGTACAGAGTTACGATCTTGTTAAACGCGAGCTTAGAAAAAAAGAGCAGGAGCTTGAAGTCCTTCTTAAAAGATATTCAGATAAGCACCCGGATGTACTTAGTCTTAAAAGGGAAGTTGATACTCTCAATGAGCGTTTAGGTGAGGTTTCCCTTGAAGATGGAATGTTTGAAAGTACAATGGAAATGCCTGATAATCCGGGGTATATTCAGATAGAAACCCAGATTGCATCTACTGAGCTTGAGATTGCAGAAACCGAAAGAGTGTATGCTGAGCTTAGAAACCAGTATCAGAAATTTCAAAGAAGGGTTGTTAATACTCCTCAGGTTGAACAGGAATACAAGATACTGCTGCGTGATTATGAAAATGCGCAGATCAAATATCAGGATGTCAATAATAGGCTTCTTGCTGCTCGTGAGGCAAAAGGTTTGGAACAGAGTCAGCTTGCAGAACGCTTTACTCTGATTGATCCCCCCATCGTACCTGAGAAACCTATCCGGCCGAATCGTCTGGCACTTATTCTGGTGGGATTTGTTCTTTCCATGGGGGTTGGAGTCGGGGTGGGGGTTTTTCTCGAATTTATGGACCGTTCCATCCGCAGGCCTGAGGAGCTTTCGGAGATAGTCAAGTATCCGGTATTGGCAATTGTCCCTTACTGGGAGACTGAAATCGAGGCTCGAAGAATTGTCAGAAAGAAATGGACAGTTATGCTTTCAGTGCTCACCTTTATGGTTGTGACTATTGTAGGGGTTCATTTCTTCTATATGCCTCTGGATATCATCGTGATTAAGATTGTCCGCAAATTGGCGCTGAATTTTTAATTAACGGGTATGGAGTTACTATGAGCAAATTGCTCAAAGCTGTCGAGAAAGCCAAACGCAACAGGCGTGTGCAGGAATCCCTTAACTGGACAGAGAAAGGGGATGCACATGTTGAACCTGTTGAGGTCATTGCGGAGAAGGATCCCCCTGAAGGGAATGGCAGCATTGAAGAGTGCGTTAAAGGCGAGATAGTCAAGGCAGATGGTGGATCAAGTGCCTGCAAGGTCCCTAAAGGATTTTTCAGTGATGATCTGGTTCTTGATGAACTTGCGCTGGCAAAGAACAGGGTGCAGACTTCACATAGCAGCGCCTCATTTACAGATATTTATAACCTGCTCCGTACTCAGATTTTGCATAGGACTAAAAAGAAAGGACATAATGTGCTTATGGTTACAAGTGCCATGCCTGGAGAAGGCAAGACGATTACTTCAATAAATCTGGCTATCAGTATTGCCCGAGAGGTGGATCAGTTCGCACTTCTGGTAGATACCGATATGCGTAAACCAAGCATCCATAAGTATCTGGGAATAAGTGTAGAAAGAGGTCTTACTGATTATCTGTTGCAGGATATACCTGTGCACGAACTGCTTATCAAACCCGGAATTAACAAGCTGTCCTATCTTCCATCAGGAGAGCCCATCAAAGGTTCAACGGAAATCCTGGGCTCTCCGAAGCTTCAGGAACTTATAATGGAGATGAAGGAAAGGTATCCTGACCGCTATGTGGTCTTTGATTGTCCTGACCTTTTACATGCGCCGGATGCTCTGGTATTCTCTAGTTATGTTGATGGGATAGTGTTTGTAATAGAGGCGGGAAAGACCTCGCGCGAACATGTACAGAAAGCTCTTCGGTTACTAGAAGGACGTAATATTGTTGGAGTTGTTTTGAATAAAACTGATAAAGAAAGTCTGGACGTTGTTCCTTAGGCGGTTTTCCGTATGTATCGTGAATTTTACGATTTAAAAGAAAAGCCCTTCAATATCCTTCCCGACCCGGATTTTTTCTATCTGAGTCAGTGGCATCAGCAGGCTATTACACATATTGAGTACGGCCTGATGAATGGAGACAGTCTGATTCTTCTTACTGGTGACGCTGGGACAGGAAAAACTTCCATCATTTATAAGCTGGTTCTGGACAGGCGCGAAGATACTCTTGTCGGGGTTATTTTTAACAGTGCCGTTGGTGGGGATCATATCGTGGAGATGATTCTTACCGAACTTGAGGCGGGACTGCCTGAAAATCCGACACCAGCATCCTGCCTTGATGCATTGCAGCAGTTTTTACTGGATGTTTATACCAAAGGTGAAAAGAAAGTTCTGCTGATTCTTGATGAAGCTCAGAACCTCAGTGATGATGCACTCGAGCAGGTCCGTATGATATCCAACCTGCAGGCCGGGAAGGATAATCTCATTTCAATTCTTATGGTCGGACAGTCCGGTTTTCGGGCTCGATTAAGAAAAGCCAGATATAGTCAGATTGTTCAGCGCATTGTTGTCAGTGCCCATCTTTCCAAGTTACGCGATCAGGAAGTGGCTGAATATGTCTTGTATAGATTAAAGCAGGGTGGGGCCAAAGATCCTTATAAGATTTTTACCGAAGAGGCTCTGGCGAAGATAACTGAATATTCCTATGGTATTCCAAGAAATATCAATGTGATATGTGAAGGGTCACTGATTTACGGTTTTGCTGATGACATCAAGCCCATTACGGCTGAAGTCGTTGAGGGATTTGCTCAAGAGCGGATTGAGGACGGCCTGTTAACTTTGCCTGAGTCTACCTGCCGTAACAGTGAAGAGGAAATGACGCTTTATGTTAAAGATCTTGAAAAGAGAATTGCCAGCCTTGAATCTTCGGTTGGAATTGTAAAGCGGACATTAATCAAGATTATTAGGGCATTGAAAAAGACAAACGAGAAAAAGTAATTCTTTTGGAATTTTGAGCGGGGAGATTCTTATGCGGCTGAAACATTTGCTGCTGATTGTGGGCCTTGGTTTCATGCTGTGTTTGTCTCCAAACCTTGGTCTTGCGGATGCTGATTATTCCGTCTTCAATCAAAGACCTCGTCTTTATTTCAATAAGAAACAGCTTGAAGGACTTCGTGAAGTTAGAAGTAGCAAACCTTATTCAGATTTTTTGAAAATAATCCGCAAACGTGGAAGAGGGCAGATCGGCAGCAGGGTGCCAAACAATCTGCTGCGATTTGATGCCAGTACTATCCGTCGTCCTGCGGATGGGCTTCTTGACCTTACTTTTTATTATCTTATTACCAGAGATTCATCCTACTTTCATACCATTGAAGATTTGCTGAGCCTTTTCAGCACTAATTCTGACTGGGCCGGGAATAGTGATATGGGACCGGCCCATGTCTTATATTCCATGTCTCTTGCCTATGATTGGCTATATGATGAACTTTCCCCCTCGTTACGGTTACTGGTACGTGATTCCATAGCAGAACATGCTGAAATATTTTATAACCTGACCAGTAAGCGGGAAATCTGGTGGTCTCAGGACAAAGGGCTGCTTCAAAACCATAACTACGTCAACGTAGGAGCAATGGCGATTGCCGGAGTTGCGCTTTACGGGGAGGATAAAAGGGCTGCCAAGTGGCTTAAAGAGGCTGAACGTAATTTTGATGCGGTACTGAGTCTGCTTTCACCGGACGGAGCTTCCCATGAGGGAATCAGTTATTGGAGTTATGGTACCCTCTGGTTGCTTAACTATTATTCTGCTCTGGCTCCGGCTCAGGGGTATGAAAAAGTCAGAAGTAGTGGATTTTTAAAAAATACTGCAAGATTCAGACTTTATGCTTCACTTCCTGGTTTTCAGTATAATGTAGATTATGCTGATTCCCTTTTGATAGATTATTACGGCCCAGGGGCTTTTTTGCGTTGTCTGGCTTCAATTTTTAACGACGGTCATGCTCAGTGGCTTGCATCAGAGATTGAGGGTAAAAGAAGAAAACGGACTATTTTGTGGCAGGATTATATCTGGTATGACCCTGATATTAAGCCCGTTTCGCCCTCAGACCTCCCTCTTTACGGCTGGTTTGATAACCTTGGCATACTGCTCTCACGTTCATCATGGGATGATGATGCTTTTCTTGTCATGTTCAAGGCCGGTCCTCCGCAGGGGTATCTGGCTTTGTCCAGGGGCGTTTACCCTGGATCGCATATTCATCCTGATGAAGGGTCCTACAGCATGTGGGTTGGACGTAAAGCTATTGTACAGGATGACAGTTATGTTCTTAAAAAACTGTCATCAAGCCATAACCTGCTTACATTTAATAATCTTGGGCAACTTGGAGAGGGAGGAACGTGGTTCCTTCAGTATGATTACAAAAAGTCCAAAGGTGCAATTCCACGGGCAAGATTTAAATCAGGAGATAATTATCAGGCTGTTGAGCTGGAGTTATCGGGACTTTATCCCCCTGATGTCCGGCCACGATCATGGAAAAGAGCTTTTGTGGTTGTGAATGGATCTGACATATTTATCCGAGACAAGATTGAGCCTTCTTTTTCTCTTTATATTAAATCCTTATCCCATTTAACCCGTAATGCCCGCAGAGTTGATAATGCTTACTGCCTTGATGTTGCAGAGGGCTACACATTTGCCTTCAAGGGAGATGGCTTCAGTTCAGACATTGCGCGTTATTCCATTCCTACAAAGTCTATGGGCAAAAATATTCCAAGAATCGGTATGCTTTTTACCGCTGAACGTAAAACATCAGATCTAGTCTCTACACTTACTGCACTGTCGAGGGCCAAAGGGGGCTGTGCTTCTCCCGACTCCGTCAGAGAATTTGACCCGGTAGCAGACAGAGCTGCGGTGGATACTGCTGACGGTATTTATGATATAGATTTCTCAAACCTAAGCGTTGTTAAACATTAACTGTGCCGGATAGTTAGACGGTTATAAAAACCTTTATGGGGTCATGAGTTACCTGATAGGCCATCGGAGATATTTGAAGATGAAATATGCATTCCTTTTATATGACAGCAGGTCTGGATCAACGCTTTTGTCTTCTCTGCTGAATTTATTTTCAGGAGTTGTCGTTACTCAGGAAACTGCTTTCATGCCTCTGATTCTGGAGAATTTCACAGTTGAGGAAAAGCTGAATGCTGAAGGAATTGTCGATCTTCTTTATTCTGAGCCTCAGTTCCGGGATTTAAATATTGATCGAAATATATTGCTTGAAAGGCTTACTTCAATGGGCAGTCTTACCTATAAAAATGTGTTCGATGTTATAGTAAGTGAATATCTTAAGGTACGGGGTGTCCCTGCACCAGAGGTGCTGGTTGTCAAGGGACCGCGGTATGAATTCCATATTGATACATTGATTAAGATGTATGACCGGCCTGTATTTATTAATCTTATTCGTGATGGAAGGGCTGTATATAACTCTAAACTTGATATGGTTTCTGTTTCCGGACTGAAAATGTCCAACAACATCTTTCAGGCCGCTTATGAATGGAAGAAAAAAATACGCGGCATTCGCGGGGACTCTGTGTTTAGTTTGCGGTTTGAAGATCTGGTGGCAGACAGTGAATCGGCAGTCTGCAAAATTCTGGATAGTCTGGATATAAGCGCTGAGGGGCGGGATGTATCCTCTTCGCAGGAAGAGTTCCATAAACTGATCGGAGGCAGTCAGAAGCATCTTCATGAAAATGTAAGACGTGCCCCTGATAGATCTATTGCCGTTAAATGGATGAATACTCTTGGCCCGGAAGAAGTCTGGCTATATGAAAAAATGTGCGGGAAAGAGCTCATGGCCAATGGTTACAAACTTTACGCAGATCCCCAGACCAGCAGGGCGGCAATTGCAGCCCTTATAGTTAAAGATGCGTTGCACTGGATTTGGTTGAAGCTGCGCAATATTTTTTATTATACCTTTGTGGACAGAAGCATTTTACAGAAACTCAAGGGAAAACGTTTTGAGTAACAATCTGTCCACACTTTATAAAATAATTCTGGTTTTCAGTGCCAAGGTAGGAAAGGGGATCGGGGGGCTTTTTCTTACCTGGGCCTTGGCTAGGAAGTATGGAGCATTTGGATCCGGTCTTTTTTTTATTCCATATACTTTTGCCTTTCTTAGTGCACTTATTGCACAATTGGGCCTTGGTAATGCCTGTATGAAGTTTGCCCCGGTTCTTAAAAAAGAGGACCCGGACAATCTATCTTTTTTATGGACTTTTACTTTAATTGCAGTTGGCCTTTTTTCAGGAGGTCTGGTCGCAACGGTATATATCTTTCCTGAGTTTTTTTCAGAACTTATATTTAAAATCTCCGACAGAACGGATTATGTTTTGTATGCCGCTCCTATAATCTTTTTTTGGGGTCTTACCTATCTGATAATATTTTTCCGGCAGAGTCTTGGAGATATTTCAGGAATTACCGTAATTGAGAATACAGTGATTCCGTGGGGAATGCTGTTGATAGCATTGTCCACTTTTGTAGTTGATATGAGTGTACTACACTACGTACTTTGTATTACTGCCTTATTTGCAATCAGTTTTACTTATGCATTTATATCTACCCGTAATAAATATTGTCTGCGATTTACCCTTAACCTGAACAGTTCCCTGACTGTCCGCGATATTGCGGTTTATTGCGCTCCGCTTTTGGTTATTGCTGTTGCTCAGAACTCTTTAGTCTGGATCAATACTCTGATTCTTGGTGGAATAGGTTCCGTGGCGGATTCTGCCGTATTTGTCTCAGGTATGCGGGTCGCCATGAGTATTTCTATTTTGCTGTATACCTTCAACAGTGTTTACGTTCCTCACATCTCGGCGGCATACGCAAATAACGATAACAGTATCATTGAAGATTTGTATCGTGACATAACCTGCTCTTTATCCCTGTTTTCCTTTGTCATTCTCGGATTATCCCTTATGTATTCCGATTTGATTATGGAAGCTTTCGGCTCTGATTATGATGGGGGGACAGGATGTCTGATTTATCTGATCCTTGGAAATGTGTTCAGCTGCTACATAGGGCCTGTCGGATACATTCTGCTCATGGCCGGCCGGTCAAGGCTTGAAGCCTTTAATACCATGCTGGCGTTGATTGTTAACGGCGTTCTTTGTCTTGTTTTATATAAGACTATGGGGGTCAGTGGCGCCGGGGCTGCTTTTTTCTGGGCTTTTGTTCTGGTAAATATAATGCGTTATATTCAATGCCGTAAAATTCTTAATCTGCGTTGGATGAACCCGATGCAGGCTCGGATAGTAGCTGTTCAGGCTCTTTTTTGTGTGGCTTACCTTTGCATCATGCAGTTTGATTTAAATCGCGAAATGATCGCTGGTTTGTTTGTGGTTTTATATGGGATAATTAATTTTAGAACTATCCGAGATCTGGTAGCTAAAATGCAGCTTACTCGCGAAATTTAATTTTTGATGTCTTTAAAAATGCAAAAAGGACCGGGCTGGAGGTGTCCCGGTCCTTTTTGCATTTAAGGAGTGTGATGAGGAATGAAGACTGTATATATGTTCGGGCGTCGCTGTGAAGAAAGTGCAGGGGAACAATTTCTTCAGCCCGTGTTGATTTACATAAAGCATTAAGCGTGCCATCTTTTTAAATATAATTAAATTAGTATGTTATGTGTCAAGCTCCAAGTTGTTTTCTACGTACTGCACTTAATTTTGCACAAATGCTTTGCACAAATGTGCAAAAGTGTAATGTTTGTGCTGCACAAGTGTTCAGGGGAAGAAGACAGAGGCATGAAATTATTGCGAAGACTGGGTTAAAATGGAATTACCCTCTGTACATAACTTTTTAAAAATATTATTATACTCACAAAAGTGTAGGTTTTTAGATTAAAAATAAATTGTAGTTGTGGTCTGTAAATCAGGCCTATGTAGGAGGTGTTTATGCATACTAGACTTTCGGATGTGTACTTAAACCCTGAAATAAATGAAAAAATAGAAGAAGCCTGCCAGAACTTGGGTATCAGTAAAAGCCTGTTTATGAATGTATTACTTGGAGAGCTGTTTACGAAGGCTGGCCCGGAGGATCTGTTTTACAACAGAGTTAAACTCTGTGACTCCAGCGATAAAATTGATGGAGCAACGAAAGAAACTGAACGGGTTACTCACTGACCACCAAACTGGACGGCGGATTTATCCGCCTTTTTTTATGCAGCAGCTTGAGAGCTGCTTTTTTTTTGCGTTATTCTGGACACCTGTGTCAATTCGTGAACACACACTTCAGCATTGACAGGTATTCACCTACAAAATATAGGGTTATTGAATATGCTTTTTTAAACTTAAAACATCTAACGGAGTTGATATGCGTACTTATTTTGTGGGAATTGCTCTTATTGCTCTTTCGATAATGTTGGTGGCTCCTGTTCATGCTGCTGAAAAACTCAGCGGTGATGTAATTATGTTTCATGCGGGCAGTCTTTCTGTTCCTCTCGCAAAAATGGAAAAGGAATTTGAAGCCATGCATCCGGGAGTGGATATTAAACGTGAAGCCGGGGGCTCAACTAAAATGGCGCGTATGATATCTGAAGTAGGCAAGCCTGCTGATATCATGGCATCAGCTGATTACGTGGTTATTGATAAAAACCTGATCCCTAAGTTTGCAGATTTCAATATTCGTTTTGCTTCCAACCAGCTCGTGCTTTGCTACACCGATCAGAGTAAGTTTGCATCCGAAATCAATGCCGACAACTGGTATGAAATTATCCAGAAACCCGGAGTTGTCTGGGGATACTCAGATCCTAACATTGATCCTTGCGGATACAGAAGTGTAATGGTTCTTCAACTGGCAGAGAAATTTTACGGTAAGCCCGGACTGTTTGATAAACTCATTTCACAGCGTAAGGAAGAGTGGGTGCGTCCCAAGTCAGTTGAGCTTATTTCACTGCTTAAGACCGGAAATATGGATTATGCATGGGAGTATCTTTCCGTAGCAGTACAGCACGGCTTGAAATACATCACTCTCGACAAGCACATCAATCTTTCAGATTATAAATACAACAACTTCTACAAACAGGCTAAGGTGACAGTCACCGGTAAAAAGCCCGGAACCACTATTGACCGTATTGGTAAGTCCATCACCTACGGCATCACCCAGCTTAAGGATGCCCCTAATAAGGCTGCAGCAACTGCTTTCATGGCATATATGCTTTCACCTGAAGGTGGCCTTAAAATTCTTGAAGAAATGGGACAGCCTCCTTTTATTCCGGCAATTGTGCCTGATGAGTCCATGGTCAGTAACATGCCTGAAGAGCTTCGCAAGCTTGTGAAAGTGAAAAAATAACCAGCCGAAAACTCAAAGGCCGGGCAGATTCCTGTCCGGCTTTATTATTTATTGTTATGAAAAAGTTTAAGAAACTTTCGGTGAGCAGCTTTCTGTCCACAATTCTTGTCCTCGGGTTTATCCTGCTGCCTTTGAGCCAGCTCGTTTTAGGTTCAAGTCTTAATGAACTTGTCGAAACGATAATGGATTCTGATGTACGGGAGGCGATTGGCAGAAGTATGTTCTGTTCAGGACTGGCTGCGGTAATCGCGTTTGCTATCGGTACGCCATTTGCCTTTTTGCTGGCCCGTAAGGATTTCAAAGGCAAAGGAATAGTAGAGTCAATCATTGATATGCCTATCATGATTCCACATCCGGTTATCGGTATTGCGCTGCTTTCCATTGCCGGTAGAAATCATTGGATAGGGCAGATGCTGATTGATGCGGGAATCCGTATTATGGGGACTTCTACAGGTATTGTGGCAGTTCTTCTTTTTGTGGGACTCCCATTTTATATAAATGCTGCGCGAGATGGTTTTGAGGCCGTTCCAGAGCGTCTGGAGAAAGCTGCACGCACGCTTGGAGCCAGCAGATCACAGACATTTCTTCGCGTAACCCTTCCGTTGGCCTGGCGGTCTCTTCTGACAGGAATGATTATGTGTATGGCCCGGGCACTCAGTGAATTCGGCGCAGTGGTTGTTGTCGCTTATCATCCTATGGTCGCGCCAGTGCTGATGTATGAGCGTTTTACCGCTTACGGGTTGTCCTATTCCAGGCCTGTAGCAATATGGCTCATTTTCCTTTCGTTACTTTTATTTGCTGCACTGCGAATTCTTTCTCGTGGATTAAGGAAGGGGGAAGCATGATATCAATTGAAAATCTTAACGTAGAACTGCCATCCTTTGCACTTGAAAATATCAACCTTAAGGTAGATGAAGGGGATTTTTTTGCCCTGCTCGGTCCAACCGGTTCCGGGAAATCAGTACTTCTTGAAACAATCTCCGGCCTTGTCCCGGTAGCTTCAGGTGCAATAAAGCTTGGAGGCAGGGATATAACCTCACTGCCTCCAGATAAACGCGGGCTTTCAATAGTTTATCAGGATTACGCCTTGTTTCCTCACTTAAGTGTTAAGGAAAATATCACTTTTGGAGCCAGATATAAGAATATTTCAAAAACAAAGGCAGACAGCAGGGCTGCGGAATTGTCGGAAATGCTGAACATTTCGCATATTCTTGAACGAACTCCTCAATATCTGTCCGGTGGCGAACGACAGAGAGCATCAATTGCACGCAGTTTACTTGTTGAGCCTTCTGTTCTTCTGCTTGATGAACCTCTGTCTGCTTTGGACCCGGCTTTTCGTCAGGAAGTGCAGGACCTGTTGAAGTCACTCCACCAAGAGACAGGCATTACTTTTGTCATGGTGACTCATGATTTTGATGAGGCATTGTATCTAGCTGGAAAAGGGGCAATTATTAAGGATGGTAACATTATTCGTAATGGTAGCATCAGTGATATTTTTAATAGCCCGGGATCAAGGTTTGTGGCTGACTTTGTAGGTATGACTAATATTTATCCCTGCGGAAAGGAAGATGGTTGTGTAAGGCTTGGAGATCTTGAGTTTCGTTTTGCAGAAACGACTCAAGAAAGCGTATATCATTTTGCATTCCGCCCGGAAGACGTTCTTGTTGGCAGTGAGCTAAATGGCTACGTAAAGGGAAATGTTTTCGAAGCTGAAATTGTCAGTATTACACAGGGAGGATTTCATTTTAGGGTGTCTCTCAACTATAGCGGTTTTCCGATTAATGCTTTGGTTCCGCGCAAGATGATTACAAATGGTGAACTGAAGCAGGGGAATTTTATAAAAACAGCTATTCCGCCAGAATCCATTCACTTGTTTTAGGAAATATAATTTTTGCCAGTTGAGTACAGCCGGGTTCCTGATGGGGCTCGGTTTTTTGTTTTATCCCATTAGAAGCATTATTCGATCCTGTTACTTTGCCAATATTGTTTGGTCTAATTCTCATTTTCTGTGTACTGTAAAGGTAAATTGAAATCTGTTACTGGAGAAGATTTGATGGCATATATCAGTAAGAGTCAATTGATAGTTATTATTATGGTGTCAGTCTGCTGTTTGTCGGTTGGTGCATGTTCCGATTCGCCTATTAAAGTCGGTTTTTCCGGAACTCTTGAGGGTAAATATTCGGATCTAGGGGTTCAGGGACGCAATGGAGCTTTATTTGCGATTGAGCAGATTAATTCTGCCGGAGGTATCGATGGGCGAAAGCTTGAACTTATTGTACGAAATGACGGAACTACACCGGAAGAGGCCGTTAAGGCTGACAGTGAGCTGATTGATGCAGGTGTTGTCGCTATTTTGGGCCACATGACCAGCGTCCAGTCCATGGCTGCCTTGAAGGAGCACGCTGATAAGGATATCGTTTATATTTCTCCAACTACATCAACCAGTCTTATTCAGGGGCGCAAAGATAATTTTTTCAGGGTCATAGCCACTCTTACAGACCTTTCTGAATCTTTGGCAGAGTTTGCAGTCAAAGAAATGGGCAAGCGGAGACTGGCAGTGGTCTGGGATCAATCAAACAGTCCATTTACAGAGCCGTATAAAAGTAGTTTTATCACCGCTTTTAATCAAAACGGCGGAGAATTCGCCGGAGAGATTGGGTATACTCCTGAAAAAGGATCTGTAAACTGGCAGAATATTATTGATCAACTTAAAATACTGAATCCGGATGCAGTTGTCCTTGTAACCGCTGCACGTGATCTTGCTGCCTTTGCACAGTATTCAAAACTTAATAGTGCACCATGGACTGTTTTCAGCAGTATGTGGGGATATACTAAGGAATTGGTACAGACCGGCGGTAAAAGTGTTGAGGGAATAATTTTTGCCGTTCATTTTGCGGAAGATAAGCCTGAACCCGGTTATGATAAGTTCAGATCTGATTTTGAAGAGAGGTTTGGATGGCCTCCAAACTTTGCTGCCGTTTTCGGCTATGAAGCTGTGCAGGTATTTGCCGAGGCCGTTAGGTTGAATGGTGGAAGAACTAAAGATTTAGGCGCTGTTATTCCCGGGATTTCATTTGAGAATTCGTTGGTTGGGCCATACCACATTGACGAATTTGGAGACGTAAATCGTGATGGCCATATTGTAATTGTGAAAGATGGTGAGTTTGTAACTGTTCACAGAGGGGGCAAATGAAAACAGCTTCTATTGCTCAGATATTTCAACGAAAGCTGATTCAGTGGATTCTGGTTCCCGGAATGCTGATGGCCGTGATAATTATCAGCATCATCGGTTATAATCAGTTAAAGGTTCAGGAAAGAGAAATTGTTCATCTTTCGCGATCTCTTGCGAAAAATGTTGTATTCTACATGGATGGAGCTGAAGATGTTTTGCGTTCTGTCGCCTTGGTCAGCGGGAATGAAGAATTTGAGCAAAATCATATATATTTCAAGATATTACGTGAAAACTATAGTCGTTTTGAGCGACTGATTCTTCTGGATAAAAATGAAAACATTGTCGCTGTCGCTCCGGAGGGTATCAAAGGAGTAGATTTTCCAATACGGTTCGCCAATCCTGACCAGGGTGGGTATGTTCTTACTTCTCCCATAATTTCACTGCACTCCGGTAAGCTTGTTGTATACATCAGTATCCCTGTTGATGGAGGGGGGAGGCTTGTTGCAGAGCTAAGTCTTGATGCCCTGCAGGATTTTATTCATGGCTTTTTGTCCTCGGACCGGGTCATTATGCTGACTGATGCTTACGGTAATCTTATTGTTCATCCTGACCGGGAACTGGTGCGTAATCAGGCAAATGTAGGGGGGCTTGAGATCTTTTCCGGTGAAAGCCAGCCGGATAGTGCCAGATTTTATAAGTCCGGCGATGGACTGTTCTTTGGAGTGATGTCCAAAATTCCCGGAACTGGCTGGAAATTGGTAGTCGCCTGTTCCGCAGGCTATTTTATTAAGCCCATAGCAACATTAGGAGTGCTGGTTACAGTTTTTATTCTGATCATCTTTCTCGTTTTGCTGATAGCTTTAAAGAAGGAATTCAGGTCCAGTGTCATATTACCTATGACAAGCTATATCAGGAAACTATCTGATATTGCCAGAGGGGAATATCCTACTGAAAGTTCCCATGGTAATGAGTTTCTAGAACTTGATGAGTTCGGAAAAGTTTTTGACGGAATGTCCATAAAAGTCAGAGAAAGAGAGTATGACCTTCAGGTTTCAAAGAATTTTTTCCAAAGTGTAATTGATTCTATGCCATCAGTTCTGGTCTGGGTTGATGATGATATGATGGTTCGCCAGTGCAATGAAAAAGCGCACGAAGTGTTTGGCGTGTCAGCTGAGATTTCACCGGTGGCTGTAGATGAGTACTTTTCCGGACAGAAAGAGTTGTCTGAGGTTATTTTCAAAGCGATCAAGCGCAGGAGTCCTCAGGTCATCGAGCGCAGAAGGTTGTTCAGTGCTGAAGATAGATTGTATGACATTACGATATTTCCACTCTTAGGATCAGAGAAAAAAGGGGTTGTGGTCCGGATGGATGATGTTACGGCACGTGTCCGGATGGAAGAAACAATGGTTCAGACAGAGAAGATGATATCCGTAGGCGGGCTTGCCGCAGGGATGGCACATGAAATAAATAACCCCATAGGTGGAATACTTCAGGGTGCCCAGAATCTTGAAAGAAAGTTTTCAGCTGAAATAAAGGCTAATGTAGAGGCCTCAAAAGAGGCTGGATGCTCAATGGAAAGTCTGCAGAATTATTATGAAATAAGAAGAATAAAGAGCGTGATCAAAGGGATTAGGGAAGCTGGAGTCAGAGCCGCGGGGATTGTCTCCAATATGCTTGATTTCAGTCGACCGGGAACAAGTCAGATTTCCAGGGTTGATATAATTGAAATTCTGGAGGCATCTCTCAACCTTGCAGCGAAGGATTATGACCTTAAGAAGAAGTACGATTTTCTTCATATTAAAATAGTACGTGATTATGAGCATGGTCTCCCTGCTGTTTTGTGCTCAAGAACCGAAATTGAACAGGTTCTGTTTAATCTGTTTAAAAATTCAGCTCAGGCCATCAGTGAACATGGATACAGGGGCGAACAGCCTGAAATCAGAATAAGAACCAGGGCCGGAGATCAGAGACTGGTAATAGAAGTGGAAGACAATGGACCCGGTATTAAACCGGAAGTGAGAAGAAGAATTTTCGAGCCTTTTTTCACGACAAAGTCTGCAGGGATAGGTACAGGGCTCGGGTTATCTGTATCATATTTTATAATTACCCAGAATCATGGCGGAACCTTCGTCGCTGACAATAGTTTTGATGGTGGAGCCCGATTTGTGATTACCATTCCTTATGATAAAACTGAGAATGAATACTCAGAATGACATTGTCTTTTTGACCCCAAGTTCATTAATTTTAGCATTGCCGATTTACACTTGTGAAGAACATTGGTACACTTTTTTCATAAGCTGTGAATATAGATGAAAAGTCTTGTTATTTCAGATAAATCTGGGGTTCACTGTTGCAAGCTTGAGAGTAGTGTGGCATAGTTGAATCAAGCTTGAAACAAAG
Source organism: Maridesulfovibrio sp. (assembly GCA_963676495.2). GTDB lineage: Bacteria > Desulfobacterota > Desulfovibrionia > Desulfovibrionales > Desulfovibrionaceae > Maridesulfovibrio. The sequence continues at coordinate 27,573 of CAXXRF010000003.1, read as the reverse complement.
TAGCTGATAATTTCTCAAGCTGAATTTTGAATCTGATTTTGAACGTAATTCAAGTTGAATATATTTTTTATGAATATGAAGGTGGCAGATATTTATGGGGTTGGAACTTAGACAGCAATTAAAGCTTACTCAACAGCTGGTGATGACTCCCCAGTTGCAGCAGGCAATTAAGCTGTTGCAACTTTCCCGGCTGGAGCTCGTTGATTCAGTACATCAGGAGCTTATGGAGAATCCTATTCTTGAGGAAGCCGATCCTCAAGAAAGGACTGATACTCCCGATGCTGACGCCGGGACTGCTACGGCTGAAGAAGCCCAGATTTCAAAGGAAGCTGAGTGGGAAAATTATCTGGGTGAATTTTCAAGTACTTCCAAGCAATCCGCCTCTAGAGAGGCCGAGTCTCTTGAAGATGGGATGTCCTTTGAGGCCAGACTTACCAAGTCTACCTCTTTAGAGGGGCACCTTCACTGGCAGCTCACTCTTTCTTCCTTAAGTGAAAAGGAAATTGAAATAGGAGAGTGTCTGATCGGCAACCTCAGTTCCGGTGGTTTTTTAAGGATTGAGTTGGAGGAAGTGGCTGAAACATGCTATGTTGAAGTCGAAGAAGTGGAAAAGGTACTTGAGAAGGTTCAGAGGTTTGATCCTGTAGGTATTGCAGCACGTACTCCTCAGGAATGCCTGATGATTCAGCTTGAAGCCTTGAAGCTTGATGATGATCCTATTCTGGTCTCGCTGGTAAGAGATCATTTGGATGACCTTGAAAAGCGGCGCTACAAGCCTCTGGCTCGCAAATTTAAACTGAGTATGGAGGATTTGAAGAGTTATCTGGACTTGATGCAGACACTTGATCCTCTGCCCGGAGCAAGTTTTTCAAGTGGAGACTCTTTCTATATCAGTCCGGATGCTTATGTTTATGAATATGATGGAGAGTTCGTCATTGTTCTTAATGAGGACGGACTTCCAAAGCTTCAGATGAACGCTTTTTATGTTGAAACCCTTGCTTCAACCAAAGGAGACGACAAAGAATATTTTCAAGATAAAATGCGCTCCGCTCAGTGGCTGATGAAGAGCCTGTATCAGCGGCAGCGAACTCTTTATAAGGTTCTTGAATCTATTGTCCGGTTTCAGCGAGAATTTTTCGCTAACGGTGTTACAAAATTAAAACCCCTTATTTTGAAAGAGGTTGCAGAAGACATCGAAATGCATGAATCAACAGTGAGCAGGATTACTACTAACAAGTACGTGTCCACACCTCACGGGATCTTTGAACTTAAATTTTTCTTTAACAGTGCTCTCGGACTTGATGACGGGTCTCAGGTTGGCTCCGAATCGGTCAAGGCAATGATCAAAAAACTGGTCGGCGAGGAGGATGCCAAGAAACCGTTCAGTGATGAAAAAATTGCCGAAATACTCAAGTCCAACCTTGAGGTCAACATAGCGAGAAGGACTGTAGCCAAGTACAGGACTGCAATGGGAATTCCTTCCTCTTCAAAAAGAAAAAAGGTATTCTAGCCATGTAAGTCCGGAGAAAAAAAGCATATTCACCTATTACGAAGGAGGCTCTATGAACGTAGCATACACTTTTAAGAACTTCGACGCATCCGAACACCTGAAGGAATATGCAAATAGCCGTTTCTCCAAGCTTGTTAAGTATGTGACCAATCCTGAAAACACCGAAATGCAGGTGAATCTGTCGGTGGATAAGTTCAGGCACGTGGCTGAGGTCATTTTGAGCTCCGATCATATGCATATCAGTGCGTATGAAGTGTCCGAAGACATGTATTCCACTGTGGATATGATTCTGGATAAGCTCGAAGCACAGCTTCGGCGCGCACGTGAAAAGATGAGGAGCCATAGGCGTAAGGAAGTTTCTTCTGCCAGAATGGATGTAATCAGCTATGCTGAAGAGGAAGTGTACAGGGAGCCCGTGATTGTTGAATCCGATTCCTTTGTCCCCAAGCCCATGAGTATTGATGAAGCTGCTGAACAGCTCCAGACCATGGATCATGAGTTCCTCGTATTCCGTAATGCAGACAATGAAGCTATTAATGTAATATACCGTCGCAACAATGGCGACTTCGGTTTGATTGACCCAGGATACTAACTGATGAATATAAGTGATAATCTGGCAAAGGATCTTGTAATTTACGAACTGGAAAGCTCTGACAAGGGCGGGGTTCTTAAAGAAATGGTTTCCACGCTCAATGCCTCCGGGCTTGAGGTTGATGTGGAAAAGGCTCTCAAGGTCCTGAATGATCGTGAAAAACTCGGAACAACCGGTATCGGGGATGGCATAGCCATCCCCCATGGTAAACTCGAAGGTCTGGAGGAAATAGTTGTCATCGTCGGACGCTCCGGCGAGGGCGTCGACTTCGAAGCTTTGGACATGCAGCCATGTAAGATATTCTTTATGGTTCTGGCTCCTGAACAAGGGGCCGGAGCCCATCTTAAGGTTCTGGCACAAATCTCCCGACAGCTCAAAGATTCTGCCTACAGGCAGGCATTTATTGAAACAGGGGATAAACAGGAGTTGCTCAATCTCCTGGGGCTCGCTTAGAATCGATTCCTTGAAAATATGTAACTCACCAGATTAGCAATGACATCAGTTCATTGCTAATTTTGTTTGTACTGCATGATTGAATCGACGATAAAGTCGTTTGTGCATACAAGGTCTACAGCCGGATGATGAAATCGAGGTTAATTTTTTCGTCATTGAGCTTTATCCTCTGGATGCCGGAGGCAATCATAAAAGGAGCACGCTGTGAAATGTGATGTAGATTCTTTTCCTGTTATAGTTGTTACTGGCCTCTCCGGGGCCGGGAAGTCGACGGTTTTAAAGGTATTTGAAGATTTACGCTTCTTCTGTGTTGATGGCCTTCCTGCCGGGATGCTTCCGCGTCTAGTTGAACTCTTCTGTACTCGTGACAATATGTATAGAGGACTGGTTCTGGGTATGGACCTACGTCAGCTTGAATTCAGTAATGACTGGGAGGCAACAAGAGAGGAGCTGACAGAGCGCGGGTATTGTCCCAGTATTTTGTTTCTTGAAGCCAGACTCCCTGAACTTGTGCGCAGATATGCCACCACTCGGCGCTTGCACCCTCTTGAATCAAAAGATATCGGATTGGAGCAGGCACTTGAAAGGGAAAAGGAAGCGCTTGCACTTGTGCGTCAGCAGGCTGATCTGGTAATTGATACCACCACTTATTCTATTCACGACCTGCGCCGCCGGATACAGGAGAAGTGGGCCGAGCTGAGTGAAAAATCTTCGGGACTCCGTGTTCATGTGATGTCTTTCGGGTTTAAACATGATGTGCCTACAGCCGCTGATATGATTATGGATCTTAGGTTTTTACCCAACCCGTACTTTGAACCTGAGCTTAGACCTATGTCCGGTCAGGATAAGGCTATTTCTGATTATGTCCTTGGTACAGAACCCGGTTCGGTTTTTATTGAGAAATATCTCGATTTCCTTCAATATGTGCTTCCTCTTTACGAGGCGGAAGGAAGATACAGGTTGACCATTGCCGTTGGTTGTACGGGCGGGAGACACCGTTCTGTTGCAACTGCTGAAAGGATATTTGCAAGTCTGAAGGATAATGGTTACTCTGTTTCACTTGAACATAAGCATATACATTTGAAATAAAAGGTACGCCGTAAGGTCTGCCTTGAATTGGGAATTTTGATGGGCACTGAATCTAGTAAAATCGGAATTGTTCTGGTTACTCATGGTAACTTCGGTAAGGCGCTTGTTGAAGCGGCTGAACTTATTGTCGGACCTCAGGATTACATTCGCTCTGTTAGTGTTGATGTTTCGCAGGGTATCGATGCTGCAATGGTATTTCTCAAAGAGACGATTGCCAGTGTATCCAACGGTGTGGGCGTTCTGATTCTAACTGATATGTTCGGTGGGACTCCTACCAACCTGAGTCTTTCTCTGCTGCAGGGAGACGATATTGAAGTTGTTACCGGGGTAAGTCTGCCCATGTTGCTTAAAGCATTGCAGAAACGTAACGAATCATTGCATGTTATGGCTGAAGAAGTCAGTAAGGCCGGGGCCAAGGGAATTGTCATTGCAGGCGAGATGCTGCGAAAACGAACTTCCAAGGGGTAGCCATGCAGTGGGTGCGTATTGATAACAGACTTGTTCACGGGCAGATTATTGAAACCTGGTTGCCGTACACCCACGCCAAACACATTATCGTGGCGGACGATGCTGTGGCCGGGGATGACTTGCAACAGCAGATTATGTCACTGGCGATTCCACAATCTGTAAGCTGTAATTTTTTTCGTGTTGAAGAGCTTAACGACAAGGTCTTTTCTGTCGTAAATGATAGAAGTTGTAGTATCATTATCCTGTTTTCTTCATGTGCCGACGTGCGAAGAGCATTTGAATCGGGGTTTAATTTCAGCTCGGTCAATATTGGGAATATTCATTATGGACCGGGTAAAAAACAGATTTCGCCCAGTGTTGCCCTGAGTTCCGATGACGAATCCTGTCTTCATTATTTTAAAGGGAAGGGTATAGAGCTGGATTTTCGCTGTGTGCCCAATGATCCGGTACAGGTGAGGTTCGCATGAGTTTTCTGCAAGGGCTCGCACTGCCGTTTCCCACGTGGGTTGCGGTAATCGGTTTTTTTTTGCGCTTTTTTCCCTCTTTCGTTTTACCATAAATCCGGGACTTCTTGAGCGGCCTCTGGTAGTTGGCGCCCTTTGGGGGGCTGTTACAGGAGATGTTGCCACCAGTCTCAAGATCGCAGTTTTCTTCGAGCTGTTCTGGCTCGATAATATTCCCGCAGGAACATATATTCCGCCACATATCCTGGCTCCGACTTTTGCGGCGCTGGCCCTAAGCACCTCCTTTGCCTTTACTGAAGCCCGTCAGGCAATGGTTATTATACTCGCCTGTCTGCCGTTGGCTCGGATCGGGGGGTGGCTGGATGATTCACTACGGCGCTGGCATAACCGGGGCCATAATAAGTTGATAAACTGGGCAAGGCGCGGAAAATCAGGGGAAAACCTGCCCGGAAAGCTCATTTTGCAATCAATTTTAAGAACATTTGTGACTTCTTGGCTTTTTTTCTGGACAAGTACCTTAATCCTTCATTACATACTTCGTATATTTTTTCACAAATGGGGACCGATGGTCGCCGGCGTGGAGATGAAGTGGTCTTTTTTATGGATTGCAGCAAGCCTCGGCGGGCTTTTAGCCCTGAGATTGCGTAAGGCTTATGCCACTTTCGTCTTCGGAGTGGTTTTTTTAGGTTTTATAATCCTTGCCGGGATCATGTAGACTTGGCAGAGAAAAAAGATTGTGATAGAAGACACAAGCTCGTTTAAGCTACCATATTTCTTAGGAGGAAATTTATTATGGCTATTATCGCAGTAGGACACAAAAACCCCGATACCGATACCATCGCATCCGCAATTGCTATTGCTGACCTGTGGTCTAAAGCTAAAGAAGAAACCAAGGCTGTTGCTCAGGGTGCTATCGCTCCTGAAACCGCTTTCGTTCTCGAAAAATTCGGTTGCGCTGCTCCCGAAATCGTAACTGACGCTACTGATCAGAAAGTAATCCTCGTTGACCACTCTGACCTTGCTCAGAGCCTGGACAACCTCGACAAGGGTGAAGTTGTAGCTGTTGTTGACCACCACAAACTCGGTGATGTTACTACTCCCAACCCTCTCGAAATGTGGGTATGGCCTGTAGGCTGCACCGGTACCGTTATCAACGCAATGTACAAATTCTACAATGTAGAAATGCCTAAAAACATTGCTGGTGTTCTCCTCTGTGCTATCCTCTCCGACACCGTTATGTTCAAGTCCGTAACCTGCACCGAAGCTGACAAAGAAGCTGTTGCAGAACTGGCAAAGATCGCTGGTGTTGAAGATGTTATGGCTCTCGGTATGGAAATGTTCAACGTTAAGTCCGCAGTTGCCGGTGCTTCCATGAACGAACTCATCTTCCGTGACTACAAAGATTTCGACATGTCCGGCAACAAAGTTGGTATTGGCCAGCTCGAAGTTGTTGATCTGTCCGTTTTCGATGGAATTAAAGACGATCTTTACGCTGAACTCGAAAAAGTTAAAGCTGAAGGACGTCACAGCTGCTTCCTGCTCCTGACCGACATCATGAAAGAAGGTTCTGAAATGCTCATCGTTTCTGACGATCCTTCAGTTGTTGAAAAAGCATTCGGCGTTGCTCCTGAAGGTACCAAAGTATACCTCGAAGGCGTAATGTCCCGCAAAAAGCAGGTTGTACCTAACTTCGAGAAAGCTTTCTCCGCATAAGTTAAGTATAAACACAGCTCATTTAAGTCCGGCAGAGGTTACTCTGCCGGACTTTTTTTATGTCTGGTCAGTGGGGCTTATATTCATGGTTGATTTCGTTTTTAGGATTACTTAACCTTTTTTCGTAATTGATCCGAACTACCGTTGGGTTTGGTATTTCTTTAGATTTACTGTGGCTCTCTTTTTGGGAGCCTGAGAAGACATGGAGTGACTGTATCTTATGACTATTACATTGCTTTGCTACGCTACATTTGCTGCTAAAAGTCCTGAAGACGCAGAGAATTTTCCTATTAAAGAAAGTGAAACTGTGAGTGCTGTGCTTGATCGGGTTGGAATTCCTATAGAAGAGGTTAAAATCGTTTTTATTAATGGTGTTTCCTCTAAATTCGATACTATTTTGTCCGATGGTGACAGGGTTGGTGTTTTTCCTGCCGTTGGTGGTGGATGATGAAATTATTTAGTTTTGCATCAATTTAAGGTCTTAATTGAAGATAGTTTTAAAATTCAGCTGTCGTTTTTTAGGAATGTTCTTTGATTAAAAATAACAGTCTTCCAGATGGCTGGTTATGAGCATTAAAATTGATTGCTAACATCTCCCATGCGTGATATCGGCAAGCCGATCAGGAATAATTAATACTCCTGAAGGAGGAGATTATGGGCAGTCGTTGCCTCTTGAAGTCTAAGATTCACAGAGCCACAATAACTGACGCAAACGTCGATTATGAAGGCTCCATTTCCATTGACGTAGATCTGCTTGAGAAAGCAGGTATACTTCCTTTCGAACGTGTAGACGTGCTTAACGTTGATAACGGTGAAAGGCTCACTACTTATGCAATTGAAGGCGGTCCCGGCGAGTTTTGTCTTAATGGTGCTGCCGCTCATAAAGGTGAGGTCGGCCAGAAGATTATAATATGTACATACACATGGCTTGATGAAGATGATTTGGCTCTTCATAAGCCTAAGGTTGTTCTTCTCGGTGATGGAAATAAAGTTAAAAAAGGCTAATAAATAGCTGAATAAGAAGGCGCGGATTACCGCGCCTTTTTTTATTTTCACATATTGTGTAAGGTGTTTACCAATTAAAGGGGGATTTTATGAATAAAAGATTTCTGGTGGCGGTTATGGGGCTCGCTCTGGCCGCAGGGTGTACACCTGCAGTTAAAACACAATCAATACCTGTTTCGACCAATCCAATGGGGGCGACAGTCTATGCTGATGGAAAAGTTGCATGTACATCTCCGTGTGTAGTCGATTTACCCAGAAATGCTGATCATATAATTACAA
>CAXXRF010000003.1:0-15000 GCA_963676495.2 Maridesulfovibrio sp. | reverse complement strand
GCCCAGACCGTCAGCTAAGGTCCCCAAATCCATGCTCAGTGGAAAAGGTGGTGGAGTTGTATAGACAGCCAGGAGGTTGGCTTAGAAGCAGCCATCCTTTAAAGAAAGCGTAATAGCTCACTGGTCTAACGATTCTGCGCCGAAAATGTAACGGGGCTAAGCATGGTACCGAAGCTACGGGATGCACTTAGTGCATCGGTAGGAGAGCGTTCTCAGATGGGATGAAGGTGAATCGGAAGGTTTGCTGGACTAATGAGAAGTGATTATGCTGGCATGAGTAACGATAAAACGAGTGAGAAACTCGTTCGCCGTAAGACTAAGGTTTCCTGGGTAAAGCTAATCTTCCCAGGGTTAGTCGGTCCCTAAGGCGAGGCCGAAAGGCGTAGTCGATGGAAAACGGGTTAATATTCCCGTACCAGCAAGTGTGTGCGATGGAGGGACGCAGTAGGATAGCTCAGCCGGCTGTTGGATATGCCGGTGTAAGCACGTAGGCTTAGGAAATAGGCAAATCCGTTTCCTTTTAAGGCCGAGATGCGATGCCGTAACTTTACGTTTGAAGTGAGTAATTCCAGACTGCCTAGAAAAGCTTCTAAGTTTAGCACTTGTTGACCGTACCGCAAACCAACACAGGTAGTCGGGTCGAGCAGACCAAGGCGCTTGAGAGAACTCTGGTTAAGGAACTCGGCAAAATGATCCCGTAAGTTAGCGAGAAGGGATGCTCCTGACGGTGAAGTTATTTACTTTCCGAGCTGTCTGGAGCCGCAGAGAATCGGGGGGGGCGACTGTTTACTAAAAACATAGGTCTATGCTAAGTCGTAAGACGATGTATATGGACTGACGCCTGCCCGGTGCTGGAAGGTTAAAAGGAGGTGTTAGACCTTGTGTCGAAGCTCCGAATTGAAGCCCCAGTAAACGGCGGCCGTAACTATAACGGTCCTAAGGTAGCGAAATTCCTTGTCGGGTAAGTTCCGACCTGCACGAATGGCGTAACGATCTCCCCACTGTCTCAACCAGAGACTCAGTGAAATTGAATTACCAGTGAAAATGCTGGTTACCCGCGGTAAGACGGAAAGACCCTGTGCACCTTTACTATAGCTTGACATTGGGTTTAGGGCTATCATGTGTAGGATAGGTGGGAGGCTTTGAAGCCGGCACGCCAGTGTCGGTGGAGCCAACCTTGAAATACCACCCTTGATAGTCTTGAATTCTAATCCAATGCCGTTATCCGGCTTGGAGACAGTGTCTGGTGGGTAGTTTGACTGGGGCGGTCGCCTCCCAAAGAGTAACGGAGGCTTGCAAAGGTTCCCTCAGGCTGATTGGAAACCAGCCGTCGAGTGCAAAGGCATAAGGGAGCTTGACTGTAAGACAGACATGTCGAGCAGGAACGAAAGTTGGTCTTAGTGATCCGGTGGTTCCGCATGGAAGGGCCATCGCTCATAGGATAAAAGGTACGCCGGGGATAACAGGCTGATCGCGCCCAAGAGTTCACATCGACGGCGCGGTTTGGCACCTCGATGTCGGCTCATCACATCCTGGGGCTGAAGCAGGTCCCAAGGGTTCGGCTGTTCGCCGATTAAAGTGGTACGCGAGCTGGGTTTAAAACGTCGTGAGACAGTTTGGTCCCTATCTACCGTGGGCGTAGGAGAATTGAAGAGGGTCTGCCCCTAGTACGAGAGGACCGGGGTGGACGAACCTATGGTGTTCCTGTTGTCGCGCCAGCGGCATTGCAGGGTAGCTAAGTTCGGAAGGGATAACCGCTGAAAGCATCTAAGCGGGAAGCCTGCCTCGAGATTAGTTCTCCCTATGCTTAACGCATCTAAAGATTCCAGGTAGACCACCTGGTTGATAGGCCGGAGGTGTAAGTGTGGTGACACATTCAGCTGACCGGTACTAATAAATCGTGCGACTTATCTTTCTTCTCTTCCCTATAACTTTAACTAAACGTTAAAGTTATCAGGGATCTTATCTTCTCTATTTCAACATAAATTTTGCTCATCGTAGCAGGCAAATTTGCTTGCGACCACTGAGGAGAGGCCACACCCGACCCCATTCCGAACTCGGAAGTTAAGCTCTCCATCGCCGATGATACTGCTGGGTAGCCAGTGGGAAAGTAGGTCGTCGCAAGCTTTTATTTCAAAGCCCCCTTGTTAACTCAAGGGGGCTTTCTTGCGTTATGAGACTTTTTACCAGCACGCCCTTGAATACCGACCTATCACCACCGACCTGCCTGAATATACTAAAGACAGGGCTGCTCGTTGCGTCCGCATCATGGAATTACCTTGATGCTGGAGAAGCGTTCGGACTTGCGAGCTTGGCAATTTCCTCTTTGTTTTTTGCTGGGGAGACTTAAAATCTGGATGATGGTGAAATTACGGTTTGCGGTGGGTAATTTTGAAGGTTTTTACTTTTGGGCAGTTAGGGGGAATTCGGTTGAAACCGGTTAAACTCAGCCTGATTTATTTAGGGTATGGTGTATGGATGAGGATATGAGAAGTTTGCGAGCTTGGCGATCGAAGTATGCTTTCCGCGCTATTCGATCTTGAAATTTACCTAAGATTGAAAAACAGTTTTGCGGTGATAACTTCTTAAAGGTTCTGCTTTATGGAGCGTCAGGCTGAATATCTGTCGATATCGCAATAGGGAACAATGCGTGTTAGTGGAAATATTCTGAGGATAAAATTTAATTCAAATATGGCAGCTAATGAACTAGTTAAGATAATTTTTTTTTGCTAATATTTAGAGGGTGAATATTTGTATCGTTTAGGTGTTACTTTGAAGCAATTGACTAGCTAGTTAACTTTTGGGATGTGCAAATGTCTGAAGATATTATCGTTACCGGCAAGGTTAGGCCGACAAAAGTATTGATTGTAGAAGATAGTATTACTTTTGCTGGTATTCTTAAGAGAAGTGTTCAAGCCAGCCTGGATGTTGAAGTTGTGCTATGTCGTGATTATGCAAGTACTGAAGAATTATTAAAAAACAGCAGTAGCGAATATTTTGCAGCGCTTCTTGATATTGTGCTGCCTGATGCTCCTAATGGAGAGATAGTAGATCTTGTTGTTTCAAATGATATTCCATCAATTGTCTTTACTGGCGAAATATCAGACGAATTGCGAGCCTCAATGTGGGCTAAACGTATTGTTGACTACGTTCATAAAGTTAATTTTGATGATATTGAACATGTTGTAAGCCTTGTAGAGAGACTGCGTAAAAACATATTCAAAAATGTACTTGTTGTTGATGATTCCAGTACAAGTCGTTCTCTTTGCCGTGAATTACTGCAGGTTTTTAATTTTCAGGTTTTAGAAGCTGCGAATGGAAAAGAAGCTTTGAAGTTACTTGGTACTGAAGATATCCATCTCATAATAACTGATTATTTTATGCCTGTTATGGACGGTCCTGCTCTTGTAAGGGAGGTTCGTAGAGAATACTCTAAGTCTGTCCTTCCTATTATAGGATTTTCAAGTGTTGGTGGAGCAAGTACTTCAGCAGATTTTTTAAAAAGCGGTGCTAATGATTATATTAGTAAGCCTTTCGAGCCAGAAGAATTTTATTGCAGGGTCTCAAATACCGTGGACACAGCCGAATATATTAAAACAATTAAAACTATTTGTGATAACGATTCCTTAACAGGTGTATTTACCCGAAGCGCTTTATTTAAGTATGGCGAAAAGTTATTTGCACAACAGAAACGGTCACACGCAACCTTGGTTTCTGTTATGATTGATATTGATAACATAAAAGCCTGTAATGATTCCTACGGTCAAATTGTTGGTGATGAGGTAATCAGGCAGATTGCCGGGGTGCTAAATTCTCGTTTCCGTAAAGGCGATGTTGTCAGCCGTTATGGTGGAGATGTTTTTTGTATTTTATGTGCAGACATGAAACTTGAGCATGTAGAACCTGTTTTTCGTGATGTTGCTGCAAATATTGCCAATACTCAAATTATTGTAGGCGAACATAAAATTGATGTAACTGTTAGTATTGGAATATATACTCAAGTACATAATACTTTAGAGGAAATGGTCGCCGGAGCTGAAAGGTTATTAAATGAAGCCAAAAAGAATGGTCCTTCAAGTCTCTCTTGTAGCAGTACCTAATTAATGCAAGGTTTTCAGATTTTAACTGGCCCTATCTGTTACGGTAGGGCTTTTTATTTTTTGGAGATTGAAAAGCAGATATAGCAATATTCTCCGATAGTTTGATGAGAAATATTATCTACAACCTTACCAATTATGAACAATCCAAGTTTATTTAGTTCATCCTTGCTGAGTTCTTCAGGATTATCGAAATTACAGGGGGCGTCTATTTCCTTGTCAAGCCGTGATCCAAAAGATATTTCAACAAAAATCTTTTCATTAAGTTTATAAACTTTGTATCTTATCCTTCCTGATACATTTTTGTTTTCATAAATGGTGAGTGCATATACAAATATTTCTTCGCAGGCCAGTTCTAAAAAATTCGATTGTGTTTCACTTATGCCCGCCTTTGCTGAAAAGTTGTGAAGCTTATTTTTAATATATGTAATTTTAGATAAATCCGGTTTAACGTGGAAGAGGATGTTATGTTTTAAGCTTAGGCGGGTGAGCATAGTTAAAATTAAGGCAGTAAGGCCTCCAACTGCAACACCATTACCTGTTAGTGGGCGAATATATTCTGGAAATGCGTTCGGAAAGAAATTTGGGTTAGAAGAAATAAGTCCCATGCATAGGGATAGTCCTGCGATTACTCCGTTGCGATAATCTAATTCTTCAACCACCATGTGCATGCCGGTTGAAAATAGATGTGCAACAAGAACGACTCCTGCAGCTCCCATTACTTCTCCAGGGATTGTTGCTAGCAAATATGGAGCTTTTGGCGATAGAACTAAAACTAGAAGTATAATTGTGGAAACTAAAGCTATTTTACGACTGACTGCGCCGGTCATCTGCATCAACGGAATATTCGGAGAATGGGAAGAAGGTGGCATACCTCCTGCTGCAGAGGTAAGTGCTATCCCTATACTGTTTGCATAAAGACCGGATTGTATAGCATCAAAATTTGTTTTCTTTTGTTCCGGGGCTTTTACGCGTTGCAAAGCCATCGCATCCCCAACATATTTTATACTTACAACTTGTGTTGCGACAATAAAGGTGATGTAGGTTGCCCAATGTTTAAAATTATTTATTTCAAATGAAAATTCCGGGAAATGAAATGGAGGAAGACCTAACCAGGCTGCATCTATCACTGGCGTAAAATCGATTCCGTCTACGATGATTTCAAGGATTGTTCCTCCCAGAATACCAACAAATAATCCCCATGGCCTGAGTTTTTCCTGGCCGAACCATTCAGCAATGATCATCGACAGAATGACAACTCCGCCCACAGCTATATTCTGAATTTCCGATATTCCATCCATGCCTGCATAAATCCATGTATTTACTGAATCCTTAAGTAACCCAACCATTGCAAGCATGATGATGACTCCACCTACTGTAGGTGTCAGCAGGTGACGCATATATCTGATTATATAACTGAACAGAATCTGAAATGGGGCAGCCAGCAAAGCCATTGAGCAGAAAAGGGAAAATCCGCCCATCTTGATTGCTGCATGAGCACAGGACATAAATGCACTGGATGTCCCCATGAACATGGGAGATCCAAGTCCCATATTTTTGTAATTCAATAATTGCAGAAGTGTCGAAAAAGCTGAACCGAGTACAGAGACAAATATGATATAATACATTTCTTCAGCTTTGAAGTGATAGATCTGACCAAGCATTACAGGTGGAAGAATTATACCTACAAAAAGAACTACTACATGTTGCATACTCAGAATACTAGTTACGATAATATTGTAGAGAGCATCTTTTTGTTTCTTATATATGGTCATGTTCTATGTATTTATATTTTCGGTTTAAAGGTATGCTATGCTATTTAGAAACCCAAAATATAGCTGATTGTCAAGTGAACATTAAAAATAATGTTATTACCTGATAATATGGCGGTATTTATTTTTATATGAATAAAAAAACCGCAGATCTTTTTTGGAACTGCGGTTTTAAAAGTTATAAATTAGTTATGCTAATACATTGCTTCAGGAAGAAATAATATCAACTGTGGGAAGATTGCGAAGAGAACAATCCCTACGAGGATTGCCAGTAGAAATGGCATAGTACCTTTAAATATATCTTCAAGGGTTATGTCCGGAGCGAACTTCTGGGCCATTCCGTAGACAACATATACATTGATTCCAACCGGCGGTGTTATGACTCCTATCTGTGTTACCAGAACTATAATGACGCCAAACCAGATGGGGTCAAAGCCAAGTGTGGTAACTACAGGATAAAATACAGGAATCGTGAGCATTATCAGGGCCAGAGCATCCATGAAACAGCCGCCGATGAAGTAAATGAAGAGAATCATGGACATGATTATCAGCGGGTGCAGGTCAAATGAAGCTGTCCAGGCAGCGACATTGAAGGGGATGCGTGTTACAGCCAGAAATTTTCCGAAAACTACAGCTCCAGCAACAAGGAACAGGACCATGCAGGATGTGCGTAGTGTTTCATAGAGCGAATTAACAAAATCCTGCCAGCTCAACTGGCGTTTAAGAATTCCAAGAACCAGAATTCCCAGTACACCCACTGCTGCAGATTCGTTTGGGGTAAAAAATCCAAAGAACATACCACCGATAACAAGACCAAAAACAGCAATAGTATCAAGTAACCCCATCAAGGATTTTAGCTTTGCACTGAGAGGAAATTCTTCTCCTTTAGGGCCAAGCTTTGGATCCCGGGCACATATAATTCCAATTGCTGCTATGAAAAGAACAGTTAAAACCAGCGACGGTATGATACCGGCCATGAAGAGCGCGCCGATAGACTGTTCCGTGAGTACCCCGTAAACAATAAGAACAACGCTTGGCGGCATAATCATACCAAGTCCGCCACCGGAGGCGACTGATCCGGCGGCAAGGGTATTGGAGTATCCGTAACGTTTCATTTCGGGGATTCCAACTGTTGCCATGGTAGCCGCTGTTGCAGGACTTGAGCCGCATACAGAGCCGAATGCCGTACACGCTGCAACAGTTGCCATGGCCAGTCCTCCTTGGATGTGGCCAAGGAAATGGTAAGCTGTAGAGTAGAGTTTCCGGCTGATTCCGCTATTGAATGCCAACTGCCCCATTAGTATAAATAAAGGAATTGTGGAAAGACTGTATGATGAAAAAGTATCGAAAAAACTTCGGGAAAGTAGATTCATTCCACCTTTTAGGGAGGTTAGCATGGCAAAACCTACAACTCCGATCAGAGTCATTACATAAGCAACAGGCATGCGGGTCAGGAACAGGGCCAGCATAACGAATACGCCGATAATTCCAATGGTAGTAGGTTCCATCTTATTTCTCCCTGGCGATGAGCAGTACAAGCTCTTTAATGAGTGTGAGGGTAAAGCACCCGAAACCGAAAGCCAGAGCGAAAATAATCATGTCGGTAGGCAGTTCCAGCGTCATGGAAACTTCCCCGGATTCCTTCATGGTGCATCCATAAAGATAAAGTCTCCATGTCACTGTGCCGAAAAGGGCAGCACTCACACTGTTGGCAAAAATCTTTAGGATGCGTCGTGAGCGGTTGCCCAGTTTACTATAAAGAAATTCAACTCCAATGTTGCTTTTCTGGGAATGGGTATATCCAAGGGCCAGCCCTGTCGTGAGTACTGCCAGAATAGAAATAATTTCCTCTACTCCAAAAATTGGTGCCCCCAGAATACCTCGCGAAAGAATATCAGCCCCTGTCAACAGGGCCATACTGATCAGACATACTGCTGCGATATTTTTCATTATCGTTTCAAGCTTGTCTGCAATGGTAGAAATTTTAGAACCACCCACCGGCTACTCCATAAGCTGAATTTGTCTTGTGTTCGTTGTAAAAATTATCCCCCGCAATGCATAAAGCAGAGCGGGGGATAGTATTGTCGTCTGCTATTGAACTTTATTCAGGGTTTCTACAGTGAAATCCAGAATCTCTTTGCCATTAAGTTTCTTCTGTTCTGCTTTGGCAATGTAGTCGTCCATCATGGGAGCTGCCTTTTCTTTCCAGCGTTTGCCTTCTGCTTCGGAAAGTTCGATGAACTGACCGCCTTTAGCGGTTAGAAAATCGCGTCCGGCCTTGTCGCTGTCATCCCATGCCTGACCATGTCTGGCCGAGAACTCTTTGTTGAGTTCAGTGATTATTTTCTGGTCCTGCTCGGAAATGGCATTCCACTTGTTTTTGTTCATAACTACAAAGAATGTGGTGGTGTATCCTACCGGGTAGTCCAGTGTACAGTAATCAACCACTTCACCCATTTTCCAGCCTTTGTTAGTTTCCATCGGGTAAACCCCGCCATTTACGACTCCCTTACGGATAGCCTGATATGTGTCCGGCATGGACATGGCTACGGGAGCTGCTCCGAGTGCTTTAAGAAGCTGGGCCGAGTTACCGGTGCCACGAAGTTTCATACCCTTGATATCTTCAAGGGTTTTAACAGGTTTTTTGGCTGTGAAAAGGAGGCCTGGACCGTGAGCATGGAAGAACATTACTTCTACATCGCTCAGTTCTTCAGGTTTGAATTTATCATAAACAGCATTTGCTACCTTGGTTGCAGCCACACCTGATTTATGTCCGAGAGGAAGATCCACTGCAGCCATGGTAGGAAAACGGCCTCTTGAATACGCAAGAGCGGACATTCCGATATCTGAAAGACCTTCAACCACACCGTCATAGCACTGTTTGGCTTTGGTGAGGGTTCCACCGGGGAAATAGGAAATTGTTACTCGGCCATCAGTTCTTTTTGCAACTTCATCCGACCATTGCTGTGCCAGTTTGGACTGGATGTGGGTCGGGGGAAAAAAGTTGGAGTACATGAGATTGACGGATTTAGCTCCTGCGCTGAGCGGCATGGCACACATGCATACAGCCGCTGCCATAACTGTAAGTAAAAGTTTTTTCATATTGCCTCCGATTTTATGAAAAATTAAGCCCGTATTATCGGACTTTTTTAAGTCCTTTGGTTAGAGCAAGGGTCACAGCTGCTTCCCGAACGTCTTTAAAGTCTACAATTCCTGTTTCAAGTGCACTCTGGACCATGAACCCTTCAAACAAAATGGTGTTCATGGCTCCAATTTTCTCCGGTGGATAATCAGTTTCAACGTAATCCCGAATCAGGTCGGCAAAAATATTTTCTGACAGTCTATACTGACTGAGACTCAGGTCATCACGCAATTCCGGAGTGCGTGATGCATGCACGGTAAACTCCAGAAAAACTTTGGCCCAGTTTTTGTCCTGAACTATGTATCTGAGAAAATCCCAGATAATGTACATGACTTCTTCCAGAGATTCGGCTTTGCCAAGCTCTTCATCTCTGGAGCGGCGGTACTGGGCCATTTTATCCTGAACAATTTCCAGAAATAATTTGTCTTTACTCACCCAGTGACGATAAAAGCTGCCTTTGGCGTATCCGGCGTGCCGGGTTATCTCTGCCACAGTTGTCTCCATGAACCCCTTTTCTCCAAAGAGTTCGTTGGCAGCATCCATAAGCTCTTGCTTGGTCTGTTTAGACTTTTCCTGTTGTTTTCTAGCCATTTGCTATGTGTTTTGTTAAATTTAGTGACTTGTGGTCATAAAGTGACCAGTGGTCATTTTTATCTCGTATATCTGTGCATGGGGTTGCTGTCAATATGATTTGCTCTTGGACTTGAAGTTATTGAGGAATAAATCTTGGCATAGGGAGCTATGTCTGTGAAACTATGGCGCAGTTTGCTTTGAAATTACTAAAAGGAAAGTTCGTTAAGTGATGAAAATTCTAGTGTTATTCTTAATTGTGCTATGTCTGCCATGTCAGTTAGTATATTCTCATCCGCTTGGGGAGGTTGTGCAGGAAACCATAGTCATGAATGAGGGCGAGCGCCTGCTTATTGTCTATAATACTTCAATCGGACCATCCATAACAGCAACCCTTGTGCCTGACCTTAACCATGATGGTAAAGTTTCTGGTATTGAAGAGGCGAAGCTTGCTCGTGCCATCCATAAAATTTTGCTGCCTAACCTTGCGATCTCCCTTGATGATCAGCCTGTAGTTCCGGATCTCTATTATGATTCGGTTTTTCCTGCTCCCGGGGGGTATAACAATGGGTTACGTTCCAATCTTGTATACTCGATTCCTTTGACTGGGGAGGAGCTTTCCAAACATTATTTCAAGTTTTCGGATAATAATTTTCGAGCAGGGGAGTTGAAATGGTTGAAGTGGATGGTCCAGGCTGACCCAAGGTTCAGTGTGGTACGAACTTCCCCGGATTCACGCGAGCTTGATTATCAGTTTTTTATAAAATCGGCAGATGAACAGGA
Organism: Maridesulfovibrio sp.; assembly: GCA_963676495.2. Classification (GTDB taxonomy): domain Bacteria; phylum Desulfobacterota; class Desulfovibrionia; order Desulfovibrionales; family Desulfovibrionaceae; genus Maridesulfovibrio. Next base: position 4,636 of record CAXXRF010000003.1, on the reverse strand, counting down.
CGGATCTGCGCCGAAGGACGCTGTTTTTACTCCGGGAGATTCCTTAAAACCGGAGCCGCAGGAGGATCCAAGTCAGGCTGCTTTGAAAGAATATTTATCTCGAGAAAACCTTGGTTCCGGCGCCATGCTGTTTGCTCTCGGTTTGGCTTTTGTGCTTGGTATGGGGCATGCATTAAGTCCCGGTCACGGTAAAGCCATGGTTGCTGCCTATCTTATAGGTAGGAGAGGTCGGATACGGGATGCCTTTACTTTGGGGACAATCGTAACTCTTACTCATGTAGCCAGTGTAATTGTGCTTGGTATAGCTGCTTTGGTTCTTTCTCGCTATTTTCTGCCCGGTGATCTATATCCATGGCTTGGTGCATTTTCAGGGGCGTTAGTGTTTTTTGTAGGCTATATGATGCTGGCAAGAAGGGCAGTGCACCACCACCATCACCACCATGACCATCACCATCATCACCATACAGATGAAAACGGCGCTGTCTCTTGGTGGTCCATGCTCAGCCTTGGGATTGCCGGAGGTATTGTTCCCTGTCCTACTGCACTCGTTGTGCTGCTCGCTTCAGTTGCTTTTGGACGGATTGTGTTTGGCCTGATGATGATATTTGCATTTAGTTTCGGCCTTGCCGCAGTGCTTATAATAATTGGTATATTAACCGTGCGAGCTTCGAAGCTGACAGAGAAATTTTCCAGTTCGCGCCGGTTGATTGAGAATCTGCCTGTTGTGAGTGCGGGACTTGTTATGCTTGCAGGAATTGCCATTGCCCTGAACGCATTGCATGCCGGTGGAATTCTTGTCCTTAATCCATAAAAACAGGCCCCGCCAGATTGCGGGGCCTTATTATTGTTATTCTGAATTCTTGTTTACTTTCGATATTTATAAAAATCAGTCATTACATCAAGTGCGGCATCCGGCTTTGATGCATAAGGAATCACTTTGAAGTCGAGCTTATTTACCTGCTGGAGATAGTCTGCATATTTTTTTTCGTCGATATACTCCACATCAAGGATTGTCTTTCCAGCTTGGGCAAGTTCTCTTGCCAGTTTGATCCTGTAGTCGCGGTCGTTTTCACTGTAGATATTGAAAAGCAGGCTTTCAAGGCCGACCATGTCTACTTTTTTAAAATACAGATCACGATACACCGGTGAACAGGAATCAAATACGCCCATTCCGTTCTGGGGGCATACTATGAAGTTCTGTCCCGCACGCTTGCGGCAGTAGTCTGCAATGCGTGCAATCAGCTTTATCATATCATCTGAAGTAGTCTGTACATCCATTCCCTGCTCATGCCAGAACCAGTAAGCATCTACTATATCGAGATATACTCCATCGAAGCCTGCTTCGAGGATGCGGTCGAGATAAGGTCTCAGAGCCATTTCCCACCAGTCTTCACGCCAGTATTTTACTTTGTAGTTTTTAGCCCAGTCGGGATTTTCCGGTCCCAGAAAGCGTGGGGGAGTATCGTTCCAATCTTTTTTCCAGTAAAATCTATATGCTTCGGCTTCTCCTATTGAAAAATAGCAAAGAACTGTTTTGTTAAAACGGTGCATAACAGCAAGATCTTTTGAAGTGAACCTTTTAGAGTCTGATCCGTCTTTGGAATAGTCGATCACTATCAGGCGGTATGGAGATTCTGCAAGAAGTGGAACTGAGGGATGCTGCAGCACATACGCCCAGCTTTCAATTGTTGGATGAGCAGGAGTCATTCTTAATTCCTTTTGAGTAGAAATATCTGTTCGGCTTTGAGCTGTGTGTTGAGAAGTGGTTGAACTGCATGCTGCAAAACATATTAAAATAACTGAAATTAATATAAAATTTAGTTTCATTAGTTGCTTTTTCCGGTTAGGGTTTCAAGAAGTTAGAAAATAGCATGCAAGCTTGAAAAATTAAAGCAAGTTATTTAAAAATAATGGAGAATATAAAGAGGTCTAATTAATGATAATCCATTAATTAGAAATTTGAGCTGTGAAGACAGTGATAATACCCGGTTGTAATTAATATTTAATTGAAAAACAGCTTGTAAGTGTTTACTACTGTCTCTGTTGCACAAGGGGAGTTGGGCAGTAGTGTCTTTACGAAGATATTCTTTTGAAGGTATTTTGTATTAATAAAAGGAGGGTTTTTTTGTGAAAAAAGTTCTTTTCACCGTCTTGTTGTCTATTATGATTCTCGCCGGTTGTTCCGGTACTTACGTTAAGGACTATGTACAGCCTCAGGGTATTGCAAGCGATGCCCGTCATGTTGCTGTTCTGCCTCTGGTCAACCTTACTACTACCCCCAATGCCGGACGTATGGTTAGTGACCTTCTTTCCACTGAATTATATTCATCCACAAAATTCAATCTTCTGGAGTCTACTGACATGCTCAAACGTGTCAAAGGTGAGGATGATGATCTTGAATATGTGATTGAAGATATTGTCGCGCAGAAAATAGGAAATAAACTTGGTGTGGATACAGTAATCTACGGCTCTGTGTCCGAATATCAGTATAAGCGCGGTGTTAACCAGAGTCCTACAGTAGGTATCAACCTTAAAATGATTGATGTATCCTCTGGTAAGGTTCTCTGGGCTTCTTCTTCATCCAAGAGTGGAGGGTGCTTTTTCGGATGCACAGAGTCATTGAACAGTGTTGCCCAGGAAAGCCTTGCGGAAATGGTAAAATCCATGTCCGAAGTACCTGCGCAATAATCGCGTTACTTATTGTGATCGGTTTTAGTCTGTTCGGATACAGGATTGCGTTCGGCAGTGATCCCGCTCGGATTTCTTCCTGGGCCTGTTATTATGGCAGTTCGGACTGCACGCAGGAGCTCCTTGAGTTTGATCTGAGTGTTGTAGCTGAATCAGGACAGGACCCTGTTTCTTTGCGTGAGCAGGGTCGGAAGGTGCTTGTTTATGTAAGTCTCGGCGAGCTTGGTGGCGACAGTCCCTATCTTGAGGAGGCTCGTAATATTGGTCTTTTGACAAGGTATAACGAGAATTGGGATTCCTGGGTTGTTGATGTGCGTGATGCTCGTTGGCATGAAATGCTTTTGGAACGGATTATTCCGCAGGCATTGGCCCGGGGGTATGATGGGCTGTTTTTCGATACACTGGATTCTCCTATCGATATGCAAAGGCGTGACCCTGATAAATACAAGGGAACGGAACGCAGTTGTGTGGAGCTTGTGCGCACCATTCGGCAGCAATATCCCAAGTTGCTTCTTTGTCAGAACCGTGGTTTTGAGATCGTTGCCCGTACAGCCCTCTCCCTAGATTTTCTACTGATTGAGGGGCTGAGCTGCTCAATGAAGCTAGGAGCAGAGAGTGCAATCAGTGTCCCGGTTCAGGATAGGGAGTACCTTCTTGCAAAAACTGGTCAGGCGCGAAAAACAAACCCTAATTTGACTGTTCTCAGTCTTGATTACGCACCATCGGGTGATGCCCAGTCCATTAGTAATGCTTGTGAATTTTCCAGAAAACAAGGATTCATCCCTTATGTCAGCACTCCGGCGCTTGATGAAGTGTTCGTTAGCGCAGATTGTTTTTAGTCTGCTCATCCTGTCTGCCTTTATTCTCGGTCCGGTAACCCGTGATGCTGTTGCTGCTGAGATAAAGCGTAAAGTGCTGGTGCTCTACAATGGTAAAGGGGATCAGGATTCACGCATCAATTTTTTATGGAGGGGTTTGCCATGCCCCTAAATTATCTTGGTTTTCTCTACGAGCTGCGTGATATTCAAGAGTTCGCATACCCCGGTGAAGAAAGCATGACCGATTTTGGAGCGGTCATGACTTTTTTTCTGACAGATAGCATGGCTGATCCAGAAAAGTATCTGAGGTGGCTAATCGCTCAGCAGAAGAGCGGTAGAAAAGTCGTTATCGCCGGTTCATTGGGTGCCTACTACAATGAAAGTCAGGAGTTGGCCGACCCTGCCTTAATTAAAGAAGTCTATTCTAATTTAGGCTTTTCATGTGTAGGAAACTCAACCAACAGTCCCATGACTCTCAAATATGTGGATGTAGACAAACAGTGGATGAATTTTGAAAGAAAGCTGCCTGTTTTTCCTGAGGAGTATGTGCAGATTTCTCCCATAGATGAGGATGTAAAGACCTGGGTTTCTGTGGAGCGGAAAGGAATCAGCAACTCAACAGGATCTATGGTCGCTACAGGCCCTGATGGAGGGTATGCCCTTAACGGGTACATTCGTTGGCAGGATCCTATTAACTATCTGAAGCAGTGGTATCTGGACCCGTTTGAATTTTTGCGTCAGTCACTTGGTTTAAAAGGTGTTCCGGCACTGACACCAACGACTCTCAATGGTTTGCGTGTTGCCTTCGCCCATATCGATGGTGACGGTTTTCTGGGTTATACTGAAGTGGATAAAAATAAGAATTGCGGTGAGATAGTCATGGAGCGTGTTTTCGCACGTTACGATTTTCCTAATTCCGCTTCTGTAATAGCCGGCGAGATTGATCCAGAAGTTCGTGGCAGCATTCTCAATGTCGAGCAATCCAGAGATCTGTTTGAAATGGAAAATGTGGAGACATCCTCTCATTCCTATACCCATCCTTTTGCTTGGGATGCAAAGCTCCGTGAGTCCAAGGAGTATGCCGATGATTTTGTTATCGGGCAGTATGAAAAAACAGGTTATGAGTTCAA
>CAXXRF010000002.1:0-279980 GCA_963676495.2 Maridesulfovibrio sp. | reverse complement strand
GACAGTTGGTACTCTTTTGATTGTATATTCTCTCTTGCTGATCTTAAGTGACTATTTTCTGTATGAAGAGATAGCAAAGGGAGAATTTATATGGCTAGCAATTGGCTTACTTTACTATTTAAAAAAAGATAATGACAAGTGTTTATCCTGCAAACTTAAGTTTGGATAATATGAGAAAAACATTTTTTACACTCCACAATGCCCCCGTACTTCAGTTCTGGGGCTTTTTATTGGTACATCTCCCCTCTTACAACCTACCAACTTCCCAAATCTTTTACTGTTGCCGATTCTTCAGGAAATAATGTACAGGAGATTCTACACGATTCTTTCGGAAAAAGAGTATATAACAGCAATCCTGAACATGACCTTGTGCTCGGTTTCGCTGGCGGCCTGTTTGATCCCGATACCGGGCTGATCCATTTCGGGTATGATGAATATGTCCAAATCACAGAGCACTACCCTGCCCCCGCTAGAATATCATGGGGTAAAAATGCCAATATTTATGCTTTTCGACATTTAGTCTTATAAAAATCCATCAGCAATTGCTTGTTTTTAAATATCGGAGTAAATTTGTTCGAAGTATTTAATGCTCATCAGCGTCTCCTTCGAATTTTAATTGCTGAAAAAATGGAAGCGGTCTTCGGGCTGGGGTTGTGGCACCCAAGGCTTAAACGGCCCGTTAAGATGATTGCCGGAGCCCCAGAACGCCGAGCAATTTAATGGAGTATATATTGTTTAAAAAAGTGTTGCCCCGAATCACTATCATTTTCATCTTCATTTTTGCACTGGATTTCTTCCTGATAGGCCAGCTTTCAAAGCAGCAGCTGAACGACCAGAGGTTGGATGTTTCCCTGCAGCTTGCCGCGCTCAGGGCCCGTCTGGAGAAAGAAATTACAAAGAACCTGCTTCTTGTTCAGGGAACGGCGAACTATATTGCCATTGACCCTGACCAGTCTCAGAAAAAATTCGCCATGTACGCCAAGGGGGTTTTGTCCGGAGATAACCTTCTGAAAAATTTAGGCGCTGCGCCGGACTTTGTGATGCGCTTTGTATATCCGATAGAAGGCAACCGTAAAGTAATAGGCATCAACTACCGCAATCTGCCGGCCCAGTGGGATCAGGCAAGGAAAGCCATGGAAACCCGGGAGATGGTTATTGCCGGTCCCCTGAAACTGGTTCAGGGAGGTACCGGGCTGATTGGACGCGCCCCGGTTTTTGTACGAGATGATAAAGGAGAAAAATTCTGGGGTATTGTCTCTTCAGTTATCGATGTTAATAAGCTTTTCGAAGTTGTAGACATTAATGAGTCAGGTCTTGATATCGCAATCCGCGGAGTAGACGGACGCGGTAATAATGGAAATGTATTTTTCGGCCCGCCGGATCTCTTCTCTAAACAAGGCACGATACACATGCCTGTGACCTTTCCCTCAGGAAGCTGGGTTATCGCCGCTGTACCGCGCGGAGGATGGACTGCCATTCCCCGCATGGCGGCAGTTATACACACGCTTTTGGGACTGCTTCTGGCCGCGACCAGTTTTGGAACCTACCGCGCGGTTAAACGGGACTTCGCCATCCAGTCAATTCAACAGAACCTGAATCAGGCCCAGTCCATTGCACATCTCGGCAGTTGGAGACTGGACCATACCAGCGGAGAAGTCTGGTGGTCGGATGAGACCTACCGAATCTTCGGAGTAGACAAGGATTCTTTTGTCCCCACGCTTGAAAGATTTCTGGAAATGGTTCACCCGGACGACAGAGAAATGGTCTACGAGACATTTCAATCGTCTACGGACGCATGCGCCGATTATTTGGTAGACCATAGAATCATCCGCCCCAACGGGGAGATCCGTCACGTTCAGGAACGTGGCGAAACAATCTGCCTCATCAGCAAGCGTTCTCCGCAACACGCAATGGGAACGGTTCTCGACGTTACCGAACGCGCACTTGCCGAAGAGGAACTAAGGGCCAGTGAAGAAAAGATGAGGGCGATGTCTGAAGCATCCTACGATGCTGTCATTGTTGTGGACGTAAACGACAGTATTTCATTCTGGAATTCCGCGGCCGAACAAATGTTCGGCTGGAAAGCGGAGGAAGTCATAGGCCGCAAGCTCCACCCGCTTATTGCGCCGCATGAAGATCTGCACAAGATAAGTAACAGCATGAAGACTTTTGCCCAGACCGGTCAGGGCGCACTTATCGGATCAGTAAAGGAAATGCCTGCGGTCCGTAAAAATGGCGAGATATTCCATGTTGAGCGTTCGGTAACTTCATTCAAACTGAGAGATTCATATCTTGCAGTGGGAAGCCTGCGCGATATCACGGAACGTAAACGCCTTGAGCAGGAGCTTAGACACTATGCCAACCGCCTGACCCTCGCTTCTAAAGCCGGGGGAATCGGTGTCTGGGAGTTGAATATACAAAACAACGCGCTGACCTGGGACGATCAGATGTTCAGACTTTACAGTCTGGCTCCGGGCGATTTCAACGGAATATATGAAGCATGGCAGAGCCGGGTTCATCCTGATGATTTGCAAAAGGCAGAACAGTCCCTGCAGCAGGCGGCAGAGTACACCGGTTTTTGGGAATCTGAATTTCGTGTTTTATGGCCCAGCGGTGAAATCAGGCATATCAAGGCAGCTGCGCTCATCGAAAAGGATGACGAAGGCAAACCCGAATTTTTGATTGGAGTGAACTGGGACGTAACCGAATCCAGAGAAAAGGAAGAACAACTGCGGCGCATGGCCACCACAGATGACATGACAAAACTCCACAACCGCCGTTATTTCATAGAGTTGATAGACCGCGAGATGGAACGGAGCATTCGCTACAACAGACCATTCTCCCTTGTTATGTTCGATGCAGACAAGTTCAAGGTTGTCAATGACACATACGGTCATGATGTTGGAGACATGGTGCTTAAGAGCATTGCATCAACTGCAAAAAACGTCTTGCGTGATGTGGATATTATCGGACGCCTCGGCGGGGAGGAATTTGCAGTAGGACTTCCCGAAACAGATCTTAACGGAGCCACTCTTCTGGCAGAGCGGCTGCGCGTGGCATTAGAGCAAGCTTTTGTTGAACTTCCGGATGGACAAAAAGTTGATTTTACGGTCAGCCTCGGAGTTGCCATACTGGATGACTCCACCACGGATATGAATATCCTGCTCAAGCATGCTGATCTGGCTCTTTACGCTGCCAAAGAAAACGGCCGAAACCGGGTGGAAATTTATACCGAATCAATGCGATGAAAGTCATTGCTGGTGATTCAGCCTCATCTGGTTGATCTGGCCCGGACAGAAGAAGTAAGGAAACCACTTTCACGACGCCGCAGCCAGATGTTTTCAGAGGCCTGAATCTTCATCCCAATCTATAAAAACTGAAACCGCCCTGATCCTGCTCTGATCCGGTTTATCAGTCTGCTCATCCAAGTTTATCCTGCATACGCCAATCGGCGCATGGTAAACTTGGATGCGTAGATGCCCTTCCATGCTCCCATGATACACTCTACCCTTCGCCTTCAAGCCCGGTGGATGGGGTGTAATTTTCATACAAATTCAGAGAAACAGCCACTGGAACCTTGAATCCGGTTTCCTTCGCCTGTTCGGTCACATCGATTAAATTTCCGTCTTCGATTGCCTGCTTTCTGGTATAGGAAAAGATTACGTTGAACAGTGAATCGTCAAGTCCATGCATCAGTAAATCTCCTTCAATTTCAAATTGTTAAATAATCATGAAAATTGAAGGTTATCCTGATTGGTTTGATTTGGTCACTGGGGTGGGTTGATTTTTTTGGTGATTCTGTGGATCAGTGCTGGGGTGTGGTCTGGTAGAATTTTCTGAAATAAATACTTCACACTTTTTCAATATCTTACACAACAAAAATCTATTATGAGGGCAGCTAACACACTTTTTTATCCACTATTGCTTGACTTTTATTCAGAAATAGAGGATTTATTTTTAATCAAACACCAGCCGTACCCGTGAAGGCACGGTCAAACTGTGACTAGCGCTGGTTAAATTAAACATGTCTATCGAGGAGCCGAGTACGCATCTTGTACACGGCTTCTTTTTTTTGGTGCACGGGCACTAATATACTTTTTTACTTTTTTTGGAGAATTTTGAATGTCTAAAAACATCTATGTCGGTAATCTGCCTTGGTCCGCTACTGAAGAAGAAATCCGTTCATCATTTGAAGCATACGGTGAAGTTGTTTCAGTAAAACTCGTCGAAGATCGTGATACCGGTCGCCCCCGTGGTTTCGGTTTCGTAGAAATGGACGATAACGGCGCTCTCGATGCTATCGACGCTCTTGACGGTAAAGATTTTGGTGGTCGTAACCTCAAGGTTAACGAAGCCAAGCCCAGAGTAGAACGCCCCCGCTGGTAGTCTGTTTCTGTAAGTCTTAAAAGACCTTTTAACGTCCGGTTCTCTTATGAGAATCGGACGTTTTTTGTTGCCTATTGAATATTAACTTATAAGGCGTATCTTTCGTAACGGTTCAGAGAAACAGCCACTGGAACCTTGAATCCGGTCTGCTTTGCCTGTTCGGTCACATCGATCAGGTTCCCGTCTTCAATCGCCTGTTTCCGGGTATAGGAATAGACCATCCGAAACAGTGGATCGCAATAGATTACCATCAGCAAATCTCCTTCAATTTCAAATTGTTAAATAATAATGAAAATTGAAGGTTATCCTGATTGGTTTGATTTGGTCACTGGGGTGGGTTGATTATCTTTTGGATTTTTTGATGATTCTGTGGATCAGTATGTGGTGTGTTGGTGGAGTGCGAGAGAAGCAATAAATATAGTATTAAAAACAAAAGAAACTCCCTCCACCAGTGTTCTGTGATCATTCACACCTCAGAAACTAGCTAGTGACTTATCAGCTAGAACAATTCACAGCCCAAAAGGGCATTGGTGACACACTCAAATGTGTAAACTGAGAATGGCTTCATAGCCTCAGTAGTCCTCCTATAGATGAGGAGGACTACCTAAAGGATAAATTGATAAATCGTTTAAGGCTAAATATCATACTCAATTCTTTACCATACTCATTAACAATACAATCAACATATAACAAGAATTGAATCACTGGTGCATTTGCAAGATCTCCCTTATGGTATAAGCTTTTGGTGGTTTTGTGTATTGTTTATAGCCCCAAATAACTGTTAATGATGCAACACATACTACAAGAATAATTAAAATTTTCCTTGATCTTTCAGACATTTTTCTCCCTATAAATAATGATTTTTATTTATATCTATCACTACCCAAAATCAACAAATCTAGATTTATCAACGCATAAATATTACCAATTTATAATATAATTAATTTTTAAACCATCAATGACGTCTACCCAACAAGCTGGGCCAATTACCAACCTATTGTCACAGTAAGGAGTTTGCCGTGAAGAAAAGTAAATTTACCTATAAACAGATAGCGTTTGCACTACTGTCAAGGACACTCTTATTCATAGTAAACTAAACCTATAACTTATTTATATTTTAACAAAAAAAACTTTATTTCCACTACTATTTTCCTGAAAAACAATTGACTCAGCAGATTTAATTGTAACCAAACCATCTAATATTATCTTTCCATCCTTTAGCTCCGTTGTCTTAATATGGAAGACGTCCTCACTATTATTAACTTTCTTCTCTTTAATAACTTCTAATTTACAAATGGCTTTCCATATATTTTGTAATTCAGGACTTTTTTGTATTTCAGGATCATCAGGCATTATAATTGCTTTTGAATTTTTGGTATCAAATTCTACAATCATATAATTTTTTATCTCTTTCCACTTTCCATACTTTTCAGCCTTAGTAGCCTGCCACTTACCATTTAATTCTGGAACATCTAAACTTGAACCACATGCAACTAAACACAAAACAACTAACACCAACAAAAAAACATTCCTCATTCCATATTCTCCATCTTTTTTATTTTAAAAATTTATAATTAATTTTAGAACCATCAATACGTGATCCGAACACCTTCACCCTAAACACACGAATTTCATCATCTGTTTCAGCATGTAAAACAATATTTCTTGCAGTACGTCCTACGAACACCTGATACCATTTCGTCCTTTTTGATAAATCCATACTTTGAACTTTAAAACGATCAGCACTAACCCCCATTACTCCTTCATGTTTATTTCCGACGCGGTCATCTGCATAAATTTGCACATAATCGACATTCGATAAACCATACAATGGAATTATGAATTCATTTATATCCACATTACGCCTATTACGACACTTATCTCCACCGAAACAAGCATATCGTTCGGGATAGAATTCAGCTATTAGGCCATTGGCTATATCAACCTCCTTCTCTCTTTGGCGCTCTAGTCGTTTCTCTTCGTAGTATCTCTTCTCTCTTTCAATAGCCAATTCACGAGCTTTAAGGTCCAAAGTAGCTTGTTTTTCTTTAACCTCAAATTTTTGCTGAGTAGTGAGTCCTGCCCATTCATCATCAGATAATCCTAATGGATGTGATGCACATGCAGCTATACTGAGAATCAATAGAATTAAAATTAATCGATAAAGATACGTCATACTCAAACCTCACACAATAAATTAACCCCAAACACTGGTCTGCCAATAAATAAAGGCAGCTCAAGTATCGCCAAAATAAGTATATTTCTTATTAATAAAATTCAACTGGGTAGCGAGGGTTTAATTCACCCCTTTAACCCTACACATGAACAACTTCGGTCAACCGAATCACACAAGCTCAATAGATATTAATTATCACAATCAATTTCATTTAACACGCTCACCAACCCAGGTTGGCACCAAAGGTTGGCAGCACACCAAAAAACCCGCAAATAAACGCAAAAAAGGGCCAACCCAGAAAATGAGTTAACCCTTTAATATTATACTAGTTTTGTATTAGATGGTGACCCCGGCAGGAATCGAACCTGCGGCATCAGGATTAGGAATCCTGTTTATTGTATTTAAATAGTTGAATTAATTGATCTTATTTTGAGTGCAATTGAAAGTAAGTGCTCATTTATTTTAACTCAGGTTGGCATATGGTTGACATGAATGTACTTTTTTTTGGGAATACCAACATGATGAAGTTTAGCATCAAAGTTGGGCCGCCAACATTTCGCTAGCGACTCACATACCTACAACTGTTTTGATTAACTATTGAACGAATTGCTTTAAATAAAGCTTCAGGTTTTACTGCTTCAGGATGTACACTTGGGTGGGACCAGAATTCATCAAATAAGTCGACCAAATATGCATTTTCTGAAAAGAAGCAACTGCATAAGATATCAGGATTATCTACTAACTTGCCAATTAAATCCTTCGCCGTTTCATTACCTGTAAGATTGTATTCGAGCAAAGCAAGTAATGAAATAGTTTGACGGAACGAAGGTGGTAGTTCGTCTACTTTTGTGTTGAACAACAAACTTTCATCTAACAAATGTGCCAGAGATTCTTTCTTGGAAAAAGATTTAGTGGCTCCTTTTGCAAAAGCCAGCGCTACTTCTTCTGGAGAATAATCTGGGAACTGGGGTCCCCAATCAGCTTGCCAAGACTTCAACATAAACTTGTGTTTAAACTGTTGGTATATCAACGTTGGTTCTGTCAATGGGTCATGTATACTCCGCCAAGCATGGCTGAAAATTGAACTGAACCGGTCATCACGCTCACTTTGTTTTACGTAATCCCACAGTCTTTCATGTAAACGAGAGAATTCATCTGGACCGAGATACTCCCAGAAATCATGAGAAATTATCGATCTTGTCAACATCTCTATATTTCGACCGGCATGACGTTTATCCTTTATAAAATCTTGAACAAAAGACTCCAAAAGTGAATTGTACTCTTCTGTGGAAATCAGTTTGATCAACTGTGTCAGCTTGATTAGAAATAAAACCCTTTTAGTAGCTTCTGGAGAGCCTTGCTTAAAGTTCAATATTGGAAATGAATTGAGAGTATTCGGAGATTGGAATTCTCTTAAAAGGTCTAGCATATACTGCATCTGCTTTCTGGAGAGATCTTTCTTTTTTATATTTAAAACAAGATGAAAAAATAAAAAGTCACGGCTAATAGATATGTCACAATCTGGGGCTTCATCTGTAAGCCATAAATAATTTTCACAAATGCAACCGCAATAATTCCCACAATAGTTAGAACAATTATCAACACACCCCATTGTTAGTTCATCAGTGGGCCAAAATTGCAGAGCTTTGAATGCTGCATCCACAAACGGGATGCACAGGTCATTATCAGTTGTAGGCTGCCAAAAATCTTCAGGTAAAATCAGTTCAATATTAAAACGAGTCATTGAAGAAGAATATGGAGATGAATCTTGATCGTAGTAAGCCAACTTGTGAGATTCTTTTTTTTCTTCTAACTGCTCAAGTAGAATCTTTGCACGTATTGCCCACGCAATACCATCTTCTGGGGATAGCTCAAGACAATCATCAAGATGCTCCAAACTTTCATCATATTGATTAAGGTTGTACCAAACTTCCGCCAACTTTCTGTGTAACAAACAATTGTCCGGATTTTCATCAAGTTGCTCTTGAAGTTTAATAATATCATGCCAGCATGCTAGTTCGTTTGGGTTGTGTTCATAAATTTCAAATCCACCACGAAATTTATTCATCAGTTCTCTTAATGACTGAGTTTTCAAATCTATTTTTTCGGTGCTGTCTAATGCGGCATAAAAAGGTTCTAGATCTGCAAGAGCATTGTCGTTCATTTTTTTATGATTAAGCAATTTATTTTTGTGTTTAATTACTTCATCATGGATGTAGTCATACTCTCCGTCACGAAGATTTTGATACATCATAAAATCTGCATCATTATTCACATCCTTAACGTTTCTGGGAAACATACGAGTGTAAGGCTTCAAAAAACAAAGATTATCGACAAGAGTTTTTGCTCCATATCTAACCAGTGTCTCAGTAGCTTTGTCGCGTCCTTCTGTTTTACGAGGTGTAAGTATGTAATCTTTTTTAAAATCTTCTTTTTTTTGAAGGATATTTTGCAACCACTGTGAGTAATACTTCGGATCATAACCCAATTCTCTTAATAAGTTATTAATACTTATCCCTTCATTTTGCATTTGAATACGCTCCATATCGCTTTGTAAATTTATTGTGGTCGAATTTGATTTCAGCTAATGAACTTTTTAACCCAACCTCATATATAGGCTGGCTGTATTTGTAGACATGATGTTGACCGTTTTGAAAAAAACAACCGGATGGATCAATCATTAAATAACTTTCAATCATATCTTCATTGTCTTCTACACAAAGTCCATGCCATGTTGTTAAATTTTGCTTTAAAAACTCAACAAACATGTCATTTGATATTCCAATATTAGAGCCAAAAGGCATTTGTTTAAACACCTTAATCCTGTCAGGGGTGTACGAAATTAACCTTCCGACAATCTGCTCATTCCAGTTGTAGGTATTTACAACAATATTAAATTTTATTTTAATGCTTGGTTTTCTTTCTCTTATTCGCGTCACTATCCTCTCTAGATCAGCTTCAAGTATTGTTCTTCCCCCCTGAGAGTTCCGACCAATTTTCCGATTAGTCTTCTTGGACAAGGAGTCAATCGATATTCCTATAATTTCCAGATCATCAACTATTTCAATATGTTTTTCGATATAGAAAGCGTTCGTAACAACAGAAGCAGTAAACCCGAACTCATTAACAGTTCGTTTCACGATTGCAACAGTTTTATTACCGAAAAACAAAGGTTCTCCTCCTACAAAATTAATGCGTATAGAAGAAGTTGAGTTGCCAGTAATAGGCTGTAACTCAGGTAAGATATCTGCCTTAGCTAACTCGGATAATAGGATATCTACTTTTTTAGGTTCGTGACAAATCTCCTTACCCTTGTTCCATGAAGCAAAACAATAATGGCAAGAATAGTTGCAACGATCAGTTATGTGCCAATTAAATACTAGCTGCATTCTGACTCTTCCTTAGCGGCTAGAATTAATTCTATTTTCGTATGTATCGTGATTACAAATTACGATTTGATCTCCTTGCAGCCACAACATTCTGAACTTATGATTCAATTTGAAGGAATAACAATTTTGAAGACGACGTAATTTCTTCCAGCCTATACCCGGCCTATTTTCAATTTGCTTCAACGCCCTTTGAGCCTTGTCCTTTATATGTTCAGGTATAAAACCAATCCATTGTGCGCTCATCAATACCTCCTATAATTTGCATCCATTATGGAGGTGCCAAATTGGTTGGCAAGGGACACTTGAACTTCTTTGCTACTTTTTATGAAAAGCTAAAATAAGATAAGTCTGTTCATGATTATACGGACCAAAACTCCACCAAAATTCTTCGGTCAACCGAACTTCACCGTCACAGGAGAAATCAAATGAAAATCATAAAATCAATAATTCTAATAGCATTAATCTTGAGTTGTATCCTAATGGCTAACACAGCAGGAGCAACAACCATCGATGAAACAATATCTTTCACCACCAGAGAACAGTTTCTGGAGCTTGTACTGGCAACAGCAGCTGAATCCCAATCTGTGCCAGTAGTCCTCAATGACACCGAAATCGGAATCAACACAAGAAAAGGATTCCAGCTGATCACTTACTCGCCTGTAACCAGAACGATCTCAATAACCAGTGAAACTCCTGATCCATCAAATTACGTAGAAACCTTTCTGGTTAAATTGAAGGACGGGCGCAGCCTGAAACTGTCCACTGTTTATGAATTTGAAGAAAACCAGATACTGAACATGGAAGTCGGGGCTACCAGTCGCAGAAACCTAATTCAGTCATACCTGATGGAGCAAACTGCCGGATCGGTAGACTCAGAAAATGGAAGAATGATATTGAAGTCCCAGATACGCTGGATCGCCAATGAAGTAGCTTTCAGGAATCCAGTGACCGGGGTTGAAGTTGTGGAGCTGGCGGTGCAGTAGTACCCAGAAACACCAGTGTGAAATAGACGCAGAGTTCTGCGCATAAAACCCAATGACGTTCCAAAGAAAACCATCTCTAAATATCTGGTGGCTGGTACTGGAAATCGGAAAGTTGGTGTACCACACTTTTTGAAATCTGTCAGATCAGGCAGGACTCTTACATCTCATAAATTAGTTGTTTCCCATAGCTCTTAGCGATTTATTCATAATAAATATTTTCTCTGGAGCACCAACTTGAACATATGACATTATATCTGACCACAAGTACTTTTCATCTAAAACGCTTTTAATGTTTTTCAAATCAACTCCAGTCTCTTCCGCTATAGATATAAGCAAAAAGTCATACCAATCTTTATTCTCGGAATTAATTAGCGTATTGGCATGCATTCTAAGATTCATTTCCAATTCATAGTTTTTCCATTTAAAATGCTTAAAAAGACATGTAATAAGATCATAAGCATAAACCATTCTGAACATCCCTGATGCAATATCTAGCCAAGTTAACATTCGATCCATACGATCAGCGACCACTGGAATATACATATCAATCCTAAATAAAAATCTAGCAATCATTGCAGCAGAACAAACCGCATTAACCTCCAAAAAAGTTCCTATAACTGTAATAGCTCCACAGGCTAAAAATGAATTTGCTATATTCGCATGCCTCCCATTAACAGGAAAGGTTTCACAGGCACTCAATAAAACAATTGGAGGTACCTTAATTCTTTTACGTAGTGAAAAAATATCTACGTTGTCATCACCAAACTTTAAATAACTAGCTCCTAAAATTTCATCATAAAATCCATGGCAATCTAGAACAAGAACATTAGAATCTTGGCTATTCATTGCATCAATGAATTCCTTCTCAGAAGAGACATCCACAATATTTATATCTAAGTTTGAATACCCCCACCCTTTTACTGCTGTTTCAAGAACGTGTCTGATTTTATCATTTTCTTTAAAAGATCGTATAATTGTAATCTTATAGAGATCATGGGGATATAACATAAAATGCTCTGAATGAAGAGCTTTTTGCAAGAAAACATTACCCGGAACTGGATATTGTCGACTAGTATTTTTGCTGATCATTAAAGGCAGGTCATTAACTCGCATCCATTCTATAGGATAATCGCAAATAATTTTAACTCGAGTGCTAGTACGTATCAGCTCTCGCAATTCATGGTGAATAGCTTCGTCTAGTCCCTTTTGAACTGAATCTACAATACTACTCATTTTAAAGATTTTTCTTCCATTACTACTTGCATTCGCACAACCTTTTAATCGGGTTAAATCCCAGCTAATATTTCTTATAGCTGGGGAAAGCCTAATTGTTGGTGCAATATAATTCGATGCCATAACAGAAATAGCTGCTGTATAGCATTCCAACTCAGCAATCCGCATTTGTTCTAACTTCTTAAATTCTTCATCACCTAAATTTTCAACATATTCTTCATATGAGATATGGTGTGAGTAGCTACGTCGCTTATTTTCAAGTTTTATAAATTTATTGTAGGCTAATCCGATTTCTTTTTCATAAACGGCAGCTTTAACCTTCATAATTTTTCCACCATTCGGCGTCATCTCAAAGCCACCTGGAAATTCGAGTATACAGTCAATCGATATTGGAAAAACCTTCTGCGAACTATCCAAAAAGCGTTTTCTAACTTTTCTTATTTCATTATTAAGTTTAACGATCTCTCTAGTATAGATAGAATCTTCGCCTCGCACTTCAACATCACTTTGTCGACACTTATATTTTAGACGCTTAAACACCATTGCGCTTGGGACAACTATATTATGACTACTCAACTCAACAGGGACTGTAGTCGAAGGATGACATCGTAGTTTTTTAATATTTCGATCTAAAAACTTTCTGGTGATATCATCTAGAATCGATCCATATTTTTTATAATTTCTCTTTATATAAGATTGTATTTTTTTATCGTTAAATTCTTCAAAATGTAATACAGAACTATCTCTTCCATCAAAAGAGGTTACATGTAAAACATCATAATTACTGTTCTCACAAAAGGCACAAGCAGCCTCATAAGTTTCGGCAGTACTAAAAACAACCGTAAAGAAATGCTCAAGTACGTTGCTTTTTGTAATATAGTCCTTTTCTATTGGCACGATTGCATGATAATTAATACCTTGCATTGAATTAACTGCGCACATTTTTTTACTAAAAATATAATCATGAACACTAGCTGGACAGCTTAAGGCACTATATATAAATTGATGATATCTTAAGATGCCATAACTATATCCCTGGAAAAATGTATCCATCTCAGGCATCGGATCATGAATAGGAATCACATATAATATTCTCGAAAAATCAAGCATATTGCCTTCTACTGTTTTTTCATGGATTCAAGGTCAAATCATCAATCATTATCAACATACCCAACATCGGTAAGCTTCCTCTTCTTCCGAGTTTTAACGGCAGCGTCCCCCTTCTTCTTTTTCATCTTCTTCTGGAACCGCTCCGCTGCATCAGTATCTTCATCGATCCGAGGCAACAGATTGGCAGCTCTGGTCTTTTCAGAACTCATTGCCTGATAATAGGTATTGGCAGTCAAGGACACATCACTGTGACCAAGCATGGCACTCACCGCAGCAAGGTCAGCACCTTTATTCATCATCAGGGTGGCATACATGTGCCTGAGATCGTACAACCTGAACGACTTGGTGATACCGGCTTTCTCTTTCGCATTCTTCAAAGCAGTTGAGACCCGCAACACCGGTTTGCCCTTGTACTCGACAACGTATTCAGTTTCAGCTTTGCGCTGCGCCCTCTTCAAGATCGGGAGTAACACATCAGGTATCGGGATGATACGGTTCTGCTTCGTCTTGGTAGCAAATACGGAAATCCTATTGTTCTCGAAGTCAACATCATCCCACTTTAACTTAAACAGTTCCGACTTTCCCGGTCTAAGCCCCAGATAGAACGTCAACTGGATGGACAACTTCAAATGCGGCGGGCTGTGCTTGATGAGATTTGCAAGCTCCTTCTCGGTGATCACGAACTGTCTGGGTGCTTCTTTGCTCATCTTCCATTTCTGGAGCGGATTCACAGTAGTATATTCGTGGTCGATCCCCCAGTTAAACACCGCACGGAGATATGCGAAGTACCTATTCTTTGTGGTCTGGGACAACTTTGGATAGTGATCCAGCATATTCAGCATGTCCGAGTAGGTCAGTCGATCAACACTCTTGTGGGGTAAATGTGGCAAGACCTTATTCTTCAGAATCAGCTTTACGTTCTTGGCCTGTTCTGCACTTTTGCCAGTAGCAACGTAATCTTTCAGGTATAGATCAACCAGTTCTTCTAAATACACATCCGACTCCGACAGCATCACCGTCTGCTGCTTCTTCTTTTTGGCAAGCTTGACCTGAAGATCAAATTCTTCAGCCTGATTCTTACCAGCTTTACCGACACCGAAATGTTTCTGCTTCTGTTTTCCAGATTGATCCCGGTATCTGACGAAATAACTGTTACCACGTTTATGGACACTCATGTGTACTCCCCTTTTATATCAGCGAATTAAAAAAGAAAAGGAGTACCCATATACTGTGTATACAGACACTCCATAGAAGCAGCATTAAATGTTATTGAGGAGGATGGATTCGACTTCCTCGTCCTGTACCCCGATATATCTTCGGGTAACACTTGGGCTGGAGTGGTTGAGACGCTTGCTCAACAACTCCCATGAAACCCCGAAATGAACCCTCTGGTGGTAACAGAACGTTTTTCTCAAACTGTGAGCACCGTAATTTCCCTTCAGGTTGATTGCACTGGTCCACTCCTTCAGTAATCCGGTAACCCTGTAGGTCGTGATAGGATAGTTCTTTCCTTTACGACTCTGGAACAGGAACTGGTCTTCATCAGGTTCGTAGTGTTCAAGATAACTCTGAAACGATTCAGCGATTTCCTTATTGATGATCGCAACATTCTGCTTCCCGGTTTTCTTCTCTGTAACTACGATCCGGTCACCCACTTTCTTGTCCAGTAGGTCTACTGTTCGAAGGGTCAGAATATCCTGTGCCCTCAGACCTGAGTTGATTCCCATAATGAACAACAACAGGTTCCTTGGATGATCCTGCAGTAGCCGCTTAATGTTTTTAACATCCTTCATCGAAGTAATCGGTTCAACTTTCATTTCCCCCTCCTTAATGTACGAATTTATTGGTATTATGGTAAAACCAACCATTCAAAACGGCACGGCTTAAACTGAAATTTCAACTTCGCCTGTAACCCGTTCAAGTTCGTAGATTTTTTATGGATGAACTGTGGAATGTACGATTCTCAATGAAAACGTACATTGGTTCCTTGAAGGAAAATATCTATATTAGTTCAGAGTAGATGACGGGAAATCAGGCTGACGATCTTGCCGTTCACAATAGAATTCAGGAAGGGACAGAAAAATAAAACAAGAAGAAGATACTCCGAAAAGTACCTCCCTCCCAGACACTCAACGAATTTTCTCATTGATAAGAACGATTAAAATTGACTTGAGTATCTTTTTGGCAACTTTGGACTTAATGATCTTGATGACTACTCCTTTCGAAACAGTCACTATTCGGTTCATACGCCCTCCTTCTGCAAAAGTTCTCACCATTAACTTTTAATATCTCTATTAGATTTTAAGTAATGTCAGGCTATAACGGCAACAAAAAGAGTTAAAATATTTCTTTTAGTACTCAATTTTCTTCCGAAACTTGTTTGCCTACAGCATCGGTTTCAGATATTCTTTGTACCCAATATAGTTGAACAACTTTTACAGGATTACTGAATATGAAACTTACAGCAGAAGCAGCACTCAATCTTATCAGAAACTCAAAATACATATCTGATAACCAGCGCCTCGACATCTTCGAATTTCTTTCACAAACATATTCGATCATTCCTCTTGAAGGAGGATTTCCTACTCCGGGTACGAAATCTAAAGTTTTCAAAAAACCTCGCTTCACCGACTGGACTCAGTGGTCATATAAAAAAAATAACTTTGATCGTGCTGAATACTATCCAGAACGAGCAGGAATTGCCTGTGGACCTGCAAGCGGAATAATGGTTCTCGATGTTGACCATCAGGAAAATTTTGAAAAATGGTGTAAAGATAATGATGTCCCACCTATCCCTGAAACACTGACAATCAGAACGGGAGGCGAAGGGAATAGGTTTCATCATTATTATAAATATCCCACAGATAATAGAGATTACATAAATCGAACAGGATCAGAACCGTTCGATGTCAAAGTAGCTAAAGGTTTTGTTGTTTGTCCCGGATCACTCCATCCAGAAACAAGAGAACCATACACAGTCGAAAATCCAGTACCTGTAGTTGATCCACCTCAATGGCTACTGGATTACAGTTTACACAAGAAAACCCCGAAACAGATGTTAACGTCACCAACACAGAATCAAAACACAACCACCAATACCCAGCCCCAGACAATTATGACCAATACTGATATTACACAGCTTAAGCTTTCTAATGATGTTAAACAGATGATCCAGACTGACTACCCCAAAGGACAACGATCAGAACCATCAATGACAGTGATGAACGCTTTGGTTGGTGCAGGGTATGATACCGGAATAATCAAGCACATCTATGACACATATCCTATCGGTTCCAAGAGCCGTGAAGCTGGACAGGATTGGTTCGATAGAGAACTGAGTCAGGCGCAGCAGTACATAGAGGCTAATCATAATCCCCAACTAACCGCTTCTGCTCAAACACCCGCTCAGGCAAAAACTCAGCCTCCACCGAAACAGTATAGGACCTTCAATGCTCTTGATGTTGTAAACTCAACAAAGGATTTCAAGTTCATCATCGACAACGTATGGCCCGTTGGTGAACCGCTTCTCATTACTGGTTCTGGTGGTGTTGGTAAATCGGTGATGACACTTCAGATTGCTATGGATTTGGTCAACTCCATGTTTCAACCTCGCTTATTCTTGGATAAATTCCAAATCCATGGAGAACACAAGGTACTGTTTGTCCAATCTGAAAACGCACTGGTAGGTATGAAAAACAGGTTGCAGGTGATCAGACCATCTTACGTTATCCATGATAATGACCTCAGAGAGAAAATTTCCTTCCTTGGAGTCGGTGACGACATACGAGTAACTGGCAATGTTGAAAAAGAAGCATTTCTGAATGTCATTCGAGAAACCATCCATAATACTGGTGCAAATATTTTAATAATCGACCCATTGATAAGCTTCCATGAAAAGAATGAGAATAGTAACGATGAAATGAGACAGGTTCTGGATAGTGTTTCGATGTTCTGTGATGAAGAAAAAGTAACCCCGCTGCTGATCCACCACCATGCAAAAATTACAGGAGAAGGAGGCCCCGGAGGAGGTAGAGGTGCAAGTGCCATCGGTGACTGGAGTCCGAATACATGGGAGCTGAGTAAATCCAAGAATACATATAAATTTAACAACAGGAAATCCCGTAACTTTGCTTTACAAGATGAACTGGAACTGGACCTCGTAAACCTCAGATTCAAACCAGCTTCAGCGACAACGAAGCAGAACAAGACTTCAACTGTAGTTCAGGCAATACAAGCTCTCGGTGGCAAAGCGAGTAGTAAAAAGGTACTGGCCCAAAAAATCAATGAACTGAGCAAGCAGGACAATGGAAAAGAAATCGCTACAAGTACAGCGAATAGTCACATTGATATTGCGGTGAAAGAAGGATCAATAGTTGCCACTTCGACTACTGGAAATCAAAAGGAATACACCCTCAAAAATCCATAGTAACTATTTAGAAACAGGGTAAAAATCATTTTTGGGTAAAAATCAAAAACATTGATTTTCATTACATCGGATATTGTAAAAAATATTATAATTTCAATTAGTTATTAAAAATCAAAATCAATCCATTTTGAAAACCGATTCTTTTGTAAACGTTTAATTTTATTAAAAAAATCAAAATCTTTTGCCCTTATATACTGGGGGGGACACCCTAAAGTGTCACCACCCAGATAATAAGATAATCATTTTAAATAATTGATATCAATCTTGAACGGCAGAGTTCCAGTACTGTCACAAATAAAAATTCAGAAACCAGTAAAGATACCATAGATTCATTCACGTATTCGCCAACAACTGCTCTGAGATATTTCAATCCTGTCCAATTTACAGGCTTCATCTGCATCTACCTCATTGAGAACAATCAAAAAAACAAAAATTGATAGATATTATAAAATAAATTCATTTCTTTAAATTTAATTGAAAATACCAACGATGTCGCAGGTTCCTGTAAATCTACCAGAAAATCAGGTCAACCGAAGAACCATACTCATCTCTCTGTAATAATTATATTTGTATTTTCATGACACATCGAATTCCAGTAACATATTTAGAAGCACCGGTTGATGAAGCTTGTTACCGTTCAATACCAATAAAACCTACATCAGTAGCCGATGGGAAAATTCGGTCAACCGAACCATCATGACAACCAATCAAGTTCGGTCAACCGAAGAAAAGAACACAACCATTTAATATAATGATATAAACTTTAAAATATTATCTGATTGTATCCTACCATTCATCGAAAGTAACACCTGCATTAACCTGTTCTTCAGTTAAGATATTCGCCAATTCGGTGAAGTAATAGGTATTGGCAAGAATCCTATATTCAGGTTCGGCATCGATTGTTTTTACATCCAAGCCAAGTGGATCAAGGATTTTACTTTGATATTCTTCAAGAACGGCAGCTCCATGCTTATGGTCGCCAATGAAATCTTCAACTTCGTTTCCATTCTGATCATGAGTAAGAAACGAAAAGGTTATCTCCTGCTTGGTAATTCCATTATCCAGTTCTTTCTGACTCGGTTTGAACTGTTCGGAGAGAAACACTACCCGACCACAAGCGGCCCACTGTGCAAATGATGATGCATCACATGATCAAATCTTCAATTCGGTCAAGTTCGCATAGCTACCGACTCCGAAAAGATGAACCTTGAATCCGTTGAAGTACAGTTTATCAATTACATTCACCAGTTTATTTCTTTCCTTTCTGACCTTAGCCTGAGTAGAACCAATGGCTATGTATTCAATATTTTCAAGGTGTTCTTTTTTCTTTTTACGCTCGATATAGTAATCGATTTCATCATCATCCAGTGAATGAATAACCGGAACCGGATTCAGCCCCTGTTTTTCGAGGTAAATCTGATTCTTCAAGTTGGTGGCAATAGCCTTGTCGTCAAACTCTTCCATTCCTTCATCCATGAAAACTTCATCAAAGTTCATGTAGAATCTGAAGTGTCCTTTCCGGCGATGGAGAAACTTGGCGTAAATCTTAACATTACTTTTGTGCTTCAGTGTACCTTGCAGAAGAGCCCAGACACCGGAATCAAGAATATAGTTACTCGGCTGTACGAAACCAGATTCGATTAAACGCAAAGTTTCAGGACCATCGGTGCGAAATGACCGCAGTACATCGATGCTGAGCTTGGGGAAGTACTCCCGTAGATGCATGATTGTTGCCGTTGTCAAAGAACTACAAAAATATCGCATAGTTAGTACCCCATCTGCCTATTCTTGAAATAAAGCATTTCGCAAACCACATTGAAACACTCATCAAGCTGATCCAGAGAAACTTTTTCAAGATAAGGATCAATTTTATCAGTAACCATCATACCAAAATAACAGAGTTTATTTATAGTCGTGGAAAGTTCCCTTTTCTTATTAGTGGTATTTCTTCGATTACAAGGAGCTACACCCATTGTTTCAAAATCGATGTAATTATAAAGGGTAACATCCGGTCTATTGCTATTTTCAAGTCTATCAATAAATTTTTTATCAAATTTGACTTCACACTCAACTGCATCAACGACCTGTTCAAACTTAATCTTTCTCTTCAGTCCTGCGGAAAATGAATTTCTAATCACATATGCTTTTACCAACCAAGTAAAAATTTCAAAGTCATCAGGATCATGAGGATTAATGGTATAAGAAATGTTATCAACGATTTCTTTAAACGGGTCAGGTGATTTAGACCTCTTACTCGCTTTGACAAGCTCTGCGATTCTAAACCAGCCGAGGGTGTAGTATTTTTCTATACCAACAACAGATGCAGCCTTCATACGCAGGTTCCTTTCATGTTCGGGGATGTTGAAACGACCTTGAGCTTCAAACTTCCACTTACCATGACCGATGAGTTCTTTTGCTTTCAACAGGACTTTACCGGACAAGACCTTAATGATTGCAACTGCAACGTCATTGACCTGCTCATTCAGACCGATTTTTCTCTCAATCTCGATGAATACATCGACAAGCGACTGGATCAGTAATCCATCATTAGATGCAGAAATCAGTGTCTCGGCTTGTGACTGTACATTCTGATACCCAACTGAACCGAGCAGCTGGTGTGCAAATTCAACACAATTAAAATTTTCCATGGGTTACTCCATAGTGTTAGCTACCGGAGTCCATGACCAGAAAAAAGCAATAAATTTCAGTGAGTTTCAACAAATATCTTCAAAGATTCATTTTTTCGAATAACTACCTGTAATGATGAATCTTTTTCTGTGCATGGAGTCTCTATCGACCAGCGCAAGATCACAATGACAACAATAATAACTTTGATAGTTGCAGCATCTGATATTGGTGATGCCGGCAACATGCGCTGGATATAAATCCGGTGGATGAATAAAAGATAAAAACTACAAACAGTTGTGAAGCACCAGTCTCGACTGGAAACAGTACAATTACGGCGGAGTAACGGTTGGAGTGAAAAACTTCGAAAATATTAATTGCCGTGATGGGGGTCGTACAGTTTATACTTCTTTCGTCAACATTTCATTTAATATCAAGCTGTTGACAACTTATAATTATTTATACTATCAATATAATTACTGTTTGTCAATAATATTTTTTATTTTTTTCGATTCTACTACATCAGTAGTGTACCTGTCCTACGGCAGGAGAATTCAAGCCTACACACATAACATATCGAGATTTTACATTTTCAGTGATGCTTTACCGCAAAAAAATAGGACTATAAAAGAACCAGCAATTCACCCACTCCCAAAAAATGAAAAAGCCGCAGTATTTCTACCACGACTTTTTGGGGCACAAAGGGTGCTTATCCAGCCAGTTCATCCCCTTCATCTTCAGGATCGACAACTGGATTGTCCTCCATTGGGACCTCGGCACCGTCCACGGAAATCATCTTCAGGACAATCTGCCCTACATCAGCCTCCACGGTAAATTCGGTTCCTTCTGGGAAGTCTCCCAAACTGTCCAGCTTCTTCACACTGAGTTTCAGGCCGTGCTTACCGACTCTGAGAGTGTTGCCGGACCTTGAGTAGAGTCCTTCAACTTCATAGAACATCCTGTCGTCATTGACTAATCTCATTACATGTTGTCTAAGCGATTGTTTACTCACAATTCCGATTGTCTTCTGGATTTCATCAGCTGTTTTACCAGCCTTGATCAGCTCCCGAAGTTTTTTGGGATCATACTTTGATTCAAAAACCTTTTTAACTTTCGTTTCATCGCTTTTCTTCTTATTCATTTGCAACCTCCTTAAATGGTTTAACTTATATATATCTATAACTCATTTAAAAAGGACAGCACGATGATTCGGTGATTCATTTCTGTATGGACAATCCAGATGATGACAGTGACTGGGTGCTGAAGAAAAGTTCGGTCAACCGAAGAATTGATGCAGACGCTGCCGTTATCAATACCAAGAAAAAGAAATCTCCCGAAACCGCCGAGGCCCCGGGAGAATACCACTAATTCAGGAACAGTTTACTGGCTGCATAGATAACAGCCAAAACAGTACCCATCTTTACCAGATATAAAAGATTTGCCCCCATAGAAAGTTTGGACCCGCAGTTATAACAGGTCTTTGCTTTCAACAGATTTTCCGCTCCACACTTATGACAAGTTTTTGATTCAGACATAGGTCACTCCTTTTATTAAGGAATATCTATCTGAAATCATGGTAAAATAACTTTAAGAATTTTCTATTTCACTCAACTGCTATTGCAACGTAGCACAGTATCCTCTTGGGCCTCGGCATTTTACTTCATCATTATATATCGGATTGTTTTGATCACCCAACCTGCATACAGGGTAAGTTCTGATTCTTCATTCAGAAATTGATACCATATGCGCAGGAGCCTGTGTTTTTGGTTTACATTTTAACCAGTAGCTCCAAAGAACAGATCTACTGGAACAGTAACCTGTTTCGTTCCAGTTTCAGCTTCTATCACGATGAAATTTCATCAAAAATCGTACATTCCAATTCTCCAATGTTTTAATTTTCATGGATAACCAAACCATCAGAAAAATTTTAAAATGTGCAGGAAGGGACCATTTTGTGCGAAGGATTTTGGATTATGTTGGACCGAAAATGGGGACTGGGGCCGGGCCGGGGATTTGGATTTAGGAAACTGGACAGTGACCCTGATTCAGAAAAGTTTGCCGTTATCATGAACAATAAGAAATCCCGATAAGCCAACTATATATTTTACCAGTTAACAGCCGAGGACCCAAATTTTTATAATGATCAATTCAAACCATTTTTAATTTCAGCGTAATATCGGGGGAAATTGTTATCATCAATTTATCGGTCTACCCTACCCGCCAATTAACTGCATAGCCATCTTCGGTAAACTATTGGCCTGAGCCAACATAGCGGTAGCCACCTGAGTTAAAATTTGTTCTTTGGTTAATTCAGTCATCTCATCAGCTACATCCACATCTGATATTCTGGACTCTGAAGCCTGTAAGTTCTCGGCCTGAATGGATAGGTTTGTAATGGTATTTTCCAATCTATTCTGCATGGCTCCAAGATTTGCTCTAATATCATCCTTATAAACCATTGCATTATCAATTTGCTCAAGAGCGTTTTGTGCTCCTGACTGTGTGCTAATATCGACAACCTGCATCCCGTCAACACTGGAATAATTCACTTCCGGCATATAAGACCAAGAGGTGTTTATCGAAAAAGCTCCTGACCCAATACTGAAGAGCAACAAGTCTTCAGTAGCGACATCAATATGGACATAATCAACGGTATATCCGCTATCGCTCGTAATGTTGTTGTGAACACTATCGTGCCAGTTACCGTCACCACCAGATGAAACCGTCATTCCTCGAAAAGAGGTCGAGTTGGTTCCTGAGTTAGCGGAGTAACTGCCTCCTGTATTTATGTCGTCACTGTTGTATGTGGCCCCGGTATAGAACCCATTGGATTCGCTAATAAACGTGCTATCAACATTCGATGACTTAATTCCATTCTCCGACCACACGAAATCGTTACTGGCAGGTGTTGGGGTTGCTGGATCATCTCCAACAGGCGAACCAGCTATATGATGACCATCACGGGTAAAAATAGCTATGTCATCATCTTTACCTTGAGCACCGTTGTGTATGTAGTTGGAATCCAGTTGAATCGTAATATTGGTCGATCCTTTAGGTATGTAAGCGTAAGGAACGACACCTGAAATTTGTCCTTCAACCCAGCCACCATTCTCAACTCGATTATTGATACTTACGATATTACTGGAGAAGGATAGTCCTAATCCTAGATTTTCCAAACTGGCACCGGCTACATTCACATAGTAGTAATCTTCAGCGCAGTCATTCCCGGTACCGAAATGAATCTTCGCTGCACCTGAGGAGGTCAACCCTGATCCGTCATGGGTTCCATCAAGACTACCATCCAGCAGCTTGATACCGTTAAAATCGGTAGCCTGTGAAATTCTCTGAATCTCCATCGCCATTGCCTGAAACTCGGAGTTTATTATTATCCTCTGATCTGAATTGTAAGTTCCAGTGGATGCTTGCATAGCCAGTTCCTTCATTCGGATCAGCTTTTCATCAATGACCTGTAAAGCTCCATCAGCGGTCTGGATCATGGATACAGCGTCATTGGCATTTCTGATCCCTTGGTTAAGGGATCGAATATCTGAACGCATCAATTCTCGTATCGCCAATCCAGCTGCATCATCTGCTGCTGTTCCTACTCGCAGTCCTGATGACAGCCTCCGAACCGATGTACCCAATGCTCCATAATGGGTATTCAAATTACGGGCGGCACTACCTGCCATCAAATTATGGTTAATGGTCAAACTCATTTTCCACTTCTCCAACTACACAGGAAATAATTTCCCTGCTCACACTCCAGTTTCAGTTCCAGAAGACCGAACAAAACCTAAGCAAAACCAAGCAAACCAACGTTTCAGTAGACATCTTCGGTCAAAAAGTCGTATATACTTGATGTTTATTCGCAAAAAGCAGTCCATACTTTATTTTTAAACTCAGATTTATCGTCTATCCTTTGGGTTTACATCTGGAGGATACGATGAAAGACCTACAAGGCGTATTTGGTGAACATTTGAAATCGTTAAGAAAATCAAAAGGACTGACACAGGATAAGCTTGCTGAACTGTGTGGCATTTCTGTGCAGTATTTAGGGGATGTGGAGCGTGGGAAGGCCAATGCGACCATCAATGTGTTAGGAAAGATTGCACAGGCACTTGGAATATCTGTAGCCGAACTGTTCGATACCGCAGAATTCCAGTTATCCACGGAAGACCTACGAAAACTCATGAACGACTATATTTCCAAAGCGGACAATAACACCCTGCGCCAGCTTTACGGTATCACTAGGATCATTTCTCGGTAGTTACTGATACAACCAGCCCAAATCACAAAAACTCCACTGCTCCACTACTGTGGCAATTGAATATCTGGGGCCTCGGCATTTTACTTCATCTATATATGGGACTGCCCAGCATACTGGGCATCTTCTTTCGGTCTACTGAAATATCACCAGTGTTTTTTATGCGCAGAACTCTGCGTATGTTTTTCACCAGTGACAAATCAGAAAAACACAGCTGATAGAAGCGAAATCCAGAAAGTTGGTAGACCAACCTTTCAGTTTCAGGTGATGCCCCTGAAGAATTACAGAGGCACACCCCAACCCATATTCACAGGATCGCTGTTATCTGTATCAGACTGCTATCCAGTAAATCCCATACTGCCACTGCTTCAGTTCCCAGCCTGTATGGTTTTGAATCCCCAAAATCCCACAGAATCCTGATATTTCTATTCCAGTCCTAATCGATTCATTTCTAATCATCATCCGGCAGCATCAGGGTAATACAGGGCTTCATATCATCATCTGGTCCGCACTGGCAGACCACTTCAACTTCTTCAAGGGTCCTCGGCTGTGACTTGGTTAAAAATAAAACCTGAAAGCTGATCCTGCTCTGGTCTAATTTATCCTGCATCGCCAGCAAGCACATGCTGAACAGATCATGGAGTCGACCAGTAACGCTCTGCCCTTCGCCTTCAAGTCCTTTCGGTGGAGTCAGGTATCGTTCATACAGGTTCAGAGAAACAGCCACTGGAACCTTGAATCCGGTTTCTTTCGCCTGCCCTGTCACATCGATTAGGTTCCCGTCTTCGATTGCCTGTTTACGGGTATAGGAATAGATCATCCGAAACAGTGGATCGCAGTTAATTACCATCAGTAAATCTCCTTCAATTTCATATTGTTAAATAATCATGAAAATTGAAGGTTATCCTGATTGGTTTGATTTGGTCACTGGGGTGGGGTGATTATTTTTCGTTTTTTTTGGTGATTCTGTGGATCAGACGGTGATGTGTTTTGTGGCGGATTCTTCGGTTGACCGAAGATGGTGGTGACGTGAAGCGTAGGAAAAATCCAATTAGAATATCCCTCGTTTTTTATTGTCAGCATGTTATTAACTATTGTATATAGCAACTCACTTCAAAGATGGAGAGATTATGGGAAATCCAAAGAAGACTGATGCTGACATGGACTTGCACACCAAACAGAAAGTTGCAATTTACGATGCATACTTAAAACGATATTTAAAAATAGTACCCTCTAACTCATCCAGAATAAATTTGTATGACCCATGCGCAGGAAAGGGTAAGTACGGAGAACATGATGGAAGTGCCATAGTTGCATGCAAAAACATTAACTACCATGCTGCATATGCCCCAGAGCAAGGATTTCATATTTATTTAAATGAACCAAACACTGAAAACAGAATTTCCTTGCAAGAACATTGCACATTTCCTTGTGTTGACTGCATAGACAGCACTGATGCAACGTCTTTCATATCAAAACATTGTAAGCAAGATGCAAATGGACACAAATTATGGTTCATTGACCCTTATGGATACACACAGGTAAATAGAAAAAGTATTTCTGAAATAATGAAACTTCAAAAATCAGAGATATTACTCTTTATTCCTCTAACATTTATTTACAGATTCCTTCAAGGTGTCAGCGATGACAACAAGCGTTTGAAGCCAATTGCAAACTTCCTCAACGACTATTCAATTGCTCACAATGAAGCTAAAAATTGCTCATCAGCACCTGAATTTGCGGACTTAATTTCAAAAAAACTACAAACATTCTATGGATACTCATGGCATGCGACAATGAAAGAAGGGGCGAATTACTACTCACTTGTGTTTATTGGTAAACACCACTATGGTCTCGACAAATTTCTTGAGGCAAGAGATAAAATTTTAGACGATCTAGCCAGCACACAATTATCATTAATTCCTATGGGGGCTGAACGCGATTTGCTCACCCTTATCCCAGAAAAAGGTTACATCAATAACTGCGAAATTTATCATGAAGGACTCAAAAACGGATACAGCACAACAGGAAACCGTAAACATCTTGAAAGCCTAGAAAAAAGAGAACTTATTCATGTAACCCCCGTAAATGGTAACCGTCGCAGCAAAAGTCATTTTTTTATCGGTAATAAGTACTACAAAGATCAAGAAATACGGATTAAAATTTCAGCAAAACACCAACAATGCACATTACCATTTTAAGAGATAATAATGCCTAGTAAAATAGAATGGACTGAAGAGACATGGAACCCATCAGTAGGATGCACTAAGGTCAGTCCCGGTTGCAAATATTGCTATGCTGAAACCATGGCAAAAAGACTCCAATCAATGGGTAAACCTGAATACAAAAATGGATTTAAGTTTGTACTTCAACCTCATAGACTTGGACACCCATTAACAGTCAAGCGCCCGACTTTATTTTTTGTTAACTCTATGAGCGACCTCTTTCATGAAGAAATGCCATTCGAGTTCATCGACAAAATATTTAAGACGATACATATGACTCCACAGCATCAGTATCAAGTGCTAACAAAACGCTCTGAAAGAATGGTTGAATACTTTGCTGATCGCAAAATACCGAACAATACTATGGTCGGTGTGACAGTTGAAGATTTTACGCATGGAATTCCACGCATTGAAGATTTAAAAAAGATCACACATGCGCCAGTTCGTTTCCTCTCTGTTGAACCATTACTTGAAAATCTAGGCGCAATTAATCTTGAAGGAATAGACTGGGTAATTGTTGGCGGAGAAAGTGGTCCCAAAGCCCGACCAATGGAATTAGAATGGGCAACCAGCGTACGAGATCAATGTCTTGACCAAAAAATACCATTCTATTTTAAGCAATGGGGTACTTGGGGAGTAGATGGAGTAAGAAGGTCAAAGAAAAAAAATGGACGACTGCTAGAAGGTCGAAAATGGGATCAAATGCCCAGCATGAACATCTAAAAAAAACCTCAGCAACGTAACAAATAAAGCCATAATTCCGGTTTTATTTAAAAGGCCAAAAGATACGATGTAGTTTTTACAGACATTTCTTCAAAAGAAAAAAGTAAAATTGAAATATCCCAATGAGATTCATGAGAACAGATTCATGTCGCCGCAATCTAACAAACAATGTCTTAAATAAGACTAAATGCGTTGGGCAAAAGTTCACCGACAGAAAACACTCTTTCCGAACCATTTGTCACAACTTTCGCATTGGGGGCCAATTCAGAAAACCACTGTCGACATAACCCACAAGGCATTGTCTGATATTGATTATTAGCTTCTGAAGCATCCAAACAAAAAATAGCAATAGAATTGATTATTGATGCACCAGCAACTAATGAATTTGCTATAGCGACTCTCTCAGCACATATCCCCACAGGAGACGAAGAATTTTCAATATTGAATCCAACAAATACACCTAAATCTGTCTCTATAGCACATCCAACCCGAAACTTGGAATAAGGAGCATAAGCATTACTGGCAGCAACTTCAGCTTTCTTTAAAAGTTCTCGATATTTTTTATCCAACATTATTAATACTCCGAAAAAATACTAAATAAGTATACGTTAGTTAAAATGCCACCTAACAAACCAAAAAACAATGACAGGCCATTTCCTATCAGAACTAAATGGTATTTTTTTTGAGCTAATATAGACTCATTATATTTTCGTATCTCAGGATCAAGATAACAATCATTCCCATTATTAAAATAATTATTAAATGAAAATTTTTGCAGTGACTTCAAAGCCAGCCAACCGACAACAATACTAGGCTCCCCAACAACTACTGAAATAATATATACTCCCCTTTCAACGACCCCAACAAGAGCTGAAAGAGGATGTACTTTTTCATAGTCTTTACATCCATTTTCACTAAACAATTTTTTCATAACACCAGTTAAAATATATTTAGGCAAAATTGCAAAAAAAGATACAAAAAACGAAATAACTAGCGAAAATTTAACAGGATGTAACACCAACAATTTGAACAACTCATCATTATTCATTTATTTTACACTCCTCAATAGACTGTATTTACATTTGAGCCATCTCATATGAATGTTATAATCAAAACCATTTACAAAACACAACTTTCTAATACTATAACAACAATCACAGAACTACTCACCACCCTCGGTTGGCACCAAAGGTTGGCAGCACACCAAAAAAACCGCAAATAAACGCAGAAAAGGGTTAACCCAGAAAATGAGTTAACCCTTTAATATTATACTAGTTTTGTACTATATGGTGACCCCGGCAGGAATCGAACCTGCGGCACCAGGATTAGGAACTCTAGAACACCATTTCCACAGCTCCTCACAGAAGCGCACTAAAAACCTTTTATTCATTGACTTTATTCATCTTAGCATTCATCATTAGCTAACACAA
This sequence comes from Maridesulfovibrio sp., assembly GCA_963676495.2. Lineage (GTDB taxonomy): Bacteria > Desulfobacterota > Desulfovibrionia > Desulfovibrionales > Desulfovibrionaceae > Maridesulfovibrio. Next base: position 251,010 of record CAXXRF010000002.1, on the reverse strand, counting down.
GATCACACGATTTCACTGACAATCATCACAAAAGTGGTGGGAAAGTGGTGGGAAATTTCCTCTAAGGGGTAAATGCAATGGCTAAAACACAATGGGAAGCCTCAACCAAATTTAAGGGGGTCCGCTGGTACAAACATGGCACCCGCAAGCATGGCATAAAATACGATCGCTGCTTCGCAATTCGGTACGCCCAAGGCGGAAAGCGATACGAAAGCGTGCTGGGCTGGGAGACAGAAGGATGGTCAGAAGAGACAGCCTACTTAAAAAGAGCAGAATACCTTCACAACCTCAAAACCGGTGAGGGCCCCTACTCCAGAAAAGATGAGCTCGCTGCCGAAAAGGAAACCAATGAAGCAACCCAAAAGGCCGATCAGGAAAAAGCAGCTCAGGAGCGTCTTGAAGCTATAACCTTCGGTACTGTCTTCGGTGCATACATGGAATGGGCAAAGACCAACAAGAAGCACTGGGGCAACGACGAATACCGTTACCGTGTCCACCTTGAAAAGCATCTCCACGACAAACGTTTCAAGGACATATCCACTTTCCAGCTTGAAGAGATCAAAGCGAAGCTGCTCAAGAAGCTCGCCCCTGCTACAGTGAAGCACTGCATTGTCGTTATCAGACAGGTCTATAACCGTGCCCAGGAAGGAAGTCTGGGTATCGATGGTAAATCATTCGAATGGGAAGGGCTGAATCCGGTCTCCGGGGTTAAACTGAAAAACCTGGGTACACATAACGAAAAAATCCGCACCATCGACACACTTGACTCCAAAGAAGGCAAACCTGGGCGCGATGAGAAACTGCTTATGAATATGCTCAAGGAGAAATCCTTCATCACATACGGGCTAGCCATGACCAGCCTCTACGCCGGCTTAAGGTTCGCTGAGGCTGCAAACCTGAGGTGGATGCACATTGACCTCATCAGCGGCCATATCAACTGCCTTGACGGAAAAGGCGGCTTAGATCGTAAGATCCTGATTCCGATCCACCCAAAGCTCAAAGTAGAACTCGAAGAACAAAAGAAACGTCAGGGCTCCCCTACTCCTGATATGCTTGTCTGGCCCAATAGAAACGGCAACACCGTCAACAAGATCAGCGCGACCTTTCCACGGGCAGTGAAAGAACTGGACTTCAACAAAGGGATCGACGATAGACGAATGAAGCTGGACTTCCATAGCCTGCGCCACAGTTTCGCAACCAGACTTGCAGATGCAGGTACTCCCCTAACCGTACTCCGGGACCTGCTGGGCCACCGCGACCTAACCATGGTCTCCAGATACGCAAAATCAAGCCAAAGCATCGCCGACGAAGCCATTGCCCGTATCGGCGTCACCGACACCTAAAAAGAAAACGCCGCATTGTCCAAAGACAGTGCGGCATCTGAAATATCATCAGAAGCAAGGCTCAAGCTAACGACTACGACCCTCTTCATCCAAGCCCAGTGCAAACCAGTACGGCTTGAAGCTCTCCACAACCAGCCCCTCCGTCATCTCCAAGAACGGATCATAGTCCAGCTTCACACAAGCAGCTTCCAAAGCTTCATAATAAGACAGCCGCTCGGAATTCTGAAATACAACCGGCGGGAATCCACCTTTCATCAGTTCAAGGTTCATCAGCAACCGAGAAGTTCGACCATTACCATCAGCAAAGGGATGGATCTTCACGAAATCCACATGGACACGGGCAGCACGTTCAACGACATGCAGTTCAGCTCCATCACCGTTGTACCAAGCCATGAATTGGTCAATTTCATCCTGCAAATTCAGAAAGTCCGGCGGTACGTGCTCAGCACCGGAAATAGTCACGTTCACCGTGCGGAACACCCCGGCATTCCGATCATCAATGCCCTTCAGGATAAGGCTATGGATTTCCTTGATAGTGCGCACAGCTAAAGGATCACCCTGCTCCACCAAGGCATAGACAAGGTTAATAGCATGGGCATGGTTGGTCGCCTCAAGGTGCTCGGCAATAGACTTACCACCAACGGTCACACCTTCAAGCACGACCTTGGTTTCCTGAAGCGTAAGCGTGTTCCCTTCAATGGCGTTGGAGTTGTAAGTCCAGCGCAGAGCGAGATCTTCACGCAGGTTCTTCACCACTTCGGGCGGAAGTGGTCTGTGCGCGTCTAGGCGAGATTTTAGGGTGTCGAAATTTTGTGTGTTCATGTTCTTTTCTTTTTACTGCAGAATACTACGTTATTAGGTATCCTAGCTTTGGATTCTTCAAGTGATTTATCCGCTTTCCCTTCATCAGTAGGAGATTCAGCAGCAGGCAATACTTCACCTGATTCTTCGTGGGATAATCCATGCGATTTTTCGGAACCTAAAACATCATCAGCATCTTCAACTGCTTTCTCAACAAGCTCTGCCATAAGCCCCTTCATCACTGCCACTTCCTGTTTAAGGCTATCAACCTCGACGCGTAATTCTTCGATAGGACCAACTGTCTTTTGAGCTTCATAACCATCCGCCCCTTCAAGCCCCTCCTCCACAAGTAGCCACAGAGCTACACCTTCACCTATATCATTCTTCTTTGCAAATTTCTTTACCCTCTTCAAGCAATCCTCTGAAACTCTGATTGTGGTCTGCTTAAGCTTAGGGTGACTATTTTTGTAATCATTAATCCTACACAATATTGACATTCACTTTCTCCCGAATTCAACACACTAACATCAATTCAGATTCAATTCTATTATATTATCAATTCAGATTCAAATTACATTCAATCCAACAAACAATTATAATTCACAAATAAAACGTAAGATCTTACACTTACGTTTTAAATACAAATTATTTTTTTCATTGATAAATAGGAACCTATAATGGAGCATAACACAAAATAGCCGAAAAAAAGGAGCGTAAATTACGCTCCTCCAAATCAAAATATCCAAGCCTTAAAACAATAATTACTTAATCTGTAGAAGTGATTAAACGATAAGCCTCATCAACAGTCAAAGAACCATCATCCTTCTTGTCATCATCCTGCCCACAAAATAAATCCAGTTTCTTGCTATCCACGATATAAGCACGAACACTGCCATATTTTGGAAAATGGTGAACTCCGCAGAGCTTTTTATTTCTAGATAATTTTAAAATTTTATTATCCTTAAGCCACTCAGTAGTTAATTTTCGCGGAGCAATTTTCCAAATATTTTTTTTAAAAAAATCTGAAGAGACTATATACACTCCCCTACCACGATGGACAAAGAACTGTGGATATTTGTCAGGATGTTGCTCAACATCATTGATAAATTGTCGCAGACATTCTGCTACCGGCTTAAAGGTGTTGGACTCAAAATCCAACCCCCTTAACAACTCCACCAAATCGTCTTCATAGAACTGGAGTCTCGCATCAATTTGTGCCTGCTGCGGAACGAGTAAATTACGACTAACTATCGATAGAAGAAAGACGTCTATCAAAGTTCCATAAACAGTTTCACTGCATCGAATGTCATGGTTGGAGCAAAAAGCAGTCTTTAACTGTGAAAAATCATCAATTCCATTTTTTGCACTCTTTATCCTTGAAATTAGCTCCTCAGACCAATTTGGCCCCACACGGTAATGCTCGGTTTTCCCTTTTTGAATAGGAATATCAACAGCCAAAACTCGGCCTTTATATATGTATCCAGAACGACCTTTCCTCATCTCTTCGGAATCGGTAATTGGCAGTTCTCCAGTAGAAATAACAACCCCATCAACTCCACTGTCGGCCCCTTTACGCCACAAAAAAACCTGCGCAAAATAGTACGCAGTTCTTTGATTTGGTCGTTTTGGACTTCGTGCACACAAAGGACAGAGTCCTTGCGATGCATTTTCAAAGCAACAATGTGCTTCTTTACTTCAGGCAGAGAATATTCCACTGGATCAATGAATCTTTCCCATACAGCTCCTACTGTGCGTAATACTGAATTGCGCTGAGCCCTATATCCTCCATGAAAATGTAAACAAACACCTTGAATCCCCATTTTATATAAAAACGGCGCAGAAAGAGAAACCAACGCAGCCAATGCAGCCTCAAGTCCTACTGTCTCAGGACCTATTCTTTTTGGGGGCTGGAATTGAAGTTTCGGTTCCGGAAGAATCAGAGATTTAGGTCTGCGAGGCTGTTTTTGAATAACAGAGCTATCGGCAGGGAAAAGGTAACTCCCATCTTCTTGCCAACCTGCATATTCGGTAACAGAATATACTTCCCTGTTTGTTTGGGGTGGAAACTGACTGGTCACGTACCGTCGAAGGGCCCCTCGCGCAGCTTTACCCGTTGGAACATGCACTTTATTTGAACGCAAAAGCGAAAATAGTTTTGGGGAATCAAGGTCTTGCTCAAAAATAAACAGTTCTCGTGGAAAGCCATAAATATCATGGCAATGGACTTGGCGATAACCATCTTCAGAAACTCCACCAATCCAAATAGGGTCCATAATTCGTAAAATGTCACCAGAAAATCTGGAATCATCAGAAAAATAGAGACCTGACGAATTTAAGATACATCCTTCTCTTTTTTTGGACCCTTGAATATCAAATGCTCCCGGCAAGTAGGGCAAGACTGAGGCTCGACCGACGTGACAATTTAGATCACATCGCAAACTACTATTTAATGATTTTAACTTAGAGGGGACTTCTGAACATGATAGACTAGGTATATTAAAGCGCATCTTCTTATTAAAAAGAATACGATTCATCGTATCATAATTAGTCCGCAGGAAACGGGGACTTCCAGCAACAAAAGCCTGCATCGCAGCACTGCCAATCATTTTTACAATTAATTCTAGCACCTCCTCTCTCGTTTCTAAACCAGCAAGCACCCCTTGCAACACACTACATTTTAATAAGTTAGCGAGCACAGGAGCTATATAATCTTTCCTTCCACCATGCTCATGGTGTTTCAGGTAATATATCTGAGCGAGATCTGACACCTTAAAATCTATATTCACTTGATTACGCAAAAATTCTGTATAGGACATGCATGGAAAAGAAGGCTCCAGTAGCTTAGCAATTGGAATTTCTGTAAATGGAATTCTAACCCCGCCTACATTTTGCAACATAGGTGGGGCAATATTTCGAGAACCAATCCTACGTTTAACCGATGCATCAAAAGCAAATCTTGCAGGAGAACCTATTTCTCCTCTGAAGACGGATTCTGCCAATATAAATTCGTAGTATTTCGGACGCTCGTACAGCTTTACCAATTTCCATGGAACAGAATAATTAAGTATAAAGTCATTGCACTCCCTAATAGGGGCTGGACCTGTCTCTTTCTCAAAATATAAGTGTAGGTCGCCCCAAATCCGCTTCGGCATACGAGCTTCTCTTAATTCTTCCGAAAAGCTATGGACGCTAAAAGCTGTAGCCCCAGCATTAATCATTTCCCAACGAGCGGCTTCAGTATCCTCAAAACACTTTATTTCTTCTGATTGCAACAGCGCGTATCTATATTTCATAAGCATATTCACTTCCTTCTTACCCATAGCAGACTCAATCTCATGCAACCTGCAATAGCACTCCAGCCAAGCCTACGCCAGCTGCCCGAATATGCTCATAAATTATTCTTTATCAGTTCTGGGTATCCTATACACTTGTAACTATAGGAGACCTCGATGGAAGAGCTTAAAAAACAATTAGTTAAGCACCTACCTCCCCTCTTTGCAGCAACTTCCTTGGACACACTCACCGGTAACGCTTTGAGATGGCGAACCATACAGAATATCAGAGCTAGGAAAGACTCTACTGAAGACAGCATCCCGAATGAATGTTTCCTGCGTGACGGTAAGCGTAAGGTGCTTATCGTCCGTGATCCATTTCTAGACTGGTGGCTAGCACGGCTAACTACCGATGATGATTCAAATGAGTAAATAACTCTGACAAAACCAAATTACCCATTTGGCCCACCTGTAGGCCTGAAGAAGACTATGCGCTACCTGAAATTTTAATACGTAAATTCAGGTATATAGTAATATTAAATGTTAGCTTTAAACTCACTCACTAGAGGAGACCAACATGATATTTCAACAGAATTATCGTTATATAGAAGATATAGACAATGCACTTGATAAAGTGTTTACCCATAGTAGCCTAAGCAGGAGTAAGAACCTAGTGATAAGGCTGGACTTTAGATATCCAGTTGAATTCATGTACCCCAATGACAACACTGCCTTTAGCAAGTTAGTGAATTCACTTATCACGAACTGCAAACGAAAAGACTTAACACCCTATTATGTATGGGTAAGAGAGCAATCCCTCAATTCATTAGGTGGGAACCATCACTTCCATATGGCCTTGTTCCTTGATGGGAACATGATCCAAAATCCATTTCAGATTCATGTTCTTGCGACGAAGCTTTGGGGCAAAAATCTAGGCCATTCAGGGGCAGGTCTAGTTCATATGTGTCCCCATTCCATAGAGGACCAGGCTGTAAACACCGCTGTTAAGCTGAGAAGAAGCTCACCAAACTTTGCGACAACCTTCGCTGAGACTAAGAAATGGCTTCGCTACCTGTCTAAAGAATACAGTAAAATAGGATACCCTTATAATGGGCGACGCTTCGGTGCATCGCAGATCCTTAACCCCGTGCTTTCAGCTCCCACTCCAACTGCCCACATAATGAACAGCCAGCTATTTTGAACCTCTTTATCGCTACGCCCACAGGATGCAATAAAGAAATATATGCAATGACAATAACATAGACTCTAAATAAAAACTTTTAACCACGAGGTTCATAATGCCTAGACAGATTTTCATCCACACAGATGGTTCCTGCCCCGGTAATCAGTTCGAGAACAGTTGCGGAGGTTATGGAGCCATCGTTACCGATGGGAAAATGACCATTGAATTAGCACAGGGCTATCTGATGACCACCAATAACAGAATGGAGCTGCGGGCAGTCATCGCAGCACTCAGAACGGTTACAAGCCAAAGCTTCATAACCATTTTCTCTGACTCTAAATATGTAATCGACGCATTCAATATGGGATGGATTGACTCATGGGTCAGCAATGGCTGGCGCAAGAGCAATCGCAAGCCGGTCGAAAACAGTGATCTCTGGCACGAATTACTTGAACTTATCCACGGTCATGAAATCACATGGCAATGGATAAAAGGGCACAACGGAAATGCTTTCAACGAGCGTGCAGACACCCTCGCCTGTATGGCTGCTGCCGGTAGTAACATGCTTGATGATGCAGGACTGACAACTGTCACAGTGGTCAACCAGTACTAAATCAAATAGGGGGATTCCTCACAGTCTTCCCCTCTAACACCATCAGGCATACCGACTATAAATCACGGCAATTTCCCGAAATTTAAACACCTTATATATTTGAAATAGCCTCCCCCCCCTACTGCCCGAAGCGTTCAGAAAGAGCATTTCAAATAATTTCAGACATATATTACTCCTGTAGAAAAGGAGATTTTTAACCTTTCAGTCCCTGCCCGGTTATCCGGGCAGGACTTTTCTATTTCAGGAGGAGCCTATGGATGGAACGAACCTCTGTTCGCCGAAAATCACGGAACTGGCCGGGGCAATGCTCAAGGTGCAGCAGGCCTTGAAACCTGCCGCAAAGGATGGGCAGAACAATTTTACCAACAGCAGGTACGCCAGCCTGCAATCTGTCATAGAAACCTGCCGGGAGGCCCTGCTGGCCAATGGGATCTGGCTGACACAGTTGCCGGTGCAGGTGGATAATGGAAATCTTGGGCTGATCAGCAAGATCGTCCATGCGGAATCGGGGCAATGGCAGTCATCATTGCTGGTGATGCCGTTACCCAAAAGTGATCCGCAGGGATATGGTTCAGCCATGACTTATGCTCGCCGTTACGGGCTTGCGGCTTTGATCGGAATCGTTACTGAGCATGACGACGATGGTGAAGGCTCATGTCGTCCACAAAATCAGAATGCTGGATACAATCCGGGGAGACACTTGGGTTCAGCTGCTCCTGCAGCACAAAAAGAGCAGCCTGAGCCCAGTTGTACAGGACCATCTTTGCCTCGTCTGGAAGGCATCCAATACCGCAAGGAAAATAGCCAAGACGGTAGGGCTTGCATTCTGGCTACAGGCAATACGCTTTCGCAAAAAGAATCCTTGCGTAAAGCCGGTTTCCGTTGGGATGGCAATCGCAAATTGTGGTGGAAGTACGTACAGGCCGCATAGGCGGATTAAAATTTATACAGCACATGAAGCGCGTCTCTTCGGAGGTGCGCTTTTTTGTTGCCCGAAGGAGCAGTTATGGAACACCTCAGTGACATTACGATTTTTCTGTCCAGTTCCGGACTTACAAAATTTAACAACAAGCTGACAGAAGCCCAAAAGGAATTAACCAAACAGGAATTGGTAGCTATTCAGGAAATGCTGGAAGAAAACGTAAGCAGCCAGACCGGACAAGGATATGGCGGGCATCTCTTTTGCTGGACTCGGAGAGCATGGGATGAACGGCATCCTTTGGTGTCTTTGATGAAGTCAGTCCTCGCAGAACTTGAAAGCACTGGCTACAGCTTCCTGCGCATAGGGCAGAGTGAAGACGATTTTGAAATCCGTGGCGATTATTACAACAACCCTTTCGATAATCCGGACGGTCTGATCCCGCAGACCATATCCGAGTATTGTGGAGGATGAAATGACCAATACAATCGAAGAGCTTAAAAAACTTAATCCAGTCGAACTGAATGCAGGACTGATTTTCAGCGGTAAATCGTCCGGACGCACGGTGCAGGGATTTGAATCAGCATCGTCCTTAACGCCGAATCTGGATACTGAATATCTCTTTCACGAATCCAGCAGAGATGTGGTGGTCTGGTTCATGGACAGTTCCGACCCGATCTACCTGTTTGGACCCAGCGGGAGTGGCAAGACCAGTCTCATCAAGCAACTGTCAGCCAAGTTGAATTATCCGGTATTCGAGATCACCGGCCACAGCCGTTTGGAGTTCCCGGAAATGGTCGGGCACTTGACCGTGCAAGAAGGGAACATGGAATTTCAGTACGGACCGTTGGCCCTTGCCATGAAGTATGGCGGACTTCTGCTTTTGAATGAAATCGACATAATTGATCCCGCAACAGCAGCAGGACTTAATGGAATTCTTGATGGTGAACCGCTCTGCATCCCGGAGAATTCCGGGGAGATTATCCATCCGCATCCCATGTTCAGATTTGCGGCCACAGCCAACTCCAATGGGGCGGCTGACGAAACCGGCCTTTACCAAGGTGTCATGAAGCAGAATCTCGCTTTCATGGATCGATTTTGGCTTTGTGAGATAGGATATCCTACACCAGAAGCAGAAACAGAGCTGCTTTCGCGCAAGGCTAAAAACCTCCCTGAAGATATCCGTAAAAAGATGCTCGAATACGCCAACTCCGTTCGCAAATTATTCATAGGCGAGGCATCCGGAAACCTTACCGACACCATTGAAGTTACATTCTCAACCCGTACCCTGATTCGCTGGGCGGATTTAACGGTACGCTTTCAGCCGTTGGCACGGCAGGGAATTCAGCCGGTGACTTACGCTCTTGACAGGGTTCTGGGATATCGGGCCAGTCGAGAAACTCGCACTGTATTGCACGAACTGGCCCAGCGCATCTTCCCGGTGGAAGGTGAAGTTGAATTTGAATCAGCATAATAAATGATAAACGCAAATTTCATGAGCGGAGGTGGCTGTGGCTGCCTCCGCTTCTGTTTTGCAAAATCGAAAGGAGGAAACCATGGAAACCAAGACCCGGATCACGGTCCTCAACCACATTCTGGCCTTGAATCTTGATGTGAATATCTGGTCAGCACGTAAGAAACTTACTCCGTCGGACTTCGGTGCCACCCAATTGCCGCCTGAAGAACTGGCCTCCTTGGGAAGCAAGAGAGTTTGCAACCCTGAAGACTTGCGCATCTTCGGCACGCTCAAATCCCGTGCGGTAAACATGCTTGACCGGCACGGCATCCGTTTTCTCTCGGGCTGGGCTGTTCCGGAAAATGTAGCCGATGAGATCGTGAAGGAGCTTACGGTGGTCGAAAAGGAATTCTTCGCGGCAAAGGAAGAGTTTCTCAGCCGATACGATGAATCCGTGCAGGACTGGATCAAGCAGCACCCTGGTTGGGAGGAGTTGATCGGCAGTTCCACGGTCAGCGCAGAATATGTGCGTTCTCGGATCGGTTTCAGATGGCAGTTCTTTAAGCTGGCTGCTCCAGAGAATAATTCCGTAAAGAAGGGGCTCAAGGATGAGGTCAACAAACTTGGTTCAACTCTATTTAATGAAATTGCCAGATCTGCAACTGAAACATGGGATCGTTGCTACGCTGGAAAGATCAAGGTCAATCACAAGGCCCTTTCTCCGTTGCGGTCCATCCACAGCAAGCTCAACGGTCTGTCATTTGTGGACCCCAGAGTGCTACCCATATCCGACCTGCTGCAAACTGCATTCGACAAAGTCCCTTCCCGTGGATTTATCCGCGATGGAGACTTGCTTATGCTGCAGGGAGTCGTGTCCCTGCTTCGCGAACCCGCTTTGCTCGTGGAAAATGCTCAGAAAATAATTAACGGCAGGACAGCCGAGGACCTGCTTGAAAGTCTGGTTGCAGCTCCAAGGCATCCTGTTGCTGAAGACCTTCCTGAAAACTCCGGCCGCCCCCACATCCCACAAGCGGCAACACCGCAGCAGATAATAAGTCACGGCCTGTGGTGATCCGGAGGAAATATGAACAACAAACTGCTCATGAAATCGTTGCCGCTGGTGGCGAGTATTCTGGGACGTAAGTATGGAGTGCAGGTCAGAATCGGGGGAGACAAGGCTTTCACTGATGGCAAGGTCATTCAATTGCCTGCATTGCCGCTGGATTGCGATGATACTTTGCTGTCCACGGCTCGCGGATTTTTGGACCATGAAGCAGCCCACATCCGAGAGACAAACTTTAAATGGCTGAAGCTGGCAAAGCTGACTCCATTTGAAATGCAAATCTGGAATTCGCTGGAAGATTGGAGGGTAGAAAACAAGCTGGCCGAGATTTTCCCCGGCTGCCGCCAGAACTTCCATTGGTTGATCCGTCACCTGTTTATTAATGAAGGAGAAGCTCAATCAGAAGCAAACAAAGATCCGGCCACGGCGATCCTTAACTGGCTATTGCTGACAGTTCGCTCCTGGGATGTCCCGGAACTGGGGGGCAAATGTGCTGAACTAGTTGTAATTATTGATGCCCACTATCCCGGACTTACGGGCCGTTTGAACTCCATCCTGCAAAAGGTACGGACAAAGTGCGGTTCAACTCAGGATTGCATTCTCTATACACGTGAAATCGTGGCCTTGCTGAAGCGGTATCTCAAACAGATGAGCGCAACGGGCAAGCCCAAAGGCCGAAGTCCTACTCTGGGACTGGAGAAACTTCTCAATTCAACGTCTGCGGATCTCCCCAAGGGATTCGGTGAAGTGCTGGAAGAGAATCTGGTCAAGCTAGCACCAGATAATGCCGAGGAAGGACTTCAGGTAGCCAAGGACGGTTATAAAAAGCTCGTTGAGTTGGACAAGGAGGAGCTCGAGCAAACCAGCAGGGCCTCGTCAGCTCTCAAGGCACGGTTATACGGGGTCATTCAGGCCAAGACCATCAGTCATGACCGTATCGGAAGGCATGGAAGGCTAAGTACGGCACACCTGCACCGCATTGCTGTGGGGAATCCCCGGATGTTTCGCAGCAGGCAGGAAAGCCGGGGTATCAGCACGGCTGTTCATATCCTTATGGATTGTTCCGGTTGCATGCGTAGGCGTATCGGGCTTGCTTCGCAGATCAGCCACACCGTAGTCAGTGCTCTCAATTCCATCAACGGTGTAAGTGTGGGAGTCAGTGCCTTTCCGGCAGTCAGGCCTCAGGGAGGTGAAAATTACGATGAGCCTACGGTAGCCCCTATCCTTAACCACGGACAGAAACTACATACCCGCTTCGGTGTAGCCGCTTCCGGCTCAACTCCACTGGGCGAGGTGCTCTGGTGGACATTTCAGCAAATGCTTCCGCTACCTGAGAATCGAAAGATCATTCTCTGTTTAACGGATGGTGTACCGGATAACCCTGCTAACACACAGCAGGCAATCAAAGACGGAAGCGCATACGGCTTCGAAATCTACGGTCTCGGAATAAACTCCGAGGCCGTTTTTCATTTGTTTCCAGGAAAGAGCAGAGTCATCACCGAGCTTACGGATCTGGCCCCGGCCATGTTCGACCTGCTTCAGGAATCACTAACCAAATAAACAAGGAGAAATAACCATGTCTGAAGAAACACCCTTATGCCCCAACTGCTGCACTGAAACTTTCGTAGTGCTCGTCAACAACACCCAGAAACTCGGAACTGCAGTCGGTGGAGTTGCCGGTGGTGCAGCAGGATATGCCGGAGCAACTTCCGGAGCTGCAACTGGTGCGGCTATCGGATCAGTTGTCCCTATTGTCGGCACAGGACTCGGTGCCCTCGCAGGGGGGATAGCTGGCGCACTGGCCGGATTCTTTGCCGGTTCCAAAATCGGCAATGAGGTCGGAGAGCATGTGGATCGGCATGTCATCGGACTGTATCGCTGCAACCGTTGCGGTACTCAGTTTGAATCTTAAACGTGGAGGTAATCATGAATAAGCTGTTGATATTCATAGGTGGTGTGGCCGTAGGATTCCTAGCTGTGACCGGAATTTATGCCGCTGAAGAAACCAGCAAGATTGAATCTTGTGAGGATGTTGTGGGCTTGGATGATGGAGATAAAGCTGATGTAGACGACAGACTGGAGGGGGGGTTGAAACCTGGCAAGAACTAGAAAACAAATAATGCCGCTGAGCCCATTCGGCGGCATTATTTGTGTTTTATACGAAAAGATAACACGACAAAAATTAAAATCACAACTAAGACTTGTGATTAATTAATTTTGATTACCTACTACAAACAAACTCTGTTTTCCAAATCCAGTGACAACTAAATATTTTTTAGCACGTGTCGCGGCAACATAAAGAAGTGCACGTTCTTTTTTTTCCATATTCTCAAGCACTGTAAGATCCTTAGAATCATAGCTAAAATAAGGAATTGAACGATCATTAACTCCTGCAATAAGAACAGCTTCAAATTCAAGTCCTTTAACGCGATGCATAGTAGCTAACCGAACTCCTACTTGACTACGGTCATCACACTCTGTCCGCCTGACTCTGTAAACAGGAATACCTTTTTCTTTTAGTAAATTATAATACTGATCTACTAAAAAATTAGTCCTAGCCACAACACAAATTGAATTTAAATCAATTGCTTCAGTTTCAAAATATTTTATAAAATTAGTTAATGATGCTGATTCATCTTCAATACAATCATATCTTTCAATTTTAGGATCTTCACCATGTAACAACGAAGAATATTGCTTATTGTTGTCGCTCCCCCCGTCAAGATCATCAATGACAGATTTTTCCATCAGCCTAACAGCCCAATTCTTAATCTCACCAGTAGTTCGATAATTAATACGAAGCTTTTTGGCCCTTCCACGAATGTTAATTCCACAGTGCCCAAGAACAACCCTCTGTCCGTAAATTCTTTGATGAGCATCGCCAGTAACAAACAAATCGTTACAACCTTCTGCTACCATTGCTCGAAGTAATAAAAAAGCTTGCCTACTCATATCCTGTGCTTCATCAACAATAACATACTCAAATGGCCTTTTTTCATCCTGCAAAATCATATTACGAACTTCACGCATAGCATCTGCAGGCTCACGAAACTTCTTCTCATTTAAAAGAACACGAAACTCTTCAAAAACAGGCCAGATCATCTTTCGCTCTTTACGCCCTAAACGAATTCCACGGCCAACTCTGGAAACTTTAAAATAATCCTTTAAGCACAAAACTTCATTGGGTTGAATAATACTTTCCCATTCTTCTTTAAAAAACGACTTATTAAACTTAGAAGGAGTAGCATTTGGTAAAACTTCAAGAGCTAAATCCCACAACAGCCCTGTTTTATTACCATAGTCTATCGTGAAGTTATAATCCCGTTTCTTAAGGAAATCACCTACCCATTTATCAAGATTGACCACAACAATTTTCTGCATCAATTCACTTGAACAAATAGCCTTCAAATTACTCTCAATGTCAGCAGCAAGATTGCGAGTAAAAGTAGTCAACAATATTTTTTTCCCATTTGGACAACGATTTTCGGCAAGCCATTTAGCTCTATGCAAAGCAACAACCGTTTTCCCTGTACCGGCTCCTCCCAATAACCGAACAGGTCCATTCCAATCTCTTTCAACAATTTTACGCTGTGAAGGATGCAAAAAGACACGCCATTTCTCTAAAGGAGCATAGAGCATGCCCTCTAACTCTTTTTCTGATGGATCCACAAAAAATTTCTGACGCGAAATTGAATTATTAAGGGCTTTCGCATAGTCACCAACATCAACAGACTCTAGTTCTTCCTTATATGAATCTATCAACATTAATACGTCATCAAGAGAATCCCCTTCAGCCAAAAAGACAAGAGCCTCATAGCAATCCAAAGGTAAAAGATCCTTACATGCTTCCAACTGAGCAACACTTGCTATTGATCGTACTAATCTTAACTGGTCTTTTGGGACTCCAAGCCGAACAAGATGTCGATCTTGAACACTGCCAAATAAGCCAGCTTCATCTTGCTGCCCGGCCTCATTCTGAATAGATTCGGTGACCTGGTAAACCTGAATACATCCTGTCTCTGGATTTATGTTACATATTCGTCTCCGAGCCCAGTCATATGCATCATCATGAAGGTCAACCCATAGCAAAAGATATACATTTCCGTTGTCAGGCTTCATAACTATCCCACGATAACTTTTATCAATCCTGACTGACTTTAAATTCTTATCCTTAGCAGCTTTAATTGACTCATAATTTATTCCTAATGAAGTAGGATCGGTACGAAACTTATTTACAAAATTAAGGACCTTCGTCTGTTGCCTTTTAGGAATCTGCGCAAAAGCATTAAAAAATTCAGCCGAAACAGCAACTGTAATATTTCTCAGAGACATTCTATACCCCTACTTTAAATCAACAATTAAATTCTCTATAGCGTCCTGAGCCAGGGAAAGATTTAAGACCTCCCACTGATCAACTACAAAATCATTTTTCAAATCTATGTAATCATCGGAAAGAATCACTACTTTTTGATCCAGCCATGCCAACTCAGCTTCCCCGATCACCCTCCCATCTCTAGATAATTCATAACCAACTTCGGGGATTGATATATCTGCATTACGCAACTCTTTAATTAATGGTAAAAATTCATCCGAAACAAGTTCTGCAACTTCATCCCACCCAGCTTGATCCTCTTTATTTACTTTCGATAATGCAGAGTATTGTGAAGACTCAGGCAAATCCCTATAAAGATCACTTTCTATTCCAGAATATGTTACTGCCGCAAAATATTTTTGGAATTGATAAAGATTACAAGCACGAAAAAAAGCACACCATTCGATTTCGAAATCCTTATTCTCCAAATTGTCTTCTGTATCTTCTAAATACAATGCGGAGGAAGCTTCGTTTTTTGATTTTGAAAAAAAGAGTTGTGAAAAATCATTTTTATACCAGCCATTATAGGCTGCACCAGGAAGAGAAGCACAGTCTTTTAAATTATCTGGAATCAGTTTTGAGATACCTGTTTCCAATAAACTTACTTCAGCTGCATTCATAGGTTTAACGGCACAAGTAGAATAAGTGTCTGCAATTTTTAGCCATTGGCTACGATCTGGAATAGTCAAATATTCAATAAGCATGCTTAAACTATTCTTGCCTTCCATTTTGCAAGAATTAGGCAACCCCAACTTATCCCACACCCCCTTCTTCCACCCAATTCCTTCATTTCTTACCAGATCTGGCACTAAAATATTTTTCATATCAAAAGCACTCTGAACATCGGAATACGTCAATGACCAGACATGATATTTCCCGGATCTTATTAAGGCCATGCGCTGAGCCAAATCCAATCCAACCCTGTTTTTATGCCAACTAAACCCATCGGTATATATGACAATGGGCAATGAATTCATCTTTGAACGGGCAGGAGTAAATACGAAATCAGCCCTGCTATGGATCAAAACACCCTGAGAAGCCCCAAGATCCACCTGCTGCTCAATATTCCACCGCGATTCACCTATTTCCAGAAAAAAACCTTCGCGGCCATTAACAATCTGTCGATCAATCTTCACCCGTAATCTTTCAGAATTCTGCCTTCTTAACGCTTCAATAAAACGTAATTCAAGTTCAGACTCAAACAGTGCTCCCAAAGAGATAGACTTCAATTCGTCCGTTGCAACAAGTTTATCCTTATTGTTCAACAGCTCAACCAACACATCTGTAGCACTCTGCTTGGAAATGGTCTGCATCTGTGTGCTGTTGCGATAGGCGAGCAAACATCTATAACAGCCATCAAGCTCCGGTTTTTCATTGCAACGACAGTCCGTAAGGTAACTATGAGCCATCTGAAGAATCTCAAAAATACGGTCATCTCTCATTAACTCTTTAAGATAACCTGTCCCACCTGGAATTGAGTCGTAAATAACCAAATACTGCTTGCGAAGCTTGCTATCCTGACTGTCCGGTTCTGTATGAATAGTACTACGCAAATGGTTAATCGACCCGCCAAACTTTAGCTTCAGCCCGAGATTGAAGGCTGCGATAAACGATTCAAGTTTTACATCCGATTTTTCTGCTCCGGTAAATGGCAACAGAATCTTAATCGCCTCTGAATTAAACTCACGATATAAGTAAACACAGTCAAAAACCTTTTCAGGGACATCTTCCTTTCTAGCCGCACAGCCCCAGGCATGATCTGTTCTTTGACTATTATCAGTCAGTAATTTACCGCACAGAGCACATATCCTGAATCCCTGTTTCGGAGTTTCGATTCCGGCTACAGACAGTCCCTCTTCTTCATCTGTATATCTTCCGAAATTTATTTCACGAAAAACAGCTTTAGACAAAAATGCGTATCCAAAAACGGTTTCTTTGGTATCCAGCTTAAACGCCTGAGTAACAGCTGAGGGGTCATAATGGACAAGCAATTGGCGAACATAAAACTGAGGATCACGAGAGTCTGAATCGTCAGCAACCCGGCTCCTTTGTTCTGATGTTGTGGCGAACACTTGGGCCATTTTCAGCATAGTTCGTTTCTGACCTTCATCTGCAAATAACTCAGCTCCACAAGACGGACACGGACCTGTTGGAGCTGTAGATGTTACAACCTCGCAATGAGAACAATCGGGGCACAGCCTCCACCCCTGAACTTCAGAAGTTTCTATGTCGACCTGATCAATGCAGACCTTCCGTTTACCAGCATAAAAAATATTTCCAGGAGCAAATTCAGTTATGGCATTTTGTGACGCCCGTTCGTATTCATAGGTATTTACTTCGTAATTTTTGCCTTCTCCATCTGGTTGTTCCTTCTTACGATAAATGACTGAATGTAGTGTCACCCCCTGTTCCGGGAAAGCATAGTTGGGCAACAATCCTTCATCGGTGAAAAAATTAAATACATTTTTCTGACCAATCATTGAGGCCAATTTTCGAAGCCCAGCTACTTCGCGCCTTAACTCATCAATCCTTTCCTGTGTTGACTTTCCTTTAGCAGGGTCTGCTTCCATTTTTTTCAGCAGTTCTTTTGCCTTATTGGCCTTTTTACGTAGTGAATCGCGGCTTTTTAAAATACGCCCCAAACCCTCAATAATCTTATATGACAATGGAGACTCAATAAGAACATCTGAATTCTTTTCATCCAATGTTCCATGAATAAACCTTTTTAAATGAGCTTGTGCTTCGACAGAAAGCTTACCTTCAAAAATTTCGAGAAACCTGTCTAGAAGATTAGACCCGCCATTTTCAATAAATTTCAAAAAGTTATAAGGAAAAGCACTTTCATTACGTTTTTCCAAGGCCGAAAGCACAGTAACAAGCTTATCGGGCATATCTTGAACGGTAATGCCGCTCAAAACCCATCTATCCAAACAGAACGCTGTTAACTGTCGTTCCAAGACAGCAGAAGCATTGAGGAAAACTCCCGGAGGCTCCACATCCCCTTCCATCATAATTTCTGGACTTTCGAAAAAATACAAATCATGCGGTTTGGCGTTAGCAATTGTTATATTGAGTGCATTGCCATCTTTACGCCCAGCACGTCCGATTCGCTGGAGGTAATTGGATTGAGAAGGAGGCACCGAGCACTGAATCGTGGATGACAAGTTTCCAATATCAATACCCATCTCCAAAGTCGGGGTACACGACAAGAGATTTGGGTCCCAAGGGCTTCCTGTCTCGTGACTAAGTTTAAATGAGTCCTCTACCTCCTCACGTTCGTCGCGTCCCAACAAGCCGGTATGCTCAGCAGTAAAAAGCCTATTTATCTGACCAGACGAGTACAATTTCCCATAAAAGTTATCCTCTGAAAATTTCTGGCTATAACTGCCAAGACAAGCCAGTCTATGACAAGGAGTATCCTGCCAAAAGGAAACTTCCGAACCAGGAGCTGAAATCTCATGTCCGCACTTGGAGCATTTAAATTGCTGAACATCGGTTGACAGCAAAAGGACTGCTGGATTTACCGACCAGACTTTGTACTTTTGCCCTTTATTGTCGACCTCAAACTCTTCAAGGATATCATTTCTAACCAACTCGGCTAAGGTCTTATCGTATACAGATTGAGTAAGGTTAGAACCAAGGCCTCGCAGAATCTTAAAATTCTTTTGGGCCCAGAGAACACACCATGTGGTCTTTGAAGGGATAAAAACCTGCTCGAACTTTTCCACACCAAACCGGTTAGTGAGCATTTTCGGAGTCTTGTGTTTGAAACCGAAAGAAGGCATCCAAGAAATTCTCTGCTGAGAAATCCTGAAATCCTTGCCCCAATCTTCGATATACTTATCAAGAACAGGGTGCTGCACTGCTCCATTCTGTCTCATGTGAGCGACAAGCCCGGCTATGAAAGCAGCTGTTTCTTCGAAAGTAATATCGCGCAGCTGATCTATTTCATTTGCGAGTATTTCAGTCAGTCCAAGAGCAGACTGCTGTAATAAATCCGGATCAAGCCCCGCAATAGACGATGAAGTCTTCTCAAGAGTCCTACCGATACGAGAATTCAAACTGTAGTTAGAATAAATTTCCCAGCCCAAACGTTTATCTATCCATCCCTTCAATCTTGATTTTTCGGGCAACTTATTTTGCTGCTTGAAATCATCATACTCATAGCGCCATTCCATCGAAGGATGTATAAAAGTTGCAATATACTCTCTAACGTCCATCTTCTCATTCCAGAATTTACTGAAATAGCCCGGAAAATCTGCGAGACAGATGGTCCCGGAATACTCCTGCAAGCACTGTTGAATTGCAGAACGCAGGGTAAAAGAATATGTACGCGCACCAAAGAACCCTGCCCGGTGAGAAGCATCCTGTACGTTATCCGAAAAGGTAATAAGTTTCTTATCGTCATTGTAACTGGATGCAAAAAGCTGAGAAATAATCGCACTTGTCAGACTTGCTGCCTGGGCTCCCAGTAGAAGCATACTGCTCCTTGATCGGCAGAAAGGACAATACTTCGAAGATGAATCTGGAATAAAAACCTTTACAATATTACTACTGTGGCATTGCTTACATGTACCCTCTTCTGCCGCATTCGGACTAACAGCCCTACATGTTCCACAGATGTAGGCTTTGTGCCCTTTTGAATCTGGGGTGTCTACTTCATCCACATCAGGGAAAAAAGTTTTACAGCTCCCATTTTTGCTGAAGAAATTTGAATAGATAG
This sequence comes from Maridesulfovibrio sp., assembly GCA_963676495.2. Taxonomy (GTDB): domain Bacteria; phylum Desulfobacterota; class Desulfovibrionia; order Desulfovibrionales; family Desulfovibrionaceae; genus Maridesulfovibrio. Next base: position 231,265 of record CAXXRF010000002.1, on the reverse strand, counting down.
GGGTGAGCCCTGTGCGATACTCGGAACCGCTGACATTGGTCAGTCCAAGCCAGCCTGAAGCACCACACTCACGGCAATGCACCAGCGGCAGATAGTTACGGTGATCATCCTCGGCAAGATCGCTGGAAAAGCGCAGAACAGGGTGAAAATTCTCTTCTCTTCTCCGCACACTGACCACCATACGGCGCAGTTCGCGCAACCAATGCTGCAAACGGACATTCATTAATGGCAAAAATACTTCAGACTCCACTCCGTTCTCGACAGAAACAACTTTCCTTCGAGCATGGCTGATCAGTGAAAGCAGACTTATCAGCACCAATGAATGATAACTCTGCGGTTCGCCTTTCAGTCCCCGGAAAAAAGGACGCATAATTTCCATCAGCTGATCGAAATTTTTAATTTTGCCTTTGATACCTCGTACAAGGTTCTGGAAAAACAAATGCTCCTTCAACTCTTCGCCAAGCCTGACCCGGAAAACTCGGTCCTCGACAGAGGTTCCCTCCTCCAGTTCATCAAACCACAAGACATATTGAGCACGGATATAATCCAACGGGGTTGCGTAATTATCCGGGTCAAGATGCTCCATATCCTCCAACTTCGGAGGGTTGGCGTACCGAATCATGCTTTCACCAAGAAATTCCGCGCCGCTTACCCGATGCTCGGTGATGACTGCTTCTTTGGCAAACTTCTCTCCGAAAATATTATCCGCATATTCCAGCAGATTTGCCGCTCCGCTGTCAGAGCCAAGGGTTGCCGAAGTTCCCACGCAGCAAAGGACCTCTTTCGGAATACTAAGCCGTGCTTTCAGGCGACGAATCAAGCAGGCAAGGTCGGTTCCCTGTGCTCCGTCAAAAGTATGCAACTCATCCACCACCAAAAAACGCAACGTATCCGGTTCATTGTATTCCCAAAGGTCGCGGTCCTGATGACGCAAGAGCAGATAGTCCAGCATTTTGTAGTTGGTCAGCAGGATATCAGGAGGGCTTTGGCGGAGGATATTCTTATCGGTAATCACATGGGACTCACCCATGACGGGCTTGGGACTTGCCTCCCGCTGGCCCACGTAAAGACCAGCCCTGACATTACCCTTCAAAGACGCAATACGGTTTACTTCCTTGGCAATACGGCTAGCCTGATCTGTTGCCAGCGCGTTCATGGGGTAGATGAGGATGGCCTTAATTCCGCGCTTGTGAGAATTGCGGCGGCAATAATCCAGTATGGGATAAAGGAAACACTCGGTCTTACCGGAGCCGGTGCCGGTTGCGACCAGCGTAGACTCTGGATTATCTCCGGAAAGACGGTCAAATGCATTTTCTTGATGCATATACGGCGGAAATTTAAGATCCAGTTCAGGAAAACAATCACGCCCCTTCAGTCCTTCAGCAAAGGGCAATCCCAACGAAAGGTATGGTCCTCGGAAGGCATTGCCATTTTCTATGAACTCGTCGATAAGGTCACTAAAATACGGTGAAGAGATTGAAAAATTAGTGCGTAGAAAATCTTCAAGACCGAGTTGTATCTGTGTCGCTGTTATTGCCGGAAGCATGAGATTCCTTTATTAAAATTCATATTGTATATCTTTAGCAAGACTCATTGACAGTAATGCCCACAATCATTATATATAAAGTAGCTCATCTGCCATGAGTAGAAGGAGTAACGATGTCGTCATCCGGCTTGGTTGGCGACATTTGCTTTTATAAAAGCCTGATATTCTTTTTCAAGCTTTCTCTTTTGATGTTTTTGAGTAACCAAATAAGCTGTCCAGAAGAGATAATATCCATTCCCTTTGCGCAAAATGACAAGGTAATCTTCGTCTTCAATCCATAAACAAACATTGGTTTTATTTTTGCGCTGATTCTCCCACATTTTCACATCTGAAAAATTATCTATAACAGCTCTAGGCCATCTAATTCTTTCACATCTGCGAAAATCTGGAGTTCGCTCTTCTTCATCTGCCCCTTCACTAATTATATGCCAGAAAGTGGCTGATTTTCCTTGTGACTCAGGATACCTCTTCTGGTTAACTGACAATCCGTTAAAAGCAGGTTTGTTATATACAAAGTCACCCAAAAAACTGGAATATAAATTGGCACAATACAAATCCCAATTGCCTTGAAAATCTGCCATGAGCATGAGTTCAGGAAGCCAATCATATGCCATTCTACATCCCCCTTTGACATGACCATTGAAAGAGGTTCATTTTCCGCTCTCTCAACAATGTGCTGTGCAAAAGGTTATATCCTGAACACTCTCTTACTTTTTCAACAACGCTAACTTTAGCTTGGCTGCTCGAAAGGCCTCTATTCGCATAAGCTACAGCCCCTATAAGCAAATCGGCCAGCGGAAGCAGCTCACTTTCATCTGATCTTATCAACTGAATTTTGTTTATCAATTCTCGGGAAAAATCATAATTTGCATTTGAAAGCACATCGTGAAGTTTTTTAACTTTCCTGCCGCCCTGAGTATCTTTGTAATCCAAATAAATATTATAAGAATGGGATTGCGGATCGATCAAAACTTTCAACATGCTAAAATACATCTTGTAATACCAATCATCATGGGTCTGATTAAAATTGCCGTGATCAAGAGAACTTTTGTCCTTTACTATAAGTGCTCTAAATTCAAGATCTTGTGCATTAAAAAACAGTGCAACTAAATCGAGATAAAAATCAAGCTTAGCAGGAGAGACCTTTGTCCACTTCACTTCAAAATGATTAGGCAACCCATGAGAAGATTTAAGCTGTCTAATTTGTTCTGAAATAGTTTTCACCAAACTTTTCGGGCACGACAATCCTCCGAGAACCATAACCTGGATACCATCATTCTCGAGATGGCAACTTTCGTCACAATAAATATTAATTTCCGTACTCATATATTCCTCCGCTCAAACTCCGCCCAGGCAATTTCATAATCCTTTTCCCGATCGCAACGATCAAAGGGAGCCTCGTAAATAACGGTACGATTAACCGGGCCTCCGGGCATGGTATCGTCCTCTATGACCCGGCTCACCGTGCCGCTCTGCATATCCCGGATATCCTCCCAGCCAAGGGCAATGTTCTCTTCATTGCGTTCCGGGCTGCTGATGGAATAGACATTATCGCCCTTCGTGGATTTGCGGGGTAGCCCCACTCCGATCAATCCTTTTGATGCGGTAAAAACAATCCGGCCATTGGCATCATACCAAGTGTCGGCTTCGTACATGCGCATTACCGGGAATTGTACGCGGTAGATGGTCTTCAATTCGTCCAGAGTCATACCCAGAGCCATAGCTACCAGAACATCGATTTCCACAAGTGCCTGTCTGCGGGCGTAGTCAGTTCTTAATGCGCAGTCTCTGTTCCATTCCGGGGTTAGGTTGGCGAAGAAGGAATTGGGGAGACGGGGGTCGTGTTTGGTCCACGACATGTCAGTATAAGCAATAGTGAAACATTCTTCCCAAAGTTCCAAATAATGATTTGTTAGGCACACAAGTGTAAGAGCTCTTCCTGGCAAGGAATCGGAATACACATAATCAACATTCATAATAGGAAGCTGATTCAATAAAGATGTATTTGCATGCCCCATTCCGGTTGTCTTAACCCTAAAATCTACGGGCAAAGAAAGAGTTAACGCTATTAAGGAGACTAAATCTTTATTCTCTTTAAAAACAGTAGATAAACACGTGTTAATATGTCCCAGTCCTTTTGGAATCACAGAGGACACGAGGGTCCTTTCACCTCCCTGTGACAGCATCTCTCTATTAACAAACCGATAAAAATCCGTAACTGGCTCCTGTTCCCCCCACGGAACTTTAGGCGTACGGCTAAGGTAGGTATCCTCATCACAAGCCGGAACATAGTTGGTCCTCGGCAAATAATCATCAGGCAGAGTAGTCAAATCAAGAATGTCGTAATCAGAATTCTTGATACACTCCCGGCGAGGAGTCTTGTACAAGGGGTTACCTACAAAAAAATGTGGACCGGAAATTATCTGCTGTGAAGAACCTTCTGGAAAACAAGTTTCACGGCGTATAGTTCCATCTTTCTGAGCAATAGTTTCATTCCAATACTGAGTTGAGAAAAATTCCCCCTTTAAATCACATAATTTGACAGGCTGGACTGCAAAATTGCGCAAAACATCCACCAGTTCTTCAGCATGAATTGCGGGAAGCCGCGCTTCAAGCGGCGGAGTGCCCTCGGAATCATAGAGCCTGGCAAAAAGGGACAGTACTTCATCGTCAACATGCAGAATCCTGCTCTTGTGCCCATTAATATTCCACTTGTTGTTATCATCTTTGATGCCGGGAACAGGTCCATTGCCATCATGCTCGAAACAATCATAGATGGTCTGTGGAACATAAACATTAGAAATATTCTGTATTGAAATATCATCTTGTTTTGAGTTCCTGAATATGTTTATGCTGAACACAGTGGCATGATGAACCTCACTGAACAGGTCCATTTCATTATGAAATTGAAAGTGCGCCCGCAACCTCGGATACAACTCCCGTCGCAAGACCCCACCTTTGGGATCATCATAAACACCCTCTGGATGCAGGAATCCTGAAATACCCTGCTTAGTCCCAATCATCCACGATTGAGGTAAGAAACATTTATAAAGATTCGCTTTACTTCCCCTCAAACTAGGATAGTTCTGATCTGCATTTAAAAATTTTTGTGTAGCAGCTGAATCAACATACTCGGCAAGATAAGGAGAAAGTAAATCATATTTTTCAATCGTTTTGTCGCGTAGATCTGCAAGCATGGACGCACTGTAATTGCGCAAAACAAACTCGGGCTCATAATCGCCCATCAGCCCGCCTTCATCCCATGACACTAAAAGCCACGGCGGATTCCCCAAAATAAGATCAAAACCGCCCCGCTTACGGAAAACATCAGCGAATTCCAGCTCCCAATGATGAAAGCGGTAACGCTCTGCCAGTTTGCGCACCAATTGCAAGCGGGGAAATTGGGCACAGATTTCATCTACATCCACTAAACCCAAATCTCGCTTGAAAGGCAGTTCCAGCTGTTCCTGCTTCTGAGGTTTGAATCCTGGTAAAAGAAAGTTGCCTTCAGTATCGGTCTGAGTCTGAAAAATTTCCCCTTCAAGCAACAGGGACATTTCAAAAAGGAAAGTGTCGCGGTCCGGCAGGTCCTCGGCACGGTCAATGGGCCAGAACCACAGAGCGCACCAGTAATCCATGGCCAGCTTGAGCCGCTTGTACGGAGTGGCATGCTTGATGCCCTCGGAATGCTGCTCCAAAGCAAGGATACGATCCTTCTGCTGCACGGAAGTCATCTGCGACATTCCGCCCTGACCTTCCTGCCCCCAGACAACGATCACGTCCTTGGTGCGTTCACGCAGCTCGGCCTGCTTTTCAGCATGAGCCAGCCAAAGCTTATCAATTGCCCGTGAAAGCTTAAGTAATTGATCGGAATGCTCTTTGGAAAAAGGCTTGATGAACTCTTTGCGCCAATCATTGATGTCTTTCAATTCATCCGGCACCAGCTTCTTGACCACCTTATCGGTGTACACGGACATGTTCTTGTCCGGCAGCAGAAAATGGTAGATCTGGTTCTTCTCACGTTTGGCATCCGGTTCAACCCTTTCCGGTGGAAGATCATGCCATGTGAAACCCTTCTTGGCACCTTTCTGAACAAAACTTGCAGGCCAAACCTGCCTGCGAGCACCTACAAGGGAGTTACCGCAAATAAGCTGATTGCCGAACCATGGCACCAGCCCTTCATCTGAAATAGTATTCAGCCACAGGCTTACCTCAGCAAGCTCAACGGCCACAGGGTTGAGGTCCACCCCGAAAGTATTGTTGTCGGAAATATACATCTTCACCCGCTGTAATTCACGGGCGTACTCTTCAACTGGGATACGCTTTCCCAGCTCCTGCTGTTTGCGCTCAAGGTAAAGCTCTGAAAGCTGATTTACCCCTTCGTTCAAGAACGCCGCCGAACCCATGGCAGGCTCGCAGATAGTCAAATCCAGTAAATCATCCGCACTCTTACCCTGAACCAGTTCCTTGAGAGCATATTTGACGAGGCAACGGGTAAGCACTTCCGGAGTGTAGTAGGAAGCGGATTTTTCCCGGTCCCGTCCTGCAAGGCGATAGATGAAAGTTCCTTTCGGATATTTCAGGGGTTCGCCCTCGTCATCAAGCACCTTTTCGGATTCGTTGTACTTCACAAGCTCGTGCGCCTGAACAAAAAAAGCTGCCTCTAAAGCATCGTGATTGTCCTTCTCCTTTTTGACCTCATAAAGATCGGTCTCAGCGAAGAATCCACGATAAGAAAGCAATGCCTCGTAAACAGCACCAAGCTGGTTGATACCGAGCTGGGCATAAGAAATTCTGCCACGCCTTTTCCTGCCGTTAGCCTTGCGGGAAAGGGACATAAGGTTGATGACCTTCTGGAGCACGAAGTTACGAAAAGTGACCCTGCGCAGAATGGAAGTCTTAGCCGGATCAAAAAGGTGGGACTTAAGCGGTGCAATATCGAATTCACCGATACGCGGAACTTCGGTCTGATCCAGCATGGAGCCAGTATCGGAATCATCTCCGCTATACCCGTCCCAGATCATTTTAAAGAGTAGGTTCAAACTGTCATTAAGATATGAACCGCTACGCGACTCTTCGTCTGTAAGCTGCACCATTTCCAGATCACGCAGGGATTCAAGACTGTAGCCGGTTCGGTAGGCTTCACTTGAAGTGGGGACATAATTCAATTCCGGACGGGCTTCGATATAAAAAAGGAAAAGCAGTCGATACATGTAACGCAAACATTCCATGGACAGCTTATCAGGGTCCAGTGCTCCATCGTAGGTCTTTTCCTTACGCACAGTCTGCAAATAATAAATCGCTTCATTACCGAGCATTTCAATTGACTCACGCAAAGCATACTTCAAATCCTGAGAAACACCGAAAGCATGCTTATGCGAATTCTCGTCAAGTGTATCAATGAGCGCCATCCCGTCTTCGGGACACAGAGAATCGCGACAAAGAAATGCGGCCATGGCTTTGAGTGTGCTAGGCTCACGGCGATCAAAAATTTCCTGCAGGTCAAACCGCAAAATACGTTTACGATTCCATTTAATACGATCCACAAGTATAAGTTGGAAAGCGGAAAAAAGCAGAACAAAACGCGGCGGTTCCGCACGGGTGAAAATCTGCCGATTCAGCAACTCTTCAAAAGAAGTTTCGAGTAATTCTGATGCCGGCTCATGTTTCCTGAATTGCCCCTCCACAGGAGTGAGAACAAATGGATCAATTCCCTCACAAGATTCATCAACCGCCTGAATAATCCAAAGCTCCGGTGCTCCACTGCTCTTACAAACTTCACCTATAGTTGGTAAAAAAGAACCATCCTCAAGTTCCCTTTCAGCACAATGAAAAGAATAGCCTAATGAAGTGAGAAGTGATTCGGCAAATACGCGACGAGATTCAAGAAATCCATTTTCTGCTCCTTTGTTGAGATCCCGACGAAATTTAAAATAACTTTTAGCTACTGCACCAAGTTTGCTGGCTGGAGATTTAATTTTTTCTTCCTGTTCCTTGCGGGTCCACTCCTGAAAAAGTCCTTTCAGATCGCCTTCCAGCACGGCGGAGATATAATGGCTGGTATAAAACTCATTTTCATTGCTGATGCCTGTAATATCAATTGCCATACTCTATTCCCCATCCGCCGTAAGTACGGCAACAATCTTGATGTAAGGGCTGTTCTCTGTCTTGAGTGTGTCTTCAATCCACTGCTTATAGTCACCAAACAGATTCTCCGTAGCACGATTATTTTCATTGAACTTTTCAAGGCTGGTCTTATCCAGATCAAGCAACAACTGATGCTGCTCCATATGGGCATTCTCCAAACGTTTCAATCGGTTCAACTGATCATCAAGCAACGGCTTAATACGTTTCTCAAACTCAGAACGCTTGTCTGTCATATACCTTTTCGCCATCTCAACTATTTCCGGCAACAAAGTTTGCAGGGGAGCTATTTCAACTTTTATCCCTTTGTTCGGAAGAGTCCTTAAGCCAAGACCAGTTTGTTCAGATATTTCCTCAAGAGAACGAAACCCGGTAAATGCTCCAGTTTTCACATGGCACCCAAACCAATTGTGAATAACAGGATGCCCCTTACGGTTAGGGATGAGTCCACTGACTATGAAAATATGTTCTCCCGGATCTAGCCACGACAGGCTGAGCACAGGAGCCTCATGACGGCGAAAGGTGCTGACGACTTTATCAGAGAGCCACTGTACGACCGGATCCTGTTCCCAAAGGTAGTTGATTTTAGGCCAAGCAATTTCTTCCTTTCGGCTCCGTGCGATTTCCTGCTGAATAACATCCTTATTATCGCAAAGAACAAAACTGCTGCGTCCCCGCATAACCTCACGTGGGAAATTACGGAATCGGTACTTGAGTTCATCAGTTAGAGGAACTTCAATACTGCGGTCCTGAGAACTAACTTTGACCTTTGGACCCAAATCAATATGTTTAAGAGCCGCTTTCGCATAGTCAAAATCACTTTCAAAAAGAGATGGCATAATAGACTTTTCAGGACGCTCATACTCTTCTGTAAGAACTTCTTCCGAACAGGCTTCTTCCAGCAAATCAAAAAGGTCGTCCGATTCTTCAACCTGATTTTTCAGACTATCTTCAAATTCCTCAACGGATTTACCAGATTCAATAGCTTCAGCTGTAATCCTCTCTTCAGCATCGATGTCGTAAACCCCCATAAAGGCAGATGGATCACCAATGTTATTATGAGCTTCTTTGTCCTTTTCAATCAACAGTTCAAGAATCCGCATATCCCCTTTAATTCCGGGAACCTCACTCTCTGTCATCAGATAGCAGATATACGGTGTTCTAGTCTGCCCATACCGATCAATACGGCCATTTCGCTGCTGAAACACCATCAACGACCAAGGCACATCAAAATGAATCATCTTGTGGCAAAGATAATGAAGGTTGATACCTTCCGAAGCAACATCTGTAGCAATTAGCAGCCTTAGCGAAGATCCTTCCTTTCCGAATTCTTCAACTACATGCTGCTGATCTTTATCGGGATCATTACCACGCAAAGTTGCCACCTGCGTAGTTTTCAAATTTAAAGCTTTAGTTAACTGTACCTTCAAAAAATCCAGAGTTTCAATCCGTTCAGTGAAAATAACCAGCCGGTCATCAGTAGACTTGCCAGTAAAATAAAAACTGCTGTCTTTATCCTTGAGCAAATCAACAAGGCGTTGAAATTTTGTATATTTTGAAAATTCTATTCCTGCCAGGTCCGCCCTGAAAGACTTCAAAGCGGCAATATCGACCAAGGCATCAGCATCAACTTGCTTCTCAAGCTTAGCAATTCGATTGTCTACTGTTTTGAGACATGCAGATGGCGAAGAAAAAAGGGCTTTTTCCAGAACTGTCCTGAAAAGTTGCCCTGCTCCTTTTCTAGAATCCAATTTTGCGAATGAAATATCACTCAGAGTTTTAAACGCACATTCCTCAGCATCACTGGCAGGGACTTTTACAGAACTAATAACTCGTTCTTTAAATTCATCTGTAGTCTGATTTTTAATATCCTTTTTAAACCGACGAATAAATAAACCGCGTATATCATCCGGCCCATAATCATCTACATTAGCAATGGCTGTAGGATCCAACATATTCATGAGCGAAGCAAAGCTCTTGGCAGATCCATCATGCGGCGTTGCGGAAAGCATAATCAAGCTGTCAGACCTTGAAGCTAACAGATTCGCCAATTTTGCTCGCAGTGATTTAGCTTTACCCCTCTCAGCTACATTATGGGCTTCATCAATAATGATAACATCCCACCAAGCATTCTCAAGATAAGTTCGATATTCACTATCCTGTTTCAGAGTATCCACAGAAACAATAGATTTATCGTAATAATGGAATGGGTTATGGTTGGTGGGAATATCTTCACGAACCCGGTTTAAGCCCACGGAATCAAGCCTTGTTAGCGGAATGGAAAAACGAGACCAAAGCTCTTTCTGAAACTGAGTCAGCATGCTCTTTACAGTTACCACAAGAACACGCCGCCCGCGTCCCCTTCGGATAAGTTCAGAAAGAAGAATTCCGCACTCCAAAGTCTTACCAAGACCAACAGCATCAGCAATCAAAATACGCTGTCGCGGCTGCTTAAGGGCAAGGGCTGTAGGATCAAGCTGATAATCAACAGAATCCATAGCAGCTTTGTACCCGCAATAAATATGGCTATCAGTCGGAACAGTCTTTCGGAGCTGACTCTCCATATACAACATTGCAGATCTATAATTGGAAGAAGTGTCTTGAACGAGCTCAGTCTTGGCTGGATCCAAAATTTCAATTTTCTGTTCAGCACGAGTCAAAAACTGTGCTTCCTTATCTCGAACCAACTCCGAAAGACCTACTGCATAGATGAGATGACCATTCCCTTGGGTACGTTCAACTTTTCTGACAAGCCATTGAGCATCACGTACAATTATACGGGCTCCGGGTGCGGGGACAATATTTTTCATCGAAATCCTCATTTAGAAATATTGGCTATCGGATTAAAATAAAAAAAAATAATTATCAATACACCACTCCTCCAGTATTGCGACTCACTCCCAATTCCACTACGGGGATTTCAACCAAATATTCTCATTACGTGCACTCCACTCCAAAATGATTACAGCTATTTCTTCGCTTGAAATGTCTAGGCCTACTCATGCTCAGTATACTAGCCAGCTATGGAAGAGTTTACCTTTCACGCCTCAGCACTGTACAACTGCATGATGTAGACTGATCCAAACCTTATGATTGGGCTAAAAATTTGACCAATATCCCAATCTTTATTGATAACACATCATCGATCAGCATCATTGAATTCAGAGCCCGCTGCCGCATGCTGAAGTCTCAGTACAACCTGATATTTATTAAAGATTGTCTGCAACTCATGAGTTCAATGCTCGCACCGCTCTCCAAGGACAGGAAATTTCCGATATCTAGTGCTCACTCAAAGCATTGACGAAAGAATTTCCGGTCATCGACTATTCCAACTCAACCACATTTTTGAAAACCGCATAATTAACAAATGACGCCTTATATCGATACCTATACCGATCATCCTTTCTGCTACCGGTATGGATAAGGATCATCCTTTCCTAATTTTTCCACTTTTACCTCGGGATCGAGCAGCTTTTTTTCCCAGCCACAAACTTCATTGGCATTCATTTCTTTCTCAAAACTAATGAATGCTCCCCTGTCCACGACCTTTTCAACACGGCGTATTTTATGCATAATATTTCCGAGCTGATCCTCATCCACGCTGTCTTCCAGATAAGGGAGGATGCTTTCAAGACACCGCCCGCTATTACAATCACCCAGCAGACGCTCCACAAGACCCTGCATGCGATCCACCCGTCCGATGCGCTGTTCATAATCTCCCGGAGTCCAACACATGCCGTAGTGCAAAACCTTGCGGCACTGGCGATGCAGATCCACACCTTCGTGCAGCACGGATGTCCCGATTAGTGTGGCCGGGAAAAATGGGGAATTAAACGCGTTCAAAACACTCGTGTTTCTCGTTTGAGCACTGTAGAAGTATACGGGAGGCTGATTATAAAAAAGGCTCCACGATTCCTTCATAAGTTTATTTTCATCAGTGATATTAATCTGCTTTTCACAAAAAAGCTGGAAACACCTGATACTTTCAGCCATATAGTGGTAAACTATAGAGGTTTCAAAAGAAGCAGACATTTTGTCCACAAAGGATTTATAGCCCTCTACCCCGCTTGTGGAAACTTCCAGATAAGCTTTCAGGAAAAAGACTGGGGCAGGAGAAGCATAGAGCAACCCGGCCCGGATGAACTGTGCGAGGGCCAGCCGTCTGCACTCAGTCATCCAACTATCACGCCATATTTTGGTAAGCTCTGCAGCATCCCCAGTTTCCTGCGCCGCCTTCCAGAACAGGGTCCAAACTGATGGGAATTCGGTTAAACCGTTTTCCAGAACGGACTTTCTTTTGGTTCCTTCCCGCTCTGCAAACCCATTGCTCTTCTTGGCAGAAAGCCAGTAATCAATCTTTTCGGTTTCCGCGCTTTCTCCGGACTTGACCCACTCATTGATACGCACAGAGTCTTGACCCGGATCACAGGGGTAAAAGAATAAAGAAAAAGGGCTTCTTGGAGTAACTAAAAGTTTTCGAAAACGGCTGCCCACAGTATATCTGGGACTGCCTTTTTTCTGCTCTGTAAAATAACTTAAAATCTTTCCCTGAATATCACTAAATTCATTACCTTCATCCGCACCCGGCAGATCCGATTCAATCTTTTCATCATAACCTAAATCACGCTCTTCCCTTTTCTTGCTTTGTTTTTTCAACTTTTTTTCAACCCTTGTCTCCAAGGCCTGACGGGAACGGGAATGCTTCTTTTCCGCACCAAGTTCACTAATCAAAAGATCGTCCCATAAATCATTTACGCGCCCGGCAAGCTCATTGCCGGAAGGGATGCGGCGCACAAAAACTAGATGTTTTTCCGGTAGAGAATGGCGGAAATCCTCCATCTTAGGCACAACCAGACTGGAGCATTCGTTAAATTTGGGATGGCTAGGACGAGAATTGGGACCAAATACATCTGTGTATGCCGCCACCGCCTTTTGTAAGGCACCTCTATATCCCGTAGACCAGAAATCGCCGGGGTTTGCTGCCCCCGGAATCAGACTCGTCACCCACGCGTTCATCTGAATTGTGATCACTGAATGATTCCAAGCCCTCAAGGTAACCATGCATGACCCTCTTGTCACCGCCTTCAGTCTCTGCCAGCTGTTTCTGGTAAAGCCCGAAAAATAATTCTGCACGCAGATCGTCCCTCAAATGAAAACCCCTTGCTGACTTCCTGCCTGTACAAATATTTATTTACGCCCTTTCCCAGTTTCTTTAAGCGACGAATGGCGATCAGCTGCATAATATCTGTGGATAAATCGGTATCTTCACCCAAGCACTCCATTCTCGCCGCCAACTGCCCTTTGCAATCAAAATAACTTATAATATTCTGCAGGTCATGTGACTTCGAATGATTAGGGGTTGCGGTCAGAAGCAGCACCCGCCGAGCCACACCGGAAAAGAATTCCGAAGCTGCGGGCAGCCCGGGAGACTCTCACCGCCTTTATTGCGGTAGTAATGGGCCTCATCCACGATAAGGAGATCAAATTTCCTATCCGCTTTTTTACCCGCGCCTGTATGTCTATGGGCCTCCAGAGCATCTCCGATACGTTCTTTCAGTTCGGCTGCTTTTTTTCTTGAAGAGTCCAGCTTACTTTCCCATAGATCATCACTTTCTTCACTGAGACGGCTGAACCAGGTGGTACGGGCAACCTTTAAAATTGGACTTCCAACACAACTATCCTCAACATCGGCCTGCAGAGCCATGAAATTTGTCGGAAGATCTAGTTCAGCTGTAAGACGGACTTCGTCCTCACCAAAGCAAAGACGACAGCCCGGCTTAAGATGCTGTTTGTAAAACTGATAATTCTGCTTCACCCACTGATCGCTGATGTTACTCCTGGGAACAAAAATTAAAATTCTGGCATCGGGCTTTTCGTGCAACAGTTTGTACATCACCCCCAGAGCCTGAAAAGTCTTGCCTAGCCCGACCTCATCCGCCAGCAAAGCCACACCTTCCGACTCCAAACGGTCCCAAAGAAAGGCCACCCCCTCTGCCTGCTGGTCGGCCATGGTTTGTCTGTCTGCCGTGTATCGCCAGCCGTAATCCTTTGCCACGAAAGTCATCAATTTGGAAACTTCAACCGGATCGAGCAATCTACTGTGTTTATTAGCATTCATATTCGCACACCTTGGCTACACGCTCCACCCAAGCCAGATCCTTCGTTCTGCGGCCATCAATGTGCAGAATATTTTCTGCAGCATGGAGCAATTCTGTTCGCATCTCTTTTCCAAACTTATTGAGTCGGCCAAGCTTCCTTTTCTTTCCCGGCTGATCAAGCAAGCCGGCGATAGTTGCCAGTTCATTTAATAAAAACCAGTAATAGACCCGCTGATCATCAGAATAATTCTGTACAGCATCAAGAACACGCTCACGGATTTCATCCAATGATCCGGGCAAACCTTCACAAAGCGCTTCCAATGAATCAATCCCCGTGGCGAGACTTTCGGGATCGTAACTATCCACGGCATTTTTTACGCACCTTTTAAGCCCTTTCATGGCCATGAACAGACGGAAGAGGCTTCTTTGCACGTCATAAGGTGCAGACTCTCCACCACCACCGCCGGAACCTCCGCCATGCGGCAGTTCACCTGGCGGCCTATCATCCGGTTTCAGCCATGACATCAAAGCCTCTTCCAGTGATCCGCACCGCAAGACAGGACGCAGAGCCAGATCAGTTTCAACCACCACCGCGCACCCCTTTCGCTGGCCGTTGCTATAAAGGTTGATAAAACGGTCGTTTTTAAGATGTTTCACCAGCATCTTCCCAGCCGGTAACCCGTTGCAGATACACTTTGCCAGTGAGACACTCGATTCTTCATCCCCGTTAAGATAAATTTTGTACTTCTGCTTTTCCTGGGATGGCCCGACCCAATTGAAGCATTTGGTTTTCCATGAAAAATAAAGGGGAATCACCTTGATTTGACCCGGGTCCGACTGCGGTTCACTTTTCACATAATCTTCCTGGCAAACCTCTATGACATCATTCCAATCATCTAATTTTGGCAATGCCTGCCTGATATCAGGATTGCAAACAAGCACCCCAGCCTCAATATTTTCCACGTGATCCGGACCGGGCAGGCCTGTGCCTGCCCCGGTAAAATTCCATGAACCAATGGCAACAGTATCGCCACAGAGCCAAACCTTGGCATGGGAAAACCGCTCAGTACCCCCGCTTACAACATCTTTGCGGAATTGAACTCCGAGATTCATCAAATCTTTGCCTTCATCCCCGGAAATATCTATCTTGCCATTACCGTTTACGTTCGGAACAAGGCGAATTGAAAAATCAGCACCGTTTATTTTGCGGATGGCTTTCACAAGATAAGAAGCCTGCCCGAAATAAGGACTCCAGACCGTAAGCTCTTCCCCATCCAAAGAACGACTAAGCCACGCGTTCCACAAATTCGGTTTCGGCCCTCTCAAAGTATGGACAAATTCCCATTTCAACCCCCTTTCGCCTCGAGGATTATTGCACATCCATTTATTGAAATGGCCCTCTACAGAACTTCTCCATTCATCAGCATCCAGCCTCTGAAAAAAAGCCCTGACCTCCCCAGGATTGCCATCATCGCCTAATTCCAGAACCTGCCACACATTCACGGTTAGAAGCCCAACCGGCTCTGGTCAGGTTTGCGGAACCGCAGATCAAAAAGGAACAAGTCGCTCCTAAAAGAAAAATAACCTTGGGATGGAAGACTCCCTTTGCCTCGCGTTCATACGGCAATTCAAGTTCTGAGGCATTGATCGGGATAACCGGGAGTGTAGTTCGCTTATCGCCGATATCTATCATGGATGCATCACAAAAAACACGGATCGAAGGGGCGTCTTCTGCTCTAAGTTGCTGATTGAGGACTTCATAATCACGCTCACTTTGGGGAATATGACAATTCGGCAAAGGCTGAGGCTCGCCATTATCTTCACTTTGGGGACCGGGATTCATATTCAACAGCGGAGGGAGAATATATTTTTCCACAAACTGCATCTTTATATTAAAGGTAGTAAACCATGCGGCCTTCAAGCCACCCCCGGCAACGATTTTCTGCAGACATTTCTTGTATTCGGAGTAGAGTTTGAATTCACTCATTAACTTCTGCCTCCGATACCTTTAAGAATTTCCGCCAGTGATCCCAGGTAATAATCATGAGTCCATGGAATGCCATTTTTCAACCTTTCAAGCTGCCATGGCAGTTCACGACTGACCAATCCGGTATGTTTTATCTCATTCTCCCGGATAATGATCCAGGGCATACGGCCCCTGCGTTTCATCAATTCCGTGTGCTGCTTGAATATTTTTCCGGCCAGCATTTTATTATTTTTCGCAGCACCCAGATCCAGCAAACGGTAAAAACCGGAGACATCACCACTGTCATCTATATTTTTTACATACGCTTGAACTTCAGGCCTGCCGCATTCTGCTTTTATCTTCTTGTGCAGCAGGGTCAGTTCCTGCTCAACATCGTCAATTCTGGTGGCCCCGGAATAAGTCAGCAGGGAGAAAGCAGCAGAACTCAAGGAAAGAAGCGGCTCCATAGTGACCACATCTTGAAGCAACCCCTTTTCTATGCTTCCTGCATCCGCTTTGCTCAAAGCCTTCTTAAAAACAAATTCAATATTCCAATCCCAATCTTCAGCTAACGGAGGCATTGCTTCGGAAAGCAGGACCGCAGCCCTGGAACTACCGAAAATACGCTCCTCCCAAAATTTACGTACCTTAACAGGAATATTTTCGCCGGAACCGAAACATTTGGCGGCAGATGAAACCAGAGTGGAAAATAAACCATCCGAACCATCCCATTGCACTTCCCGATGCTCTTCTTTCTGCTTAAACAAATGATCAAGGACCTTGTAATAAGCTTCCCGAAGTTTCTTGAATTCCTGCCAGTCCAAATTATCATTAAAAAATTCCGCAGCCTGCGAAGTAACATCAAGACTATCCTGTTCAAGAACCTTCATGCGCTGCATGGGCCCCTTATGCCGCCCCAGCAAACCAACACTGGTCTGGTTTACCAGCAGCATCTTGTCAGGAGCTGTTGAAGGCCACAAAACAAATTTTTCATTATTCAAAAGCTTGGCCGCCGCCTTACTACTGCCCGGCACACTGTCCCCCGTTTTATGCAGGCTGAAAGCAAGTAGATTCTCCATGCAGGTGACCAGACTGCGCTTCAATTGCTCCTCTGAATCCCAATCCTTTCCGGAATTAAGCCTTTTAAAAAAAAGTTCATTGCGGCCCTCGCTTCTCAGGTATTCCCCGGCCCAGAGAACATGACAAAAACTGATTGTGAACATCCGCAAATTGTAAGCGACACGCGTCAACTTACTCTTGAAAATTTTCTGGCCCATCTGAGTCCACAAAACCTCAAGACCGAAACCATCCCGTGCACCTTCCAACTCAATACTAGTATCTACATCCGTAAATATATTCATCAAAAAGCGAACCCTTAAGTTTTCCAAAATTTAGTAGAAGCGAAAAACTCATACCAAAATCTTGGAAAGACTAAAACACATCATTAATCCCTATTTTGGAAGTTATATTCGCTACTAGATCTCCAATGCCCATAAAAACTGACCAAGAACAAACATACACAACCAGGAGAGTGCATTAGTACACAGAACACAGATTAGTATTACCCCTGATTCTGAAGAGCGAACGGTATTTGCTCCCCAGGTGCAATCTATATACTTGAATACAATATTCACATTCAATTTCACCATACCCTCACACGTCCTCACTAACAATCATCGAAAAAGTGGTGGGAAAGTGGTGGGATTTTGCAGAAAAAGAAAAAGCCTCACAAAGAAAAATCTTCGTAAGGCTTTGATTTCTATGGTGACCCCGGCAGGAATCGAACCTGCGGCACCAGGATTAGGAATCCTGTGCTCTATCCTACTGAGCTACGGGGCCACGCATGTCGGTGATCGGGGAAGAGGAAACAGATACTGTTTCCGCATCCGAGGCGAGAATTAATATACAACAAGGTTTCAGATTGCAAGCCTTTTTTCAACTATCATCCAAAAAAGAGCATGTCCCATCTGGTATAGTTAACTATGTTAACTTCAATAAATTTAAGCCTCGGGACCATTATAAAAAACTTCGCTGAAAAAGTCACATTTTGTTGACAGAGGTATACATTCATGACAGAACGCTTCACAGCTTAACACCGTTAAGCAATGGAGATAAGAACAATGAATGCAAGTACCAAAACACTGGAAACACCACAGCAGCCCCTGCGCATGCTCATCCTCGATGCCGCCCGCAAGCTCTTTGCCGAACATGGCTACGCTCAGGTATCCATGCGCAAGCTGGCAACCACAATCGGTTATTCCCCTACCACCATCTACCATCACTTCAAGGACAAGAAGGAACTGTTCCTTTGCCTCACAGAAGAAACCTACCGGGACTTCCTGCAGCATATCAACAGAATAATAACTGCAGCCACTTCTCCCCATCAGGCCCTGAAGCAGATCCTCTACACCCTAGTGGACATGGGACTTCAAAACCCCAATGCCTACCGTGTCGGATTCATGATGGAAAGCGACCTCTGGAAAGATCACGACTCGCACTTCAAGCACAATCCGCTTGGCCGGACCATGTACGACCGCATCAACAACTGCGTTCGCAAATGCCTGCCCAAGAACACCCCAGAGGAAGAAGTGCTGGTAACAGCACACTCTGTGCTTGCCGCAACCCACGGCCTCACATCCCTGCTGATCACCTACCCCAGTTTCGCATGGGGCCCCGTGGACAAGCTTAAAAAGCAGGTAATCGACTCAGCAGTTGACGCCATCGGCTGAGTACCCTACAGAATCAGATTTTTCGAGCGAAACGCACGACAACGTACGTAGATTATATAAAAGGAATTTGAAATGAACAAAAAGAGCGCAATGAAAAACAACACCACAAAGCGCAATCAGGTTGTATCGCTCCTCCAGCCTAAAGACGCCCTCAAAAGGGTGATGAAGAGATTCCGCTCCCTGCAGTCCCCGGAAGGGTACTGGGTTTTCGCACTTGAAGCGGATGTGACCATCCCTGCGGAATACATCATGTTTAACAGATTTCTCGGCCGCAAAATGGATAAGGGGCTTGCCGAGCGTCTCGGGAACTATATCCGCGCCAAACAGATGCCCGATGGCGGTTGGCCACTGCACGATGAAGACGGCCCTGTAAATATCAGTGCCTCGGTCAAAGCATACATGGCGCTCAAAATGCTCGGCGACGACAAGGAAGCACCGCACATGGTACGTGCAAGGCAGATTATTCTTGCCAAGGGCGGCGCGGAGACATCCAACGTTTTTACCCGAATCTGTCTCGCCACCTTCGGCCAGATTCCCTGGCACTGCCCCCCGGCCATGCCCATTGAGATCGTCCTGCTGCCCAAATGGTTCTTCTTCCATCTGGATAAAGTATCCTACTGGTCCCGCTCGGTTATCTACCCGCTGCTTATTATCTATGCCAAGCAGCCGGTCTGCCGCCTGCGTCCCGAGGAAGCAGTTCCCGAACTTTTCTGCAAGCCTGCCGAGGAACATATCCATATCGATAAGTACCGCGACAAAGGCTGGCGCAAAAACGCATTTATCCTGCTGGATCGTATCCTCAAGCGCACAATCCACCTCGTGCCACGGGCTGTTAACAACAAGGCCATGAAATTCGCTGAGAACTGGACCCGTGAACACATGTCCGGACGCGGCGGAATCGGTGCTATTTTCCCGGCAATGGCTAACGCGGTAATGGCACTGAGCCTGCTCGGATACGATGAATCCGACCCGGACTTTGCCCGCGGCATGCAGGCTGTGGACGACCTGATGGTTGATAAGTTCCACGTACCGGAGAAGTCCCCGTGGGAGCATACTGTCGTTACCGGAGGAGCGGAGCTTTCCGCGGCCCCCGAGCTGGATATTTCCCCGGAAACAGGCTCTGCCGAGAATCTGGAACAGGCCATGTGCCAGCCCTGCAACTCTCCCATCTGGGATACCTGCCTTGCCCTTTCCGCTATTATGGAAGCGGGAGAGGATCAGGACAGCAAAACCTCCCAGCAATGCATGAAGTGGCTCTGGGATCAGCAGATTTTCTTCAGGGGTGACTGGATCTCCAAGGCCCCCAAGCTTGAAGGCGGCGGATGGGCATTTCAGTTTGAAAACACCTTCTACCCCGACCTTGATGATACCGCCATGGTACTCATGGCCTTCTGCCGTGCCGGAGCTCTGGAAAATCCGGATACCCACGAAAACTTCGTCAAGGGAGTCAACTGGCTCATCGGCATGCAGTCCTCCAACGGCGGCTGGGCGGCATTTGATATCGATAACTGCGCCGAATATCTGAATGACATCCCCTTTGCTGATCACGGCGCACTGCTTGATCCTCCGACCTCGGACCTCACCGCCAGAGTTATCGAGCTGCTGGGTGTAATCGGCTATGACAAGAGCTTCCGCCCCATCAAGGACGGCATAGAATTCCTCAAGAAAGAACAGGAAGACGACGGCTCCTGGTTCGGCCGCTGGGGTGTTAACTATATTTACGGCACATGGTCGGTACTTTGTGGGCTGCGTCAGGCAGGTGAGGACATGAACTCATCATACGTCTGCAAGGCTGTTGAATGGTTCGAAAAGCATCAGAACAAAGACGGAGGCTGGGGTGAATCCTGCCTGAGCTACAACAGCCGGAACTATGCAGGACTAGGCGAATCCACAGCATCCCAGACTTCATGGGCCCTGCTGGGACTCATGGCCGCAGGACGTGTTCATTCCAAGGCTGTAAGCCGAGGTATCCGCTACCTGCTCGACACCCAGAAAGAGGACGGCAGCTGGGATGAAAAGCATTTCACCGGAACCGGGTTCCCGCGCGTTTTCTACCTGCGTTACCACGGCTACTCCCAGTATTTCCCCATGTGGGCGCTGGGTGTGTACCAGCGTTTCTCAGCAGGTGAAGACACCAAGCAGATCATGATGCGCCGCAAAACCCCGCTTGACCTCGGCAGGAAATGGTAAAATGACCAAAGACTCCCTGCTGATAAGCAATACCGTTCCGGCTTACGAGACCGGCCCGGATGACAGAATGCACTGCCACTGGCTCATGTGCCGCCTCCAGGAAGCCGCCACAGCCCATGCGGATTCACTCGGCTTCGGCATTGAGGGCATGGCAAAACTGAATTGCTTCTGGGTGCTTACATCCATGCGGATAGAGATTGAACAGCTGCCCCTGCGCGAAAAGACCTTCTCCCTGACAACATGGTCAAGGGGAGCCAAAAAGCTTCGGGCCTTCCGCGATTTCTCCGGCTGTGATGAGAACGGGCGTGAAATAATACGTGCTACATCCGAATGGATGGTCCTTGACTCCGAAACCCGCAGACCGGTTGTAATCAACGAAGAACTCAATCTTCATGCAAAGGATCAATGCGTTTTCCCTGATACGGTCAAAAGATTGCGTCCCGGCACACCGGAAAAAGAGATCCGTTCCCTTAACGTCGGGTATAGCTCTCTGGATGCCAATGGACATGTGAACAACACCGAATACCTGCGCTGGTCATTCGACGGTTTGCGTCCGCACGGACTGGATCAGAATAAGGTCAAATCCATCCGCATCGCCTTCCTTTCCGAAGTGTTCGAAGGCAACTCGGTTAAGTTGATGGATTGCGGCAGCGAGAATGGCGGTTATGAATTGCTCGGCTTCAACGAGACTGAGGATCGGGCGGCTTTTGCCATGCAAATTTTGTAGAGATTTATTGAAATTTAAATTTGAAGCTCAGGATGTGGAAATGTCCTGAGCTTTTTTTGGAGAAATGACAATTGAAGGAATACGTAATTCTGCCGGATCTATACTCCAGCCAGTTGCCAACAATGAAGCTGCAGACTGCGAAAAGCCCTCTTGAGATGTAGCCTCGGAGTAATAATCTCCTTTTCTATTAAGAAAACCCTGAACAGCTATAGCTGCATCATCAACGTGATCAACTCCTTTAAAGGGGCCAGAAACAAAAGCCTCCCATACAAACAACCCTCCACTATTCAACCATAATTCAGGAATTGTCGTAGCAAGGACATCTTTCTTGGAAAGCCACAACTTAATCATAGCAAAACAGATTGGCATTAAAGCCAAAGCCTGTGCCGTTACAGTACACCCAGCAGGGGCAGACCATGCACGCTTCAAACATTTTCAATGCCACCACGGGCTTTATTGAACTCAAAAAAATCATTCCGATGCGGAACCCAAATAGGAGCTTCAAAGTCTAATACAACAGGAACATCAGCGGACAACATTTTTCCAACTTCAACCAACTGGGACTCAAGAGTTTGTACACCGCCATTATTGCCCATACTGTCGGCCCACCCAATATTTTCAGGTTTGCCAACATCAATTGCAAAGACATAGATATCACTCAAACAAATCATAAATTTTCCTTAAACACGAACTGCACCCACCCCATCTTCATCAACAAACACATCAATATCCATGCCCCCGGCCTCAACCGCGACTCCGCCAATCTGAACCTTATATGGACCACTTTCATCCCGATGCACGGTCACTTCAATCTCACCTTCCTTACCCATGGCAACACCCTGCTGCCCACGGTAGGAGACTACATCCTCAGCAGGCAACCTGCCGTGCTTTGAAAGATATGCACCGCAGGGACCGTTTCCGTTACCGGTCACCGGGTCCTCCTCAATACCTATGGCAGGTGCAAACATCCTTGCGCTGGTGAGATACCGGCTATCTTCCTTATTTATAGTGAAAACAAAAAAAACACCGCAGCCAGTCCGACTGCTGCACTCAACAAGCGCCTGCATATCCGGAGTCAAAGAATTAAGCTTCTCAACGGACCGTATGGGAACCATTATTTTGGAATGCCCTGTTGAGACCTCCTGAATGGGAAGCCCCGGCTCAATATCATCCTTTGAAAGGCCGAGAGCGGAAATGATGCGTTCATTCAAATCATCACTGTACAGTTCACTGAAGACAACTTCGCCCTGAGTCATGATAATTTTCATATCTGCCCCGGAACCGATGATCTCAACAGGCAGCACCCCGGCTCCGATAAGAGCAGTTACGGTGGTATCGGAAAGCCCAAGTGCTTTTGCACGGGCATAATGAGCTCCCACAGTGGCATGGCCGCAGGTGGGGACCTCGGTGGCAGGGGTGAAATAACGGACCTGAAGTTCATATCCGGACGCTTCAGGGACAGGAATCATAAAAGCGGTTTCCGAAACATTCACAAGTGCTGCAACCGCCTGCATCTGATCTGCACTGAGGCTCCCGGCATCCAGAACAACTCCTGCGCGATTGCCTTTTCCCGGCACTGAAGTAAATGCGTCAACTAAAAGGACTTTAAGCTTATTTTTCATAGTGCATAACATAACCTACAGATACTTGGAAAACAACAGCAGGGATAAAAATACGACATTTGGAGTAAATTAATAAGAAAATTATGTATCGACAATTTTGCCGCTTTAAAATTAAAAATAATTAATTTGCAATATTCTCAACCGCAATACCGCGTACGGCTTGACTTCTTATATATAGTTAGTTAAAAAAACCGCCTTTCGTGCAGTAAATTTACTGCGCGCTTTTTCTGTTGTTAATTACTTTTTTCACACCTGAATCCAATAATGCGGGGCACTTGAAATTATTTATCTGCCTTGCTCCATCAGGTGCATTTATCAGTCCCGCGCCCACAATGGGCAGGGTTAATTTTTTTCCGCAAAGAGAGAGTGGATATGCAAGTTGCAGGTAAAGAACTTGAAGTTCAGCAGGGTGCGCTTTGCGGCGAGGTTCTCCAAGAGGCCTTGTCCAAGAAGCAGTTCAAGAACGTTGTAGTTGCCAAATGCGGCGACACGCTTCTTGACCTGACCACCACCGTGCCTGCCGACTGTACCGAACTTGAGCCGGTCATGGGTGATTCCGAGGAAGGTCTTGATGTCATCCGCCACTCCACCGCGCACCTTATGGCCGAAGCAGTGAAAAAGCTTTTCCCCACTGCAAAAGTAACCATCGGCCCGTCAATCGCCAGCGGCTTCTACTATGACTTCGATTACGAGCGCCCCTTCACCCCTGAAGATCTGGAGGCCATCGAAGCCGAAATGCTGCGCCGCGTAGGTGCCAACGAAGAGTTTGCTTGTGAGGTCCTTTCCAGCGGGGACGCGCTCAAGAAGTTCGAAGAAATGGGTGAAGATTACAAAGTCGAACTCATCAACGATCTTGGCGAAGAAAAGGTTTCCGTTTACACCAACGGTGACTTCTCCGACCTCTGCCGCGGGCCCCACGTAGCCCGTACCGGCATGCTCAAGGCCTTCAAACTTCTTTCCGTTGCCGGTGCCTACTGGCGCGGAGATGAAAACCGCCAGCAGCTTCAGCGTATTTACGGCACCGCTTTTTCCGATGCCAAAGCACTGAAAAAACACCTGGCACAGCTTGAAGAAGCCAAAAAACGCGACCACCGCAAACTCGGAACCCAGCTTGATCTTTTCTCCGTCAACCCCGATGTGGGTGCGGGCATGACCATCTGGCATCCCAAGGGCGCGCTGATCAGAGCCATCATTGAAGATTTCGAGCGTAAGGAACACCTCAAGCGCGGCTACCAGTTCGTACAGGGTCCGCTGATTCTCAAGCGCGAGCTGTGGGAAAAATCAGGCCACTACGACAACTACCGCGAAAATATGTATTTCACTGAGATTGATGAGCAGTCCTACGGCATCAAGCCCATGAACTGCCTTTCTCACATGCTGGTATTCAAATCCAGACTGCGCAGTTACCGCGACCTGCCTCAGCGCTACTTTGAGCTGGGTGTAGTCCACCGCCACGAGAAATCCGGCGTACTTCACGGCCTGCTGCGCGTGCGCACCTTCACTCAGGATGATGCGCACCTCATCTGCCGCCCTGACCAGCTCAGGGACGAAATCATCGGAGTTGCAAAATTCGTCGGCGATGTGATGGGACTGTTCGGTTTTGAATATGAAGCCGAAATCAGCACCAAGCCTGAAAAGGCTATCGGTTCTGACGAGGACTGGGACAGAGCTACCAATGCACTGACCGATGCACTCAATGAAATGGGTATGGAATACTCAATTAATGAGGGCGACGGCGCATTTTACGGTCCCAAAATCGACATCATAATTAAAGATGCACTTGAACGCCGCTGGCAATGTGCTACAATCCAGTGTGATTTTACCTTGCCAGATCGGTTCGACTTAAGCTATGTGGGCGAAGATGGTGAACGTCACAGACCTGTAATGTTGCATCGGGTCATTCTCGGATCCATCGAACGCTTCATCGGAGTTCTTCTTGAACACACCGGTGGCGCACTGCCTGCCTGGCTGTCCCCTGTTCAGGCAAAAATTCTCACAGTTACCGACTCTCAGAACGAATTTGCACGAAAAGTCTTGCAGTTTCTGCAGGAAAAAGGCATTCGTGCCGAGGTTGATGAACGAAATGAGAAACTGGGCTACAAAGTTCGGGAGGCCCAGCTTGAAAAAATCCCGTACATGTTAGTAATTGGCGACAAAGAAGTCGCAGTGGAATCGGTCAATGTAAGGGCCCGCGACGGGGAAGACCCCGGACTCAAGTCTCTTGATGAAGCGGCAGAGCTTATTTCGACCGCCATCAACGAACCATTCAAACGCGGAGGCATGAGCTATAGCTTTTCATAGAGACGGTAGGCGTCCCCAAAGGGATGACGGTGCCCGCCGAAACGAGCGCATTCGAGTACCTCAGGTCAGAGTTATTGATGATGAGGGTAACCAGTTGGGAGTACTTCCGACACGACAGGCCCTTGAAATAGCACAGGACCGGGGACTTGATCTGGTTGAGGTTGCGGAGAAAACTGATCCGCCTGTTTGCAAGATTATGGACTATGGTAAGTTCAAATATCAGCAGCAGAAGCGTAAGCAGGAAGCCAAAAAGAAACAGACCGTAGTCCAGATCAAGGAAGTCAAGTTTCGCCCCAAGACAGACGAGCACGATTACCAGACTAAGCTCAAGCACATCCGCCGGTTTCTCGAAGGCGGCGACAGGTGCAAAGTCACGATTTTCTTCAGGGGCCGAGAAATTGTCCATAAGGATAGAGGACTGGCTGTCCTGGAGCGTGTCAAAGAGGAAACTCAGGATATCGCCAAAATGGAGCAGGCCCCAAGGTCTGAAGGCCGCACCATGAACATGATGCTGGCTCCCATTAAAAAATAAAGGTTTTTCCGGTTAACGTACCGGTATTTTCCAAGGAGGATAAAATGCCTAAGATGAAAACCAGAAGAGGCGCAGCAAAGCGTTTCGCTAAGACCGGCAGCGGCAAATTCAAGCGTCGTAAGCAGGGTCTGCGTCACATCCTGACTAAGAAGAGTGCAAAGCGCAAAAGCCGTCTGGGTCAGAGCTCTACCGTCGACAGTGCCAACATGGGCCAGGTCAGACGTATGCTCCCCTACGCTTAATAAAGCGACTTTTGTACTAGTAAAATTTGAACACTCCTGTCCGCGGAATCACGTTCGCGGCTGGTTTTAGAGAAAGATTCCTGGAGGAATAAAATGAGAGTAAAACGTGGTGTAGCCGCTAAGAGGCGTCATAAAAAATATTTAAAGATGGCCAAAGGTTTCCGTGGCTCCGGATCAACCCTTTACCGTACCGCCAGAGAGAGAGTTGAACGCTCACTCTGCATGGCATACGTAGGCCGTAAACTGCGCAAACGCGATATGCGCAAACTCTGGATTCAGCGTATCAACGCTGCTGCACGCCTCAACGGCATGTCCTACAGCCGTCTCATTCACGGGCTGTCCACTGCAGGCGTTACCCTGAACCGTAAAGTTCTCGCCGACCTGGCAGTTAACGATGCTGCTGCATTCGCCAAAGTGGTTGAGATCGCAAAAGCTCAGGTAAGCTAAATGTCGGACGTAAAGTCCCTGTTACAGGAACTTGAAGGCCTGGTCCCGGAGTGCTCTGCACGCCTGGATCAGGCTTCTTTGTCTGAACTGGAAGACATCAAGATCGACATGCTCGGCCGTAAGGGCCGTGTTGCCAAAATCATGTCCGGTCTGCCCTCACTTCCTAACGAAGACAAGCCTGTCGCAGGTAAAAAAGCCAATGAAGTAAAGGCCGCTCTCACCGAGCTTATCGAGGGAAAGCAGAGCGAGCTTGAAAAAGCCGCCACCGCTGAGAGCCTGTCCCGTTTCGACCCCACCATGCCCGGACGCAAACCAGCTGAAGGTTCGCTCCACCCGGTAACTCTTGTTATGGATGAAATCTGTGACGTGTTCATCGGACTCGGTTTTGAAGTCGTTACCGGACCCGAAGTTGAAAACGACTGGTACAACTTCGAAGCACTGAACATTCCGCCGGAACATCCCGCGCGCGATATGCAGGATACCTTGTACATCTCCGATTCCATCCTGCTGCGCACCCACACCTCCCCGCTGCAGATCCGCACCATGAAGGATAGAACTCCTCCGCTGGCTGCAATCGCCCCGGGTAAGGTTTACCGCAGGGACTCCGACCTGACCCATACCCCCATGTTCCACCAGATCGAAGGTTTTCTGGTTGATCAGAACGTCAGCATGGCGGACCTGCGCGGAACACTCACCGCTTTCGTGCACCAGCTCTTCGGCCCCAAAACCGATGTACGTTTCCGTCCCAGCTTCTTCCCCTTTACCGAGCCCAGCGCGGAAGTTGATATCTCCTGCGTTATGTGTGGTGGTAAAGGTACCATCGACGGCAAGCCCTGCCGCGTATGCAAACAGACCGGTTGGGTGGAAATCCTCGGCTGCGGCATGATGGACCCCAACGTAATGAAAGCAGTTGATTACGACACCGAAAAATATTCCGGTTTCGCTTTCGGACTCGGTATCGAACGTGTAGCCATGCTCAAATACGGCATCGGCGACCTACGCATGTTCTTTGAAAACGATATCCGTTTCCTCGAACAGTTTTCCTAATAGAATCGCTATTTGACGAGAGCGGCACTTGTTTCCCTTCAGGGAACCTGCAGTGCTTTGTTTAGATTTATGCGCTACGCGCTTATTGATGATTTGATTTCGCCTCCGGCGGGCAAAGGGGCTAAGCCCCTCTGCACTCCCTAAGGGGTTTCACTTTTTAGTGAACGGCAGATTGTGCGGGCAGTTAATTCATATCCCCACTTCAAGACTGCCTGAACAAAATCATCCTCAAAATCGAATCCATACTCTCTCTTATAAACAATGGTGAAGCCCTATTAAAAAAGTTTGGGATTCTTAAACCCTTATCAAAGGGTTTAAGGCCCCCGGCAGGGTCCCCGAAGGGACGCCGGAGGCACCCCACTGTTCAGCTTTCATAACTAATAAGATCTGCGGTCTATATATAAAAGACTGCTGGAGGCTCAAATGCTTTTAAGCATGCAATGGCTGCGGGATTTCGTCCCTTACGAGGGCGGCATTCAGGAGCTTGGCGACAGGCTGACCATGCTCGGCCTTGAGCTTGAAGAAATTTTCAATCCTTTTGAAGCTATCAAAGACATTGTTGTCGGTCATGTTGTGGAGTGCGACAAGCACCCCGAGGCCGAGAAACTGTCTGTTTGTAAAGTGGACGTCGGTGAAGACGAACTGCTTGATATCGTGTGCGGCGCGCCTAACGTAGGCAAAGGCCAGAATGTTCCGGTTGCCAAGGTGGGCGTTACCATGCCCGGCGGCCTTAAGATCAAGAAAGCCAAACTGCGCGGCGTCAAGTCTCACGGTATGATCTGCTCCGAGCGCGAGCTGGAGCTCTCCGAAGGCCATGAAGGCATCATGGTCCTGCCCGAGGGCCTTACTCCCGGCGCAAAGTTCACCGAAGCCATGAACATGGAAGATACGGTTCTGGATCTGGGTGTTACCCCCAACCGTGCCGACTGCCTGTCCATCCTCGGTATTGCCCGTGAAGTTGCCCTTGGATTCGACCTGCCCCTGACCCTGCCGGAACTCAATCTGGTGGAAAACGGCGGCAATGCAGCAGACATGCTGAAAATCGAGATCGATGATCCCGAATTCTGCCCGCTATATCAGGCAAAAATCCTGCAGGGTGCCAAGATCGCCCAGTCTCCGGACTGGATGCGCTTTCGCCTGCTGTCCGTAGGCGTACGTCCCATCAACAACGTTGTTGACGTAACCAACTATATCCTTTTCGAACTCGGCCAGCCCCTGCACTCCTTTGATGCTGATCTGCTCAAAGGCGGCAAGATCCGTGTAGGCCTTGCCCCTGAAGGCACCGAGTTCACCACCCTCGACGAACAGGAACGCAAGCTCATCGGCAGCGACCTGCTCATCTGGGATGCCGAGCGTCCGGTTGCACTAGCAGGTGTTATGGGCGGCATGAACTCAGAGATTCACGACGGCTCCACCAACGTGGTGCTGGAATCCGCAGTTTTCCGTCCCGGCACCATCCGCAAAACTGCACGCCGTCTGGCTCTGCCCTCCGAAGCATCCTACCGCTTCGAACGCGGCGTAGACCAGCAGCTGAACACTTTTGCCATGGATCGTGCAGCTCAGCTCATGAGCGAACTGTCCGGCGCAAAAGTTGTTTCCGGTGTAGCCAAGAACGAACCCAAGCCCTGGGAAAACCGCACTCACAACTACCGCCACACCCGCTGCAACGCATGGCTCGGTCTGGACCTTGAGCCTGAATTCAGCAAAAAGGCTTTCACTCTCATGGGTCTTGAAGTTGATGATTCCGATGCCCAGTGCTGGAAAGTCAGCACCCCTTCATACAGACTGGACCTCGAACGCGAGGCCGACCTGTATGAGGAAGTGGCCCGCTACTTCGGCATGGATAAAATTCCTTCCGTTCTTCCCCGTATCTCCAAGACTTTTGATGCATCCGTTATTGCGGAAACTCCTTACGGTTTTTACCGTCGCATCAAGAACTGGGGCCGCGGAGTAGGTCTGCACGAAGCCATCAACTACAGCTTTGTAGGCGACGATGACCTCGATCTTCTGGGTCTGCCCAAAGAAGGCCGTGTAAACATCGCCAACCCGCTCAGTGAAGACCAGAATGTAATGCGTACCGAGCTGGCCCCCGGCCTGCTCAACACAGTGCGCCACAACCTTGCTCAGGGCAACAACCACATCCGTGTGTTCGAAATTGCCAAGAAGTTCATCAAGGACGCCGAGTCCGACACTGAAACCCGTGAACAGACCCGTCTGGGCATTATGCTTTACGGTCCCCGCAGTGCTGCTGAATGGCCCAATGAACAGGGCGATGCCGACTACCTTGATGTTAAAGGTCTGGTTGAACACCTGCTCCATGATCTCAAACTCGGCGAAGCAACATTCGCACTGGTTGAAGATCACAGCTACCTTGAGCCCTGCGTAAGCGTGTCACTTGGTGAGCAGGAAGTAGGCTTTATGGGTATGGTCAAGGCCGATATAGCTGACAAATACCACGCCAGAAAAGAAGCATGGATGGCTGACCTTAATGCCGACCTGCTTCGCGATATCGTAATGGCCCACAAGATCAAGTTCCAGACTCTGCCGGTCTTTCCACCGTCCAGACGCGACGTTACCGCCATCGGTCCCGTTTCCCTGCACGCCGAGACCATCAAGCAGGCTGTCCTTGATCTCAGGCTGCCGCTGATCGAATCCGTGGAACTGGTCAACGTCTTCGTCCCTGAAGGACAGGACGATGAAAGAAACCTATCCTTCCGCATCACCTACCGCCACGGTCAGAAAACCCTGACCGACAAGGCTGTAGACAAGGAACACAAGAAAGTACTTGCAGCTCTTGAAAAAGCACTGCCTGTACGCTTCTAGTAAATCCTTTCTCAAACAGAATTTAAAAGTCCCCGGTTGAATCTCTTCAACCGGGGACTTTTTCTGTTCAAGCCGCTAAACAGTGCCCGGCTATAGACCGGCAGATGCAACGAGACGCCTGCCAAGTTCGAATGCCTCATCACATTCTTTGGGGAATACCTCTTCCCTCCTTTTGATCTTGGCCTGCGCATCAAACTTCTCGGATTCGTACTTTGAATAGTCGCTGTACTGCAATGTATCTCCTGAAACCAGCAATTCACATGGACCGAAATGCCTTGCGAGCATCAGTCTGGTAAGCTCGAAATGATGGTTGTATCCATAGTTCTGCGCATCTTCAAGGCTCAGGTTCATGGTATAGATCAGAGCTGTGTTGATTACTCGCGGAAATTGCGATTTCATGTCTTTTGAATAGTTATTGTAAGGAAACAGCAGCCGTTCCAGAAGTGCTCGCGTCGCGGCCGACTCTGCACTGTAATAAACCGGTGTACCTACAATCAGGGCATCGGCATTTCTCACCCGCTCCAGCACCGGGCTGAGTTCATCACTCAACGCACAAACTCCATCCTGTTTACGGCTGATTTTTTTACAGGCAAAACAGCTGATACAACCAGAAAAAGTCAGGTCATACAGATTTACCAGTTCGGTTTCAGCACCTTCAGCAGCTGCGCCTTTCAGTGCACTTTCCAGCAGTGATACTGTGTTCCAGTTCTTTTTGCGCGGACTTCCGTTAAAAGCGATTACATTCATGGCAGGTTATCCTTCCCTATGTTTTGCAGTAATTTGCGTACACAACTGCACTTTAAGTCTGAAATAGTTACTTACGGCAGCATCTTCCTTACAATTCAGCCCCCTCTATACCAGGCTCCAAGATTATATCGTCAGCAATTTTCATGAACCTGAATACTTATCTTTAGTCCATAACTCGTAGATACCAGCTGAAAACTTCGGCCCCAGATACGGACCTTCCCGCAATAAGTGCCCACATACACCCTTGCGCAGCAGACATGAAAAATATTACTGTATCCCCATACCTTCCATCATCTGAAACATTGAGCGCCATAAGTGACCGGTCGTTCTTCCAAACTGATAAATCAGGCGTCAGTTTATACTGACCGACATCCACAACTTTTACATACGCGGCTGGACTTTAGCCCCGCCAAGCGGTACTAAAGATATGTGACTTAAGGTTACAAAATCATTCTCTATTGGATAAACAGGATATAATAATGGCAAGAAAGACAAAAGAGGAAGCGGAAAAGACCCGGCAGGCACTGTTGGCCTCTGCTTTCAAGGTATTTAATGAAAAAGGCTATGCAAAAACCACGTTACAGGACATTGCAGAAGACGCCGGAGTTACCCGCGGAGCTGTTTACTGGCATTTCAAGAACAAGACAGACCTTTTTGAAAACCTGTTTGACTATGCGTTCATGCCTGTCCGCGATCTGTTATTCAGTAAATTCGAAGAGGATCTTCCTCCTAAAGAGATGATCTCCAGCCTGATGCGTGTTTGGCTTACACACGCAGGCGGGGATGAAAATTTCCGTGCAGCCTTCGGAATCATGTTCAACAAGACCGAATGGTCTGAAGAACTGATGCCCTTTAAGATGAAATTCAGGGAATATGAATTCAAATTCATCAAGAGAGCCGAAGTCATCATCGAACAGGGCCAGAAAGACGGTGTTTTCCGTGATAATCTCGACCCAAAGATTGCAGCAGCACAATATTTCTCCACCCTGCTAGGACTTGCCCAGTATACGCTTTTCTTCCCGCAGGAAGTTAATATTGAACAGCAATCTGAATCTTTAATCGATATGTTCATGAACTCATGCTTAAAAGAAAATTAATTTTCCTCATCACCGGACTTATGCTGCTCTTCTGCTCATCTGCCTATGCAGATCAGAAAGAGCTCTTCCCCGCCAGCGAATTCAAGCTCGGCTATCAGGGAATGTACATGTATTACGATGAACCGGACGTGATGCATGAAAAAGGAGTCCTGAACGGGGCATTCGGAATCTGGACCGGATACTTTACCGAATACAACATCATGGCCAATGCGGAGCTTGAAGGACTAGTCGGTTCACTCAGCTATGACGGGCAGTACAGCGACGGGACCAAAGCCACCGCTGACAACGATGATTACTTTATCAGCGGACGGGCCACTGTAGGTATCGGTTTCAGTCGCGGAAATACGGGAATAACCCCGTACGTTGGTATCGGAGTGCGCCACTGGTATGACAAGATCAAAACCTCCGGCGGATACGAACGTTTTATCAACCAGTACTATCTTCCGGTAGGTGTGAACATCATCAATCACATGGATGACGGCTGGTCCATCGGCGGAAATCTGGAAGGCGACCTGCTTTTAAGCGGCACAGTAAAGAGCAAGCTGTCACAGGTAAGCCCGGCCTACAGTGATGCTGAGAACGATCAGGACTTCGCATCCGGTGCAGGCATGCGCATATCCGCTTTTCTTGAAAAGGATCTCGACGGATATTCCCTCGGCCTTGAGCCTTACTTCCGTTACTGGCACATTGATGAATCAAACAAGGATACCGTGCTTTACGGAGGCAGCAACGCTCAGGTTGTTGAGCCCAAAAACAAATTCTACATGTCCGGAATCAGGCTTTACGTTAAGTTTTAATGCCCGGCGTCTGTTCTCAACAGGCCGCGCAACCTGAAGGTCAGCTAAGCGGCGGTGAGGCCTGCAAGTCCGCAGCTTGATGCTCTCTGCTCCATATCCGCAGGACTCGAAGCAGGAAGTCCTGCCTGACAGCTGCCGGAGCTTTGGAATCCCTGCCAGCTTCAGGTTTTGGCCTGCAGATAATCCCGGATGCCACCCTTATTGCGGAGCCGAGACAGTAGCCATCTTGCAAAAAGGCTTTGAGGAAGCAAAAAATTTCTGCGCAGCGTTGCCGGTTTGTACGCAGAGACAGGCACACATTAAATCGCCTCAAACATTCAAATCAGCCCTTCAGATATTATCAGCAAAAATCCCCGGAGGCATAGCCTGCCGGGGATTTTCATTCAGTACAAAACAGAATCTGTCATTCTTTTCAGACTTTTTCACAGCTTACAAACAGAAACAGGGGCCGTTTAGAAAGCCGCTCATATACCGCAGGATCTATCCGTTCAATGTCCTTGCGGGGTTTTCCTTCGCTCACCCCGGTAACAACAAGCCCGGACTCAACAATACTGGCCATCAGCTGCTCAAGCGGGCGACGATAAAAGGAGACCTGCACCGGCCTGCCGATCGTATCCCATTCCTGTGTCAGTAATTCGGTGTCAAAATAATTGCCGGATACTGAAGAGTTGAAATCCTGCATGGGATGGTGTGTGGAGAAAACGAACTGCCCGCCCCTTTTCAGCACACGACCTATATCAGAAAAAAGCCTTCCCAGATCTTTAATATAATGAATGGCCAGTGCGCTTACGACCACATCAAAAGAATCACTCTCCTCATGCGGCAACCCCAAGGAAAAATCATGCTCGTAGCATTTCAGCCGCCCCCCGAAACGCTCACGCATGATCTCTATCATCTCCACCGAAATATCAAGCGCTGTCACCTCCGCGCCCTGCTCCAGAAAATACTCGGAATACTCACCGGAACCGCATCCCAGATCCAGCAGCCTCTTTCCCCTGAGGGCGGGCAGTAATGCCAGCAATGAGGGCCGCTCATAAAGGGAGTTATAAATATTGCTTCGGATCCTTTCGGCATACTCGTGCGCAAAATAGGTATAAAGCTTATTTTCCATTATCCCTCCGAAAAAAAATCCAGACACAAAAAAAGGCTTACGTTAACCTGAACGTAAGCCTTTTCATCAACAGTATCAATTTGCGGCGGATTACGATTGGATTCACCGGCATTTATAATTAAACGACAATCAGGACATTCAATCAACGGGTGTTCTTAACAACCCCAGCTCAATGCCGATTTTCGCTTGCTGCGGCGAGATCCCTGCAAAGTCCATTAGATACTATAACTTTTGCAGAGAAAGTGAAGCCGCCGTAAACGGCGTCCACACCGCCAAAAACGTAAAGCGCGTCAATTAAATCTGAAACTCACCGGACTTGTAGATCACAACTTCACTGCCGTCCTTAAGTTTGGCGTAAACAGTCTTGTCCTGAGTGTTTACCAGATCCCAGTGCAGAGCGGAAATGTTGTAGCCGAGTTCTTCCTTTTTAGCTTTATCAAGCTCTTCCTGATTACCGGCATAGGTATCAGCGTAGGAGGAACCAACTGCTACGTGGCAGTTACCGAACTCACCGCCGTAGTTCTCATCATAAAGAGTGTTGGCCATGAATTTGTCGATACGGGAGAAACGACGGTCGGTTAGGGAGAACTCGCCCAGACGGGAAGCCCCTTCATCCATGCCCAGCTGCTTCCTGACGAACTCCTCGCCCTGCTTGGCGCTGATTTCAGTAGCAACGCCGTCCTTGAAGACAAGACGCACACCTTCAACATAGTTACCGGAACGAAATGACGGCTGGTCAGCGTAATAAACGCCTTCGGTTCCGCGCCAGTCCGGAGAAATAAACAGTTCAAAGCTCGGGATATTGTGCCCGGAAACGCCGATCCACTGACGCAGCTCCCCGTGCTTCACAGTCAGGTCCATGTCGTCTGTAACAACACGGTAGGACTCGATACCAAGGCCGTTGAGCCAGCTTTTGACTTCGGCGGCCTTGTCAAAAACACCCTTCCAGCTTGCGGCAGGATCTTCATCATCGAGATAGCAGGCCTTGACTATCTGGGCAGTGAAATCTTCCATGGACAGCCCGGCGGACTCCGCCAGCGCCTTGGTAGGATAGGAGCAAAGGGTCCATCCCAGCTCGCCCTTCTGTTCGCGCCCTTCCATAATATCGCGCAGAAACTTGCGTGCCACTGCGCATTTGCCGATACGACCGGGGTCCACATCTGCAAGATGGGTCAGGGAAGCCGGAGCCAGCAGCACAATGAGTCCGCTCAGGCCTTCGGTAAACTCCTTGTCACCGGGCGCAATGAACTCAAGCTGTTCATCGTTGCCGCGTCCGTAGAAACTCTTCTCCATTTCAGGTGAAAGGGAAAGCCTCGGTACAGGATTCATTCCTTCGTCAATAAGTCTCTTGAAAACTGCTTCTGCAAGCGGCAGGGCTTCCACTTCATAGCGGATCATGATCATGTCACCCTTTTCATAGGGCTTGGTCCTAGAAGTTGTCAGACCCCACCACAGGGCTTCCACATATTTATCGAGCTGTTCTTTGGTCAGCATAACTACTCCTGAATCATTTTATAATTATGAATACATGTTTCTATTAAATAAATGTGCGGCCAAAGTCATCCATTGAGACCAGAATAATCAGTTTCATACCAAATGATAATAAAATTCAAACTCTAACGAACATGCTCAGACACGATCTTTATTGCACTTTTTAGGTACTGCCTTCTTGACATGGGCAGGGGTTGTAGATATCCCAATTCCAATAGCCCTGTGTCGGGGTGTTGGTCGGGATTGTCCGGCAAACCAAAGTAATAAACTGCGTCGGCCCATGGCATAGTGTACGCAGACGATCAGAGGCTGAAAAAAAATTCAATCTTTTTGGAGGGTAACACTATGAGCTACGTTATCACTATCGACACTGACAAATGTAATGGCGACGGCGAATGCGTTGATGTATGTCCTACCGAAGTTTACGAACTTCAGGACAACAAAGCAGTAGCAGTTAACGAAGACGAATGTCTCGGCTGCGAATCCTGCATCGAAGTTTGCGAGCAGGACGCTATCACCATCGAAGAGCAGTAGAAAACTCTTCTTTGTAGAGAAGCTTTAGGGCGGGGATCATGGTTATACCGGATTCCCGCCTGCTCTTTAATTAGCGCCTGAAAAATCAGCAGCACCCAAATCCTGCCGGAGCTTAAATTCTTTTTCGCCCTCTCACTTCTCCTTCCTTGTTTTTAATGCGCCGCTCCGGCCCCGGGTCAGGACCGGAAACAATGATGCGCACTTTTGCGGGATGCGCACAGCATAAAACCGATAAATATTTTCACGCAGGCGATTGACTGCTGAACATTAAGACTTAAGTTATACGAGTTTACGCTTTTTTCGCGCCAAACTCTCTGACCATATATATGCATACGGAGGTTTTACCTTGGAGTTCAAAGAAATTTTTGAAAAATATGAAGCACTTGTCGCAGAGGTGGACAAAGCTTTCAATAAAATCGCTGAACAGACAGATGACGGCATCAAATGCGGGAAAGGATGCAGTGACTGTTGTCACGCTCTTTTCGACCTGACCCTGATTGAAGCGATCTACGTCAACCGCAAGTTCAACGAAAAATACAGTGGCCTTCAACGTTCTGACATCATGCAGAAGGCTGATGTTGCAGACCGTCAGGTCCACAAGATCAAACGCCGCGCTTTCAAGGCAAGCCAGGCAGGAACTCCCGCCGCTGAAATCCTCAAAGAAGTATCCACCGCCCGCGTGCGCTGTCCGCTGCTTCTGGAAGAGAACCTCTGTGCGATTTACGATGCCCGCCCGCTGACCTGTCGTATCTACGGCGTGCCCATGAATATCGGGGGACAGGCTCACTCCTGCCAGAAGTCCGGCTTTGCTCCGGGCAAATCCTACCCCACCATCAACATGGATACCCTGCAGTCCAAACTCATGGAACTCAGTGAAGAACTGACTGCGTCCATCAACTCCCGCCTGCGCGAGCTTCCGGAAGTTCTGGTGCCCGTATCCATGGCTCTGGTTACCGATTACACTCCCGAATATCTGGGAGCCAACACCGGCGAAGCTCCAAAAGAAGAAGCCCCTGCCGCTCCTTCCGAAGAATGCAACGGCTGCGACCAGGATAAATCCGCATGCGCAACCTGCAACTACTCCGTAGAACTCGGTTCATTGAAAGAGAAATAGCCAGCAGGCTGTAACTCATAAAGGAGATTTAAAGTGGGCACTCTTTCACCGGAAGAAATTGAAGTACAAAAACGATACATGTACGAGAAGCTTTCGCCGCGCCGGCGCAGGTTTGTCGACAAGATCGGATATGATGAATGGGACCCCTTTGCGAAACCTTTCGATCCCATCGACCTTAGACAGGACGTGACAGGAAGGACCTCCCAGCAGCTCTGCGAGGAATTCATCCGTGAAGTTCATGCTAACCGCAACTCCGAATATGCTCAGGCCGCGGCCGAGTTCGGCGTTATGCTGGTCATGAACTTTGAGAAGGTACGCCCCATTTTTGATTTTTGTGTGTGGTACAACGAAATGCTCGCAAAAGAAGGCAAAAAGCCCTAGGCGCCGCTGTTTACCATAGCCAAAAGCAGAACGTTTTTAAATATAAGAGGTTTATCCCATGCAGAAGTTTGATAATATCGATGATTATATTGCCGACCTGAAAAAGAAAAAAGAAGCCAGCCCGACCTGTAGCAACACCCGCTACAACCTCGGCGTTGCCTACCTTTCCAAAAGAGACTTCATGGAAGCTGAGCGTGAGTTCCTTGCTGCCATCGATGAGTCCCCCAAAATGGCTGAAGCTTACGTACAGCTCGGCGGTATCGCGCTGCAGCGCGGCGATCTTGACGGCTGTCTGCGCTACAACATCACTGCTACCCAGCAGCGTCCTTTCTTCGCAGTACCCTGGGGTAACATCGGCTACATCTACATGGAGCAGGGTGACACAGACAAGGCCATCAAAGCCCTGAAACGCGCTATCAAGTACGACCCCAACTTCGTACAGGCCCTTTCCACCCTTGGCGCCGCATACTTCAATGAAGGCGAACTCGATGATTGCATCGAAGTCTGCGAAAAAGCCCTCAAGCTTGCTGAAAACTTCGGTCCCGCATGGAACAACCTTGCTCTGTGCTACGTTGAAAAGGAAGATTTCAAGAAAGCAGTGGAATGCGTTGACAAAGCCATCGAAACCGGCTTCTCCGTATCCGAAGAATTCCTCAAGGAACTTGAGCCTCACCGCTAGAACGCCATTTGGCAGTTCTGCCTACGGCCTCCAGAGGATGCCTCAAAAGGCCTGAGTACATGTGACGGTTCTTTTACCAATTACATGGACAGGTCATTGATAAAGACTTTAAAGCCCGTAATATCGAATGATATTACGGGCTTTTTTCGTACTATCCAGCCTGAACAGACTAGGGCTTGCGGGCGACAACGAGCAGGGTTCTCTTTGCCGAGCCGGTTACGGTCCGCTCAAGATTCACAAAACCGGCCTTCTTCAATTCATTTTCCAGCATCTCCTGCGGGATAAAGTGGGTATCATACCCGCAAAGCCGGGTTACGAGTTCCACACTGGTTCTATATAGCGGCGAAGCAGAGCACTCAGGTGCATAATGGTGGGAAACAAATACTCCCCCGCTGTTTAGCGCCCTTAGCACACTATCAAGAAACTCACCCATCATATCAATGCAGCCATAAAGAACGTGGGAGGAAAAAATGAAATCAAAACCTGTATCAGGCAGATCCCCGCTGCGCATATCAAAACCGGTGCATTTAATTCTATCCCCGAATCCGAGCCTGCTGCAACGCTCACCTGAAGCCTGCACCACATGCGGAAGGTCGAGCACAGTGCTGCTCAGGGATCGGTTTCTTTTCAGCAGTTCAATGGAGTACTGGCAGTGATTGCCTCCGATATCAGCCATTTTCCGAAATCCCTTGAACTCGGGAAGTGAAGTTATATATTCAACTGCTTCCTGCAACTGTCCGTCCAATGCATGCTGTAATGTCCCTTCCATCATTTCCTGTGTTGCCCATGCTTCATCACTACCTTCACGGTCAGGAGATTCTCCCTTGAGTATGTAGGAAAACTGGCCGCTAAGCTGGCTGCACATTTCATATTCCATCGTCAGCCCCTGTCCCTGATAAAACGGTGAGGTGCTGACCAGATATTCTGAACTCATCTCATTGGTTTTGTAGCCGCCGTCCCTTGAAGTTATAATGCCCATTTCTACAAACAGATCCAGCATTGCAGACATTATAGCCGGGGCAGCCCCAAGTTTTCCGGCCAGTTCATCCGCGCTCAAGGCGTCTTTATCTATATGATCAAAGAGATTCATCTTCACCGCCTCTATAAGTCCGTAAACTCCAACGGTCTGCATGGCGGCAGTTTCCACATGGCTGAATGAGGTGTTCGGTTTTTGAAGATTCATAGACTTCCTCCGGTAGTGTTTAGTTGCTAAACTCATGATGTAAAAAAATTAAACCTTATATTTATGCATCCAGTCGTGAAACCGGCTACAGAACTCACTTACTATCCTGTAATCATGCTCACTAAGGGAAGTCATATAGGCTATGAATTCCTTATCGTGTTCTTCGTGAAACTTCATGTGGGCATCATGTGTTTTCTGCCCTTCTTCGGTCTGCCGTAAAAACTGTTTGGAAAGGTTCTCGGATGATGCTTCCCTGTAGACAAGCCCTTTCTTCTCGAGCTTGGCAATGGTCTGGGATACAGCGCCCTTGGTTATATCGTTGATTCCGGCAATATCGGTAACGGTTATGTCCTCATGGGTGCAGACAGTTGCCAGCATGTGCACTTCAGATGGATTGAGAAGCTGGCCTGTACCAAAATCCACCGGAACCTTCGCGATTCTTACATAACGCTCAAGTCCCTTCATAACCATTGCCATATCCTGTCTGATGTCTTCAAATGATCTCATACAACGATGTGTATAGCAGCTAAACACTTTGGTCAACTCAAATCAAGATTTTAAGTATTCCCTCCAGCCCGTGGTATAAAGAGCATCCGCTTATCCTCATTTCACCGGTCATGTCATCCGGCGAATATAATTTTCCAACAGCCTGTATTTTCAGTCTGTCTCCCCCTCGTAATTTATACGGTTCTGGTTTATATTTTCTCAAAATGGAGAGTTCCCATACAGGCTGAAACTTCTGCTTTCTTTCAAAAAAAGGCCTTTCCCATGCAAAAGACGACCGCCACATCTCGAAAACTGATTGCCCCCTGCGGCCTCGACTGTTCCCGCTGCGTGGGGTGCTCTGCCGGAAAAACCGCCGAAAATGCAGCACAGATTGCTGAAATTCTGGGCCCTAATTTCCAGAATTATGCTCAGCGGCTAGCTGCGTTCAACCCTGCAATGAAAAATTACCCGCAGTTCAGGGAGCTGTTGGATTCATTAAGCAGCCCTTCATGTGACGGATGCAGGTCCGAAAAGCGTACCTGCCTGCCCCAGTGCAATGTTGCAGATTGCGTTAAATCCATGGAAATTGAATTCTGTTATGAGTGCGCCGAATTTCCTGAATGCGGAAAAACAGGACTGCCCGAAGTTCTTCTCGGGCGCTGGCAGCAGAACAACGAGATCATGAAGGACCGTGGCGTGGACGCTTATATCGAACTTCAATCCACACGCCCGCGGTATCCATAAGACGGACTGAAAATGTACGACCCGACCACTCTTCTCAATTTCGGGGGAACTGTATGCTTCCTCATAGCCATCCTGCACGTGATGATAATCATCGTAGGCCCGTCGGCTTATCGCTATTTCGGCGCGGGTGAGGATTTGAGTACACTGGCGGAACAGCAGTCAATCATCCCCACTCTGGTCACGGCATTCATTGCTACGGTCATTGCAATGTTCGGGCTTTACGCATTTTCCGGTGCAGGGGAGATTACCCGTATGCCGTTTCTCGGGCCTATACTGATCATTATCGGTTCCATTTTTTCTCTTCGCGGCCTGATTCTGCCTATCCAGCTGTT
Source organism: Maridesulfovibrio sp. (assembly GCA_963676495.2). Lineage (GTDB taxonomy): Bacteria > Desulfobacterota > Desulfovibrionia > Desulfovibrionales > Desulfovibrionaceae > Maridesulfovibrio. The sequence continues at coordinate 190,155 of CAXXRF010000002.1, read as the reverse complement.
CCAGTTATTGACCAGACCGCACAGGGTGGAAATCAAGGAAATCTTTTTCTCCATCATCGCAATGATAACAGGATACTGTTTTCTTTACGGCACATACCTTAACTGGGACTTTATTTTTCGGTCCGTTTAAACATGGAAAAGATCATCCCGCACAGCATCCTGAAACCGCAACCTACATGCCTGCTTCATCCGGCAGGGGAATCCTGATTATAAAACGAGTAAATTCCCCCGGAGTTGATACAACCTCCATACTGCCCCGATGCAATTCGGTTACGATAAAATACGAGATGGAAAGCCCCAGCCCGGTACCGGAACCGTGGGCCTTGGTGGTGAAAAAAGCATTGAAAACCTTCAACCGGACCTCTTCAACCATGCCCGGACCGTTATCTTCAATTTCAACAACGGCCTGACTATTCTCAGCATAAGCCCTAAGCATGAATCCGGGGCCAGTATCTTTATATTCCTTCTCGGCCATTGCTTCCAGACAGTTTCTGAACACGTTGAAATAAACCTGCTGCATCATACTTGAATCAACAAGGACCAAAGGCAGCTGACTGGAATAAAAACGCTCAACCTTCACAGCTCCGAGTCCCAGCTTTGATATCTGGTGATCGCTTGCTGCAAGCTCGTATGTGGTCTCAAGAAGCTCCGGCAGTGAAACCGGCTCTTTGTGACCGGCACTCTTGCGACTGAAGCTCAAGACATTGCGGACAAGATTGGATGTCCTGATGCTTGCCTCAGCAATGGAATTGATCATATTCGGAATAGACCGCTTTTCCATGTAGCAATGTATTTTTTCCAGCAGAATGTTGCACTCTCCTGCTATCTCGGCATTTTTATACAAATCTTCGAGCAGGCGCCTTTTCAGATTCTGGGCCGAAGCCGTAATTCCACTTAAAGGAGAATTGATCTCGTGAGCCAGCCCGGCAGCAAGTCCTCCCAATGACAACATCTTCTCAGATTGAATTATCATTTCTTCCATCTGAACCCTTTCCGTCACGTCGGTAATCTGGATTATGGTTCCCTGCAGGTCTTCAGTCAGCAAGGGGGAAACGGTAAGATCTTCATATACTTCACGATCATTTTTGGTCGAAAGCCTGTGACCGTCCACCTGTGTAACGCCGCATGATATTGCCTGAGAAATAAAGGCAGAATCCCTCTCCAGACGGGGAAAAACCTTGAACAACTGCTGGCCGGTGGCTTTATCAGCCGTAATTCCGGTTTCAAGTTCAGCCCTGTAGTTCCACAAAGTCACTTCCATTTCTGAATCAACAACAATCAGAACCGAGGGGACCGAAGCAATTATACTGGAAAGGGACTGCTGCAGCTTCCTTATCTGGACTTCACGCTCCTTCCGCTGCGTGACGTCTACATGTGTCCCTACCACCCGCCGGGGAGCACCGTCTGATGCCCACTCCACAACCTTTCCTCTCGTCAGCACCCAGCGCCATTTTCCTTCTTTTGTTTTCATCCTGAGTTCAATCCTGAACGGAATCTTGCTGTCTATATGTCTTTTTACCTCGCTCTCTGCATATTCAAGATCATCTGGGTGCAGTAGTTTTCTCCATGTTTCGTAATTTGACGGCAGTTCATACGGGAAATATCCCAGCATGGTATACCACTGGGGGCTGAAGTATACGTCTCCTGACGCCATATCCCAGTCCCATAACCCGTCACTGGTTGCTTCAATGGAATAAGACAGCCTGCGTTCGCTTTCCGCCAGCTCCCTGACTATGCTTGACTGGGTTATCACGTAAAACACAAAGAACCAGCAGAGAGGCAAAAGGGCCCCGATGTAGTCTTCAAGGGAATCCAGCCTGTCGGTTATTCCCAGCCATTCAATACTCAGGAGAATATGGTACGCCGCAAGAGATCCCGCCAAAACAAAAAAAGCACCCCCTGTCTGCTTGGACAGCTTCCTGGCTCCGGAGAAAAAGCACATGGCAAGAATTCCAAGTGTCACACTCAAGGTAAAAAAATCAATTGCGGCAATATACCTATTCACGTTCATCCCCCCTTGACCATAAGGAGCGATAACACCAAAGGCATAGCAGGATACTTCCGGCGGCATACATGGAATGTTCGGTAATGTTGAAGAAATCAGGAAAAACAAAAGACTCTGCAAAAGTTGAAAACCATGCAATCAAAAAACAGCCGTACGACCCCATGAGAATAGCCGCATCAGGAATTTTCTTTAAAAACTCCCTGTTCCATAATGCAAAACCAAGAACAACGATTCCTCCAAGCAAGGTGAGCAATTCGATCTCACTGAACATATCAACTCCTGAAAGTCTGCTACCGGACCATAATTCAAAATAGAACTCAGCCTGAACTCTAGCATATCATTGCAAATGACAAAAGCAGCCTGCACACAATTTTGCCGTAGCCCGGAAAAATTAAACCCGCGGGGAGACGGTCGTGCAGCGGATCGGATCAGCTCCGAATCACCATGAACACGGCAGCCTGCGCCCCTACCGGGGAAGATCAGTACTTAGATCCTTATTTCCAAAAACTATCTTTATATCACAGCATTAAGTAGTAACGTGGTAATAATTTTACCGCTTATCAACGACAGGTTTTATGGACAAAGTGATCATCAACCTGTTACTTGTAACAAAACCCGAGAGCTGAAAGCCGGAAGTTACAATCAAACAAAAAAAATCCGGCAACTATTGTTTTTTTATATTTCTCTGATATTCTCCATCTGTACATACAAACCCGGAGGACTAAATGTCACTCAGCGCCTATGCAGGAAAGCCGGCACCGGCTGAAATCCTGGAAAACATACCCAAACTGGTATCTGCATATTACACTGTCAAGCCGGATCCATCTTATGATTCCCAGCTCGTTTCCTTCGGAACTTCCGGACACCGGGGTTCCTCACTGGACGGCTCCTTCAACGAAGATCACATTCTGGCAATAGCCCAGTCCATCTGCGAATACAGAAAATCCATGGGCTACACAGGTCCGCTTTTCATGGGTAAGGACCCGCATGCACTTTCGGAACCTGCACAGATTTCCGCACTGGAGGTTTTCGCTGCAAACGGAGTTACCGTACTGATCAACGACAAAGGGTACACTCCCACTCCGGCCATTTCCCATGCCATTTTGAGCTATAACCGAGTCCGCAGGGAAGGCTTTTCAGACGGTGTTGTTATCACCCCGTCCCACAACCCGCCCCGCGATGGCGGCTTCAAATACAACCCGCCCAGCGGCGGACCGGCCGGTACAGGCGTTACCAGCACAATCCAGAACAGGGCCAATGAAATCCTCAAGAGCGGACTCAAGGCCGTCAAACGCATCCCCATGGATCGCGCTCTTGCCGCAGACACAACCAAGGAATACGATTTTGCCACTCCCTATATCAACGACCTTGAGAACATCGTTGACATGGAAGCAATTGCATCCGCAGGACTGAGCATCGGCGTAGATCCACTCGGAGGTGCTGCCATTGATTTCTGGGAGCCGATTGCGGAAAGATACAAGCTCAACCTGAGCGTGGTGAACAAAAAACTCGACCCCATGTATGCCTTCATGCACGTGGACAAGGACGGCAAGATCCGTATGGACTGCTCTTCCCCCTACGCCATGGCAGGACTCATCGAGCTCAAAGACAAATTCGACATCTCCTTTGCCAACGACCCGGATACGGACCGCCACGGCATTGTCACCAAAAGCCGCGGACTGATGAACCCCAACCACTACCTGTCAGTTGCCATTGAGTACCTGTACAAGAACAGACCGCAGTGGAAAAAGGACCTCACAGTCGGCAAGACACTTGTTTCCAGTTCCATGATTGACCGCGTGGCTCATTCCATCGGCCGTCCGCTTATGGAAGTACCTGTCGGGTTCAAATGGTTTGTTGATCCGCTTCTTGAAGGAACCTGCGGTTTCGGCGGTGAAGAAAGTGCAGGTGCATCCTTCCTCAGAAAGGACGGAACCGCCTGGACCACAGACAAAGACGGCATCATCATGAACCTGCTGGCCGCTGAGATTACCGCCATCACCGGCAAGGATCCCGGAGAGCACTATACTGCACTTGAAAAGGACTTCGGCAGCCCGATCTATAAGAGGATCGATACCCCGGCTACCGATGAGCAGAAAAAAGCATTCAGCATCCTGACCCCGGATATGGTTCAGGCCAAGACCCTTGCCGGAGAAAAGATCGAGGAACGCCTCACTGCCGCTCCGGGCAACGGCGAAGCCATCGGCGGACTGAAAGTCGTCACCGAAAACGGATGGTTTGCTGCGCGTCCTTCCGGAACCGAATCCATTTACAAGATCTACGCAGAGTCTTTCAAAGGACTTGCCCACCTTGTAGCCATTCAGGAAGAAGCAGCCAAAATCGTCAATGCCGCTTTTGCGGTGGCTCTAAAGTAGCAACAATTATAATCAAAAGCACAAGGCAGCCTGATAAATCCAGGCTGCCTTTTTTATTATCTTTCCTCTGACTATAAAAAATTTAACAATAGTTCTTGACATATTTCCAAAACTAGTTTCAGGTTGCTTTTGAAGCACCCGGCCCTTCGCGGTGATGTGGTCGGTGCGTATTTGATTAGAACAGGTATATCGAGAAGCAGTGTGCCCATCGTGTACGCTGCTTCTTTTTAATGGATGCAAGAGCATCAAATATCTCAGGAATTAATATGTCTAAGAACATCTATGTCGGCAATCTGCCCTGGTCTGCAACTGAAAACGACGTTCGCGCAGCTTTCGAAACTCACGGAGCAGTATCCTCCGTAAAACTGATCGAAGATCGTGAAACTGGCCGTCCCCGTGGTTTCGGCTTTGTTGAAATGGACGACGATTCAGCAGCTATCGAAGCTATCGAAGCTCTCGACGGCTCCGACTTCGGTGGTCGTAACCTCAAGGTTAACGAAGCCAGACCTCGTGCAGAGCGTCCTCGCTGGTAGGCACACTCTATTACGATAGATTTTTAAAAAAGGTCCCTCTCGCAAGAGAGGGACCTTTTTGTTTGACTATAAACTAGGCAAGCTCTTTTCTGATCCGCTCAGATTCCCTTCTGAATTTTTCAAGACACCCTCGCACTGCCTCCGGGTCGTCGTTGATTACGGCCTTTTCCAGCTTTAAAGCAGCTTCACGAGCATGAGGGGCGCAGATTGCGGCACAGCTGCCCTTAAGAGTGTGGGCAATACGTTTGGCTGTATCACGGTCCTTGTCGCTGTATGCATCGCTAAGGCTGTTTATTTCCTTCTCAACATCGTTCAAAAACATTGTGCAAAGTTCAGAGTACAGTCCGCTGTCTCCGTGGTACATGTCATTGGCTTTATCACGATCAAGAATATTGACGACAGCGGCAGGCTCGCAGACTTCAACTACCGGCTCTGTATGAACCGATTTCATATTCTTCTGAATTATATCCTGAAGCTGCTGATACTGAACCGGTTTTGCAATGTAGTCATTCATGCCTGATTTTATGCATTTATCGGTAACTCCGGCCATGGCATGTGCAGACATGGCGATAATGGGAATGCGCCTTGAAGCATCCCCGGCCTTTCCCATGCGGATAAGGCGGGCCGCCTCAAAACCGTCCATCTCAGGCATTTCAAGATCCATGAGGATAAGATCTATAGAAAGCCCGGAAAGCATGCTTACAGCTTCAACCCCGTTTCCGGCAACTTCAATGGTATGGCCCATTCTTTTGAGCAGACTGGTCGCAACCTTGACGTTAATGGGATTGTCTTCCACCAGCAGAATTGTAAATCCCACGTCGGTAGCAACCGATACATCATTCTTCTTCCTGTTGTGCTCATGAATGACCTTGGATGGATCGCCGGGCTGAAGAACGACGCTGAAAGTAAATACACTTCCATACCCTTCAGAGCTGCGTACACAGATCTCTCCGCCCATCATTTCCACCAGCTCGCGGGAGATAGCCAGCCCGAGTCCGGAGCCGCCGAACTTGCGTGTGGTGGTATCGTCGGCCTGCCTGAAACTCTCAAAAATTATTGCCTGCTTGTCTTCAGGAATTCCGATACCTGTGTCACGGACCGACACCTGCAGCACAGCCTGACCGGAATGTCCCTGACCATCAAGGGTTGAAACCTGAACAAATATACCGCCCTGTTCTGTAAATTTAAGGGAGTTACCCACAAGGTTGTACAAAATCTGCTTCAAGCGTCCTTCGTCACCGCAGACAACTTCAGGCACATCCTCATCCAGATCAAGCTTCATGATCAGCCTTTTCTCATGGGCCTGCTGCTCCATGCTCTTAACTACAGCGTAAAAGGCTTCGCTAAGGCTGAAATCCTTTTTCTCCAGCTTGAGCATGCGGGCCTCAACCTTGGACAGGTCAAGGATATCGTTGATCAGCGTCAGCAGCTGGTCAGCGGAAAGGCGGACAATTTCAAGGTTCTCAACCTGTTCAGGCTCAAGACCGGACCGCAGTGTTAAATCGGTCATGCCAATTACGGCATTGAGAGGAGTACGAATTTCATGACTCATGGATGCAAGAAAGCGGGACTTGAAACGATTGGCCTTTTCAGCGGCGTCGCGGGCTTCGATGAGATCCCTTTCCATGTTTTTGCGCTCTGTAATCTCAATAAACGAGGCCACAGCACCGCCGGACTTGCCGCGCATGGGAGTAACTTCCAGCATGAACCACGCCCCGCTGTCGCTACCGCCATCAAGGGAATACTCGTAGGAAAATTTATCAGTCTCGGCATTGATAACTGAGCGTACACCTTCAACAAGAGTGTTGAGCGACCCCCTGAGGCATCCGGAAGTTGATACGGCTTCCCCGAAATCAACACCCTCAATTTCAGCCTCACTGCGTCCGGGAGTAAAAAGTTCACGCCAAGATTCATTGGCTGCTATCAGCTTGAGATCAGGATCAAGAACCGCGATTTTAGCTGCCATGGAAGCCAGCACTGAACTGAGCTGCTCCTCGCGGGAAACAAGCTTGCGATGGGCCGTATCAAGCTGTCTTGATTGCAGCAGAGTATTTTCGTAAGTGGCAAGCAGCAGATGGAAGACCTGATTGAAATCAGCCTTGAGTTCATGTTTTTCACCATGAAATTCAAAATTTACATCCTGCATCACAGGCTGGTCATTTTCAAAAGATCTGGATTTAAGCAGAGATTCAATTCGTTCAAACAGGAACTCTTCATCGTAGGGCTTGGTCACAAAGTTGGTGGCACCGCTCTTAAGGCCCCTTACGATATCGCCGGGATCGGACAGGCTGGTCAGCAGTATAACCGGGATCTTGCCGAACCCCGGAGTGCTGCGGATTTTCTCACAAAGCTCGTACCCGTCCATGCCAGGCATGATAACATCCGATATGACCAGATCGACCTTTTTCTTGCCCAGAATTTCAAGAGCCTGTTCTCCGGTAGCCGCCAGCGACACAACAAAGCCTTTGTTGTGAAGCATGAACTCGAGCTTTACTGCCTGAGTAAGACTATCCTCAACTACCAGAATATGTCTGTCCGGCATGACCTAATCCTCCGCTCCGCCACAGATAAACTCCACAATCTGCGCTCCGATCTGCCCCAATGGCAGAACAGCTTCTGCAGCGCCAAGCCTAACTGCCTCTCCAGGCATACCAAATACTATTGACGAGTCCTCATCCTGTGCAATGGTATGTCCTCCGGCCCTGCGAATCTCAAGCATCTCATCCGCCCCGTCCCTGCCCATTCCGGTCAGAAGGACAGCCACGCAGCCCGGACCGAGATTTCTTGCGGCGGAGGCAAACAAGGCTGAAACAGTCGGCCTGATCCCGCTGACGGGGGGAGCATCTGAAAGGATAACCACAAGATTAGAACTGACCTCCAGATGGGAATCCTCGGGACCGAAATAGATTACCCCAGGCTTAAGGGTCTCCCCGGACCGTGCAATACGGATATCATGACCGGTCATGTCCTTGAGCCAGTTGACCATTCCTTCAATGAAACCGCCTGACATGTGCTGCACAACAACCACGGGCACAGAAAATTCCTTGGGCAGATCCATAAGCATCTGCTTGATTGCCTGCGGTCCTCCGGTTGAGGCTCCGACACAGACCAGCCTGATTCTGGAGGACTGCGGAATGCGCATAACATCCTTTTTTACGGAAATATCCTTATGTTCACGCCTGAACCGGCTCTTGCGCCGGACGACCCGGACCTCAGACATGAGCCTGACCGTCATGATAATCTCCGCCATGCGCTCAGCAAAATCAGGACTTGAGAATCCCGGCTTGTCATGAAAAGCAAGAGCCCCCGTATCAAGAAGCCTGAAACCAAGTTCTGCATCAGTTGAGCTGTAGAAGGCACTTACAATGACAATGGGAACCGGACACTGCTCCATGATTCTGCGGGTGACAGAGAAACCGTCATCATCAGGGAGTTTTACATCCATTGTAACCACGTCCGGGGAAAGTTCCCGAACCATGGACAAGGCAGATTCCCCATCCTCGGCACATCCGACAACCTCAAAATCGGCTTCCCGCTTGAACATCTCTTTGAATAATTCCCGCACAGAAGAGGAATCGTCCACTATCAAAACCCTGATCACTATAACCCCGTAAGATTAATCAAAAAGACAGATACGATAACTGCGGAACCCCACCGCAGAATCGCCAAAACAATATACACCGACCAATAAACACATCAAAAACCAATAATTTTATAAGATAACCCAGCAATGCATCTCATTTCATGAAAAATTATTGATAATAGTTTCTAACTACTACACTCATACCAGATAACAGGCAACGAAACTGCCTCAAAAACATTTCAATATTGTAATAATCACACAGTAAACAAGCCAAGTATAAAGGTAATACATCAGTTGTTACCCGGTAAGCCTGCCTATAACATCAAGGAGGTTGCCCTGATCAAAGCTGGATTTGATGATATATGCATCAGCACCGGCCTCCACTCCCCGTTCACGGTCTTCCGGGGACCCCAGCGAAGTGACCAGCACAATGGGAAGATGAGCTCCCTGCGGAAGCTTCCTGACTGAAGCAGTCAGCGTAAATCCGTCCATGTGCGGCATCTCAACATCAGAAACAAGAATATCCGGAAGTTCACTCTTGATTCTGCCAAGAGCATCACGGCCGTCAACAGCTGTAACAACATTATATCCGGCTGCTTCAAGAACATTTTTAAGAAGCATTCTTGAGGTGATGGAATCCTCAGCCACCAGAACCGTCTTTTTATCCCGAACCCCGATCTGGTGTGTAAAAGAACGGACCTTTACTCCGGAATGTATACCAAGCGCGGTACGAATCATGTCCGGGCCATGGAGAATGGGAGCGAGATTCCCGCTTCCGAGCATGGAAATACCGGAAACATTCCGGACTCTTTTGAGCATGGGCCCCATGGTTTTAGCCATTACATCCTGTTCACCGTGAAGTTCTTCCATGCTGATGGCAACACTGCGCCTCCCCTTGCCCATTATAAAAACCGGGAAAGAGCTTTTATCAGGCTCGGCTGAATCAAGTTCAAGAACATCCCCGAGACTGATCAAGGGCAGGAGCCTTCCGGCATAAAGGATATTCTCACGCCCCGCAGAAGACCCCACATCCTCCTGACGGATAAGAAGAACCTTGCGCACTCCTGATTTCGGGACCACGAAAAGATGCCCCCCTGCTTCAACAACAATTCCACGAAAGGAAGTAAGGGCGACAGGAATATTCATCACAATCCTGATCCCCTTCCCCTCGGGGTTGGCTACAACAACACTACCGCCCAGAGACTCGATTTTGTCTCTGACAATAGCCATTCCAAGCCCTCTTCCTGAAATATCTGTAATTATTTCGCTGGTGGACATACCGGAAACAAATACCAGCTCAAGAATGGATCTCCGGTCCAAATTTTCAGCTTCCTCAGCAGAGACAATACCCTTGCTTACCGCTTTGGACCGGACCTTATCACTGTCTATGCCCCGGCCATCGTCTGCGTAGATGATTTTCACCACATCACGGTCGGTCTGGGTGATTGAAAAAGAAATCCTGCCGACTTCAGGTTTACCGGACTCTCTTCTCTCCTGAGGATTTTCAATACCGTGATCAATGGAATTCCTGATCATGTGGATAAGGGGATCATGCAGCATATCAAGTATGCGACGGTCCATACGAACCGCTTCACCAGATATTTCAATATCGCACTTCTTGCCCTTCTCGGCACTCAGGGTTCTGACCATTCGCGGAAACATGTCCAGCATGGAAGAAAACGGCAGGAGCATTGAATGCTTGAAATCACCCAGAAGGGAATCCACCTTGGATGACAACTCCCATTGGGCTTTCTGCACATCCGAAGAAAGAACGGACAGTCTGCGGGAAAAGGCATCAAGCTTTCTTTCCATGTCCGAGTAACGGGACAGCTCATCTTCATCCCCGATGAGCTTTCTTTCTTCATGAATGTCGTGAAAAAGATTTCTACAGGAGGAAAACATATTTTCCAGCCCCCGAACTTCGCGGGCCCTGACGGCCTGAGAATTTCTCGAAGATATCAACTCTTCAGTTCGCAGCAGCAGGCCGGTTATAAATGAAGCGTTTAAACGAACCGTATCATCCAGCGAAGCCCTTGCACTGGGACATAGATCGGATTTTTCCTCTCTTGCGGTTTCGGCCCCCGCCCCGGCTTCATCAGAAGCGGACTCATCAGTGCCTTTTGACTTATTTCCGGCTTCCCCGGCAGGCTGACCCTTCCCTGATGGAGCAAAACGGCGCTTAAGGTCAGTTCGCTCGGCTCGATGCAAACCGCTACCGACATCAGCAGCTGTCAAAGAGCGGACCGGATCGCCGGAACCGGCCAGTTCCTTCATCTGCGAAAGGGCAACCGCCGCTGAAGGTGCAGAGAGAGATGCTTCGGATTCATCCTCCTGCTGCATCAGTACATCCAGCACATCCAGCCAGTTTAACATTGTTGAACAGATACTCCCGGAAGGCACCAGGTTCTGCTTTTTAAGAACAGCAAAAAATGACTCAAAGGTCTGACAGTATTTTTCAACTGCCCCAAGCCCGACTGCCCTTGCAGCTCCTTTCAGGCTGTGCAGCTCCCTGTAGGAAGACTCGATAAGACGGCCGGCCTCCTCTCCCGAAGGTCCCTTCTCCAGTTTGAGAAAATCGGATGAAAGCACACGCATGCGTTCAACGCTTTCTCCCCGAAAGGCCTTGAGCAGTCTTTCTCTCAACTCTGAATCACTCATGGACATCTCAATTCACCATACTTGCTGATGCGCTGGGCGCAGTTGTCTTCTAAAAACACGCTCGAATCAGATATTTCCCACAAACTCATTAACCACGAAGGACGGCTCTTCCAGCAATGCCCGGCCCTTGAGTAAAATCATCCGCTCAGCGGTCATTCCCGAGGCATAGCGGCCTGTTACTTCCTTCCCTTCAGCAAAGGGCTTGTGCTCATGAGCATAAACCGGAATCACATCATTGATATCATCTATGGCGAGCCCCATTTCAATTTCACCTTCCCGCAGAAGCAACACTCTGGGCCGAGCGGACTTCAGATTAGTGTCGGTTCCCCAGAAACGGCAGAGATCAATCACCGCCCAGACCTGTCCGCGAACGCTGACCACTCCTGCAATGAAATCCGGAGTGCACGGAACCTGAACAACCTGTTCCGGCTCCATGACTTCTTTTACATAAACGGTCTCGATGCCGTAGGTATCTCCGCCCATATTGAAGGTGACATAATCACGTGCACTACCGTCACGAAATTCAGGCCCTTCACCATCAGCAACTCTTCGGGCAAGCTTTTCGGCACGCCTGCGCAAAAGCTCCCGGTCATTTTCCCTGCGGATAAATTCATCAGCCCTGATCTCATCCATTTTTCACACACCCTTTAAGCAAGATTCTGCTGCACGATTCTGATCATATCCATGAGCACGGCAGCGGTGGTCCCGTCAGAATGAGGGACAATCTCTGTTCCATCCACAGTCTGCAGCTCCTGCATGGCAATGCGGAAATGCCGGCTGGCCACGGAAAAATCGTTCTGCTCCGTATAAATATTTCCAAGCATCACATGAGCCATCACAAAACCGGAATCCAGAAAAACCGCATTGCGCAATTCGGAAATGGCCCCTTCAGGACAGCCCTGCAGCATTTTAATCTGTCCCAGCAGGAAATGGGCCTTAGGAGCAATCCGGTCCAGATCAATGGAACGACCGCAACAGGCCGAGGCTTCATCAAGGAGTCCGGCGTCAGCCTTTATCTCGGCCATAGCGTAATATATTTCCGACCGGCAGGCCCGGCTAAGCTCTGTTTCAAGAGACTTCTTAAGCAGATTCATTGCTCCGGCGGGATCACCATCAATGCGTAACTGCCCTGCAAGAGTCAGAAAATCCTTCCCGGAGCATTGGCCGGCATTAATCTCCGGGGCCGCTGCAGGTTCGGGCACCTCGTAATTACCGCTATCTTCATGAACAAATAAATCCGGACCCTTGGCCGGGGACAACGGTTCATACCCTTCAAATACAACTTCGCCGACTTCCTCAGCCGCCTGCTGCTGCAAAAAATCAGGAACACAAAAACCGGGATCGGAAACACCTGTAAAATAAGTCTCAAATCCATTACTCGGCGGAGAATATTCCTCATTCTTACGAAACAGCATTACCGAGCCGAAATTAACCGGCTCAAAACGCCTGTAGTTCGTAACCAGACTGGATTCACTCGGAGTTACAAGCAGAACGCCGCCGGGAGTAAGGCTGGTCCAGATCTTATCCAGCACCCTCTTTACACCTGATTCGGAAAAATACATGAGCACATTGCGGCAGAGCACCAGATCCATCAGCATAAATGAAGCGGGGACCTCGTCACCGATAAGGTTGAATCTGGAAAGCTTGACCATATCCCGGATCGACTTCTCGATGGTATAATCGTTGGGACCGCTCTGCTTGAAATAAATATCCCGAAAAGCCATGGATTCCGAACGGAAGGACCATTTCCGATAGTGCCCCTCGCGAGCCTTTGCAAGGGCGCGACTGTCAATATCTGTTCCGTAAATCTCGCTGCGGACATTGGAACGACGGCAGATCATGGCCATGGTATAGGGTTCTTCACCCGTTGCGCAGGCCATGGACCATATCCGCATTGCTCCACCCACCCCGCTGCCGCGACCGCTCTGCTTACGCAGTATATCCATCTCCAGTACATCAAGGGCGCGCGGGTCACGGAAAAAATAAGTTTCACCGATAGTCAGCCTGTTGATAAACTGCTCAAGATCAACGCAACAGGCCTGCGGGGAAAGAATGTAGTCCAGACATTCACCGCAGGAACAGAAACGATTGTTTTCTTCATGAAAATTCATTACCGCCGTGCGTAAATCACGCCAGCGGTCAGGCGCAAAATCCAGTCCGTACTTTTCGCGGACCATCTCCGCCAGAAGAGCTATCTTGTCATCAGTCAGGGCGTTAACCATCTACCGGCCCGTCCTCCCCGCGCAGGACTGCAAGAGCCCTGTCCAGTTCAAACAGTTGTTCCGGGTTAAGTACAGCATCCATATCCTGCATCATAATCACGTCACCTTCAAAACCGGCCAGAGATTTCAGGTAAAGCACTCCGGGCCATATATCTCCGGCTCCCTTTGTCTTGTCCGGTCCTATCTCCTGAACAGCACTGACATTATCGGCAAGAACAGCAACCCTGCGTCCCCCCACACGGCTGAAAAGCAACCGGTCAGACAGCATGACATCTCGCTCTGACCTGCCAAGACGCGCACGCAGGCCCAGCACAGGCACAATATCACCGCCGTCGCTGACAACACCCAGCACCGGCTCGGGAGCATCAGGAACCGGGGTAAGCAGCACAGCGCGCTCAACCTTATCCACCAGAGCAGATGAAATGGCAAAGCTGGAATCATCCACCTCAAAAATCACGTAATCATGTTCGTTCATATCAGATGTTCGCCTCCGTCGGCATCGAGTTGCCCCGGAGGGACTTAATTTATTTATGCTCCGGCTTTTCAGGAGACAAGCCGCATTAATCAATTCAGCAAAAAAGAGAGCTGCAACCGTTCAGCAGGATTTCAGCCCCGGCATTGCGGATGCAGAACCCGTAACTTACAGAAACCAGAATCATTTTCAAAACCAGGGACCGCCACTGACCGTAAAACAGACCTGAGCCTGCTGACCCAAAAGCTATTTCGCCGCGCTGGAAGAATGACAGACTTCCGGGCGACCAATCATTTCTTATTCCTGCCGGATTTGTCCAGCAATTGCTCGTATTTTTTAATTACCTTAACGGCATAAGCACGGGACCGGTTCGGAAGCTTCTTAGGTGAGCCGGTATGATAGGCGCCTATGGCTTTCCAGTTGTAGCCGTATTTATCAAGGCAATAACGCAGAATCCATGCCCCCAGACGCAGATTTTCCTCAGGTTCGATGGCTTCCCTTACGCTCATGTCGAATTTTCTGATCCAGTAGGAATTAACCTGCATCAGTCCCACATCGAAACTTTTGTTAATATTGTCCCCGATGATGGCAAGGGCCTCCTCACGACTTTTGGGATAAACACCCCGCCCTTCTATATTCAGGGCCCACGGATTGTATCCGGACTCGTGATCTGCGATTGCGTAAAGAATTTCAGGTTGCAGGGAAAACTCATCGGCCACCTGCTTGAAAAGAGGTTCCACGGGCTTTCGTTCTCCGCTTGCAACAAGCACCCGCTGCTGAACCTGCCTGCGCAGGCTGGGCGAGAACTTGCGCTCCACTTCAGCAGGAATAATCATACTGAAAAGCAGCGCTCCGCAGATGATCAGGTACATGGAAACAATAAATCTGGACACCGGAAAATAAAATCCTGATTAAATGATGATATGAAGATGCCACCAACCCGGAACAGAAAGAACAAACCTATTTCATACATGCACTGTCCGCAAGTTTACATTTGATCATCCCCTGACAAAAACAGCTTTCCCCTATATCGGATAATCCCGTCCCGGATTTAAACAGATCAGGATTAATCAGGAAATCCACCCTCGTCGGCCGGAACCATAAAGATAAAGGCCGCAATATCCTGTAAATATTGCGGCCTTGGTATTCTCAAGTAAACTTTCAACCATAAACTGGGTTCGTCCCAAAGATTTGAAAAAATGCTTAATGCTCCTAAAATCGGGCACGGACCTGTGCGGCCTCTTCGAATTTTTCCTGAACCTCCAAGGCCTTGGCCAGCGTTTCCCAGAACTGGTCCTTTGAAGGTTTAAGGGCTGCGCTCTGCCTGGCCAGAACCTCGGCAATCTGCGGGTCTTCACCGCTTTCCAGATAAATCCGGGCCAGCATGTTCATGGCTGCGGCGTCGTTATGATTGGCATTAAGAGCCTGATGCAGGTACTCGCGGGCCTTGTTGATATCCTTGCGGGTATATGAAATACGGGCCAGATGACGCATGGTCAGCGAATCCCCGCCCTTCAGCTTTGCCGCCCGCAGGTAGTACTTTTCAGCCTCATCCAGCCCCGGATCCTGTTCCGAAAGCACGCCGAGGCGTACCAGAGAAAATACATTATCAGGTTCCAGCTCAAGACATTTTTCGTATGCCTCACGCGCCCTGTCCCGATTGCCTATCATCTGGCAGACCCAGCCTAGATTATAAAGAGCCATTATGTTTTTGGGTGTAATGGCAAGAACCTCTTCAAACTGCTTGCGAGCCTGCTCGGGCTTGCCGACCTGTGCATAGCAGATGCCCAGCGAGTTGCGAGCCAGAATATTATCCGAGTCAGCCAGAAGGGCGAGACGGAATTCCTCGATAGCACCGTAAATATCCCCGTCAACATAGAGGCGGTCTGCGGAAATATTAAGCGACACGGAATCAAACTGGGCCACCATGGGCTTTTCCATCATTAATGAATGATCAAGACCTTTGCGACAGTTATCCAGAATCTCGCTGCGGCGATAGTTGAGAAAAGGAAAGGAAGCCACACCAGCAGCAAGCTCGATTTCAAAATCCTCGGAACACTCGCGGACCAGGCGCAGGATCTTTTCCATCACCGCGTCCGATTCCTCATCCGGGAAAAAATAGATCAGGCTGTTCAGGCTGTAACGCCCTCCCATGCAGGATTTATCAAAAAAAGTTTCTGCGCGTGATGCAACCTTCTGCACCTGTGCGTCGGTAAGCTTTTGAAAGTTCCCGCCATGATCTGCCGGGCTTGCAGCAAGGCGCAGAACAGCCACG
Source organism: Maridesulfovibrio sp. (assembly GCA_963676495.2). Classification (GTDB taxonomy): domain Bacteria; phylum Desulfobacterota; class Desulfovibrionia; order Desulfovibrionales; family Desulfovibrionaceae; genus Maridesulfovibrio. The sequence goes on along the minus strand of CAXXRF010000002.1, from coordinate 174,032 downwards.
GAATATTTATCCATATTCTGACGCGCACGGCTGTAGCGTCCGATAAATTCCTTGTAGTTATAAAGCCCGGTCACAATATCGCGCTGCGGCCCGGTGGACGCCTCTGACCCGGACTGGGCATCAAAAAAGCTGTCCTTTTCATTGAGCAAGGTCAACCGGTCCCCGGAAGTCACCGGCCATGCAGGATCACTGAGGTGCAGAATTTCAGCGAAAGCAATCTCTTCCTGCACCTCGATGATAACCACCTCAGCCTTGTACATTGTCGGGTAGGAGCCGGAAATCCGCTCATCCTCGGTTATGCGGGCCTGAGTTCCGGACTGGTAATCAGGAGACCAGACCAGAAAGCGTCCCCCTTCACGGGCATCAACACTTTGGCCGATAGAAAGAGCCAGTCGCTGCAACGGCAGAACCTCAAGGACCTTACCCCCCTTTTTTAGGATATCAGAATATGCAAACACGCAGTTGCGTCCAAAATCCTTGGCAGTTGCGACCGCCTTTGCGGCCTTGCGCATAAGAATTCGCCCCTGCTCGTCAGCAGTTCTCTTGAAATGGGGACCGGAAAGGGACTGCGGATAGTTGGCGTATCCGGCACTGGCACTGATCTTGATTACATCCCCGGTAACAGGGTCTTCCACCGGCGTGGACTCCACAATGGCGCGAAGTTCTTCAGCCAGACGCGCACAGACCTTCGGGCGGCCGTCAGGAATTAGAAAGGCAAATTTATCATCGAAAGTTCTTGCACAGATAACCGATTCATAAACCACGGAGCTTATTCGGGAAGCCACAGTGGAGATAATTTCATCACCGAGCAGGTATCCATAGCGGTCATTAATCCGCTGGAAATGATCCATATCAAGCAGCACCACCCCGACAGAACCGCTGAAGGTCGGAATACCGGGGTCCTTGCAGCCGCCGGAAGTAGGCATCATGCAGTTCTGAATCAGGTCCAGCTCTTTGATCAGCTTGGACATAAAGTAGTCACGGGTAACCATACCTGTCAGCGGATCGGTGATGGAACCTTTATACAGGAGCATCTTTTCAAGCACAGCGGAGGCAAGCCCCTCCAAAAAGGGGGCCACGGCGTCAGGAGCTTCAAGCGCCACCCCGCGGGCGATAAAATAGCACATGCCCCGTCCGCGAAGCCGCAGCGGCAGGTTGAGCTGGCCGTTTTCCTCATTGTAATCAAAAGCCAGTTCCGCACGGAACTGCCCTTTCGGAGCCCGTGGAAAAAACAGGCTGTATGATTCAAAAGGCAGGAACTCCTGAATCATGTCCTTTAGCGTGTGTTCGTAACGTATCAGGTCCTGCGGTGTCAGACTGATGCCATCTTTAAATAGGTTATCCTTATGCATGGCATGGGACATAACCTGCATAAGGATTCAATACAAGCGGGGAAGAAGGTTATTACTGTAATTTGTTAAAACAAAAGATACAAAAACATGTCCGCAACAGAGCATTATATATGACATGACCGACTGAAAACCTAGCTCACAGCCCATCGCCCGTGCCGATAATAGAAAATTAGATGCCCCAAAAATGCAGACAACAGCCTTACTATTCCCGCCCCGAGCAGCCACGAGTTCATGAAGCCGATATGCGATGAAGCATTGCTGATCATGAGAAATTCAAAAAACCAGATCATAATCGATACTCCCCATATCTCATTCCAAAGGAACCAGAACTCAGGGATCAGACAAACTCCCCAGCACAGAAGCGGCCTCCTTTCAGAAGGGACATGTACCTGCATCGCACTGCGCCCGCTTTCCAGTGGATAGACCAGAAAACGAATCAGGGCGTCCTCAAAGGTGACTTCAGGAATTTGCTGTTTATAGGCTTCAGTTTTTTCAGCGCAACTTGCATCCACACCATCTGACGATACCGGCAATGGCACCGTGCCAGTTCATTATATCGCTGACACCCACCTGCTCCAGACCGAGATAAAGCCCGATAGCCATAGCAAACGAATCCACTCCGCCAACAATTGTGACCAGAACCATTTTGCCCAGAGGGTCCTTTTCGTGGATATCATACGACTGTAGAAAACGAATGATAAAGACGCCAATAACACAGGAAAGAACAAGCAGGATATATCCGGACATGATTCAGCTGGCTAAGAGGTTGCAGGATGAGCTGATACGGTTTTCACAAATCCAGATTTTATCAACATAAGTCATTTAAAATAAGATACTTACACGACGATCAGGAACCATATACTGATTATCAGTCGTACGTAAGAGAGATTTAATTTCAGATATCACACAAAAACGCATACAAACGGCATCATCAGCAGTGCCTACATTTTCGAACTTTAAGACAACTCAAATCGACAAAAAAGAAACATACAAAAAATAAATCTACACAAAGAAATCCATAATTGACATTAATGATAAATAGCCATATTCACATTTGTAACCAACGACCACTATTTGAACATTTCAATCAAAAACTACCTATATAGACTGTCCAACAGACAATAAAATGAGACTTTAATGGATTCCAAGCTTATCGAAAAACACTCCAACCTGCTCCTGCAGGTAATGCCGGATATCTCCAACTGCCTTAACCTGCTTACAAGACTGGACAGACAGTGGACCATGGCAACCATGACCGGAAAGATCAACTGCAGCCGCATTGCCCAGACTCTTATCGACTTTATTATCAAGACGCAGGAAAACTTCTCGGGGCTAAAACAGAATCTCATTGAAATACTTATCCGCGAAAACACCCAGAAAGTTGTTCTTGAAATTTCCGCAATTGCTCAGGTTGTCATTGATATTCTCAAACGAAATCTCTTTGAACGCACTGCCGATGTAGGTTTCCTTGCAACAGATGACGACCTGGTGCGCTTTCTCTCAAACAGCGACAGAACAGCCTACGATATTGAAACCATCGAGGAAAGGCTGCATGAATACCGCGCCAAGTACACTGTTTATAATGAAATTATAGTTCTGGATACCGAGGGATATGTCTGCGCGCACCTGGACCACAATAACAGGATCACCCGGTCATTCGATCCGCTGATAGCTGAAACATTCGCCGCCTCGGACTATGTGGAAACCTACCGCAAGAGCGACCTTGCACCGGAATCCGGGGAGGTCCTCATTTATTCGCAGGCCATCAAATCTCCGGAGAACGGAAAAATCCTTGGCGTACTGTGCCTTGTTTTCGACTTTGCCGGCGAAATGAACGGAATCTTTGAAAACCTCGCCAGATTCTCCAACGATACAATACTCATGGTCCTTGATGAAAGGGGCGTAGCCATTGCTTCCAGCGATGAGAAAGCAGCTCCCATACGGAGAAAATATGCAATGGTCCTTGAAGATGACTTCCGGATTATTGACCTCAGGGGCAGCCATGCCATTGCCAAGACAGTTGAAACCAAAGGCTATCAGGGCTTTTTCGGTCTTCCGTGGTATGGGCATGTCATTAAAAAGCTGGATAAAGCGTTTATTGACAATAATGGAAATTCCCTTGATGCAGATGCCATCAGGAGTAAGGCCCACTTTTCCGGCAGGCTTACAAAAGTTGAAGAATCTTCGGAAAATGTTCTCTCAGATCTGGAGCTGGTAGTTCAGAACGGAGAGATTATGGCCGCCAAGAAATGCATCGAGCCCAATATAGTGGAACAGATGGAAGGCCGCGCCCTGCCCCATATTCTAAATGAGATCAAAAAAATCGGCGATCAGGTCCAGAGCGTTTTTCAGGACTCCACCAACGGCCTTCTGAAACTGGTTACAGCCTCAAGACTCCATGAAACGGAATTTCTGGCCCAGCTTGCCATCGACATAATGGACCGCAACCTCTATGAGCGGGCCAACGACTGCCGCTGGTGGGCACTGACATCTGATTTCCGCAAAATTCTGGCCAAAAATGAAATCACTGACGCAGACCGCAAACACATGCGCAGCATACTCGGCTATATCAACAGTCTTTACACCGTATATACCAATTTATTCATTTACGACCGCAAAGGAGAAATCATAGCCTGCTCCAATCCCGGAGAATACAGCAAAGAAGGCAGAGCACTTAACGCACACTATGTATCAAGGGCACTAAAAATCACAAATTCCCAGCTGTACTGTGTTTCTGATTTTTTCAAGACAGACCTTTATGCCAGAGACGGCAAAGACCGCTTCACCTACATATATAATGCATCCATCACCTCTCTTGAAAATTCATCGGATGTGCTTGGGGGCATTGGAATCGTCTTTGATTCTGAACCTGAATTCGAAGCCATGCTGAGCGACGTTCTTCCCCGTGACGGGCAGGGAGAAATCCTTGAAGGAACCGAAGGTATGTTTGTTGAACCGGGCGGGAAACTGATTTCATCAACTAACCCAGAGCGCATTACCGGGGAAATGATCAGCCTTGAACCGGAATTCAAACAGCTTGGCGAAGGAAAATCAATCGTCAAGCTGATAGAAGAGAACGGCTCGCTTTATGCCGTTGGATGTGCTCATTCTGCAGGATACAGAGAATACAAAACAGACGGGACCTACACCAACAACGTGCTGGCACTGATTAAAGTTCGAATCTGAGAGGCCTCCTGACAACTGATCTTTGCCGGAAACCGGACTAGCTTGCAGCCTTGCGCTTCATCATGCTCTTTTTATACCACTCCTGATCTCCGTACATCTCATCTGAGCACTCCTGACAAAGGCCGTGGCTGAACTGTGAATCCGTGTGACTTTCAATATACAACTCAAGTTCCCGCCAATACCCGTCATCATCCTTTATTCTGCGGCATTTTGAGCACATGGGCAGAAGACTGTTGAGGGTGTTGATACTCTCCTGCTGCGCCTTGATGGTCTTGGCATTCCCGGACAGAATGAGTCCGATATAGATAATCGAGAGCAGGGCAAGAAATGTCACCAGCATCCCCGGCAGCTCACTCATTGCATTTGTAAGTGGACTCCTCTCTACGACACCGGTCCAGATAAAAAAGGTGAAGACCTGCCGCAGCGCCATCAAAAAGAACATGGCAGCCAGAAACAGAATCCTCCACTCACGGTACCTTAGCGAAACATGCAAAGCCACGCCAAAGGCAAAGAGACGGATGAGCACAGAAACGATCAACTCCGGCTTGGGGACGACAAAATATATCCCTGTAAAAACCAATATAAACGGAATAGAATAATATAATATTTTCTTTCTTACAGAATCCATATACCCTCCTGAAGCGCAGTAGTAATATTTATTATTATCTCATAACAAACAAAACAAATCCAATAAATAACACAAATATTCCTTTCGAAAAAAGGCAGTTCCCTTAAGGAATCTGCCCTTTGGTTTACTGATTAACTTCTACCTCAAGCATCTCTTATTCTGACTGCAATACTGGCCAGTGGCAGCAGGCCTGCAGCTCAATGGTAAAGTCGGCTTCAGAGTTCCTAACGCAGCCGAATCCGCTGCCGCCTGAAGAGATGGCAGGAACGACCGGATCGATAATTGTGTCCAGAGTTGAGTTAAGGTCATATTCACCGTTATCTTTTACTGAGTAATTAACCGTAGATGTCCTTCCTCCGGTCAGAACAGTATTTGGGTCCACATACTGGCTGCTGTTCTCCTCATCGGTAATCCAGAAGACCCTTCTTCGGATGGTGTCTTGTCTGCGCTGTAGGTAAACGTCTTACTTGGTTTATCGGTAAAGAGCTTGTAAATAACAACCTTCCGGCCCTGCGGTCGCCAAGACTTGAGCTGTTGAAAGCAAAATAGCGAAGCTTTCCAGAAGTTACTGTTGCTGAGAACTCGTAAATCTGTGAACCGAACATGAAATCCATAGTTATGGATTTATACTGATCGCCAATTTCAGACAGGCTTAGAACTTTCTTTTCCGCAGACTTGATTGCTGCGACAGTCCCGACAGGCTGCACCGGCATTAAGCGCACCGGACTCATCCTTGCTTTTGCACCCGACTATTGCATAATCACCCGAAATTGCGACGCTTTCCCCCAGCCCTGCGCTTGATTCCAAATCATCCTCACCTGCATCATTCTTAGCAGTAAGCACCTTTACCACCGATATGGTCGTATCTACAGTTAGGGGATAGACAGCCCCGCTGTCGTCAACAGACCAGATGACATTGCCGTTTTCAACCGACATAGAACTAGGCAGAACCCTGCCGGTTGAATCCTCAGGACTTAATGGCAGAATAGTTCATGGTTCGTTTCACCCACACACGCAATATCCTTATCCCTTTTCTCAGGAGACAGATTGCCTGCGGTAGAAAAAGAAACGACAAGATTTCAGCGCCCTGATGGTTTTTCATTCAGGACAAGCCCATGCTCAAGGTTTTCACCGTGGTTTACATACCACTCAGTCATACCTTTCCGGCTTAAATTGATTCTTTCCCCTGAAGAACTGACAGAAGCAGGGCCAGCCGTGCGAAAATTACCTGCCCGGCCATAGGACTCAAGGCTGAGTTCGAACCAGCTCCCGGAATTTTTGAACCGGGCTTTAGCGTTATCAACGGACAGTTTCAAAGGACTCCATTCGGTGGAGGCAATATAGGTTCCATCTTCGAGTTTTTCGAATTTCCTAAGCTCGCGATGGAGATTACTCATTATCTTTGAGGCCGCGCCTGCTCCTGTATTCTTAAAACTGTATTTTTCCCGGTCTTCTCCGCTGACAGCTTCAGCGGCAAGGCAGGGCAGTAAAAGCTTGGGGAGCTATAGACCGATCCGATATTCCACCACTAAATAACGGCAGAAAGGACTATAGGACAGCGTGAGATGCTATATTGATATCAAATCCAATACACAGATAACTCTCTCCATCGACAACAAAATCCTTAGCATGCTATGGACAGTAATTAACGATAGAGGTACAGGATTTTTCCTGTCTTCCGTTTAATATGCATAACTGAAACAAAATCCGCCTTTACGGTGAACCGAAATGGAAATCATAAACAATCCGCAGGAACTGCAGAACCTGGCCCTGATGCTGCGTGCAGAAGGCAAAAAAATCGCACTTGTCCCCACCATGGGCTATTTTCATGAAGGCCATCTGAGCCTAATGGACGCCGCCCGCAAACAGGCGGATGTGGTAATAGTCAGCCTGTTCGTAAACCCGACCCAGTTCGGGCCGAACGAAGATCTTGAAGCATACCCGCATGACCTTGAACGTGACTCGCAACTTGCTAAGGAACATGGCGTTGACATCCTCTTCACCCCGGTTCGCGATGACATGTACTTTGATGATCACAGCACATGGGTAGAAGTTCCGGATCTTGCCGCAAACCTGTGCGGTAAATCACGTCCCATCCACTTCCGCGGAGTAGCTACCGTGGTCACCAAACTGTTCATGACCGCCCAGCCCCATGTTGCCGTTTTCGGTGAAAAGGACTGGCAGCAGCTTGCCATCATTAAAAGAATGGTCCGTGATCTGAACATACCCGTGGATGTTCAGGGCCACCCGATAGTCAGGGAAGAGTCAGGCCTTGCCCTGAGTTCTCGCAATGTATACCTCACCGAAGATGAGAAAAAAATGGCTCCGATGATCCAGCAGGGCCTAAGGCTGATGCGTGATGCGGTCGATAAGGGTCAAAATGATGCGGCAAAGCTAAAAGAAGAACTGGTTGCATTCTATGACCGGGAAATTCCCGGAAGTGCTGTCGATTATATAGAAATTGTACACCCTGAAAGCATCCAACAACTTGAAAAGATTGAAAGTGCCGCACTTTGTGCTGTTGCAGTGCAAGTTGGAAAGGCAAGATTGATAGACAATCTTCTCATAAAGGTGTAATGTAGCCTCATTCTTATATGTCAATTTATTTATATAGTCATTTCTAACTATATATTTCAGGGAGTTACCGGAGAACGGCTCCGTACCCCTCTTTAATCACCTGTAGGAGGAACTTTTAATGATTAGCAGCAAAGGCAAGTACTTTTTTACCTCTGAATCCGTAACTGAAGGTCATCCCGATAAAGTAGCTGACCAGATTTCCGACGCAATTCTCGACTGCCTGCTTGCGCAGGACCCCAACTCCCGCGTCGCTTGCGAAACTTTGGTAACCACCGGTATGGCATTTATCGCCGGTGAAATCTCCACTGCCGGATACGCTGACTTCCCCGCAATCGTGCGCGACACCATCCGTGAAATCGGTTACGTGCACTCTGACATGGGTTTTGACGCAGATACCTGCGCCGTTATTTCTTCCATTGACAAACAGTCCGTGGACATCGCTCAGGGCGTTGACCGCGAATCCCCCGAAAGCCAGGGTGCCGGCGACCAGGGTATGATGTTCGGTTTTGCATGCAAAGAAACCGACACCCTTATGCCTGCTCCCATTTACTGGTCCCACAAGCTTTCCAAAAAGCTGACCGAAGTACGTAAGAGCAACACTCTTTCCTACCTGCGTCCTGACGGTAAAACCGAAGTTTCCTTCGAATACTTCAACGGCAAACCCGTCCGCATCGCTGACGTTGTTATCGCTGCACAGCACGATGATGGCATCGAACAGGAACAGATCTACGAAGATATCAAACGTGAAGTTGTTCTCGCCACCCTGCCTAAAGACATGGTTGACGAAGCAACCAAGATTTACATCAACACCACCGGCCGTTTCGTAATCGGCGGCCCCATGGGTGACTGCGGTCTTACCGGTCGTAAGATCATCAACGACACCTACGGCGGCATGGGTAACCACGGCGGCGGCGCATTCTCCGGTAAAGACCCGTCCAAAGTTGACCGCTCCGGCGCATACATGGCACGTTACATCGCAAAGAACATTGTAGCAGCCGGCCTTGCCGAGCGCGCTGAAGTTCAGGTTGCATACGCAATCGGTGTTGCAGAGCCCGTATCCGTTCTGGCTACCTCCCACGGTACCGGCGAAGTCAGCGACGAAGTCCTGACCGAAGCAGTCAAAGAAGTATTTGACCTGCGCCCCTACTACATCTCCCAGCGTCTGGACCTTCGTCGTCCCATCTACAAGCCTTCCGCTTGTTACGGACACTTCGGTCGCAACAACCCCGACTTCACATGGGAAAAGACCGACGCTGTTGACGATCTCAGAACTGCCTGCAAAATCTAAGCAGAACTGAAGTCACGCAGATACTTGAAGCCCCCGGGAGCCTTACGGTTTCCGGGGGCTTTTCTGTGGTTTGCTACGATTATTTGATGATTGCACATGAACGCGGAAGGATTAAGACCATTTACAAAACAGGGAGCCTGTACCGCCCTGCCTCCAGCCGCAACTGAGCCGTGATTATGCATTCACGGAAACCGTAAAATCATCGCCACGTTCATCTCACTCGAATTTGTCGACTTTTCCCGGCCCTTTTACACTTGAGGCAAACCGTTTTAGCAGGTAAAGAGTCTGTTCACCAACATGAACACAAGTCAGGAGATTTCAAATATGAGTGCCCTTAAAATTGAAAAGACCGAGGCCAAACCGGAATTTGATATTTTTTATTTCGCCGAACTGAACGGCACCACCCGTATTGAGCATTCCCTCATGGAAAGCCTTGAAAAATACTGGAACGAGTGGCTGCCCCACCTCAATATCTATACCCTTAAACAGCCTGAAGGCGGCAAAGGAACAGATTTCCTGCTGCTTTACCTTGATGAGGCAGTAGAAACCGCTGTTGAGGACATCTGGCAGGAAACCCCGACTGAGGGTCTTGCTCATCACAACCTTGCCATCACCCTCGTCATGGCTGCTGCACGCGCCCTGCTGCCTGAACTTGAAGACGGAAAATGTGCTCCCCTGCCCAAACCCGGTGAAGCTGCACTTGAAGCCTTTGAAACCCTCGGCCTGACCTGGAACCAGGAAGGAACCGTAAACCGCCAGTACGCTGTTTTCACACCCTTCCCATACTCCGGCGGCTGTGATGTCTGTTATCTTGAAGAAACCTGTCCCAAGAGCCAGACCCGTAAAAACTAGCCGTAGCCGTATTTTAATATAAAAAGCCGCAGCATCAGTAGATGCTGCGGCTTTTTTGTGTGGTCCAGCTTTGATGAGAACTATTTGCATTAAGTCTTCAACTTATGTTATATAACAAATAACTAAAGTTTAAGAAGGGGATATACATGCCACAACTCATCAAATTCATTCCTTGGGCCATTTTCCCGACACTGACAACCTTTCTCCTTATCCTGTCTCCTGAACTGTCAGATAAGGTTATATGGAGAACAGCTTTTCCGCTTGCTGCCTGCTTATCCATTGCAGGGCTGTACTATGTTTTAAGAAATGAACTTTCCGAGCCACTAAAAAAAATAACAACGACTCTCAAAACCAACGGTGCTTTAAACCGGGAAACTGATCCGGAGTGCTGCATGAGCGTTTCAGATATTGATTCATTAATTGAAGCAACTCTATCCGAAATGGGCGCAGAGCTTGAATCAACCCGCGCTATGCTGCAAACCCGCAATGCAGAGATCAACAACCTTAAATCAGAAATTCAAATACTTAAGAACTCTATATATGACAAAGAAAATGCATTGAAAAATATTCAGGAAAAGGCCCATAGATCCCAGAATATCTCTTCACATATTTTCCGGGAAATCAACAACGTGGCCTCACATGTTGAGGTTGTTAATTCAGAAATTCAGACCCAGCAGACCCGCATAGAAATTACTGCAGGTGCCATGTCGGAAATGAACCAGAGCGTTATGGAAGTGGCTGATAACGCCATGCTTGCTGCAAACAGCTCCTCAGAATCAAAACAGTTAGCCAGATCCGGGGCAGAAGATGTCCGTTTTGCCATGGAATCTTTCAACAGGATAAAAGACAAGGCCGTTTCCCTTGAGGAAAGCATGACCCAGCTTGGCAAGCATGCAGAGAACATCGGTCACATCATGGAAATCATCACGGACATTGCAGACCAGACCAACCTTCTGGCACTGAATGCTGCTATTGAAGCTGCACGCGCAGGTGATGCGGGGCGCGGTTTTGCCGTGGTTGCTGATGAAGTGCGTAAACTGGCAGAAAAAACTATGGAAGCAACAAAAGATGTCGGAGAAGCTGTCAGCAGAATTCAGCATTTTTCAAAAACGAATATGGATGCAGCCGGAGCAATGGCCCATGACATTATGGATTCCACTGAAGTAATCACAAAATCCGGCGAGCAGATGGAGCAGATTGTCTCAATTGTAAATAATACCAATCTTCAGGTGGAATCCATAGCCTCCGCAAGCGAGCAACAATCAGCCACTTCAGATGAAATCAACCAGACTGTAAGCAGCGTTGCAGATTTTGCCAGAAGTACAGCCAGTCACATGGAAGAAGCGCAAAGCACCCTTGCGGAACTGAATTCGTATATCGAAGAAATGGATTCAATTATTCACATGATGTCTGTTGGAAACAGCATCCAGAACGGGCCCAGCAGAAAAATAGAATGGTCCGAGGATTTCTCGGTGGGGGTAAAGGAAATAGACAGGCACCATAAAGATCTGGTCAACCTTGTAAACAGATTCAGCGAAGCAATCGAACTTGGAGAGGAAGCAGAGATTATCGAAGATGTTGCCGGTCAACTTCTGGCGTACACGCAGAAACATTTTTCCTATGAGGAACATCTGTTTGATGAGCACAACTACCGCGACAGCGAACATCATAAGAAGCTTCACCGGAACTTTATTGAACAGGTTTTAAAATTCAAGCAGGAAGTGGAAGAGGGAAACGGCAGAACAGCCGGAGAGCTTGTGCGCTTTCTCAAAGACTGGGTAATCAAACACATACTTGTAGTTGACGCCAAGTACGCTGCATACATGCACGAAAACGGTTACAAATAATTCCATTCAGCAAATATAAAAGCCCGCATCCTTAAAGGATGCGGGCTCCAGATAACCTGAGAAAATGTCCCTACCCGGAAAATGCCACGCTCTTTAAGAGAGTTCGCTCCCCGAAGAACTTCTCCAGCCTTTCACGCTCGGATTCAAAAATTCGTATTTCGGACAGGCCTATCTCGTCTTTGACTCCGCCATAGATCTTAAGTGCCTGATCTATGAATCCAGACTCCACGAAGCATACATTCATGGCATAGGTCCGGTCATTCCACTTCATGCGTATTTTAATGATCGGATTGCGGGTTTCAGGGTCGGTAACAAGATTACCGGTGCGTACCAGAGTATCACGCACATTTTTGGGAAGCATTACAGAAAACCGACTCAGATTCTCGGAGAATGCCGGTTCAAATGCCACGTAGTAATAGGGGTCCACCTTCAAAGCAATGGACTTTCCCGGAATATTCAGGATGAAAGGATTCTCGGCAAAGGCTTTGCCGAGCCCCTCCTGAAGGCGGTCAATCCGAATTTTATAATCTTGCAAGGACATCGTGTATAATCCCCCTTTAATCAAGTTATTACACCAAGATGTCTTCGGCTGCCAGAGGGAGAACACCATTTTTGCAAAAAAAGCCCTTATCCACTGCGCAGCACTATTCCCCTAAGAAGAATCCGAATTACCCCGCCTCCCGGATACACAACTTAAACTTCACAATTCAACTACCTGTTTTTACCTACTTTAGTTCGTCTCTCATACGCGTATAGGTCTGTTCATCAATTTCGCCGCAAGCATAACGTCTCTTGATGATATCCAAAGGCGATGGAGAATCGGGACCGCCCACAGGCCTGCGGAACATTCGCACAGTAAAATAAATAATCAGCCCGATCACAGCAAGCTGGAGTATCCCCCCTAGATGAAAGGGAAGCCATCCGCCCATTCCGCTCATTCCATAACCACCACCGTAACCCAAGCCACTGCACCAACTACCGACAGCACTAAAAAAGTCCATAAAACACCTCTCTATTACTTAGTATTTACAACAAGTATACAGCATATCACATGCCACCAGCTTAATATCATTTAAACACAACCTGTAAGAAACTATGCAAATCATTACCAGCTCGCCATGTGCAACAAAATGCACATGCAAACAACTTATTATTGCTCAAAAAACAACCGCAACATCCAAAATGGACATTGCGGTTGAGTTAAATTGGAACGCCTCATCCAGTTGTCTTGCTGCTGCATGAAATTAAGAAAGATAAAAATATTGCAGCAAATAACTAACAGAATAAATTTTAATAAGATTGACTTCCTACTTCAACCGACTTCTCAAACGATTATATGTTTGAGAATCGATATCCCCGGAGGCGTACCTTCTTTTGACAAGCTCCATTATTGATACTTCCTGAGTTGCAGGAGCAGGCTTTCTCAGCATACGCAGGGTAAAAGAAATGATCATACCGATTACGAGGAGCTGAACAATAATGCCTATATGAAAATGCAGCCAGCTATCCATTATGTGAGTGGAGCCATAGTTTTGGGCAATGCCGCAGTACCAGTTTCCAATTGAACCTAAAATTTCCATTATGAACCTCTTAACGTTTCCCCAATCACTTCACTTTACGTGCCAAAAATTAAAATCAATAAAATCAGGATCATAAAAGAAAAGACGTCAACGGATTCATGAAACAAGTGCAATCAGGTGCACCACAAAAATGCACATTGCACAAAAAAAACCGCAATATCCCGGTTGGATACTGCGGTTTTTTTTATAGATCTTACAAACTAACGTGCTGCAGGGGAAGCCCATTAAAAGGCTGCGGAAGAAACTACATAGGTTTTAGCTTCGAAAAAGAACAGCCTCAGTCCCCGCAAAGCCGCAGGAAAACCTTAAACATCTCCGAAAGCCTGCTTCATGAGATGTTTGCCGAGTCCTCCCAGATCCTTTGGTGTATACCCGAAAACGTCCTGCCAGTTCTCAGTGGACTCCATGCAGAAATACAGTTGCCTGTCCATTCCGTGCTTACGAAGTCTGTCAATCATGAACTTGAACTGGCGTACCCGAAGTGGGCGCAGCAAACGCATTTTGTTATCATTCCCGGTAATAAACTCATCGTAGATATAGGTTGTCTCCGGAAAATTCTTCTCAATTATCGGCTTAAGATGAGGCATGTGCCGGAATGAGCCAAGACTCATGTAAGCAATCTGCTCCGGCTTAACATAATCAAAAATCATATCAATGATCTCGCCATATCCTTCCCGCCAGCCTTCAAATCGAATGATGGGGTCAAAATGCAGGCAGACCCGGAACCCGGCTTCAGCGCAGGTACGTGCTGCTTCCAGACGTTCGCGCAGGGTCGAAACTCCGAACTCCTCATGCTCGTTAACGAAAGGAGCATTCAATGACCATGCGGGCAGAATACGGTCGGTCCGTTTCACGGCATCCATCCATGAAAGATCGATAACCTTGGACTTAAGCTCAAGACACACGTTGGAGTAGTCGCCCAGAAACTCAACCAGATCACGACTGTAACCGGTCACGGCTTCAAGGGCTAGAGAGTCGGTAAACTCACCGGTTCCCACTCGATACCTTGTAGACAGATCAGTTGAAAAAGCCTTGCCCAGCTCGTCAAAAAGATCATTCTGGTTGGCCCAGACCTTGAGCAGCTTATCCTGAAAATACGCCTGTAAGATGCAGTAAGAACAGGACATCGGACAATTTTCACCGATGTGGATAATCCGGTATCCGCAGCAGTGGTAATAACGGGTCCCCGGACAGAAACGCAGGAACTTGCCCTTGTACTCCTTAAGATACAGGGCCTGTTTCCCACCGGCCTCGGTGTGCGGAAAATTCTCGGGGTCAACTATTTCCACCGGCAGTTCCGGCAAGCGCGAAAGCACCCGCGCGGTCAATGGAGTCTGCTCCATACTGCGATCGATATATATTTTTTCCAGACCCTCCAGATGGGCCGGAAGTTTAAAATTTTCGCTCATCTTAAAGGTCCTGCTTATCCCTTCCGAGATTGAAAATGGTTTCCCAACCCTCAAACCTGCTGATGGAATCAAGATCGGCCATGGCCTTCTCAAGCATTTCGCGGGATTTAAAACGGGTCTGAATCAGCACTTCACCAGTTTCAAAGCTGCCTACCGGCTCTACTTTCCAACGGGTGCCTGCGCAGATTTCGGATACAATCTTGGAATGGGACTTTTCCAGCTCGCTAAGAGCAGGATAGCGCAGTTTTTTTGCCGCTTTACACAGCCGTGCAACAGCATCCTTGGGAGATTCGTTTTCTGCAGGTGCAGTAAGGCCGTTTTCACGGACCAGCGCAGCCACTGATGTGTTCTCACGGCGGGCCGTTTCATACAGCCAGGTCAGAAAATTAACTGCATTGGAACGGGACCAGCTTACTTTCTCAAACAAAGGCAAAATTTCCGCCCGGTCCCGTGTGGAAATTTTGCCCAGAACGGAAACTGCCGCCAGAGGAATATTTCCCGCCCCCAGCAGTTCATCAAATTCCGCTTCAAGCTCCATCCAGTCCAGCCAGAAATTCATATCCCGGGACTTGGGTTTTATCTCCAGAAGAGGCCCGATCAGCTGCGCAGCATCTCTTATATACATTCTAGAAGCGAAAAAACGGAAGGTGGCACATTTTACAAAATCATCTGTCGAACGCGCACTGTTTTCTTCAAGATGCGCAACAGCATAGGAGATTTCATCACCTGCATCTATAAAAACTGCGTTAACATTTTCGCCCAGTTTTCTGGCAGCTTCAACCCTTGCTCTCCCCGCTACCAGCAACGATTTATCGCCGTCTTTTGCCAGTAAAACCGGAACAAGCTGCCCGTTCTTCCTGATGGAGGGAATAATCTTCTCCACAGGGGTGGATCTATGCAGCTGCCAGGGACCGGAACACACTATTTCAGCCGGATTAAGACTGTATATGGTTGTTTCTTTCAATTTAAAAAACCTCGTAAAAATGAAAAAGCTCATACTCAACGATCAGTTGTGCACGAAAATTAATTAATTATCTACGCTTGACATGTTAGCGGGGGTATACCTATAGGGATTATTAGGAAGAATTATAAGTTGCACCTTTAGACCCGTGAGCCGGGACCTAAAGGGTCCGGCTGGAACATTCAGAAGAAACGGAGTTGTTGAATGTCTGAAATCTTACAAAATCAAAGGACTTTTGCACTTGTAGGCCACGGCGGTTGTGGCAAAACCAGCACCGCCGAGATGATTCTTTTCAATGCCGGCGTCATAGACAGGCTCGGTAAGATCGAGGAAGGAACCACCGCCCTTGATACCGAGCCTGAAGAAATTAAACGCCGCGGTTCAATTCAGTCCGGTTTCGCCGGCTACAAGTGGGACAAGAACGACCACTATCTCATCGACACTCCCGGTGATGCCAACTTCTGCGGAGACCTGCCCTACTCTCTAGCAGCGTCCGACGGCGTAGTCTTTACCATTGACGCCGTGGACGGAGTCAAGCCCCTTTCGCGCAAAGCCTGGGCAGCAGTAGAAAAGGCGGAACTACCCACCATAATCTATATCAATAAAATGGACCGAGACCGTGCGGATTTCGACGCCGCATTCAACAGCATCGGACTTTCTCTCGGCATCAGCCCTGTACTGCTCCAGTATCCCATAGGAAGCAAGGAAAATTTCAATGGCGTGGTAGACATGCTCTCCGGTCAGGCCTACATGTTCGACGAGAACGGCAAGGTCTCCAAGGGTGACATCCCCGCCGACATCGCAGACGAAGTTGAAGTTCTGCGTGAAACCATGATTGAAAACATTGCGGAAAGTGATGAAGATCTCATGGAAAAATATCTCGAAGAAGGCGAACTAACTCCCGATGAAATCGCCCAGGGTCTTTGTGCCGGTGTTAAGAGCCGTTCCCTCTTCCCGGTTTGCCTTGGAGCTTCCCTTGAAAATAAAGGCGGAAGCTTCCTGTTAGATGCAATTCAGACTTACCTCCCCGGCCCACTTGAACACAAGCAGTGGCTGGGAGAAGACGGTGCAACCCGTGATTCTTCCCCTGACAGCCCGGTGGCCTGCTTTGTTTTCAAAACACTTGCCGACCCCTTCGCCGGACAGCTGACCATCTGCCGAGTTCTCTCCGGAACCGTAACCGGCGACCTTACCCTCACCAATACCAATACCGGCTCCAAGGAACGCCTAGGCAACCTTCAGATGCGCGTGGGTAAAGACCAGAAGCCCATCAAAGGAGAAGCCGGCCCCGGTGCAATCATCACCCTTGCAAAGCTCAAGGAAACCTTCACCGGTGACACCCTGTGCGACGAAAAGACTCCTTTCACCCTTGAGAAACCGCATCTGGCTCCCCAGCTCATCACCTTCGCTCTTTCCCCAGCTGAAAAGGGCGATGAAGACAAGGTTTTTCAGGCCATCCAGAAACTGCTGGCCGAAGACGTCAACCTGTCCCTTTCCCGCGATGAGGAAACCGGAGATATCCTTCTTTCAGGAATGGGTCAGAACCATATTGAAATCTCCGTTGAAAAGGCAAGACGCCGCTATAAAGCTGAAATCGTGCTCAACGCCCCCAAAGTGCCCTATCGCGAAACCATCAAGGGCTTTGCCGAAGTACAGGGACGTTTCAAAAAACAGTCCGGCGGACGCGGGCAGTTCGGTGACTGCTGGATCAAGCTTGAACCTCAGGACAAGGGCAACGGCTATGAGTTCGTCAACAGCATCGTTGGTGGTGTAATTCCCAAGCAGTACATCCCCGCTGTCGACAAGGGTGTTCAGGAAGCAGCATCCAGAGGATTCCTTGCAGGATCACCCATAATCGATTTCAAGGTTACCCTCTACGACGGCTCCTACCACTCCGTGGACTCTTCGGAAATGGCTTTCAAGGTTGCCGGTTCCATGGCTTTCAAGAAAGCATGCGAACAGGCCGGGGTCACCCTGCTTGAGCCGCTGATGAATGTTATTGTTGAAGTTCCCGACGAGTTCATGGGTGATATTATCGGTGACCTTTCCAGCCGCCGCGGCAAGGTTCTCGGCTCCGATTCCACTGCGGGCGTAACCGAAGTTAAAGCCCACGTGCCCATGTCCGAAATCCTTAAGTACGCACCGGACCTCAGGTCCATGACCGGCGGTCAGGGAACCTTCACCATGGAAATGTCCCACTATGAAGAATGCCCGCCGCCTATCGCGGAAAAAGTAATTGCGGAATTCAATGCCGGTAAGGAAGAATAATATAATTAACACTTCCTAAGCAGCGAAAGGAGAATCCAGACTGCAGGCCGCGGCCTTAATAAATGAATCAAACAGGCAACCTGTAAGATGAGGTGAAATGTATAAGTATTGATCCTGATTATGTAGCTGTATTCCATCAGCTATATATTAATGGAGTAAAAAGATCAGCCGCCTGCTTTCACCGGCTCCCAATGATGTTTCATGTTTTTGAAATGTTAAAGGAGTAATTGACTGCCACTGCTTGATTCAGATCCGGTTGGCCGTCGGCAGGCTCTGTCCCGATAACAGAAAAACCAAAGGGTTTTCCGCAGAACGCGGAAAACCCTTTTTAATGATAATCAACTGCTTTCACCTTGCACCAGAGACACTAAGTAACACTAAGAAACTTACGTAAAAATCTTTATAGCAGCTTTATAAAGAATAGCAGTGCTATTGAATAATAATTTCCTTTGAGTACCTTCATAAGTGCAACAACTTCCATAAAAACAACCATGACCTTTTAAATATCATCAAAGACATTTTTTTGCATGACTCAATAATACATGTACTGTAAAAAAATGTCCTGCAACGTGCAGCATCTTAATATTCAAACATCATAACCTGCACCACTTAATCCAGTATAATAAATATTTTCAGTATTTAAATTTGGGATAAATAACCGTTACTTGCACTTGCTGTTTTCTTTAGAAACAATATGAAATATGCACACTGAAATAAAAGATCACGATGTCACGACTTAAGTTGCTTATTTCCGGATGAGCACTGCCTGCTGCAATAAGATAATACAAGTAATGGGTAAGCAGGAATTGAGACTTAAATGAAGTTAAAACAAACACGGACTGATAAGGCTGCGCAATGTCTGGCTGCAACAATGACAAAAGAAGGTAGTTAATAAAAAGATGATTTCAGGCCACGGAAGAAACAGTTGCAGATTTACAGGTTGAAAAAATTTCAGGATTCAGGATGACCTTTTATTTCACATTATCTTTAGACTTGACCCTGATCCGGCTGATAACAAGAAGACCGGCACTTATGGCAAAAATGAAAGTATAATGAGTCAGGCTTATCATGCCCGGCTCTATAGGCAGATAATCTTTTATTGTCAGTCCTACTGTCGACCCAAGATCACCCAAATCAGCTTGCTGCGCACGCCTGACCACTATTTCGCCCAGCAGGTAAAGCTGCTCCTGCCCCTTAACCAGTGCGACATGATTCCCCATGCAGAAAACAACATACGATACAACAATAGCCAATGGCTCTTTTATTGAATTTAAGGCTTTATCACTTTTCATCACAAAACCAATTACCGCCAGAGAAACCACACTGAAATAATTCCAAAGTGTGTTCACCTGATCATATTGAGCCTGATATATGCTTATCGCCTTGAATAATTCACCCAGTCCATCCATCCCGACCTCCGGTGCCTTTTCCATCGTGCTGCAATCGCCTTATTCAATCCCCCTCTCTTTATATTTAATTATACCTAATATCATACAAACAAGTCGTAATCCATCACACCGTCAACCGGATGTAACTGGTTTTTCTCAATTACGATTGTTCATGCCTATCAAAAGTGATATATTTGAAGACCGACTGAGACTGTTTGTAAATTTCATCCCATACGAGGGAGCATGATGAGCTATTTCCGCGCTGTGATCTTTATCATTTGCCTGTCGATACTAAGCCCGGCCATGCCTGCGTCCGGGGATACAGATACAGGCAATTCGCGGGATAACATTAATTTCACAGCTCAGGAAAAACTGTGGTTGTCCCAGAAACATCGCATCCGTGCCCGCGTAGCCTTCTGGCCGCCCTACCAGTTCTGGGAGAACGGACCCAAGGGTATCGCAGTGGATATCTTAAAATCCATCGCTGAAAAATACGGTCTGGATATCGAATTCTACAAGGCCCAATACTCATGGGCAGACACATTGGCCAACATTCGCGATCACTTTCAGGTTGATCTTATCCTGACCATCAAAGCCACACCGGACAGGGCGCACTTCATAGCCTTTACCGAGAACTACCTTTCCATGCCCTGGGTTATCTTCACCCGCAAAGACAGCATATTTGTAAGCGGAATCAACGACCTGATCGGTAAGACCGTAGCTATCCAGCGCGGCTTTGTTATGCACGAACTTCTGCGCAAGGATTATCCGGGCATCAAACTGCAGGTGGTAGATGACACACTTGAAGCCATCAGGTCGGTTGGAGTAGGAGAGGCCGACGCCTTCATCGGCAATCTGGCTGTGGGCACATACATCATCCAGCACAATGGTATAACCAACGTTAAAGTCGCAGCGCCGACTCCTTTTGAAAACCATAGCCAGGCAATGGGCATACGTAATGACTGGCCGGAACTGGCTTCCATCATCAGCAAAGGGTTGTCTGCAATGTCGCAGGAAGAAAAGACCGCCATCCGCAGCAAATGGATCTCGGTTCGATATGAACATGGCATATCATGGACTGACATCATTCTCTGGGGGGGGCTCTCTGGTACTGCCCTGCTGCTGATTATCGGCTTTATCGGCTACTCAAACAAACAGCTTCATGAAGCAGGAAAGCGGCTCACAGAAGAAATTTCACGACGCAAGGCGGCGCAGGACCAATTACAGGAACTGCTTGGCGTGGCACAGGTGGCCAATAAGGCAAAGAACACTTTCATAGCAACAATGAGTCATGAAATACGCACCCCGCTAAACGGTGTACTTGGAATGCTGAATCTGCTTGAAATGACCGACCTCAATAAAGAGGCAGTCCGAATTTGTAGCGGTAGGACAGACTTCCGGTAAAAACCTGCTTAACATACTTAATGATATTCTGGATATTTCCCGCATAGAATCCGGAAAAATAGAACTTCGCAAAGAACCGTGCTCAATTTCTGAAATAGTGCAGGAAACATGCATAACATTTGCTTTCAAGGCCAAGGAAAAAGGATTGACCATAAGCCATCATATCTCCGAGGAAGTGCCGGACAAGGTGATTCTGGACTGTGGCAGGTTGCGCCAGATTCTGTTTAATCTTGTCGGAAATGCCATAAAGTTCACCAACGAAGGTTCGGTAAAAGTATCGGTTATCTCAGAGGAAAGCCCGGATCCGGACAAAGTAAATATCATTTTTACCATCAGCGATACCGGAATAGGAATACCGGCAGGACAACACCGGCACATATTTGATTCCTTTACCCAGGCAGACGACAGCTACACCCGGGAATATAATGGAACCGGCCTTGGGCTGAGCATAGTTAAAAGACTGGTAGACCTTATGGGCGGAAGAATAGAACTGATGAGCGCAGTGGATCAGGGGACCAACTTCAGGATTATACTCAGCTCCCCGACAGCAGAAAAGGATAAGGATGAGAATGACTGAGACGGACCGAACTCTTTTTCACAGCTTAGGCCGTTACCAGATCCGGCCGATAATCGTCTCACCTCACCCATTCATCCTTTTATGCTCCATCAGCATTGAAAATATATTAATTTTATATTCGCTATAATTTCAGCACTTAATTCCGACATGACAACTATCCGTAATAAAGACTGTTTGCACTTTATTAAAAAGTATAACAATTATGGATAATGACAAAAGCATACTCTTAATCCAGATCCTTAAATAATTGCGCGTTTCCCAAAAAACGGAATAATTATACAGGATCAACTCAGAAACGGAGACCTTAAATGAGAACACTAGGAATGACTCTGACCTTCACACTGGTTATGGCCCTGTGCGTTTTTGCCTTCCATACCACGGCATCCGCATGCACCAGCATTGCCCTTAAAGCCGAAGACGGAACAATTGTTTACGGAAGGACAATGGAATGGGGAACTTTTGACCTGCAATCACGGCTGGCTATCGTCCCCAGAGGATATGAATTTCAGGGCCAGACCCCGGATGGCAAACCGGGGCTTAAATGGAAAGCCAAATACGGCATCGCAGGAATTGATGTACTTGAAAAAAACAACCTCTCCGATGGGATGAATGAAAAGGGACTGGTTGTAGGCCTTCTTTACCTTCCCGGATTTGCCGAGTACCAGCCGTACGAAGCCAAGAAAGCATCAATTTCCATCGGACCGCTCGACCTTGCCAACTATGTACTTTCAAACTTTGCCACCGTGGAAGAAGTTCGAAAAGGACTGGCTAAAATTCGCGTGGTTCCGGTTCCTGAACCGGCACTGGGAAACATCCCGGCCCCGATTCACCTTACTGTCATGGACAGCAGCGGAAAGGCCATCGTGGTTGAGTACACCGACAAGAAACTGCACATCTTCGACAACCCGCTGCGGGTAATGACCAACTCGCCGACCTTTGACTGGCACCTGACAAATCTGCGCAACTACATCAATCTTTCAGCAGTTGCCATTCCCACCAAACGGATCGAAAATCTTGATTTCTCTCCCATCGGTGTTGGGAGCGGCTTTCTGGGCATACCGGGTGACTACACTCCTCCCTCCAGATTTGTCCGTGCTGTAGCATACACCCAGACAGCAAGAAAAACCCCTGACGGCAACGAAACCATTTATGAAATTTTCCGCATTCTCGATAACTTCAACCTGCCCATCGGGTCCACCGAAGGTACTGAAGCAAAATCAGAAAAGGATACCGGAATGCGCAGCGACACCCAATGGACCACTGCGGCAGACACCACAAACCTGAAACTATATTACCACACCCAGAACAACCGCCTTGTGAGAATGGTGGATCTGAAAAACATTGATTTCTCATCGGCAGGCCCGGAAATCAGACACTTCCCGCTGGATAAGAAAAAAGAACAGACGATAGAAGATGTTACCCCGAAATAGATTTTCGATTTCTGCGGTAAATACAAAATTTAAGAATTTATAATTGATAAGGCCGGGGCATTGGTCCCGGCCTTTTTTTTTATTTTCCCTCGCCCCCTTGTTTACCGGAAGAAATTAAACTACTAAATTGGTTGCTTTTGCATGAAACAGAATTCATGCACGGTATTTTCTTGCGCGTAACGTAAAATAGGTCATACTGACTTCAGTGAATGCTTTATGTAAGATTCATTTCATCATAACATTTAACCAACTTCATATAACAGTGAGCTTTTTAAGAACAATTTTCTTCTATCTGGTGTTTTTTCCGGCCACGATCTTCTTTTCCCTGGTGGCTATTGTCGGCCGTACCCAGACTTCCAGCCACTGGTGTGAACGCAACTGGGGCCGCCTTGTCGTCTGGCTATGTGCCAGCAATGACAACGTGGATCTAAGTGCACTGGACAAAAACCAGACCTATGTTTTCATGGTCAACCACCAGAGCTTTTACGACATTCCACTGCTGTTCAGGCATCTGGCTCCATGGGAATTCAAATTCGTAGCCAAGAAATCCCTCTTCGACTTCCCGGTCTTCGGTCACGCAATGACCGCTGGAAACCACATCTCCATTGACCGCGAAAACCGTAGACAGGGAATGCGCGACATTCAGAATGCAATCAACGTTGCAAACGGAGGCAACTCCCCGCTTATCTTTCCTGAAGGTACTCGTAACCCCGCCCCTGAACTGGACGGTCTGATGCCTTTCAAGACCGGCGGTATGGTGCTCGCGATCAAATGTCAGAAACCGGTTGCCCCCATCGTCATGTATGGCGTGAACAAGGTCTGCAAAAAGCACAGCCTCTGGATGAATCCTTTTCAGGACATCAAGATCAAGGCCCTGCCCCCGATCGACATTTCAGAATACAAGGTGCGTGACCGGGTAAAGCTCAAAGAACAGCTTGAAGAAGCTATGGGCAAAGCCTACGCGGAGCTCAAAAATGGCTGATGCGCAGCTTACTGTCTGCCCACTGGGAGGCCTTGGCGAAATCGGGCTGAACTGCATGGTTCTGAGCAGTGCTGAGTCTGTTGCAGTTATCGACTGTGGACTCATCTTCCCTGACGATGCATTGTTCGGGGTAGACATAGCCATTCCCCGCTTCGACCATATCCTGACTCTTAAGGACCGTCTCAAAGGAATTGTTCTGACCCATGGACACGAAGACCATATCGGTGCCCTGCCATGGCTTCTTCCTTATATAGATGTTCCTGTTTACGGTTCAGAATTCACACTTGGACTGGTCGAAAACAAACTGCGCGAACATAATCTTGAAGATTACGTGGACCTGCGCGTGGTCAAACCTTACGACCGCGTTGCACTCGGAGACCTTGTCTTCAACTTCTTTCCGGTCTGCCATTCCATTATCGACGGCTATGCACTTGGAATTGAAACTCCGGTCGGACGCGTAGTGCATACCGGAGACTTCAAGATCGACCGCAACCCGCTCGACGGCCATGCTACAGATCTTGATGCCATCAGCAATTTTTCGAAACAGGGAGTAACCCTGCTCTTCTCCGACTCCACCAACGTGGAACAGGAAGGCCACGCTCTCACCGAACGCGAAATCAAGCGTTCCATGCGCGATATATTCGAAGAAGCGGAGGGCCGCATCCTCGTCACCCTTTTTTCCAGCCACATCCAGCGCATGCAGGAAATTTTTGACCTTGCCGCAGAAACCGGAAGAGTTGTCGGAGTCAGCGGAAAATCTCTGGCCCGCAACATCGAGCTGGCCCGCGACATGGGCAAACTGCGAGTACCGGGCAAAAACCTGATCGACCTTGAAGACCTGCCTGATTACCGTGATGACGAAATAGTCCTGCTGGTAACAGGATCGCAGGGAGAAGCTCTTGCGTCCCTTTCAAGACTTTCCACCGGTGATCACCGCCACCTGTCCATCAAGGAAGGCGATCTGGTCCTCATGTCCTCACGGTTCATCCCCGGCAACACCAAGGCCATTACCCGGGTAATCAACAGGCTCTACAAGCTCGGAGCTGAAGTTCTGTATGAAAAAGTTCAGGGGATACATGCTTCAGGACATGCGCACCGGGAAGAACTGCGCACCATGCTCGAGACTGTAAAACCCAAATATTTCATACCGGTCCATGGCGAATACCGCCACCTGATCAAACATTCGCGCCTTGCAGTGGAAACCGGAGTGGCACCGGAACGAGCTCTGGTAATTGAAGATGGCGAACCGGTCACCTTTCTGCTGCACGGCATTCGCTTTGAAGAGAATGTCCCGGTACAGTGCACCCTTGTTGACGGTAAAGGCGTCGGCGATGTGGGCCAGACCGTGCTGAAGGAACGCCAGCTTCTGGCTGGAGAAGGACTGGTCATAGTTGCACTGGTTGTAGATGTTCTCACCGGTGAAATTCTGCGCGGTCCTGAAGTGACTTCAAAAGGATTTGTATTTGAGCAGCAGTACTCTCACCTGCTGGAGGACGCCAAGTGCATTGTACTTGATGTTTACGAGAATATTCCTCCCGGGCACACCAACAAGCTCAAGGAGAGAATCCGCTCTGCGCTGCGCCGTTTCTTCCGCAAGATTCTTGGCCGAGATCCCGTTGTCATCCCTCTGGTTATCTCCATTACCGGCGATGAAGACAAGGATATCGATGCCAAGTGTGAAAAGTGCATACTCTAGCAATGTCCGCAGCGGCCTTGCAGCTTCCGGCCATGACGGGCTGCACTATTTTGAAAGGATACATTTAACAGCACTTTTAAAAGGTTAAATACACGGTCGCTTTTGCTGAAGCTGCGGAAAGGAAATTCCAGTACACAATCATGTGTGCGGATAAAAAATTTCCGTAACGCTTCACTTAATTGCTTAGTTAAGTCATTTTGATCCGGTCCGGTTTTCCGATTATTTTTTTCTCGGTTTGTGGTATTGTTCTTTTTGATGCTCAGTTAAACGCGGGAGTTCCAAATGAAGGTATTCAGGATTAAGCACGGTGAGGATGTTTTCTACGCAACACTTGAAGGCGACCACTTCAAAAGCCTTATAGCCGGAAGGACCGGCGACAGCCCCATCCCTTTAAATGAATGTCTCATTCTACCTATAGTTGTACCTTCCAAAATAGTCTGCGTTGGTCTTAATTATAAAGAACATGCCAAGGAACTGAGCATGGATATGGCCGAGGAGCCGATGATCTTTCTCAAGCCCTCCTCAGCTGTTATCGGAAACAATGATGCGATAATTCTGCCCTCAGTTTCCGAGCAGGTGGACTACGAAGGCGAACTCGCCGTGATCATTGGCCAGCCCACCAAGAATGTGCCTGCCGATAAAGTGGCCCCCAATATTTTCGGCTATGCCTGCGCCAACGATGTCACCGCAAGAGACTTCCAGCGCAAAGATAAACTTTTCACCCGTGCCAAAGGATTTGACACCTTCGCACCCATCGGTCCCTGTATTGAGACCGAGCTTGATACCAGTGAACTGGGTATCCGCACCATAGTTAACGGAACTGTCCGGCAGGAAGGCAATACCAGAGACATGATCTACACACCGGCAGAACTGGTAAGCTTCATTTCAAAGATCATGACCCTCAACCCCGGTGATGTAATTATGACCGGAACCCCCGAGGGAATCGGTACTATAAAAGATGGAGATACCGTTGAGGTTGAAATCGAAGGAATCGGAAAACTGACCAACAAGGTTCTCTCAGACGAAGCTCTGAAAACTCCGGTTCAATAGATGCAGAAGCCGTTCAGCTGTGACGGCGAAGCATTGGATTTTCTCAAGGTACTCAAAAAACAGGGAATAAAATTTCTTGAAAAGCATATTTCGCTGCAGCAGCCGGGTAAGTGAATACATCCGGATTGCAACGAAATAAAAAATATTTCTCAAAAAAGCGCGCCAAGGCTTGATTTTGAATCAGTTTGCCTGTAGTGGTGCGTAGCCAAATTCGCACATCCCGTCTTTTTTTAAGGGTGCCCGCAACGGTTGCGGGTCGACACGGACGGGATGGAGGAAAAACCCAGGAGGAAATTATGGCATACGTAACTATGAAACAGATGCTGGAGACCGGCGTTCATTTCGGTCACCAGACCCGTCGTTGGAACCCCAAAATGCGTCCTTACATTTTCGGCGCACGTAACGGTATCCACATCATGGACCTGCAGCAGACTGTAAAGCTTTTCCGTAAAGCTCACGATTTTATCGCAGACACTGTTGCCAAAGGCGGAAAGGTCCTTTTCATCGGCACCAAGCGTCAGGCTCAGGAAGCAATCGCTGCTGAAGCATCCCGCGCAGACATGTACCACGTGACTCACCGCTGGATGGGTGGAACTCTCACCAACTTTCAGACCATCAAAAAAAGCATCGATCGCCTCAAAAAGCTTGAAGAAATGTTCGAAGACGGTACCATCAACCGTTTCCCCAAAAAGGAAATCGTAATGATGGGTCGCGAAGTTAAGAAACTTAACCTCGCACTGGGCGGTATCAAAGACCTCAACGGTTCTCCCGCTGTTGCTTTCGTCATCGACCCCAAGCGTGAGCAGATCGCTATTCAGGAATGCCGCAAGCTTGGTATCCCCGTAGTTGCTGTTGTAGACTCCAACTGCGATCCCGATATGGTTGACTACATCATTCCCGGTAACGATGATGCTATCCGCGCCATCAAACTCTTCGCAGCACACATGGCTGACGCCTGCCTCGAAGGCGCTGCCCGCCGCAAAGAAGACAAGGCTATGGAAGCAGAAGCTACCAAAGCCACCGAGAAAGCTGTAGAAACTGAAGAAAAAGCTGAAGAAACTCCTCAGGAGGCATAATAATCATGGCTATTACCGCACAGATGGTTAAGGTCCTGCGCGAAAAAACAGGCGTAGGAATGATGGATTGCAAAAAAGCACTCGTTGAATGCGACGGTGACGAAGAAAAAGCAATCAAGTACCTGCGTGAAAAAGGTCTTGCTAAGGCTGCCAAGAAAGCAGGCCGCGCTACCAGCGAAGGCCTCATCGGTACTTACATGCACAGCAACGGCAAGCTCTCCGCCATGGTTGAGCTCAAGTGCGAAACCGACTTCGTTGCTAAAGCTGAAGCTTTCATCCAGCTCGCTAAAGACCTCGCTATGCAGGTTGCAGCAACCAACCCTGTTTGTGTAACTCCTGAACAGCTTCCTCAGGATCTTCTTGAAAAAGAAAAAGAAATCTACAAGCAGCAGGCAATTGCCGAAGGCAAGCCCGAAAACATTGCTGAAAAAATCGTCGAAGGCCGTATCAACAAGTACTACAAAGAAGTATGTCTTCTTGAACAGCCCTTCATTAAAGACGATAAGAAGACCATCAAAGATCTCGTTAACGAGACCATTGCAGTTCTCGGTGAGAACATGCAGGTTGGTCGCTTCGCCCGCATCAACCTCGCAGAGGCTGCTGCTGACGAACCCAAAGACGAAGAATAAGACTCAATTAAACGGGCCGCAAGGCCCGTTTTTTTTGTCCGATTTTTAACAAGCGGACCGACACTCTACCAGGGACGATAGTTGCTGCGACGAAAACACGCCCACATACGAATCGAATCTGAACGAAACAGACCGAACCTTGAACGGCACAGCTGCTTTAAGGATGCCGGGAAATTTCAATGGTAGATTTTTTCAAAGCTCAAATTCAATACGGATTATCCGTTTTTGGATTTGGGCTTTTTAAAGGGGCAATTTTCGTCTGTGACACAGGTTGTAACATTTTTTGTCCCGGCCGGTTAGCAGAACGCGGGAATTTCTGCTAGCATCGGCCAACTGCACGGAAACGGCAAAAATAACATTTGAAAATACCGGATGGCGGACAAATCCGCATGCGCCAGACACAAAACATCCGGAAGCATAAGCACCAGCACTTACAACCGGACAAGATCCGCTTAGAAAAACGGGGGAAACTATGGACAAATTGCACTATTCACGGGTAATGATCAAACTCAGCGGTGAGGCATTGGCCGGAGATCAGCAGTTCGGCATCAAACCTGAAGCAATCAGCCAGTTTGCCGGCGAAATTGCAGAAGTAGTAAAGAAAGGACTGCAGGTAGCTCTGGTCATCGGTGGCGGTAACATTTTTCGCGGCATGTCCGATTCTGCAAAGGGCATGGACCGTGCTTCCGCCGACTACATGGGAATGCTCGCAACCATTATGAACGCTCTGGCTGTTCAGGATGCTCTTGAGAAAATGGGTTGCGATACACGCGTTATGTCCGCAATTCCCATGCAGGCCGTTGCCGAGCCATACATCCGCCGCAGAGCCGTCCGTCACCTTGAAAAGGGTCGGGTGGTAATTTGTGCTGCCGGCACCGGTAACCCCTATTTCACTACCGATACCGCAGCAGCACTCAGGGCCATGGAACTCAAGACCGAGGCCATCATCAAGGCAACCAAGGTCGACGGAGTCTACGACAAAGACCCCATGAAGCACGACGATGCTGTAAAATTTGAATCTATCACCTATATTGAAACTCTGGAAAAGAGACTGGGTGTAATGGACTCCACCGCCACTTCACTGGCCATGGACAACAACATGCCCATCATTGTTTTCAACCTCTTCGAAAAAGGAAATATCGAACGGGTTGTAACAGGTGAGAAGATCGGAACAATTGTTCACGGAGGATAACTCTTTATGATTAATGAAGTTCTTGCCGACGGCAAAAAAAGAATGGTAGGCGCACTGACCGCCCTGGAAAATGACTTTGGAAAACTGCGCACCGGACGCGCTTCCACTTCTCTGGTCGACCAGATTCCCGTTGATTATTACGGTACCCCCACACCCGTAAACCAGCTGGCTTCCGTTTCCGTACCCGATTCCCGTTCTATTGCCATCCAGCCCTGGGATAGAGGCGCTTTCCCCCTTATTGAGAAAGCCCTTATGCAGTCCGACCTGGGCCTTAACCCGGTTAACGACGGCAAGATGCTGCGCATCACCATTCCTCCCCTTACTGAGGATCGCCGTAAAGAGCTGGTTAAAATCGCCAAGAAATACACTGAAGACTCCAAAATCGCCATCCGCAACGTGCGTCGTGATATGAACGACACCCTGAAAAAGATGGAAAAAGATAAGGACATCTCTGAGGACGAAAACCGCAAAGCTCAGGAAGATGTACAGAAAATCACCGATGATTACGTCAAGAAATGTGACGCAGCATGCGGTGAAAAAGAAAAGGAAATCCTGGAAATCTAATACAATGATGCCCCGACATTTAGCCGTTATCATGGACGGCAATGGACGGTGGGCCAAAGCTCGCGGACTTAAAAGAAGCGAAGGCCACAAAGCCGGAACCGAAGCCGCGAAAAACATCGTTACCAGATGCCGGGAACTGGGTATCGGGCACCTGACCCTCTACACCTTCTCCAAGGAGAACTGGGCCAGACCTAAAGATGAGATATCCACACTCTTTGATCTGCTGACGGTATTCCTCAAAAAAGAACTGTCCAGCCTGCGCGAGCAGGACATACGCTTGAAAATATTGGGGGAACTCTCTGAGTTCCCCTTCGGCGTGAGGCAGGTCGTGGCCCACACCATCAAGAAAACGGAAAACTGCAAATCAATGACCCTCAATCTTGCCCTGAACTACTCAGGCAGGGATGAGCTGGTCAGAGCCTGCAGAAAAATGGTCTCGGACGGCATCAGGGAAGAAGAAATCACCGAAGAGAAAATGGCTGACTACCTGTACACCGCAGGCCAGCCTGACCCGGACCTGATTATCAGAACAAGCGGGGAGCTCAGACTCTCAAACTATCTGCTCTATCAGGCCGCCTATTCGGAACTCTACTTCACCGATGTCTATTGGCCGGACTTCACTCCGGAGGAACTGGACAAGGCACTGGCTGACTACGATAAACGCCAGCGCCGGTTCGGAAAGACCGGAGACCAGATTTAAATCAATGAACATAAACAGCCCCTGGAAAATAATTTCCAGGGGCTGTTTTTTTATGGCCCCGCAATGATAAGATCATGACCGGCTGAATCCACGATCCACCCAATTTACAGGGCGGATTCTAAGTAATAAAATAAAACAGGGCTCCCTCCCAAAAAAGGTGACCTCCCCCCTTTTAAATAACTGCATAATATGAGATATATTATACTTAGGGATGTTTATAACATCATTTAATGTTTTAAACGCCAGCTCATTTGATTTACAGCCAGCAACCGCATGAACGAGGGAGGTCTTTCATGTCTAATAAATTTTGGAGCAGCCTGTCTTTGGCCCTGATTGTGTGCATGATTGCTGCCGGATGTGTTCCCAAACAAAATAAGACTGCAGCCCGGCAGGCGCCGGTCAAGACAGCAGTGCGTACTGAAACTGTGGTAGTCACCCCTGTTGTTACCGGCACCCTCCTTATGAAAAGCAATGTAAGGGAAGTATCCTCACCAAAAGCCGATATAGTTGATATCGTCGGCAAAGGAACACAGGTGGAACTGACCGGCAGGAACGGCAACTGGTATAAAATCCGCCGCATGGACGGCTCCGGAGCCCCCGGCTTCGTCTATCATAAATTGATTACTCTTGATTTCGGCAATTATCTGGGCACAAGAGGATTCAATAAAATGAAAGCCGCAGTCCACGATGCTCCAGATAAAAACAGGCAAGTCCCCCTGATTCTGCCTCCCCAGACTCAGTTTGACATCATCGGTTTTAAAAACGGTTTTTATCAGGTCAAGGGCGATGAATTTGATGGATACCTTGAATCCGAACTCTGTATAGCTGACCCGAACTCTCCTATTGCAAAGACGGAAACCCGCACAGTTACATATAAAGCAGGAGCAACAAAGGTAACCGAGACCACCACAGGCAAACAGCTGGCAACAGCTTCAGCTCCGCCTGAAAAAAAGAAAGCCGCGACCTTTCGCTCCAGCACCACTAGTAAAAAGAAAACCACCAAGAAAAGCACCAGCTCCGACAACTCCGTTGGCGCGGCTCTTTTCGGTGCTTTTGCCTCAGCCCTGCTGGGCGGTCCCCAGCAACAGGCCTCTGCCCAGCCCCGGACCCAGAACGATTCCATCAAGGATATTCTCAAAAGTGTAAGCGTGGGTAAGGAACTGGCGCAAAAGACAGTAGAAATTCGTGAACAGATGCTGACAGCACTTAATGAAACACGGGCACTGCAATCTCTGGTCGGTGCAACCGTTTCGGCAATGAACCGGAACTACAAGGCCGCTGCTGATACCGCAAAGGGCGTCAGTTCTGCAGGAATGCAAAAGATATCCATCAAGGCGTTTATTCAGGACCTTTCCTACGAGCCTACGGAATCAATTGAAGGCGCAGCGGTTAAAATTGCGGAAAACGGAAGGATGCTGAAGGCTCTGGAAACCCAGATCAAGTCTGAAGCAGCTGACTTCTCACAGCTAAATACCCAGCAGATTCAGAATCTCGATTCCATCATTGATTCCTTTTCAACCAACCTGCACGCATCCAATGCGCTTTACGACTTAAGTATTGAAAAATCCAACAACGTAATTCTGGGCATCGACCGGGCCATAACAGCCTACGACGAAAAAGCCGGGCCTATGGCTGCCGAGGTAACAAAACAGGCCGGGGTGGTTGCCCTTGCAACCGCTGAGCTGGTTGCCCAGATCAGCAATGCCCAGAGCAACCCCATCGGGGCCCTGACTGCAATTCCGCGGCTTATTGAAGTTCAGGACGAACTCACCAACCTGACCACCCTGTTCAGTGACTTCCAATCAGACTATGAATATATCGAAAACAATTCCGCTCTGATAACACAGCAGGGACGCGACATCAGCAGAATCATTATGACTGCACGCCGTAAAAACACTCAGGTCACAACCATGCTTGAATCATATTACCAGCAGAAAATGGCCCTGAGCAGCAGACTTAAAAGTAAACTTGCAAGTCAGGCCGCTTCTGGATTTGCCCAGGTTGAAAAGAAAGCCTCCTCAGTGGCCCTTGCAGAAGATCTGCTTGATTAAAAATTCCGCAGAATTAAACAGTACAACAGTATACAGGACGCAGTGAGTTGATCAATCCATCCACTCACTGCGTCTTTCAGTTTGACTTTCCAATCAAAAATGCATCTGCCCCCCTTTATAACGATTAGCAAATGTGGCATAGATTCGCTTTAGTAATTTTGTTTAAAACAACGTTACTTAATATTTATATCTATTTAAGACTGATCACATGGTTACAGGGAGGTATTTCGTGTTATCAAAATCTTGGAGCTGTCTGGCTGCATCTCTTATTCTATGCCTGCTCACTGCAGGCTGCATACCCCAGAAAAACACTCAATCACAGGATGCACCGGTTGAAGCTACTGTCCGCACTGAAACAGTTGTGATCCCTCCTGTTGTAACAGCCCAATCGCTTGTACTAAGTAATGTAAGGGAAAAGAATTCATCTAAATCTGCAATTGTGGATGTTCTTCCCAAGGGAACCCAGATAAAACTCCTTGGCAAAAAAGGAAACTGGTACCACATTCAAAGAGCAGACGGCACCGGAAAACCGGGATATATCTATCACCGGCTGGCAGCTCTGGACTTTGGCAACTATCTGGGCACACAGGGCCACAACAAAGTTCAGTCACAGATTTACGATTCCCCGAAGAAATCCTCCGGGACGGCACAGAAACTTCCACCCCAGACTCAATTTGAAATCATCGGGTATGAAGATGGATTCTACAGAATAAAAAATAACAATGTGGAAGGTTTCATTGTAGCAGAGACATGTGTTGCACACCCTTCTGACCCCATTGCAAAAAGCAAAACCATCACAGTAACCTCAAGGACAACCACAACCACTTCCACAACAAAAACCATTACAAAAGCACCCAAGTGCCCTCCTCAGCAGGTAGCTGAAGCAGAAAAATCCATCAGCTCCCAAAAGACTGCCAGGAAAAAATCATCTTCCAGTCAGAAGGAAGTTGCAGCAAAGGACAGCGGGAATGACAACTCATCTTTCGGAAGCTTTTTTGACATGTTCAAGCCGAAAGAACCCACTGCCGATGAAAAAGCCAAAGCCATTCAGGCTGCTAAAGAGCATAAAAAGAAATCCGGCGGCGGACTGATGAGCATATTCGCCGACTCCGGCGACCAGAAGAACAAGGATCAAAACTCCAAGGAAGGAAACAAAAACAGTTCCGGCGCAGCAGAATTCTTTTCAAACTTTATGAATTCCGCCAAAACACAAAGTGCGAACAGCGGTCAGTTCGGATCCCTGCAGTTGGTACTCAAACAGATTGACCAGAGTAAAAAACTTGCAGCCCAGACAATTGCAATAAAAAAACAGATGCTCGCCGCACTTAATGAAACACGGGCACTGCAGCAGCTGGTAGGTTCTACCGTTATGGTCATGAACAACAACTACAAAGCTGCCACCGCCAAGGCTCAGGGTGTCAAATCAGTCGGTATGGATAAAATATCCATCAAGGCTTTTATTAAAGACCTGTCCTACGAGCCCTCGGATTCAATTGAAACTGCTGCGGTTAAAATTGCTGAAAACAGGAAAATGCTCAAGGCTCTTTCCACCCAGATTAAAACCGAAGCGGCCTCCTTTTCCAAACTCAATGCCGTACAGATCAAGAACCTTGACTCAATCATCGGCACTCTTTCCACCAACCTGCATGCCTCCAATGCCCTTTACGACATGAGTATGAGCAAATCATCCAATGTAATCGGGAGCATTGACCAGGCCATCAACGCATACGATGAAAAAGGCAAGACTATGGCTGTGGAAGCGACCAAGCAGCTCGGTGTTCTTGCCCTTGCCGGAACCGCCGTGGTCGAACTAATCGGTAATGCACAGAACAACCCTATCGGCGCAATTGCGGCAATCCCCACCATGATTGAAGCTCAGGAACAGCTTACCGATCTCGTCTGCCTGTTCAAGGACTTCAAGCAGGATTACGACTACATTGAAGAGAACTCCGAACTCATCACCAAGCAGAGTCAGGAGATCAACAACATTATTATGACTGCCAGACGCAAAAACACTCAGGTCAGAACCATTCTGGAAGGTTATTACCAGAATAAGCTAGCCCTGAGCAAAAAGCTTAAAAGCAAACTGGAAAATCAGGCTAAAGACGGGTATAAACAAGTAGAGGACAAGGCTGTATCCGTAGCTTTGGCCGAAGATATTCTTGACTAACCACGAGCGGAGGAAAAATGAAAACCACTAAAGCATTCATTCTGGGTATGACCGCGCTGCTGATTCTCGGCCTTGGCGCATGCGGTTTCAAGCATGCGGAAGACGCCAAAACCTCCATGCACGGCGTGCATGAGTCTGCTGAAGATCTGAAAGATGAAACGGAAACATCCAAGCAGAAAACTGAAGATATCAAGGAACAGGAAGCTCAGGACTCTGTACAGGGACATCAGTGGTAATCTAATGCACCATAGAGTCTGCATAGTCCTTGTTCTGCTTGCTGCTCTGCTTTCTGCAGGATGGGCTGAAGCACGGGAGCTCTATATAATCCCGTCTGCCATCGGTAAGGTTCGCAATAAAGAGAATGACAGGCACAAGGCAGAGCTTGAAGTAATACTGAAGGATAAGGAATTTAAAAAAGCACTCCGTAAAGGAGTGCTGAAATTCCTGATTCGTGCTGCATCTGAAAATGAAGGTGTGAACATAAAGCGGGCCGGATACGACACCAAGTTCGACCCGGATTCCATTCTTGTTCCGCTGCTATTTGTAGATAACGTTGTCTCCTTTGTGGACGAATTCGGATCGGCAGAGCAGAAGCTTTACAAAGGCAGTGTTTACATCGGTCTCAACTTCCTGCTTTTTCAGGCAAAGTCCGAATCCCTGGTCTACTCCGCCCCGATGCTGATTTCGGTTCCATATCTGGACAAAACCCCCAATTTCAGCCTTAATCCGCTGGCAGGACAGATCAGGGCTGCCATTGTCGCTTTTTTTACCGACAAACAAAGACTTAAACCGGATGCACAGAACGAACTCAGCAAGTGCCTTGCCGACCTTGAATACCTGTTCTCAACCCAAACCTGCGAAATCAACGAGATCAGTCTTTCCAAGGGAACACAGCAGCGGATCGAAAATCAGGCTAAATACAAATCCCTGGCTCAGATGCTTGCTGCGCAGGCTCTGGCGGAAGAACACCTTGTACTGCCGCCCAAATCAAGATTCCCAGCTTTCCGGCGCGGGCTTCACGCGGCTGTTTCCATGTTCGGGGTATCCTTTCAGCAGGGGGCAGAAAAATCCGGTTTCTCCGAGCGTGACAATGTCTACCAGACCAGCATGAGGCTGCCAAAGGCGCAACAGGAATATTCCCTGACCATCAAAACAGGAACCAAGGACAACGACCTTGGAGCCTTTATTGAACGCAATTACACAACTGCCGCCATCCTGCAGGGAGACGGTGAAGTTATCAAATGCATCAAGGGCGTTGTAGCAACAATTGCCAAACGCCATACCAAGGTTTCAGATGTATTTTTTTACAACAGCCTGATCAATGCCCTGAGCGATCTGGATCAATGCAAACGGTAAACCGGCCCTTGAATCGCCGGAACCCAAACAAGGAGAACAGTCATGAAATTGAACCGAATTAGCCTTTCCATACTGATCTGCATCATGCTTGTGGCTGTATCTGCCAGTTCAGGGTTCTGCGGCAGCAAGGACGGATTTAAAACATACGAAAAAAAAGGAAGGCCGACCATCGTCTTCTCACTTGTTCCTCGCATCAAGGGAGAAAACCTCAGTCCGCAGGAATGTGAGAACCTTATCCGCAACCTCAACAAATCCCTGCAGCAGGAATTCAACGAAGCCGGGTTTGAAACACACCGCGACCGAATGATCACCGGTTTTCTGCTGGATTCATGCAAACGCTCCTATGCCACCTCGCAGCAGACAGTTACCGAAGACGAAATCATAGCCATAGCCCGCGACAACTACGTGGATTATGTGGTTATCGGCGCTTCTGAAGTGGATATAGAATTTGACGAGGACTACGAACAGTATTCTGCACTTGTTGATATCAACGGCGATTTTCTGGGGGTTGAATTTGATCCGCCCACCTCTTATGCCCTCAACCTCACCGGTGAATACATGCATCCCAAAAAGGATCGCCTGATCAAGCTTGCCATGATTGATATCGCACGCAAGATCGCCCGGCTGAGAACAATCGATACTGTACTTAAGCATTGGGACAGGCATAATAAAAAGAAATAAAGTAACTGTTCCGGATTTATCTGTCAAAAAAAATGGAGTGCCCGTCTGTCAGGCACTCCATTTTTTATTTACTCATATAAATTTAATCTTCTTCAAGCTGCGATGGATCAAGCTCGGCCTTTGCGTACTCCAGATGCAGACCTGAGCCGATGAAAAGTTCACAGATATCCGGGTCAATATGCCTGTCCTTGACCATAAAACCAAGAATTTTAATAGCCTGAGCAAGCTTCATAGGCTTTTTGTAAGGACGGTCTTTTGCTGTGAGTGCCTCAAAAATATCAGCCACAGCCATAATCCGGGCCTGCAGCGGAAGCTGGTTTTCATCCAGACCGTTGGGATAACCAGAGCCATCCAGTTTTTCATGATGCCCGGCAGCATATTCAGGCACCCGCGACAACCGTTTGGGGAAGGGAAGGCGAGAGAGCATCTCATGGGTGATCTGGGCATGGCTCTCGATTATCCTACGTTCCTTATCGGTAAGGGTTCCCTTGCGGATACATAAATTCTTGACCTCATCTTCAGTGAGCCAGTTGAAAGTTTCGCCGTTACTCTCGTAAGTCTTGGCTGCAATCTTTTCCACCCTTTCAATGCGCTCATCGGACATGAACTCCTTGGGAATGTTGCAAGAAAGGATGAACAGCCTGTCTTCTTCAACACCCTCAAGCACTTCAGCGTATTTATCTTCGATCAACACAACTTCCAGCTCAGAAGCTCCATTCTGGAGTGCTTCCACTGTATCCTGCAGCTGACGGTTCTTTATGGTTTCTGCAATAAGCCTAAAACGGGCATCAACAAGTTCGCTGCGATCAAAAATTGTTTCAAGCTTGGTGGACTTGTCCACCACATGCTCGGGGATCGAGATCTTGCCCACATCATGCATCCAGGCCGCAAGCTTGAGTTCCTCCATTTCATCGTCCGTAAACTGCACATCGGCATACTTGCCATCGGTCATGGAATTAATTTTCTCGGCAATCATCATGGTGACTGTCACCACTCTTTCAATGTGACCGTTTGTATAAGGGGATTTGGCGTCAATTGCAGCAGCGATACTCTGGATTACAGAATACAGCAGATCTTTCAGGCCCTGTATCAGCTGGGTGTTTGTCAGGGCAATTGCCGCCTGAGAAGCAAGGGAGCCGATGATATCAACTACGTTCTCGGAAAATTCAATGACTTCTCCGTCATCATCCAAAGCGTTAAGCAGCTGCAGAACACCGATTATGTCCTGCTCATGGTTTTTCAGAGCAATGACAAGCATGGACTTGGAACGATATCCGGTTGCATCATCGTATTTGCGGGGACCGGTGAAATCAAACCCTTCGGCCTCATAAACATCTGCAATATTAACCGTTTCACCAGTGATAGCACAGTAGGAGGAAACGTTGGATTTATTAGGCTTGTTTCCCGGACCGTAAAGGGGAACAGGAGGCAGGGTTATCTCGTTACCGCTGGAACCTCCCATTCGGACGTTCATTGTATCATTCTGGAGGATGGAAAATTCGAGTTTGCGGCTGTCTTTGTTCAGTATATAGAGTGTTCCGGCATCAGCTTTGGTCAGCACCCGGGCCTCATCAACTATCATTTCAAGCAGTCTTTCAAGACGGGTCTCCCCGGAGAGAGCCAGACCGATTTCAGTCAACCGATCCACAAGAGTCAACTGCGCTCCGAACAGATCGGGAACAATATCCTTCAGTGGACAGGAACAGCTTTCCATGGCCCTGCGACACCCTGCTTTGCCGGACTTCCTGATAGCACCATCAAGAAGCTCTACAATATCAGCAGTGCCAACGGCAGCCATATCAGCAATTTTATTTTGCAAAATCCTTCCCTCCCGGAAAGTGCAACATGGATGATCAAAGGGGATATTAAGAAACATTAGTATACAAGCAAAAAAGCTACTGCGCAAATCATAAATATAATACACTAATTATTCTGACAAACAATGTATCAGGCCTCTTTTCTCAATAACATAATTTACTGCCCTTCGTAAATTTGCATAAAAGAATATCTCACGCTAAAAATACTGCATAAAGCAGAGCAGCCCCCCTGATACATAATTATGGCTGAATTAATGTGGAAAAGTAACGGTCAACTGCTTGCCCGATACCCATTAATGAATTATAAAAATGGAGTTTTTTGCATTTTCAGGAATAATTTCGCCTGAAATGGTCAGAGATTCTGCTTTCAGCAGGAACCGGACCTGCCCGGATGGCAGCAAAAAACTTATGCAGAAGAATTTTCTTTTTTATTATTAATTCATATTCTAGGACCCTTAACAGAGGACTTCATGCCCCTTAGCAGCCTTCAACAACGTATTATCACTTCCCTGCTTCTCGTCGCTACTCTGGCTACCGCCCTTATCATGGGTGGAAAAGTCCTCATCGGCGCACTGACAATCTTCTGCTTCATTGCCATGCATGAATTTTACGGCATGTTCTGGCAGGACAAAGCCAACAGGCTTTCCCGCTATATGGCCATGACTGCCGGGGCCGGGATTGTCATGACCTCGACACTTGTTTCCCCGGTCTGGATGCTCCTGATCATGCTTGGAGCATTCTGGCTTTTCAACTTCCGGTTTCTTTTATCATACAGTGCCAAAGGGTCGGTTGCGTCCTATAAAGACAGTCTGATCCTTTTCGCAGGTATTGTGTACATCCCGGTGACCCTGCAATTTCTCACTTCCATGAGCAGCTGGGAAATACTTCTGGTGCTGCTTTCAGCTTCCGCATCAGACACAGCAGCCTTTTACGCCGGAACTCATTTTGGGAAGAAAAAAATATGGCCGCAAGTCAGCCCCAAGAAATCGTGGGCCGGTTCCATCGGCGGTTTTCTGGGTTGTATCACCTGCTGTACCATCTTCGGACTTACCTTCGGCACAGCTCCTTTCTACATGTGGATTTTTCTCGGCGCAGGACTGAACATTGCCGCCCAGATGGGCGACTTTTTCGAATCCGCCCTCAAACGCAAACTCCAGATCAAAGATTCCGGAAAAATCCTGCCCGGACACGGCGGTGTGCTGGATAGAATCGACAGTCTCGTGCTTGCGCTGCCGGTGTACATTCTGGCAAGAGAACTCTACACTTTCTTCTAACCGAGCTTTGCCGCTCCAAAACAAGACGGATAAATCAACTTGCAGACATATATATCTCCATGGCCCGCAACTGCGGAACTGCCTGAATTTCCCAGAGCTATATCCATTCTGGGCAGCACAGGTTCCATTGGAACCAGCACCCTTAAAGTAATCGAACAGCACCCGGGCCTCTTCAAAGTGGTAGCCCTTGCCGGAGCCAGAAATGCAAAACTGCTGGCCGAACAGGCAACAACCCACCGCCCGGCATATCTTGCTGTATTAAATGATGAAGCTGCAAAGGAACTCAAAAGCCTGCTCCCTGCAGACTATAATCCTGAGATCCTTACCGGACCGGAAGCCTACATCACCCTTGCATCACTTGATGAAGTTTCACTGGTACTTTCCTCCATCGTAGGTGCCGCCGGTTTTGAACCGACTCTTGCTGCGGCGGAAAAAGGAAAGATGATAGCTCTTGCCAACAAGGAATCACTTGTTCTCGGCGGCCACATCATCCGCGATGCCTGTCACCGCACCGGTGCCACCATTCTCCCCGTGGACTCAGAGCACAATGCTCTCTTCCAGGGACTTGCAGGGCACGGCGGTGACGAAGTAAGCCGCCTCATCCTCACTGCCTCCGGCGGACCCTTCCGTGGCAAGAGCAGAGAATTTCTTGAAACTGTCACCCGTGAACAGGCTTTGGCCCACCCGAACTGGGACATGGGCGCAAAAATCAGCATTGACTCCGCAACCCTTATGAATAAGGGGCTGGAATTCATTGAAGCTTGCCATCTTTATGGACTTCCTCCGGAGCAGATTGATGTTGTTGTTCACCCGCAATCCATCATTCACTCTCTGGTTGAATACGTGGACGGTTCCCAGCTTGGACACCTCGGCATCCCCGATATGCAGATCCCCATTGCCTTTTGCATGTGCTATCCGCAGCGGGTGCCTCTCAAGCTCAAACCGCTCAACCTTGCTGAAGTGGGTACCCTGACTTTTGAAAAACCGGACCTTGATGTTTTCCCCTGCCTGAAACATGCAGCGGACTCCTTTGCTGCCGGACAAAGTCACCCGATTGTACTTAACGCAGCCAATGAAGTGGCTGTTGATTTATTTTTGAATGAAAAAATCCGCTTCCTCGACATTCCCGCTATCATCGGCAAGGCTCTTGAAGCTCATGCCGGTTGCGATGTAAGTGAGGCCGGCGCTGTTCTGGAACTCGATGTGAAAACCAGACGCGACGTAATGGATTCCATTACTTAAGGAACTGCCATGACATGGATACTTGATTTTGTTCTGGTTCTCGGCGGACTGATTTTTTTCCACGAGCTCGGCCACTTTCTGGTTGCGCGTGCACTTGGAATCGGCGTGAAAACCTTTTCACTGGGATTCGGACCTCGTCTTGCCGGATTCACCTGGGGTTCCACAAACTACCGGCTTTCCCTTATCCCCTTGGGCGGCTACGTAAGCCTTGCCGGTGAAGAAAGAGATATGACCGAGGATAACGGGTTCACTGAGAAAGAACTTTTCATGAGCCGTCCTCCATGGCACCGCATGCTTGTTGTTGCCGCAGGCCCTATCTTCAACTTCCTTCTGGCATGGATTATCTTCTGGGGAATTATTGTTTCCAACGGACAGATGGGACTTGCTCCCATTGTGGGCAAGCTGCAGCCGGACAGCCCGGCTCTCACTGCCGGGATACAGGCCGGAGACAACGTTCTTTATATTGAAGGCAAGAAGATTATATTCTGGTCCGACCTTGCCGAAACAATTCAGGGCAGCACCACCGACGATCTTGATTTTATCATTTCCCGTGACGGTGTTGAAAAGCATGTGACCATCAAGCCGCAGGTTCAGGAACTGAAAAACATCTTTGGCGAAACCATCCGTCGTCCTGTTGTCGGAATTGTAGCCTCCGGTGAATCCAAAACCGTAGAACTGGACGGGATTTCAGGAGCGGTGGCAGCAGCTGAACAGACATGGAATGTCAGTAAACTGATCTGCACCAGCATTGTAAAAATGGTTGAGCGGGTTGTCCCCATGGATTCCATCGGCGGCCCTATCATGATCGCTCAGGCCATCAAACAGCAATCCGAACGCGGTCTGCTGCAGCTGCTTCAGTTTACGGCTTTCATCAGTATCAACCTCGGCCTGCTGAACCTGTTGCCGATTCCGGTTCTGGATGGCGGACACCTGTTATTCTACAGCCTTGAAACCATCCTGCGCAAACCTTTGAATGAGAAACTTCAGGCTGCCGCCACAAAAGCCGGTCTGTTGCTCCTGTTCAGCCTCATGGCATTTGCAATATTCAACGACTTAGTCAGGACATTCAGCAGCAAATGAGTTCATTTTTTGAAGAAAGACCGGATCTCCTGCTGGCCATCAACGGCACCGAGGAGACCCTGCAGATAGTCATCGCCCATCGTGAGGATGAGGATGATCCATATACCATGCTGGAAGAAAAAAGACTGATCGTCCCCGGACGTTCGGTTAACTTCATGATTCCCTCAGTCCGGGATTCCCTGAACCTTTTCGGATGCACCGCAAAGGATTTCTCCCGGGTGGCCATCACAGCCGGGCCGGGAAGCTTTACCGGACTCAGACTTACTTTTGCTGCGGCGGCCGGGCTGGTTGCAGGGATCTGCGATGAAGATAAAGGCCTGATCAGCGCAATGGAATACCTGCCCATCCTTGCCAGAGGAGCAGCACAGGTCAGCGGACTGCCGGTCTGGACAGTTACCCACTCACGCCGGATGCAAGTATACCTTCAAGGATTTGAGCCTCTTGCAGATGATGAAATCACCCCTACTCCAATCACCCCTCCCCTGCCGGTTTCAGTGCAGGAAGCGGCAGAGGTGATCACATCATATAAACAGGAGCAGGCGGCACTTGTGGGGACAGGTCTGGTCAAGAACAAGAGCTTCTTTGATGAATTTCTGTCCGGCAATGCTCAGCTTGCTGCCGTTCCGGAAAGACTCAACACCCCTGATGCAAAGGATATCATTCTTGCAGCCAGTTATGCTGAGTACGGACGTGAAATTCCGATACCAATGTATCTGCGCGGTTCAGACGCTGAAGAAAACCTCGAATCCATCACCCGCAAAAGCGGAATACCTTTTGAGGAAGCCAGGAAGCGACTGGCGCACATTACCCCGAAATAAGCTTTATTTATAAAAATTAATTTCAACAAAAGGGATCTCCATAAACGGAGGTCCCTTTTTTTATTAAATAAACATTTTTTCCTCCGAACCCTAAAGATATCTATATTCCAGACGATGAAGAAAGCACAGAAGGACCAGATA
The DNA here is from genome assembly GCA_963676495.2 of Maridesulfovibrio sp. Classification (GTDB taxonomy): domain Bacteria; phylum Desulfobacterota; class Desulfovibrionia; order Desulfovibrionales; family Desulfovibrionaceae; genus Maridesulfovibrio. The sequence continues at coordinate 130,766 of CAXXRF010000002.1, read as the reverse complement.
GCTTTGTGAACCTTAGGTAAACAAGGCAAGTTTTTTGGCAAGGAAGCCAAGCATTACTTTCAAGGAGGAAAGCATGTCTTTAGTAATTAACCACAACTTGATGGCGATGAATGCATCCCGCAACTTGCAGGAATCGTATGGTAACCTCGGTGTATCAACTCGCCGCCTGTCCTCAGGTCTTCGTGTTGGAACCGCTGCTGACGATGCTGCCGGTCTCGCAATTCGTGAACTTATGCGGGCGGACATCAAGTCCCTGAACCAGGGTATCCGTAACGCCAACGATGCAATTTCCATGATCCAGACCGCAGACGGCGCTCTGGGTGTTATCGATGAAAAGCTCATCCGTATGAAGGAACTTGCAACTCAGGCAGCCACCGGTACCTACAACTCCGACCAGCGTCTGATCATCGACTCCGAATATCAGGCCATGGCTTCGGAAATTACCCGTATTGCTAACGCAACTGACTTTAACGGCATTCACCTGCTCAATGGTAACATTTCAGGTCAGAACTCTGCGCACAGTGGTGCCGGACTCACTTCTACTGGTCCTGTGAAGGTTCACTTCGGTACCGGTAACGACTCCGCAGAAGACTACTACTATGTTTCCATTGCGACCTCGACTGCATCCGCTCTGGGTGTCGGAATTGCTGCCAACAACTCCATTTCCACCCAGGCACTGGCACAGCAGTCTCTGGACAAGCTGAACAACGCGATCATCTCAAAGGATAAGATTCGCGCTAACCTCGGTGCACTGCAGAACAGGCTTGAGAACACCATCACCAACCTGTCCATCCAGGCAGAAAACGTACAGGCTTCGGAATCCCGTATTTCCGATGTTGATGTTGCAACCGAAATGACCGAGTTCACCCGTAACCAGATTCTGACCCAGTCCGCAGTAGCGATGCTGTCCCAGGCAAACAGCATGCCCAGAATGGCAATGCAGCTCATCGGCTAATAACCGACCTGCAGCCTGAACTGACTAAAGTCAGGTAAGTGATAAAAGCCGGGTCCGAAATGTTCGGCCCGGCTTTTTTCAGCATAAGCACCAATCCTGAAAACAGATAAGGATATATCGGCAACTATTTCAGTGCAGACTAAACATTTACCCAAGGTCTTCTTAATGTTTCTTGGCATTTTGTTTGCATAAATTGAGGTGAAATAAACCGTCAGGGAAAAATATTCCCGGAGAAAATCATGTCTGACTACACCTCAGGAAATATAAATTTCGCCGGACTCGGCTCTGGAACAGACTTCAACTCCATGATTGAAGGACTGATCAAGCTCGAACGCGTCCATATCAACAGACTGGAAAGCTGGAAGTCCACATGGGAAGCCAAGGTAGAGAAGTTTCAGGAACTCGATACCGCACTCCTTTCCTTGCAGACCACGCTTAAGTCCATGGATACCCTTGACGAATTTATGACCAAGGCTGTGTCCACTTCGGACTCCGATACCCTGACAGCTTCGGCAACAAGTTCCGCCCTTGTTACCAGCCATGCTATTGAAATCAATCAGCTGGCGCAAAACGATATCAGTGTCACCTCCTCAGGTACAACTGCCATTACCGATTCCATTTTTTCATCAACCGGAACTTTTACCTTTTCATATCAAGGCGAATCAGTAACGCTCAGCAACATCCCGGCAGGCACAACCATGCAGGGCTTTGTCAACATGATCAACGCCCACGCCGACAGCCGTGACAAGATCAGGGCGACAACTATTTATGATGGGACAACCCATCACCTTCAAATTTACGGCCTTGACCTTGGTGCGGACAATCAGCTGCTCATATCAAACACATCTGGAATGATTTTCTCCAACACGAGCTTTGCCGAAACCCAGAACGCACAGAACTCACAGATCAAGGTGGATGGATTCCCGCCCGGTGCAGGTGACTGGATCGAACGCGATACCAACTCCGTAAGCGATGTTGTTGACGGAATTACCATGAACCTCAAGAAAACTACCGCAGCAGGTTCAACCGTCAATATAGGTATCACCGTTGACAACGAGGGCATGAAGGAAAACGTCCAGAAGTTCGTCGACCAGAACAACACCATCCGTCAGATGATCAAGGACCTGACTTCCGTTGAAACAAGTTCCGATCAGGCTACAGGTTCAATCCTGACCGGTAACTATGGTGTTGAATTGCTTGTCGGCCAGCGCCTTAAGGACATTATGTCCAGCAAGGGCCTCGGCTTTGACTGGTTCACGGAAAACGGAGACGGGAGCACATCGGGTGACAGATATTCAGCACTCTCACAGGTAGGAATTCTTACCAACGCAGACTCAGGCGGAGCCAATATGGGACTGCTTGAACTTGATACCGACGCGCTTAGCGAAGCCCTTGATGATGATCCCATGGCCGTGGCCAAACTTTTCTCAGCCAACTATCTCGGTAAAAGTGAATCTGCAAATGTGCAGTATATGTCTCATATTACCGGAGTTACCAAGCCGGGTGAATATAATGTTCAATATGAAGTTTCCGGCGGCAAGCTGATTTCAGCCACAATCAATGGTCAGGCTGCAATGGTCAACGCCAGTACATGGGAAATCACCGGTAACGGCGGAACAGATGCAGCCGGTATGTCCATACGGGTAGAAAACCGTACTGACGGGGTTTTCGGAAACTCGGATGAAAGTGCCTCTGATGCAATAAGGGTATACCTGCAGCTTGGAAAGACCGGCGAACTGGTCAGCGCCCTTGATGATATTACCGGTGAAAACGGCCCGCTCAATATTCTCCAGGACAACTACGACACCATCATGGATAATATTGACAAGAAAATCGAACGGGAAGAACGCCGGGTTGATAACAAGGAACAGATGCTCAAGGACCGCTATTCAAGGCTCGACACCCTTCTTGGACAGTACCAGAGACAGTCCACTTCACTTGTCTCCAGCATCAACCAGTTGAACAGCAACTAATTAAATAAAAAAAATTGAAATTTCCTCTAAGGTTTTTGAAAAAACTTGCCGAAGAGTAAGTCAGGAGGATCAAATACATGCAAAGAGCAGCACAAGCTTATCTCTCAACTCAGGTTCATACCACTTCAAAAGGCGAACTTCTCATCATGCTTTATGATGCGGCCATCAAGTTTATGAAGCAGGCCAAGGTAAAAATTGAAGAGAAGGATTACGCCGCCAAGGGTATTCTCATTTCCAAGGCAATCGAAGTAATTTCTGAGCTTACTTCCAGCCTTAATAAGGAAAAGGGCGGTGAACTGGCAGAAAACCTCAGCCAGCTTTACCTGTTCTGCAACACCCAGCTGCTGCAGGCCAACCTTAAGATGGATACCAAGAAGCTTGATGATGTAATCAAGATCATCGACGGCATCGCTTCCGCATACCGGGAAATCGTTCCCACTGTTGAAGCACAGGAAGCGGTTCCTCTGGAAACCCAGTCAACTCCAAGCAGCGGTTCCGTAAATGTAAACCGCAGCTTTGCAGACTCAAGAGCTTTCGGAGCCATGCCTCCTCCAGCTCAGTCCATGCCGGCCCCAAACAGCATGCGACTCAAGAAGGCAGCCAACGCCTACGGTTCAGTTTAGGGTTGAGAATCCTCCTGTATGACATTGGACATTATGAGCCCCCGCAACGCGGGGGCTTTTCTTTTGCCTGCTTAACAATTCTTTACTTCCAAAATCTATTCTGTCATCTATCTATATCATGACGGATTCCAAAATCAGAGTGCTCCATGTTGCCCCATCGCTGGGATTAGGCGGGACTGAAAAAGTTATGCAGTCCTTTGTCTGCAACCTTGATAAAACCTGCTTCCATACAGCTGTCTATTCCCCGGTATCAGGACCGCGCGGGAAGCTCCTGCGTCAGGCGGGTATTGATACATTCATCGGTATGGACCTGCTGACCATGCTTGAAAGATTCAACCCCAGGATAGTTCACCTGCACCGCGCGGGATGGACTGAACCCGGAACCCTTCGCCCCTACAAGCTGGCACAAATTCCCGTTCTGGTGGAAACAAACGTGTTCGGTCATCACGATCCAAGCCCGGAAGGAAAACTTATCGACCGCCATCTATTCGTATCCCGCTTCTGCGCAGAACGGTTTGAAAAAGTAAACTCCATTGCGGCAGAAACTCCCAAGTATTCCGTTTTGTACAATCCGGTTAATACCGACTTTTTCCTGAAAAAATGCCCGCCGGAGCGAGATTTACCCGCGAATGTTTTCGGGCGTATCTCTCGCGCCGACAAAGGCAAATGGTCAAATCTTGCCTATGATTTCATTCCCGCGTTAAAAACTCTGGTTGATAACGGTGACCTGCAAAAATTTTCCTATCATATCATTGGCGGAATCCCGGAAGTAGAAAACTTCGTGTCTGAAAACAGGCTTTCAGACTTTGTCCGGTTTCTTCCGCCGGTCCTTACCGACTCTGAAATAGCCGAATTCATGAATTCAATATCTTTTCTGGCCCATGCAAATGACACAGGGGAATCCTTTGGTCTGGTCATCGCCGAGGCCATGGCAGCCGGTCTTCCTGTAATCACTCATCCAAGCAGGGGAATGCGCGATAATGCTCAGCTGGAGCTTGTTGACCACGGAAAGACCGGGATAGTTGCCGAAAACACGAGAGATTATGCTGAAGCTGTTCGTTTTCTGCTTAGCCATCCTCAGGAAGCAAAAATCATGGGCGAAAATGGACGGAAAAAAGCTGCGGAATTATACAGAGATCGTGACATTGCCTCCAAACTGGGCAATATTTACTTGGAATTACTTCAGCTGAAAGGTTTCCTGTAGGTTTCAGGACGCTTTACCAAATGAATCCGGCGGCAATGCCGGATCGGGCATTATTTTCAGGATAAAATATCCCGAAGGAGACTTCCGGCCGCCGGAATAAAATTTTACAAGATCACTATCTGCAGCTCACATACCGGGAACAGCTACAATCCCTTGCTGATATCCGAAAATACTTTTGAATAGACCCATGAAGCACCCCTTTGAAATATACACCGAACAGATTCTATCCTTCCGACTCGGCGGACTGAACCAAACCGAAGAATTCACTCCTTCCAATAACGCAAAGCCAGCAGCGGGCAGATATCTGCGCTATGCAGAAATCAGGAAGGCGGAATCGATTTTGCTTTTCGGAATTACTGACGGAAAACTGGCCCGCGAAATAGCCCTGAACAAAGCTGATGACATGGAACTTCTGGTATGTGACCTCTTCCCGGAACATGTGCGGCAGCATTTAGCCTCACTTTCGGAAATATCGTCACATAGTTCAAAATTTAAGATACTTACCGATTCATCGGTATGGTCCATTCTGCTGCTGCTTTTCCAGAATGGATATAATTCCGGCAACTGCCACCTGGTGCTGAATCCGAGCTTGACCAGCAGAGCCAAAGCCGAACACCAAAATCTGCAACGACTTTTTTCCGGGATGAAAAGTTTGGAAATTCCTGATAATGACAACTTTCCGTCCATATCGGCAGGGGCAGTATTAAGCCCTGATGAACCCGGGCTGGAAGAATTCATAAGTAATTTTCCCGGCTGGCTGAACGAGATCGTTCTGGTCTGGGATTGTCTTGAGAAATCTGACTTTCCGCGGTTGACTCACCCGGAAGGAGTGACAATTATAAATAAATGTCACCCACTTGAAGCAGACTTCGGTGCCCAGCGCAACCGCATGCTCAAAGAATGCAGCGGGCAATGGGTGGTATATCTGGATGCGGATGAAAGACTGAATAATGACGATTGGAATCATTTACGCCGGGCTACCAGCATAAATGATTGCAAAGGATGGTATCTTCCCCGTTTAACCTTTTACCCGGATGAACAGCATGTACGCACAGGATACGGACTCTGGCCCGACCTGCAGCTGCGTCTTTTCCAGAATACAGGAAAGCTTGAATTCATAAATAAGATTCATGAGCAGATTAAGGGAATTGAAGGGCCGGCAGGAATTCTCCCTGCTGCAGCAATCAATCACCTGACCCACCTGCTTAAAAGCAGGGAAAAAATCGAAGCCAAACTTGAAGGATTCAATGAGGCTGCCGGGGGACAGTACAGTCATCAGCTTGGTGCAGAGTTCCCAAATGTTGAGCGCAGGATGCTTGAAACTAGAAACAAGCACTCACTTCCGGCTGTAATTCTTCCGGAATTTAATTTGTTATAACCAAGACAAACAATAGACATTGCCTAACAGTATAAAATTTATTAGGTCTGACCAAAATATTCTGACAACAATTTCCAAGGATTTAATATGAAAGTTATTTGTCCTGAGTGCAATTTCAGCAGTGAGATTCCAGAGGATAAAATCCCAGCAAATGCACAGCTGGCCACCTGTCCCAAATGCGGAATCAAATTCCAGTTCCGTGAACTTCCCGTAGTGGAAGAAGAGGTGGAAAGCGAAATGGAAAACGTCTCCTATCACGGGGACAACAATCAGCATCCGGATAACACTGTTCCCCGAGCCGACAGCCGGGAACAGGGTATGCAGTCATACGGATCTGAAGAGTATCAGCAGATTCCTGAACAGGAACAGACCACCCCGGAATACTCCAGTCAGGAAAATTCCTACGAACAGGACCAGTACGTTCAGCAGCCGGATTCCGAGTTTCGCCAGCAGTCTGACCCCGATCAGCCTTACGTGCAGAACCGGCAGGAGTATACTCAGGACCAGCCTTCTCACGAAGCCGGGAATCCCGAGCACAGCGACGAGCCCCACAGCAACAGAGTCCGGGTGGAGGCAGATGAACAGCCTGAAAAAGCTGACATCTGGCAGAGGCTGGATTCAATGCGCCCTAACGTAGAAGAAACCGAAGACCACAATTACGAAATCCCCGAAGGCGAAGCTACAGAGGTTCCCTTTGAAAACCTCGAAAAATACGGCTTCTTCCCCGGTCTTTTCCTGACCATCAAAAAAATTATTCTTTCCCCCGGACCGTTCTTCCGGAATATGGAACTCAGCGGTTTCATCAAGCCGTTGATTTTCTTCATCCTGCTGGCAGAATTTCAGGAAATCTGTAATTTCATCTGGGCAACCACAGGTATTGATACCTCCATGACTTCCGATGTGGGCAGAATGGTCAACGACTCGGTAATTGCTGAAGCAATGAGCGAAGGCACCACCAGCGCCCTCTTCTCCCTGCTGCTGTATCCGCTGATGCTGGCCGGTCTGAGTTTCCCCCTGATCAGCTTCACCCATGTTCTGCTGATGATTTTCGGAGCCGGTGAACGAGGATTTCAGGCGACATTCCGTGCCACAACATACTCTTACGCCCCTATCATCCTCTGCGTTATCCCTTTGGTCGGTGACATGATCGGTGCTTTGATAAGTGTGGCCATATCCATAATAGCCTATAAAAACATTCATAATACGACATACATGAGAGTTGTACTTTCAATGGTCATGCCTATTGTGCTATTACTGGTCATTCTCGGCTTCTACATGAACTTCAACCAGCCGACAATTTAACAACTCTTCCGAGGATAATTTATGTTTGGATGGATAAACGGCATGATTCACAATGCGAAAGAACGCATCAGGATCGCTAAGGAAATAAACCCCAGAAGTTTCCGTTCCATGGCCAGAGAAATTTCTGAATTAGCTGATGCCTGCTCGCAGGTCTGTTCCCCGGAAAGCGAAATGCTTAGCAAGGTGGAAAAAATAAAGAGTGAAATGGTCCAGCTGACTGAACTCACTCATCAGCCCAAATTCAGGAAACTATCCGTGCAGCGTAAACTGGAATTGAGGCAAAGCCTGCTTCAATCACGGGAACAGATTCTGGAATCCATGCAGGAATCTCCATCCCCCACAAAACTCATTCAGTAAAAAATAAAGGGCGGTCGTTAAACTAGCGACCGCCCTTTTTCGTGGTGAAAAATGAACATCCGCATTCTTGCGCTGATTTTCCCCATGCTCAGCGTAACTGCCGCTCATGCAGATAAAATCCGTGATGAAGGGATTATTGCCACTGAACCTGCACACACATACGCAGGCACATCAGCATGTGCCGAATGCCATCCACAGCAATATAAACATTGGTCCAAGACCCTTAAAGCGAATTTTGTCCGTTTCCGGGATAATATGACGGATCTGCCGGGTAAATGGGATAAAAGCCCGTTGAAAGCGGATAAGCATAATATATATCTTGTAGTCGGCCTTAGCCGCAAAGTTGCTTTTGTAGATAAGAACTGGATGGAAAATGAAACCGGAGTGGGAAGGTCATGATTATCGCAGCAGATGCGGAGCATGCCACCTGACAGGATGCAACCCGTATGAGAAACGTTTCACTGAGCCGGGAGTTGGGTGCGAAGCCTGCCACGGTCCGGGATTATATCATTCCGGCACTGAAAAACCTGAACATATCATTGTCCCGGGAAGACGCGGTACACCTCTGCTTGAAACCTGCCGACGCTGCCATAACAGCCGAAACAATCATGCCCGCCACTTGAAGGGTTTTACAGGAATCTACCATGCCTACTAACTTCTTTTCACGGCATGAAAATTGCTTTATTCTGGACACAGATAAGTATTGGTCAATTTCCAGACACCAAACATTAAAACCTATCACCCGTTTAACGATATGAAAAAATTTCTGCTGATATTTGTTCTGATGTTCTCGGCCTGCACCCACTTTGAGCCGCAGATTGCCACTCAATCCACATATTATGAAGATGTGGAAGTGCAGCTCTCGCAGCTCATGGTCTATTCCAGACCGGAAAAACCTCATTACGGCCCTCTTTCCGCCCTTTTCTATCCTTTTCATGTTACCCAGACCATGCATAAATCCAGTGACTGGGGAAGACAGATAGGAAAAGGAGTTTGGCAGAACTGGACCAGCCTGCAGATTTTCCCTTCCATGGTGTATGATGACAAACTTGCATACCGAGGTCTGGATGATGCTCTCTTCACGGCCCGGTCCAGGGGATACGACCTGCTGGTGGTAGGTACTGTGCCCTACCTGTACCTCGGGCACACCATGGACGATTCAGCACTTACCCTGCAGGTACAGATTTACGAAACCAAACGCGGTCAAATGGTCTGCTCCTTTGAACAGTCAGGGCGCATTGAAAAAAAGATGGATGACGACTTCCTCATCCTGAAACGTCAGCATCGCATGCCTGATTCTGCTTTTTATAAAATTGTTCAGGCAATCGCAACTGACATGGCTGTCCCCCTGACATCATGGGCCAGATATGAAAAGAACAAACAGGGAATGATTGCTGCGCTCAAGCCAAGGATGGTTGAAATGCAGGCTCCACCGGCTGTGGAGCAGCAGAGTTTCACCCCGCAGCCGGATGCACCCGCGCCGAATATGGTCGAGCAGGACGCCCCCGCACCGGCAGATACTCCTGCAGAAAAACCCAAAGCACGAACCATCAATCTGGCTGTTCAGTTTGATACAGATTCCTCAGTTATCAAACCAGAATCATACGGCCTACTTAACGAACTTGGAAAAGCCCTCATCAGCGACAAACTTAATAATAAACGAGTACTAATTGCCGGGCATACCGATTCTGACGCATCGAAAGATTATAACCTCAAGCTCAGTAAGGAACGAGCCCAGTCAGTAAAAGATTACCTGACCAAAAATTTTCCAATTGCCCCGGAGCGGATCAGCACCACAGGTTTCGGAGAATCCGTACCGCTGGTGCCTAACACAAACAGATACAACAAGCTGCTCAACCGGCGGGTTCAGGTTTCCATCGCACCATAGGTGATGAAATTTTCCGCTGCAGCGATTTACAGCTTTAGCCCTGCATTTCACTTTTAAAAAATCAGTCATCAGCTTTGCAGCCTGCAATCACGCGGGCTGCTTTTTATTTAAGCTTCTAAATTTTTTTCGCGTCCAATTCCCACAATATATTTATATTAAAAATATAGAATACGAACCCATCCGGGAGGTATTTCTTCCGTCGGGATAGCTGCCTATATATTCCCAGCATCAATTTAACTTGTATTTACATATACTTAATTCACCCCAAACTTATGCTTATTTTGCCCTTTTCCCTCGGCGTCATTTGTGTTACTCCAAACTTCGCATTCTGTTACGCATAACCGATTGTTTCTCTGACTTGACGTTTGATAAATAGTAATTATTATCCCTTTTCGTCCCTCAGGGAACATATCGTTTCAAACCGATAGCCTGGCGCGATTTCGCAGCTAGGGAGGACTTTATTAAATGATTGGTATTTCTAAACTTTACTGTGGCGCGGTAGAATCTTCCGATGCCCTGCGCTACGGACGTGAATCAGGAAAACTGCCTTCTCACCTGCTCCAGTTTTCCAAAGATAAAAAACCCGTCGTTGTCTGGAACATGACCAGACGCTGCAACCTGAAGTGTGTTCACTGTTACGCTCAGGCTATTGATCCGGACGGTAAAGACGAAATTTCCACTTCACAGGCTAAAGGGATCATCGACGATCTCGCAGCATTCGGTGCGCCTGTAATGCTCTTTTCCGGTGGTGAACCTCTGGTACGCAAGGACCTCGTTGAACTTGCAAAATACGCTACCAGCAAAGGCATGCGCGCTGTTATCTCCACCAACGGAACCCTGATCACCAAGGAAAAAGCCCGCGAACTGAAAGACGTCGGCCTTTCCTACGTAGGTATTTCCCTCGACGGAACCGAAGAAACCCACGACAAATTCCGCGGTATTTCCGGTTCTTACAAAAAAGCTCTCGAAGGTGTTGAGAACTGTAAGGCCGAGGGTCTGAAAGTCGGTCTGCGCTTCACTATCAACAAGCGCAACTGGACTGAAGTTCCCTCCATCTTCCAGGTTCTGCGTGACCTCGAAGTACCCAGAGCATGCTTCTACCATCTCGTTTACTCCGGTCGCGGTTCCGAACTCATCAAGGAAGATCTGAGCCACGAAGAAACCCGCCAGCTGCTCGACCTGATCATGGACGAGACCAAGGCTCTCTACGATGCAGGAATGCCCAAGGAAATCCTCACCGTTGATAACCACGCTGACGGTGTTTACGTTTACCAGCGCCTGCTCAAGGAAGACCCCGAACGCGCCAAGGAAGTGCTCGAACTGCTGCAGTTCAACGAAGGCAACAACTCCGGTCGCGGCATCGGCTGCATCTCCTGGGACGGTCAGGTTCACGCTGACCAGTTCTGGCGCAACCACACCTTCGGCAACGTTCTGGAACGTCCTTTCTCTGAAATCTGGACCGACGAGAATATCGAACTCCTGCACAAGCTCAAAGACAAGAAACAGCACGTCGGCGGACGCTGTGCAACCTGTCGTTACCTCAACATCTGTGGCGGTAACTTCCGCGCTCGCGCTGAAGCTTACTACGATGACATCTGGGCTCAGGACCCGGCATGTTACCTCACCGATGAGGAAATCAAAAAAGACTAGGGTCACTGTTTTGAAACAATACTCAGAGCAGTCGTCCTGTCGACGATAAATATTCCAAATCCCGGCGGGCTTCCATGAAGCACGCCGGGATTTGTTGTCTTAAAGATGCTTCCGGCGGCTCTCCTAGGGCGCTTTCAGCTGGTGCGGATAACCAGGATAAAGAGTAATGGCAAAGTCTGCCTGCCTTTTTATCCGCTTTGAGACAATTCAATATATAAAATAAACCTCCGGCAATACGGCAAGAGCCCTGCTAAAAGTTTTTGGGATTCTTAAAACCCTTTTATCTCAAATCTGCAGGACAACAGATTTGGACGGTGCCGCCAAAAGCAGCGCCTTGAAGAGGTAAGCCACAGGACGTGGCTAATCAAAAGGGTTTAAGCCCCCGAAGGGACCGCCGGTAGGCTGCCGAAGGCAAAAGGAAGGTCTAAAAAAATGGTATTTGACTTCCATAGGGGACGCAGACTCAGACGTACCCCGGTAATCCGTGATCTGGTGCGCGAAACCACTCTTTGCGCCAATGATCTGATGATGCCCTACTTCGTCTATGAAACAGACGACGAAAATTTCAAGAAAGAAGTTTCCTCCATGCCCGGTCAGTTTCAGCTCAGCCTGAAACAGCTGGAGCTAAAAGTTGAGGAAGCAATTGCAAACGGCCTTAAAAGCCTGATTCTTTTCGGCATTCCCGCGGAAAAAGATCCCGCCGGAACTCAGGCCTACGCTGATGACGGCATTGTACAGCAGGCCGTGCGCATGCTGAAAAACCGCTGGCCCGAGCTGCTGGTCTGCACCGATGTGTGCCTGTGTGAATTTACTTCACACGGTCACTGCGGACTGGTTAAGGGTGACGAAATCTTAAATGATGCAACTCTGGACCTGCTGGCAAAAACTGCCCTCTCTCATGCCAAGGCAGGAGCTGACATGGTTGCACCTTCCGATATGATGGACGGACGAGTCGCGGCCATCCGCGAGATGCTGGATGAAAACGGCTTTGAAAACCTGCCCCTCATGTCATACTCTGTTAAATATGCATCCGGTTACTACGGACCTTTCCGCGAAGCAGCGGAAGGAGCCCCCCAGTTCGGCGACCGCAAGACCTACCAGATGGACCCCGGCAATGCCCGTGAAGGCCTGCGCGAAGCAGCTGCGGACGTTATTGAAGGTGCGGACATCCTCATGGTCAAACCTGCAGGACCTTACATGGACATCATCCGTCAGACCCGCGACAACTTTGATCTGCCGGTTGCCGCCTATCAGGTGAGCGGTGAGTACTCCATGATCAAGGCTGCAGCCATCAACGGCTGGGTGGACGAAGAATCCGTAGTATGGGAATCTCTCATCGGCCTGAAACGCGCCGGTGCAGACCTAATCCTGACTTACTTCACTGAAGACGTACTCAAACGCCTCAAAGAGAAATAATATGAGCGATAAAAAAATGACACATCCCGGCGGTCACCCCGGTGGACATTCCGGAGGACACCCCGGTGGTAAAACCGGTCATCCCGGCGGACATCCGGGCGTACATCCAATTCCCCAGAAGAATGCTGACGGCTCACCGCCGCTGCGTCTGATCGCATGGGAAATCACCCGTTCCTGCAACCTTGCCTGCAAACACTGCAGGGCCGAGGCTCATCCCGAACCTTATCCGGGTGAACTCTCCACCGAGGAAGCAAAAGCCCTCATTGATACCTTTCCGGAAACAGGTGATCCGATCATCATCTTCACCGGCGGCGAGCCGCTGCTGCGCCATGATGTTTTCGAGCTGGTATCCTACGCCAACGACAAGGGGCTGCGCTGTGTTATGGCTCCCAACGGAACCCTGCTCACTGCAGAAAACTCCGTTAAGCTGAAAGAAGTAGGCATCCAGCGCTGCTCCATCTCCATTGATGCACGGGAAGCAAAATACCACGATGAATTCCGCGGTGAGCTGGGTGCGTTCGACAAGGCAATGCAGGGCATTCAGTACCTGAAAGATGCCGGAATCGAATTCCAGATCAACACCACGGTTACCCGCAACAACCTGCACATGTTCAAGGATATCTTCCACCTGGCCAAAGACCTGGGTGCATCTGCATGGCACATTTTCCTGCTGGTGCCTACCGGACGCGCCTCCGAGCTTGGTGCTGAAGTTATCTCCGCTGATGAATATGAAGAAGTCCTCAACTGGTTCTACGATTTCCAGAAAACCACCGACATGCAGCTCAAGGCAACCTGTGCTCCGCATTACCACCGCATCCTGCGCCAGCGCGCCAAGGAAGACGGCATTCCGGTCAACTTCGAGAACTTCGGACTTGATGCAGTAAGCCGCGGCTGTCTTGGCGGCGTAGGTTTCTGCTTCATCTCCCATCGCGGACAGGTACAGCCCTGTGGTTACCTCGAACTGGACTGTGGTAACGTGCGCGAAATCCCATTCCCGGAAATATGGGCCAAGTCTCCGCAGTTCCTGAACCTGCGCAATGCTGAGACCTATGACGGCAAATGCAGCCACTGTGAATATGAAAAGGTATGCGGCGGCTGCCGTGCCCGTGCACAGACCATGGAAGGGAACTATCTCGGACCTGAGCCGCTCTGCTCTTACGAACCAAAGAAAAAACCCAGAAAATAATGCTTATAGCCTTCGGCACCCTGCCGGGGGCTTAAATCCTTTAAAAAGGGTTTGAAAGTCCCGAATGTTAACAGGGTTCCATGTTTTGAAAGGCAACAGTTACTTTGAAATTTAAAAGTATTGCAACTTTCAAACTACGAAGAGAAAAAGCTAATCATAAAGGATATTTTTATGGACGCAGTTGATAAACAGATCCTCGGCATCATCCAGTCCGGATTCCCCATTGCTTCCCGGCCCTACGAGGAAATAGGCAAGCAGGTCGGAGTTTCCGAGGAAGAGGCTCTTTCCCGCGTAACCACTCTGCGCGAAGACGGTGTGATCCGCCGCCTTGGCGCAAACTTCGGTTCCCGCGAACTGGGCTGGCACTCCACCCTTTGCGCTGCAAAAGTCCCTGAAGATAAAATGGACAACTTCGTTGAGGTTATCAACGCCTACAGCGGTGTTACCCACAACTATCTTCGCGAAAACGATTTTAACATCTGGTTCACCTTCATCGGCCCTGACAAGGAAGCAGTGAAGGCAACTCTCGAAGAAATGACCGAGAAAACCGGAGTACGCATACTTTATCTGCCCGCCACCAAACTGTTCAAGATCAAAGTTGACTTTGACATGACCGGCGACAAGGAGAAAAAATAATGGCAGCCAAGGAAACCATCATTTCCCCCTCACTTCTTTCCTGCGACTTCAGCCGTCTTGCCGATGAGCTGAAGGCTCTTGAGGAAGCAGGGCTCAAATGGGCTCACCTCGACGTTATGGACGGTAAATTCGTGCCCAACATCACTTTCGGGCCTCCGGTCATCAAGTCCATGCGCAAGGAATGCAACCTTTTCTTTGACTGCCACCTCATGATTGAACAGCCCGAGCGCTACATTGATGAATTCTGTGATGCCGGAGCCGATCTGCTCTGCATTCACGCAGAATCCACAGTGCACCTCGAACGCGCTGTAGCCGCCATTGCCGACAGGGGAGTCAAGCCTGCAGTGGCCCTGAACCCTGCAACTCCTCTGGAATCAATCAAGTATCTCATTCCGCAGCTTCACATGGTGCTGATCATGTCCGTCAACCCCGGTTTCGGCGGCCAGAAATATATTCCTTTCTGTACCCAGAAGGTCCGTGATCTGCGTGCCATGATCGATGAAATGGGAGCAGACACCCTGATTCAGCTCGACGGCGGAGTGACTATGGAAAACTGCCGCGAACTGGTTGAAGCAGGTGCGGATGTGCTCGTTTCCGGGTCTGCGTTCTTCAAGTACCCTCCTTACGCAGAGCGTCATAAAATGTTTCTGGAGACCTGCGCAGGCAGGTAAGGTGCAGGATACGCCTTTGAAGGTCCTGTGCAGCTTTTTAAATCATAAACTCCGCTCCTTTTATGGACACTAGGGTAACAACGCCGCAATCCGCACAACTGCGAGCTTGTAGCAAAAAAGCTCTTCGGACTCATTAAAGTTATGATTAAAGGCTTTACCTCTTTCTGAGGTGAAGCCTTTTTCTTATGCGGCACTGAGGGTTCATTGAGATTTTCAGGGCACTTTTGAGGTCTCATCGGGTAGAAATTATTTTCATGGGAGGTATATGTTGATATTTCATCAATAGAAAATAGCTGAGGTAAACCATGACCACTGAAACTATTTCCGGAAAAGCCTTCAACGCTGAGCATGCCAGTAAATATGACCTGAAATCAATGGCTGCCAACTGGCTTGATCCAGATATTATCTTCGGCCTGTCCTATCGCTACATCACTCCCGGAGAAACCATTCTTGATGTGGGAATAGGAACAGGACTTTCTTCAATATTATTTCATCAGGCAGGACTTAAGGTGGTAGGACTGGATTTATCCATGGAAATGCTCAATACCTGCCGTAATAAGAATTTTGCCCTCTATCTTATAAGGCACGACCTCGCCATTACCCCCTATCCCTTGGAAAATGAATCCGTGGATCATACCGTCTGCACCGGAGTCATGCATATATTAAATGATCTTGAAACAATTTTCTCCGAAGTAAGCCGGATCATCAAACCGGGAGGGATTTTCGCTTTTGTTGTTGCCGATTCGCAAAATGGTGAAACTCAGGAAAGTGTAACCAGTAAATGCAGCAGTGATCGCGCAAAATACACTTTCAACCTGCACCCGCAAGCTAAACTTGATGAGCTGTATCAGAATTTTGGACTGGAGCAGATCAACTCCCTGCGCTTTCTGTCCTCATCCATCGGCAAAAAGGAAAGAATTTACAAAGCCTGTCTTGCCCGCAAAATCTGAGTATTCAACCGGACTGAAATTAAAAACCTCCCGCAAAGTTACACTGCGGGAGGTTTACTTTATATCACCAGCTACATTGATGCTCCGGGACCAGGACCGGGACCCGGACCATGAGGGGGACCGGGAGGACCGGGAGGACCGGGGCGATGTTGATCCGGGCCACCCGGAGGTCCAGCCTTTGTCATTGCCCTTGCCGGCTCGCCTCTTTCATTGGCAGTAGGAGTATTGCCGCGTCCTCCTCTGGAGTCAGGGTCGCGGGCATCGCGGGATTCTTTGCTGCCCTGTCTGGCCTTATCAGATACTCTGCTGAGTCCAAGTGCATTATCCCCATTGCCGCCCTGAACCCCCGGAGCCCGGGAAACTCCGCTGCGCAAATCACGCGTGGTCCCCATATCCATTCCGGGGGGACCGAATCCGTGATGTGCAGGACCTTCCGGGCCAAATTCGCGAGAAGGAGAACCGGCAGGATTATTACCCGGAGCAGGACCTTTCGGGCCCAAATCACGAATGGATGCTCCCTTGGAGGCCGGTCCGGCAGGAGTCCGTGCTTCAGGTCCGGTATGCCCCGGGTCTGTGCCGGGAGCGCCAGAGTTCTGCCTTCCGGCTTCATTATTCATGCGGCTGCCAAGGTCAATTGATTCCGGCATTGCCCCCAGCTCGCGGGTGATTTCTGCCGGCCCCATATTCTGGCTACGCATGGAAGCAATTGTGCTCAGCTTAACTCCGGTCAAGGCAGCAAGGGCTTTATTTGCCCTGCCCTGCATTCTATCCAGATTTTCACGCGCAGCAGCAAGACGATCCGTGGCTGCAGCAAGCGGGGCTGGTTTTCCGGTGTGTTGTGCCTGCACAACTTCGTTTAAAGCATTCCGGACTTCTTTTCTTCCAGCTTTAAGTTCACCTTCAATATGAGCGACCTCTCCTGCTGCCTTTTCAGCTTCAGAAGAAACAGCTTCTCTAACCTCATCTGCGGCTGCGTCGGCCTGTTCAGGAGAAGAGAAATATGAGACATCATCACCGGGCTCCATAGCATGAACTGGTCCTGAGACAGCCAGCAGACAACAAAACAAAAGGAGAGCTGTAAATCTGATCATAGTGCACTTCATGATGACTTCTCCTTTTTTAAAACCGTGATGAACCGAATGGAATCATCCAGCCTGAATGTCTTACCACCTCGTTGCACCTGTTCCGCCACTCCAAACCAGCTAAGGGGCAACCGACCGGAATCAATATGAGGATGGGCATTTAGAATATAATCGCGAATCTGCCGGGCACGAGCCTTGGCCAGCTCGGGATTACCCTTGCTATAGGCTACTATATGAAAGGCACAATTCCTGTCAGCCTCCATTATCGCCGCAAGTACCCTCAGAGAAAGGTTGCTTTCAAGGTCTGACCTGACTGAACCGGTCTTGAAACGGATAGTTCGCAAGGTGACATTGCGCTTACCAAGAATAAAATTACGATAGGTAAAATCTCCGAGTCTGTTCAGCTTCTCAGTTCCATAAACAGCAAGGCTCCCATCAGGATAATATTCAAGGAACTTCTTCCATTCCTTTACTGCCTGTTCTGCTGCTCCTTTTCTGGTCAGGATGTCGGCTCTGTTATAAAGAGCCTGCGGATTGTATTTATCCAGCTTTATGACTTTATCATAGAGCTCCAGTGCCTGATCAAGTTTACCTTCATCAAGATAACTGTGGGCAAGATAAAGATTTGCCGAGATATTTTCGGCGTCGATTGCAAGAGCCTGTCGGTAGCTTTCCTGCTCCTCCCTGAAGTCCTCAAGAGCCCAGTAAGCAACTCCGGACCAAAAGCGGTAATCAGCATCTTCAGGGTCAAGTTGGGCTGCTTTTTCGAGATATTCAACGGCCTGCCCCGGCTCTTCAACTGCAAGGTAATAACGTCCTAGAAAATAGGATGCGACTGCATTATCAGGATTATCCGCAAGTTCTTCACTCAGGACTCTTATCCCGTCTTCGAATTCGCCATGATTCAGGTAGTAAGGTCCAGCCAGTTGTGCACAGCCGGACGCAAGCAGCAAAATAACAAGCTGCACTGCTACAGAAATTAAACGCAATTATACCTCCAGAACACAGATCTCCCACTCACTTATTCCCGGTTAAACATAACATATAAAAAGCCGCCCTTGTTGAAACTAAATATTTCTTAACATGTCCGGAGCTGTTGCACCGGAAAAGAAAAAGCCCCCGGTATTTTAAATACCGGGGGCATATCAATTTCAATCTACTTGTTGTTTCCCCTTCCGCCGCCGTTACCCTTGCCATTGCCTCCGGCATTGGAATTACCGCGTCCAGCGCTGGCAGAACCGGACTTGCCTGCTGCACCGCCGCTGTTACCTACACTGCCGCCGGAGTTGCCGGGACCGCTGCCGGAGTTTCCGCGTCCGCCCGATGCGGAACTGTCCTTGGATGACTGTGATCCCTTACCACCGCTCTGTGCCTTATCTGAAGCACGGCTGAGGCCGACAGATTTTTCACCCTTACCTCCCGAAACTCCGGGAGTTTTGGATACACCGGACTTGGTATTACGTGATGTTGCCCGCGAGAGCTGGTTGCTCTTTCCGGTATTTTTGGAAGTAGAAGTTGCAGCAACAGTCATTTCACGTGCCTGAGCCTGTTTCTGATGACCTAATCCAAGGGTACTTGGATGAACACCGAGTTCCTGTGCAATCTGGCCCCAGCCCATGCCCTGCTCGCGCATGGAGGCGATTGCAGACGTGTCTACAGCAGCAGCGGCAGACAGAGTATCATCAGCTGCGGTTCTGACAGCGTCCAGTCCTGCCTGAGCTGTTTCAAGACCAGATTCAGCTTCTGCAAGCCCTGCTTCAGCAGATGCCAGATCAGCCTCTGCTGTGGAGAGATCTGCCTGCGCAGTTTCAAGAGCAGACGTTGCAGCTGTAAGATCAGCTTCGGCTGCGGCAACAGCGTCCGCATCATCGGCTGCAGTCGCGGCCTCGACAGCTGCTTCTGCTGCGCTAACCGCTTCAGTGGCTGCAGTCACAGCATCACCGGCAGCAGCAACATCATCCGTGGCTGCTCCCACTTCAGCCGCTGCTGCATCCAGATCACTTTGAGCCGCATCAACTTCAGCCTGTGCATCGCCTACAGCAGCCTCGGCTTCAGCAATAGCTTCACCGAACTCTTCTGCCTTTGCTTCTGCATCAGCTGCGGCTAGAGCTTCAGCCTTTGCAGCCTGTGCAGGATTGGCAAATGAAGGAGCTTCAGGCTCCTCAACAGCTCCGGGATCAGTTGCATCCGGATCAGTAGTTTCAGTTTCCGTTGTTTCAGTTTCTGTGGCAGCCGGATCAGTTGTACCGGGATCGGTTGGTTCTGTGGTAACAGTCGGATCAGTGGCACCGGGAACTTCCTGAGCAAAAACTGAGGGAGTGATAATCAGCAGACAAAGCAGAATTGCAAAAATACCTCTGACAATAATTTTAATATTGTTTCTCATAGACTCCTCCCTCCCCTAGTTTACTACAGTTATAAACTGTATGGATTCGTCCAGCTTGTAAGTCCTGTCGTCCCTTTTTAGCTCCTCAGCCTCTCCAAACCAGCTAAGCGGCATTCGGGCAGGATCAAAATCGGGATGACCGCTCAAAATGTAATTTCGAACCTCAATTGCCCTCTTGCGGGCCAGTTCTTTATCGCCCCTGACGTATGCAACAATATGAAACTTCAGCTTCGTATTTTCTTCGAGCATTGCAGCAATCACGTGCAGTGAACTCTTGCTCTCGAGATCCGAATTAACTTTACCCGGTTCATATTTAATGGATCTAAGCGTTATATTGCGATTGCCGATAATGAAATTGCGATAGGTAAAGTCACCAAGAGAATTGAGCTTATCAGTCGCACCCATGGCCAGAACGCCGTCCGGATAATACTCCAGAAACTTCTTCCAGGCTTTAACGGCTTCAGTTTTCCTGTCCTGACGGCCAAGAATATCTGCACGGTTGTACAAAGCTTCAGGATTAAACTTATCGAGCTTGATTACTTTATCGTAGAGAATGAGAGGTTCAGCCAGTTTCCCGGAATCGAGATAGCTGTGAGCGAGGTAGAGATTGGCGGAAATGTGATCAGGATTGAGTTTGAGCACTTTTTTATAAGCAGCTCGTTCCTTATCATACTGCTTAAGAGCCCAGTAATTCACTCCAGACCAGAAGAGGTAATCCGTATTTTCAGGTTCAAGACTTACTGCCTTCAGAATAAAAGGCAGAGCCTTTGCAGGCTTCTTGAGAGCCAGATAATAGCGTCCCACATAGTAGGCAGAAGTGGCATCATCAGGGTTTTCTTTAAGATTTTCAGAAAAAACCTGAATCCCTTCCTTGTACTTCTGATTATTCAGATAGTAAGGCCCGGTCATTTTTGCACAACCTGCGACCAGCACAAGGGCACAAAGAAAACAAAGAACAAAAAGTCTTTTCACAACAACCTCCCAAGGCTGAAGTTGTGAGTTATCGACCCCCAAAAAACAAAATCCCTTCTACTTATAGAATAATACAGTAGAAGGGATTTACAATTCTTAATTTAAATTAGTTTTATAATACAAAGATGACTACCTGAATAAGGCCAATTATAAAACCGAGCACACCGCCGATGATCTCAATGAACTTAAATTCTTTCTTCATGATGGAAAACAGAATGGACTCAAGCTGTTCCATGGAAAAGCATTCAACTTTATCCTGAACAATACATTTGAAATCGAGCTTGCATTCCAACTGGGATGAAGTGGTCTCAATAAGCCTTGGCAGCATATCGTCCAGTTCCTTGGAAAGCATCCCCTTAACGGTCTTCATGGTTTCATCATTCAGGAACATTCCCACCATGGGGTGAAGTGAGGTCAGTTTTTCACGAAAAAAAACATCCAGATACTCAAGAACCACATCTTTGTGCTTGTCGATAAAACCGGGATCATGGATCACATTTTTAATATCTGTGTGTGAAATAAGTTCTCTTTCAATCATTTCCCCAAGACGCAAGGCCAGTTCCTTCTGCCTTTTCGGGAAGATACCCTGCACGGTAAAGGGTCCTATTTTAATAGGATTGTGAGGGTGGAAAAGCATTTTTACAGCCAGATAGTTGGTAAACCAGCCGATCAGAGCACAGATCACCGGAGAGAGAAGAAGTTTCATTGTAATCATTTTATTTTTTGTCCCTGCTTGTATTCGGAATAATTGCACATAGTGAAAGCGCGGAGACATACTTGTCTAAAAATGCAAAAAGTGCAAGTTAATCATTTTACACCTACAGTGTACGTTAACCAAAACGCAACATCACAGCACAAAACGTTACCCTTTCGTAAAAAACACTTGATTAGTTGCATAATAAATGTAATATGGGCCAGCAATTATTAGGGGAATTATCACCGGAGGGGAGTAGTGAACAGTTTTCCTGATACTGAAAGCATGCTTGAAGAGTACCATAAACTCAAAAAAGCATACGAAGACCTGCGGCAAAAAGTCGAGGCAAAATGTCCGGATTGTGGCCAGGCCAGATTCAGGGAACTATTTGATAACGCGGCATCTGCGATTGCCGTGCTGGATGAGTGTGGCCAAACGATCTTTACCAACTCTGCCTTCAGAGATATTACCGGGTATTCTCCTGCCGAGACGACCGGTTCACCCTTATACGAAATTCTTGTTCCTCAGAATGATACTGAGAGTCAAGAACACCTCAAGAACCTGATCAGTACACCCGATACACGCTTGAACCTGAGTATGCCCATTCTGGACAAACATCAGGAATACCGCTTTGTGGATCTTAGCATATCCACTTTTGCGGAGAGTAAATCCGTGCCGGGCAACTGTATCTGTATCTTCAATGACATGACCAACGAGCGCGAGCATGAAATGCGCCGCGAAGAACTTATTGAAGAACTGATGGAAGCCAAGGAACTGCAGGAGGACAATGCTGCGCAGCTGGCAATGCTCCTGCATGAGCTGGACGAAAAGAATCTTGAGCTGGAAAAGGAAGTATCCGAGAGGAAGAAAGCAGAAGAGAAGCTTCGGGAGAGCGAGGAACGATTCAAAAACCTGAGCATAACCGACCAGCTTACCGGGTTATACAACCGCCGCCACATGATTGATGTTGCCGAGACTGAGGTTGAATACAGTATGGATGGTAAAAGTCCGCTCAGCTTCATCCTCATGGACCTCGACGACTTTAAAAAATACAACGACACTTACGGTCATGCCGCAGGAGACGTTGTTCTGGAGCGGGTAGGTTCTCTTATCAAGAAATCGATAAGAAATACCGACCGGGCTTTCAGGTATGGCGGGGAAGAATTTCTGATCATACTGCCCGGCACTGAAGCCGCTGAAGCAATCAGAATTGCCGAAAAGATCAGGCAAAATGTTTCCGCTGAAAAATATTTTCCCAAAGGGACTGATGCCGTGCAAAAAACCATGAGCATCGGCGTATCGCAATATATTCCCGGCGAGGATCTTGAGACAGTGCTGAAACGTGCTGACGACAATATGTACAAATCAAAAATACGTGGCAAAAACAAAGTCTATTTCTCATGTGAAACAGGAGACAGCTGCTTCGTATAATTATCTGTACAAGAATTTTCGTGTATTTAGCCCCGGAACAGACCGGAAAAAGAAGACCGAAAAACAGAACCCCGCACAGCTCAGACTGCGCGGGGTTCTGTTTTGTAAACTTATCCCAGCCACAAAAATTGTACATCCGGGTATTAACTCTGAGCCAGTTATGCATTGCTGGCGTGGCATATCTTAAGCCGCATGATTTGCAGCGGCACCAGAAATATTCTAGCTGCCGTTTTCCTGAACTGTCTTTGCAAGATCCTTTTCAAGTTCCATAAAGATATCTTTAATGCCCGAATTCATGGCTTTCACCAGCTCATCAGCCCCGGTACCTTTGATTACTATCTCCCTATCGAAATCGCGGGAATAAATTATCGGCAGGTCCGGCGTGCTGTTGTCCAGCAGGAAAAACTGCATTTTCAGCACAGCTTTGGGTTGCTCCCCGGTGTAGTCACCGTAGATGGAATTGACGATTCCTTCTAAAAGATACTCTCCGGTTCCCATACTTTCAGGGCCCAGAACATTTGCAAACATTCCGGAATCGGACATCCAGACCCGAAGCTCCTGTGTCATGAGCGAGGCTGGAGGAATAAAGAACGAATTGTAGTAGTCAGCCTCAAAGGAGTTCTCCCCTATCCTGTAGACCAGATCGCGATCCTCGTAACGCGGAGAAATCTTCACCCTGCGCACAATAAGATTCTTGGATGTACTAACAGCAGCATCCACGTTTCCCCTGTCCACATCAATTGTATAATATTTGCGGTCCAGGGAAGGGCGGTCCAGCTTGACGCATCCCGACGAAAGCAGCATAGAACAAAGTCCAAGAGTCAGAACAAGCGCCACGCGAAAAGATCGTACAGCTATATTGAAATCCGGCATTTTCATCTCCATTACTTTACCTGACCTTTTTTCGGAGGATCACCAAAAAGCACTCCGGATGGATACTGCCTGGCTTCATTACTGAGTTCACGCAGGTTCTCAACCAGTCTGCGAACGTTATCCAAAATGGCTTCGATATTACCCTGCTGCCCTGCAACTGTCATATTGACCCGTGAAAGGGTGCTCTCAAAACGAACTGCCGCCGATTTGATCCTGTCCGATGCCTGACTGATATTATCGAGGGTTTTGGACAGATCGGCCATGGTATTTTTGGTCTGGTTGCTGTTGATATAGGTTTCAACTCCGCCTGCCACATTCTTGGCGCTGGCTGAGGCAATCCGAATATCTCTCAGGGCGGCAACTATGTCACCGGACGAACTTTCCATGACCTCACGCAGATTTTTTGCCGCAGCAGCTACATCTGGAACGAGAGTATCTACTTCCGGTGCTGCCAGCAGATGATTCAGACGGGTCATGAACTTTTCCGCCTGAGTCAGTGTTCCGGTCAGCCTTTTACTGATCTCACCGGTATCAGAGTTGGCCAGAAATTTTTCCATGCTTTGGGCTACAGCACGGACATCTTCAATTGCGTCTGCAATATTTGCCTTGTTTATGTCCTCCAGAGTTTCACTGATGGATGCAACCGCCCCTTCAACCCGGCTCAGGATAGAAGGAGCCGAGGGAACATAGAGATGCTTCGGTTTCCAGGCAATCTGGGGCGGGGGGTTCTTGTTCGGATCCACGTAATCTATCTCAAGAAACAGCTGTCCGGTCAGTCCCAGAGAAACAGGACGGGCCCGCAAACCTCTGGTCACTTCTCTTGTAAGATATCTAACAATATCGGCATATTCCTTGGTCTTGAACATTTCATGATTCAAATCACCAAGAACATAAACATAGCGGAGCTCGGTTTCATCCATTGCCACATAATGATCCGTGACAAAACCAATCTCGCTTACCGATCCGATTTTAACACCCCGGAACTTGATGGGAGAACCGACCTCAAGACCATTGACCGACTCATTGAGATAAGTCTCCATCTTGATCGATTTCTCAAATATCTTACCGGCTCCCAGTATGGCGAGGACCGATACCAGCAACATGGTGCCTACTATTATAAAAAGTCCCACTCGGAACGGATTGGTTTTACGGCTCATATATTCTCCATCTCCATGCTGTTTGTCATAGATGAGGATTTTTTATTTTTGGATTCGATATCGCGCAGGAAAAAGCTGCGTACAATGGGATGCTCGGATTCATCACGAAGCACCCTCGGGTCCCCTTCAGCGATTATTCCCCTGGTACTTTTATCAAGCATAATCACCCTGTCGGCAATTGAAAAAATAGACTGCAATTCGTGGGTGACGATCACAAAAGTAACCCCCAGTGAACGGGAAAGACTGCGGATAAGTTCATCAAGTTCGGCGGAAGTAATCGGGTCAAGACCGGCTGAAGGCTCATCAAGAAAAAGAATCTTCGGGTCAAGTGCCATGGCACGGGCGATTGCCCCGCGCTTCAACATGCCGCCGGAAAGCTCTGACGGCATCTTGTCCGCCGACGATTCAAGGCCCACCAGTGAAAGCTTCATCCGCGCAGTGTAGTCCATGGCCTCACGGGGCATGGAGGTGAACTCCTCAAGTGGCAGCCTGACGTTTTCCAGCAGAGTCATGGAACCAAACAGAGCGCCCATCTGGTACATCACCCCGATTCGCTGCAAAATTTCCAGCCGCTTATCTCCCCATGCAGAACCGATATCATCCCCATCAATTAGGATTTCGCCTTTAGCTGGAGGATAAAGCCCTATGAGGTGCTTTAAAACCGTACTTTTACCGCACCCGGACCCGCCCAGAATGATAAATATTTCACCCTTGTGAACCTCAAAACTGATATCATTGATAACAACAGTATCGCCATAGGCACATGTGAGGTTGCTCACATTTATTATATTTTTGCCATTGCCAAGCACTGCTAAATTCCCGCCAGAAAAAATATTACAGCAAAAATTCCGTCAAAAACCGCAATCAGAATTATCCCGCTGACCACAGCACTGGTTGTGGAGTCACCCACGGCGCTGGCCCCGGATTTGGTTACCAGCCCGCGCTGGCAGCCGATCCCGGCAACAAGAAAACTGAAGACCACTGCTTTAAGCATGCCGCCGCTGAAATCGGCCCACTGCACATTCTGAAAAACACGGCTGCAATATGTCGCCATGGGATAGCCCATGGAAAGCATTACCAGCGCGCCGCCAACAAGGGACATGAAGTTGAAGAAAAGTGTAAGCAGCGGGGTGACAAAGATAGTAGCCAGAACACGAGGCAGCACCAGAAAGTTAACAGGATTAAGCCCCATTGTGTTGAGGGCGTCCAGCTCCTCGTTAACCTTCATGGTCCCGATCTCGGCGGCAAAGGCCGATCCGGTCCTCCCTGCCAGCAGGATGGCGGTAACCATAGGCCCCAGCTCGCGAAACATTACCAGACCGAGCATATTGGGCACAAAAATCTCCGCCCCGAAGCGCATAAGCGAAACTGCAGACTGAAATGACATGATCAGGCCCATGAGAAAACCGATTAGCAAAATGATAGGAAGTCCGTCCGCTCCGACTTTTTCACAAGTCAGCCAGAAATCCGGCCAGCGCAAACGGTTACGAAGGGTTGCGGTATCAAGTGCTGCCAGAACACAGTTTCCGGTAAACTCTATCTGGGCACGCATATCCGCAGCAACTGCCTGCCCGGACCGTCCAACTGAACTGACCCAGCCCTTTATCCCGCCATCCCCTTTGTTATCATCTTCAGGTGGGGCGGCTTTATCAACGTCAAAAAGCTCAAGAAATTTCGCAAATTCCGGCTTCAAGTCATGAACATCAAGCTCCCTGCCCTTCTTGCGGGAAAGCACCTGCATCATCATAAAAAGAGAAGCACCTCCGCCATCCAGATAACTGATTCCGGAGCAGTCAACTTCAGTGGCTCCTGCCGAAACAGCAGCACGGGCCTTCTCCCAGACCTTACCTGCGCCTTCGGCGTCAAGATGTCCGGTAATTCTTATTGTGGTTGCAGATGTATCAAGACTGACAGAGTCAGAGAGCATATTTAGCACCTTTTAGGATTTCCATTAATAAGCAAGCTTTAGCAGGAGCATGACGGAAAGGGAAGCGTGATCTCCGGATCATTAGCCACTGGGTATTTTTGCTCCGGACAGAAAACCCCTTCTGAATTATATTAAAAACAACAAGCTTCGCTATACAAGTTATGTTAATCTCTACTCGTAGAGATACATGTATAAACAACAAAATCATAGATAACTGTAAAATTTGTTTATAGCAGAAATAAATTAATGACGAATCAGCCATCAGTTACAGTTAATGGGAGAAGATATGACTGTTAAAAACAAATTATGGTCAATTGGGATTCTGGCAATCCTTGGTCTACTGGCGATTTTCCTGATCAGTTACTTCGGGTCCAAGCTCATAGAAAAGGCACAGAAACTTGAAGCCAGAGCTCTTGATATTGAAGTCATAATTCTCAAAGCCCGTGAAGCTGATCAATTATTTATTAACAGCAGAGAAACTTCCCACATCCAAAAACTGAAAGATAAAATCAAACTGGCCCAGAAGAATTTAGCAGAGCTTGATAAGATTGAACTCAAGGACTCTGTCAAAGAGACCGGCTTGCTCATATCCTCTTACGAAAAACAGTTTCTTGCAATTTCTGAAATGTACATAACCCGCGGGCTGACTAAAGATACCGGCCTTCTCGGCAACCTGCGCAAAGCCGTCCATGAGGCAGAAGAAGCCGTCATGGGCGAGGACAAGCTTTACGAAGCAGGCATTCTCATGCTGCGCAGAAATGAAAAAGATTTCATGATGCGCATCGATCCCAAATATCTCCAGACGTATGAAACAAACATGAAAAAATTACTGGATGATATAGGGCAGGCCGAGTTTTCAAATGAACGCAAACAATTCATCATCGCTAAACTGAACTCATACAAAAATAATTTTAAGGAATATGCCGAACTGACCCTGAAAATTAAAAATGAAGAAAATAAATTTCTAGGCACAATCAAAATAATGGAGCCAGCTCTTGATAAGCTGGCGGATAAAGCCAAGCAGCTTTTGGAGGAAGAACAGAGCTTCATATACTCGGCTACAATTGCGGTTGAGATAATCACCGCTATCATCCTTGTCACCACCATTATTTTAATTATTCGCTCCATTATCAATCCACTGACACAGCTGCAGAAATGTGCTCAATCTGTCGGAATGGGTGATTATGATGCCTGCGAGAAACTCTCTTTTTCCGGAGAACTTGAAGCACTGCGGCAAACCATTGCGGGAATGGTTGTTGAGCTCAAAAAAAGCATGGACGATGCTGAGCAGAAAAGTATTGAAGCAGGTAAACAAGCCGAAGCTGCGGAAAAAGCCATGCAGGAAGCTCATGAGGAAAAAGAGTATGCAACCTCCCTTCTTGAAACCATGGCCTCTATTTCGGAAGAAGCAACCCATATTGCAAAAAAACTCAATACAGCAGCAGACAACCTTTCCGCACAGGCTGACGAAATTAAAACCGGAGCGGATAACCAGAGATTCAGGACTCAGGAAACAGCTACTGCTGTTGAACAGATGAATGCCACAATCCTTGAAGTTGCCAGCAACTCCTCAAATGCATCCACCGGAACCATAGAGGCAGCCAAAAGAGCCGGCGAAGGCGCCGATATAGTAAGAAAGGTAGTTGCAGCAACCCAAGAGCTCCAGGAAAGCTCCGGACATCTTAAAGAGACACTTTCCCAGCAGGAGGTCCGGGCTGAAAGTATCGGCAGCATAATGGAAGTTATTTCTGACATTGCCGACCAGACCAACCTGCTGGCCCTCAACGCCGCCATTGAAGCTGCCCGGGCAGGGGAAGCTGGCCGTGGATTTGCCGTAGTTGCTGATGAAGTCCGCAAACTGGCGGAAAAAACAGTTTCAGCCACCCAGGAAGTTGAAGAAGCTGTCAACGGAATCCAGAACGGTACATCCTCAAGTCTTTCGATGATGGACCAGACTGAAAAGGCTGTTCTGCAATGCGCTGATCTTGCAACAAAAGCAGGACAGACCCTGAACATTATCGTAGG
This sequence comes from Maridesulfovibrio sp., assembly GCA_963676495.2. GTDB lineage: Bacteria > Desulfobacterota > Desulfovibrionia > Desulfovibrionales > Desulfovibrionaceae > Maridesulfovibrio. Next base: position 102,030 of record CAXXRF010000002.1, on the reverse strand, counting down.
ACTAGCGACAGAATCGGCTGATCAGGTTCGCTCAATTGCAACGGCAACTGAAGAACAGTCTGCTGCCTGTGAGCAGATCAATGCTTCAACCATGGAAATCAACGATATATCAGCAGCAACTTCTGAAAGCGTCGATCATTCATTGGAGGCTGTAAAAACTGTCACAACCCTTGCGGCAGATATTCAAAAACTTATTCATAAGTTGAATGAATGCCGCAGGTAGCCTGATCCCAATATCAGATCAGTTGGTATAAACAATATTTAACCCTCCTTTCATGCCACGCAGTTGACATGAAAGGAGGGTTAAATATTTTAAAGAGAGTCTATTTATCCGCAATTACAGGAATCGGATTTCTTATCCAATTTTATAGACCCTTCAGGACATACCGGCTTGCAGGAACCGCAGTTGTTGCAGTTGTGCTGTTCTGGTCGAGTTTCCAGATCACAATGGCGGTCACATTTTCCACAGTCTGTACAACTGTTATCCACTTTGTAACCAAACAAAGCCAGCTTGCGGAACGGTTCAAGCATAGCCCCGGTGGGACAGAGAAAACGGCACCAGAAGTGAGGAATAAGCAGTCCAAGAGCCAAAGCACCGACCACAAAAGCAGTGCGGGTCAACCAAAGTCCTGAGGCATGTTCAAAGGTAAGCGCGGTGGACTGAAAGAACTCACCGGTCCTGATAGGCACTGCCCAGCGGGGATTGCCCATCCCCCAGAGGACATACATGGAAACAACCAGCAAACCGTACCTGAAATACGACAGTCTCTTATCAAGAGCACCTTTTACGCGGCCCTTGAACCTTGCAAAACGGGCCAGCACCTCGGAAACCATTCCTCCGGGGCAGGCATAAGAACAAAAAGCCTTACCAAACAGCACAGCAGAAACAAGAATTCCGATCCATGCGCTCAGCCAGATCTTACGGCCGGGACACTGGATCACGGGACAGTTCTCACAGCTTACGTACGGAACGGCAAAAGGGCAGCGGAAAATTCCATAGTAGGAAAAAGTTCCCAGAAAATAGAGCCCACCGGCCTGAATAAGTCTCCTAACCCATTGGATATTAGCCATTGGTCACTCCGTACTTCTTAGCCAGTCTGCGCCCTTCATCCGAGAGCGCCGGAACAAATCCGGCTCTTTCAAAGCATGCCTGTCCCTTTTCAGAGCAGATGAACTCAACAAACTGCTCGGCAACCTTCATATCCTTGGCCCATTTCATGACCCCGATAGTGAACGGTATGGGAGGGGCGGGGAAAAATTCTTCGGGGATATCAATAATATCAAAAGCATCCTTGTATCGCGGCAATCTGGTGATACGAAGCTCCACCACCGAAGCATCACATTTACCGGAAGCTACATCCGCTGCATCGTGCTGCACACAGGAACCGACTTTTACCGCATTTGCAGTTGCTTCCTTAACAACGCCGCTCTTTTTAAGCAGCCCCATTACCGCAGCACCGCCCGGGGGAGATGAATCAGGGGAAATCATTGTTTTGACTCCCGGCTGTTTGAGGTCCTGAATGGACTTGATACCTGCCGGGTTGCCCTTTGGAGTGATGAGAACATACTTTGTAAAGCACAAAGGCCTGTAAGACAGCATCTTGCCCTGCTCTTTGAGCTTCATGGCCAGCTTCAATACCCTTGGTGCAAAAACCTCGGTCTGAGCACTTCCGAGCAGCGATTTTCCAAGCGCACCTGCAAATGCACCGGTATAGGCAATGGGTACACCGCCCTGCTCTTCCCATACCTTGTTGGCCGGGATGAAAGCTTCAGCCAATCCACCACAGGACCAGACCTCCATAGACCTCTCTGATCCGGACTTTGCTGCAGCACCGGCTGAAACAGGTACAGCCAGAGTTGCCAGCGCAGCACTTCCTTTTAAAAATGTCCGGCGATTCATTCCACTTTTTTTATCCTGCAAGCGACACCTCCTTGCCGGGAATTCCTCTGGCATCCGCCCTGCACTGCTTGCATTTGGTAAATACCGGCAGATGAACCGAACAGTTTTCCCGTAGTTTTTTCATATAATTGATACCCGGTTTGGGAACAGAACAAAGCCCGCCTCTAGGCAGAAGCGGAACAGGATTGATAATTTTCACCCCGCTCCGAGCTGCGCGCCGGGCTATAAGCTCCGCCTGATCCCCATTTATTTCAGGTACGACAACCATGTTGATCTTGACCGCTATCCCCAGTGCAACCGCTTTCTCGATTCCCTGCCACTGTCTCTCAATCAGTATCGCGGCGCCTTCCGTTCCACTGATTTTACGACCGGACAGAAAAATATGCGGATGCATCTTTGCCATGACATAAGGCTTAAGACCATTGACCGTTACACTTATGGTCCCCAGGCCCATATCCGCTAGTCTCTCCACTTCGTCAGGCAGCATCAGGCCATTTGTACAAAGACATATCCTGCACGAAGGCTTCAGCGACTTTATGTCCTGAAGAGTCTCGAAGGTTTCGGTATTAGCCAGAGGATCTCCCGGACCGGCAATGCCGACAATGGCATCATCACCCCATTCATTGAGAAAATTTTCGGCCTCAAAAACAGCCTCCTCCACAGAAAGCACTCCATTGGAAGATCCCGGCCCGCTTTTACGTCCCGGAGGTGCATCCAGTACGCGCTGACAGTACGAACACTGAATGTTGCAAAGAGGTGCAACAGGCAGGTGCATGCGGGCAACTTTGCCGTGAGCTTCTTCGTTCATGCAGGGATGGTAAGGCAGAGAGGAATGTGCATTATCTGCAACTTGAGAAAGAGACATTTAGGAAATTCCTTATTTAATGACAGTTGCTTAGAACAAGATAGAACTTTGCATTTGTAGTTACACCAAAAGAAAATATCGTTCCAAGCGATTATAACTATGGGTTCATCATTTAATTATAGTGAAAAACTATACCATCTGAGTCATAATTAACTGGATTTACCAACGGTAAAAGCCCCCGGTAAATCCGCTTGGATCTGCCGGGGGCTTTTTTTTAATTATAAGGATTTATCTATGCAATCCAGTCGTCGTCTTCAGCGATGGGAGCAAAGCCGCGACGCATGGTGTTTTCGCAGACCAGTCTGGGATCCATGAACTGCAGCAGGTAGTCAGGACCACCGGACTTGGAGCCGACACCGGACATTTTGAATCCGCCGAATGCGTGCCTTTCCACAAGTGCACCAACGCTTGGTTTGTTCAGGTAAAGGTTACCTACCCGGAACTCACGGGAAGCCAGTTCAAGATGCTTGGGACTTCTGGAATAAACAGCACCGGTAAGAGCAAACTTGGTGGAGTTGGCAATATCAATGGCTTCATCAAAATCCTTAGCGCGCATTACTGCCAGAACAGGACCGAAAACCTCTTCCTGAGCAATACGGTGCTCTTTCTTGATGTCTTCTACAATAAGCATGGGAGCGTAGCAGCCTTTTTCCTGAAGGTCGGCAGGTACTTCGCGCTTGACCACAACCTTGCCTTCTGACTCGGCAACCTTGCAGTATTCAAGGACGTTTTTCTGTGCTGCCTTATCAACAACCGGACCCATGTAGTTTGCGGGATTCTCAGCAGGTCCAAGCTTAACGGAACCGGCAGCTTCCTTAAGACGATGAATAAAACGATCATAGATGGGATCAAGTACAATCACCCTGGAGCAGGCTGAGCATTTCTGGCCCTGAAATCCGAAGGCAGCGTAAAGAACACCTAGTACGGCTTCATCAAGGTCGGCATCATCATCAATTATGATGGCGTTCTTGCCACCCATTTCAGCAATAACCTTCTTGCACTGCTCCTGACCGGGATGAACCTTTGCTGCGCGCTCCTGAATGCGCAGGCCTACTTCCATGGACCCGGTGAAAGCGATTACGGAAACATCGGGATGGTCAACGAGATGATCGCCCATGACGGAACCGCGACCGGGAATATAGTTGAAGACACCGTCAGGAAGACCGGCCGCCTTGAACATTTCCACCAGTCCGTGACCTACGGCTGAAGAGATTCCGGCAGGTTTGTAGACAACCGGGCAACCGGCAACGATAGCTGCGGAAACCATGCCCACACTGATGGCAAAGGGGAAGTTCCACGGTGCGATGACAGCGGCAACACCCTTGCCCTGATAAAAATACTGCGAATATTCACCCGGAGCGTTACCCATGCGTCTTGGTTCGCCAAGACGGATCATCTCACGGGCGTAGTATTCCATGAAGTCTATAGCCTCGCCCACGTCAGCCTGAGCCTGATCCCACTGCTTGCCAACTTCCAGAACCTGCAGGGCGGAAAGTTCGTAAACGTTATCCTTGCAGTACTGGGCAGCCTTGAGCAGATACTCGGCGCGTTCGCGGGGAGAGACATTTCTCCAGTCAAGATAGGCCTGCTTGGCGACGCCAACGGCCTTGTCCACTTCAGTTACACCGGCCTGACAAACAGTTCCCACGATCTCGGAAGTATCAGCGGGGTTGTAGGTATCGAGAGTATCATCGGTAGTTACATCCTGCCCGCCGATGTAAAGCGGGTAACGCTGCCCGAAGTTCTGGCGGACTTTTGCCATGGCTGCCGGAAATGCATCACGCTGCTCTTTAAGGGTAAAGTCGGCGGGTGCAAAGTTGCTGAATCTGGGAAGTTCTCCTTCAGCTGGCTTGGGAGCTTCCTTGCGCGGCTTGGCTTCAAGTTCACGCTCAAGAGTTTTTTCCGGGTTTTCAAGAAGGATGTTAACATCAGCTTCATCAGCAAAAGTCTGCTTCAGGAAAGACTCGTTGGCTGTGTTTTCCAGAAGGCGGCGTACGAGGTATGCCATACCGGGAATAAGATCGCCGTACGGGCAGTACAGACGGACACGCTTGGCAACATTCTTAAGCCCCTTGCGTACCGGCTCAGCCATTCCGTAAAGAACCTGAAATTCGTACTTTTCTTCAGGCACGTTAAGGGCAGCGGCGGTTTCCATAACTGAAGAAATGGTGCGGATGTTATGGGAAGCACAGGCAAAGTGGCAGATGTCATGGTTCTCAAGGATCACCTTGGAGACACGTTCAAAAGCCATATCCGACTCGGGTTTGCGGGTCCAGACAGGCACAGGCCAGTCATTCTGTTTGGCGATAACTGTTTCAAAATCCCAGTATGCACCCTTAACCAGACGGATGGAGATCGGCAGATTCTCTTCCTTTGCCCAGTCGATAAGGCCGGAAACGTCATCGTCAACGCTCTTGAGGTAAGCCTGGAAAACAATTCCGAGGTGAGGATAATCGGAATACTTCTTACGCAACCGCTTAAACATTTCAACGGTGGGCTCTTTATATTTAAGAGCTTCCATATCAATGCACATGAAGCCGCCCATATTCATAACTTTCTTATAGATGGGCTCAATATTGGCCATCATGCCTTCCACTGTTCCTTCCAGATCCACAGGCTTGGACTGGGAGTAGAATGCGGAGGGCTTTACAGCAACATTGATTTTGGGAGCGTGTCCCCAGTCAAGATCACCGCCGGTATCAAGACCGGGCCATTTTTTATATTCCTTCTCAATGGCATCAAGAACTTCTAGGTAGCCTTCAAGGTAGGCGTCCGCTTCTTCAGAGGAGACAGTAGCTTCGCCAAGCAGGTCGAGGACAAAGGCAAAACCGTCCTTACGCAGCTTCTTGATTCCTTTAACCGCTTCCTTGGCCTGCTGCCCGATGATGAACTGGCGGGCCATTCCTTCAATATTGGCACGAATGGTCTTGTTAAGAACCTTCGCCACAAGGCCGCCGCCGAAACCGGTTTTGGTTGCGCCCCATTTAAGTACGTCAGGGATATTGCTGTCGTCGCCAGCGAAGTATTCTTCAATATGTCTTGAGAGGGATTCGGAAGTATTCAGGTAGGGCAGAACGTCTACAAAGCGGAACATCTGGACCTTGAAATCCTCGTTCTGCATTGCCCAATCCATAACTTTACCGGTCCACCAGCCTTTGTTGAAGACTGAGGGAGCTTCACCGGAAATAGAATCGAAAAACTGTTTCCCGCGCTCGATAATCTGGCTGTCGAGGGTGGAGACTTCTACATTCATACCTGATTCTCCTTGATCTTTAATGGTTCTTCAAAAAAGTATTTTGCAGACCGATCAAAAACCTTCCCTCCGGGAACAGCCCACATGAACTGCGGCCCGATTCGATCCGGGCCCGTCCACGGGGATTTCACAGTCTGCTATTAATCAAAATCATCCTCTTCCAGAGGAATTGCACGAGACTCCTTGATGGTGTTTAAAACGATAGTGGAATTGGTATCGCGAACGGTTTCAATGCGCCCTATCTGTCCGAGCATGATGGCGAGGCCATCGGTATCTTCACAGCGGACCTTGATGAGGTAGCTGTCGCGTCCTGCGCAGTAGTGAACTTCAAGAACCCCGGGAACCTTGGAGAGTTCCGCACCAGTGGAAGTTGCACCTACACCTTCATTAACATTAACAAAAATAAATGCTGTAAGTGAACGCCCTACTGACTTGGGATCAACGATGGCCTCATAGCCGACCAGCACACCTTTACGCTCAAGCTTGCGGACCCTTTCAAGGACAGCAGAGGGAGCCATTCCCACTTTGCGAGCGATATCTGCATTGGAAACCCTGCCACTATTCTGAAGAATTGTCAGAATTCTACGATCAGTTTCGTCAATTTTTCTCTTATTCATTTGTTCTCAAGAATAAAATTCAATTTATAAGATTTTGTCAAGCAAAAACACATCTACAGGACCACATAAATGATATAAAGTTAAGCAAAACAGCTTTATGAAAGAATATTTTTCTCTAACACACCCCTTTTAACCGAATTTACGACTAATGAACACATAATTCTTAAATACTCAGCCAAAGCTGATTGATTACATGATCAACCAAAATTGTAACAAACACAAAAAATACAAACAATTTTGTATAAAATGCCTACAGAAAACCGCACTATACAATACAAAACAGTAAAAGCGGTCAGTTGAATACCGGAAATAAAAGCGCAGATGTCGGAAGTGCAGATTACTGCATTGCAAAACGCCGGATAGTATTTTAGATGTCAGGTAACACTTGACGAATTAAGTTCGTATATTATGTAATAAAACAGAACAAAGCAAGCGCGGTGAATATTCTTCGGAATGCACAATCCGAACGATACTTTTCCTGATTAAGCCAAACATTTTTGAGCCACACCGGGCAAATCCGCAATTTCCCCGCCCTGCCCTGCTTACACATCAAACGCTATCCAAGATTTTTTTTACCCGGAGGACTGCAATGAACGGCAAAAAAGCTCGTAGTTATTTTGAAAACGGCTACATGTGCGCGGAAAGTGTGCTTATGGCCGTAGCTGAAGCACTTGAAATAGAGAATCCTGCCATTCCCGCCATGGCAACAGGATTTTGCTCCGGAATTTCCCGAACCAAAAGCGTGTGCGGAGCTTTTCAGGGCGGAGTTCTGGCAATCAGCTTTGTTCATGGCAGAAGCAGCCATGATCAGGAGCCGGACACCTGCTACCGCCTAACCCGGAAACTGAGCAGGCACTTCATGGAAAGCAACAAGACAACCAACTGCCTTGAACTGACCGATTGCGACCTCTCGACCGATGAAGGGAGAACAAAGTTCAAGGAAAACGGGATCAAGGAAAAGACCTGCCTTAATCTTGTTGAAGATATAACCGACTACACCATAAATCTGCTGAAAGAAGAAGCCGCTTAAATGTCATCTCACAGACTGCTCTATCTCAAATTGATCGGTTCAGTAATATTCTGGGGCGGTACATGGATAGCCGGACGAATTCTTGCCGGACATCTCACCCCTTACTCAGCCGCTTTTCTGCGTTTTTTCTTTGCCACAATTTTCATGTTCTTCATGGTCTGCCGAACCTCTGGGCACATGCCGCGCTGTGAAAAAAGAGATATCCTTCCCCTGGCCTTTCTCGGCCTGACCGGAGTATTTCTTTACAACATTCTGTTCTTCAGCGGACTCCAGACCGTTACCGCTGGACGGGCAGCACTGATCATTGCCGCAACGCCCACATTCATTGCGTTGGGATCAGCCCTGATTTTCAAGGAAAAATTCACCCTTGGCAAAGCTGCCGGATTCATGCTTGCCCTTACCGGTGTAAGCACCATCATCGGTCACGGAAACCCTGTCTCAATTATTACCGAAGGTGCCAGCTACGGCGACCTGTGCATTATCGGGTGCGTGCTCAGCTGGGCAGCCTATTCCCTCGGCGGCAAACCTGTTCTTAAAAGAATGTCTGCTCTGGAATCAGTATACTGGGGATGCCTGTTCGGAACCTTCATGCTTCTTGGACCGGCCATTTACCACGGCCTCCCGCAGGAAATCGCCAACGCATCCCTGCTTGATTTCGGCTGCGTGCTTTATCTGGCGTTACTTGGAACCGGGCTTGGATTCAGCTGGTATTTCGAAGCCATAAGCGTAATAGGACCTTCAAAAACCGGCATTTTCATCAACCTTGTACCCGTAGTTGCCATAATAATGGGAGCAGTAATGCTCGGTGAGACCGTGGACATGTTTCTGGTTATAGGCGGAGCCTTGACTATTTCCGGGGTCTGGATCACAAATCGCAGCAAATAATCCGCACTTGTGCTATATTGAAAAAAAGTAGAAGATGCGTGCCCGAACAAATCACGAACCCATAAAAATAGAAATATAACCATGTATGATGTAGAAGACCTTTATAATGATGAAGAGGAATATTCCGGTCCCAGTCGCTCGCAGAAAAAGCGCGATATGACCGCCCTGCAGAAGCTGGCAGAAAAACTGATGACCCTCGGCCCCGAGCTGGTCAAAAAGTGCGGACTGCCGGATTACTTTATTGAGGAAGTGCTGGACGCCATGTCCATATCCTCCCACGAAGCAAAGCGCCGCAAGACCCAGTATATCGGCAAGCTGATGCGCGATATCGATGCTCAGCCGCTGATCGACTTTCTTGAAGACATCGAAACCGGCAACAGGGCAGACAACAAGAAATTCCACAAGCTGGAAAAATGGCGTGACGCACTTGTTGAAGGCGACATGTCCGTTCTGGATGAACTCCTTGAGCAATACCCGCAAGGGGATCGGCAGCGTCTGTCTCAGCTGGCCCGCAATGCTAAAAAAGAAAAAGATAAAAGCAAGCCCCCCAAGTCATCACGAGCTCTTTTCAAGGCACTTCGTGAATTATCTGAAGGTAAGTGACTTGACTGTCACTGATACAGGCTTACTTTAATGGTGTTGTGAATTAATTCACAGCCTACAATTAAGAATACATCAAGGAGAGTTACCGTGACTTATACTTTTAAAGGTGTTGAACTGGAAGAAAGGACCTGCCCCCATTGCGGAGAAGAGCTTTCTCCCTGGATCGCACCGCCCGAATCCGGCTGGGGTGTAATCGTAGTGTGTAATAACAATAAATGCCCGCACTACGAAGGTTCCGACTGCGATATTGTCAACAAACGCGATGACTCCAACCTCGGTTGCCGTTACGCTGAAAACCCGGACAACGGCTATTCTTCATTCAACCTCCTTGCATGGACCAGATAGCCCGGATCAGATTAAATGATCATAAAACCCGGAAGGCTGACGCTTTCCGGGTTTTTCTTATTTTAGACACACCGTTTTTTATTTTTTCGCAATGAACAGACCATTGACAAAGCAAATCACAATTTCTATTCATCTCCAACGGGACTAAACTTTCTTAAACCAGATTCTCGCCAGCAAAGCCTAGCAGCAACTGCAGATAATTAACCGGCATGAAAGTTACCGGTCCGCGCCAGCACAATTCCCAAAACATGAAGATAGTGCTTTTAATCAACCGTGCACTGGTGTGCCTGAACCCGGAATCCCGGATTTAGTGAGAATCAAGTATGTCCTTTGTTCAATCAAAACACTTTGCAGTAGTAGCCCTGCTGGTAGCGGTACTGCTGTGGTCCAGTTCCTTCGTAGCCCTGAAAATAGCCATGGCTGTCTATGATCCCACCGTGGTAATTTTCGGCCGGATGATGCTGGCCACTCTCTGCTTTGTTTTCTTCATTCCGAGCTTCAGAAAACAGCCCATACGCAAAGGCGATTTCAAGTGGCTGGCTTTTATGGCTTTCTGCGAACCATGCATGTATTTTGTTTTTGAAAGCCATGCCCTGACCTATACATCGGCAGCTCAGGCCGGAATGATCTGCGCCACCCTGCCCCTGCTTATGGCTGTTTCAGCTAAATTTGTTCTTAATGAGCAGCTCAGCCGCAAAACCCTGCTGGGCTTTATCCTTGCCGTTTTCGGCGGAATCTGGCTTTCACTCAGCTCCGAATCCACCGAAAGCGCGCCAAACCCTATGCTGGGCAACTTTCTTGAATTTCTGGCAATGTGCTGTGCTGTGGGTTACATGACCGTGCTAAAACGCATGACCGCCCATTACTCAACACTTTTTCTTACCGCATTTCAGGCTTTCATGGGGGCAATATTTTATCTGCCGCTGCTGGCATTGCCTTCAACATCAATGCCGACAGTCTTTGACCCTGTTGCAGCCGGCTCCATTGCCTATCTGGGAATCTGCATCACCATCGGGGCATACGGACTCTACAACTTCGGCATGAGCAAGCTGCCTGCAAACCAGACCACTGCCTATGTAAACCTGATCCCGGTCTTCACCCTCATTCTGGGTTGGCTGATCCTTGATGAAAGATTTACTTCAATGCAGTTCGTAGCAGCCGGACTGGTTATGGGCGGAGTTATCATTTCTCAGGATAAAAAAAGTTCATAGCTGTCGCTTGAAAATATATTATCTTTCTAAGGACATATAACCTTGGGAAAATATTTCAGGCTTCCAATGATCTTTAAGGCAAAACCCGAAAAGCAATCATATTTCAAAAAAACAGACCGCAATAATTTTCAAGTTATTGCGGTCTGTTTAATGTACATTCCGGCTCTCAAATGGATGCCCCGGATTTAAATTCATATTGCTATTTTGAGGAACCCTTTTGCAGAGTGCTCTGCCAACATTACATATCTATGAAATATGGCAGATCAGGCAGCTCAATGCCATCCATGCGGGCAGCTTCCAGCAGCAGCCGGGAAACAGCCTGCTCGCCTTCTGTTCCAACGTCCATTGAATAGTCGGTAACAAAAGTCTTAATATGCTCGCGGATAACGTTATCATCCATTTCCTGAGCATGTTCTTTGATGTAGGGCCATGCGGTTTCATCATCAACATAAGACAAAGTCAGTGACTTGCGGATGGCGGCGTTCACCAGCGAAGCAGTTTCAGCCCCCAGTGAACGCTTGATGGCAATTGCCCCCAGTGGAATAGGAAGTCCGGAGAAATTTTCCCACCACTGGCCAAGGTCGGCAAGCTTATGCAGTCCCTGAGCCTGATAGGTGAAGCGGCCTTCATGAATGACAACACCGGCGTCCACGCGGCCGTCGGTTATGGAAGGCATGACCTGATCAAAAATCATTTCCACCAGTTCAACTTTTATTCCTGCCTCGCGGCACATGAGACTGAAAAGAAGATTGGCGGTGGTATTGCGTCCGGGTATGGCAATACGCTTGCCATCAAGGTCGCCTATGGTGCAAGGTTCTCCGGTGAGCAGGAGCGGCCCCACTCCACGGCCCATGGCACCGCCCGCGCGCAGGAGAACATAATCGTTCATAATGTGCGCCGCTGCGTGTACTGAGACCTTGCAGATGTCCATTTTCCCGGCCTGGGCCATGGAGTTAAGTTCCTCCACGTCCGCCAGGGTGATGTTAAGCTTGAACGGGTCCACACTGACCGCGCCGCTGGCCAGAGCATGAAAAATAAACGTATCGTTGGGGCAGGGAGAATAGCCCATTTCTAATATTTTGCTCATGCAAAGAGTTTTATACCCTAAAGAGCCGGAAATCCAGTATTGACATGCCCGGACCCGACTTTTATCTACTCCTGAACAAAGGTGAATATATGATATCAAAAAACTACTTTCAAAATGCGGGACTCGGCTCCATTCTGGATAAAGTCCTTGCAGGGGAAAGACTGTCCACTGAAGACGGCCTGACCCTTTACAACTGTCCCGACCTGAACGCCCTCGGCGCTCTGGCCTCCATCAAGCGGCGCGCAATGCACGGGAACAAAGCTTTCTATGTCATCAACCGCCATATCAACTATACCAATATCTGCGTAAACGGCTGCCTTTTTTGTGCCTATGCCCGCGAGCACGGCGAAGACGGCTCCTTCCAGCTCAGCCGCGAAGAAATACTTGCCAAGCTGAAGAATGCTCCGGTCACTCCCCGCGAAATTCACGTTGTCGGCGGTTGTCACCATGATATCCCCCTCGACTTTTTCGAAGAAACATTCGCCGAAATTAAAAAAGAATTTCCACAGGCAGTAATCAAGTCATTTACCGCAGTTGAAATCGACCACCTCGCTTCAACTGAAGGCATCACTTCCATTGAAGTGCTTAGGCGGCTCCAGAAAGTCGGTGTTGAAATGATGCCCGGCGGCGGAGCAGAAATTTTCGATGCCGAAGTTCGCAACAGGATATGCCCAAAAAAAATTGATGCAGAAAACTGGCTGCGTATTCACGGAGAAGCGCACGAACTTGGTCTGACCACCAACTGCACAATGCTCTTTGGACATATTGAAAATCCCCGGCAGCGGGTTGATCATCTTGACAGGTTACGTCGGCAGCAGGACAAAACAGGAGGCTTCAACTGCTTCATTCCCCTGCCCTTCCTGACCGAAAACAGCAAACTCAAAATCGAAGAGCCGCTGACCGGGGTGGATGAACTACGCACCATTGCTGTCAGCCGTCTGATGCTGGACAATATTGCGCATATCAAAGCCTACTGGGTTATGCTCGGGGTAAAACAGGCACAGGCCGCACTTCAATTTGGTGCTGACGATTTTGACGGAACCGTAGTGGAAGAAAAAATCGGGCACATGGCCGGAGCTTCTTCCGATCAGGCACTGACCCGCGCGGAACTGGAAGAAATGATCAAAGGCTGCGGCTTTACCCCTGTTGAACGCGACGCAGCTTTTAATGAGGTCTAAATATATGGAAAACCTAACTACCAGCCCGGCTGAAGTTATTAAAATAGGCGCGAAGGTTGAAGCAGGGGAACGCATTGAATTCGATGAAGCTCTGACCCTTCTGGAAAAGGCCGATCTGTTTGATCTGGCAAATCTTGCGCACGGCATCAGGATGAAAAAGCATCCTGATACCAACGTGACTTACGTCATCGACCGAAATATCAACTACTCCAATATCTGCGAATGCGGCTGCCGCTTCTGTGCATTCTACAAAGCACCGGGGCAGGAAGGCGGCTTTGTCATCAGCCGTGAAGATCTCGGTCAGAAGATTCAGGAAACCGTTGATCTGGGGGGAACCCAGATTCTAATGCAGGGAGGCCATAACCCGGATCTTCCGCTGTCCTTCTATGAAGAAATGCTGGGCTTTATCAAAGACAATTATCCGGTCCACATTCATGCATTCTCCCCTCCTGAAGTGGTCTACTTCAGTGAACTTGAAGGTATTTCCATCGAGGAAGTGCTCAAAAGACTGATCAAGGCGGGACTTGCATCCATTCCCGGCGGCGGAGCCGAAATTCTCGTGGACGAAGTGCGCAAGAAGATTGCACCCAAAAAATGCTCTGCCGGATTGTGGCTGGAGGTTATGGAGACAGCACACAATCTTGGTCTTCGCACAACCGCAACCATGATGTTCGGTCATGAAGAAACCGTGGAAGACCGTGTGAAACACCTTTTCGCCCTGCGCGAGGTTCAGGACCGTACCGGAGGTTTCACAGCATTCATCCCCTGGACCTTCCAGCCGGATAACACAAATATCCCCAACGCCCGTAAAATGACCAGCGTGGAATATCTGCGCATGCTGGCAGTCTCCCGTATTGTGCTGGACAACTTTGATAACCTTCAGGTTTCATGGGTTACAATGGGACCGAAGATTTCACAGCTTGCACTCTACTACGGCGGCAATGACTTCGGTTCAACCATGATTGAAGAAAACGTTGTGAAGGCTGCGGGCGTCAGCTTCAGGCTTTCCGAAAAGGAAATCCACAACCTGATTCAAAAAGCCGGATTCGTTCCCAGACAGCGTCTCATGGACTACACACTTGCAGAGGCCAAGGATGGATAAAGTAAAAGTAGGGCGAATCTCATACCTGAACGTACTGCCTATCTACCACCCGCTTGAAGAGGGGATGATAGAGAATAATTTTGAGTTCGTGTACGGACCGCCCGCACAGCTAAATACCATGATGTCCGAAGGACTCATGCATATCTCGTCAAACTCCTGTGTCGAGTATCTGCGCCATTCTGATCAGTATCTGCTGCTGCCCGACCTTGCTATCGGAAGCCGCGGGCCTGTGCAGTCGGTTATCATGATCAGCAACAAACCACTGGAGCAGCTCAAGGGTTGCGATATCCTTGTAAGCGCGCAGACCCATACGTCCGCCGCACTGCTGAAGATTCTGCTGACTGAATACATACCGCTCAATCCCACTTACAAAACAGGTAATGCCACCGAGCAGCTGGAAGCCGGGAAACGCCCTGAGGCGATCCTCTGCATCGGCGACGAAGCCCTCAACCTGCGCAAGCACGAGGACTACCCGTACATATTTGATCTGGGAGAAGAGTGGCTACGCTGGACCGGACTGCCTTTTATTTTCGGTATCTGGCTGGTACGCCGTGATGTTGCCGAGCGTGAGGATGTTAAGCAGGCAATTCGCTCTCTTATCAAAGGCAAGCAGTGGGGACAGGCTAATATTGAGCAGGTGTGCAAGCTTACAGCTGAGCACAGTATGCTCAACCTTGAAGAAGCCCGCTCCTACTACGATGGACTGGTTTACGATCTGGGAGAGAAAGAACTTGAGGGACTTAAAGTTTTCGCCAAGTATCTTTTAAAAACCGGCCAGATAAGCCGGATTCCGGACCTTGATTTCATTGAGATCTAAAAAAAGCGGGGGACTGAACATCCTCCGCTTTCTGATTTTATAAACATAAGCTTTTTTAACCACTATTCAAAATGCACAGGTGAATATCCTTCAGGCAGATGAGCTGTCCCGATCACCACCGGGATACAGCACTCCTTTGCAGCACTGCGTGACAACTCTTCAATACATTCACAAAAACCATCACCTATTACCCAGCGGCCGTCTTCTCTGCCCGCAACTGTACATGTAACAATGTGTACGACCTCAGCTCCCCTGACTTTCAACACTTTTACCATCTCTGAAAAGTTGTCCCCCGGACATCGACAGGTAAAAATACCGATTAATGAACTCTCGTCATACCTTTCAAAAGCCTGACTCTTTTCGGAATAACATTTAATGCAATTGGTCAGGGGACATTTAGCTTCATTTTTTTCACAACGTATCAAACCGATTTTCATTTCTGCACCTTATGGGTTTGATGACGCACTACCAGTTGCGACCTGCGCCTGCGCCTCTGCCACCAAGACCTCTTCCGGATCCCATCCCCCTGCCACCGCGACTGCGTCCAAGGCCCCTGCCGGAACCTCCTGCTGCCCTGCATCGTGCAGTTCCCGGGCCGGGATAATTGACTTCATCACGGGCGGACAGATCTCCACCTGTCTTACCACTACCCTTAGGCTGCCTGCTCAGGTAACTTTCCGCAGCCTGCCGGACAGTTACGCCGTCAAGCTCAACCATTTCAATGCCTCCCCGCTCCATCGCGGCTAGGGCCTTAGGACCGAACCGACCTGATATGGCTACTTCAACATTGTGATCAGCCAGCATCTGAGCAGTCTGAATCCCTGCTCCCTGAGCAAGCTGGCTGTTTGCAGAATTCTCTACATAGCTAAAAGAGTTTGTTTCGGAATTAAACAACATAAATCCGGCAGCCCTGCCAAAGCGAGGCTCCATCTGCTCGTTAACATTATCGCTGTTTGCACTTACTGCAATTATCATAATTTCCTCCTGAATGAATTTTAAAGTTACTTTCATTACTGCATAAAGGAGGCCATTATTATTCATCAATCAATTCAGTTTAATAGGACAGGACAAACTCAGTTGGGATATTTTCAGGGCTAATTAATCGCCCAAAGAAGACTTAAAATAAGCCCTTATTGACACAAACATAAATTTTCCCCAACCCAAGCCTTTCCTGAACCTGAATCTATCCAGTGGCATTGCTGAAAACTTCATAAAAAAACCAGCCCCTGCTCTAGCAGGGGCTGGTTGATTATCTCTGAAAGCCAGCTGAAAATGCTCAGCTGAATATCTTATTAAAGATTTCTGATTACGGAAGCACCCATTTCTGTGCAGCCTACAAGTTTACCGCCTTCATCCATGATGTCGCCGGTCCGCAGACCTTCGGAAAGAGTCTTTTCAACGGCAGCTTCGATGCAATCTGCTTCTTCAGCCATGTTGAAGGAGTAGCGAAGCATCATTGCAATGGACAAAATGGTTGCCAGAGGGTTGGCTTTGTCTTCGCCTGCGATATCCGGTGCGGAACCGTGGATGGGTTCGTAGAGACCGGGGTTGGAAGCACCGATTGATGCGGAGGGAAGCATGCCGATGGAACCGGTGATAACAGAAGCTTCATCGGACAAAATGTCACCGAAGAGGTTACCGGTAACGATAACGTCGAACTGAGAAGGATCGCGAACAAGCTGCATGGCTGCGTTATCCACATACATGTGGGTCAGTTCAACATCAGGGTAATCCTTGGATACTTCAATGACAATTTCACGCCATACACGGGAAACATCAAGTACGTTGGCCTTATCAACGGAGCAAAGCTTCTTTTTGCGTTTCTGGGCAGCTTCAAAAGCAACCTTGGCGATGCGCTTAACTTC
This sequence comes from Maridesulfovibrio sp., assembly GCA_963676495.2. Lineage (GTDB taxonomy): Bacteria > Desulfobacterota > Desulfovibrionia > Desulfovibrionales > Desulfovibrionaceae > Maridesulfovibrio. Next base: position 85,272 of record CAXXRF010000002.1, on the reverse strand, counting down.
GTGCTCGTAATAAACCATGGTGTTGTAACCCATGCGCTCACCGTTTTCCACTTTGGTGCCGCGGGGCTCGCCGAAGTAGATACCGCCGGTCAGCTCACGAACAACCATGACGTCGATACCTTTTTCCACGATATCTGGACGCAGAAAACATGCATCCTTGAGCTGCGGGAAAAGAGCGGCAGGACGCAGGTTTGCGAACAGGGAAAGTTCCTTACGAATGCCAAGCAGGCCTCTTTCAGGACGGATGGCAGGATCAATGGTATCCCACTTGGGTCCGCCAACAGCACCAAGCAGAACAGCGTCGGACTCCTTACAGGCCTTAACGGTTTCCTCGGGAAGAGGTCCACCGGTGGCATCAATAGCTGCGCCGCCTATGAGGGCTTCGGTAACTTCAAATTCATGTCCGAATTTTTCGCCGATTACTTCGAGGACTTTAACGCCCTGAGCCATGATCTCCGGCCCGATACCATCGCCGGGCATTACGCATATTTTCATTTCAAATCCTTTTCTCTGATTTTTATAACCCAGTGAAGCTTCTTCTCTCCAGCACTTCCTACCGTATGCTGCCAGGAGGCATTAAAATGCCCGTGAAAACTGAAATCTGCCGTTATGACGGAATAGTCTCCTTCAGGTATCAAGCTACACCAGACATAACTGCCCTGAACCGCAAACGGAATAGTCGAATTCTGTGAAACAATGGTTCCTTTTACCGGCAGCGGACTTTCATTGATTATACAGCCGTACACATCATCGGCGTAGGATGAAGTGTCTCCGCAAAAAAAGATAAGTGCTGCTGCAAGGAACCGCTTCATAGGCTGATCCTTTTATTTGGACAAACGGTCCTTTACGTATTCAACCAGTCCGCCGCAATCGAGTATACCTTTCATGAAGGGGGGAACCGGGGCACAGGTAACAACTTCGCCGGTGGTCAGGTTCTTGATCTCACCCTTTTGGGCATCCACTTCAAGCTGATCACCGTCACCGAGCTTTTCAAAATCATCACCTACTTCAAGAAGGATAAGGCCCATGTTGAAACCGTTACGGTAAAAAATGCGGGCAAAGCTTTTGGCAACAACTACGGGAATCCCGGCACCGAGGATGGAGATAGGTGCGTGCTCACGGGAGGAACCGCAGCCGAAGTTCTCGTCGGCAACCATGATGTCGTTCTGTTTTACGCGCTTGATCCAGCCTTCTTCAAGACCTTCCATGCAGTTTGCGCCCAGTTCATCAGGATCGGTAGTAACCAGAAAACGGGCAGGGATGATCGCATCAGTATCGATATGCGCCCCGACTCTGTGTGCAGTACCTTTTATAGACATATATTAATTCTCCTTGGGTATCTTATAACCCGATAGAAACTTGAACCGATTAATAATTCTTCTAATGACAATGTCATATACACAGCGGCGGAACCAAGACAGGCTGTTGCAGGAACTTTAAACCCTTGCCAAAAGGATTTAAACCGCCGCCGGAGGAATATTACTACAGAGCTTCGGGATCGGTAATGATACCGGTGATGGCTGAAGCTGCAGCAACTGCAGGGCTGGAGAGGAAAACTTCACTCTCGAGGCTGCCCATGCGACCCTTGAAGTTACGGTTGGTGGTTGCGATGGATCTTTCACCACCGGCAAGAATACCCATGTGGCCGCCGAGGCAGGGTCCGCAGGTTGCCGGGCCTACAATCGCGCCGCATTCCATGAAAGTTTCAATGAGTCCTTCCCTGAGAGCCTGCTTCCAGATAGTCGGAGTTGCAGGCAGAACGATGAGGCGAACATTCTTGTTAACCTTTTGCCCCTTGAGGACTGCAGCTGCAACACGCAGGTCTTCAATACGTCCGTTTGTGCAGGAACCGATGACAGACTGGTGAATCTGAACGTCTTTAACTTCATCAACAGGCTTTACGTTATCCGGCAGATGCGGGCAGGCAATCTGGGGTTTCATGCCGGTGACATCAATCTTGACCACCCGCTCATAGGTTGCACCTGCATCAGCGGTCATTTCCACGTCACCGGTACGCCCTGCAGCCCTGCAGTATTCAAGAGTCTTTGCATCAACGGGGAACAGCCCAACTTTTCCGCCTGCTTCAATCGCCATGTTGGCGATGGTCATGCGACCTTCAATGGAAAGATCATCAACTACGGAACCGCTGAACTCGAGAGCCTTGTACAGAGCGCCCGAAACACCGATGGTGCCTATAAGGTTGAGGATGTAATCCTTGGCGCCGATGTACTTGCCGGGAGTTCCTTCAATCTCCACCTTGATGGTCGGGGGGACTTTGAACCATGTTTCACCAAGAGCCATACCGCCAGCAATGTCAGTTGAGCCCATGCCGGTGGCAAAGGCACCAAGACCGCCGTATGTACAGGTGTGGGAGTCGGCTCCGATTACGATATCTCCGGGACCGACAAGGCCCAGTTCGGGCAGAAGTGCGTGTTCAACCCCTACTTCACCACCTTCATAATAGTGAGTGATGTTTTTTTCGTGGGCAAAATCACGGACAACCTTGACCTGCTCAGCAGAATCAATGTCCTTGTTGGGTGTAAAATGGTCGCAGACGAGGGCAACTTTGTCTTTGTCAAAGACCTGATCGGCACCCATAGCCTTGAAAGATTTAATTGCGAGAGGAGCGGTAATATCATTGGCAAGAACCATGGAAACGTTGCAGCGGACAATCTGGCCCGCTTCTTTCACGGTTTCTTCGGTATGCGCCTGTAAAATCTTCTCAGCTAATGTTTTAGGCATTATTTTTCTCCTGTTTCATACGTTCGACCCTGTTTATGGCGTTGATGTAGGCCTTGGCGCTGGCGACAATAATATCTTCGTCAGAACCGCGCCCGATTGATTTAAATCCGTCGTCGGAAATGTGGACCATTACAGCACCCTGCGCATCGATACCGCCGGTAACTGCGTTAACGGAATAGAGTTCCAATTTAGGGCTTCTGCCGACCATTTTATCAATGGTGGAGAATACAGCGTTGATTGGACCATCGCCGAAGCCCACTTCCTGAATTGTTTCAGGATTATCTTTATCCTTGCTGAAATCTTCCAGCACGATGGCTGCATGCGGGGAAACCCCGGCAGTACCGGAGAACACGGAGAGATCTTTTACCCGGTACAGATCATGGATGCGGTAAGCTTCTTCAAGTACCAGTGCTTCCACGTCCTCATCGTAAATTTCTTCTTTCTTATCAGCCAATGACTTAACTGCAGCAAAGACTCTTGCAATCTGATCATCGTTGAGTTCATAACCCATCTCTCTGAGTTTGGCCCCCAGAGCATTACGCCCGGAATGCTTACCGATAACTATCGATGTCCCCTTCTTGCCGATGGATTCGGGGGTCATAATCTCGTAAGTCTGACGGTTCTTGAGCATACCGTCCTGATGGATTCCGGATTCATGTGCAAATGCGTTTGCGCCGACAATGGCTTTGTAAGGGGAAATGGGCTGACCGATGGTTGATGCGAGTCTGCGGCAGGAGGGAAAGAGCTGCTCGGTTACAATGGAAGTGTCCACATCATAGTAGTCCTTGCGGGTGTGCAAAGCCATGATGACTTCTTCCAATGCAGCGTTACCGGCCCGTTCACCAATACCCGACAGGGTAACTTCCGCCTGACGGGCTCCGGCCTTGATAGCAGCCAGAGTATTGGCAACAGCCAACCCGAGATCATTGTGGCAGTGAACGCTGAAAATAGCTTTACCACTGTTAGGAACATTTTTGAGCAGGTATTCGATCAGCTTGCCGAATTCATCAGGCTGGGCATATCCCACGGTATCGGGAATGTTAATGGTGGTAGCACCTTCAGCAATCGCTATTTCAACAATCTCAGCCAGAAAATCCCAGCGTGAACGGGAAGCATCTTCAGCGGAAAACTCAACATTGGGAGTCAGGGCTGCTGCATGTCGAACGGCTTTGCGGGCCATCTCCAGAATCTGCTCCGGCTCCTTGTTGAACTTGTACTTCATGTGGATGTCTGAAGTAGCTACAAATGTATGAATCCTGGGATTTTTTGCATGTTTAACCGCTTCAAACGCACGATCAATATCAGCTGGCAGAGCCCGGCAGAGGCCGGCAACCTGGATATCTCCGACGGATTTGGCTATCTGAGTTACAGCTTCAAAATCACCCTGACTTGCTGCGGGGAAACCGGCTTCGATAATGTCAACTCCGAGCATTTCCAACTGGCGGGCCATGGAAATTTTCTCAGCCATGTTCATTGTTGCACCGGGGGACTGTTCACCATCACGCAGGGTAGTATCAAAGATATATACTTTATCAGACATTTTCTATCTCCTATGAAAGACCTGCAACAGGATAAACCTATTGCATGCTATACGAATTATACAAAGAAAGTAACAGGAATCTAGTTAAGCCGTCGGAATTAACGTCCCCTAAAGAATTCTGGTACCTTATAAGCAGATGTGAGGTGTTAAAACCGCACGACAAGCTTATGACAATTCTTTGGAGGACTTTCCTAGTAGCTTACTGCTTCTGCGGGATAGAAAGAAAACAGTGTAAATAGGACCGGAAATAATATAACCGGCAAAAATAATGAAACCCAGAAATTTGGGCTGTGAGGCAACCATTGCGAAAAGAGCAATGACGGTTACCATGGCGCTGAAGGGATGAGCTTTGAACATTCCAACTTCTTTGAAAGAGTTGTAACGAACGGTACTCACCATGAGAAATGCGAGGCAATACACCAATACCAGAGTGAACATGGGCAGTACGCTCTGGGCAAGGCTTTCGGGAATGTAGGGATTGAACAGGATCAGGGTCGCCAGGGTACAACCTGCCGCGGGAATGGGCAGCCCGATGAAATGGGCTTTGGAAGTGGATGCCGCCTGGACATTAAAACGAGCGAGCCTGAGCGCACCACAGGCAACCAATAAGAAGGCTGCCAGCATGCCCAGTCTGCCGAACTGATGGAGCTGCCACTGATAGATCATGAACGCAGGAGTAACACCGAAGGCGACCACATCCGCAAGAGAATCCAACTGTACGCCGAATTCACTGCTTGTACCGGTCAACCTGGCAACCTTTCCGTCGAGACCGTCAAACAGACAGCTCACCAGAATGGCTACAGCACTCATCTCGTAATTTCCTTCCACAACCCAGTTCATCGAGAGAAAGCCACAGAAGAGGCTAGCCACGGTGAGCAGGTTGGGCAGGATATATACGCCCTTGTGCTTCGGTATTCTTTTTTCCTTTGCCATGTAAACTACTTGTTAAGTATCAGCTTCAGTTAAGTATTTGTCCGGTCTGTAACCGGCTCTCGACCCTTTCGAGTTCAGAACGTTTCAACGGAAACACGCTTGTAACCGTCGCTCGTTAGGACAGGTAATACCCCTCAGTGGAACAAAGGTCAACCCGAGAAGTATAATTTCTAACACATACAACTGTAAAAATCCGTAATATCTTATTTTTTATCCGAACAAAATTTTGATTAGCAGATCAAAAACACCTTTTCAGACAGCACTTCCCATTTGCAGGCGAAGAAAGGACACTCATCCTAACACCCCAGAGCCCCACCCGAAACGGCATAGGAGAACGGCTCGCGATAATTGGGAAAAACATCTTCAAAAGCCGATCTAGGAACAGAATACATCAGGCGCAACCTGTTATTGCGGAAAACCAGATCCTCAAACTGAAACCCGAGCTTCCCTGCAACACGCATAGATCCTCTATTGGCAGGATGAATCAACGCTTTAACATCTTCAAGAGCTGTACGAGCAAAAGCCTGCTCCAGCACTGCGCGGGCAGCTTCAGTTGCCAAACCCATGCCCCAGTAGTCCGGATGAAAAGCCCAGCTGGCCCCAACCTCATCCGCAAAGGATTCCGAAAAACACTCCAGAGGTTGAAGACCGCAATATCCCGTAAGCTGACGGCTTCCCTTGAGCACAACGCCGTAAAGGCAGAAACCGCGCTCCGTCAGTATCTCGCGCTGCCTGCGAAACAGCAGACCGATTTTACTGTCAGACCACGGCTCCTGTTTCAGGATATATTTATAGACCGCAGGGTCTTTCATCATGGAAGAAAAGAAACCGGCATCTTCTTCCTTAAGTGCACGCAAAACAAGTCTGTCTGTCTCGATAATCAAGGGTACCAACTCCCGGAGCTAGCCCCGGATGATCCCACCTCCGAGCACAGCTCCATCTTCTGTATAGGCCGCAACAATCTGCCCGGGTGTGGGCTTTGTGTGCGACTCAATAAAATCAAAATACATTTTCCCGCCGTTCAGTCTGGCCCTTGCGGGCTTGGATCGCTGACGGTATCTGGTCTGAATAAAAACCTGTTCTGGCCACTGGTTGAATTCCACCAGAAAGTTAAAGCTGTCCGCCACGCAACCCTCGGCGTCAAGTTCGTCTCGCGTGCCGACAATCAGCAAGTTGCGTTTCATGTTCTTATCAAGAACGTAAAGCGGGGCCTTCCATGCAATACCAAGACCTTTGCGCTGCCCCTGGGTATAGCGCCACAAACCTTGATGCTTACCGATAACCTTGCCTGAAGTAAGAACCACATTTCCCGGACCGGGAAGCTTAACTTTACGGTCGATCAAAAATTGTCTGTAATCATCGTCAGGTACGAAACAGATTTCCTGACTTTCAGACGGCAGCGGGATTTCCACATTCCTTTTATCCAGCTCAGCATAAGTCTGATCCTTGCTGTGGCCTCCCAGGGGGAATACCCCCCGCAGAAGATCGACCTTTGGAACCAGAGACAGAAAATAACTCTGATCCTTGCCCATATCCGCGCCACGGGCCAGTACGTGACCAAAATCGCCATGCTCTGCCATACGTACATAGTGTCCGGTTCCGAGAAGTTCGGCACCAAGCTCGCGGGCGGCATTTCCCAAAGCTCCGAATTTGATTTCCGGGTTGCACAAGGCACATGGATTAGGGGTATTGCCTTTGAGATAATCCTGCACAAAAGGCTCCACCACAAGCTCATCAAATTTATCTGTAAGATCGAAGACGTGCAGGTCAACTCCCAGCTCTGCGCAGCGCTTCTCAAGCCCCTCTACTGCAGGCTTTGCTTTTTCCTGACCGAGAAAACAGCCGTGCATGGCAAAAACGTCCGCGCCGCTTTCCCTGAGCAAAACCAGCGACAGCAGACTGTCCGCTCCTCCACTCACAGCCATGGCAACCTTGCGGCCCGCTGAGAGCTCTTTCAAATCAGGATAACGAAGACCTGAATCCATTTTAATTCTCCGATACTTACACATTTATTGTAACAACCGGTATTCCAACCGGATGCAAGATTGTTACAAGTAACGCCCCCGACGGCCTGCAAAGAAAGCAACTTCACAAAAACAAAGCCGCAGGGAGACAACATTTTTCTTTTAATAATCTCTTTCTCCCGTCTTGCACAGACATGGGGAGAATCCCTGAAAGAACTCTCAGACCGCTATGAAAAACAGGACTCTGCAAAAGTTCATCAATGGAGAAGAATAAAACACTGTGCCCGGACAACGTATCACGCTGCCCGGGCACATGTCTCTCACAAGTCTCTATAGGAAATCAACCGGACGACCCGGTTGACAGGACTTCTTTTTATTCAGACTTCTTTGGCTGCGGCAATACAAGGTTCAGGAATACGCCGAGGATACCGGCAAGACCGATTCCTCCGAGACGGAATTCATCGCTGAACGGAGTAGGCACGGACATACCGCCGACGCCGAAAATAACAATCAGGGCCACAATGGCAAGGTTACGTGCTTCCATGAGGTCTTCACCGGCGCGAACAAGAGTGTTCATGCCGACAACCATGATTGCACCGAAAAGCAGCACCATAATGCCGCCCATTACCGGCACGGGAATGGTGGACAGAAACGCTCCGACCTTTCCACAGAAAGCCAGGGCGATGGCTACAATAGCCGCCCAGGTCATAATTGCGGGGTTGAATGCCTTGGTCAGGGCGACCGCACCGGTTACTTCGGAATAAGTGGTGTTAGGAGGACCGCCGAGCAGTGCGGCCAGGGAAGTGGCCAGACCGTCGCCAAGCATGGTGTTCTGGATGCCGGGTTCTTTAACGTAATCCTTGTTGGCAACGGAACTGATAGCCAGAACATCACCGAAGTGCTCAATTGCAGGAGCAATTGCCACAGGAACGATGAACAGGATCGCCTCAAGGTTCCACTCGGGAGCGGAAAAGTTGGGCATGGAGATCCATGGCGCAGCTGCTACCGCATCAAAGTTGACCAGTCCCATGAACAGGGAAACAGCGTAACCGGCTGCAATACCGCAAAGGATGGGCACAAGCTTCAGCCATCCTTTACCGAGAAGTGAAACAGCAACAGTAACGGAGAGGGAAACCATCGAAATGATGAGTGCAGTTTTTTCGGGAACAAGCACGGCGGAACCGTCACCGGTTTTACCTACTGCCATGAAAACAGCAACGGGAGCCAGAATCAGGCCGATAACCATGATGACCGGGCCGGTAACAATCGGAGGCAGAATTCTTTTGAGCACTTCTGCTCCGCGCCAGCGAATGAGAAAACTGAGAACCACATAGAAAAGACCCGCAGCAGCAAGGCCGCACATGGTGGAAGGGATACCCCAAGTCTGCACACCGTAGATGATAGGTGCAATGAAGGCAAAGGAAGACGCAAGGAATACAGGAATCTTACCCTTGGTGATGACCTGAAAGACCAGTGTACCGGCACCTGCGGTAAACAGAGCCACGTTGGGATCAAGTCCGGTCAGAAGCGGAACAAGAACCAGAGCGCCGAAGGCTACGAAAAGCATCTGCGCGCCAAGGACAATGTCTTTTGCCCGAAAGTTATAATCAGTACTGTGAATGCTCATTTTTTCTCCCTCAAAAATTTCCTGAAAAGAACGCCATATTTTCCGCAAAAACATACCCCGGAAAGGTATTTTAAAGAGAATCATTTATTCCACTTTGCATCCGCAGGACCGCAGCAGACCTCAAATGCTTCATTGCAGAGAATATTAATCCAAAAAAAAGGCACCGTGTGGTGCCTGAAAAGTATATTTTACTTAGTGCCGAATATCTTATCGCCCGCGTCGCCGAGACCGGGAAGAATATATCCGACATCATTGAGTTTTTCGTCAATGGACGCAGTATAGATGTCTACATCGGGATGCGCGCTGACGATTTTCTCAATGCCTTCGGGTGCAGAAACAAGGAAAAGACCCTTGATATTGGTGCAACCTGCTTTCTTGAGCAGTTCGATGGTAGCCAGCAGGGTTCCGCCGGTTGCGAGCATGGGATCAAGAATAAGCGCAATACGCTCATCAATGTTGCTGGCAAGCTTGACGTAATATTCTACAGGCTGCAATGTTTCTTCATTACGGTAGAAACCGACAACGCTGACACGAGCACCGGGGACCATGTCGAGGACACCATCCATCATGCCGAGTCCAGCCCTGAGGATGGGAACTACGGTGATTTTTTTACCCTTGATTTCCTCTACCTCAACATCGCCGGCCCAGCCTTTGATGGTTTTTGGTTCGGTTGCAAGGTCTTTGGTGGCCTCATAGGTGAGGAGTCTTGAAATTTCCTGAGCCAGTGCGCGAAAACGGCTAGTGCTGATGCCGTCTTCACGGAGAATGCCGAGCTTGTGTCTTACCAAAGGATGGTCTACCACATGTACCGCCACGGTGCCTCCTGTATGCCAAGTTGATGTATGTTATTTCGAAATAAATTCCCAAAAGTCAAAACCTCGTGTTTATATAAGACACGAATATCACGGTCAAGACGTTTTTAACATATTTTCCAGCTAAGCCTCATCTATCCGGCATAACAGGAAAACTTAAGCCGAATTTCAACTAATGAATATGAATATAACCTAAATACGGAATAAATGACATGTATAATAACGAAGACGACCTCCATTCTGAAGATAATCTGAATCCGGCATGGGAACGAACCGTTCCCAGCTCCGAACGCAACACACGCCTTGATAAATTCTGGGGAACCGCCCTTGAAGAAGAAGGAGTTTCCCGCGGAAAGGTAAAAGACTGGATTAAAGCCGGCAACGCCACTGTCAACGGTAAGGTATGCACCAAGCCCAATTTGAAATTGAATGGGGATGAAAAACTCAGCTTGAGCGGAGAGGCAGAAACAACCACTCTTATCCCTGAAGACAAAGCACTGGAGATTCTGTTTAACGACGGACGCATCGCCATAATCAACAAACCGGCAGGACTGACCACCCATCCTGCTCCAAGTTGTCCGACGGACACACTTGTACACAGGCTGATTCATCACTTTCCCCAGATCAGGGAAATGGATCAGTGGCGTCCGGGCATAGTTCATCGTCTGGACAAATTTACCTCAGGACTGATTGCGGTGGCCCTTAATGAACATGACCGCCTCGCCATGTCCGAGGCTTTTGCCGAACGTGAGGTCAGCAAAACCTATCTTGCCATCGTACACGGGGTTCCAGAAAGAGAATTCGGTGAAATCGAAGAACCCATGGGACGCCATCCGGTACACAAAACCAAGATGGCTGTAATCCTTAAAGGCGGACGATACGCCCGCTCCAGCTACGAAGTACTCTGGTCGGACCCCGCAAAACGCGCCAGTCTGGTTAAAGTTAAAATCCATACCGGACGCACCCATCAGATCAGGGTGCACATGGCCCACATAGGCCATCCCCTGCTTGGTGATCAGGTCTACGGTTCTCAGCAGCATGCAAACCTTGAACGCGAAAACAAGCCCCTTGCCGATCTCTGCCGACGCCAGATGCTTCACGCCTACAGCCTGAACTTCAATCATCCGGAATCAGGTGAGGAACTGAGTTTTCAGCTGCCCCCGCCTGAAGATTTCATCACCCTGCTAAGGGAACTGAATAAATCAGTACAGCGCACAGGGCTGATAGGCATGCCCTGCTGCGGAAAATCAGCTGTGCTCGGCATCATGCAGAAACTGGGGATTCCCACTTTCAGTGCAGACAAATCAGTAGCCAGATCCTATGAAAAAGACGGCGCTGCCTGGGAACTCATTCGTCAACGCTTCGGCAACAGGTTCATTGACCATGAAACCGGGGACATCGACAAGCAGGGACTGTTCGCTGCCATGCGTGATGATGAACCTTTGCGCCGCGAGATAATGAATATTGTCCATCCAATTGTAGAGCATGAAGCGGAGGAATTTTTCGCCGAACATACCGCCGATGAAATTGCAGTGGCGGAAGTCCCCCTGCTACTGGAAGGCGGATGGCATACTCAAAAGCTCGTGGACGCAGTAGTCGGTGTGCACTGCCCGGCAGAAAAGCGCACCGGGGAACTACGTGAAAAACGCAACCTTCCGGCTGAAATCCTCGCTGTATTCGACTCATGGCAATGGGATGAAAAAGCCAAGCTCGACTGCTGCACTGCAGTTATCGATAATGACGCAGACCTTGATAAGCTAAAAAAAGAAACCATGTGTGTTCTTGATAAACTTGCAACACTGCGTAAAGATAAAGAAAATAACTTCATAGATTTTCTGGAGCAGCTTTTCAGCCCAAAAAAGGACTGATCCCGGCTAACTGAGTATTGACTTGCCGTCACCAGTTCTTATTTTTTAATTGAGACCTGAGGTGATGGTCAGGGCCGTAGTCGGAAGAATGAACATAAATTAATTGTTAGGATGCAAGTCCATTTGACATAAGAGAATTCTACGAGAGGTCCAACCCCGCTTTCGGCATCAGGTTTTGTGTTTAGGGAGTGAGTAACCCTAGTTTACCTACCAACTCAATCTCGTCATTTCCCCGTCGCTTCTGCGGCGGGGATTTTTTTGGCATTTCACCAATAGTGATCGCTATTCTTTTTTGATAGGGTATCAGCAACTTGTAATTTTATTGAACCAAGCACAAAGGCCAGCACATGATCCCGATCCGCGATAACGTCCCCTGCCTGATCACCCCGTATGTATTAAGAACAATCCTAGTCATAAATATTGTTGTTTTTCTTTTTGAACAAATGCTCACACCACAGGGCCGCCTGGTTCTATTTCACCTTCTCGGAGTGGTACCGGCAAGGTTCTTTCAACCTGAATGGGCTGTGGCAGCGGGGTATCCTGATACCGGAACCCTACCCCTTTTCACCTACATGTTTCTGCACAGCAGCTGGCTGCACATTATTCTCAACATGTGGATGCTCTGGATTTTTGCCGACAACATTGAAGACGCCGTCGGACACTGGAGATTCATAATATTTTACATGGCCTGCGGGCTGGCTGCCATAGGGGTGCAGATGTTTATCGACCCTACGGCCAGTGCTCCGGTAATCGGGGCATCCGGAGCTGTTGCCGGTATAATGGGCGGCTATATGATGCTCTATCCGCACGGGAAGGTATTAACCCTCTTTCCAGTGATCATCATACCGTTTTTTTTCAAGATTCCTGCCGGACTGTTCCTTGGGCTGTGGTTCCTGATTCAGGTCGTCTCCGGTGTTTCTGACCACTTCACTGCCTCAGCGGAAAGGGTTGCATGGGCAGCCCACGTCGGCGGATTCATTGCCGGAATGCTGATGATACGTCTCTTTGTCCGCAAGGACCGATGCGTCTACTGCTATGTGCCGGAAAAGAAGGATTACGAATTTCCTGAGGACTTTTAGCTTTGTATTTATTTATACCGTCCACCTGCTGCACTTCGATTTTTAATATTCACCTTCAGCCGGACTCTTTTTACTAATCCCCTTGTGCTGGCCCCAGTTGTGAAGTACCTTTATAAAACAGATAACTGTTTTATAAACTGAGACACAGCATGCGCAATAAAGCCAGTATCCATAGAGCCTTAATAATTTTTATCGCCGCGATATCCATACTCTACCCTACTCCCGGATATTCGAAGGGTAAAATATATGCGCTGCTCGGTAAAAATGGTGACGATTTCAATTTCCAGTTAGCTGCAGCAGGGTGCGCAGAAGCAGCAAAGAAAAACGGGGATATGTGCATAGATATCAGCTCCAAAGGGCCTGCCCATCCCCGCAGGCAGGCAGCAGCACTGGAGGCTGCCGTAGAAGAGCACAAACTATCCGGACTTGCAGTATCTGTTGTCCACTCAAAAACACTTGCATGCACCATCAGGAGATCCGCCAAGGATATTCCCCTCATTACCTTTGATTCCAACTTCAAAGCAGGAGACCTGCAGCCCACCCTAATGTATATAGGTCCGGATAACAGCATAATCGGCAAAAAGCTGGCAGACATAGCGCGCAGATTAAAACCGAAGGGCGGCACGGTATGTTTAATGACAGACAGACATGATACAAATCTTCAGGAAAGAATCCACGGTATCAGATGTGAACTCAGCAACGACCCGGCCTTCCCGGAAGGTAAGAGGCTCGAAGGTGAAAACAACTGGTATGAATCATCATTCAGTCCACTAAATGCAGGAGACAGCACTCAAAGAGTACTGCAATTGGTAGAAAAAGTAATAAATGACATAAAACCGGATGTCTTTATTTCCGTAGGTCATTGGCCGATACTTGACGCCAAGGGATACAGAAAGGTAATTTCCAGCCACAAACAGGAACTGTTTTACAACAAATTGATCATGATATGTGCAACCGGAAATACGCCCCTCCCGATGAAAAAACTACTCGAAGACAGATTGTTTCACGGCATTGTTAATTTCGATTTTTACCACATCGGTGCGCTGTGCTACAAATATATGCGTGAGACAAGTGAAGGAGGAAATATTCCTGCCAAAGTAATCGTCCCGGCATCAGAAATGCTGGGAGCAGATGTTTCTACTCCTGAATAAAAGACACAAAGTCCGGATACCTTTCGTTAAGCTTCGCGAAAGCGGCCATTTCGGCTTTCACATAAGCCTCGGCAGAATCAAGCTTCACACTGCCCCGCTTGTCATGAACCATATCTCTGTTGACATCATAGTGCCCGAAAGTGTGCCCAAGGTGCAGCATATCCCGGAACCACTGTACCCCCACATCAAGACAGACCGGACGATCCCAGTTTTCACCTATACATGCTCCTGACGGCATTCTTGCACCGAACGGTGCTGCCGATCCATTGGGCATGGTATCTTTCCCTGCTTTATCCATATTTATCAGGGCACACCATTCATTGAGCCTGCACTCGGGCAGAGGCCAGGGATTTTCTTTGAACTCATCAGAAAGTCCAAGATTGTATGCCCTGCGCTGGGTATAATCCATATCTTTGTTATAGATCTTCATCAGATACTGATAGGATGGTTTGAACTCGGTGTATCTTTCCGAGTCGCAAAGACCGTTCTGAAAAGCGGGACACCACCAGCACTGTCCTATTTCACCGACACCGGTATGTTCCCCCAGTGCATTTTTAAGATTGGCAATGATATCCGTCTGTACATCAATGTCGTTATGTATGGTCAGCAAAAGGCCGGACTCGGACCTGTGCCAGCCGTACTGATAACGGATGGAAAGCAGATACTCCTCATCGGAAGCAGCCTTTTCCAGATCGTTGGGATCAATCCCGTTCCAATAGCTAGGGATGAAATGCTCAATGATGTCCCCGAAATATTCCAACGTCCGCAGGTGGGTTCTTCGCTCATATTCAGCAGTAAGTGCTTCTTCCTGAAAATATATCTTATTGATGTGCTGTCCGCTATGCTCGGTAATTGAAAGAAGGGACAACGCAGTCTGATACACCTTGCCGAAAACATTTATGACGACGTCTACATTTTTGGACATAGATATTTTGGGTAAAAAGTTGGAAAACATCCACCTGCCGCTGGGAGCAAAAACAGCAGCGGCCTACACTTCCTCATATTAACCAGAAAAATTAACGACTACAAAATAATCAAATAAGGAGCAAAACCGCTTATATAAATTCCGGGAACCTCAATTTTTTTTTCCCTGAACAGAGGCGGATTTGAATGCAAGTTTTTTGATCCCGTCCCCATCAAGCGGGCGGTGAAAGTAAAACCCCTGAGCAACAAAGCACCCTTCTTCAAGAAGCACTTCCTTTTGCGATTCCAGTTCAACTCCCTCAGCAACTATGTCCATATTCAGATTGCGTCCAAGCTGAATGATTGCGCTTACGAGCTTCCTGTCACGCTGGCTGGAATGGCAGCTGTCTACAAAACTTTTATCAATCTTAAGTATATTCAGCGGAAGTCTTACCAATTGATTTAAAGATGAATAGGCAACACCGAAATCATCTACGGAAATGGCGACCCCTACATCACGGATTTTCTCAAGCACCGAAACTGCAATTTCAACATTATCCATTATTGATGTTTCAGTAATCTCAATTCCCAGTAACTCAGGTTCTATTTCATAATCAGACAATATACCGCGAACATTTCCCAGCATATCATCGTGTTCAAGCTGAACCGCGGAAACATTGACTGAGACGGGGAGATACACCCCCGCATCCTTCCAGCTGGAAATCTGCATACATGCATGCTCCAGCACCCACTTGCCAAGCGGAAGAATCTGTCGCGTACTTTCAGCTACAGGAATAAATTTATCAGGAGTAACAAGCCCCAACTCGGGATGCCTCCAGCGAAGAAGGGCTTCCGCACCTACCATCTGGCCGGTTCTCATATCCACCTTGGGCTGATAAACCAGAAAAAACTGGTCGTCAGCAATGCCCTGCCCTATATCACTTGCAATACGATCCTCCAACTGACGGGAATCAAGCATGGCCTGCTCAAAGAAGATATAGTTGTTCTTCCCCATTACCTTGGCCTGATACAGGGCCAGATCTGCATTTCGCACAAGGTCTTCAGACGACTCTGTACCCTCATTAAAAGAAGCAATGCCAATGCTCGCACTAATATTAACTGTCCGGTTTAACAGTCTATAGGGGTTTAAAGATTTAACCTGTATAAGTTCGGCAACCCGCCTGGAACCGACCATGCTTTCACTTTCATCAATCAGGATGGCAAACTCATCCCCACCGATGCGATAAGTGCGACCGGAATCAATACTCTCAAGCCTTTGGGCAAACTGCTTTAGAAGGATATCCCCGTAATGATGCCCCAGAAAATCGTTCACGCGTTTGAAGTCATCAAGGTCGATGAGCAGTAAAATGTACTTCTTACGCTCCCCGACTGAAAGACTGTCCAGCCATTTCAGGGCGTTGCTGTATGCCAGACGGTTTTCAAGATTAGTAAGATAATCGGTACGGCTTTCTTCCCTGTATCCAAGCATCAGCTTATGTGAACGCTGCTGAAACATGGTCATCACACTCGCAAAACCGGTAATCAGCAGAATTTCAATGCAATCCTCAATCAGGTCTTCTACAGGTACATTTTCAAAACCGAAAAAATAGGGAAACAAAAGAAAAACGGCGGCAACCATGGCCCATACCTTACCGGGATAAAGTATTAGAACCATAAGCGGAACAAAAATGAAACTCTCTTCAATCACCTCAACATGGAGCGGGCTGAGCACGCCGCCTATGACGAGTATGGATATTGCGGTAAAGGCACTGATATTTTTTACCACGGGACTGGAATTGAATCTGGCCAGAAGCATGACCGGAACAAAACTGAAATAAATTAAGCGCCATACATGATCTGGATGTTCTGTAAGTGTAAAAAACACAACGACAATTCCAATGACATATACAAACGTCAAAACGGTATTCCACGAAACCATTCGTCCTAATCGCTCACCCAGCATACCTTCCCCGTTGCGCAAGAACGTAACACACTAGAAAAATATAAAAATTTCATTCAATTCTTATAAAGACTTGCTTAAGATCCTACATAAGTCAAGAACGGCGTATTATAAATGGGTATTGGCCCCGGGTTGACAACAGACAACCAAGCCGGAAGCAGCACATTTATCTGTCAGCTCAGAAGCGCATATTCCATACAGTTTAAGGCTTAAACCGGATTTAAATTTAAAATGGTAGACTCTAAATTCAATCATTAAGCTTGACTTGCTCGGCCCACGAATTATTTTGGTATGGTGACGAGAGGAGACTGATCGTCCAATCATTCAAGGAGTTAGTTTAGAGATGAGCGTGAAATATAAGGATTACTACAAACTTCTGGGAGTTTCCCGCTCCGCAAGTCAGGATGAAATTGCCAAGGCTTTTAAAAAGCTTGCAAAAAAATATCATCCCGACCTCAACCCGGATAATCCGGAAGCGGAAATGAAATTCAAGGAAGCCAACGAAGCTTACGAAGTCCTCAAGGATCCCGAGAAGCGCAAAATGTACGACCAGTTCGGTTCAGACTGGGAGCACGGACAGAATTTCCGTCCCCCGCCGGGCTATGAGAACATGAATTTCGGCGGTTTCGGAGGAGCAGGAGGCGGTGACTTCAGCGATTTCTTTGAAACCATCTTCGGCGGAGCCGGCGGTGGATTCGGCGGAGCAAACTTCGGAGGCGGAGGATTCGGAGGTGGCGGTTTCGGCGGTGCCGGATTCCAGCAGCGTCCGCGCAAAGGTGACGACTCCGAAACATCCCTGCAGCTGACTCTGGAAGAAGCTTACAAAGGCGGACATAAATCCATAACCGTACAGGAACGCGCAACCGGCCCCGGCGGTCACCCAATGGTGCAGTCCAAGACCCTTGACGTCAACATCCCTGCCGGAATCAAGGACGGACAGAGAATCCGCCTTGCAGGTCAGGGATCACCCGGCCCCCATGACGGGCCGCGCGGAGACCTGTACCTTAAAATCAGGCTGGCCCCGCACCCTCATTTCAAGGTTGAGGAAAACAATGTCATTCTGGATCTGAACCTTGCTCCGTGGGAAGCAGCCCTAGGCGGAAAGTTCAAACTGCCTACTCTGGACGGAATGATCGAAATGAATATTCCAGCGGGACTCGGAAGCGGTAAAAAAATGCGTGTGAAGGGCCGCGGCCTGGGAAGCGGAGCCAAAAAAGGCGACCAGTTCGTACGAATCATGGTACAGGTTCCCAAGGATGATTCCGAAGAAATGAAAAAAATCTGGGAAGAAATGGCTGCAAAGTCAGACTTCAACCCCAGATCTTTTTAACGGAGGCTGATCATGGATATTAAAGAAAGAAAAGCAGCTCAGCCTCCCAGCAGCTCAAAACGGCTGGTTATCACACAGGTTGTGGAAATGACCGGGCTGGATGAAGCTGCTGTCCTTGAACTGATCAGTATGGAGTGGATCACTCCCGGGACCACCGGAGACGGCCACTACCTGTTCGAGACACGCGACCTGTATCGAATGGGAAAACTTGCAAGGCTTCGCAAGGATCTCGAAATCACCACCACCGGCGGTTCCATCATAGTGGACCTGCTCGATAGGGTTGAAAAGCTGGAAACCCAGCTCGAAGAAATGAAAAAATTGATCTAAAAAAATAAACGCAATGACTTGCGAGCTACTAACAGGATTCAGACTCCTGCCTATATTGCCGGAAAACTTCAAGGGGAGGATAAGCCCTCCCCTTTGAGGACAGTAGAAGTGCGTCCGGATTTCGAGACCTGAAGGGTCACAAGTGAGTTTAGAATCTTGAATGCGAGTCAATTACATAAAGTAAAAGGAGACTCTATATGGATCCGAACAAATTCACACAGAAAACCAACGACGCCATTGCTGCGGCTCAATCTCTGGCTGTTAAAAACGGTCAGCAGCAGATTGAAGTGGAACACCTTCTCCTTGCCCTCGTGGAACAGGAGAAAGGCATTGTTTCCAAAATTCTCGAAAAATCATCTATCGATCCCGCAGCTTATAAGGCTGAAATAGAAAAAGAAATCGGTAAGCTGCCCAAGGTCAGCGGTCCCGGTGCCCAGCCAGGTCAGGTATTTGTCACCCAGCGGCTGAACCGGATTATTGTGGCTTCTGAAGACATCGCCCAGCGCATGCAGGACGAGTTCATCAGCGTGGAGCACCTTTTCCTCGCCATAATGGACGAGCATGGTTCCACCGGTGCAGGTCGTGTTAACAAATCCTTCGGCCTGACCAAGGACAAGGTGCTGGAAGCAATGACTTCAATCCGCGGCAACCAGCGCGTGACCACCGACAATCCGGAAGCAACCTATGACGCGCTCAAAAAATACGGACGCGATCTGGTGGAAGAAGCCCGTAAAGGCAAACTTGATCCGGTCATCGGCCGCGATTCAGAAATCCGCCGGGTAATCCGTATCCTTTCCCGCAGAACAAAGAACAACCCTATCCTCATAGGTGAGGCCGGGGTCGGTAAAACTGCAATCATCGAAGGGCTTGCGCAGCGCATTGTCAAAAAGGACGTGCCCGAAGGACTGAAGGACAAAACCGTCTTCATGCTCGATATGGGTGCGCTCATTGCCGGTGCAAAGTACCGCGGTGAATTTGAAGAACGCCTCAAGGCTGTACTGAAGGAAGTTCAGGAATCCGAAGGTCAGATCATCATCTTTATTGATGAGATACACACCATTGTCGGCGCCGGTAAAACTGACGGGGCAATGGATGCCGGAAACCTGCTCAAACCCATGCTGGCACGTGGAGAGCTTCACTGCATTGGTGCCACCACCACTGACGAGTACAGAAAATATATTGAAAAAGACCCGGCCCTCGAACGCCGTTTCCAGACTATTCTGGTTGAGGAACCGAATGTAGAGGACACCATCTCGATTCTGCGCGGACTGAAAGAACGCTTTGAAGTTCACCACGGTGTACGCATCAGCGACAGTGCTCTGGTTGAGGCTGCCAGCCTCTCTGATCGCTACATAACCGATCGGCAGCTGCCTGATAAGGCCATCGACCTTATTGATGAAGCTGCCGCCATGATCAGAACAGAGATCGACTCCCAGCCCTATGAACTGGACAAGATCAACCGTCAGATCCTGCAGGCCGAAATTGAACGCGAAGCCCTGCGCAAGGAAGAGGATGCAGCTTCACGGGAACGTCTGTCGAAGCTGGAAGATTCCCTCACCGAGATGAAGATCAAACAGTCTGAACTGGTTGAACAGTGGGAAAAGGAAAAAGGTTCCATCGACAAGGTCCGCGACCTCAAGGCCCAGATCGAGAAAACCAGAATTGATATCGAAGAGGCCCAGCGTGCAGGCGACCTGGGGAGAGCTTCCGAGCTGACCTACTCCGTACTTCCCGGTCTGCAGAAACAGCTTGATGGCATTGAAACAGATATCGAAGGTGATGACGAAAAAGTTACTGCCGACAGCAAACGGTTGCTCAAGGAATTTGTAGGACCTGACGATATTGCCGGGATCATCTCCCGCTGGACCGGCATCCCGGTTAAACGGCTGGTCGAAGGTGAGCGCGAAAAGCTTCTGCGCCTTGAAGAAATCCTCCATGACCGGGTTATCGGGCAGGATGATGCCGTGAGGGCTGTATCCGAAGCAGTGCTGCGCGCCCGCGCCGGACTGAAAGATCCTTCGCGCCCCATAGGTTCATTCATCTTCCTCGGCCCCACCGGGGTTGGTAAAACCGAGCTGTGCAAGGCCCTTGCTGAAGCACTCTTTGACAGTGAAGAGAATATAGTGCGCATGGACATGTCCGAGTACATGGAAAAACATGCGGTTGCACGCCTTATCGGAGCGCCTCCGGGATACATCGGTTATGATGAAGGAGGACAGCTAACTGAGGCAATACGCCGCAAACCTTACTCCGTTGTACTTTTTGACGAGATCGAAAAGGCACACAGTGACGTTTTCAACGTGCTGCTGCAGATTCTTGACGACGGACGCATCACTGATTCGCAGGGACGCACCGTAGACTGCAAGAACACAATCATCATCATGACCTCCAACCTCGGTTCACAGCTCATGCTCGAGGGAATCGAGTCCGACGGAGAGTTCAAAAACGGTGTTCAGGAAGGAGTAATGAACGTCCTTCGCGGTCATTTCAGACCTGAGTTCCTTAACCGCGTAGATGAAACAGTGCTCTTCAAACCACTGCTCGAGAAGGATCTTGTAAAAATTGTGGATCTGCAGCTTGCAGGACTGCGCGTACGTCTCAGTGACCAGAAGATGGATATGGAAGTGAGCGACAAGGCGAAAGCATTCATCGCCCACGCCTCCTACGACCCAGTCTACGGGGCAAGACCTCTGCGCCGCTATCTGCAGGCACATCTGGAAACTCCCCTGGCTCGCCGGATTATCGGCGGTGACCTGATGGAAGGACAGACCGTACAGATTGATGCAGGTGATGAAGGCCTGACTTTCAAAGCTGAATAAACAGTAACAAAGATCAATGATTAAGCCGTATGTAGTTTCTGCATACGGCTTTTTTATTGCCCGAGATTTCCATATAAATTATATTTCAGTTAGTCTGCAGTTCCCCCCGAATCTTGAGGCGGACTTAACCACCAATACCAACCTATTTTCCATGCAAAGGAGCAAAATCCATGCAGTATGTCTCTTCAATGCACATTACATGCTCTGCACGGCCTTATACTGTTTTCATAATTACTGCCCTTCTGCTTGGCCTGACCATGACAGCCAGTGCTGTAAAAGCCGAAGAACATGAATTTCATGAAATAGTGATCGTTGGAGGGGGAATTGCCGGTCTTAGTACGGCATACCATCTTCCGGGCAGGGATGTGCTGGTTCTTGAAAAGGCAGCCGAAGTGGGCGGAAGATCCATCTCAGGATATCGCGATGGATACTGGTATGCCAAGGGCACCGAATACGTCGGAATCCCATACGGAGCACTTGATAATATAGTCAAAGGCCTGAAAATACCATTGCTGCCGATTGCCCCGCCCATGGATGCAACATGGTCTGACGGTAAGATCTACTTTGGATTTTCCGGAATGATCAAACTACTGACTCGCACAGGCGGCATTAGAGGACTGAAAAAATTTCACCGACTGATTACGGCCCGTTATGCGGATTTTGAAGAATTTCAGGAAGCAAGACAGGAAGGTGAAATTCCCGATACTGAGAAACTGGATGATCTGGACAAGATTACTGCCGCACAATGGATGGAAAAAAATGATATCCCGCAAACCTACAGGGACAAGTACAATGTGACAGCAATGGGACTCTTCGGAGCCAATCTTGACGAGATTTCCGCCTTAAGTCTTTTTGAAGAGGTAGCTTTCGACTTCGAAGGCTTCGACCCTTCCGAACTTGAAGAAAATGAGGCCCTCCCCCTGAAGACCGGTGATGAATCAGCCTTTTCATTCAGAACCGGAATAGCTGAAGTAAGCAAAAGCATTGCCCGGCATCTGGGACAGGCGGTAAGGACCGGGTGCACGGTAACTTCCGTGGACCGGATAGAAGAAGGATATCTGGTTTCGTATCTTTCCGGGGAAAAGAAAAAAACAGTTGAAGCCGATATAGTCGTTGTTGCCGTTCCTGCACCTGTCGCAGTGAAAATAGCACAGAAATCCATGCCCCCGGAGCAACTTAGAATCGCTTCCGGAATCAATTACGCACCATACGTAACCTGTGCCATGTTCTTCTCGGAGCCGATCTTCACCAAAAGTTTTGATCTGGCAATGCCTGCCGATTTCTTCTTTACCGATTTTTATGACTCCACCTGGGTACAAAGACATAAAGACCCTAAGGCTCCTAAAAATATCTATATAAACTCCGCATATATAGCTCCGAAGAGCTTCAAGGACGACTCCATCCTCAAATTAAGCGACTCTGAAATAGTGGATAAAGTATTCCATGATCTTGAAAAAGTATTCCCCGGCTGCAGAGATAAAATGACCGGCTACGATATTCACCGGTTCAGCTATGCTTATCCGGTTATGGAGCCGGGAACACTCATGAATCTGTCCAAATTGCACTCCCTCGGCAATGGAAGTCTTTTCTTTGCCGGAGACTGGACCATATACCCGACCTTTGAATCAGCATGTGAATCAGGAAGATTGGCAGCCGAAAGAATTCTAAATGAGCTGAAGGAGTAACATATCAATAACAAACGGCTGGATGAAGCGGAATAAAAGAAGCCCCTGCATCGAGATGATACAGGGGCTTTATCCATTTCATGAACGTGTTAAGCCAGATGAGCCGAGAACTAAAAAAAGTTCAAGCAGCATCACTTAGGCCATGATATTTCAAAATAAGCTATCCCAGAGCAGTCCCGACCTGATAAATGATTACCGCCAGTGTGTAGCCGAAACCAAGTGAGCCGAAAACCGAGAAAGTGGCCCATTTCCAGTTTGTTTCGCGGGCAATTACTGCAACTGTGACCATGCAGGGCACATAAACCATCAGAAAGACGAACACAGACCAGATGACCGGGGTTGTCCAGGCCTTATCCGCTGCAATCTTTTCTTTCAGGGACAAAGCCTCTTCAGGATCTTCGTCACCAAGTGAATAGGCAGTGGACATGGTTGAAACAAAAACTTCCTTTGCCGCAAAAGCGCCGATAAATGCAATATTTGCCTGCCACGGGAATCCCGCAGCATCAGTTACCGGCGAAATGGCCTCGCTCATGCGACCGGCATAAGACCTTTTAAGAGCTTCCTCGCCTTCATTATAATCAATCAGGGCAAGAGTTTCGTTAAGTTTCTGCTCTTTTTCTTCAGCAGTACCGGACCATGCTGCTGCCTGCTCCACAGCCTGTGTGCGCTGGCTCTCATAATCCGCCACACGATCTGCGGGCAGCTCGGGAAAAGTCATCAGTGCCCACATGAGGATGGAAATAGCCAGAATGACAGTACCGGCTTTCTTCACATACTCCCAGACCCGATCCCAGGTATGAATGACAACCCCGTGCAGTGTCGGGATTCGGTACGGGGGAAGTTCCATGACAAAAGGAGTCGACTCTCCCCTGAGGGCTGTCCAGCGCAGCAGGCGCCCGAAACAAAGAGCCAGCAACCATGAAAGGAGCACAAGGAAAAACATTACTGTTGTGGCATTTTCAGGATAAAAAGCCCCTACCAGCATGATGTAAGCTGTTGTCTTGGCCCCGCAGATCATGAATGGAGCGGTAAGAATGGTGGCGATTCGTTCTTTGGGGCTTCGCAGTGTACGGCAGGTCATAACTCCGGGAACGGCACAGCCGCCCGGAAGACCGCCGGACATAATAAACGGCATGATGGACATGCCATGCAGACCGAAAGAACGGAAAACACGGTCAACCATATATGATACACGTGCCATGTATCCAAGGTCTTCAAGAAAAACCAGCATGGAAAACATTATGAGGATCAGCGGAGTGAAGCCCATTACGGCACCAACACCGTCAATAACCCCGGAAACTATCATTGATTTGAGCAGTCCGTCGGGCAATATGGATGCCACGGTGTCGGAAAGCCATGCAAACCCGTCTTCAACCCAGCCCTGCGGAATAGCACCGATATTGAAGGTGACATAAAACATGCCGTACATAAGCAGCAGCATGATCAACGGACCGAGAAACTTATGGGTGAGTACGAGATCTATCCTGTCGGAAAAATCAAAACGAAGGTCGTCTTCACGGGTAATAACACCCTGCTTGAGGATGGAGCTGATGAAACCGTAACGATAATCGGCAAGTACAGCCTCGGGGTAGGTGTTCTTGGTTTTCTGGATATGCTCAGAAACCTTTTTGACCTTCGCCTCCAGCTCTTCAGCAAGAGGTCCGGTATTGCGACCGTTCTTTAAAATGATCTCGTCTTCTTCAAGATATTTAACCGCCAGCCAGTGCGGGTCATAACGGTCAGTCATAAAATCATGCTCAACAATGAGCGCGGTCATTTCCTCAATAACCGGGTCAAGGTCATGACCGTAAGAAATATTCACCGGACTCCATTTACCCTGTGTACGGTCGGCAACTTCCCGAACCGCTTTCATGAGTCCGTCCCGGCCTTCACCCTTTCGGGCGACACATTCAATTACCGGCACTCCCATGAGCTCGGAAAGCTTTTCAGAATCGATGCGTATTCCTTTCTTGCGCACTTCATCCATCATGTTCAGTCCAAGAACTACCGGAACACCGATTTCCATGAACTGCACCGCAAGATAAAGTGAACGCTCAAGAGATGTTGCATCCAGCATGTTGATAACCACATCAGGCTTTTCATCAACAATTACGTCCCGTGCAACAACCTCTTCCATGGAATAGGAAGTGAGGGAATATGTTCCGGGAAGGTCTACAAGATTTGCGCAGAAATCATTTGAACAGTAGCGGCCTTCGGTACGGTCAACCGTAATTCCCGGATAGTTGCCAACTCTCGCAGTAGCCCCTGTCAACGAGTTGAACATGGTGCTTTTGCCGCAGTTGGGCTGCCCCGAAACGGCTACAAAATATTCCTTCCCCATCTAACCCTCCGGATTAACGGTGATAAAGTCAGCTTCATTGTTACGCAGGGTCAGGGTAAAGCCCTTCATCCGCAGTGCTACCGGATCTTTAAGCGGTGCACGTCCCACAACCATGAACTCGGTTCCGGGCACAAGGCCCATGTCCCGGATTCTGCGTCCCAGTTCACCGCTGGCATTAACAGCGACAACAACACCTTTCTGATCCTTTTTCATGGTGCGAAGAGATACTGACATTACCTTCCCTCATATATACTTTGATCTTGATTTACATTATCATAAAGTTTCGACTTTGCCCGAAACAGTGCGAGTACTGTTTAGCTCCACAGATGATTGAAAGTCAATCTCAAACTCGCTTAACCTATATATAAATAAAACACATCCACAATACTATACTTTTTTTGTATGATTGCTACATAATAAAACAGAGAGTAATCATACTTTTATTGTGGATTAGTTTTGTTTAAGGTCTTAGACTTTCTTACAAGCAATCCTGCTTTTTCAAGAACATGCACCTATTTTTATGAAAAACATTATCCCCTATGAAGACATGCGGCAGTATTCCAAGGTTCTGCTCTGGGCTCTTGAAAACCAGAAAGGAGCAAAACTTAAAAACAGGGATATCGTCGTTATAAGATACGACCATCTGGCTACTCCGCTTGCAGAGTCCCTTTATGCCCTGATGATAGAAGAGCATCTGTATCCGGTGGTGGAGATAGCCCCCACTCCGGGGATGAAGGCTGAACTCTATATCAATTCAAGCTACGGCCAGCTCATGTTCAGCCCTCCGGGCAGGCTGGAACTTTACGAACAGGCAACCGGGGTCATCCGCATCCATGCCCCTGAAGAAGTCGGGGCCATGGCCGAGGTTGACCCGCGTTCAATAATGGAAAACAAAAATGCCACCAAACCTTTCCGACAGGCCATTGAAAAACGCAAGCTGCAGGGTAAACTCGCATGGACGGAATGCGCATACCCGACCCGGGCACTTGCCGATAAATCAGGTCTCACTCTGGAAGACTATGCCCGCAGGCTGATGCGGGCCTGCTACCTGAACATGCCGGACCCAGTACGGGAGTGGAAGAAAATAGCTGAACGTACTAAGGCAATTGCCAGCTGGCTCACTTCCATGGATATCAAATCCATGCGAATGCAGTCCGAACTGTGCGACCTTTACTTTGCTCCCGGAGAAAACCGGCGCTGGCTGGGAGCAACCGGAGACAACATACCGGGTTATGAAATCTATATTTCTCCCGATCACCGCACTGTAAACGGCATCTTCTACGCAGACCTGCCCTCTCTTTATATGGATAAAGGCGTATACGGGGTGCAGCTCGAATTTCTGGACGGCATTGCCATGCGCGCAAAAGCAATGGGCGGAGAGAGATTTCTGCTCGACCAGCTTCGCGCTGACGGCGGGGCCAGACGTATCGGAGAATTCTCGCTTACCGATTCATCAATTTCAAGGGTGGACCACTTCATGGCCCAGACCATTCTCGACGAAAACTTCGGCGGGGAAGACGGCAGCTGCCATATCGCGCTCGGGCAATCCCTTAGCGGAACATTTTCCGGCCCGCCGGAGATGCTTGACAAAATGATGATGGATTCCCTTGGATTCAATACTTCTTCAATTCATTGGGACCTCGTGAATACAGAAGATAAAATCGTCACTGCCAATCTTGCAGAAGGCCGAAAAATCACTATTTATGAAAAAGGACGCTTCCTCATTGACTGAGGATCGGCCCTGATCATAGTGGTGATTAAAAAAAATCCAAAAAATTACGGTTTGATCCCTCCCGACGTGTTGACAACATATAGGGGATGCTTATTTGTCCAATTGTGCGGTCTGACTGCCCTTTTTTCAAAGGCTCAGGCCGCTAATTCATGACACCGGAGAGTCCATGTCTGGAAAAGAAAATACAAAAGAAATGACTGAACAGGAAACCGCGGCTGCTGAAACTGAAGAAACCGCGAAAACTGAAAATGAAGTGACCCTTAGCGAAGAAGAGCTCCAAGCTCTGTGCAGGGAACACGTCTGTCCCTCATGTGATGTGATGGGTGAGGCCAAAGATGAAAGGCTGCGCGCTCTGGCTGAGACAGAAAACATTAAGAAAAGACTTGCTCGTGAGACTGAAGATCTGAAGAAGTTCGCAGCAGAGTCCATTCTTTCTGACCTTCTGCCTGTACTGGACAACCTTGACCTTGCACTGAACCACGCCCAGAACCTTGATGCATGCAAAGACTTCGTTACCGGAGTGGACATGACCAGAAAAATGTTCCTGGACACTCTTGCAAAGCACGGCCTTGAAGCTGTGGGCAAAGTCGGAGACGAATTCGACCCCAATTTTCATGAAGCCATGGGCATGGCACAGGTAGCAGAGCTGCCTGACGGATGCATCGCCCAGATGATGCAGAGAGGTTACGTTCTCAAAGGACGTGTTATCCGCCCTGCTAAAGTTATGGTAAACAAAACTGCCTAATTTTTTTCACACGCTACTTTACAAGTGAAAATCAGGCATTAGTTCATAATGCAGTGAAACTGAAATTTTACCTGGAGGAAATTATATATGTCTAAAATCATCGGAATCGACCTCGGTACCACCAACTCCTGCGTTTACGTTATGGAAGGTAAGGACCCCAAATGTGTAACCAACCCTGAAGGCGGACGCACCACCCCTTCCATTGTTGGCTTCACTGATAAAGAACGCCTCGTTGGTGAAATCGCCAAACGTCAGGCTGTTACCAACCCCGAAAAAACCATCTTCGCTATCAAGCGTCTCATGGGTCGCCAGTTAAGCTCTCCTGATGTAAGAAAATGGGCTGACCACTGCCCTTACCCCATCGTTGACGGCAAAGGCGGCGATGCATGGGTTGAAATCGAAGGCAAAAAATACAGCCCTTCCGAAATTTCCGCTATTATCCTGCAGCAGCTTAAAAAAGACGCTGAAACCTACCTCGGTGAAGAAGTTAAGGAAGCAGTTATCACTGTTCCCGCATACTTCAACGATTCCCAGCGTCAGGCAACCAAAGACGCAGGCCGCATTGCAGGTCTTGAAGTCAAACGTATCATCAACGAGCCTACCGCAGCATCTCTGGCTTACGGTTTCGACAAAAAAGCCAACGAAAAAATCGCTGTCTTCGACCTCGGTGGCGGTACCTTTGATATCTCCATCCTTGAAGTAGGTGACAACGTTGTTGAAGTTCGCGCTACCAACGGTGACACTTTCCTCGGCGGTGAAGACTTCGACCACGCTGTAATCGAATACCTCGTGGATGAGTTCAAACGTGAAAACGGCATTGACCTCTCCAAGGACCGCATGGCTCTGCAGCGCCTGAAAGAAGCTGGCGAAAAAGCCAAGAAAGAACTTTCCACCTCCATGGAAACCGAAGTAAACCTGCCCTTCATCACCGCTGACCAGAACGGTCCCAAGCACCTCATGGTCAAGGTTTCCCGCGCCAAGCTGGAAAAGCTGGTTGAAAACCTGGTTGAACGCACCAAAGTGCCCTGCCAGAAAGCTCTCAAGGATGCAGGCCTCACCGCAGCAGACATCGATGAAGTCATCCTCGTCGGCGGTATGACCCGTATGCCTCTGGTACAGCAGAAGGTTAAGGAATTCTTCGGCAAGGAACCCAACCGTTCCGTGAACCCCGACGAAGTTGTTGCAATGGGTGCATCCATTCAGGGTGGTATCCTCGCCGGTGATGTCAAAGACGTTCTGCTCCTCGACGTTACCCCTCTGTCTCTGGGTATTGAAACCATGGGCGGCGTATTCACCAACCTCATCGAGAGAAACACCACCATTCCTTCCCGCAAGAGCCAGGTGTTCACAACTGCAGCTGACAACCAGCCTTCTGTGTCCATCCACGTTCTTCAGGGTGAGCGTCCCATGGCTGCAGACAACATGACTCTCGGCCGTTTTGAACTGACCGGACTGCCTGCAGCACCCCGTGGCGTACCCCAGATCGAAGTTACCTTTGATATTGATGCAAACGGTATCGTAAATGTTTCCGCCAAGGATATGGGCACCGGAAAAGAACAGTCCATCCAGATTACCGCTTCTTCCGGTCTGTCTGAAGACGATATCGAAAGAATGGTTAAGGACGCAGAAGCTCACGCTGATGACGACAAGAAAAAGCAGGAGCTGATTGAGGCACGCAACCAGGCTGACTCTCTCATCTACACCACTGAGAAGTCCCTGCGCGAAGTTGGCGAAAACGTAGACGCTGCCCTGAAAGCAGACATCGAAGCAAAAGTGGAAGACCTCAAGAAGGTTCTGGATTCCGATGATCCCGAAACCATCAAACAGGCAACCGAAGCTCTTGCTCAGGCATCCCACAAGCTGGCAGAACAGCTCTACGCTCAGCAGAACCAGGCCGGTGCCGACGGTGCAGCAGGTGCTGATGGCGCAGCAGGCAGCGCAGCAGGCGGCGACGATGATGTTGTCGACGCAGACTTCACCGAAGTAAAAGACGAGAAAAAATAAGACTCGTCAGTACTTGCATAGCTGATAAGTAAAGTATAATTTAATCCGGCCTTCCTTAATTAAAGGAAGGCCGGATTTTTTATTTCCGAAACATTGCCGCTATCCCTCCGGAGCCTGATCAATCTTTTGAAAAAGTTTAACTGGAAACTTCCAGAATTTTTAATAAGCTTGGCAGATAGCAGGTAAAGCAGCCATTTGGATATTTCACGATATCATATTACAAAATAAGTTTGGGTAGATGGAATACGGGGCCTGCCAAAGCAGACTTCTTAGTTGAATCCTTGACGAATCCGCTTACTTGAGCCACAAACTCTGCATGAGATACTTTATGAATAAAGATAAGACCCGTCGTCTTTTCTCACATATTTTCGTGATGGTCCTGCTTGCATCCTTCGCAGTCGCCGGATCCGGCTGTGTCGTAGGCAAACAGACAGTTAAACAACCGGTTCTGTCCGTTGAAATGCTGCCAACCCATGAACTGGTCCAGAAAGCGGATCAGGCGTGGCAGCAAAAGGACTTCATGACCAGTGAACTGTTCTACACCCGCCTGCTGGAACGCAAGGATATCCCGGCCAACGCCATCCTTCCGGCTACTGAAAGGCTTGCAGTAAGCTCTTTCAAGTCCGGTCACTACCACGAAGCCGAAGCAAGGCTTGAGCAGTGGAAAAGGCTCTCCGAAGAAGCTACCAACTCTCCGGTCTGGCAGGATTATTATTTCCGGACCCTGCAGGCAACCAAGGATCTGGATAAACTTAGAAGCCATCTTTCCGGCACAATGGAAGATCCTTTTCTGCCATGGGACATCCGTTCCTCAGCAGGTAAGCGTCTTTCCTCCATGGCACAAAATGCCGAATCCCTGACCGCGCTGGAACGTCTCTACGCCATTGCACCGGCAGAGGACAACCAGAAGGAGCTTGAGCGCTGGTTTACCGGAGGCCTTGCTGACAAGAGCGCCGCAGATCTGGACTCCATGGCCAAGCTTATTCCCGCCGGCGCCAATCTCAAATTTCCCTATGAGCTGATCAGCTTTGAACAGGCTGTGCGCAAATCAGAAGCCAAAGAATACTGGCCCATGTCATGGCGTACCATGACCGGAATTATCCAGAACGGGCAGATTGCGGACAAGCCCTGGTACAACGCCATAGTAGCTGAACTGGAAGGCAAGTACGGAATTCCCCGCGTGGGCATCACCCTTGTTCTTCCCATTTCAGGACGCTTTCAGGAATACGGATGGAAAATAGTTCGCGGTGCAGGAGCTGCCCAGTGGGAAATGACCAAAGCAGGTCTTGATGTTGACGTGCAGGTTATCAATACAGAAGCTCCCGGATGGCTCGAAAATATGAAAAACCTGCCGCCGTGGTACACCGTTATCGGCGGTCCCATCAGCGTCAAAGCCTTCAAGGAACTGGAGCAGTCCGGAGCCTACACGGATAAGGTCACCTTCTCTTTTCTGGCAAAGCCCGGAAATCTTGTAGAAGGCAAGGAAGCATGGAGATTTTTCTCCAGCCCTGAGGATCAGATCCGTTCCACTCTCGACCTTGCCATCGATGATCTGGGAATCACCGATTTCGCGATCCTCTACCCGCAGGAGAATTTCGGACGCAAGATGTCCCAGATTTTCTTCAACATCGCTTCAAAACGGGGAGCGAAAATCACCGGAATGGAATCCTACCCTCCGCGTGATTTCCCCAAATGGGGTAAGGTCGTAGGCAAGCTGGTTCGCGCGCCTCAGAAAAAAGCCCAGAACATTGCTGAAGGCCTTGATGAGGACGCCCCCCTTGCGGAAACTGATTTCGGTGCGGTTTTCATTCCCGACACCTGGAGTCAGGCTCAGTTGCTGATCCCTCACTTCTTTTTCCATGAGGCAGACACCCTTGTCTTTCTGGGGCCCGAGCTATGGAGCCAGGCGCTCAACTCTGCCCGTGACGTAGAAGCCCAGAACCTGAAGCTTACCGTTGCCCCCGGAGCATGGTGGCCTGCCAGCGACGGCGCAGGACGCCTGAAGGAAGTAATGAATAATGAAGGGCTCGGAGCACCGGATTTCTGGGTTGCACTGGGTTATGATTTTATCAAATTTGCCAGCAAACTTGGAACATTCTCCACCGGCTGGACTCCGGAAACGGTTAACAACCGCATTGCACAGGCACAGGAGATGGATTTCAGCCTCGCCCCCATCAGCTGGGACAAGGAAGGACACGCCAGCCAGAAGCTTTTCCTCTTCCGCCCGGAACAGAACGGCAAGACCCGTGTTGATGCTGAAATAGTAAGCAGCACTCTTGCAAGTGCCAAAGCACGCCGAGCAGCAAGAGTCGCTGCATGGGAAGAAAAACAGGCGGAACTGGAAGCTGCAAAAAAAGCTGCCGAGCTTGAAGGCTCAAAAACCCAAAACTAAATACTACTCAGTATATTTCAAGATATTAAAAGGAGACACCAATGAGTGATCAAAAGCTCAATTTAGAGGAAGTTGCCCGTGTGGCGCGACTGGCCCGTCTGGACCTGTCTGAAGAAAAGACCGAAATGTTCGCCGGACAGCTCAACAATATCCTCACATATATGGACAAGTTGAACGAAATTGATACATCCGAAGTGGAGCCCATGTTCAGCCCCGTTGAACACACCACCGTACTGCGCAAGGATGAAGTCAAGAAAGAGCACACCCGGGAAGAAATTCTCGCCAATGCTCCCGATTCCGACGGCCAGTACTTTGTCGTCCCGAGAATTGTTTAATCCGGGTTAGAAGGCAACGACCTACTTCGTTGTAACTCCGAAACATTCGTTCTGATAATTTCAACTAAATGATACACGGATCAAGAAAATGTCCACACTCATAGAAAAATCTCTCTCTGAAATTTACTCCATGCTCATGGATAAGGAAGTGACAGCTGTTGAAGCAGTCAAAGCCTGTCTGGAGCAGATTGATAAGACCGAACCCGAAACCAAGGCCCTGCTGGCCGTATGTGCTGAAGAAGCACTGAAGCAGGCAGAAGAAATGGACGCTCAGGGCCCTGATTCTTCCAAGCCGCTCTGGGGCGTTCCCGTTGTGGTAAAGGACGTTCTGGCTACCAAGGGTGTACCCACCACCGCAGGTTCCAAGATTCTTGAAGGCTTCACTCCTTTCTATGATGCCACTGCCGTTGCCAAGCTCAAGGAAGCCGGTGCAATTATTATAGGTAAGGCTAACATGGACGAATTCGCCATGGGGTCCACCACTGAGAACTCTGCCTATAAAACCACCACCAACCCCTGGGATGTAAATCGTGTCCCCGGCGGTTCTTCCGGTGGCTCAGGGGCTACCATTGCTGCCGGTCAGTGTTACGCCGCACTCGGTACAGATACCGGCGGGTCCATTCGTCTACCTGCATCCTTTTGCGGCTGCGTAGGAGTAAAACCTACCTACGGGCGTGTTTCCCGTTACGGCATGATCGCTTACGGTTCCTCTCTTGACCAGATCGGTCCCATGACCAGGACAGTTGAAGATTCAGCACGTGTGCTTAACGTAATCGGCGGCCATGACCAGCGCGACTCCACTTCCGCAGACAAACCAATGGACGATTTCGTTGCATCTCTTTCCGAGCGAACCGATCTTTCCGGCCTGACAATAGGTCTGCCCGAAGAATACTGGGGAGAAGGTCTTTCCGAAGAAGTTTCTGAAGCATGCCGCGCTGCAATTGCCAAGGCTGAAGAACTGGGTGCCAAAACCGTACCCATAAAACTTTCCATGACCGAATATGCCATTGCCACCTACTACATCATCGCAATGGCAGAAGCTAGCTCCAACCTCTCCCGCTTTGATGGTGTTCGTTACGGACATCGTTCCAAAGACCCTAAAGAGCTCATTGACCTTTATACCAAGTCCCGTACGGAAGCCTTCGGGGACGAAGTACAGCGTCGCATCATCATCGGTACCTATGTTCTTTCTGCAGGATACTATGACGCCTACTACCGCAAGGCAGCCCAGATCCGCCGCCTACTGCGCGACGATTTCATCAAGGCTTTCGAGTCCTGCGACCTGATCGCCGGCCCGGTATGCCCAACCACTGCTTTTCCTGTAGGCGACCTGACTGCTGACCCGCTGCAGATGTACCTCATGGACATCTTCACCATTTCCCTCAACCTTGTGGGAATGCCCGGTATGTCCCTGCCTGTAGGATTCGGTAAAGAAACCAGCATGCCGGTCGGTCTTCAGCTCATGGCCCCGGCTTTCGAAGAAAAAACCATGCTTCAGGCCGCGCACATTCTCGAAAAGAATCTGCCCGAGCTGCCTAAAGTCAAGCTTTAGAATGCCTTCGGCGACCCTGCCGGGGTCCTTAAAACCTTTTGAAAAAAGGTTTAAGAATCCAACAACTTTTTGTTAAGGCTTCGGCGAATAGAACTGAAAATATTCCATAAAAAAGGCCCTGCTAATCAAATAGCAGGGCCTTTTTTATGCTTAGCTCCGATGACAGCTTTAAAAGCTATATGCAAAGCATGATGAAAAGTTTTGAAGGGATGTGCCTGGGTAAGGGAAACTTAACCTAAAAGTTTCCCTTACCCAGACTCCGTAGGCAAATTTATGCACTCAAAGTCATGAAACGTACCAGAGTAGCCAGACCGATGCAGATAAAAACCACAGCAAGTCCGGTGGCGAATTTATTAAGCCCGCCTCTCTGAGAGTCACGGATGAAACCCCACTTTACGGCAATACGGTAAAGACCTGCGACCACATGCAGGACAACGAGAGGGGCAAGAACAAGGTAGAAGTAGAGCCACGGTCCGGACTGAATACGCTCTGCGGAACGTGCGGCGGTAATGGGCAGGTCGCTTAGAACGGACCACATGTGGATGGCACCCATTACAAGGATCAGCATTGCAGATACGACCTGAATAATCCAGAGCCATGTATCCCTATGCTTAAGCATTCTGGCGTGTTTCCAGATTGTTTTCTGACCTTCAAGTCTGAAAGGGATCTTGCGCGCAGCAAGGTAGAAGTGAAAGAGAAAAAGAAGGAAAAGCATGGGGCCGCCAATCTGCGCCATGTAGTTCTCTTCATAGGTATGCGCAATTGTGTCCATGATTGATGGACTTATGATTACGCTGGAAACAAGGCTCATGTGCATAAATACAAAAATGATAAGAGCCACGCCGGAAAACATCTGGAGCCAATCCAGAATCGCATCACTCCTGCCTCGCCTTGCAGGGGTGACGGTTGAGTTGAAAGACATCAGCACCTCCGATAATTAATTGAATTAAAATACCTCGCAACTGGTATTCTGGGAGTCGAGATAATGTCCTGACAAAGTTGTTTTGTCAATCAACTTAAACATGCACCACCGCACATAACAAACTGATTTTTCGAGTTGTTTTAAGTAATTTTACGATTTTCGCAAACAAAGAACGAAATCAACATCATAAAGCCCTATTTTCACTTAATTCTGCAGTTCAATACTCATAAACAGACCTTATTTTTCATCACGTAAAGCCTCTGCCGGGCATGAAAATTTACAATACAGTGAATAAACTGATCAATTTTCCGGTCGCGGAAGCGTTGACCTGCAAGTTACACATGCTTACATTTAGTTTCAGTCATCATGGTATTTTATGATTTGCCCTCTATAATAAATGACAATTTCCACCTCCAACCAGATTGACATACGGGAGTTTACAAGACATGGTCCCACAACAAAAAGAAAGGTCTCACCAAGACCTCAAAGGATTCAGATTTGAAAAGCTATCAATTCTTATTTTTCTTTTCGGGGTGCTGCTGATGAGTGCCGGGTGTAATATTGAAAAAATAGATTCCAGTGGAAATAATGATAATTCCGCAGTTATCAGCGAAAATAAAACTGATGATACCGCCTCAGTGCAGGCAGGGTCAAACGCCGCTCAAGTGCAGAATGAAACCACCCAGTCAGCCAGAAAAAAAGCTGAAACAGAGCTAAGTAAAGAAATTTCCACAGCTCTTGCATCTGGAGAAGGTCCGCATGTGATCAAACTTAGAAACGGCATGTCACTCCTGATCAAGGAAGACAACCGCTTTCCGCTGGTCAACGTGCGCCTCTTTGTTCATGCAGGCTCGGCCTATGAAGATCCGGCACAAGCCGGGATAAGCCACCTGCTCGAACACATGGTGTTCAAAGGGACCAAAACCCGTGGACCGGGACAGACAGCCCATGAAATTGAATCTGTGGGCGGTGATATGAACGCAGCCACAAGCTTTGACTATACTGTCTATTATGTTGAAGTTCCTGAAAAGGAATGGAAGCTGGGCATGGACATTGTCACCGATATGACCTTCAATGCTGCAATTGATCCTGATGAGCTCAAGTCCGAACGTGAGGTTGTACTTTCAGAGCTCGAAAGAGGTGAAGACAACCCCGGCAGCAGAATTTTCAAAACCCTGCAGTCTATCGTCTGGAAAGACACCAGCTACCAGTGGCCCATCATCGGTTATCGAGATACCGTAAAAGCTATTTCTGCAGAAGATATTCATGCATATATAGACCGGCTTTACCAGCCTCAGTCCATGCTGCTGAGCGTTGTGGGAAAAATAGATCCCGAGGCTGTCGTCAAGGAAGCTGAAAGACTGTGTGGTTCAATCAAAGATCAGAACCATGTTGTTCCGCCGACCAATTTCCCCGCTCCGGCGACCGGGAAAACCACGGTTAAAATCATTCCCGGTAAATGGAATAAAGCGTACATCGGCGCGGCATTCCCAATCCCCGGTCTTAGCTCCGCCAAGACAGCCGGGCTTGAAATGCTCTGTGAACTTCTCGGCGGTGGTGAAACTTCGCGCCTCTACCGTAAATTCAAATACGAAAAAAGAATGGTAGACAGCATTTCCGTTTCCTCCCTTACTCTTGAGCGGGCTGGAATGCTGTATATTTTTGCCACTCTCGATGCAGACCGGGTTGATGAGTTCTGGAAGGAACTCATGGCTGAACTGGCTGTGATTGATTTCAAGGATTTCACAGATCAGGAGATGGAGCGTGTAGCCATCAACCTTGAAGACTCACTTTTCCTGACTAAGGAAACCCTTTCCGGACTTGCTTCCAAACTCGGTTACTTCCAATTTTTTGAAGGTGGGCAGGAAGCAGAGGAGAACTATCTCTACGACGTTCGCAATGTTTCCCGTGAACAACTCCAGAAGCTGTATAATGAGTACTTTGTTCCGGAAAAACTGGCAGCATGCATGCTGATGCCTGAAGGCAGTGAAGCCGATGCGGCGGACCTTGAAAAGATAGTTTCCGATAACTGGCCTTCCAAAAAAATCACTGCTGGAAAAACTGAAACTGAAGGTCCGGGTAAAGCGGCCACTATTGAACTTTCAAACGGCAGTAAACTGGTTTTCATTCCTGACGAGACCCTGCCATACACAGCCCTTTCCATGTACTGGGTAGGTGGTGATGCAGATATCTCCAAGGAGAAGCAGGGTCTTGCCGCGCTCACATCACAGAGCCTGACCCGCGGGACAGCTTCCATGAACGCAACAGAACTGGAAGACTTTATTTCCGATCGGGCAGCATCCATCGGCGCAACAGCAGGTAGGGAAGTTTTTGCCATCAATTCAAAGTTCCCGTCACGCTTCACTGCGGACATGCTGCCTATGATCACCGAGTTGATCGCAGAGCCGCGTTTTGCTGCCGAAGAACTCGACCGGGCCAGACAGGATCAGATTTCCGCCATCAAGCGCAAGGAAGACCGCCCTTTGAGTCTGGCATTCAGAAACATCTTCCCTTTCCTATACAAGGACGGAAGCTATTCATACTTCCATCTGGGGATGCCTGATACTGTTGCCGACTTC
Source organism: Maridesulfovibrio sp. (assembly GCA_963676495.2). GTDB lineage: Bacteria > Desulfobacterota > Desulfovibrionia > Desulfovibrionales > Desulfovibrionaceae > Maridesulfovibrio. The sequence goes on along the minus strand of CAXXRF010000002.1, from coordinate 47,930 downwards.
AGTGAACAGGAAATTCGTGAATACTGGAAAAACCAGTCATCCAGACCCTTTGTAATTGCTGTTTGCGGTGATTATGATCGGGCAGCTATCGAAAAATTTGCCAGTGAAATTGATCAGAAACTTGTCCATAAGGGTGCTTCCCTTTCAATTCCCGCTCCCAAGTGGGGAATAGAGAAAGAACTCAGTATGGAACTTCCTGACCGTAATCAGGCACACCTGATGGTTATTTTCCCTGTGCCGGGTATGGAAGACCAGAAAAGCACCGCAGGACTTTCCCTGCTGCGTGCAGCTCTTGCAGGACAGAGCGGCCTGCTCTTCCGTGACCTGCGCGACAAGCAGGGCCTTGGCTACACCGTAACCGCCTTTCTCTGGCAGGCACCTAAAACAGGTTTCATGGCCTTTTACATTGGCACTAAACCTGAACAGCTTGATCAGGCCATGAAGGGCTTTGAAAACACCGTAAAAATGCTCAAGGCCGAAGATCTCTCCGATGAGGAAATCAGCAGAGCCAGAAATATTCTCAACGGTGAGTACTATCAGGAACACCAGAGCCTGCTCTCCCGCAGCCGCGAGTCCGCCAGCCTTATCGTAAAAGGATTTGAGCCTGACCTTGATTCCAGGATCATTGAACAGGCAGGCAGGATGGATGCCTCACAGGTTAGAGAACTGATCAATAAATACATCAAGTGGGATGACAAATATACTTTAACTGTCAAACCCTGATAGTTCGAAAATTAGAAAATTAAATATCCCCCGCTGAGTGATTCAGCGGGGGATATTTTTTTATGGCTCACTGTTTTTCAGAATATTTTTCCAGCATTGGAAGCTGTTTTAATCACAAGGTCAGCCCATTTCATAAACACATTCTGTACTGCCGTACCAGATTAAGAAGGCCGCAGTTGCCTAAATCGCAAGCCTTCTGAGCATCCCGGCATCCCGTCTCCTGCTTACCTAGCTTAAGATAAGCCATACCGCGATTATAGTAGTAGTCTGCATCACCTGCATTTATTTCAAGTGCGATGTTATAATCCTTGATGGCAAGCTGATACTGTTTTCGGTCAAAATATATATTTCCACGGCTGTTGTATGCTGAGCTGTATTTCGGATCGATTTCCAGAGCTTTATTAAAATCTCTAAGAGCCTGTTCATCTCTACCCTGCTTCCGGTGCAGGGTTGCCCTGTTGTAATAGACGCTGGCAACAGTAGGATCTAACTCGATAGCTATTGTCAGATCTTCCAGACCCTGACCGTAATTTTCCTGCATTGCGCAGATAAGTCCCCTATTGGCATAGGCTTCTGCGTTCTCAGGACTTAGTTCAATGATCCTGCTGAAGTCTGCCGCGGCCGGTGTAACTTTACCCATCAGGGAAAAAGTAATGGCCCGGTTATGGTATGCCCGGACAAAATCGGGATTGAGTTCAATTGCCCTGCTGAAAGCTTCAACCCCTTTATCAAACATATCCCGCTTTGTGTATGATGCTCCCATATTCAAATATGTTCCGGCATGATTTGGGTTGATTTCCAGAGCCCGTCTGTAATCTGCAAGGGCGAGGTGGTGTTTACCAATATTATCGTATACCACTCCCCGGCTTGAATAGGATTGATAAGCATTCGGATCTATTTCAAGAACATGCCCGTAGTCACTGAGTGCCTTTTTATATTCACCGGTTTCCCTATAGAGTTCTCCGCGATTGTGATAGGCATATACATTGTCGGCAGCAAGCTCCAGTGCGCGGTTATAATCAGAGAGCGCTTCCTCATTCTGGTGCAGATCAGAATAGGCCAACCCCCTGTTGCTGTAATAAATGGTATTTTCAGGATCAAGTTCAATGGCAACACTTAAATATGCAATTGCCTTATGAGGATCAGTAACCTTACTGCCATCCCATAATTTTTCAGCCTTAAGGGACCAGGCCACTGCATCCAGCCCCTTACCGGTCTTATTCAGATCCTTCCGCAGCGCGTCGGCTTCTTCCGGAGTCTTTTTAAGCCTGCTGTTTTCCTTCTCAAGATTCTTAACCTTTGCCAGCAGTCGATCGTTTTGCGCCAGCACATCCTGATATTTGGCTAAATGGGCTCGATCCATGAGCAGCTTCTGGACGCGCTTTTCAAGGACGGATGGATCTACAACGATCCGTACAACAGCTTCCATACAGAATACATTTCCATCCATGAACTGTCGCTCACTGATAACCTCCGTCTTGAGTACTCCCACAGCAAGTGCCAGTATTTCATTTTGTTCCAGCCGACCTTTACGAACAATACTCATTGTTTCCAGATATGTTCCAGCTTCCTGCAAAGCATCCTGCTTTGCCCGGCTGACGGCAAATTTGCGGGCCTGATCAGGGGAAATTTCTCCGGTTACATGCTGACGGACAGTTTTCTGCACTACAGAGCGGGAACTTATACCCGTCTTACCTGATATGTCCGAAGCGGCCTTGGCTTTATGACTTTCCTCAGCAACCGGCTCTTTCAATGACTCACCGTGATGCCCATCCGCTACATTCTCAGCCCCCTGAATGATCACTTCCTCTTTCACGCCCTCAACTGCACCGCTATGAATATCATTTGTCCGGGCATTGCGAACACACCCTAAAACAAATGTTACCAGTACCAAGAAAACACATAATTTCAGAAGCTTGAATTTCATTACAATATCCCCCGCCAATCCGATCAAAGAACATAAAGAACAAATGCCGTCTCATTATAAATAATAAGTCTCCCAAGGCCTTTTAGCAAAAAAAAGGTCCTGCTGAACTGAGTCAGCAGGACCATGTCTTTGCAATAACAATAGTGAAAAGCAGCTAAGGCTTTTCAATCTTTCAGAGTGCAGATGCCTTTTGCAGGAATCAACTTCCCCCGAATTACCGGAAATTATTCAGATTTGAATACCCCGGATTTACCGCCTTCCTTGTATACCAGTCGGCAGTCAGAAATGATGACATCCTTCTGTACGGCTTTACACATGTCATAAATGGTTGCACATGCAATCTGAACAGCAATCAGGGCTTCCATTTCAACACCGGTTTTACCGGTACAGCGGGCTTCACCTTCGACTTCAATGGTCAGGTCAGCTTCGTTGATTGCAAAACGCACATCAACGTAACTAAGAGCAATGGGATGGCAGAGCGGAATGAGGCGATGAGTTTCCTTAGCCCCCATGATACCGGCGAGCTTGGCAGCAGCAAGAGCGTCTCCTTTCGGCAGAGCCTGCTTCTGCAGCATCTTGAAAGTTTCCTCGTTGAGGATAACCTTTCCTTTAGCAATTGCCTTGCGCACGGTGTCGGCCTTGGCGGCTACGTCAACCATCACGGCATTGCCGTCAGCATCAATGTGGGAAAATTCACTCATTTTACTCACCCATCACCTTATCTTTGGCTTTTTTGAAAAGCTTTTTAACTTTCTTCATGGGCTTCTCCTCATCGAGTGCTTCGAATTGGCGGAGAAGTTCTTCCTGCTTGCTGTTGATGCTGGTAGGAGTCTTAACTTTCACTTCAACTAGCAGATCGCCCTTGTGGTTGCTGCCGAGGTAGGGCATGCCCAAGCCACGGAGCTGAAAGACCTCGCCGGACTGGGTTCCTTTCGGAATATCCATTTCAACGGGATCGTCAAGGGTGGGAATCTCGATTTTGTGTCCCAGAGCAGCCTGAACAAAGGAAACTTCAGTAGTCAGGACAAGATCCTGCCCCTGACGTTTGAAAACCTTATCCGGCTCCACAGAGATAACCACATAAAGGTCACCGTGGGGACCGCCGTTGAGACCGGCTTCACCTTCACCACGAAGGCGCAGGCGTGAGCCGTTGTCCACACCGGCAGGGATGCGCACATTAAGGTTTTTCTGCTTGCGGACATAACCAGCACCGCGACACTCGGCACACGGATTGGTGATGACCTTTCCCTTGCCGTTACAGGCAGGACAGGGAACAGCAATGCGGAAAAAGCCCTGAGTCTGTTCTATGGAACCGCGCCCACCGCAGTGGGGACAGGTTTCGGGAGTTTTTCCGGGCTTGGAACCGCTGCCGTCACAGACGTCGCAGGTATCGGTAACCGGGATATCAAGTTCCACTTCGGTTCCCTTGGCAGCGTCGCGAAAGGACACGGTCAAGTTATAACGCAGATCAGCTCCGGCCTGCATGCGGTTTCCGCCGCGGCCTCCGCCGAATCCGAAGATGTCACCGAAAATATCGCCGAAAGCACCGAAAATGTCTTCAGAAGACTGAAATCCGCCAAAGCCGCCGTTCATGCCTTCATGACCGAAACGGTCATAACGGGATCTTTTCTCAGCATCTCTGAGGATCTCATAGGCTTCGGCAGCTTCTTTGAACTTCTCTTCGGCTTCAGCATTGCCCGGATTACGGTCAGGATGAAATTCCATTGCCTTCTTGCGATAGGCTCTTTTAATTTCCCCTTCCTGAGCGTCTCTGGAAACTTCTAATATTTCGTAATAACAACGTTTGGACATGACTTATTCACTACCGGGTTTTTTACCGGAAGCTGTGTGGTAATCCTCCGGAAGAACCTTGCTGGCTGCAATCTCCCTAAGAGCGGTTACGATTTCTTTGTTCTTGGATTCAATCAGAGGACTATACCCTTCGCGGTACTGTTTCACTCTTTTAATGGCCATCTGGACGATAAGGAATCTGTTACCTACCTCTGCCAGACAATCTTCAACTGTGATTCTTGCCATGTTATCTCCAACACAATGGTTTTACCGGCGTACCGGCTATTTTCTGAGAGGAATCTGGCCCTGAAGGTCTTCAAGCAGCTTGTCGGATACAGGATAATATCCGCTGCCATCACCTATGGAGAGCCAGCATTGCCCGGACGGGAGCTCTGGATCGGAAAAAAAGACAACAGTAACCAGACTGCTGCCGTCTCCATCCATCAGTTCCAGCTCCATAACCTTATCAGCAGAAGCTGAAAGGTTCTCGACCGGTTCCGCCTCGAATTTTAATTCATTAAGTCGCCACAGGGACATGTCAATGCCCAGAAGCGGCTTTTTATCCTCAAAATTAATCCAGGTCTTATCGGATTTCATCCCCATAAAGGTCTGATTGCCCTGCAAAACCCGCATGGAACCTACCTTCCCTGTTTCAATGGAAAGCATATTCCGCTGACGCATCTGAAATGATTTTTTATTCAGTTGCTCAAAATGTTCTTTACTAAGTATAAAGTTGCCTTTGCGCACTGTCGAGTTGGCCAGATAAAAGTCCGGCTCATCAACTATAGCTGAAATTTCAACTTTCTCGGAACGTTTGTCGGCAAAGACAACCTCAACACTAAGTACGCTGGGCCCTATTTTTTTGACTCCGCTTCGCACCAGGCTTTTAGCTGGAGCCTCAAACAGGGAATGGAGAAGAAGATCCACGTCGCTTCCACTTGCAGCCTCTCCATTAAGTCCGGCTGGAAAAACAAAATGGAACTCCCCGTCAACACGGCTTAGAGTCCATAAAAAAGAGCCAGCTCTGCCCAGAGATATAGATGAAATTTTTTCAGGATTCCCGCTTAGCAGAAAAAGGTTGTAATAATGTTCTGCAGGAAACGCACACTGCCTTACCAACTCTTCAGGCAGTATGAACAGGTCGCCTTTTTCCCTGCTGTTGGTCGCGAAAAATCCTTCTCCGGAGGGACTTTTGCTCCCTACGGCAAAACTAAGTTCCTGCCCGCCACCTGTTGCTATGCGGACACCGGGCACTTCAAGCCCGTACTCCCCGGCTCGATCCGGGCTGATCACGCCCATATAACGCAGAGCTTTTCCCTGTCCGAGAACTTCAATAAGCCCTTGAACCCGGTCGGAATCAGCCTCAGGGCTAAAATCCCAGCCATGTTGCGCCACATCCCAGCCGTCCGCTTTGCGCACCAGCGAAAAACAGTCAATTTCCGGAAGGCACACGTCAACCCTGTCTACTTTTGTGGCATCCACCACAGGCCAGACAGGTTCAGCACGCTCCACCGGCTTTTCAGGTGAACTCAAATAAAAGGCTCCGCAGACAACCACAACAAGAGCCAGAAAAATCAGAAACCTTTTAAGCACAGACAGCACCTTGGGTTTTGTAGACTCGCAACATTATTCATCAATGGAGCAATTTGCTAAAATAAACGCTATAAGCTTGCATGTCAACAATTTTTAAGGCAATATACCCCGTCTTTGCGGTAGGATATTTCTACTGATAGCACGACTTCCAAATATTTAAAATATAAACCCGATTTTTTCCACATATTTATTGAATTCGGTACGGAGTATAAAACCATGGCAAAATGGGGAAAACTGAGCTTTGCTCAAAAGAAATGCGTATCCACGGTAGGGATGCTCATGCAAAAAACGGAAATGGTTCAGGACGGAGCCCGCATAGGAGTTGCCGTATCAGGAGGAGTGGACAGCTTCGTACTCATCCGCACCATGCTCATAAGACAGGCAATCGTACCTTTTAATATAGAGCTTATGGTTCTGCATGTGAACCCGGGGTTTGAACCGGAAAGCCATCACACCCTGTCCAAATGGTGCAGAGATCACGGACTGTCCTCACATATCGAACTCACAGATTACGGTCCACGTGCACACGGACCGGAAAACAAAAAAAAATCTGCATGTTTTTACTGCAGCCGTCTCAGACGTAAAAGACTGTTCGAACTTTGCGACCAATACTCCCTAACCCACCTTGCCCTGGGTCATACAGCTGACGATCTGGTCACCAACTTTCACATGAACATGCTTCAGAACGGACGCATTGACGGCCTTTCTGCAAATGAACCTTTTTTCAAGGGAAAACTGCATGTTATCAGACCTACGCTTATGCTTGAAAAGAAATATATCAAGGCTGCAGCCAGACAGTGGGAGCTGCCAATCTGGGCAAACAAATGCCCTTCCAATGACAACACTAAGCGTAGCGAAATCAACAGATGGCTCGAAGAAGAGTGGAAAAAATTCCCCAATTCAAGGAACAACACTTTCAATGCTTTAAGGCGCTGGCAGCTTGACTTAAACATGAAAACAACATAAAAATTCTACAAATTAATAAAGCCTGTTACTCGGAGACAAATACAACTTCACGACCAAACCGGGCTCACAAAAAATTATGCTATTCAAAAAATATCACGTAGTCATATTTAAAAACCCTTGCGACAATGCCCGCAAATTCCAGTTGAGAGGATGGATATTCTTCTTCCTGTTCACACTGGTGGCCGGCCTTGCCGGGGGTAATGTATTTCTCTGGAAATACTACGAAAACTACTCTGGACTTGAGAAGAACCTGGCCCGCGCCGAAAAAGCGGTTCAGGAGCAAAAAGCACAGCTGCTTTCACTTTCTCAAAAAATGCAGAACATCTCGCAGGACCTTGATAGAGTCCGCAACTTCGACTCCAAACTGCGGGTAATGATCAACCTTGATCAGGGTAACGTCCAGAATGTGACCCCTAAAGGCGGGTCCACCGGAGCTGATTTTTCAAAAAATTATCTTCCACTCTACAGACAGGAACTTCTTGTCCGCAAAATGCATGACTTCCTCGCTCAGCTCAGCACTGAAGCCAAGCTTGAAGAGGTAAGGCAACAGGAAATCATCCAGTCAATGCGCTCAAAACAGGACGCTCTGGATGCAACTCCTTCCATCTGGCCTGCTGAAGGATGGGTAACATCCCCGTTCGGCTGGAGAAGCTCTCCATTTACTGGCAAACGTGAGTACCACAAAGGGATTGATATTTCCTGCCCGCTGGGAACCCCTATCTATGCACCCGCACAGGGAACAGTATCATTTGTAGGAACTCAAGGTGGTTACGGAAAGCTGATCAAGATAAACCACGGGGCCAACATCTCCACACGCTATGCTCACATGAAACAACAAATTGTTAAAAAAGGGCAGATAGTTACGCGCGGAGAACTTATCGGCTATGCCGGTAACACAGGACGCTCCACCGGACCTCATGTTCACTATGAAGTCCGTCTGGGGAACGTTCCGGTCAACCCCATGCGTTACATTTTAAACTAATCGCCTGAACGTATAAGATTCTACAGGCCCGCAGGACAGCATTCCCGCGGGCCTTTTCAGTTTTCAATATCCTGCAGGAGTAAACCTTTGCTCCTCCCCGGTCTTGATGATAATAACTTGGAAATGGGCCTGTTTTTGCAAGACATGAGAATAAGAGGACAGCATGAACTTTTTCAACTTTAATCCAAGCGACCTTATGAGCTTTTACCTTGTACTGTTCAGGGTAAGCATCGTGCTGTTTCTACTCCCTTTTTTTGGCGGGCAATCCATCCCCAAAACAGTAAAGGCTGCTTTGACCGTTGTACTGGCATTGGCCATCTGGCCTAATGTAAAAGTTGACGGTGCACTCATGCCCTCCAGCCCGTGGAACATATCTATAATGATCATGGGAGAGCTTGTGCTGGGCCTGGTCATGGGCATGGCCATACACGTAATGTTTTCAGCCATCCAGACCGGCGGTAACTTTATCGGTGTCCAGATGGGATTCTCCATGGTCAACGTTCTTGACCCACTGACCGGAGTCAATGAAGCAGTAACCGCTCATTTTCTCTATATGACTGCAATCCTAGTTTTTCTCAGCTTGAACGGACACCTTTACCTGCTCATGTCTATGGTGGAAAGCTTTCAAATAGTTCCACCGGGACAGCTTTTCATTTCCTCCAAACTGACAGCGCAGATAATGACCATTTCTAAAGATCTATTCATTCTCGCTGTTAAGGTAGCATCACCTATTATTGCAGCAATTTTTGTTGTGGATTTATCACTTGCCCTGATCAGTAAAATGGCTCCGCAGATGAACGTACTTATGCTGGGTTTTCCGCTCAAGATTATGGTTGGTTTTTTCTTTCTGAGTCTGGTCTTCACCGTTCTGGCCCTGTATGTCAGCGACTATGTTGCAGGACTGCCCAGCCTGATGCATCAGATAATGGACGCAGCTTCTCCGCCTAAACTTCCGATCGGTAACTAAGGGAGGATGCTGTAGATGGCACAAGATCCCAGTAAAACCGAAAAGGCGACGCCCAAACGAGTAAATAAAGCCCGTGATGACGGAAGCGTCGCCAAAGGTGAGGAAATGGGTAAAATAATGACCCTCATTGCCGGTGTTTTCGGCTTGAGGGCTATTATTGATATGTACTATGAGCAATTTTATGAAATATTCCAGTGGTTTTTCACTAAAGGTATTTTCATAGAGGCTGACAGAAAATCAATTTATGAACTTTTCATCTGGTGCTCACAAAAACTGGCTATAATCCTGCTGCCCCTTTTTCTTTTTATTGCCTTTATAGCCTACCTTATCATGCGCCTTCAGGTTGGAAAACTATGGACCACTAAAGTTTTCAAACCCAAATTTTCAAAAGTATTCAATGTGATGGCTGGAATTAAAAGGCTCATGTTGAATATTAAAACTTTCATTCGCCTTGGAAAAAGCCTCCTTTTTGCAATAATCGTTGGAATCGCTCCTTACATTGTAATCAAGCAGGAACTTCCAAACTTTATACCTCTCTTTTATAAAGACGCACATCAGCTCGCAATTTTCATTCTCAAGGTTGGCTACAAAATGATCACTTATGCAATGATCCCGATGATCATTCTTGCTGTGATTGACCTGTGGTACCAGCGTTGGAACTATCAGGAAGAACTCAAAATGACCAAGGACGAGGTCAAGGATGAGCGCAAGCAGGCTGAGGGTAACCCTGAAATTAAAGCCAAGCAGAAGCAGAAAATGATGGCTGTCCTGCAGCAGCGCATGATGGCTGATGTTCCCAAGGCAGATGTGGTCATTACCAACCCTACTCACTATGCAATTGCCCTTAGATATGACCCTATGCAGGCCCCTGCCCCGCAGGTTCTGGCCAAAGGGATGAACAAGGTAGCTGAAAGAATCAAGGATGTAGCAAGGGAAAACAACGTTCCAGTACGTGAAAACAAGCCATTGGCACAGGCCTTGTATAAACAGGTTGAGATCGGTGACATTATCCCGGAAGAACTTTACCAGGCCGTAGCCGCCATACTTGCAAAACTTAACAAATTCTCCCGCAAGAAAAGGTAGTTAGGGTGCTTTTTCCGGCTAAACCACCACACATGATAATGAAATAAAGGGGTGTCAAAATCATGGCCGGAGCTCCAAAGACAATTAAAGTAGATTACGAAAAATTTGCCAAACAGGGTGATATCCTGCTGGCAGTTGGCGTTGTAGTTATTCTCTTCGTCATGCTGATCCCGCTGCCCACCATGTTTATCGACTTCATGCTCAGTGTAAGTATTTCACTGGGGTTGGTAATTCTGGTTACCTCAATGTTCATGCAGTCGCCTCTTGAATTTTCCATTTTCCCCTCCCTGTTGCTGGTGACAACGCTCCTTAGACTTGCACTCAACGTAGCAACCACCCGTTCCATCCTCCTGCACGGTGACGAAGGAACATCAGCCGCCGGATCTGTTATCCAGAGCTTTGGTGAGTTTGTTGTCGGTGGTAACTATCTTGTCGGTATTGTCATCTTCATGATTCTGTTCATCCTGAACAAAACAGTTATCGTCGCTGGTACAACCCGTATTGCTGAAGTTGCTGCCAGATTTACCCTGGATGCAATGCCCGGTAAACAGATGTCTATCGAAGCCGACCTCAACGCCGGGCTTATTGACGAAGATGAAGCTAAAGAACAGCGCGAAAACCTGCGTCGGGAATCGGACTTCTATGGAGCCATGGACGGTGCCGGCAAGTTCGTTCAGGGGGACGTAAACGCAGGTCTGATCATTACCGGCATCAACATTGTCGGTGGGATTCTCATCGGTATGCTCCAAAAAGGCATGGCATGGCAGGACGCAGCTACAACCTACACCCTGCTGACTATCGGTGACGGACTCGTTTCCACCATCCCTTCACTCATTATTTCCACCTCGGCTGGTATCATTGTTTCCCGCGCCGCTGCGGAAGCCAAGATGGGTGAGGAATTCCTCGGCCAGCTTACTTTTCACTCCAGAGCCCTTAAACTTGTATCGGTCATCCTTACTGTTTTCGGTATAGTTCCCGGCATGCCCACCATACCCTTCCTTACTCTTGCGGCACTGGTTTACGGTGTATCCCTCATGGGCCGTGACACAGAAGCCGAGAAGGAAAAGGAAGAAAAGAAAGCCAAAAAGAGCAAGGACGAAGCTCCTTCACTGGACAGCCCGGAAGAAGTTCAGGCCCTGTTGCCCCTCGATCAGCTGGAACTGGAAGTCGGCTACGGACTCATTCCTCTCGTAGACGAAGAACAGAGCGGCAACCTGCTGTCAAGAATCCGTTCAATCCGACGCCAGTTCGCACTGGATATGGGTGTCATTATTCCGTCATTGCACCTGCGTGACAACCTGCAGCTCAAACCCGGTGAATATCGGGTGCTCGTAAAAGGCAACGTCATGGCATCCGCAGAAATACTTATTGACCACCAGCTTGCCATGGATCCGGGTGATGCAAAGCATCGCATCAAAGGCATCGAAACCGTTGAGCCCGCATTCAACCTCCCGGCTGTCTGGATTCCTGACACCCAGAAGGAAGAAGCCATGCTCGCAGGATATACAGTTGTTGACCCCTCAACTGTAATCGCCACTCACCTGACTGAGGTATTCCGCCGCAACCTTGGCGAGTTCCTCGGAAGGCAGGAGACCCAAGAACTGCTGGACAACCTTTCTAAGCGCGCACCTAAGGCTGTTGAGGATCTGGTACCCAACATCCTTTCACTGGGAACCGTTCAGAAAGTACTCCAGAATCTTGTTCGCGAGAATGTATCCATCCGCGACCTGCTTACCATTGTCGAGGCTCTGGCAGACTACGGTCCTTCTATCCAGGACCCTATCCAGCTGACTGAATATGTCCGCTCACACATGAGCAGAACCATCATCAAGCCTTATCTGGCAAGTGACGGCAGCCTGCCTATCCTTACCTTCGGCCCCAATGTGGACAGCAAACTCAACGAGGCTCTCAGAGCTTCAGACGGAGGCGCCTTTCTGGCCCTTGACCCCGGTTCCGCACAGCAGATCATACAGAGCATAAACACTGCAGCCGAAAATGTACTAAATACTGACGGTCAGCCGGTAATGCTCTGCGCACCTCAGCTGCGAAGCCACTTGGCACAACTACTGGTACGCTTCTTGCCTACAGTTCCTGTAATATCGCAGGCTGAGATTCCCGCAAGTGTGAGAATCATGTCAGCCGGGACTGTAGAGGTCTAAAAACAGCAGGATCTACAAAGGTTGGTACTATGCGGGTAAAAACATTCAGAGGAAGCAGCACAGCGGCGGTTTTCGCAGAAATCAAGGCTGAATTCGGAGACGATGCGATCATCCTCAGTAATAAGACTACTGAAGAAGGCGGACGCAGAATCCACGAAATCATGGTCGGCGTTGATAAAACTGAAGAACCTATGCAAAGGCAGGCAACACGGGATGATGTAATTGACGATGCAATGAACAACATTCCGGACTGGAATCAGGAGTGGAATCAGATCAAAGGCCACATGATGGCCCTTCTGAAGCCCCAGATGAACATGAACCTGCTGGCTCCCCGCCAGAAGCTGGCTCTTGAGTACCTTGAACGCGAAGGTGTTGATAACAAGGTCATTCTTGATCTTTTCCAGCAGCTGCGTGGAAACAAGTCCAAGGCGATCCTTCCGGAACTGGAGAAAATAGTACCTGTAAAACCTCTGAACAGTTCAATGTGGAAGGAAAAATTTCATGCTCTGGCCGGACCGCACGGCGCAGGCAAGACCTCCACAATAATCCGCCTTGCTCTTAAGGAAAAAAGAGAGAATCCGACAGCCCGCATCTGTCTGGCTTCAGCTGACCAGGGTCAGGGAAAAGGTCGCCTTGTTCTGCGTCACTATGCTGACCTTTCCGGTCTGGAGTTCCGTGAGCTGGCCAGCAGAGAAGATTTTGCAAGACTTATCGGCGAAAGCCAAAAATTCGACAGGGTGTTTATCGACCTGCCGGGAATGGCTGCAAATGCGGAACTCGACGCATGGCTTGGTGCATGCGGCATGAACGGCCCCTGCGATCTAGCTGTTCATCTGGTGCTCAACCCCTACTATGCACCGGCTCAATACTGTGCGTTTCTAAAAAAATACAAATCAAGAAAGCTCAAAAGCCTGATCTGGACCAAGCTCGACGAAGCCTGCAACTACGGAGCACTCGTCAACACAGCATACGAAAGCGGGCTGCCCGTATCCCTGCTTTCATACGGTTCAACCCTGAGAAACAGCATGAAGCCTGCCTGCGAAAAAGACTTCTGGCGTCTGGTCTTCAAACACCAGCTCCCGACCGAAGAAAAACAGGTATTTGCTAAAGCTGTCTAGGCCGCCGTTAAACCTTATAAATCCGATATAAATAGAAATTAAGGCTCATTACTCGTTGCATAAAAAGCTCTGGCAACGTAAACAGTAGAGATAAATAAGAACAGGGTGATACAAATGAATTCCAATCTTCCCATGGTATTTTCAGTGACCTCCGGCAAGGGGGGCGTAGGCAAGACCAACATTTCAGTCAATCTGGCCTACAACTTAAGCCGCATGGGCAAGAAAGTTGTACTTCTGGATGCCGACCTAGGTCTGGCCAACGTGGATGTGCTGCTGGGTATTGCGCCAAAGCACAACCTTTTTCATCTGTTTCATGAAGGAACAGGAATCAGGGAAGTCCTCCACAGAACCGACTACGGATTTGATATCCTCCCTGCTTCATCAGGTGTAAGTGACATGGTTTCTCTTGATACCGGCCAGAAGCTGGACCTTCTTGATGCCATGGATCACCTTGAAGAGGAAATCGACTACCTGATCGTTGATACCGGTGCCGGAATCAACGACAATGTGCTTTACTTCAATCTGGCAGTGCAGGAACGACTTCTGGTGCTGACCCCTGAACCTACATCGCTCACTGATGCTTATGCTCTGATCAAAGTCATGAAGCTGCATCACGGAGTGGACAGATTCAAGATTCTGGTCAACATGGCTCCGGATATGAAATCGGCCAAGGAAGTTTTCAAGAAACTTTATATGGCCTGTGACCACTTTTTAAGCGGAGTTTCCCTGGATCTGGTTGGTGTAATCCCCCGGGACCCCAACATGCGCAAAGCTGTCATAAAACAGACCCCGCTGTGCGCAATAGCTCCTTCAAGCCCCGCATGCACCCAGATTGCTGAAGCGGCCAAAAAAATCACCAAATGGAAGGCAACGTCTGAGCTAGATGGAAATATCAAGTTCTTCTGGAAAAAACTTCTCTTCCAGGAACAGTCCGTGGCTTAAACTTGAGTCAGGGGCTACCAGTTGGGAAGATTTTTCGCCCATAGATCAGGAAGCGATTGTACGGCATTATTCACCCAAAATCCGTATAATCGCCCTAAGAATGAAATCCAAGCTGCCGCAGAGTGTAGAACTTGGGGAGCTTATTAGTGCCGGAAGTCTGGGACTTGTCGAGTCACTTGGCAAATTTCGCCCCGATCTGAATATCAAATTTGAAACATACGCTGAAAACCGTATCAAAGGTGCTATGCTCGATGAGCTTAGACGCATGGACTGGTTTTCACGTGGGCTGCGCCAGAAAGTAAAATCTATTGAAAGCTGCATAAGGGATTTTGAACACGACACAGGCGAAAGACCCACAACCGCTCAGATTGCAGAATCTACAGGGCTTTCGGAAAAAGATGTCCGTCACGGTCTTGAGGCACTTCAGAATCAGCTCTGCGTAAATCTGGACGCCTTCAACGATAATATCCCCAGCAACAGAGATTCAGGTATTGATGATGAGCCGTTTCAGTCTGCCCTTTTCAAGGAAACAGTGGACAAGGTGGCTGATCTGATTGATGATTTGACGCCGAGAGAAAAATTGGTATTATCACTCTATTACGGAGAGGAACTGAATATGAAAGAAACCTCTGAAGTAATGGAGATAACAGAAGGCAGGGTGTCTCAACTTCACTCGCAAGCCCTTAAAAAATTGAGAAAAATGTTCCAAGATAAATACAATTCGGAACCTTAAGGAGAAATAAATGGCGATTGATTACTCTATGAAAGTACTTGTTGTGGATGACTTCGCTACCATGCGTCGTATTATCAAGAACATCCTCCGTCAAATCGGATTTACAAACATTGTGGAAGCTGACGACGGAACAACCGCCTGGGAAACCCTTAATAAGGATGACACCATCCAGTTTATCGTATCGGATTGGAACATGCCCCAGATGACCGGTATCGAACTGCTGCGTAAAGTCAGAGCCAGTGAAGAATTCGCCGACATCCCTTTCCTGATGGTTACTGCTGAAGCACAGCAGGAAAACATCATTGAAGCAGTTCAGGCAAAGGTATCCAACTACATTGTAAAGCCTTTTACTCCTGATACTCTCGGACAGAAAATCAACAAAATTTTCGAATAGAATTTACTCAGGCGGGAATGTCTTTTCATCCCCGCCTGAATTTTATCCCCACCCTTCAGAATTCAGCAGGCCGGAATCGCCTGACCGGAATAGTATCATAAGGTTGCATGCATGATCTTCCTCGCAGTAAGTGATATTGATGATTCCGGGGAGGAATCCACTTCTCCGGCACCAGTGAACAAAGCTGCCCAAAAGGTTGAACTCGACCTTGATGATGCTCCTTTTCTCGAAGATGAAGATGAAGAAGAGGAAATTCCGGAGGAAGAACCGGAAGAGCTGGAATCTGTTGATGAAGCTCCTGTAGAAAAAAAGTCCAAGACCAAACTTCTTATCGTTATCGGCATTGTGGTGATCATTCTGCTGCTCGCTGCTATTCTGGTAAAACTTTTCCTTTTCAGTGATCCTGCTCCTAAAACCAAGGAAGAACCGGTTGCAGAAGAAACCGTAGAAGAAATTCCGGAAGTTATTCCAGAAGCAGCCCCCCCTCCTCCTCCAGAAGAACCAGGCGTAACTCTCCTTAGAATGGACCCGTTTTGGGTTGAGCAGAAAGACGAAAAGAATAAGACCCGTTTTCTGATTGCCCGGCTTGCCATGACCACAACTGACCCGATAATTGTTGCTGAGTTCGGGCGCAAATCAATTATTCTTCGTGATGCTGTTTACTTTTACCTCAAAAATAAAGATTTACAGTTTTTGTCCGATAAGAAAAATGCAGAGAAGCTGAAAAAAGATCTTCTTGTGGTAATCAACCAATACATTGTTGGCGGACAGTTTGAAGAAATTCTTTTTGAGGAATATTTAGTGAGGTAGTAATAATGCCCGGTCCTGTGGATATGCCCCTGATCATTTCGCAATTGGCGAACGTTCAGAAGATTTCCAATTCTGAGGTAACTAAAGCTCAGATGCAGCAGACCCTCATGATTAATCCTGCAGAACAGGAAAAGAATAAAGACGCTCAGAAACAAATCCAGAATATTGAAAAGGACCAGGGCTCTCAGGCTGTTCAGGATGAAGGGGGAGGTAATGCCAAGCATCATGCCATGTCTCGGAAAAAGAGAAAAACACCTGAGGATGAACCGAAAGAAGAAGAAAAAAAGACCAAGCCTTCACCATGGTCTGGTAATATAATCAATGTCAAAATCTAGTTTTGCATATTGCCCTGAGAGTTCATTCAGGGCAAACTATCCCTTTAATGCAACCATCAGCACTTCTGTAACCGATATATCATGACTGAATTATTACTGATCTTCTTTTCCATTACTGAAATTATACTGCTTGTGGCAATTGTATTCTTTTTTCTCAGACTTAAAAAATCAGAAGAATTGGTAACACAGTTGCAGTCAAAACAGCAGGAATTTATCAATAAACTTCATTTCAATGCACAACTTGAAACAGAGCTGATGAACACTTTCGAAGAAAGGCAGGAAGAGCTGGCAAGATTGGACCGTCAGCTGGAAAGAAAAGAACAGAGACTTAAGAAAATTTTATCACAGGCAGAAGAATTCTCCCGGTCTCCACAGTTTTTAAGACAAATCATACTTACCGGGTACAAGGAAGGAAAACCAGTCAGCCGACTTGCTAAAGCCACAGGGCTTACTATTGAGGAAGTTGAATTGATTATCGATCAATACAACTAAATTGATCCTAGGCACCAATTAGGCACAAAAAAGCGCAGTTCCGTAAGGAACTGCGCTTTAATCTTTTTAAAAGAACTTAAACTAGGCACTTTTCATGTCAAAAGCACTTCTTTTAACATGATCAATAAAATATCTGACAGCAGGAAAAAATTCGCGCCCTTCCAGATGAGCAAGATAAAAACTGCGTTCCAAATTGAGAGGCAGGCCTTTAATATGCACAAGCTCACCAGAATCAATAAATGTCTGAGCTGCAAGTCTTGAAGTCACACTGACACCAAGACCGGCCCTTACGCACTGTACAACAGCCTGAGTAGACTCAACCCATACTGTTACATTAAGATCACGTACGCTGGTGCCCATTTCAGCAAGACCTGATTCGAGAGCCTTACGAGTACCAGAGCCGCCTTCACGCATAACCCAGGGGAGCTCTGCAAGCTGCTGGATATCGTCTATCCCGTCATAGTTGCTAACCAGCACAGGAGGTGCAACAATAACCAGCTCATCACGCATAATAGGGTAAAATTCGATATTAGGAATATCAACAGTTGCGCCGACTACACCCAGAATAAGTTCACCTGAGCGTACCTTCTGGATTATTTCAGTTGTATCACCAACAGAAAGATGAACACTGACGTCGGGATACTTTTTACAATAATTATATAAAATTTCTGGCAGTAGATAGTGAGAGGGAATTGTGCTGCCACCTATCTCGAGATCACCGACAACCTTATCCCTGAGAATATTGATCTCTGATTGAGCCTTACCAATTAAATCGTAGATATCACGGGCATTACGGTAAAGCACCTCACCAGCCTGAGTAGCCATAATCGAACGTCCAAGGCGATCAAAAAGCTGGACACCAAGCTCTTCTTCAAGAGTTGAAATGTGTGCACTAATTGTCGGCTGGGAAAGAAATAATTCCTTGCCTGCCTTGGAAAAACTCTTCAACTCATAAACCTTGCAGAATGCTTCAAGCCTACGTAAGTCCATCTATTCACTCGGATCGGAAATTTCTATAGGTAAATATGAAAAAAAGGGCGGAACAAGTTCCGCCCTTTTTAATGCGCATTAATAAATGCCTATGCTTCTGCTTCCTCAGCGGGAGCTTCTGCAGCAGGAGCAGCTTCTACAGCTGCTTCTTCGGCACGCTTGGTGAGCTCAATGATGCACATGGGAGCGCAGTCACCCTTACGGGGCTCAGCAAGTTTTACGATACGGGTGTAACCACCACCGCCGCCGTTGTAGCGAGGGCCGATTTCATCGAAGAGCCTTTTTACGAGACCATGATTCTCAAGGGTCTTGTAAGCAAGACGGCGAGAGTGCAGGTCATTGCGAAGAGCAAGGGTGATCAGCTTTTCAACAGAGCTTCTCAGTTCCTTTGCCTTGGGCTCGGTGGTACGGATATGTTCATAGGTCAGCAGGGAGCGAACCAAGTTCTTAAGCATGGCCTTCCTGTGGGAATTGCTCCTGTTGAACTTTCTTCCGGACTTTTTATGCCTCATTTTTCTCTTTCCTCTTCAGCCATTCCTGATGCTTTTTATCGAAATCCTCGAGGACCATACCGAACTTAAGGTCCATGCTATCGAGAACGCGACGAATTTCGTCCAGAGACTTACGTCCGAAGTTCTTGGTTTTAAGCATGGTCTGTTCAGTGCGCTGAACAAGTTCACCAACAATGCGAATGTTGGCAGCCTTGAGGCAGTTGGTTGCACGAACAGAAAGCTCAAGTTCATCAATGGACTTGAACAGATTGGGGTTCAGGTCGAGGCTACTTTCTTTTGACTCTTCCTGCTCGGATCCCATTTCATCAAAGTTGATGAAAACGGAGAGCTGCTCCTTGAGAATCTTCGCACTGTAGGCGATTGCATCTTCGGGAGTGACGGAACCGTCAGTGAAAACTTCGATGACGAGCTTGTCATAGTTGGTCATCTGACCGACACGAGCCTGCTCCACACTGTAAGCAACCTTACGGATGGGAGAAAAACTAGAGTCGAGAATGATATGACCGATTTCATTGACAAGACCTTCATGCATATCAGCAGGTACGTAGCCTTTGCCCATACGCACTTCGAAAGTCATCTCGAGTTCCATCTGCTCGGAAAGAGTCGCAATAATCTGCTCAGGATTGAGGACTTTGACGTTCTGGTTTTCCTGAATATCAGCTGCGGTGACGGCGCCCTGCTTATTAACCTTGAGGGAAATAAACTGAGGTTCATCGGTAGTCATTGCGAATCTGATCTGCTTGATGTTCAGAACAATCTCAGTCACATCTTCCATCACACCTTCAATGGTGGTGAATTCGTGCTGAACTCCTTCGATCTTTACAGCAACCGCGGCTGCACCCTGCATGCAGGAGAGCAGTACTCTTCTCAGAGAGTTACCGATGGTTGTACCAAATCCGCGCTCGAGGGGCTCACAAATGAACTTCCCGTAAAGCTCGTTAGACTTGGGGTCACGCACAAGCTGTTCCGGCTTGACCAGCTCGGCCCAGTTGCGGGTGTTGATGAGTTTGTCACCGTCTTGAATAAGCATGCACTAATCCTTCTTATTTGGAGTACAGCTCGACAATCAGCTGTTCGTTGATAGGGAACTGGATATCTTCCCTGGTCGGCATCGCTTTAACTTCGCCTTTGAAGTTTGCACCGTCAGATTCAAGCCACTCAGGGCAACCGCGGCGTGCAATAACTTCCTGTGCTTCCATGATCACGGGGATCTTGCGGGATTCTTCACGAACCTCAACAACATCACCGGGTTTAACGTGCATGGAAGGAATGTTAACACGTCTGCCGTTGAGTTTGAAAATGCCGTGCTTTACAAGCTGACGAGCCTGACTGCGGGAGTTGGCAAATCCAAGACGGTAGACAGCGTTATCAAGGCGGGTTTCAAGAAGCATGAGCAGGTTTGCACCGGTTACACCCTTCATGGAGTCAGCACGCTTAAAATAGGTGCGGAACTGTCCTTCGAGTACACCGTACATACGACGCACTTTCTGCTTCTCACGAAGCTGAATTGCGTAGTCACTCATTTTCTTTCTCATGCGACCGGCAATACCGGGAGCATAAGGACGACGTTCATAAGAACACTTATCGGTAAAGCAGCGGTCGCCTTTGATGAAAAGCTTTTCACCTTCACGGCGGCACAGTCTGCATTTTGCTTTAGTATATCTGGCCAAGGTTAAACTCCTTCGTAATTAGACCCTGCGGCGTTTCGGCGGACGACAGCCGTTGTGCGGGATGGGTGTGATATCGCGAATGAAGCTAACCTTCATACCGACGTTGCCGATTGCGCGCATAGCAGCTTCACGACCGGAGCCGGGGCCTTTGACAAAAATACCAACGGTACGCATACCCTGGTCCTGAGCTTTACGAGCAGCTGTTTCAGCAGCTACCTGTGCAGCAAAAGGAGTAGATTTTCTGGAACCTTTAAAACCGGATGCTCCGGAGGTTGCCCAGCTAATCACGTTACCTTTCAGGTCAGTGAAGGTAATGATGGTATTATTGAATGTTGCTTTAACGTGAGCGATGCCCACGGGAACATTCTTTTTCTCTTTTTTCTTGCCGGAACGGCGAGGTCTAGCCATACCATTCTCTCCAGAATGAATTTATATCAGCAGCGAAAGCCCGTAACATAGGCCTTAATGACTGCGGACTATATTATTTCTTCTTCCTGCTCATTACAGAGCGACGGGGACCTTTGCGAGTTCTTGCGTTGGTCTTGGAGCTCTGACCACGTACGGGCAGTCCGCGACGGTGGCGGAGTCCACGGTAACAACCGATGTCCATCAGACGCTTGATGTCAGCAATCTGATCACGGCGGAGGTCACCCTCAACTTTGTAATTATCTTCAAGTTCCTTACGAATGGTGTTCACCTGGTCGCCACTGAGATCATCAGTTTTGAGGGTCCAGTCGATACCAACGGTATCAAGGATCTTGAGAGCGGTAGTACGACCTACTCCGTAGATGTAAGTCAGTGCAATATCCAAACGCTTATTTTTCGGAAGGTCTACTCCAGCGATACGAGCCACAGTTATACCTCTCTATCCTTGACGCTGTTTGTGTCTGGGGTTGTCACAAATAACCCGCAGCACGCCCTTGCGTCTGATTACTTTGCATTTGGGACAAATCTTCTTAACAGATGGTCTTACTTTCATGACCGTCTCCAAATAATGCAGTTTAACATTTTCGATGACCGGGAGCTAGCCGGCCGGGGCCTAAATGTTTCGACTGCCTGGCTAATAGGCAGTCAAATCCATGCCAGTCTTTCGTTGCCGCGAAATTCAAGACGTGTACACTACAGAAATTTTTTTTGAAAATCAACCCCTGTAAAGCACACTTTTTAAAATTTATGACCGACTAAGAATAATAGGTCCGTCAACTGTTACGGCAATGGTGTGTTCAAAGTGGGCGGACAGCTTCCTGTCCTTGGTAACCGCAGTCCATTTATCGTCAAGTATTTCGATGTCATGGCTGCCCTGTGTAACCATTGGTTCAATGGCCAGGACCATCCCGCTTTTAAGTTGCACACCGGGAAGACCGGAAGGGACGAAGTTTGGAACTTCAGGTTTTTCATGCAGATTACGACCAATGCCGTGCCCCACAAACCTTCTAACAACTCCAAAACCTTCGCCTTCAGCGTATTCCTGTACTGCCCTGGAAATATCGTAAAGACTGTTTCCGGGGACTGCTTGCTTGATTCCCTTCATGAGTGACTCACGGGTAACATCAAGAAGCCTCTGGGTTTCATCAGAAATTTGGCCTACAGGGTAAGTTCTGGCGGAATCACCGTAGAACCCCTGATAGATAACACCCATGTCGATGCTCACTATATCTCCTTCCTTTAACACACGTTTAGCAGAAGGAAAACCGTGAACGATTTCTTCATTCACGGAGCAACACAGGGCAAAAGGAAACCCATGATAGCCTTTGAATGCCGGCTCCACGCCGAAATCATCGCAGGCTTTGCAGGCAATATCTTCAAGACTCATGGTTGTAATACCCGGCTTGATAGATTCACCCAGCATATCCAGTATTCTGGAAACAAGACGATTGGCCTCACGCATGAGGCCAATCTCCTTGTCATTCTTGAGGTATATACCTCTGTACTTTTTCAAAGCAACTACCTGCCTTTGATCTTGCTGCCCTTACCCATGAGACCTTCGTACTGACGAGAAATCATGTAGGATTCGACCTTGCCCATGAAGTCCATAGCAACACCTACTACGATGAGAAGTGCAGTTCCACCGAAGTAGAAAGGAACATTGAGCTGTGAGATCAAAATCATGGGCAGAACGCAGATTGCTGCCACGTACAGGGATCCCCAGAGAGTAATCCTGGTCAGAACACGGTCAATATATTCACGGGTTCTGGTACCGGGACGAATACCAGGGATAAATCCGCCCTGCTTCTGAATATTTTCTGAAATTCCCTTGGGATCAAACATGATCGCAGTATAGAAATAGCAGAAAAAGATGATCAAGGCGATATATACGATATTGTACATAATGGCATCCGGTGAAAAATAAGCGGATACCTTGGTGAGAACTTCACTCTGAGGAAAGAAGTTCGCAAGAGTCGCAGGAAACATAAGGATACTGGAAGCAAAAATAGGGGGAATAACACCAGCAGTGTTGATTCGAAGAGGCAGATGTGTAGTCTGGCCGCCCATCATTTTACGCCCCATCATACGCTTGGCATAATGTATAGGTATCCTGCGCTGTCCGCGCTCCATGAAGACGATAAAGGCAAGAATAGCAACCATGAATGCCAGAATGAACAAAAGCAGGAACAGGGTGATTTCCCCGGCCTGCATCAATCTGACAGTATTGAAGATAGCAGCAGGAAGCCCCGCCACAATACCTGCAAAAATGATCATGGAAATACCGTTTCCGATACCCTTTTCAGTCATCTGCTCACCAAGCCACATAAGGAACACGGTTCCGGCGGTAAGGGTGAGCATAGTCATAAGTCTAAAGCCCCATCCTGCATGCATCACGATGGGAGCGCCCGTAGGGCTGGTCATACTTTCCAGACCGATTGCGATACCAATCCCCTGTACAATGGTGATGGCCACAGTACCGTATCTGGTGTACTGGGTGATCTTCTTGCGTCCCTGAGCCCCTTCCTGACTAAGTCGCTTGAGTTCAGGACTTACCACATTGAGAAGTTGAATGATGATAGACGCGGAGATATAGGGCATGATCCCTAACGCGAATATGGACAAGTTACGCAACCCGCCGCCTGAGAACATGTCAAAAAGACCGAAGAGAGTGTTAGAAACACTCTCAAAGAAATCGGCCAATGCTGCACTGTCTACGCCCGGGACCGGGATATGAATCCCGACCCGGTAGACAGCCAGAAGAAGAAAAGTCCAAAGGATCTTTTTCTTCAGTTCCGGCATGCGGGAAAGATTATCAACGCCAGACAATGCCACGTTTTATCCTTCCAGGGCTTTGGCAGTACCACCTGCCTTTGTGATCTTTTCAGACGCAGACGCGCTGAAGCGGTGTGCTTCGATGGTAACGGCAGCACTTACTTCACCCATGCCAAGTACTTTTACGAGTGCGCCCTTTTTGCAAAGGCCTCTTTCGTAAATGTCTTCGATGGTGATTTCAGTTTTGCCTTCGAAGGCGCCAAGAATCAGACCAACGTTAAGAGCGACATACTCTTCACGGAAAGGATTCTTGAAACCGCGTTTAGGCAGACGACGAGCCAGAGGCATCTGACCACCTTCAAACCAGGCAGGGACACCGCCGCCGGAGCGGGCGTTCTGACCCTTGTGACCCTTGCCGGAGGTTCCACCCCAGCCGGAGCCGCCGCCGCGACCTACGCGCTTGCGATTCTTGCGTTCCTCTTGGAACGGATATATTTCGTGCAGCCTCATGATTCAGTTACCTCCACAAGGTGCTCAACTTTTCTGATCATGCCGCGTACTACGGGAGAATCATCAAAGCTTTTTTCCTGTCTGATCTTGCGCAGTCCCAGTGCTTTCAGAGTTGCACGCTGTTTGGGATTGCAGCCGATCATGCTGCGTACGAGTTTAACCTTAAGCATAACTATGATCTCCTATTTTCTGGGAGTCACAACTTTCTTCCCGCGGAGCTGAGAAACTTCATCAGCACTGCGCAGGGAAGCAAGTCCGGCGATAGTCGCACGGAGGACGTTATGCGGGTTGTTGGTGCCGATAGCCTTAGTAAGGATATCGTGTACGCCTACAACTTCCAGCACCGCACGCACGGGACCACCAGCAATAATACCGGTACCCTTGGATGCAGGCTTGAGCATTACGCGTCCAGCACCGTAGCGGCCGAGAACTTCGTAGGGAAGAGTTCCGTCCAGAAGAGGAACGGAAATCATTTCCTTACGGGCTTTCTCTGAAGCTTTACGGATAGCTTCAGGTACTTCGTTAGCCTTACCAAGTCCGAAACCGACCTGACCTTTACCGTCACCTACCACAACCAGGGCACTGAAGGAGAATCTTCTACCGCCCTTCACAACTTTAGCGACTCGGTTGAGGTAAACGATTTTTTCAATCAGACCCAGATCATTCTGTTCCATGGATATTCCCATAAGTTTAGAATTTCAGGCCACCCTCACGAGCGCCGTCTGCCAGAGCCTTAACTCGGCCGTGATATATATAACCGCTACGGTCGAAAACGACCTTCTCAATTTTGAGTTCCTTTGCCTTGGCAGCAATGTCTTTACCGACCTGTGCTGCGGTCTCGCAGGTGAGCTTGAGAGCTTCACCGTCTTTTGCAAGAGCCTTGGAAGAGGAAGCGGTAACGGTTTTGCCAATGAGATCATCCACGAGCTGAGCGTAGATGTGCTTATTTGAACGGAATACTACAAGACGCGGACGATCTGCAGTACCGCTGATTTTCTTGCGGATGCGGATCTTTTTGCGCTGTCTTGCCTGTTCTTTAGTCATTTTCATGGCTATACCCTACTATTTACCGGACTTACCGGCTTTACGTCTGATCTGTTCATCAATGTACTTGATGCCCTTGCCTTTGTAAGGCTCCGGCGGACGTACACGACGAATCTGAGCGGCAACTTCACCGACCATCTGCTTATCAACGCCGCTGATGGTCAGTTTGGTGTTACCCTCGGCAGTGGCTTCAATTCCAGCAGGCAGTTCAAAGTTTACTGGGTGGGAGAAACCGACGTTAAGAACGACGACTTTACCCTGAACACCAACTTTGTAACCGACACCTACTGCTTCCAGAGTCTTGGAGAAGCCTTTGGAGACTCCTTCAATGCAGTTGGAAAGCAGTGAACGGTGCAGACCGTGCAGAGCACGTTCCTGACGGGAATCGCCAGACCTCTTCACCTCGACCACATTATCAGCAACAGTGAAGCTGACCATGGGGTGTACCGGTGTGGAGATGGTACCTTTAGGGCCCTTAACGGACACTACTTCAGCACCAACAGTAACTTCCACTCCGGCAGGTATTTCAATAGGTTTTTTTCCAATTCTGGACATTTTAAAACCTCACTACCAGATTTCACACAAGAGTTCACCGCCGACGTTGAGCTCTTGAGCTTTAACGCCGTCAATTACGCCCTTGGAAGTGGAAAGTATGCAAATCCCGAGTCCATTCTGGACAGAGGGAATATCTTCAACGCCTACAAAAACGCGACGTCCGGGGGTGCTGATTTTCTTCATGCCGCTAATCAGGGCTTTTCCATCAACATACTTAAGGGTTACAGTGATATCACGTTCTTCAGTAGCGAAGTCGGTGATGTAACCTTCGTCCTTAAGAATCCCGGCGATAGCTGTTTTGATTTTGGACCCGGGAATGAACACGGTCTTGTGATAAGCACCGTGAGCATTACGGATACGAGTCAGCATATCGGCGATAGGATCGACAACAGGCATTTTAAACTCCTTATATTACCAGCTGGCTTTACGCACGCCGGGAAGTTCACCCGCAAGGGCCTTTTCCCTGAAGCAGATACGGCAGATACCGTATTTGCGCAGGAATGCACGAGGACGACCGCAGATGGGGCATCTGTTATATTCGCGCACCTTGAACTTGGGCTGACGTTTTGCCTTAACTTTTAAAGCTGTCCTGGCCAAAACGATTCCTCCTATTTCTTGAAGGGCATACCAAGAAGCTCGAGGAGCATCTTGCCTTCTTTATCAGTTTTAGCGGAGGTGACGATAGTCACGTTCATCCCTTTGGTTACCTCGACTTTGTCGAGCTGAATCTCAGGAAAGATAGTCAGTTCCTTGATTCCGAGGGTGAAGTTGCCGCGGCCATCGAAGCCTTTGTCAGGAATTCCGCGAAAGTCGCGGACGCGAGGAAGTGCAAAGCTGATAAGCTTGTCCAGGAAGTCCCACATGAGTTCTCTGCGAAGAGTAACACGGGAACCTACAGGCATTCCTTCACGCAGTTTAAAAGCTGCAATTGACTTTTTAGCTCTGGTGACAACTGCTTTCTGACCGGCAATAGCGGTCAGTTCTTCAACAGCACCATCAATAAGCTTTGAGTTCTGGCTTGCTTCACCGAGTCCGATATTGAGAGAGATAGCCTTGATACCGGGAATCTCCATCGAACTCTTGTACCCGAACTCTTTACTAAGAGCCGGGGCGACCTTGTCCGTGTATATTTTTTCGAGACGTGTCATCGCAAAACCCTAGTCGATGATTTCGTTACATTTTTTACAAAAACGGATGTTCTTTCCGTCTTCGGTCTCACGTACTCCAACTCTGGTTGCCTTAGTGCACGCGGGGCACACAACCTGAATGTTGGAAATGTGAACAGGGGCTTCTTTCTCAACAATACCGCCGGGCTGGTTAGCATAGGGATTAGGCTTGGTGTGCCTTGAAACCATGTTTACCTGCTCAACAAGGACAGTGTCCTTCTTGCGGTTGATCTTGAGGACCTTACCGATCTTCCCCTTATCCTTGCCGGCGATGACCATAACTTTGTCATCAACATGTATCTTGTTCATGCCGTTTACCTTCTTGTGATAAGGATTACAGAACCTCGGGAGCGAGAGAAACAATCTTCATAAAGCCAGCGGCTCTGAGTTCTCTTGCTACGGGCCCGAAAATACGGGTTCCGAGAGGTTCCATGGAGTTGTTCAGAAGAACGGCAGAGTTATTGTCGAACTTGATGTAAGAACCATCGGGACGACCAATTTCTTTCTTGGTACGAACAACGACAGCTTTCATCACAGCGCCCTTCTTCACTTTGGAATGGGGCATCGCTTCCTTAACGGAAACCACAATAATGTCTCCGACACTGGCGTAGCGCCTCTTGGAACCACCAAGTACCTTGATGCAAGATACTTTTTTGGCACCAGAGTTGTCTGCTACGTCAAGTTTGGATTCTACCTGAATCATAGCTTATCCCCTAAACTGCTTTTTCCAGTATTTTATCTAAATGCCACCTTTTGCGCCGGCTAAGGGGGCGGAATTCAACAATCTGTACCTTATCGCCGATACCGCATTCGTTGGACGGATCGTGTGCCATGAATTTGGTGTGGCGACGGATGTATTTTTTATACAGGGCGTGCTTTACGAGGGTTTCAACACGAACAACAATAGTCTTGTCGGCCTTGTCGCTGACCACTACTCCAGTCAGTACGCGCCTGTTTCCTTTCAGATTAAGCTCTGCCATGGCTTATGCTCCCAGTTCCTTCTCACGCTGCACGGTGAGAATCTTAGCGATGTCTTTTTTAACATCGGAAAGCTTCTGTGTATTTTCCAGCTGTGCAGTTGCGTGCTGGAAACGAAGGTTGAAAAGCTCCTTACGAGCTTCAGCAAGCTTCTCGTTAAGAGCAGCGCTGTCGAGTTCACGAAGTTCTTTGGCTATCATTTTACAATCCCTCCTTAACTACAATAGCAGTCTTGACAGGAAGTTTGTGAGACGCACGGACCAGAGCTTCTCTAGCCAGTTCGATGTCTACGCCCTTTACTTCGTAGAGGATGCGACCGGGCTTAACCGGGGCAACCCAACCGACGGGGGAACCTTTACCTTTACCCTGTCTGACTTCAGCAGGCTTGGCAGTGATAGGCATGTCAGGGAAAACCCTGATCCATACCTGACCGCCACGCTTGATGTGACGCATGATAGCGACACGAGCTGCTTCGATCTGGTTGTTGCTCAGCTTTCCGTGTTCCAGAGTCTTGATGGCGATATCGCCGAATGCGATAGTGGAACCGCGCTGGGCTTTACCTTTCAGGCGACCTTTCTGACGCTTACGGAATTTAACTTTCTTAGGTGATAACATTACTGGTCCACCTCATGGTCAAGAATTTCACCTTTGAAGATCCAGACCTTGATGCCGATAACGCCGTAAGTGGTGTTTGCGCGTGCTACACCATAGTCGATGTCAGCTCTGAGAGTCTGAAGAGGTACGCGACCTTCGCGGTACCATTCGGTACGTGCGATTTCTGCACCGGCAAGACGACCGGCACAAGCCACTTTAATACCCTCTGCGCCGAACTTCTGGGCGAGGCCCACAATACGCTTCATCGCGCGGCGGAAAGCCACACGGCGCTCAAGCTGCTGAGCGATATTCTCTGCAACGAGCTGGGCGTCGGTTTCAGGACGACGAATTTCACTTACTTCGAGAGCGAATTCTTTATTGAATTTTCTACGAAGATCTTCACGAAGCTTCTCGATCTCAACACCTTTACGACCGATGATAATACCGGGACGTGCAGTGTGGAGGATGAGACGAATCTTGCCACCGGCACGTTCGATCTCAATCTTGGAGAGGCCAGCATGAAAAAGCTTCTCTTTTACATATTTACGAATGCTATCGTCTTCGTAGACGAAAGCCGGATAGTCCTTGCTGCTGAACCATCTGGAAAGCCAGTTCTTGGTGTATCCAAGTCTGAAGCCGTATGGATGTACTTTCTGACCCATGACACTACCCTATTTCTTTAACTACGATGGTTATATGGCTTGTGCGCTTGCGAATGCGATACGCACGACCCATAGCCCTGGGCTGAATCCTCTTCCAGGTAGGACCTTCGTCAACTTTGACGGTGTCTACGAGAAGAGAGTCAACATCCACACCGGGAATCTGCTCAGCGTTAGCTACAGCAGAGAACAGCACTTTACTGAGCATTTCAGCACCCTTTTTGGGAGTGAACTTCAGAATGTTGAGAGCTTCCTCAACAGGCTTTCCCTTGATGTTTTCCGCTACCAGGCGCACCTTCCTAGGGGAGATGCGCATATATTTTGCAATAGCTCTTGCTTCCATTGCTCAACACCTTCTAGCGTTTGGCCTTGCTTTTCTTATCTGCAGCGTGGCCGTAGTAGGTACGGGTCGGTGAGAATTCACCAAGCTTATGTCCTACCATGTTTTCGGTCACGAATACAGGAATAAACTTACGGCCATTATGTACTGCGAAGGTCAAACCTACCATTTCAGGAATGATAGTGGAGCGACGGGACCAGGTCTGGATAACCTTGCGGTCACCTGATTCCTGAGCTTTTACGACCTTTTTAAGCAGATGATCGTCAATAAACGGGCCTTTTTTCAGTGATCTTGGCATTACAGTCTCCTACTTCTGCCCGCGGCGTTTAACGATGAGCTTGGAAGAAGGTTTCTTCTTACTGCGGGTCTTGTATCCCTTAGCAGGCATACCCCAAGGAGAAACAGGGTGTCTGCCACCGGAACTACGACCTTCACCACCACCGAGGGGGTGATCGATCGGGTTCATTGCTACACCGCGAACTTTAGGTCTGCGACCTTTCCAACGGTTACGTCCTGCTTTACCAAGAGTGATGTTTTCGTGGTGGATGTTACCAACCTGTCCAACAGTGGCGCAGCAGGTAGCGAGAACCTTACGAACTTCACCGGAGGGCATACGCAGGAGAGCGTATTTGCCTTCTTTAGCGATGAGCTGTGCATAGGTTCCGGCAGCGCGGCAGAACTGGCCGCCTTTTCCGGGGTACAATTCAATATTGTGAACGATAGTACCAACAGGAATGTTCTTCAGCAGAAGTGCGTTACCGGGTTTGATATCGGCTTTTTCACCTGCGAGAACTTTATCGCCTTTGTTGAGACCAACGGGGGCGAGAATATAGCGTTTTTCACCGTCTGCATAGTTGAGCAGAGCGATACGTGCGCTTCTGTTGGGATCATATTCGATTGATGCAACAGTTGCAGGTACTTCAATTTTATTACGTTTGAAGTCGATCATGCGGTAAAGGCGTTTTACGCCACCGCCACGACGACGAGAAGTAATCCTGCCGTTGTTGTTTCTACCGGCCTTCTTGGTCAGTCCCTTGGTAAGAGACTTTTCCGGAGTAGACTTGGTAATCTCCTCAAAGGTGGAGATAGTCTGGAACCGGCGACCAGGGGAGGTCGGCTTCAGTTTACGAGTTGCCATCTCTTAAACTCCTTCGAAGAATTCGATTTTTTCGCCGTCCAAAAGCTTTACGTAAGCTTTTTTATAGCCGGACTCTTTACCGACAACACGGCCGAACTTTCTGCGAAGACCGGGTCTTTTACGTACGATGCGTACGGAATCAACCTTTACGTCAAAAGCGGATTCAACTGCTTTTTTGACTTCAGTCTTGTTGGCAGAAGGCAGCACAAAGAATGTTACCTGATTGGAGGATTCTTTGATGTCAGTGGCCTTTTCCGAAATGACCGGTTTGATAAGAATCTGAGTATAGTCCATGACTATTTCAACCTCTCCTGCAGGTCCTGAGCTGCGTTCTCAAGCATCACCAGCTGACGAGCCTTAAGAATGTCATAAACATTCAACTGATCGGCAGAGATGAGCTTAATGCCGGGGATGTTCCTCGCAGAAAGGAGGAGTTTGTTATCTGCGTCCTTGACAACGATCAAGGCTTTTTCGAGACCCAGGTCTTTAGCTACTTCAGCGAAGAGCTTGGTCTTGATCTCGGGAAGGTCGATATTCTTCACAACCATCAGCTTTTCTTCGCTGAATCTGGCGGTGAGAGCCATTCTGAGAGCCAGACGGCGGACCTTTTTATTAACCTTGAAGGAGTAGTCACGGGGCTGGGGACCGAAAACGGTTCCACCACCACGCCACAGAGGTGAACGGGTGGAGCCTGCACGTGCGCGACCGGTACCTTTCTGGCGCCAGGGCTTTGCGCCACCGCCACGTTTCATACCACGAGTTTTGGTGGCATGAGTTCCCTGGCGTTTGGCTGCAAGCTGGGAACGCACTACGAGGTGCAGGATTTCGGGCTTGACCGGAACTTCAAAAACTTCCGGGGCAAGATCCATGCTCCCGACTTCCTTTTTAGTTTGATCATATATAGTAATGGTAGCCATTTTTTAATTCCTCTAGCTGGTCTTGCGGATCATTACGAGACCGTTCTTAGGACCGGGAACCTGTCCCTTGACCACGAGAACGTTTTCGTCAGCACGAACGTCTACGATTTCGATGTTAGAAACAGTAACGCGCTCGTTACCCATCTGACCGGGCATTTTTTTGCCTTTGAATACTTTGCCAGGGAAAGTAGCGTGGCCGATGGAACCAGGAGAACGGTGTACCTTTTCAGCACCGTGGGATGCACGGGAACCTGCGAAGTTCCAGCGCTTCATTACGCCCTGAAAACCTTTACCCTTGGAGGTGCCGGTAACTTTTACCTTTTCACCTGCGGCAAAGATGTCCACGGAGATTTCCTGGCCCAGTTCATAGTCAGCTACAGACTCAAGGGGAAACTCACGAAGGTGACGGTAGTAGCCTTTGCCGGCTTTTTCCTGGTGACCTTTGGTGGGCTTGTTGACCTTGCGCTCAGGCAGAGCGTCGTAGCCGAGCTGGATGGCGTTGTAGCCTTCCTTCTCTTCAGTCTTAACCTGCATAACAGGACAAGGACCTACTTCGAGAACAGTAACAGGCACGATAGAACCGTCGTCAGCGAAGACGCGGGTCATGCCGAGTTTTTTACCGAGTAAACCGATAGTTTTTGCCATGTTGAAGCCCTCCCCTACAGCTTGATTTCAACGTCAACACCAGCAGGCAGGCTGAGCTTGCCAAGCGCGTCGACGGTCTGCTGGGTGGGTTCAAGAATGTCAAGCAGACGCTTGTGGATTCTCATCTCAAACTGCTCACGAGACTTTTTGTCTACGTGCACAGAACGCTGAATGGTAGTACGGCTGATCTGTGTGGGCAGGGGGATGGGACCTGCGATAGCAGCACCAGTATTGCGGGCAGTATCCACAATCTCAGTAACTGCTTTATCAAGGATACGGTAATCGTAAGCCTTGAGCTTGATCCTGATACGATCACTAGTCATAGAAACCATTTTATTACTCCTAATTGAATTCAGAGACGGCCACTTACTTGCAACGGTAAGAAGGCTCGTGAGGTGATACCTTCCCCGGCCTGGTATGGTCGTCCAGCCAGCATGCCGGACCTTATACCATATCTCTGTGGTTTCACGGGGCGGTTCCCGTAAAAAATGAGAACCTCCCGAACACTATGGGTCCGGGAGGTATATTGCTTTTTCAGCATAACTGTCAAGCGAAAATCAGCTAAAAATTAAATTTAATCTAATTTTTATTGATCAGCTCTTCAGCAATGGAAGCAGGAACAGGCTCGTAGTGGTCGAACTGCATGGTAAAAGTAGCGCGACCCTGAGTCTTGGAACGAAGGTCGGTTGCGTAACCGAACATTTCACTCAAAGGCACGTCACACTTGATAACCTGCGCATTAGCACGGGATTCCATGCTTCCGATACGACCACGGCGACCGTTAAGGTCACCCATTACGTCGCCGAGGTACTCTTCAGGAGTAACAACTTCAACAGACATGATGGGCTCGAGCAGCTGAGGTGCAGCTTTTTTAACCGCTTCTTTCAGTGCCATGGAACCTGCAATGTAGAACGCCTGCTCGGAGGAGTCAACATCGTGGTAAGAACCGAAAGTCAGGGTTGCCTTGATATCTACGAGCGGGAAGCCGGCGATAACACCGTTCTTCATTGCATCGTGAATACCGCGGTCAACTGCGGGGATGTATTCTTTAGGAATTACGCCGCCTTTAATTTCGTCGACGAATTCATATTCGCTTTCAGTGTTGGGCTCAACGGTGATGACAACATGACCGTACTGACCGCGACCACCGGACTGTTTTGCGTACTTGTGATCAACATCAACCTTTTTGGTGATGGTTTCACGGTAAGCAACACGGGGTGCGCCAACATTAGCGTTAACGTTGAACTCGCGGAGCAGGCGGTCGACGATAACTTCGAGGTGAAGTTCGCCCATACCTGCAATCAGGGTCTGACCGGTTTCCTCGTCACCTTTAACGCGGAAAGAGGGGTCTTCCTTAGCGAGTTTGGCAAGACCCTGGCTGAGCAGATCGCGGTCAGCTTTGGTCTTAGGCTCAATCGCTACCTCAATAACCGGTTCGGGGATATCGAGGGATTCGAGAACAACGGGAGTTTTAATTTCACACAGAGTGTCACCGGTAGCCATGTTCTTCAGGCCAACAGCTGCAACGATGTCACCAGCGTATGCTTCCTTGATTTCCTCACGCTTGTTAGCGTGCATCTTCAAGAGACGACCGATACGCTCTTTTTTACCGGTTGCGCCGTTGATAAAAGTAGCACCGGATTCGATTTTACCGGAGTACAGACGCAGGAAGGTAAGGTGACCGACAAAGGGGTCAGTCATGAGCTTGAAGGACAGAGCTGCCAGCGGCAGATCATCATCACAAGGACACGGAACTTCTTTCTCAGAGTGGGGATCAACACCAACGATGGCCTTGATATCCATAGGAGAAGGAAGATAGTCGACAACAGCGTCAAGAAGAGGCTGAACACCTTTGTTTTTGAATGCGGTACCGCAAAGAACAGGGCAGATGGTCAGGCTGATGGTCGCTGCACGGATACCCTTGATGATTTCTTCGGGAGTGAGTTCTTCACCGCCGAGGTACTTATCGAGGAGTTCTTCGTCTTCCTCAGCAATGGCTTCGATAAGCTCGAGGCGCATAGCTTCGTACTGATCCATCATGTCAGCGGGAATTTCCTCAACAGAGTAATCCTTGCCCATATCGTCAGTGTAGATGAAAGCCTTACCGGTGATAAGGTCTACTGCACCCTGGTATTCGTCTTCAGCTCCGATGGGAATCTGAAGAGGAACAGCTTTGGCGCCGAGACGGTCCTTGAGCATTTCAACGCAACGGAAGAAGTCTGCGCCGATGCGGTCCATCTTGTTGACGAAAGCCATACGGGGAACTTTGTATCTGTCAGCCTGACGCCAAACGGTTTCAGACTGAGGCTCAACACCTGCAACTGCGTCAAATACAGCTACAGCACCGTCAAGAACACGCAGAGCGCGCTCAACTTCCATAGTGAAGTCAACGTGGCCGGGGGTGTCGATGATGTTGATACGATGATCTTTCCACATGCAGGTAGTAGCAGCACTGGTAATTGTGATACCACGCTCCTGCTCTTGAACCATCCAGTCCATGGTAGCTTCGCCGTCATGAACCTCACCGATCTTGTGAGAAACACCAGTATAGAACAGAATGCGCTCGGTAGTGGTGGTCTTACCAGCATCAATGTGGGCCATGATACCGATGTTGCGCTGTTTATCTCTTGCAACCTTTCTAGGCACTTTGTACTCCGATTACCAACGGTAGTGAGCAAAAGCCTTGTTGGCTTCGGCCATACGATGGGTGTCTTCCTTTTTCTTCACTGCTCCGCCACGCTTGTTGTAAGCATCGAGGAACTCGCCGCTAAGACGGGCAACCATGCCCTTCTCCCCTCTGGAACGTGCGTAGTTGATAACCCATCTGATAGCCAGGGATACCTGACGCTCAGGACGGACTTCAACGGGCACCTGGTAAGTAGCACCACCAACACGGCGGGACTTAACTTCTACATGGGGCTTAACGTTTTCCACTGCCTTTTCAAAAGCCTTGATAGGATCTTCCTGGGTTTTTTCACCGAGGAATTCAAGAGCTTGATAGAATATTTTCTCAGACACACTCTTCTTACCGTCGACCATGAGTCTGTTCATGAACTTGGTGGCGAGCTGGGAACCGTATACCGGATCGGGAAGAATTTGTCTTTTGGGTACCGGACCTTTACGAGGCATATTGGTATACTCCTTGGAATTTAATGCTATTTAGGACGCTTTGCGCCGTACTTGGAACGACCCTGGCGACGATCTGCAACACCGGCGGTGTCGAGGGAGCCGCGAACAATGTGGTAACGAACACCGGGCAAGTCTTTTACACGACCGCCGCGGATGAGTACCACGGAGTGTTCCTGCAGGTTATGACCTTCACCACCGATGTATGCAGTTACTTCGATGGCATTGGTCAGACGCACACGAGCGACCTTACGCAGTGCGGAGTTAGGCTTCTTAGGGGTGGTGGTGTACACGCGGGTGCACACGCCACGGCGCTGGGGGCAGGCCTGAAGCGCAGGAGTCTTCTTACGCTTGAGCTGCTTTTCACGCCCTTTTCTTATAAGCTGATTGATGGTTGGCATGAACCCTCCAATTTTTATTGTATTGCAAAGACCGACGCAGTTAGACCAAAAATTTCCGTTTTGTCAAGTCCAAAAAGGAGACATTTTGGTCACACCTGCAGATCAGGCTGCAACTACCTGCCTGCAAAATGTTTTCTGCGTGCTTGCGCTGCACTATGCTTCGTTAATGAGCAGCGGTTCTTCTTCCAGTTCTTCAAGGAACTTATCAGCACGTTCAGGCTGGTCGGGAACGACAATGTCTGTGCGTGCATACTTGCGGAAACCGGTACCTGCCGGAATCAGGCGACCAACGATAACGTTTTCTTTCAGACCGCGCAGATAGTCCTTCTTGCCGCAGAGAGAAGACTCGGTAAGAACCTTGGTAGTCTCCTGGAATGATGCAGCCGAGATAAAGGACGCGGTTGAAAGGGAGGCCTGAGTAATACCCAGAACATGAGTCTGAGCTGTTGCGGGCTTGAGCCCGTTAATCACGGCATCCTGGTTGGTTTCCATAAACCGCTGCTTGTCCACCTGCTCGCCCACGAGGAAGTGGGTTTCACCAGGATCAACTACGCTGACCTTTTTGAGCATCTGGCGAACAATAACTTCGATGTGCTTATCGTTAATTCCAACGCCCTGGAAACGGTAAACATCCTGAATTTCTTCCACAAGGAAACGTGCGAGATATTTCTCACCCTTGACCCTGAGGATATCGTGCAGTTCGGGCAGACCTTCAGTCATCAGGTCACCGGCTTCTACGAAGTCACCTTCCTGAGCTGTGATATGACGACCCTTGGGCACGAGATATTCTTTGGTTTCACCTATTTCAGGGGTAACAACAATTTTGCGCTTGCCTTTGGATTCAGGCCCATAGGAGACCACACCATCAATCTCCGAAATGATTCCAAGTTCCTTGGGTTTGCGCACTTCAAACAGCTCCGCAACTCTCGGCAGACCACCAACGATGTCTTTGGTCTTGGAGGTTTCGCGGAGTTTACGCGCGATAATGTCACCAGCATTAATGACATTACCGTCTTTAACCATCAGAATCGCACCAACGGGCAGCGGGTAAATCGCTTTGAGGGTGGAGCCGGGACGAACCAAAGGCTCACCATCTTCGCCGCAGATGGAAATTGAAGGTTTAAAGTTAGTAGTACGGTATTCAGTAATAGTATAAGTAGCCTGTCCTGTGGCTTCGTCAATACGTTCCTGATAGGTTTTACCTTCCACCATATCGGTGAATTTAACCAAACCGGTTACTTCTGTGATGAAGGGTTCGGAAAGCGGATCCCACTCGGCCAGCATGGTTCCCTGTGTGATCTGCTGCCCTTCTTCTACGTAAAGTTTTGCACCAAGAGGCAGCACGTATTTTTCACGTTCCCTGCCCTGCTCGTCCACGATACCGATCTGACAACTCTTACCAAGAACCATCTGGTTCCCTTCGGCGTTACGGACAGAGCGCATACGGGTCAGGACAACCGAACCGTTATGCTGTGCTTCAAAAGATGACTGCTGAATTTCACGGCTAGCAGTACCACCAATATGGAAGGTACGCATAGTAAGCTGTGTTCCAGGTTCACCGATGGACTGCGCTGCGATGATACCAACGGTCTCACCGACGTTAACAACATGTCCGCGAGCTAGGTCACGTCCATAACACATAGCGCAGACGCCATGCTTGGAGCGGCAGGTCAGCGGTGAACGTACGGTCATGGAGTTGATACCGTTTTCATCAATGATCTTCGCAGCTGCTTCATCGATAAGTGAGTCTGCCGGTACGAGGATCTCGCCGGTATCTTCCTTGACTACATCGTAGATGGATACACGACCGAGTACCTTCTCTGACAGACGCTCTTTAATTTCCCCGCCCTTGATGTAGTGGGTCAACTCAAGTCCGTCAACAGTACGGCAGTCGTGTTCAGCTACGGTAACGTCCTGAACAACATCAACCAGACGACGGGTCAGGTAACCGGAGTTCGCTGTTTTCAGCGCAGTATCCGCGAGACCTTTACGAGCACCGTGAGTGGAAATAAAGTACTGCAGAACAGAAAGACCTTCACGGAAGGAAGAGGTAATCGGGGTTTCGATGATTTCACCGGAAGGTTTAGCCATCAGACCACGCATACCTGCAAGCTGTCTCATCTGGTCCTGGTTACCACGAGCACCGGAGTGAGCCATCATGAAGACCGGGTTGAAACTGGAGTTGGTTATCTGTTTACCGGTCTTGGGATCGGTCATCACATCGGTGGACATTTCAAGGGTCATCTCGGAGGAGACGTCGTTGGTGACTTTCGTCCAAACGTCAACAACCTTGTTGTACTTCTCAGTACGGGTGATGATACCTTCGCGATACTGAGCTTCAATATCTTCAACCTCGTTGTAGGCAGCCTCGAGCAGTCCGGCCTTTTTGGCAGGAATGGTAAGGTCTTTAACACCGATTGTTACTGCAGCGCGGGTTGCGTGCTCGTAACCGAGGTCTTTAAGACGGTCACACAGAATTACTGTCGCTTTACTACCGGAGGTGCGGTAGCAGTGAGAAACCAGCTTGGCGATGTTCTTCTTGGTCATAACCACGTTGGCGTGCTCAAAACCCATTCCTTCGGGGAGCAGTTCACCAACGAGAATACGGCCCGGGGTGGTTTCAACAAGCTTGCCTTCGACTTTGACTTTGATGCTTGCATGCATGCTGACAACTTCGGAATCAAGCGCTGTGATAACTTCCCACGGAGCAGTAAACACCATGCCCTCCCCTTTGGAGAAAGAACGCTCAACAGTCAGATAATACAGACCGAGAACGATATCCTGAGAGGGGTTGATGATGGGCTGTCCGTTTGCAGGAGACAGGATGTTGTTTGAAGACATCATCAGAACACGACACTCAATCTGCGCTTCCACGGAAAGAGGTACGTGAACAGCCATCTGGTCACCGTCAAAGTCAGCGTTGTATGCAGAACAAACCAGCGGATGAAGCTGGATTGCCTTACCTTCAACCAGAGTCGGTTCAAAAGACTGGATACCGAGGCGGTGCAGAGTAGGTGCACGGTTGAGCATGATGGGGTACTCGCGAACTACATCGTCGAGGATATCCCAAACAACCAGATCTTCGCGTTCAACCATCTTTTTAGCGCTTTTGATGGTAGTTGCGATATCCCTGCGTTCCAGCTCGGAATAAATAAAGGGCTTGAACAGCTCAAGAGCCATCTTCTTGGGAAGACCGCACTGGTGCAATTTAAGCTTGGGACCAACAACAATAACGGAACGACCGGAGTAGTCGACACGTTTACCGAGCAGGTTCTGACGGAAACGCCCCTGTTTACCCTTGATCATGTCAGACAGGGATTTCAGGGGGCGGCCGTTGGTGCCGGTAATGGCGCGGCCACGACGTCCGTTATCGAACAGAGCATCAACAGATTCCTGCAGCATACGCTTTTCGTTGCGGATGATGATATCAGGAGCACCGAGCTCAATAAGACGCTTGAGACGGTTGTTTCTGTTGATTACACGACGGTAAAGGTCGTTCAGGTCGGAAGTTGCAAAACGTCCGCCATCAAGAGGAACCAGAGGACGCAGCTCGGGAGGAATAACAGGAATAACATCCATGATCATCCACTGGCAGTCATTTCCGGACTCGAGGAAAGCCTCAACGATCTTCAGTCGCTTGGTCAGCTTTTTCTTTTTGGTCTGGCTTCTGGTGGTCAAAGACTCTTCACGCAGTTCATGCCTGAGTGTGGGCATGTCGATCTGCGCAAGAAGACCTTTAATGGTTTCAGCACCCATACCTACTTCAATGGCATCTTCGCCATAGTGGTCGATCACCTGAAAATACTGATCTTCAGAAATGATCTGGTACTGCTTGAGGGGAGTTTCTCCCGGGTTGAGTACGATGTATGAATCAAAGTACAGAACTTTCTCAAGGTCGGCCATGGTAATATCAAGCAGGGTACCGATCTTGGAAGGAAGAGTCTTCAGGAACCAGATATGGGCCACAGGAGCTGCAAGCTCAATGTGTCCCATGCGTTCACGTCTGACTTTGGATGCAATAACTTCAACACCGCATTTTTCACATACGATGCCGCGGTGTTTCATACGCTTGTACTTACCGCAGTTACACTCGTAGTCTTTAACAGGTCCGAAAATTTTTGCGCAGAAAAGACCATCTCTTTCCGGCTTGAAGGTCCTGTAGTTGATAGTCTCGGGCTTCTTGACTTCACCGAAGGACCACTCTCTGATCTTCTCGGGAGAAGCAATGGAAATCTGAATACCTTTGAGGCCGCGTCCTGCGAGGCCTGCACCGGATGTTCTACGCATAGTGAACAGTTCGTCCAGACTCATTAATGTACCCCTTACATGAAAAGGTTTATCTAGTCGCGGGGCCGTTAACCGGCCCCGCGTTCTTAATTATATTTTCTTGTCGGCAGCTTCTGTTTCTTCGTCCTGAAGCAGATTAACATCGAGACCAAGAGACATAAGTTCCTTGACCAGAACGTTAAATGATTCAGGCAGACCGGATTCAAGGAAGTTATCTCCCTTAACGATCTTTTCATACATTTTGACACGGCCGGTAACGTCATCAGACTTAACGGTGAGGAATTCCTGCAGCAGGTATGCTGCACCATAAGCTTCAAGAGCCCATACTTCCATCTCACCCAGACGCTGACCACCAAACTGTGCCTTACCGCCGAGAGGCTGCTGGGTTACCAGCGAGTAAGGACCGGTGGAACGGGCGTGGATCTTTTCATCAACAAGGTGGTGCAGTTTGAGGATGTACATGACACCAACTGTTACCCTGTTGTGGAAAGGATCACCGGTACGTCCGTCGTAGAGGGTCACTTTACCGTCATCAGGAACACCGGTCTTTTCGACCAGATCCCAGATTTCTTTTTCAGTTGCACCGTCAAAAACCGGTGTCTTGGTCACGATACCTTCACGGGCCTTGTTGACCGCGAGCCTGAAATCTTCGTCATCAAGAGAATCAATGAGTTCGTAAACATCTTCAGATTCGAAGGTATTCTTGATCTCCTGACGGATGACATCAAGAGCTTCACCGGTATCGAGCATGTTGGCAAACTTCTGCCCAAGAGCAAGAGCTCCCCAACCAAGGTGGGTTTCCATAATCTGACCGATGTTCATACGAGACGGAACACCAAGCGGGTTCAGTACGATGTCCATGGGAGTACCGTTATCGAAGAACGGCATATCCTGCTCAGGCAGGATGCAGGAAACAACACCCTTGTTACCGTGGCGACCAGCCATTTTGTCACCTACGGAAAGCTTACGCTTAACCGCGATATAGACCTTGACCATTTTGATTACGCCCGGGGGCAGGTCATCGCCTTCGGTAACTTTTTCGCGCTTAACATCATAGATGCCTTTAATTACGCGAATCTGCTTGTCGTATTCAGCAAGAAGCTGCTTAACAGCTTCGTTAGTTTCTTTATCTGCAAAGAGACCGCCAAGCTTCTTAAGAGGAACTTCGGACAGGATTTCTTCGGAGAGGATATGACCGGCTTCGGCCAGAACTTCACCTTTCCTGCGACCCATAAGGGTTGTGGCAATCTGCTTGTTAAGAGCAACATCCGCAATTTTTGCACGGACCTTGGTTGT
The DNA here is from genome assembly GCA_963676495.2 of Maridesulfovibrio sp. Taxonomy (GTDB): domain Bacteria; phylum Desulfobacterota; class Desulfovibrionia; order Desulfovibrionales; family Desulfovibrionaceae; genus Maridesulfovibrio. Next base: position 6,889 of record CAXXRF010000002.1, on the reverse strand, counting down.
AAGAGAATCGATGTGCTTGCTTTCTTTCATGTCATGTTTGGCAAGCTCGAAATCTTCAATTGCGCGTGTGCGGTCGTCTTTTTCACCGGAGCGGCGGTTGAAAACTTTAACGTCAACAACAGTACCTTCAATTCCCGGCGGAACTTTAAGAGAAGTATTCTTAACATCGCGAGCCTTGTCACCGAAGATAGCGCGAAGCAGTTTCTCTTCGGGAGTGAGCTGGGTTTCACCTTTGGGAGTGATCTTACCGACGAGAATATCGTCAGGTGCGATGCGGGCGCCAAGACGAATGATACCACACTCGTCGAGGTTGCGAAGCATATCTTCACTCACGTTGGGGATGTCGCGGGTTACTTCTTCGGGTCCAAGCTTGGTGTCACGTGCGACAAGTTCGAATTCCTCAATATGAACTGAGGTGAACACGTCTTCTTTAACAACACGCTCGGAGATGAGGATGGAGTCCTCAAAGTTATATCCGCACCAAGGCATGAACGCTACAAGGAGGTTTTTACCAAGAGCAAGTTCGCCGTCCTTGATACCGGGACCGTCAGCCAGAACGTCACCCTTCTTAAGACGGGTTCCGATGGGCAGACGCGGACGCTGACCATAGCAGGAGTTCTGGTTTGATTTGTGCCACTTCTGGAGCTCGTAGTGTTTGATGCCGCCGGTATTGGGATAAATATCACCATCGTAACGGACAACAAGACGCTCAGCATCAACATAATCGATGTAACCGTCTTCTTCAGCAAGAACGCAGCTACCGGAATCCTGAGCAACGTTAGCTTCCATGCCGGTCCCGACCAGAGGCTGTGAAGTCTTGAGCAGAGGAACAGCCTGACGCTGCATGTTAGAACCCATGAGTGCGCGGTTAGCATCATCATGCTCAAGAAACGGAATCAGTGCAGCAGACACGGAAACAGTCTGAGAAGGACTGATGTCCATGAGAGTGACATCTTCACGGGGCTGCATGGCAACATCACCGTTAAGGCGAGAGGTAACCAGTTGGTTCTTAAAAGTACCGTTTGCATCAACAGGTGCGTTAGCCTGTGCAACGATGTGCCCTACTTCACGGGTAGCATCGTAGTAAAGAATCTCATCGGTCATGGTAGAATCTTTGATTGTCCGGTAAGGACTTTCAATGAAACCGAAGTCGTTGACCTTGGAATAGGTGGTCAGGGACACGATGAGACCGATGTTCGGTCCTTCAGGAGTTTCAATGGGACAAATACGTCCGTAGTGAGAAACGTGTACGTCACGAACTTCAAAGCCGGCACGCTCACGGGTAAGACCACCGGGACCAAGCGCGGAAAGTCTGCGCTTATGGGTAACTTCGGAAAGCGGGTTGGTCTGGTCCATGAACTGAGACAACTGGGAAGTACCGAAGAATTCTTTCAGTACAGCAGCAACCGGTTTGGGGTTGATCAGGTCGTGAGGCATCAAAGTGGCTACTTCCTGGAGGCTCATGCGCTCCTTGATAGCTCTTTCCATGCGAACAAGACCGATACGATACTGGTTTTCCACCAGCTCGCCAACGGGGCGAACACGCCTATTACCGAGGTTATCGATATCGTCGGCAGGTCCGTGGCTGTCCTTGAGTTTGCAAAGAACCTTGACCGCAGTGAGAATATCCTCGTTAGTCAGGGTTCTAAGCTCAAGGGGAGTCTCGATGTTAAGACGAGCATTAAGCTTGTAGCGACCTACACTAGAAAGGTCATAGTAGTCAGAACTGCGGAACAGGTTCTCGAAAAAGCTCGCAGCAATCTCGGCTGTGGGCGGAGAACTGGGACGCAGTCTGCGGTAAATCTCAATCTGTGCGGACTCGATATCAGTGCTCTTGTCGAGCATCATGGAGTCACGAAGAGCGGAAGAAACATCAGCACCTCTAGTGTGAAGAACCTTCACATCCTTGATACCGAGCTCCATAATGCGCTCGAAGATTTCTTCAGTAATCTCATCAGCGGATTCTGCAATAACTTCACCGGTATCGGGATCGGTGATGTCATTGAAAGCAAACTGGCCGACAAGAGACTTAGGATCTACTTCAATATATTCAACGCCGCCGCGAACGAGTTTCTTCCAGCCGAACTTGGTGACAGGCTTGTCACGCTGAACAATGATCTTTCCATCTTCAAGGGAAAGATCAACCCATGCGTTTTCTTTACGGAACTGGTTTTCAACAACCTTACGGCGTACGATATGACGATCAATCTGGTACTCTTCGACTTCGTAGAAGTAATCGAGAATATCCTGCTTGGAAAGGCCCATGGCCTTGAGCAGCACAGTCGCGGGCATTTTGCGGCGACGGTCAATGCGCACATAAAGGATATCTTTATGATCGAAATCGAAATCCAGCCAGGAACCGCGCATGGGAATGATGCGGCAGCTGTAAAGAACCTTGCGGCTGGTATGGGTTTTACCGGAATCATGTTCAAAAATGATACCGGGAGAACGCTGGAGCTGGTTGACGATAACACGTTCAGTACCATTAATAATGAAGGTACCCTGCTCACTCATGAGGGGTACGGTACCGAAATAGATATCCTGCTCTTTAATGTCGCGGATTGTTCTGCTTTCAGTCTCTTCATCAACGTCAAAGACTACAAGGCGAACCTTGATACGGATGGGCGCTTCATAAGTGAGGCCCTTGGAGATACACTCGTCCATATCATACTTGGGCTCACCAATATCGTAGCTTACGTATTCTAGACTGGCAGTCTTGTTAAAGTCTTCAATCGGAAAAACCGAACGGAAAACCCCTTCCAGGCCGACATCTGCCCGGCTTGCGGGGGCTACGCCATCCTGAAGGAATTTCTTGAATGAATCCACCTGCAGTTCGAGCAAGTGGGGAATCGGCAATGTGACTTTGATCTTTCCAAATATTTTTCTGAGCTGACCCATCGTATCCTCAATCAAGTGAGAAGGTTAGGGTTGGAATGAAGCAATTTGACGAACATCAACCAACTAAGATTTCATAAGTCAAAAAGTACAAGATAACAGAGGGCGGCAGAACAAACTTGCCTATGGGAGAAATTTTTAGGTTACTTTGAGTGCGCTAAAAGATCCGGCTGCGCCTTTTCCGAATCTTCTCAAAATAATAGATCAGGCAATTTTGTCAATCTTTTTAACAGCGAGAAGAGCGCAACCCCGTTTTACCGGGGTTTGCGCTCCTCTTGCATTAGCGGTAATTTCGCTTCAATTACTTCATTTCAGCGTCAGCACCGGCTTCAGTCAGCTGCTTGAGAGCTTCTTCAGCTTCTGCTTTTTCAACGCCTTCTTTGATAGCTGCGGGAGCTTCGTCAACTTTAGCTTTTGCTTCTTTCAGGCCGAGACCGGTCAGAGCGCGAACTGCTTTGATAACAGCAATCTTGTTGCCGCCTGCACCCTTGAGGATGACGTCAAATTCAGTCTGCTCTTCTTCGCCGCCTGCTTCGCCGCCAGCTGCGGGCATAGCTGCTACTGCTGCTACGGGAGCTGCAGCGGAAACGCCGAATTTTTCTTCGAGTTCTTTGATGAACTCGGAGAGTTCGAGAACGGTCATGTTAGCAATAAAATCTACAACCTGATCTTTGGTGATATCTGCCATGGAAATTTCCTCCTGGGAATACTTTGAATTGCCTTGACTTGGCGGTTATGCAGCGTCTTTCTGATCTTTCACAGCGGAAAGAACGTTCAGCAGGCCGCGGGGTACATTTGCGAGCAAGCTCACAAAGTTGGTGGGTACAGCATTCATTGTACCCAGAGTTTTGCCGAGGAGCTCTTCCTTGCTCGGGAGCTTGGAAAGCGCCTTCACGCCATCTTCGTCAAGATATTTGCCCTCAAGGGATGCGAAACGCATGTCGAAAGTCTTGCTTCCTTTTGCGAAATCAGCAACTGCTTTTGCTGCTGCAACGGGATCTTCATATCCGGTTACAATAGCGCAGTTTTCCTTGAATTTGTCGGCCAGTACTTCATGATCAGTACCGGTAAAAGCCAACCGGGCCAGAGTGTTCTTGACGACCTGGCAATCGACACCGACTTTACGCAGGTTGGCGCGGAGTTCTGTGAACTCTTCTACACCAAGACCTTTAAAGTCAGTAACGATGGCAATACTCGCCCTTTCAGCCTTTTCTTTGAGCTGTTCGATAATCTGGGCTTTTTCTTGCCTGTTCACCTTAACACTCCTAATGATTTGACCCGGAAAGCAAGTCAAAGTGTTGTCTCAACAGGATATTAAGGGACCATCCCACCTGCTTTCTTCGACTAAACTTCCCGTGTATTTGTACACCAAGGGCCGCCTCCTTTTCAGGGGGCGGCCTATGATGATTTAGGACTCTGCGTACTTGCGTGCTGACAGAGGATCAACTCTGAAACCAGGACCCATGGTGGTGGCTACAGCCACAGCCTTCATGTAAGTCCCCTTTGCAGCGGTGGGTTTCAGTTTGTTTACTGTTTCCAGCAGCGCTTTCAGGTTCTCAAGAAGCTTTTCAGCTCCGAAAGAAACCTTACCGATAGGAGCGTGAAGAACACCGGCCTTGTCGACCTTGAATTCTACGCGTCCAGCTTTTACTTCTTTAACAGCATTTGCTACGTCGAAAGTAACGGTACCGGTCTTGGCGTTAGGCATCAGACCGCGGGGTCCGAGCACACGGCCGATCTGACCGACTTTAGCCATCATATCAGGAGTGGCAATTGCCTGATCGAAATCAAGCCAGCCGTCCTTAACTTTGGCTACCAGGTCGTCGCCGCCGACAAAGTCAGCGCCAGCTTCCTTGGCTTCCGCTTCTTTCTCACCGCTTACAAAGCAGGCTACGCGTACATCTTTACCGAGGCCGTTGGGCAGGGTTACTGCGCCGCGAACCATCTGGTCAGAGTACTTGGGATCGACGCCAAGGTTGATAGCAACATCAACAGTCTCGTCGAACTTAGCAAATGCCTTTTCAACAGCCGCTTTAACCGCTTCTTCTACGGTCAGACCGCGGAGTTCAGCGCCTTCAGTGGCTTTTCTGTATTTTTTTCCGTGCTTAGGCATGATTTATTCCCTCACCTACTCTGTGACTTCAATGCCCATGCTGCGGGCTGTTCCCATGATGGAGTTCATGGCAGCTTCAACATCAGCAGCGGTCAGGTCAGGAGCCTTGAGCTCGGCAATTTCTTTTACCTGAGCCATGGTCACTTTACCGACCTTGTTCTTGTTGGGTTCACCGGAACCTTTCTGCAGCTTTGCAGCTTTGAGCAGAAGGGTGGAAGCCGGCGGAGTCTTGGTAATGAAGGTGAAGGATCTATCCTGATATACAGTAATGATCACCGGAATGATCATGCCCTTCTGATCCTGCGTTTTGGCGTTGAACGCCTTGCAGAATTCCATTATATTAACACCGTGCTGACCCAGTGCCGGTCCGACCGGAGGGGACGGGTTGGCAGAGCCAGCCGGGATCTGAAGCTTAATTTTGCCTATTTCTTTCTTGGCCATCGCTTTATGTCCTATATTAAATTCCAGTGAGGAGACTCACTGTCGGAAATGAATATGCAGCAGTGCGGTCAGGACTACCCTTTGGTCACCTGGACAAAATCCAGTTCCACCGGGGTCTGGCGGCCGAAAATGGAGACTGACACCCGAAGCTTGCCTTTGTCGTAGTTGACATCTTCTACAACGCCGTTGAAACCACTGAAAGGTCCGTCAATGACCCTGACTTCATCGCCACGATCAAAGTTGAACTTGGGTCTCGGCTGTTCCTGACGGTCTTCCATCAGGCTCAGGATTTTGGCTGCTTCGCTGTCACGCATTGGAGTCGGGCGGTTTTTGCCACCGATGAATCCGGTAACGCGGGGGATGGACTGTATCAAGTGCCAAGACTCATCCTCCATGATCATTTTGATCATGACGTAACCCGGATAAAATTTCCGGGTAGAAGTCCTTTTTTCCCCTTTCACCAGCTCGACGACTTTTTCCGTGGGAACGACTACTTCCTCGATCAGTCCTTTGTCCTGACCGGTTCTCATCATTTCACGTACAGTCTGCTCAACCCGCTGTTCAAAACCTGAATAGGTATGAACAATGTACCAACGGGCTTTCCTTCCCTGAGGTTTTTCAGCGTCTATGCTCATGGTGCTTTTCCTTTTCAAGTGTGGTTGTTAAGACAAGATGACTTCAACAAGTTTGCTGAGGCCCATGTCAACAACACCCAGAAAAAGCGACATGACTACGACAAGGACCAAGACGGCGGTACAGGTCTGTATGGTCTCTTTCTGAGTAGGCCACACGACCTTCTTAATCTCAACCTTGGACTGTTCCAGGAATTCAGAAAATTCTTTGAATTTTCCACCAATTCCAGCCGGTTCAGCCTTGGTCTGCTGAGCTCCCGCACCTTTATTTTTTTTCTTGGCCATATTGATTCCCATAAATGAAGTGGCAGGCCAGGAGGGATTCGAACCCCCAGCATTCGGTTTTGGAGACCGACGTTCTAGCCGTTGGAACTACTGGCCTGCTTTTTTATAGAAAACTACTTGGTTTCTTTGTGAAGAGTATGCTTCTTATCAAAAGGGCAGTACTTCTTCAGTTCAATACGACCAGTAGTGTTCTTCTTATTCTTCATCGTCGAATAGTTACGACGCTTACACTCGGTGCACTGCATCTGAACTTTGACACGCATGTCTTACTCCAGAATCTCAGTAACAACTCCTGCGCCTACGGTACGGCCACCTTCGCGGATAGCGAAGCGCAGACCTGGATCCATAGCAATGGGGTTGATCATTTCAACGTTGAAGGTAGCGTTATCGCCGGGCATTACCATTTCAACGCCTTCGTCGAGAGTTACAACACCGGTGATGTCAGTTGTACGGAAGTAGAACTGAGGACGGTAACCGGAGAAGAAAGGAGTGTGACGTCCACCTTCGTCTTTGGACAGAACGT
>CAXXRF010000001.1:0-950633 GCA_963676495.2 Maridesulfovibrio sp. | reverse complement strand
GGCACTACCGAAACAAGGATGAAATTTTTGAAGGCGTGCGTGAGCTCATGGGCAAGAAACTTATGGGCAATGCCATGATTGCGCTTGAAGAGGGAGGGACTCCCATAGACATGCTCAGGATTTTGGCTTTCCGCCATGCGGATCTTATCTGCAATCATCCCGGCATACCCCGGCTGCTGTTTTCCGAGGCTGCGCTGGAAAAGAATTCTCTGCGGCGCAAAGCTATCTACGGAATGATAAACAAATACAGGGCTGCCGCGGCAGATATTGTGCGCAAAGGGCAGGAGCAGGGCCAGATCAGAAAAGATGTTAGCCCTGAGGATGTTGTGTTTATGCTCCTTGGAGCCACTGTGCCGCCGTCTTTTCTGTTTCACGTCTCCAATGGTGAATTCGACCCGCGTGAACAGGTGAAACGAAATTTTATCCTCTTTGAAGAAGCCATTAAATTCCGCAGGGAGGACGATTAAATGATGATGCTCTCCAGACTTGCTCCAGTTGTACTGGTAATATTGTTTCTCGGGCTGCTTTCCGGATGCAATGATACGGAGGACCGGCTCTGGCAGGGCTATGTTGAAGGGGAATTTGTCTATGTGGCTTCGCCGTTGGGCGGCCAGTTGGAGGATGTTTTTGTTGAAAAGGGGCAGATGGTGAATGATGGCGCCCCTCTTTTCAGCCTTGAACGGCAGTTTGAGCAGGCCGGTGTTGCCGAAGCTGAAGAGAACCTTCAGCGGGCGCGAAATGATCTGGCGGATAAGCGTAAGGGACGCAGGCCTTCTGAAATGGCATCAATCAAGGCCCGGCTGCGCAAGGCCAAGGCTGCCGAGGTGCTTGCAGCCAAGGAATACAAGCGCAGGGCCGAGCTGTACAAGTCCCGGACCATTTCCGAAGAGGAGCGGGACAAGGCCAAAACCGACCATCAGCAGGCAACCCAGTTGGTGCATGAGATCAGCTCCGAGCTTAAAACGGCATCCCTTGGGTCCCGCCTGGATGAAATCAAGGCAGCCGAGTCGACGGTGAATGCAGCACAGGCGCGCCTTGATCAGGCACTCTGGAATTTTAACCGCAAGGCCCAGTCGGCACCGCGCACCGGGATGGTTTTTGATATTATCCGCTATGAAGGGGAATGGGTTCCTGCCGGAAATCCCGTTGTCTCCATCCTTCCACCGGAAAACCGGAAGGTGCGTTTCTATGTGCCGGAGCAGATTGTGGGAGGCTTTAAAGCAGGTGAAGAGCTCCTGCTGAATTATGATGGATTGCAAAAGCCTATCCCGTTGAAACTGACCTATATTTCTCCGCAGGCCGAGTTTACTCCTCCTGTTATTTATTCAAGCCAGAGCCGGGCTAAGCTGGTCTTCATGCTCGAAGCAGTGCCGAATCCGGATCAGGCTGATCTGCTGAAGCCCGGACAGCCCGTAGATGTCAGCCGTTCTGCTGAAGATTTCAATGTTGATAACGGGTTTATCAACCGTCTGCTTTCATTTGCAAGGAGTGGAGATGGCTGATCAGACTGTCATAGATGTCAGCGGAGTAACCAAGATTTTCGGGGACCGTACCGTGGTCAAGGGCATTGATATGCAGGTAAACCGGGGGGAAATCTTCGGTTTTCTGGGACCAAACGGTTCAGGAAAGACCACTTTCATCCGAATGCTCTGCGGATTGCTGCGTCCTGATGCGGGTTCCGGAACCTGTCTTGGCTATGACATCATCAGCGAGTCGGACATGATCAAGCCCAAGGTCGGGTATATGTCGCAGAAATTCAGCCTGTACGGGGATCTGACTGTTAAGGAGAATCTGGATTTTCTGGCCCGGGCCTACCAGCTACCGGGGCGCAGCAGGCTGGTGGCAGGTGCTATCGAGCGCATGGGAATGGGGCGTTTTACAAACCAGCTGGCCGGAAGCCTTTCCGGGGGCTGGAAGCAGAGGCTGGCCCTCACCGGGTGCACCCTGCACAACCCCCAGCTGCTCCTGCTGGATGAACCCACTGCCGGGGTGGACCCTTCCGCCCGCCGTGATTTCTGGGATGAGGTTCACGCCCTTGCCGCGCAGGGCATCACCGCGCTGATCAGCACTCATTATATGGATGAGGCCGAGCGTTGCCACCGGCTGGCCTACATTGCCTACGGCGACCTGCTGGTTAAGGGAACCCTTGATGAACTGGTTCAGAATTCCGGGCTACATACATGGACCCTGAAAGGTCCGGGCTTAAGTGAGCTGACTATAAAGCTGCGCTCCGTGCAGGGCATAGATCAGGTTGTGGCTTTCGGTAACACCCTGCATATCAGCGGAAGGGATAACGCGCTGATTGAAAGCACGCTGAGAAGCATGTCCGGACCTGAGAACAGCTTTGAGCCTTCGGAAACCAGCCTTGAGGAAGTCTTTATTGATCTTATGCGGGGGATGAATCCATGAGGAGCCTGCGTCTGTTTTCTTTTAACCGGTTTATGGCCATGGCCCGCAAGGAATTCGTGCAGATGCGTCGTGACAGGCTCACATTTGCAATGATGATAGGCATTCCCCTCATCCAGATTATCCTTTTCGGCTACGCTATCAACTCCGATCCCCGCCACCTTCCCCTTGCCGTGCTTTCCGGGGACAACACCCGCTATTCCCGGTCCATTGTGGCCGGGATGCAGGCCAGTACCTATTTTGATGTGGACCGCTTCATCAATTCACGGGCCGAGGCTACGAGGCTGCTTGAGATAGGGGAAGTTCAGTTTGTTTTGACCATACCGGAGCAGTTCGGGCTTGATATTGAACGCGGGCAGCGTCCGGTACTGCTTCTTGAGGCTGACGCTACTGATCCCATGGCTACCGGTAACGCCGTTAATTCCATGCGCGAGATAGTGAACCGGGCTCTTGCAAGGGAGCTTAAGGGCTCGCTGGATTACCTGCTGCCCGGGGAGAGCGCGGTGGATGTCCGCATCCATGCCGACTACAACCCGGAAGCAATCAGCCAGTACAATATTGTTCCCGGACTCATGGGGGTGATCCTGACCCTTACTCTGGTCATGATTACCTCTCTTGCCATTACCCGTGAAACCGAGCGGGGAACTATGGAAAATCTGCTGACCACCCCGGTGCGTCCCCTTGAAGTCATGATGGGTAAGATCCTGCCTTACGTAATGGTCGGTTACATTCAGATGATACTGATCATGGCTGCATCCATTTTTCTTTTTCATGTACCTATCAACGGCAATCCGCTGATTGTGTTTACTTATTCGGCTCTGTTTATCGCCGCCAACCTTACCGTTGGAGTCACCATTTCAACCATCGCCCGCAACCAGTTGCAGGCGGTGCAGATGTCCATCTTCTTCTTTCTTCCCTCACTGCTTCTTTCCGGTTTCATGTTCCCGTTTCGTGGTATGCCGGACTGGGCCCAGTCTCTGGGGTCGGTTCTGCCGCTTACCCATTACCTGCGGCTGGTGCGCGGGGTGCTGCTCAAGGGAACCGGATGGGAGGAGTCCCTCTATCATCTGTGGCCGATAGCTGTGTTCTGGGTGGTGGTCGTGGTTGTGGGGCTTAAGCGGTTCAGGCAGACTCTGGATTAGAAACTTACAAAAAAATGCAAAAAATACACAGGGCGGACATGAGTTGGGTGAAACATGTCCGCCCTGTGGTCTATCATGCGATTTCGAAAGGGCGGTCAGATCCGCTTTTACGGGATCGCATAATTCGTTGAGTCGTAAATTCAGGTCCTGTTTTAAAGCTGCCACTGCCCGAAGTTATAATGTTTTGGTATTCTCAAGATCTAACACCTGGATTTAAGGAGGAATTTTTTCAGATGACATTGGACTCCGGTTTCCTTGAAGATGAAAAGCGTGAGGCAGATGAGATCAAGAAGCAGCAGCGTCGTGAAGCAGAGCAGTTTCTGGTCGATGTGCGTAAAACCTTCGGGACTCCACACGGCAAACGCATTTTTACCTTTTTGCTTGAGCAGGGCGGGGTGAATGCTCCGCTTTATTCCAAAGAAGCCGATATCTACCGGAATGTGGCTGTTCACGATTTCGTGGTTGATAATATTCTTTCAGCGGTAGTTATGGCCGATGAGGAAATCTATCTTTCAATCATTCGCGAGCGGGCCGAGAAACTGCAACATGAGGAGGAATTGAAAAATGAGTGATTTTGCTGCTCCGGATGCGGATCAGCCCACCGAAACCGGGCATCTGCCTGAAGCCGGGGCAGAAGGTCTGCCAGCCGTCGATGGCGGTTCTCCCGGCCTAGGCGCAGCTGAAGAAGCAGGTGATGCCCAAAGCCGTCATCAGCAGGATATGGAAGCCGGGCCTTCTGACGGGGGGGCCCGGAAGGGTGAAATGCAGGGGCGGTCCGAAACCGGCGTTGCGGTTCCGGCAAAGAACGGCTGGAAGCGCGGTGGCGATGACGGGTCGTCCGGATCACCGGCGCAGGCCGCTTCGGTTCCCCCCGCTCCCGAAGAGTACAATATCGATTACAGGCAGCCCGGCGGAATCGAGCCCTACATTGACCGGCAGTTCAGGGATTTTGCGCACCGGAACGGCATTTCCGGTGATCTGGCCCAGAAGATGGTTGATTTCAACAGCACCCTCGAAGCGGCAAGGTGGCAGGATCACCGGCAGCAGATGGAGCAGTGGGACAGGGAAACAAGGTCGCTGCCCGGTTGGCATGGGCGAAATTACACCCGGAATATGGGCATTGCCAGAAGAGCCATGCAGACCTTCGGTTCGCAGGAACTTGCGGATCTGGTCAGCTCGTCCGGGTACGGGAATCATCCCGAGGTTGTTAAGGCCTTCTACAACGTGGGGAAATGCCTGTCCGAAGATTCCTACGTGGACAGCAACAGGCGGACTCCGCGTAAAAAAACCATCGGTGAGATTCTGTATCCAAACCAGCCGGTTTAATACTTCGATTTAATGCCTTGGACGGGCCTTTGCAGGCCGGATGGGGATAACTTCCGGAAAAGAAGCCCCTTTGGATTACCTCTTTCAAAAGCATTCGGCAGGTTTTTTCGGCCCGGCAATCCGGGAGAACAGGATGAAAGCAGGACAGGATTATAACCGGCATCTTCAAGGTGCGGACATTCTGCAATAACTCCGTTTCAGGATCTGTCCGTCAGGGTTTTTAAGGCGGGCAGTCTTCAGGAGATAGTAAAAGCTGAATCCCGTAAATTACCCCGGCAGGAAATTTTATCCGAAGCTGATGCAGAATCAAAAGCCTGATCCGGTGAAAGTTTCGAAGAGCCCGAAGAACTTTTTTAAAAGGTTTACTGGCCCTTACAAGGTCAGACACAGGCATTAAAGAACGCTGAGAGCGTCAGTTAAACAAAGAGCTCCCTGAGAGCCTTAATTGAAATTAAGGAGAAATAACTATGGGAACTCTTGGAACTAACGCACTTACTCTTTCTGAATGGTCCAACCGCACTGATCCGGGCGGCAAGGTGGCGGAGATCACCGAGGTGTTGTCCCTGACCAACGAAATTCTCGACGACGCCGCATGGGTTGAAGGCAACCTGCCTACCGGGCACCGCACCACAGTGCGTACCGACCTGCCCACCGTCAGCTGGCGTAAACTGAACTACGGTGTAAAGCCCAGTAAATCCCGTACAAAGCAGGTTGACGACACCTGCGGCATGCTTGAATCCTACGCTGAGATCGACAAGGCGCTGTGTGACCTCAACGGTGATTCCTCCAACTTCCGCACCTCTGAAGAGCGCGCATTTCTCGAAGCCATGAACAAGGAATTTGCGGATACCTTCATCTACGGTGATACCGCGCTGGAGCCGGAGAAGTTTCTCGGCCTTGCACCCCGCTTCAACTCCCTTGAACACAAGAACGTCATCAACTTCGGCGGCGCAGGCGATAACTGCACTTCCATCTGGATAGTCTGCTGGTCTGATCAGACCGTGCATTTTACCTTTCCCAAGGGAAGTAAGAGCGGCCTAAATCACAATGATCTCGGGGAAGTAACCCTCGAAGACGCAGCAGGCGGCAGGTATCAGGGTGTGCGCACCCATTACAAATGGTCTCCCGGTCTGGTGGTGCGTGACTGGCGTTATGTTGCCCGCATCGCTTCCATTGATCCCCGAAATCTGGGCGGCAATTCCCTGCGTCATTCCCTTATCGAGGCGCTGAACATGATCCCCAACACCAACATGGGCAAGACTGTTATCTACTGCAACCAGTCAGTCAAAACCCAGCTTGATATCGAAGCGGCAGACAAGAGCAACGTGATGCTCAAGACAGAAAACTGGGAGGGAAAACCGGTAACCACCTTCTGGGGCTGCCCGGTGCGTCGCGTGGACTCCATTCTCAACACCGAGTCCGCGCTTACTGTTTAGGGCAGGGTGCTTCAGGAAGTTGAACAGCCTGATTGATCATTCCTCAGCGTTACCGCTGCTGAGAGAGGCGTTCGGTCATTTCATGGAGTCTAAGGGGCAGTGGAGAGATCCGAATTGTAACCAGGTTCAAGCAGGGCTTTCGTTCAAATTCTGAAGGTCACCGGACGGATTAAATCCGATCGTTCAGGATAGCGCTAACAAAATTAAAACCATTCCATGCACCGCGAATGGAAATCGGGCCCGATAAAAAGTTTAGGAGAGTCCAGAGAACCCTTTCCAAAGGGTTCTTTGGCCCCCGGAGGGCCGCCGAAAGGCACCGTGAAGCGGAGCCCTATTCGGCGCACTGCGAAGGTCCGCCGGAGAAATAGTTACTTACAAGGAGAATAATATGTATTTGGATAAAGAGCTTTGTTTTTGTGAAGAGCAGGCAGTTACCGCCAATGCGGTATCCCAAAATGTAATCAATATCGGTGAGGACAGCGGTTCCGGTTCTCCGGTCCGCCTGAAGGTCATGGTTGATGGCGAGGATTTTGCCGGTCTGACCAGCCTGCGTGTAGGTGTTCAGGCTTCCTCCACTGAAAGCTTTGCTCTTTTTGATACCCTTTTCGAGTCCGGATCAATCCCCGTTGCCGATCTTAAACAGGGATATGCTTTCCCGCTTCCGAGCCTGCCAGTAAAGCACGGCGCATTCCTGCGCCTTTCATTTACCGTTAACGGCGCCAATGCCAGCAAGGGTAAAGTCAGCGGCTATGTGATCATGGACGATCAGACCAACGTGTAAGGGCACCCTGCAATGAAATATATCTGCAAAAGAAACTGCTATGTAAGAAATCCGCAAGGCGTGCTGCAACACTATCGCGAAGGTGAAACAGCGGATTATCCGGCAGGGTCAACGGTTGCCGAGCACTTTGAATGCGCCGGGTCCGCAGGAGCACATGGTGCGCAGGAGGATGAAGATGAGAGTAAAACAAGTCTGCGCAGAAAACTTAAGGAGCTTAAAGTAAGCTGCCCGCCTAATGCGGGCATTGAAACCATGCGCAGGAAAATTGCGGAGGCTGAAGCGGGGCAGGTTGACTAAGCACTGTCTGGAACCCATCCTGAAAGACTATATCAGTCGCTACTGCAACCCCTTGCCCTTAGCCGGGCCGGGGGTTGTTCTGTTTGCGGGAAGGTTTAGTCTGGTCCATGACTCCAGAAGCGGATTTATAAATCCGCACTCAATGTACGCCTTGCGAAAAGCTCCCTTAGCTTTGAGTACATCCAGCCCCCGTTCCAGTGCCTTGAAAACAAGGTGCCCATCCCGGTGCAGCTTTGAAACCATGAAATGACGCGCCCCCTCAAGACCGATAGTCACTCCCTCAACTACTGCCAGATCATCCGGCAGCTCCACCCCGGTATTGGGGTATTCGAAAAGCCCGAAGTCGGCTCGTCCCTTTTGCAGCATTGCAATCTGCAGATCATATCTTGCAACTAAAAGAACATCGTAAATTTTCAGCCGCTCAAGTGTCAGCTGATCGATATTCCAGCGGTGGCCGGTCAGTGCGGAAAGTTTCTGCAGATCCGCAAGGGACTTCACCTCCATCAGCTTCCTGTTATCGCATCTTCCAACTATCACCTTCAGGAACTCACCGTTGTCGATCACCGTCCTGCTCATGTAGACCGTGTCGTCGAAGGATGATTCCCATGTATCAAATCCAAGCAGCACGGCTTTGCCGGATTTGACGTCCGCTTCGGCGCGGGCCGGGTTGGGAGTGCCGTAAAATGATACCTCGGCAACCATTCCGCCAAGTGCAAGTGCCTGCTGGAGAAGAACCATATCCACAACCACCCGGTTGGAACTGGGTGATACAAAATCTGAAATGGTCAGCGGATTTCCTCCCTTCTCCGAAACAAAAGCTTCATAGAGGGGAAGGTTCGCCTTCATAACAGGTACGGACACGTTCTCTCTGGCAGCGGCTGTGCATGGCAGGATCAGTGATAAAATCAGGAAGATGAGTATGTTTTTCATGCTTCACTATAGCATTTTCAGATCAACAAGATCAATTGAATCCTTGATTAATGACATTGAAATAGTTTCAAACATGTCAGTGCTGTAGATTTACATGTAAAATTAAGTGGTGTGAGGATTTGTTGTTCTGAAAAGACTCAAGATGTGTAGAGTTCTTCTTTCAACCATGGAATGAAGCAGTGTAAAGGATGGTCATCTGTCGTGTTCTGTAGTGTCAGTGCTACATATTCAACACTGGTTTCAATCAATCCGTACGGGGCAACCAGCAGTCCCTGCCTTACATCATCCGTGAACATGGGCTCAGAACCTATAGCCATGCCCAGACCGGCAACTGCGCCCTGTAAGCTGAAATAGAAATGATCGAAATACTGCTCTGAAACTGCTTCGGGTACGTATCCCCCAAGTTCTTTCCAGTCTGTCCATGCGGAAGGGCGCGTGCGGGTATGAAGCAGCCGATGACCTTTTTCCTGCAGCTTTCCCCAGTAGCCCGGACTGCATACCGGACCTATTTTTTCTTTTACCAGCGGTATGCAATGATAAGAATCGGGCCATGTGAAATCTGATCGTCTTATGGCAAGGTGAACCCCTTTGGCGGACAGGTCGATAGGACCGCCCTCGGTGGAAAGGTGCACTTCTATTTCCGGGTGCATATTGTGAAACTTATCCAGCCTTGGCATCAGCCAGCGCATTGTAAGCGACGGCTCGCAGGAAACGGAAAGCCGCCGTCTTGATTCCACTGAAAGCAGCTGCTCGCATGTGGTTTCAAGTTCTGAAAGAATTTTTTCAACCCTGTCTGCAAAGAAACGGCCTTTTCTGGTCAGGAAAAGGCGGCGATTACGCCTGTGAAACAGCGGCTGCCCGAAAAATTCCTCCAACTGCTTAACAGCACGGCTTACCGCTCCATGAGTCAGGCTGAGTTCATGGGCTGCCTTAGTGAAACTTTCATGCTTCGCCGCTGCACGAAAGCTGATCAGAGGGCCTAACGGGGGAAGATTGTTCATACTGATTTGTGTGAGTTTTATTCACAGTAAGTTTGAAAATTAATCGTTTTTACTATTGCAGTGAATTATATACACCGGGGTGATAAGAATGTCATCAAGGAGATCTATTGTGAATTTTATTATTGAATCAAATCTGCTTATCGCCTGCGTTGTAACGGTGCTTGCCGTGATCAGCCCCGGACCGGACTTTGCGGTTATCGTCAGGAACGGTCTTATGTACGGACGCAGGGTCGGTTTATTCACCGCGCTGGGAATCGCCTGCGGAGTCACCGTACATATCTGCTACACCCTTTTGGGACTGGGGTATCTGGTTTCGCAGTTCAGCTGGCTTATCGGAATAATCCGGTGCCTGGGTGCTGCGTATCTAATCTGGCTGGGTATTTCAGCTTTCATGTCCAAAGGTGAGGGCGCTAAATGTGAGAGCGAGGTTTCTTCAGTACGCAGCCTTGGCAGCTGGCAGGCTTTCCGGGACGGTTTTTTGTGCAATGCCCTGAATCCAAAGACAATGATGTTTTTTATAGCCCTGTTCACACAGGTGGTATCACCGGATACTTCGAAAATTGTTCTGGGTGGGCTTGGTGTTTTTATTTCCGCAGCACACTTTATCTGGTTTTCCTTTGTGGTACTTGTGTTGACCGATTCGCGCACAGGAAAGGTTTTCGGCCGGTTCAAGTCTAAGCTTGAAAAACTGGTAGGTGTTTGTCTCTTAGGACTTGGAGTAAAACTTGCTACGGACATATAAGCGCTACAATTAATTGAGCAATGGGGGGTGGGTCCTGCTGCACAGGATTAACCCCCAAATCAGCTCGGTATTATTTCCCCCATTTGTTTAAGCCGGGTATGAATAAATTATTATGCCCGTTAATATTCTTTCTATAAATATGGCTGAGCTTATATTGTAAGTCTTTGGTCTTTGTTTTTCGATTATTGTTCGAATAAACAGTCTTGATTGAAAATTATATGCGTTGTATTTGATTTGTTGTTGTAAAAAAAGTTTGTTGAGTCTAGGTCTCCTAGGTTAGGAGACTTTGATGAGATTAATTTGTAATGCATTCCTTGCTGCCTTTATAGGGTTGGTGCTTGGAATTGTTGTGTTTACTGTAGAGACAGAACTCTTGAATGGTACAATTGCTCCGACGGCAATGGTAATCCCATTGTTATCCGGCTCTATTTTCGGAGTATTGTGTTATGGATGTTTTGTGCTTTTCAAAAGATGTAGAAAGACTGAAAGCTACCTAAAATATAATGATAATTTTTTACAAACAATAATAAAATCTGCACCTATCGGAATAGGCGTTTCGCGTGATCGTGCTTTTGTTTACGTGAATGGAATATTCTGTCACATGCTCGGCTACTGGGATTATGAACTGATAGGCAAGAGTACACGCCTTGTTTATCCTGATGAAAAGGAGTTCGAGCTTGTAGGGGATTTCGAGCGGCAGCACATAGATGAAACCGGAGCAGGAATCATAGAAACAAGGATGAAATGCAAAGACGGAAGTATCAGGCATGTAATCCTTACATCAATGCCTCTGATTTCCGGTGATTGGGAGATGGGCCTGACCTTTACGGTAACAGACATCACCGCGCGCAAGGAAATGGAGTTCGAGCTCAAGAAATCGTTTTTGGAGCTTGAGCACAGAAAGGACGCATACAAGGAAGCCCACCGGCTGGAGCAGATTGCCAACGTTGAAAAGACCAATTTCCAGATGAATATGAGTCATGAGATACGTACCCCGCTCAACGGCATACAGGGAATGCTTCAGCTGCTGCAGTCAAATCTTGTGAACAAGGAAAATATAGAAACTGCCAATTATGCCCTGGAGTCCTGCAGGCGGCTTTCAAATCTGCTTAACGACATAATCGAACTGACAAGGATTGAAGGCGGGAATGTAAATCTTTTATGCAATCCTTTTGATCCGGCTGATGTGCTGGAGACAACCAATGCTCTTTTCAAGCCTGCGGCGCGGCAGAAGGGGCTGGAGTTTGAAATATCAGTCCCGGACCGTCTACCTTCCATTCTCATTGGCGATGACAGGAAATTGCAGCAGATTCTGGATAATATTGTAGGTAATGCTGTTAAATTCACTTCCAGAGGTTCTGTGCTGGTTGAGGTTTCAACGCTGCGCTCTGTAACCGATAAATGCCGCCTGTTCATCGCTGTTACAGATACAGGGATCGGCATTCCTGATGATGAAATTGAACATATTTTTTCTCCATACACTCAGGTGGACGGAAGCAGAACCCGCAGACATGAAGGAGCAGGGCTCGGGCTTGCAATTGTCAAAAAGCTTGTGGAGATGCAGGGCGGTAAAATATCAGTGGTGAGTGAGCCTGATAAAGGCACGTCCATATATCTCTGTCTTGAGTATAATATGCCTGATCCGGGTATCGATTATTGATAAGAGCTTTTCCTTGAAGAATTAAACGGGGCCTGTGCTGATGCGCAGGCCCCGTTCTTTTTTCTTGTGTGTGCTATTTTACGGGAGTTACAAATCCGGCCGGCTTGATTGCGAGCAGGGATTCTGTAAGCGAGCAGGCAACAACTTCGGCGGTGTTGCCGATGAGAAGACCGGCCACTCCTGTTCTGGCTACGCTGCCCATAACAACGATATCTATCATCTGCTTTTCAGCATATTCAGGGATTATGGTGCTTGGACTGCCATGTATTACAACCCGCTTGGGATCAGTTTCAAAGGATACCGAGTCAACGATTCTGTTGAAATCTTCAGTGCTGGCGTGTTCTTCATACTCCAGGTAACTGTCCACTTCCTTTTCTGAAAAGAAAGGGCTTCCTGTTACATTTTCCAGATAGCCGCTCCAGCAATGAAGAACATGGAGCTTTCCGCCCAGAACACGGTTCAGTTCTGCCGCATGCTCCAGAATGTTTTTGTTGAGCTGGTCGCCGGATTCTGTTCCGTCGAAATGCCCGATTGCGGCGAGAATGCGTACCGCTCCGCGCCAGAGGTGTCCGTGATGAACCCAGACCGGGCATGGGCATTTACGCATAAGGTGCATTGCCGTGCTGCCGGAAGCCTCATGGGCTTCAGAAGGCGGGCAGATCACAAGGTCGTATTTGTTTTCATTTACCGCGCGAATGCATTCTATGAAGTCTTTACCCCAGCGGATAGTGAATTCTGTTCTTTCGCGCAGGTCTTTATCAAGTTCTTTGTCCAACTGCGCGTTATGCCCATCCAGAATAACCTGCTTAAGGTCTCGTCCCTGCGAGCTGAAGTAGTCCAGCACAGAATTACGGGGATTTTCAAAGACATTGAGAACCGTAAGTTTTGCTCCTGTTTTTTCAGCAAATTCAAGTGAATGCCTGATGAGCTCCACATTAACTTCGGTTCCCAGATAGAGCAGTATTTTTTTGAACATATTATTCTCCGTAATCAAGCGATCTGCCGGTTTTCGGCAGATCCCGTCTTTTGTTTAGGCTGAGGCGTATCAGCATTCTTTGTAGAAAGAATTTAGTCTCACCTTAACAGGATGGAATGATAAAGAATAGTACCTGTCATTTATATTTTATAAAATTATCTGAAACCGGCAGGCGGACCTGAACCGGGGTAAACAGGTGCGCCCTGTCTGCTGCGGATAAAAGATTATTGTGTGTAATTGCCCGAATTCTTGATGGTTTAGGCTTTTTATTATCAACCTTTAAAGTTGGAGGTAAATCCACGCGGAAAGTCTGTTTGAATATGTACTAAGGATAAAAAGACGTTGGTATTTCAGTTTTGTACGGTGATTTATGGAGAAAGTGAGTCGCCCGAACAGCAATTGGAAAACCTGTGGGATATAGTAAGCAGCCAGAGCTGTGAAAGTCTTGATGAGCCGAGGTCCCGGTTACTTATTCCCGCTGGAATCAGCAGAAAGCATTTATGGTCATGATGCAGGCCTGATCCACTTCGGTTATAGCGAATACAGCCGTTGTTTTAGTTTTGAATACCGGAATTTGAATCTAAGGGTTGTCTTAAAATACAGCTCACTTTAATTGAGAGTCTGGTTGCTGTTCTAATTTCGTATTTCCATGTTTTTATGTATACGTATTCTGTTTTGGAAAGTTTGAATTCACTGGTATTTTTTTGAGGTGATGCATTGCCTTCACTTGGAGATTAAATATGATTTTGCAGACTGCGTTTAAATGCAAGTTCTTTGTAAGAACATCTCATTCATATCTATGTTTAACTATCGGTTTTGTGTCTTTAGTGTTTAGGTGTGGATAGATTGAGCTTAGCAACGTGTGAATGTCATAACCCTGAATTGGGGTATTTCTTTTGAAGCAGTATCTGTAATAAAAGGGATGATTATGAGCCTCTATAATGCTGTAGTAGTGCTGGCAATTTTTCTGTTTGCCGGGTGTTACATTTTTCTGGGTAGAAAATTGGAATGTCCCGAGTGCTCTAAAACTTCCCGCACCTTAAGTTTTAGGCAGGTTGGAGTGGTGATGCTGATTTCTGTGGTCTCTTTGGAGGCGGTTAAGCTTTATCAGGGCAATTACAAATCAATTATTACCGATGCTCTTTTCTGGGCAATGATCTGGTATCTGCTTAGCTCGGGCTCAAAGCTGTTTTGCTGGCACTGCCTTAAAGGGGTGCCCATTAATGATTGTGACAGGTCCAGAGAGGATAAGGCGTAATGACTGCTGCAGCGGGGGAATGCTTCTGAAATGACGATTGGGTGTGTTGCAGTATTTTGCAGTTTGTTGATCTGTCTATCGTATTTATGCATATTATAGCTTAATGGGGTGTATGGAAAGTTTTAGGTGTTGATTGCATGGTGGATGCGAATCAATTGTCTGATGAAAATATATTGGTTTTATAGTTATAGCTGTAGGTACTGTTATGAAGGCACTTATTCATTGTTTATGGATTGCTGTACTGTTTATTGGGTGTTTGCCGGTGAATGCTCATGAGAAGCTATCCTTGTGCTCTGCAGATTCGCCACCCTGGACAATTAAAACCGGTTATTCTCCCTATGCTGTTGCCGGTCTTGCCGTTGAAATCATGTCTGAATTATCCCGCCGCGCTGATATCAGTATTGAAATGCAGGCTCTGCCATTCAAACGTTGTCTTGAATACACCAGATACGGGGTTAATGACGGCTGTTTTATGACAATAAAAAATGCAGAGCGTGAAAGTTATGCCCATTTTACAGATTCTTACCTCTCAATCCCGACTTATGTTTACTATGAAACAGCCCGGCTCGGTATATTTGAGTGGAATTCCTGGGACGACCTTAAGAATTATAGAATAGGAAGTCAGCGCGGCTTCAGGTATGGGCAGGAATTCACACATGCAAAACAGAGCGTGCCGCTAAGGCTTTCCGAAATAAACAGCGTGAAAATCGGCCTTGATATGCTTTTGAAAGGCCGGGTTGATCTGGTTCTGAGCAATGAGTATCGATTTGAATACCTGATGAAGATTCATCCCGAACTTAAAGGCAGGTTCTCGCGTGCTCAAAAACCGGTTGCAATAGGTCATGTTTATATTGCCATTTCCAAGAAATCCCCCAACGCCGCAATAGTTCAGAAGCTCAACAAAGCTCTGGGTGAGATGAAGTCTGACGGAACAATTCAGAAAATAGTTCAGCAGTAAATTTTTTTCAGGTAGTAATCTGCTCCTCCGACCCCTTTGCCTTCCGGTTCAAAAGGGTGAGTGCTTGCTGTGGCAGTGCTCTTCTTTTGTGAATAATTATGTCTAATGCCGCGTAATAGCGCGTCAATGAAAATTAAACATTTGTTTGTTCTATATGCAGGTGAAAAATTAAATTATGTTTTGTGACTTAATTGAATATCCATTAAATGAAATGTGAAAAAAAGAATTAATGTTAAAGTGTTGACGAATCGTTTTATGGGCGTACTATTTAGTTGAAAGGGTCTTTTAACGGAGTGATCAGTATGTCTATGGAATTTTACTTCTCGGTTGGTGTGTTGGCTTTTCTGTGTATTGGTGTGTTTGTGCAGATTGAAAGGTTTATTGAGGCTCGTGTTTTCGGTGATACCGAAGGTTCTTATGTTGCAATAAACAGATTTTGCCTAATGCATGAAAAGGTTTGTCACAACAGCAATGAGTTCTATTGTTTCTTTAATAAAAGTGCATTCGATTCAAAGTAGTTTAACATACAAAGCAGAATAATAATAAGCCCCTTGAACCTTAAAAGGTTCAGGGGGTGTTTTTTTAATGTACCAGTGTGGCCTTGAATCCGTTAAGCCGGGCGCAGGTCTATCCGGGCAGAACCCGTAGTTGCTGGAGCATTCCGTTACCGAATGTAAGAGTTCCGTTCAGCCCGTAAATATTTTTAGTCCGCATTTAGTGAGGCAAAGTATGCAGCAGGTGGGCATCAGTGCAAACCTGTGAACCAGTATGTTGAGCCGTGTGCAAAAAGCGATGATTCAAGAGCCCTTAAAAAGGGCATAGCTTGGGCGAAATACCTCGGAATTGAGGTTCGATGGTACAGGGTGGGGATGTAGATACTGCAGGCCATGAAGAAAGCATGAAAGCTGCTTTCGAGATACTTGAAACTGCAGATTCTTCGTTTTTATAAGTACCTTTGATATTTTAAACCCGTATGACCAGCCCGCACCGGCAATAAGGCTGGTGCGGGCTGGTTAACTGAAGACGTTACGCCGTGCTTGCTTGAGGCTTGTCAGGAGTTTTAGGGAAACTCAGGAAACCTTTTGCCGGAACAGGTTCCGGGGCAGGAGAAAGCCTCGGCTGCTGAGTTATTTATACGCAGCCATGCATCAGCCGGATGGTATCCGCATGCAGCCGTGCTTTGGAATAGAGCGCAATAGCGGCAACAGCGCGGTCGCAGACCGGCAGAACGGGAACCCCGTTTTCCATGAGCAGGTCGCGAAGCGGGTCAAATAGTCTTCCTCCATCCACCACTCCGATCAGCGGCTTGTTGCTTTCCTTGACTATTTCAATGATCAGGTTGGCGATTGATTTTTCATTTTCCATGGAAAAGTCCGCTACAGTCGGCTCGGCCAGTGAATGCACCACCGGGGACAGCGGGCCGAGGCTCACCACAATTGAATCCACTTCGGGAGCCTTGATCAGTTCCTGCACCACCCGGGCATGAATCTGGTCATCGGCGGTGGGGGTTATGTCCAGCGGGTTCTGGACAGTCACCAGTGCGTCAATGCGTTTTTCCTGAAGGATGGCCCGGATTCCTTCCACTGTTTCGGGGCGGAAGGTGGAAAGTTCCATGTCATAGTCATCGGACTGGATGGAGTCTGCCATGCCCACGGCTTCAAATCCCGCACCGCTGACCGCACCAAGGCGGTTCCCGGCAATGCACTTGCCTGCGAGCTTTTCCGCCAGCATGAACAGGTCCTGAAATTCCTGAAAAGTGCGGGCAACAATTGCCCCGGCCTGCTGCACACAACTTTCGCAGACCATATAATCCCCGGCAAGTGAGGCCGTGTGCCCGCTGGTGGCGGTTTTCCCTTCGGGGGTGCGTCCTGCCTTGTAGAATACAACTTCCTTGCCGTTCATCACTGCCTCGCGCACGGCGCGGCAGAATTCCAGCCCGTCCAGGTCGTTGAATCCTTCAGCGTAGACGGCAATAACATCCACCTCGTCACTATCCTTGAAATAGCGCACCATATCGCCCAGCGTAAGGTCGGTCTGGTTGCCCATGGAGATCATGTATGCAGGGCTGAGTTCCGGGCACTGGCTGGAGCGGTGCAGCATGAAGGCTCCGCTCTGGCTGATAAGTACCGCCCGCTGAACGGCAGAGTCGCGGTTCTTGGGGAATTTTTCCTCGGGAATAAACCACGTATCATAGTTTCCCGGACGCGAGACAACGCCCATGCAGTTCGCGCCAAGGAAAACCGGCCCGCCTCCGGGTTCGGCGTGACGTTGGTTGATGCGGGTTATGACCTGCTCGGCGCGTTCCCTGCTTTCTTCGGTTTCGCCCATCCCGCCGGGGATGAGCATTACCGACGCAGCGCAGTCAAGGCGCACAATTTCGTCAACAAGGTCCGGCACATGCTTGGCTGCAATGGCGACTACAAAAAGATCCAGCCTTTCCTTCAGTGCTTCAAGGTCTGGTACGCACTTAACGCCGTCCAGAGTGTCCTGCCCGTCCTTGATGAGCACCACATTCTCCGGATCAAAGCCCTCGGCGAGGATGTTTTCAAGGATGATGCGCCCGAAATTGCGGCGGGTAGCCGATGCTCCGATGATGCCGATGTGCTGGGGGTGGAGCAGGTTATGGATTTTGTGGGCCGGACGAGCCGCGGGCATGGCCTCGGGCTTTGAAAATTTGCACATGCCGTCCAGCGGAACCATCAGGAATTCGGTGAATGCGAACGGGTTGATCTCAAGCTCCTCTATGATGAAGGGAGCCTTGCTGTTTGAAGGGGAGAAGTGTCTGCCCATTTCGATGAAGGAATCAAAGCATTCTATGAGCTGTTCATCGGTGACGATGCGACGCTGACCGCGGGTGAGACCGGCCAGTTTCTTATAGGAGATGGTGTTTCGGAAAAGCTTGAAGAATTCTCGCCCGTCCACCATCTCGGTTGAGGCGGCAACAATGGCCTGTCCCTTACGAAAGCGTTCGGCATAGAGTTCTGTATCGGTTCCGCCCAGCCCGGCGCTTATGATGGTCCCGAATTCACGGGTGCGGCGCAGTCCTACAATTAGTTCGTTGCCGAATGAATTGGAATCCGGCGGCATGAACTGTACCTGCAGCACGCCCTTGAGATCGCGGCTTATTGCCTGAACCAGTGCCTCTCCACGCAGGCCCTGATATTGTTCCGGGCCGTGGTCCGGGTTGCGCTCAATCATGGAGGCGTAGTTTTCCGGCACTTCATACATCATCGCCCGTACGGCGGAGCGGATCTTCGCTGCCTGTTTACTGACGATGCGGACACCACCCACTTCAGTTTTGTGGATTATTGTAGGGGATACTATCTTGAGAACTGTCCTGTCTCCGGGGATTGCGGTCAGTTCCTCGTCCGAAAAGCGGGCGCCACGCGGCAGCAGGTTGGCAGCCGGAGGGGTCTCTGCACCGGAATTGGCCAGCAGGTTGTACACTTCGTATTCAAAAAGAAAGTCGCGGCCCTCTGTATCCGCGCTGCGGAAGAGGTCGGTGATGGCTTCAAAGTTAATTTCGCAATCTATGAACATGTTTAATCCTGTTTTGGATGCCTCCGGCTGCTCTCCGGGGCTCTTTCAGCGGGACCAAAGGGTGTAAGTCCACCTTTGAATCTCTGCGGGGGTTAGGTTCCTGTTCTGAAAAAAATAATTACACCGTTTAATCAAATTGTACCTGTTCTTCGAATCCGGTCATGATAATTCAAGACGGAAAACGAGCTCGAAATGAATGGAAAGTTTTAAATAGTCCCGGAGAACTTCTTCCATGAATCCGCAGAACGGCTTGCCTGAAGGTTTAATCACGAGGGCAGGGCGGATTAAAAAGCTCCGCCTGTTCCCGGCAGGGAGCATCCTCAGGGCCCAGATGGAGGGAATAAATCATCCAAAAGGATTTTCAGGGACGAAAATAATTCTCGTCTCCCGGGCAGCTTTATCCACAACCTTGCGGACATCGCCTATGCATCACCTTCCACGTGGATTCTTCTCTGCGCAGCTGCACCCGCCTTTCCTTTTCTGCATGGCAATGTAATCCATGATGGTTGAGCGGTTGTTGTCACGCAGGTCCTGCTTAATATCATTTTCCGTAAATTCAAAGCAGTAGCATACATATTCTTTCATCTGATACTCCCGGATCAGTATTGTCGGATACTTTCGGGATGGCGTCCAGATGAAATGGAGATGTGTTTACATAAATATCCGAGGTTGGTTTCCTGCACGACCAGCAAAACAAAAGGGCTGTGAAATTCATCACAGCCCTTTTGTTTTCTATGAACGCAGCCGGGTAATGTCCCGCCGCCAATTGAGTTATGGCAGAATAATTTCGTTCAGCGACTTGCGGTTATGCTCTGCGGGAAGATCCCCGGCAGGATGCCCCACAGCCAGCAGTCCCACTATTTTGAGATGCTGCTTGATGCCCAGCAGCTCTTTTACTTTCTGCTCGTTGAACATACCAACCCAGCATGTTCCAAGGCCGAGTTCTACGGCTCTGAGCATCATAAAAGAAACTGAAATACCTACATTCATGGCTGCTGCGCCGAACTTGGCAGCTTCGGTTGCAGATTTTTCACGTTCGACATAGTCGATGATCCCGTCCATTGCATCTCCCTGTATGAGGTCATTGTCACGGTAGAAAAATGCACTGGCCTGTGAATCGTGGATATAGCCGGTAATGTCGGCGCAGCATGCGATTATGGCTCCGGCGCCTGCAAGCCAGGTCTGTGTTCTGGAAACTTCCTTTTCAGCAAACTGCTTAAGCACCTCTTTATCCTGCGTGAACTTGTAACGCCACGGCTGGGAGTTAAGGCTGGAAGGGGCAAGGCGTGCGGCCTCGAAAAGGGCGTCCATCTGCACGGGGGTCAGCGGCTCCGAGGTGAATGAACGTACACTGTGTCTGTTGTTGATGGCATTGATTACGCCTGAATCTGTGTTGATGCTCATAAAAAACTCCTGTATTTGTTTTAAATATTTTTGCTATTAAAAATTAATACTTTTATCTGATACCGCTTTTGCGGCTACATGCTATGTTTGATCTTGGTAACGCTTCTACCGGGCGGATCACCGAACATACGTTTGTATTCGCGGTTGAACTGGCTGAGGCTTACATAACCCACAGCGCTGGAGGCTTTGCCGGAATTCATCCCTTCGCTGAGCATCAGCCGCTGTGCTTCATGCAGGCGCAGCTTCTTGAGATATTGAAGCGGACTCATGTGGGTAATCTTCTTGAAATGCCTGTGAAATGTGGAAGAGGCCATGTTGACCTCATCTGCAATTTCTTCAATCTGAACCGGCTTGGCAAGATTCTGCCTGAGAAGTGAGATTGCCCGTGTGATCTGGTTGCTTTTGTAACCCATGGTATGAAAGGCGCGCAGTGTGTCGCCGTTTGGTCCCATCAGCAGCAGGAAGTGAATTTCGCGCAGGAGCATGGGAGCCATGACTGGAATCCGTTCCGGCCTGTCCAGCAGCTTGATGAGCCTGACGAAGGCGTCCTTGAGTTCGGACCCGGCCCTTTGAGTGAATAGCCCGTTTGAAGTACGGGTCAGGTCGAAGTTCTGCAGCTGAGTCTTCTGCGAGAGTTCAACGATCGTATCTATATCCAGATCTATGCCTATGGATATGTAGGGCCGCTCCGGGGAAGCACTGGTAATTACGCTTGCAGCAGGAAGATCAACTCCCATTGCCATGATTTCCCCCGCCCGGTAATCATGAATTTCAGTCCCGATGCGGGTGCGCTTTGCTCCCTGAACAACAAGGACGATCATCGGCCTGTAAAGGCAGTTTTCCTGTCGGTCGGTTTCGGTGCGGTAGAACAGGCTCATTCCGTCAATTTGAGTGGGGTGGTTTCCCGGTCTGTCGATTCTGCTGCCGATGGCTTTAAGGAGCAGTTCGAGATGTCCGCAGCCTGCTTTCTGTTTTTTAAAATCCATAATCTGCCTCGGGAATACGTGCTTTAAATCAGCTCGGTTGTTTATTAGAATTTCTGCGCATAGTTGTATTATGTTGATAGAATAAGGCAAAGAATGAGCGGGATTATGCTCTTATAGTGATATGATAAGACGGTTTAATGCAAAATGATACACCCGGTTCCAAAGTCCGGGCTATTTGATTTAGGATTATACGCAGTAATATCAAGGCTGGAAAGGATCAGGACGGTTCCTCTTAATTCTCCGGCACAAGTTTATCCTTTATCGATCACGCAACAATTTGCTACAACATGTTTCAGCACGGAGATGAAATTATCGCCTTTTGATGTAGATTCTCCTAAAGGCCGCGAAAACAGTTGCGGTATATAAAAATTCAGGAGATTCTTTATGGGCGTAGTCTTTGGCGCAACAGTCCTTACCGGTTTGCTTGGCAAGCTTGTGCATGGTAGGATGAAAAAAAAGAAAGACAAGCAAAAGAAAGAGAGTGCCGCAGTCCCTAAGGCTGAGGCCAGTTCACAAAAGGATAATAAAGGTTAACCATGCCGGTTACATTGATTTTACATATTGCGATCAGTTCACTTGGGTATCTGCTTTTTGGAGCGGCTTTTGCCATCTCGTGTGTTTATATTTACCGCGATCACGCCATTAAAACCAAGCAGTTTAAAATGGGGGACCGCTTTCCGTGGAGCCTGAACCAGCTTGACCGTGCTCTTTTCATTTCCCTTATAGCCGGGTTTGTGTTCATGGGCATCGGTCTGCTGCTGGGCATTTACGTGCATAAGCTTGTTTACGGGATAGTGGATCTTACCTCCCCGCGGCTTATTTTCCCCTTTTTCATCTGGCTGTTCTATCTTGCGCTGCTCCTTTTCAGACTGCTGACCGGGCTTCGCGGGAGAATACCGGCGCAGCTCGCAGCCTGCGGATTTTCCTGCGCAGCACTGTCATTCCTGTTTGAGCTGCACATAGCAGGGTAGGGCTTCCTCCAGTCGTGAATTAGTTTTTCATACGACAGATACAGATTTTAAAGGTCCGGTTGAGTTTCAGCCGGGCCTTTTTGTGTTTGGTCAGCCTCTTTTTGATGATCGTTGGGGTTGCGGGTCGAGATCAATTCTGAGAAGTGTAAAAAATGAATACGCTACGCTGGTTTACTGATTCAGATGCCATTTTTCAGCGTATTCTTCTTTTATATTAATCGTACTCCTGCCCGCGGGGGCTTGGTGGTTTCATTAACCTGTTGATGATGTTATTGTTTGTTGCAATGTGGTAATAATTATAGCTGAAAAAGAAGATATAACACCGGCTTACCCTGACAGAGGTATGGAAATGAAGATTCTGTTTTCTTTGTTTGTTCTGGTCTCAGTGTTTTTAACAGGCTCGCTTTCCGAGGCAGGATCGGTTGTGATTTCTACCGGGGAGTATCCTCCTTACTGCGGACGCTGCCTGCCAAGGCAGGGGTTTATTAACGATGTTGTTTTGCGTTCTTTTAATAAGGCCGGATTCAGTGTGGAGTTTAAGTATTATCCTTGGGCCCGCTCATTCAAACTTGTTGAAACGGGAGTTGTTCCGGCTGTTTCTTATATATACGATACTTTAAAAAGAAGAGAGCAGTACTTTGTCAGTGATGTGATAGCAATTGAAGAAATGTTGTTTCTTTTAAATGAGGAGTCAGAGCTTAAAAAGGGCGGTCTTAAAGAGGCTTTGAAAGGTCTTAAAATAGGGCTTGTGCAGGGTTATTCGCATCCTGATGCATTGGTTGAGCTTATTAATGATAAGTCTGTCAAGGTCGAATTTGCCATTGATGATCTTCAGAACATTGCAAAATTGATCAAGGGCAGAGTCAATGCGATTTTAATAAGTAAGGATCTTGGGAAGCTCATTCTGGATCAGGAATTTCCGGATCGGGAGGTTGATGTATATTTCGACCGCAGTTTTATTTTCGAGCAAAAAGCCGTGCTGGGATTTTCACGCATTAATCCGGGGGCCCATCCATTGCTGACTAAGTTTAACGAAGGACTGAAGGTATTAAAAGAGTCTGATGAGTTCGATAAAATGGTTATGGAACTTCAAGATGGCGGATACTCGGACTGCCAATAAACGGCGAAAGAATAATGCTAAAGCCTGTTTTTTACATAAAGCTCACCTGTCGGTGAGCTTTTACTATTTTAGGAGGGGGGGGCGTCTGCAGTGCATGGGTTAAGATAAATTAGCTGAATTAAGATATGCGTGTACGAAGAAATCATTGCAATAATACTTGCCATGTTTGTCGTTATGGAAGATATTTAAAGCAAATTTTTTTACGTAATCAGTATCCTTTTGTAGTGTCGACATTAATAGAGTTGGTCTTAAAAAATGATCTGCAAAGATATGAATGCCATAAAGATTCATATTAACAGCTTATCTGTTGCTGCAGATTGTAGAATAAAGATTCATTCGAGCAGCTAATACATACTGTGCAGCAGCTGTTGTCCGCAATTGAAGATGTTTTAATCCTTATTTAAGGTCATTGCTGCTGAGGTGCTTTGTTTCTGCTAAAAAGGAACAGTAGTTATTAATTATACCACCTGCAGCCGAGGTACAGTAATCCTCTATTGCAAAACCTTCGCACATAACAGCAAATTCACTGCCTGTTTTAGTCTTTCACTGATTCCTTTCTTTTTTGTCCCAATGTTTTTTTATGGAAATTATTTCATCTTTTATGGAAAGAAATGTTTTTATCAGGTTTGGATCAAAATGCCCCTTGCTGTCTGCAATATACTGAAACGTCCTTTCAATTTCCCATGCCGCCTTGTAGGGCCGTTTCATGGTCAGGGCATCGAAAACATCAGAGATAGCCACTATTCTGGCTGACTGCGGGATGGCTTCACCTTCAAGCTTTTTAGGATAGCCTCCTCCATCCCAGCGTTCATGATGGCTGAGGGCAATCTCCGCAGCCATGGCGAAAACAGGAGCATCACTAAGGGAGAGGATTTTGTGTCCGATAGTTGTGTGCTTGCGCATAATCTTCCATTCATCGTCAGACAGCTTTGCCGGTTTTTTAAGAATGGAGTCCGGGATGCCTATCTTGCCGGTATCGTGCATGGGGGCAGCAAGCAGCAGCGTGTTCTGATCCTCAACAGACCAGTTCACAGCTTTGGCCAAGGCCTTGGCATAGGAGGCCATGCGCCAGATGTGCACTCCGGTATCGTCATCGTTAAAGTGCCCGGCATGTCCCAGCATGTAGATGGCGTCTCTTTGTCCCTTGCTGATTACCTCAAGCTGCTTGTCCACCACACGTTCACACGCTAGTTGCTGGTCTGCAAGGTCCAGATGGGTCTTAACCCGGGCCTGCACTATGGCGGGGTAGATAGGCTTGGTGATGTAGTCCACCGCTCCGAGCTGAAATCCTTTTTTTTCATCCTCAATCTCAGACATAGCCGTAACAAAAATCACGGGAATTTTGGCTGTTGCTGGATCTGACTTAAGTTTTTTACAGACCGTATAGCCGTCCATTCCGGGCATCATAATATCAAGTAGAATTATATCCGGCTTAGGGTCCAACCGGGCTATCTCCAAAGCCTTGGCCCCGTTTCTGGCAACCTTGACCTTGTACTCTTCGGTAAGTATTCTATGTAATACAGTAATGTTTTCAGCTACATCGTCTACAATAAGAACTATATTGCTTCTCTTTGGATCAGGCATAGTAAGTATCCCTTTTGAGGTGGAGGTTCTCATTCTGCTTTGCTTTGTTTACCTTTCCAGATCAGCCAGAAGATTTTGGAGAGTATCCATGGCCGAATCAAAATCAAAGTCGCTGGCATCCTTAACAATACTGCGGATTGCCGGGGCAATCTTCTTGTCCTTGATATCATCACTTAATTTTTCTGCCAGCAGGAGGGCATCTGCATCGTTGTCTGCCAGCAGTTCCTCCAGTTCTTTCAAGCTGCTGAGGAGTTTTTCATCAGATAGGCCCGAGCTGCTGTTTTCCTTTGTTTCCCCGCTGTTTTCCTTAAGCAGGTATTCATCTATGGCTTTTACTGTCTGCTCAAGATATAACGTTGCCATTTCAAACAGGTTTTCTGATTTTTCCGTTAAACCGTTCTTCAGCGATTCCTCCAGTTCCATAAGAGTGTTGAACAGCTCTTCAGCGCCGAGGTTTCCTGAAGCTCCCTTGAGGGCGTGAACAGCCTGATGGGTTTCTTCAATACGGTTTCTCTTGAAATCTTCCAGGATGTTGATCATTGCATTGGCCTGATTGGATTTGAACTGGTTCAAGAGTCGGTTATAAGTACTCAGGTTACCGGCAACACGGGCTAAACCCTGCTTCGTGTTTATTCCGCGAATGTGCGGATATTTTTCCTGTTGATCATTTACCGGAGATTCCTGTGTAAGTGAGATGAGCGCGTCATCATCAAGAAGGGAGCTGATGAGCGCGAGATATAATTTCTTTGGTTCCACCGGCTTGGTGACATGGTCATTCATTCCGGATTCAATACTCTTTTCTCTGTCTCCAGCCATTGCGTGGGCTGTCATTGCTATGATAGGAAGTTCATCAACGCCAAATTTCCGCCTGATGTTTCTGGTAGCATCAAAACCATTCATTACAGGCATTTGCACATCCATCAAAATGGCGTCATAAGAATTCTTTGCCACTGCTTCAACTGCTTCAGCTCCGTTTTCTACAATAGAAACCTCAACGCCTACTGCTTCAAGTAATTCCCGTGCAACTTCCTGATTCAGCTCATTGTCTTCGGCCACCAGTATTTTCTTACCCCTGAGGACTTCCAGGCCGTACTCAACAGCCAGACCTGCGATGGTTTTGCTTCCCTGGTAAACAACATTTTTCCCAAATACCAGGAGGATGGCATTAAACAGTGACGATTGAGAAATCGGTTTGACAAGATCAGGAATACGGTCCGGATTGATGGAAGAATACTGTCTTGGAAACGCGGTGATAGTTACTACCTTAAGGTCCTGATATCTTTCGTCCTCCATGATAATATCCGCCATATTGAAGCCCTTGGTTCCAAATAGGTCGAGGCTGAGCAGCATAAAATCAAATGGTTTCTTTTCATGCACATCACGCAGCAGGTTTTCTGCCTGCTGCCATGTGTCGGCAAAAGTAGTGACAAATTCATAATGTCCGAACAGGTCATTGTAGACAGACCTGTAGGATTTACTGTCGTCCACCACCAGTACCCGCGTTCCACTGAGCTCGGTCATGGGGCCGCGCAGCTGGCACTTACTTGCCTGACATTCAAACTCCAGCGAGAAGTAGAACCTGCTGCCTTTTCCCAGAGAGCTTTCTATGTTGATTTCTCCGCCCATCATTTTAACAAGCTGCATGCTGATACTCAGCCCCAGCCCGGTTCCGCCGTATTGTCTGGTTGTTGAGGTGTCATGCTGGCTGAACGGTTCAAACAGCTCCTGCGCTTTTTCCTGAGCAATTCCTATCCCCGTATCCGAAATGGAGAACATTAAGGAACTGCATTTCTGCTGAACATCCAGACTGTCGATTTTTAACGTAATGCTTCCCTTTTCGGTAAACTTGATAGCATTGCCGACCAGATTGGACAGGACCTGTCCAAGGCGAAGGGGGTCACCTATCAGGAGCCTCGGTACTTTGGCACTCACATCAAAAATCAGTTCCAGACCTTTTTCTTCTGCTTTGTCATGAGTAATGGCTGCCAGTTCATGTAAAATATTATCAAGGTCAAAGGGCAGTTCTTCGAGCGTCAGTTTGCCTGCCTCGATCTTGGAAAAATCAAGTATGTCGTTGATGATGCCCAGAAGAGCTGTGGATGCTGACAGGATTTTATTAACCTGATCAAACTGGTTGCGGCTCAGTTCGGAATTAAGAAGCACATGGCTGAGGCCGATGACCGCGTTCATGGGAGTTCTTATTTCGTGGCTCATATTGGCCAGAAAATCACTTTTGGCGCGGGTGGCTGACTCAGCTTTATCTCTTGCCAGTTCCAGCTCGGAAGTTATCTGCTTTTGTTCGGTAATATCGCGGACAATTGCCACAAAACGTGAAGGCTCATTGGGCCGGCGGATATACTGCAGTGAAATATCGACGGGAATGAGTTTACCGGTTTTGTGTTCATGCACTGTTTCAAAGGACAGGCTCGACTGCTCACCAGTCTTGAGAACAGAAACGACTTCCAAGAAAGTCTTTTCGTCAAATTCAGGTTTGATATCGATCGGAGTCATCTGAAACATTTCATCCTGCGTGTAACCTATCTGCTGCATTGCGCCATTGTTGGCGTATGTAAACAGCAGTGTTTCAGAATCGAATATGAAAACGGCATCGTGGGTGTGGTCCAGAGTGAATTTGAACCGGCTGAGTTCCTGAGTGGCTTTTTTTCTTTCCGTAATGTCATTTTC
Organism: Maridesulfovibrio sp.; assembly: GCA_963676495.2. GTDB lineage: Bacteria > Desulfobacterota > Desulfovibrionia > Desulfovibrionales > Desulfovibrionaceae > Maridesulfovibrio. The sequence continues at coordinate 923,430 of CAXXRF010000001.1, read as the reverse complement.
AATGGCGATAAATTTCTCAACCTCGCCGCCATCGTTTTTGATCGGTTGAATATCAAGCTCAATCCAGTACTTACGACCGTCTTTTCCGTAATTGATAATTTCAGCAGTAATTCCATCACCCCGGCTTAGTGCTGCCCCGATTCGCCTAACGGTCTCACGGTCAGTTTCATGGCCCTGCAGAACTGTTCCGGGACTTTTACCCTGCATGTCTTCAAGAGTGTAGCCGGATATTCTGGTAAAGCCTTCGTTCACCCATTCCACCAGACCTTCCCTATTAGTGATGATGACGCCGCTAAGCGTCCGCTGCGCAACCATGGCAAGCTTTTGTACTTCGGCTTCAACCTTTTTTATATCCGTAATATCACGGCCTTCAGCTATGATGAAGCGGACCTCACCATTGGATGCAAGGATGGGTTTGAGTGAGAAATCAAGTTCAGTCCTTCCGTTTTCATCGAGCCTGATATTCATACGGACAAGTTCACCGGATGCTGCCTTTCTGACAGCATCCTGTATCTTGCCGGTTATATCTTCCGAATTACTCCATCGAGGGTAATCCCAAATGTAGCAGTCCTGACCTTTGTTATCAAAAAGGCCGAACATATCAATTGCGTTATCGTTAAATTTAATACTCAGGCCGTTAGGGTGGAGGATTATAATTGTCTGGAAGCTCTGCTCAAATATTCCCCGGAAAAGCTGCTCACTTTCAGTGCGTTCCTTTTCAATGCGCTTTCGTTCCACAACATGCCCAAGCTGAAGGCTTACCTGCTCGGACATTTCAAGAAGTTCATAATTGGGAGATGTCTCTGTTTCAGAATAGAACTCAAAGACAGCCGGAATATCATCCCCGGAGAATACCGGGAAGGCGAATGCACTTTGGATATTGATGTTATTCATGCCCTTGGCACGGGGATAGTTGTCATCTTCAGCAACGTTATCAATCCAGTGAGGCATGCGCGAGGAATAGACCCTGCCGGGTAGTCCTATCTCCGGTTCAAAGGTCGTCCTTTCGGTAACATCCATGAACTCTCTGAATTTATCTTCGTCGGAAACCTGCCAGAATCCTGATGAAATAAGTAGTCCGGCATCATCGGACCACAAATATATGTGCCCGATGGGCCAGCCTGTGTATTTCGCGATCAGGGATAAGGTTATCTTCATGGCTTCGTTTGCGGATTTGGCCGTATTAGAGATGCTGGCGATATCCATAAGCAGTTTCTGAAGCTGTTCCTGCCGATCGGCTACTTTAATTGCCTCTTCAAGCTCCTCGGTGCGTGTTTTTACCCGATCCTCCAGTTCCTCGTTGAGGTCAATCAGGGCCTGTTCGGCTATTTTCCTGTGTGTGATGTCCCGAACAACGCCTACTGCCCACCATTCATTTTCCACGGCAAGGGCGTTGATGTTCAGTTCTGCAGGAAACAGGGTGCCATCGCTGCGCAATGCTTCAACCTCGCGCTTGTTTCCTACAATGGGTCCTTTCCCGGTTTTAATGAATGATTTGAAACCGACAGCCGCCTCATCCCGCAGCGTTTTGGGCGCGATGAAGTCGTGAATATTCTTACCAAGAACCTGCTCCGCCTTGACTCCGAACATTTTTTCAGCTGCATTATTCCAAAAAACCGCCTTGCCGCGCTGGTTGATCATGATAATGGCGTCAAGGACAGTATGAGTGATGGAACTGAGCTGGCGTTCATTCTGGAGTAGTTTCCGGGTAGCTTTTAATCTGGCAGCTATGAGTGCAGCCATTATCCATGAGAATATCGCCAGCAACGCAAGGCCCAGAACGGAAATCCATACAACCTTGTTCCACCAGCCGGGGGTCAACTGGTCACCGGGAACCATGGTGATTATTTTCCAGCTTTCTGCTGCAACCACGTTTTCAGTGGCCAGGTCATATTTGCGGGCCAGAGAGGATGCATCGATTGTGGCAAAGGTGAACAGGCCGTCGTCAGTCTGGAACTGTCCCGTGCTGTATCCTGCTATGTTCTGCCATGCATTTGGAAAATCACGCCCCATGGAAGTGGATACATCCTCTTCAAACATGAACAGCCATTCCGACTCCCGTGAATGCCCTTTCAGCCATTGCCCTTTACTGTTTGTCAGGAAAATATTTGCTCTGCTGGCTGCATCGGCCTTATCCAGCTGCTCAAAAATCTTTTTGCCCAGAACATTAAGGACTACGACTCCTTCCCAGCCTCCGTCCGCTCCGAATACCGGACTTACGATACGTAACATCGGCTTGAACGGAACTTCGATTACATTGTTTTCAACGTTGAGGTCGAAGCGTGAAAGATAGACGGAGTTTTTTCCCTTGTTTCCGTTGATGAAATATGAACGGTCAGCTTTGTTCTGAAGTTTATCAGGAGGGGTGATGATGGTTTTTTCATTAAGTATCCAGTTGATTCTGACCTTTTCATCACCCGAAGCATCAATATAGCGCACCTGATCATAGACTCGATGGCTGTTGGCAAATGCAGAGTATATATCAATCAGGATAGAGCTGCCCGTATCAGGCACGGGGGATTTCATAAGTTCAATAGAGGTTATGTCTGCAAGAGATGCGGCGTCAGCCATGTATGATATTATGGCTGAGTCAAGCATGCGTTTTTCGAATTTGACGCTTTCCCGTTGTTCACGGGCAATATCTTTATAGTAACCGCTTCTCTGCTTAAGGGTCAGTCCTGCGCCGACTGTGGATATGATAATTGCCAGGGGGATGAAAATCAGGGCAAAATATTTGATTCTGGAAGCATTTTCAGATGAGGTCATATCCACTCCGTTCCGTGACTCTTGATTACAGTTTCGGTCTACGAGGGCAGCAGTACTGTGCTTTATCTAATAAGAAGCTCTTTGCTTATTCGGATGCTAACATATTTTGCAATAAAGTATAGGGCGGTTTCTTATGATTCCTGTATCAATAAAACCGGCTGGCATGGACCCTTTGCCTCACCTGCAGCTGTGCAAATACAGGTGAGTTATGCTTTATGAGCCCCTGCCGTGATTTTGCTTTGCTTGAAACGTGCATGAAGCAGGGGATGGACAAAGCTTTAACGGGCAGCCTGTTTGCCGGGGGCCGGCCTGTAAAGCGGAACGTAATGTTTTTATTTTAAAATTATGGTATTGTTCGGGAACAAGGGACATTGATATGAAATTTATTTGTTCAGTACTTACGGCAATGCTTTTACTTTCAGCAGCTTTATTCTGTGAAGCCGGGACGATTCTTGTTGCAACGAGTGAATATCCCCCTTTTTGCGGAAGCTGCCTGCTCCATAATGGTTTTTTCAATCACGTGGTAAAGCGTTCGTTTGAAAGTGAAGGCATAAATGTGAAATATGAATATTATCCGTGGGCGCGGGCTTTCAAGCTTGCTTCAACTGGAGTGGTGCCTGCAGTTTCCTATATCTATAACACAAGGGAGCGAAGGGAAAATTACCTGATGAGCGATCTCATCATTTATGAGGAAATCGACTTCCTCCTTCTCAGTCCGACAAAGCTGAAGGGAAATAATCTTAAAGAGGCACTTAAGGGATTAACTGTAGGGCTTACCGGGGATTATTCCCAGCCCGAACAGTTCATGAAGCTGGTCGAAGAAAATGAAGTTGACTGCGAGTATGCAAAAACCGACAGATTGAATGTAGGTAAGCTGCTAAAATCCAGAGTGGATGCTGTTCTGATCAATCGAAATGTAGGAAAGCACATTCTGGAGAAGTACTTCCCCGGCAGGGCGGATGAAGTTTATTTTGATAAAAGGTTTTCATTCAAACAGCAGGGAGTTCTGGGTTTTCCCATTCATCGTCCAGCTTCTCCATATCTGGTAGATAAATTTAATAAAGGACTTCGACGGATTAAGGAATCCGGTGAGTTTGATAAAATGTACCGCAGCTTTCTTGACGGTGCTTATTCTGAGTGCCGCTAAATCATATTTTGTTTTCACAGCTGTCTGAGCTGAAATAAATTTTAAAATACCTCCGGGCGGACCTGAGTTGGGTTACTCATGTCCGCCCGGGTGGGTATCCTGTTATTTGATGTGTTTGCGTATTTTTTCGTAACCGCAAAAATATACAGGAGAAATTTATGGCAGTTTCAGAAGTTAAAATCTGCAACCTTGCACTGCGAAAGTTAGGCGCAAGGCTGATTGAATCACTTAGTGACATTTCGCAGGAAGCGGTGACCTGCAACCTGTTTTATGAACAGGTGCGCGATTCGGTGCTCAGGGAGCATCCATGGAACTTTGCAGCGGCCCGGGTGCGTCTGGCAAAGCTCGTTGATGCCCCAGCTTTCGGCTATGCCTACCAGTATCAGCTGCCGGTGGATTGCCTGCATCTGCGCCAGCTGAATTCCCCGGATGACGAGTTCGTTGTTGAGGGAGACAAGATTCTTACCAACCGGGACAGTGCCTCGGCTGTCTACACCATGAAAGTAACCAATCCGGTGCTTTTTGATCCTTCCTTTGTAATGTCCCTTTCGGCCCGTCTTGCGGCTGAGATGGCTGATGACATAACCGGCTCCACCAGCCGTGCACGTGAAATGTGGACTCTTTACCTGAACGCCATGCAGTCTGCCAGACTGGCTGATTCCTCGGAAGGGCGGGAGGATGAGATTCTCAATGATCCCTGGCTTGAGGCCCGAGGTATTCACGGCATCGACTCGCCGTTGTGGAGGGGGTAGCATGGCTGTTTCACTGATAATGACCAACTTCAGTGCCGGTGAGCTTTCACCCCGGCTTGGCGGAAGGGTCGACCTCGCCAAATACACCAACGGGCTGGCCCTGCTGGAAAATATGTACACCCATCCCCACGGCGGTGCATCAAGGCGTCCCGGATTTCGCTACATCAGCGAATCTGTCGGGCGCGATCTTGCAGCCCCCGGGGTTTTTGATACGGCATCAGGGTGGACTGCCGGAGCCGGATGGACACTTTCCTCAGCACAAGCGAGCTGTAACAGCAGCCAGACTACCCCTGCGGTAATGAGCCGGGATATCGGGCTGGTTCAAGGCCGGGTCTATGAAATTATTTTCACTGTTTCAGGATGCACGGCGGGTGGACTTACAGTCTGCGCCGGGGGCGGAACATTAAGCGTTCCGGTTATAGCAGATGGCACTTATACCTTTCGTTCAACCTGCGGAGCATCGGCCAATATTGAGATTGCCGCCGATGCTGATTTTGCGGGGGTTCTGGAATCCATTTCCGTGCGTGAAACAGGTCCGGTAACCAGACTCATTCCTTTTGAATTCTCCACAGAACAGGCTTACGTGCTGGCTTTTACCGATAAAAATGTGCGTGTCTTCAAGAACGGAGGCATTGTTGTGGACAGCGAAGGTAATCCGGTTGAAGTCTCCACTCCTTATACCGAGGCCGACCTGCCGGGCCTGCGCTTCACCCAGTCCGCAGATGTAATGTATCTTGTTCATCCGGAGATTCAGCCCTACAAGCTTTCGCGCAGTTCCCATGTGAACTGGAAAATGGAGCCGGTGCCTTTTGTCTCTCCGCCCGATGATTGGAACAGCGAGAAGGGCTATCCCTCCTGCGTTACTTTTTTTGAAGAACGCCTTTGCTTTGCGGCCAGCCCGCAGAAGCCTCAGACTATCTGGATGAGCAAGAGCGGATCTTATGAGGATTTCGGGATTTCAAGTCCGCTGGTGGATGATGATGCCTGCACCTACACCCTTTCGGCAGATCAGGTAAACGCTATCCGCTGGATGGTCAGCTCCAAGAAGCTCATCATGGGAACTTCTGGCGGTGAATGGTGGCTTGCTGGGGGCAGCAGCGCAGACATGGTCACCCCGAACTCGGTAATGGTGCGCCGGGAGACCACTCACGGTTCCTCTTCCATTCCTCCCGTTGTTGTCGGCGGTATTATGATTTTCCTGCAACGGGAAGGGCGCACCATTCGCGAACTTTCCTATTCATTTGAATCTGACGGCTACGTGGCCCCTGATCTTACAATTCTTGCCGAGCACCTGACCCGCGCAAATTCCATTACCGAGTGGGGCTATCAGCAGTCACCGGATTCAATCATCTGGATGATCCGTGACGACGGTATGCTGGTGGGCCTTACCTATCAGCGTGAACATGATGTTGTGGGGTTTCATCATCATTGTACCGACGGAAAATTCAAATCAGTCTGCACTGTTCCCGGACCGACTCAGGAAGAGCTCTGGACGGTGGTGGAACGTGAGGTGGACGGCATCGTTCGCTGCTATGTGGAACGCATGGAAAATCAGTTTGTAAGCGAAGATACCCGTGATGCCTTTTTTGTGGATTCGGGCCTGACTTATGATCAGGAGACGGCAGATACTGTTTTCACGGGACTTGATCATCTTGAGGGCAAGACTGTTTCCGTTCTCGCGGACGGGGCGGTGCGCCCTGACGTGGTGGTTAACAACGGCTCCATCACTCTGGCGGCTCCTGCAAAGGTGGTGCACGCCGGACTTCCTTATATCTCCAATATGCAGACCCTTCGGCTGGAGGGTGGTTCCATGAACGGAGGAACCGCACAGGGAAGAATGAAACGTATTTCCCACGTTACCGTCCGCCTGTTTCAGTCCCTTGGGTTGCAGGTGGGCTATGACAGCGAACATCTGGAGCGTGCCCCGTTCAGAACGTCCGCGGACAGGGTTGGCGGTGCTCCGTCCCTTTACAGCGGGGATTATGAAGTGAAGTTCAACCGCGGCTATGACCGGGACGGACAGATATATATTCGTCAGGACCAGCCGCTGCCCATGACGATTCTGGCACTTATCCCGGAGGTATCGGTCTACTCATGAGCAGGTTGAATAAAACTACGAAAGTGACTCTGGGGATTCCCACCATGGAAGATCTGGATTTTGTGGCGTCAATGGCTCGAGAGTCCGACCGGCATGATATGGAAGGGCTGAACCCGGATATGTCCATCAAGGATATCATCATGCACGATGTTGAGCATTCTCGTGTGGTTTACGGGCTTTATCTCGAGGGGATAATTCACGCCGTTTTCGGAGTAATTCCGGCAGGGAAGGGACGGGGGACACCATGGCTGGTAGGGACTTCGGCAGTAGATAAAAATCCGCTGCCCTTTGCACGGGCCTCGCGCAATCTTCTTGATATGATCCAGAAAATTTTCCCCCTGCTTGATACGTGGGTCTGTGCGGAAAATAGCATGAGCTTGAACTGGCATCGCTGGTGCGGGTTCGAATTTACAAAAACAACATTGCGTTTCGGCCGGGATGACTATTACAGGGCGGTGCGCAGCATCGATAATATGAAATCAAAGGAGAAAGACAGATGGCAACAGGAATAATGACCACACTGGCAATCAGTGCGGCAACCAACGTTGCTGCAGGTGTTGCCGGAAGTGTTTTCAGCAGGCAGCCGGTAAGCATGGGCAGTGTGGCTGGCAATGCTCTTAGCGGCGCTGCAAGCGGCGCGGCCGGAGGTGGTGGCGGAGGCGGTGGCGGAGGTGGAGGAGATTTTACTGCAAGCGATGCCTTCGGAATGATGAGTGATTTCGGCAAGTCGGTTTTAAGCAACAGTAAAGTGCTGGGAGAAGCGCGATATAATTCCCAGATGGCTGAGCTTCAGAACTATCGCACCATGCAGCAGGGAATTTACAGCCATAATGTCAGCAGGAAGGAGGCTGAAATAATTAAGAAGCAGGCAGAGGTCCGTCTGGCTGCCATGCGCCGCGAGCTGTACCGCCGCAACCATTCTGTGGGGGGGTATCGGGGGGTTCGTCTGGATTCAGGGTCCATAGTTGATGTTCAGGAAGAACTGATCAAGGAAGCCAACTATGACATGGAACTGGTTAAATATCAGGCTGATATCGATGCCGGGCGCCATAAGGATCAGGGCAGGATGTCTTTGTGGAATGCCCAGAGTTCAACAGGATTGAGTCAGAACCAGATAGACAAGCGTGAAAGTGACATCAGGGCATCAGTTGGGCAGTCCATAAAGGATAGTGGAATGGGTATGGCCGGTTCTCTGCTTACATCTTCAATTAAAAATGCAGGTTAAATCGGTCAGGCATTCAAAGAAAGCGGACCTGTTATGGCACCAGATTATGTCAGACAAGTAAGGAGGTTCTGTCAGAGTTCCAAAGGACCGATCCTTTCGGCTGCCGGGCGGTAAGTGGCTCTGAGTTGATTGAGTAAGTTCATATAAGAGAAAACGTATCTTTTTTCCGGGGCGGACATGAGTTCTATGAACTATGTCCGCCCTTTCTTATACATTCCAACCCAAAGACAGGTTTTTAAGATATGTTTTAACCAATAAAAGGAGATGTTTATGACCGTTGTTTCAAGCGGGAACACCTTGACCTTTGCCGGGGATGGTGTGCAGACCCTATTTGACTTCAATTTCCGAATCTTCAGGGAAGATGATCTTTGTGCTGTCCTGCGCAGCAGCACCGGAGAGGAAAGAAAACTGGCGCAGGGCAGTGATTTTGCAATTGTATCCGGGGTTGGAAGCGATTCGGGGGGGAGAATCAGTTATCCGGTTTCAGGAAGTCCACTTGCGGCCGGGGAAACAATTACGCTGTATCGGGAAATACCTTATTCTCAGGAGTTGGAACTGGTGGATAATGATCCTTTTTCCGCTTCACTTCTCAATGAAGCTTTTGACCGCGGAGTTATGCGTGATCAGCAGCTTCAGGAGCAGGTTAACCGTTCACTGAAGTATGACATTTCAACTCCTTTGGAGGAGCAGCTTTCTCCGCAGGAATTCATGCGTTCCATCAGCCAGACCCGCGAGAGTGTGGTGGTTTCGCAAGGCGGAGCTGAAGCTGCCGGCAGAGAAGCTGTTGCAGCTCAAAATGCCGCACAGGCCTCAGAAAATTCCGCACTGGCAGCCATGACCGGGGCCGAGGCTGCCCGCGACGCAGCGGAAGCTGCCCGTGACGCGGCAAAAGCAATCTCGCTTGGCGATATTGCACTTTTGCGTAGTCTCACCCCTGTTTTGGGAGGGCCTTCTGAAGCTTACGAAGGGACCACAGCCACCATTCAAATAACCGATTATGTGGATGATTCAATTACCAGCTATGATGTCAATGTTTTTGGGTTCGGAAGTGCATCCATATCGGGGGGAACAATAAGCTGGAAGCTTGGAAGTCTTGATGCGGATGCAGATCATTGCATAGAGGTTTTGCGTCGCAAGCGTGGGGATATTCAATCAGAACCGGCGAAGCATACCATTCTGGTCCGAAGGGTCGTGGCTCAGGACGGGCCGACAATTGTTTTTTCCGACAGTGCCGCCGGGTGGAACAAAGTACCGGACAGCATGGGAATTGAACCTCCGGCCTGCTCAGTTGCTGCGGAAAATACAAATCAGGTGATTTCCGCACAGATGGAGATTACCGATGCCGGTGCTGAGATGCCTGTGCTGGCAGGTTCTACAGGCAAGACCCTTAAACTCGGTAAATCCGTTATGAAGGGAGACTGGCTGATTACGGATCAGGGTGAGACCGTTGTAAATGAGGCTTCAACCACTCCGGAAACAGTAGCAAAAACTTTCTCCCATAATTCCGGGGGAACTCCATATACCTGTTCCAATTATTTAGGTGTAAAGTATGTGGCTACCGGAAATTCATTTAGAAAAGCTTATTTTCAAGGTGATGCAATGCAAGGGGCTTACGTCACTCTTGCTGTGCAGATATGGAATGAAGATCAGACAGTAAAGCTTTTTGGAAACGGTCCGTCCGTAAACCATTCAACTGCCGGTTGGGTTGTACTTGAATTTGCAGAAAATACCGTTGAACCGGGTACTGCTTACTGGATTATTGTTGAATTCACTGAGCATGATGCATCCAAATACTGGAATATGCTTTCAGGAACAAGTTCTGCCGGAATCCTTCAATCATACAGGGGAAACTCAATTCCAATGTCCACCTCAGCCGGGGGGGATTGGAATTTTGAAATTGAAGAAAGATTTCCCGGTGAGACTATTGTCTCTGTCACTCCGGAACTTGCTGCCTCACCAACTAAAATGTTTAAGAATCCTTTTTGGAGTGCTCTTGAATTAGTTCCGAATTCTTATGCTCCTTTGACTGATCAGGGCAGCTATATATATTCAGCTCAGCATGGAGGAACTCCCCAGGGCAATCCGTTCGTTAAAGAGGTAGGAAGCACTCAGGATGGAACTGCACCATTCTATGGATTGCCCGGTTCAGCGGATCAGTGGTTCGGAACATCGGGGGGGGCTGATTCTGTTGATACTTTCCAGTATGAAAACTATCAATCATCTCATTATGCACCGACAGCTATCAAGATCCAGAAGAGCATGGACGGTATTGTCTGGGAAGATGTGGCATCCTTCACCGGGCTTGATGTTTCCGGTTATGCGGTTAACCGCGTAGACTTTCCGGCATTTACCACCCCGTATCGCCGAGCCCTGTCTCTTGATCCCGTGGGGGACGGATGGCTGGTCTGGTCGGCAAGGTGGATGAACAGACTTGATATGCAGTCGTTAACCACTATCAAATCCATCGGGCAGGTTGCAGAAGGTGACAGGCTTAAGCTTTCGGAAAAAGAGGTTGTTGCGGGCAAAGTAACTGAGACTGGTGAAATATCCGATATCGCAGAAAGTGGGATTCCCGGCGGAGATATTGTTACTCCGGGGTTTTGGAGCAGCATAGGCCTGAAAGTCCCTAATGGTGGAAATGTGACCCACCTTGGTTATAAAAACTCAGGGCAGCCCGCAGCAGGCAAAATAATTCTTTACCGGGTGGACACAGAGACAACTCTTCCCACTTCAAATGGTGGATCCTACCAGACTGTTGCAGTTGCTGATTTTGTTTACGGGGAGTCAGGAAATTATGAGTACTTTCCACTGACTGAACCGTTCAGAGTTCCTCAGGATGGAAAATCATATCGTCTCGGGATCAAGTTGTCTTCCGGTTATATTGGCAAGGTTGATGGTATGTCTACTGACGGTATTTATACTTTGGAAAGTGTCATATCACCCGGTGATGTCTGGAAAGCCGAGCTTGATTCCTATGTTCCCACAATTGCAGCGCGAACTGATGACAGGCTGTATTCGATTGATCTGTCTCATGAAAGCCTGACTGCGGTTCCCGCATTTGCTGCAAGGCATAGCGGGATTGAGCTTGCCCTCGGAGCAGGAGTTGCCGGAGAATATCTGGGGCCTGAGGTTGGGCTGACCCTGTCTCAGGGTGAAAATATTCTTCCGGTAATGGCTGCACAAACAACAGCAGGCTGTACCATAACTGCTTCCAGCTTTCACAATACCTACCCGGCATGGAATGTTGGGGCCGGAGGTGGAGGATGGTGGATTGTGGATACCGGCTTCATTACCCCCTCTGCCGATTTGACTATCTCTTTTATTTCAGAGCAGACAGCATCAAGTCTGCGTTTAACGGCTCCTTCTGGAGGAAATACTTCCGCATATCAGCCCAGAACGATCGGTATTTATCTTGATGGGGTTTTGGAAGATACGTGGCTGACAGGTGACTGGGATGCAGTAAATGGGGAGACAAAAGAATTTTCATTCAGCAGCATAAAAAGATTCAGCACGTTGAAGCTCGCCTGTTCAAATTCATTGGTGGGTAATTATGTAGGTTGTAATATTATTGAGATTCTTGCTCCGGGATTATCGACCACTTCAGATTTAATCCTCGAATCAACACAGTCCATCAAGGATAAAATCTACACTGCCGGGGGATTACACAACAACATTGAAATTGATGGTGTGAGTCATGATGTTGCTTCTGTAAGTGAAGTAGTTAATTCGCAGCTGCAGTATCATGAACAGTCCGGGACAATCGGGCAGTATGCTACGGATACCGGCTTGTGGGTTAATGAGGATGTGGTCATCCCGGCTGGTTCAATTGTTACAGCGCTCGGCAATGACAGCAATCTGTCCAGTGTTGTTAAAGTTGCTTTATTCAGGAAAATTTCCCCTGCATTACTTGAAGTTGCAGCAATTGCGTCCGGCACAAACAATACTACCGGATCCGGGTATCAATATTTCAATCTTGATACGCCTTTTGCGGTTCCTGATGATGGTTGCGATTACATCGTAGGGGTTGCGGTCTCTTCCGGTTCCTATGGGAGGGCGGCCGGTACGGGATTGTATGCCTCAGGGTTTAATGCAAATGCGGGTGATACGATTGGTGTGAGCTCCAATACGAATTATCCCTTTGTGGGAGCACAGTGCGAATATAAAACCTATAGCTCCACCGCAAAGCTTACCACCTTGCTGGCTCAGCCTCCTGCAGGCAATGAAGTTGTGGTTATCCCCAACCGCTGCGCGTTGGCTCCGTCCTCGCTTGCTGCTCAGATAGCAGGTAATGAACTGAAAATTTCAGCTGATATGATAACACTGGTCAATGACCCTGCCCTCAGGAGGCTGGCAATGACGGTAAAAGGTTCGCCTGATATGCGGTTTAAATCAGGCAGGATGTATATAAAGGAGAGAATTTAATGAAAGGATATAAACATAAAGTTGAAGAGCAGCCCGGTGTTTCCATTCATCGGGAGATACCCGCAAAGCGTGAGGCTATGGATTTTGATCTGACCCAGATGAGCAGCCTGACCCGTGGGGCATTCAGGAAAGTCATGCTCGACGGGGCAGCCACCCCTGAAGATTACCGGCATGTCTTTGAGTCTCTGCTTGGCCGGAAGCTGGTGGCTGATATCCTGAAGTAATCATAAAAAAGAGGTTGGGTCATCCGGGCCCAACCTCTTTTTTATGATCTTGTCGTGCTTACCTTATCTTAAAGTTTTTTATTGTTTCGTCTTAAAGGCTTCACACCTTACTTTAACGTTTTTCCTGATATTTTCATAAAAGAAATCATAATCGTAGCGATGGTAAATTTCTTTTCCAAGTGACATATTCAGGAATTTTGCAACGTCCTCTCTTGGCGAGGGGATTTCAAGAGTCCCGTCACTGTTGATCTTTGCTGCTGTGAAATGAGGAACCTTCAACTCCTTCTCAGGTGAAATAAAAATTCTGGCACCGATATTCATTGATGCCGGACGGCTCTCCCGGTCTGCAGTCCATGACAGAGGATTAACACAGCGGGCTCCCATGCTGACAGTGGGGGAGATTCCACCGGGGCCGATAGTGTTCCATGTAAGCAGGCATCCTGTCTGCTGCGGTGATTCTCCGAGGCTGATACCCATGGCCTCAAGATCCTTATCCGTGAATGTCCATCCGGGCATATAGGCCGCCACCAGCTTGGATTTATCAACTAATCCTGGATTCTTAAGGAGTATCATCTGCAGTACGTTCGATCCCTGGCTGTGGCTGGCGAGGATGTACGGGCGTCCATTATTCAGGTGGGTCAGGTAATATTTGAAGGCCGCTTCAACATCGTTTGCCCCGGCTGTCATATACTTGATTTTTTTTCCCTGATCCATTTTCATTACTTCAATATTTACCTGCCGGTAGCGGGGCGCAAAAATATTACAACTGTCCCTGAAGGTGTCCGTAATCCATTGGACGGTATTTTGGTCAGTAACTTTATTCAATTCCTGGTCGCTAAGGTCTGCAATGTATTTGCCGTCGGCAGGAGGGCCGTATGTAGTGGGATGGACGAAAAAAACATCTATGTCATGAGTAGGGTTATCCTTGATGGACCAGAATCTGTCCACGGAGTAATCCGGTGCGGGCGGAGTTGAGACCTGCCTGCCATGATTGCAGGATGCAAGCACAAGAATTATAAAGGATGTGGTATACAGAAGTCGGAATGTTTTTCTCTTTGTCATGTAAGTCTCCACATTAACTGAATAAGTTCGTGATGAGTGAGTGAAATAAACGGTATCTTAAGCCGGGTTGGGAATATATTCAAGCTCAACAGTTATTTAATTTGATATAATTATCATTGGAATCCTTAGGGGGTGTTTAAACCGTATCGGATTTTTATACAAAATCATGGTTGCTATTCCGGGCCATGAGTTTTACCTTCTTTCTTCTTATTCTAAGTGTATTGTCAGATTCTCTTTAAATACTGCCTAGATCATTTCAGGAATTCCGGAATTCGTTTTATATGGCCTCAAAAAGTATATATCACCGCATCAAAATAGAGTTAAATGAACTTGAATCCGCAGCAGCACTGCGCTCAGTGCCGGCAGTTGAGAGGGGTGCGGATAAAATCCTTTATTTCGAAGATCGTCCGCTTCTTAACCTAGCTTCAAATGACTACCTTGGCCTTGCAGGTGCTGAATCTCTTAAGGATGCGGCGGTAAAGGCTGTTCAGGATTACGGCTGCGGAGCAGCTGCTTCCAGGCTTGTTACCGGTAATTTCAAGCTTTATGAGCAGCTTGAGCAGGAGCTGGCAGAATTTCACGGATATGAAGATTCCATGCTTTTCAGTTCCGGATATACCGCAAATCTTGCCATTATGGATGCTTTTGCCGGTAAGGGATCAGTCGTTTTTTCCGATAAGCTTAACCACGCCAGCATTCTGGACGGAATCAGGATGTCCGGAGCAAAGCAGGTGCGCTACAGGCATAACGATCTTGAGCATCTGGAAAAGCGCATGGCCGCCTTCCGCGATGCAGAGTCGCGAATCCTGATCACCGATACCATCTTCAGCATGGACGGAGACCTCGCTGAGATGGAAAAAATAGCTGATCTTTGCGAAATGCATGACGTTATGCTGGTGGTTGATGAAGCTCATGCCGAGGGTGTTTTCGGAACCGGGCGCGGCCTTTGCCGTGAAAGGGGAGTTTCGGATCGGGTGGACCTGCACATGGGGGCCTTTTCCAAGGCTTTAGGTTCACTTGGGGGAGCTGTTTCAGGCAGCAGTGACCTTATTTCATATCTGCGCAACAAAGGCCGCTCATTTGTATTTACCACCGCACTGCCCCCGGCAGTTGTAGGAGCCAATCTTGCTGCTTTGCGGCTGGTTTCTTCTGATTCATCCCGTGGTGATAAATTGCTTGAAATCAGCCGTGAGCTAAAATGTTTCCTTGAATCACTGGGGTTTAGCTGTGGTGATTCGCAAAGCCAGATAATTCCGGTAATACTTGGCGAGAACGAGAAGGCTCTGAAAGCCCAGCAGCTGCTGAGGACCGAGGGATTGTATGTCGCTGCAATTCGCCCGCCCACCGTTCCGCCGGGAACCGCCCGGCTGAGGATTTCCCTTCGTGCGGACCTAGACCGGGACGATATCGACAAAATCAAGAGCGCGTTCAGCAGCCTGCAAAAGGACCTTGCCTGATGAAAATTACTTTTGTGGCAGGCTGGGCCAGTGATCCGGCACAATATCCCGAACTTGCGAAGTCGGCCCGGTTCCTTATCCCCTTCAGCGGCTTCAGGCCCGAGGAACTGCCTTCCATGCTTGAGTCCGGCGGTGATGTGCTTATGGGGTGGTCTACCGGGGCGCACATACTTCTTAAAGAATGTCCGCATTTGTTTGATCGGTTCAAAAAAGTTATTCTGGTGGCTCCTTTTCTGGCTTTTACCCATTCCTTTCCGGAAAGGCTGGTCAGGGGGATGATTTCCAGTCTGGATGAAGATCCTGCTAAAATGATTGCTTCTTTTCACAGTAATTGCGGTGAGACCCTGGAACTTCCTTATGATCCGTCCGGTGCTGATCATCTCAGGGCAGGGCTTGAGTATCTGATTTCTTCCAGTATTGACGGGGAAGGGCCTATTGAAATTGAGAACCTGACTATTATATATGGAAGCAGGGATAAGATTGTTCGCAGAAAAGCGATAAACCGGGTAATGGAATTTGTCAGGCCCGCAGAAGTTATAGATCTTGATTGCGGTCATAAAGTACCGGAAAATGAGTTGCTTGGTCTTTTAAAATAGTAAATATAGAGTTTCCCGGTGAATCCGGGCGTATTTTCTGATGGATGTGAGCTTCCAGCATATTTAATTTCTGCTTTATCAGATTGGAGTGAAGTTTATCATAAGTTTTAAGCACCTGAAGGGCTTTCCGAGAGCCGCCGGGAAAAATCAAGTATATCCAAAAGCGCAAGGCGCATCAGCTATATAAATGAATTGTAAAAAAGAAAGAATCCGCCAATGCTTCGGTAAGGCAGCCGCAAGCTACAGCGACGCCGCTTCAGTTCAGCGTGAGGTTGCGGCCCGCTGTGCTTTAATGTGTCCTGCCGGAAACTACCGCCGGGTGCTCGATATAGGTTCCGGGGTGGGCTTTTTGCATGGTGAACTTGAAAATCGTATCGGGTTTGCAGAGTATACCTCCCTTGATCTGGTAAGGCCCATGCTGCTGGAGCAGCGCAAGGTCAGTTCTGCTTCCCTGCTGGTTGCAGATGGCGAAAACCTGCCGTTTGCCGAGAACAGTTTTGATCTGCTGGTCAGTTCTTCAGCCATGCAGTGGTTTTCTGATCCCCGTAAATCCATACCGGCCTGTTTCAGTGTTTTAAAACCGGGAGGATGTTTTGCAATTGCTGTTTTCAGCCGGGGAACTCTTTGTGAGCTGGCTGATGTGAGTGCGCGGACCGGATTCGGTTCGGTGAAGGATCTGAAGGAAGATTCCTTTTACCGTGAAATTTTTTCAGCCATCGAAGGACTTGAGGTGGATTTTGCCGATGCCGTACATGAAGTATATTTTCCTTCGGTGAAGGCTTTTTTGAAAAAGCATAAGATGACCGGGGCTGTTGCCTCCAGTGGGAATGTATCCTGGGGCAAGAGGAAGTACCTCCGCTTTGTTGAGGAATATGAAAAATTATACAGGGGAGAAGCGGGAATCAGGGCCACTTACAAGGTCTTTCTCGCTTACGGAAGAAAGCTGTAAGGCAGGAGCAACTGGAGAGAATCCTGCTTCTTACCGGTCTTTTTATCCGTATTTATAAGGACAGATAAACGAAATGAAGATGATGAATTTCAGGAGTTTTGTATGTTAGTAGGGGACTGGATGACCGAAGAGGTGCTGACCATCCTTCCGGGAGCACCTGTTTTCGAGGCCATGGAAATGATGCGCGATGCGGGAATCAGACAGATTCCGGTGGTAGAGCCCTCCGGACTGGTGGCCGGAATTGTCTCGGACCGCGATGTGCGTGATGCCATGCCGTCCAAATTTTTGCCCGGTGACAGCGCCAAGGGTGAAGGTCTTATGGCGCTCAAGGTCAAGGATATAATGACCCACGATCCCATCGTGGTGGCTCCGGAAACCTGCATGGAAGTAGCTGCCGAGCTTCTTCTGGAACACAAGATCGGCGGACTGCCGGTTATAGATGATTACGGTCTGGCCGGGATTGTCACTGAAGTTGACATCTACCGGTTTCTGACAACAGTTACCGGAGTAAGCAAGGGAAGTTCCCAGTTTGCTTTTGTTCTTGAAGACACCGCCTCCGCCCTTGAAGAGCTGCTCAATGACCTGTGGGCCCGCGGGGTAAGGCTTTCAACTGTATTCACTTCTTACGAAAGAGTAGACCCCGGGCAGCGCCGTGTTTTTGTCTGGGTTCAGCGCATGGATGATGCAACTGTTGATCAGCTTGTTCATCACCTCAAACGGGCTTACAATCTGCAGTATCACGTTCACCGTGGGCAGACCTATCAAGCCGAGTTCTAGAAAACCTGAAAGGGTGGATTCAATATGAATCCACCCTCTTTTTTAATCAAAAAAACAGCTTTTGAGTGAAGCGGACAGGAATCATCTCATCAGGCATAAAATTTTTGTGCCTGTATTGAGCTGTGAAACAGTTCTGAAACTTGGGCATTTCTGAAGTCATCTCGTTTCAGTCTTCTGGGTTCCCGGCTTCCGGCCTGCTTCTCCTGCCTGTTTCTAGTCCTGATACTTTTTTCTGACTTCCATGATCTTGTCTAGATTTTCAAAGAACAGGTCAACAAGGGAGGGGTCGAACATGGTTTCGCGATGCTCTTGAAGGTACTCAAGAGCACGATCCACTGACCATGCATCTTTGTAGACCCGCTCGCTGCAAAGGGCATCAAACACGTCGGTAACGCAGATGATGCGTCCTGCGATACTTATCTGGTCTCCCTTGAGCCCTTGCGGATAACCAGATCCGTCCCAGTATTCATGATGTTCATGAGCTATGGTTGCTGCTGTCTTAAGCAGCTTGCGGTTGCTGGCGCGAAGGATATTGTAGCCTATTTCGGTATGGGTGCGCATAATCTTGAGTTCTTCGGGGGTCAGCTTGCCGGGCTTTAGTAGTATGGAATCCGGTATGCCTATTTTCCCGACATCATGCATGGGGGAGGCATAATAAAGTTCGTCAACCTCAACCGGGTCAAGACCTGTGGCCATCCCCAGAATACGGGCTATTTCCGAAACCCTGATTACATGGAATGCCGTTTCCTTGGACCTAAATTCCACAACTTCACCGAGCATACGCACTATTTCCTTCTGCGTATCCAGAATTTCCTGATTAAGGTAGATGTTGTCAAAAGCAACACCTACGTTATCGGAAAAAATGCGCAGCAGGTCTTCATCCTGTTCGCAGAAACTTCGGCTGCCCCCCTCCACATACAGCAGGTGGGAGCCTTTCAGTCTGGTCGGCAGGTAGCCTATGTAGTTGTTGTTCATGAAGCAGCCGTGGCCGATCTTGCAGACTTCCTCAAGCATTTCGCGTGATTCATCATTCAGTTCGCGGCAATCGTCAATAGAGCTGGTGCAGGAGGAATATTTTCCGGTACTGGCGATTATCTGCATTTCTTTCTGGTCGGGGCTGGATACTGCAACCCCGTTACCGTTACCTTCCATATAAACAGAATCGCGCAGTCCCATAAGTGAAATTACCTGGGTCAGCACTCCCTGAGCCAGCCGGTTGACTGATTTCTGCTGAAAAAGGTTGCTGGAGGCTTCAATAATATGTTTCAGGCCCTTTCGGTTCTGCTCGATGATCTGAATATCCCGATAGGAACGCAGTGCGGACAGGACTGAGGTGAAGAGCCGCTGTGCGGTAAGTTCAGCCTTGTGTTTATAGTCGTTGATATCATATTCCAGAATAACCTTGCGTTCCGGGGCCTGGCCGGGCTGTCCGGTACGCAGGATGATTCTTACCCTGCGGTTTTTCAGTTCACCGCGAATTGTGCGGACCAGTTCAAGCCCTGCGTGGTTGGTTTCCATGACCACGTCAAGCAGGATGACAGCTATATCCGGGTCATCCTTGATGATTTTCAGTGCTTCTTCGGCGGTGTAGGCGCTGGTAAACTCCAGCCTAGCTCCTTCGAATTCGAAATCGTCCAGAACAAGTCTCGTTGTGCTGTGCACATCTTCTTCGTCGTCAACTATAAGTATTTTCCAGCTTTTACCTGTGTAGGTGTCGGCTTCGTCGTTTGGAGTTTCTTCCGCAAAAAGGAGCTCGTCATCATCAAAAAGTTTTTCATCAGCTGTCATTTCGTACCTCACTGGGAATTCGCAGACGCTCACATTGGTATTCTCAAGGAAAACATGGCTCCGTTTTCTTCGGACCTGCCAACACTCAGCATCCAGTTGTAGCCGCTGACAATGCGGTCCACGATGCTCAGCCCCATGCCTACAGCTTCGGGCCTTTTGGTGAAGAAGGGATCGAAAATGAACGGCAGTTCCGTTTCGTTCACCCCGCCACCGTTATCACTGATCGCAATATTGCATGCGTTTGAATCAACCTTGATCTCAAGCTTGACCCGCGGAGATGCTTCGTCACTGAAAAATACAGCATTTTTAAGCAGTTCTTCAAGTACCTTTTTGAAAAGATCCGGTTTTGCATCAATCGTCGTATCTGCAAGTATCACTTCAAACTCAACATTCCTTTCAAGGCTTGCTGCATATTCACGAGTTATTTCCATTACTTCATCAGCAATAACTCTAAGTTCTGTATCGGAATGATCACAATAACTTATGGCGGCAAAATCAGAGACACTGTCAACAATCTGTTCCAGTCTTCCGGTTTCTTCGGAGATTGTTTCAAGATATTTGATGGCGTCCGGCTGATCTGAAATTTTTCTGGAGGCAAGATTTGCAAAGCCGTTGATGGTCATGGTGCGGTTACGAATCTGGTGGGCGACAGACATGGCCATTCGCGCAAGGCTGGTACGGTTCTGTTCGATTTTTTGCAGATCGCGATATGAACGCAGGGCGGTGGTCATGGAAGTTGCCAGCCGCTGCGAGGTGATTTCCGCTTTCTGCCAGTAGTCGTTTATATCCAGCTCGGTGATGACCTTGTGCTCGGGGGCAAATCCGGGCTGTCCTGTACGCAGTATTATCCTGATGAAGCGGTTGTTGAGCAGATCCCTGATCTGGCGGGCAACATCGAGTCCGGCAGTATTGGTTTCCATGACTACATCAAGGAGAATAATGGCCAGCTCTGGCTCTTTCTTCATTATTTCAAGGGATTCCTCTCCGCTGAAAGCACTAAGGAATTCAAGGGAACGTCCCTCGAATGTAAAATCACCCAGAACCATACGGGTCATGGTGTGTACATCCGGTTCATCATCCACTATGAGCACACGCCACGGTTCAAGCGGCTCAAGGACTGTTTCCTCGGCGGGATCTTCTCCGGAAAAGAGCAGTTCGTCATCTGCAAAAAGGTCGGAAGTCTGCATAAAATCCTTATTTTGGAATCTTTGTTATATATATCTAATAAGTTACTTGAGACTATATCTTACTTCAATGAAAATTTAAACATTCCCGGTCAAGAAAATGGGGATAAATTATTAAAATTGCCATTTCCTGACGCACTGTTACGTTTGTAACATTTATTTTTTCTTGAATAATTCAGTAGGATAAATTACGGTTCCGGGAGTTAGTAAACAAAGGAAAGAATTATGGTTGAAGCTGTCTCCATCGCTGTAGCTCTTGTTGTTTTCGCCTTTATTGTGTTTTCCACGTATTCTTCACGAAATGAGAAATTTACCCAGCGCAAAAAGGCCTATGAACTTAAAGAAGCTCACATGAAAAAATCCATGGATATGGTCCGGACTGAGATTACGCTGCTTGAAAGAGAAATATTTTCTACTCAGGCCCGGTTTGAAGATTTGGATGACCTCCCCGGCTGATGCCGATAACCTCGATATAGATTGACGATAATCCCATGATACTAGCATTGATTCTGATAACGCTCGGAGCCGTGGCAACTGTCATGGCCTGCAAATCTATTGGGGCCGGATTTGATGTCAAGGATCAGCTTCTTGATGATCAGGAAAGAGGGCTGACCGATGAGCTTAACGAGTTGCGTGAGAAGCGCCGTGCCCTGAAAAGGGAACTTGATATTCTGAAACAGGAATTGAAAGAAGGGGAGAAGATTAGAATTGAGCCCAAGGTTGATCATGGAACCTTGAAAAGCTGGCTGATTGATACTGATATTGTTGGTGTCCTCCAGTTTCGAAAGGCTGAAAAGTACGCCGAAGAGAAAAACCTGGACCTGCTTTCCGCGCTGCTTACGCTCAGCATGATCTCCGTTGAAACATTCGAGAAAGCCAAGAAGATGAAGCTTCGCTACTAATAAAATCAATACTTTTATTTAGACAAATTTCAGAAAAACACTTTGCAACCTCAGCTTGTTGCGAAGTGTTTTTTCGTTTTAACGAACCAGCTTGTTTACCATGTTGATGGGTAAGTCTTTATAAGGCTGAATCAGGAAGCGGGCATTCTTTTCCATCAGTCATCCGGTCTTTTTTATTTCAGGTCATTTCATTTGACATTTGGTTTTCTGCATTAGGACGGTTCGGCAAGAGCCTAGCAGCAAACTATCACATGCATTAATGCACGGGTAACCAGTGCATATCTTTACCGCAAGCTCTTTATCCTGCTGTATGAATTTATGATGCCTGAGCTCGGTAGGTGCTTCAGACATGAAAAAAGCCCCCTGTTTCCATCAGGAAGCAGGGGGCTTTTTGTTATTTTTAAGACGCTGCTATTTTTTCTTCCAGGAGATCTCCTGCCCTTTGGCAAGACGCTGGATATTAGCGCGATGTGTCCAGAAGAGGAGCAGGGTGACACCGCAGGCAAGCGGAACCATACCGATTTTGCCGGTGAACAGGCAGAATACGGGCAGTACAACACCAAGGGTGAGCGAACCCATGGATACAAAACCGGACAGGTAGATCACTGCAAAAAGACAGAGCACCGAGTAGATGATTGCAGCCGGAGCCAGTGCAAAGAAAACACCGACGGTAGTGGCTACAGCCTTGCCGCCTTTCATATCCATGAACATGGAGAAAACATGTCCCAGAATTGCAGCAGCTGCCACAAGTGAGATGAACAGCC
Organism: Maridesulfovibrio sp.; assembly: GCA_963676495.2. Classification (GTDB taxonomy): domain Bacteria; phylum Desulfobacterota; class Desulfovibrionia; order Desulfovibrionales; family Desulfovibrionaceae; genus Maridesulfovibrio. The sequence continues at coordinate 901,317 of CAXXRF010000001.1, read as the reverse complement.
AGTTGTGGCTGTACTGGTAAGCCATGATTACCGGGACGAAGCCTTTGGCTACATCGAGAATCAGGGCTGCAACACCGTATTTGAAACCGCAAAGGCGGGCAACGTTTGTTGCTCCGGTACTCTTGCTGCCGTCATTGCGGATATCAATTCCGCAGCAGATTTTACCAATGAAGAGTCCGAAGGGGATTGAACCCAGGAAATATGCGAAAACCAGCCAGAATATCCAGAGCATGCGCTAACTCCTTTCAGTCTTTTCCGTTTCCCGACCCTGACCGCACGGAAAATGCCGCCATGTTCCGCACTAAAGAAGCGGCAACCGTTTCAGGGACCGTATATTTGTTTGATAACTTTCGGTTATAAAGTCTAGAACGATGTATGTAAGTCGTTACTGCTTTTTAAAACCGAATTACATATATGCTAATTTCAGCCAAAATAACAGTCTGAAATTTCAGCCTAACCTGTCAGCTATTCTTCCAGAGCCTCGGCTACCCGCAGTTCATTGGTCAGTGGGTCGATCCTGTTGAAGCGGATCTGAAACATCTGGCCCGGATACAGCTTTTCTCCGAGCATGGGTTTGGGAACCCTGACATTTATCTGAATATGAGGCATAGCAAGGGTTGCCAGCGGTCCGCTGGCATCAACCAATACCGAATGCTGCCATTTTTTCTTGTTTTGAAGCAGGTAGAGAAGTTTCCAGTAACGCGGCCTGAATCTTTGAATTTTCATTACAGACTGCAACCTTATCTGAAGTGAGTCCGCCATGGTTGTAAGCTCGTCCGCCTCCCATTTGGGTTTTCCTTCCACAAGGAAATGGCAGAGTTGGGCCATGTTCAGAAAGTCCGCGTAACGGCGCAGAGGGGATGTGATGGGACTGTAGCCGGAAACAGCGAGAGTTGCGTGTTTCTTGGGCTGGGTCTCCATCTGGGGCGGAGCCATGTGGCGTACCCTCTCGTAAATTTCGTGCGGCTCGGTAACAATGCCGCTAAGGTCCGAAGGCAGGACAATATCCTGAGTGCGGTAAAGAAGGGGGAAGTCATTTTCCCCGGCAAAACGGCCGAGACCCGAGTTTGCCAGAATCATGAATTCGCTGATGATCTGGTCGGCGCGGGTGGTCTTTGCCTTTTCTGTCATGAGAACTTTAGCCTGCTGGGGCCAGTTCTCCAGATCCAGCTCAGGCTCCGGTCTGCGAATCACCACCGCACCGTTCTTTATGCGGTTGGCAAGAAGCTTTTCGGAAAGCTCGTGAGCAAGGGCCATTTCATCATCCGTGCCGTCTTCAAGCATCTGCTCAACGGCAAGATAAGTGGAGTTGTCTGTGATTTTAACCCAGCCGGTGTGCGGGGTGATCGAATCCAGATTTCCGCATGCATCCAGCTCAAAGGTGGTGACCAGTGCAGGGCGCACTGCCCCTGCAAAAAGGCTGAAGGCGCCGATGCCGAGAGCCTCGGGCATCATGTGGCTTGTTCCTTCGGGCAGGTAGATGCTTGTGCCGCGGTACATAACCGCCTGATCAAGCGGGGAACCGAATTCCCAGTCCATGCAGGGCCTTGCAAGGGCTATGGTCAGGGTATATCCGCCATCTTCGCGTTTAACGATGTTGAATGCGTCATCAATATCCCTGGTGGTGGCTGCGTCAATACTGCGCATGGGCAGCGGGTGGGGATCACCGGCTTTTTCCTCAACAGCGCGGACAAGCCTTTCCACATCTTCCCGGTGTTCCATGGACCAGGAATCATCAAATGTGTAGTCCGCCTCATCAAGAAGATAGTTGTGGTGAGGGTATAAGACGCCCCAGCCCTGAGCAAGGAGAAGGGCAAGGTGCGGATGATCGGGCAGACCTTTTCTAAGTACGGTCCACATTTTGGCGGTTTTCTCATCCCCGTTACCGGAAATGCGCTGCATGAGCAGTTTCCTGAGCCCTTCTTTTACTTCTTCGGGCATATCCGGGATACGGTCAGGAGTGATTCTGGCTCCCTGTTCACGGGCAGTCCAGATGTTTTTGAACAGTTCCTGTCCCACAGTAAGGATTTCTTCGTAGGCTTTTTCTTCTGCCTGCAGTTTAAGGCGGGCTTCCACTTTTTCAGCAGTATAGATTATGAATTCGGGCTGCTGATATTTGAAGTGGGTCTTGGCGGCCATCATTGCTCTGCCAAGTGCTGAAATCTGGTCCGGGTCGGGATTTTCCCACAGGAGATCCGCAAACCATTCAAGAGGTGCTTTTTCAAGCTCCCCTTCGGCCAGTTCCCATATTTCCATGGTATCCAGCCCGGCCTGAAGTTCACCGCGCTTTTCCTGATGGGCGACCATGAAGTCGAGCATTTCCTGCCTTGTGGCATCGGCTGAATATTGCGGCCCAACCCACGGCAGAACCCGCGCGGCAGGCATTTTAGTCTCGCGTTTGTTGATGGTGTAAAGCTTGAGCTTTCCGGATTGTTCTTCCATCACAAAAGCAAGCTGCGGCTGGTTGCCGTGCATGAATTCCACAATATTTCCGGGCGCCACGTAACGTCCTTCCTTGAATAGGGACATGTAAATCCTTCCGGGAAAACACAGTTTCCCGCACTCCACCTGTATGCTCCGGGCAGAGGGTCTGACTTTAAAAAAATAAAAATCCCGGATGTCTCAACTGACATCCGGGCAATCATTAACATAAATGTCCGACTATTGAAATGAGCTGATTCAGGCAATTTTTTTTAAATTAAAAATCCTTAGCCCGCTCATTGGCTTTAGCGGCTTGTTTTCAAGCTCAACAGCCTTTTGTCACTCTGGTTCCGGAGAATTAAATCCGGGCCTGTTACATTTTCAAGAGCTGGGCCTAAGCAGCAGAGAGCTTTAACAGCAGCCTTTCCTACTCGGTGAATGATCCGGCAAGACCGCCCGCAATAAACATTCCTGACCCGTGATATACAGCGTCAATAAGGTCGCTTTCCGTCCAGCCTTCGGCTTTCAGGTCATCGAGATTCTCACTGCCTATTTCTGCGGGATTAACAACGGATTGTTTAACAAATTCCAGAAGCATGAGTTCTCTTTTCTCAAAGGGAGAATCAATGGGGGTGTTGTTTAGTGCCTCGATTTCTTCGGGTTTCATTCCGATTGCCTTAAGCAGCTTGAAGTTGAAGTCGATGCAGGCCGGAAAACCTTTAAGGCTTGATACGACATAGCGGATGGCTGCAAGAACATGCGGCTCAAGGGTTTTGTGTGCGGCGAAGTAATCCATGATGCAGGCGTGGCGTTCAAACAATTCCGGGCTGGCTGAAGCTACTAGCAGGGGGGTGGGAATCTCAAGTGACTTAGGGATACGGTTGAATGTTTCTTTGATTTTTCCTTCTGCATTTTCACGGGTGCTGTGGTTTACCAGGAACATTGTGTTCTCCTTACTTTTCGTAATAGACCGGTCGTCTACTAAAATGGTTAAAAAAAAGACCCAAAGAAAATGGGCCTAAAACTTCAATTATTTCAGGATATGATCGAAAACAATGTGCAGGAAATTATCCAGAGGCTGGCCGCTTTTGTGGACTTTCATCTGCATAAGTGCTCCGTGCCATGCCGCAATAATGAACCGGGCTGTGGAGTCAGGATCAAGGGATTGCGGAATCTGGCTCTGCTCGGCAGCTTCCTTGATTACAGGGGCAAGTGCCAGACTCATCCTGTCGATAATTCCTGATAATTCGACCTGCAACTGCTCGGATAGGTCACCCATTTCCTGAGCAAGGTTTCCGATCAGGCATCCTCGGGACCAGCCCTGATCCTTGAAGTACCCTATGAAGAAAATGAAGAAGTTCTTCAGTCTTTCTCGGGGCGGGATTGATTCATCGCGCAGGAGGGGACCGGCAAGTTCGCCGATGCTGGAAGCAAAGTACCTTGCCACTTCAACACCAAAGGCCTCCTTGGAATCAAAATAGTAATAAAATGATCCCTTGGGCACACCACTGGCCTTCAGGATTTCCTGAATTCCCGTGTTATTGAAACCTTTGCAGTGAATGATCTCCGCGCCGGTTTTGATTATGTGCAGTTTGGTGTTTTCGCTCATACACGATTAGAAATAGACCAGTCGTCTAGTGATGTCAATACGATAAAAATCGTATAAAAATCTGACATTTTTAAATTCACTCATTGTAACTTTGAGTCTGGTAGTGTTTTAAAGCCAGCAGCGCCAACTAAAATTTTAACCGGATTGATTATGAATTATCAGATCGGCTAAGCCGCTAATTTTAAAATCCTGTTTTCGGAAAAAAATCTAGCGAAAAAGATGCTGAGTTTCAGCTCTGTCTTTTGATTGGTAATATGCATCTAAAAAATATTTAGCCGGAGTGTAGCAGGCAAATTACAAAATGATCTGTGTTTTACTCATGATGTAATTAGAATTGGTGGCGAAGCCTTAATAAAGTTTTCTGAAGGGGATGGGGTCTGGGGAAGGGGAAACTCTTGCAAGAGTTTCCCCTTCCCCAGACGCCGGAGGTATTATCTTAGTGCTTGAAAGAACGCTGGCCGGTGAAAACCATGGCGACCTGAGGTGAGGCTTCGTTTACAGCCTGAATCACTTCGTGGTCGCGGATGGAGCCGCCGGGCTGTGCGATGGCGGTGATGCCCTGAGCAAGGCACAGGTCCACGCCGTCACGGAAGGGGAAGAAACCGTCGGAAACCAGTACGGAACCCTTGAGTCCGCCTTTTTCAGCAACAGCCTGAGCTTCGATTTCCGCGAGATCCTTTGCGGCCTGTTCGTCTTTCAGAGCCTTGAGCTTGAGTTCGAACAGGGACATCTTGAATTTTTCAAAGCAGATGCCGTCAGCGTATTTTGTGCGGGCCTTGGTAACTGCGAGTTCAACGCAGCCAACGCGGTCCTGTTCACCGGTGCCGATGGCGGTTGTTGCGCCGTCTTTGGCAAAAATAACGGAGTTGGAGGTAACACCTGCTTCAACCGCCCATGCGAAGAGCAGATCGTCTGCTTCCTGCTTGCCGGGGGTCCGTGCGGAGTAAGTGGAACCGTCTTTCTCTGCGGTGGCCGGGATGAAATCTTCCGCGTCAAGAATGCGGTTGCGGAAAGAGAACTGAACAACCATGCCGCCGTCCATGAGGGACTTGATGTCGAGGAAAGGCTGGCCGAGAAGTTTTTCAAGGTCGTTGATGCCGGGGATCTGAAGGATGCGCAGGTTCTTGCGTTTCCTGAGCACATCAAGAACGCCGTCTTCGTATGCGGGAGCGGCAACAACTTCAAAGTATGCGGAATCCACAACTTCAGCCGCTTCCATGGTCATGGGACGGTTGACAACGATAGCGCCGCCGAAGGCAGCGATGCGGTCGGCGTTGAAAGCGTTGCGGAGCGCAGTGCCCACGCCTTCTTCAGTCCATGCTGCGCCGCAGGGGTTGTTGTGCTTGAGGATAACAGCCGCAGGTTTTGCAGTGAGGTACTGCAGGATGTTGAGGGCGTTGTCCACGTCGGTGAGGTTGGTTTTGCCGGGGTGTTTACCGGCCTGAATCATGTGCTCCTCGGTGAGGGCGGAAACGAGTCCCTGTCCTTCGCCGCGAAATTTGATTCCGTCATATTCAAGAGCGCCGGATGCGAGTTCGTAAAGAGCTGCGGGCTGGTCAGGGTTTTCGCCGTAGCGCAGACCTTTGGTCTCGCCGTCGATATCCCATGTTCTTTTTTTGAAGGTAAGTTTCTGGTCGCCCAGAGTGAGGGTCATGTCAGCGGGAAAAGGGTCCTGCTGCAGGGTCTTGTACATCTTTTTAAGATCGCTCATTGTAGTTCTCCGATAAGAGTTTAACTGGAAGGTTGATGCGCTCATAGCACAGGCTTTCCCGACGGGCAATTTTAGAATTGCGGTATCGGTGACCTTTTTGCTAGGATCAGTCTGCCGGAATGGTTAGAAATTTTGTTATGTTTTTTAACGCTTCCGATTTATCACCACTCAGGGAGAATATATGTCAGAAGGTTATATGGAAAAGGCCCTGCTGAAACTTGCAAAACAGCTCAACGCCTACGATGAGGCGTCTCTGGTTGAACTGTGGAATAAATATGAAGCTGAAGTTGCCGATTTCCAACCCACACGCAAATGGGAAGAGGCCGCGGTCGTGTTCGGAATGATACAGGCTGTGCGGCTTAAAAACCAGCTTTTTAATTATCACTGGGCTGAGTCCTGCGGTCCGGAATCAATGTCGCCGCGTCCTGACTTTGTGCCCGGCAGGGGGGAAGACGATCTCTTCGGCGGAGCACCCAAAAAAGAAACCAGATCAGCCGGTCCCTCCGGAAAGGGGGGCAAGGTACTCACGCTCAAGCCCCGGAAGGACAGCTAGTCCTTTCATTATGTAGTAATAATAGCGAACGCTGTCCACGTAATCCACGGCTTCATACCCTCGTGTGTAGCCGTGGCGTGTTTTTGAATGATATTTCTTGCGGGTCAGAAGCGGAAAAACCTGCTTCAGTGATCGCCATGTTCCGGGATCCTTGCTGATATACTTGGCGATATCAATTGCATCGTAAACATGCCCCAGCCCCTGGTTGTAGGCCGCAAGGGTGAACAACCAGCGATTCCAGCCGTCAACCTCGCGGCTTTCCAACTTATCATAGAGAAATCTCAGGAACCGCGCCCCTCCGTAAATGGATTGTTTCGGATCAAGGCGGCTTTCAAGCCCCATAAGGTCCGCCGTGTGCTGGGTCAGCTGCATCAGTCCCCGGACACCGGTACGGCTGCGAGCCAGCGGGTTGAACCGGGATTCCTGATACATGACCGCCGTCAGCAGCATAGGGTCGAGATCATATTTTTTTGCCGCCTTCAGTATGTACCGCGTGTAAAGGGGCAGTTTTTCGCGGACATCCTTACGCAGGGAATAGAGATCGTAAAAGTCCGTCTCCTCCGGGATGAATCCGAAATACATTTCCTTTTTATCGGAAAGCGTACCGTTGGTGCTGACCATGTGCCAGTAATCCTCAACAACCTGATGCAGTCCCTGAATATCATCTCGCATGTACCAGCGGTACTCCAGCTCGTCCCCGAAATTGTCAGTTATGCGCAGCCTGTGCAGGAAAGGCATGATCGGCTTGAAGGCTCCGGCCTCCACAAGCTGGAAGCGAACGGATTTGTCATCGTTTAGTTTTAAAAGCGGTCCGAGGTGGGTGGCATTATCTGTGGTCAGCAGCTCGGGGTTGCAGTCCAGATGATCGCGCAGGCTTTCAAAGGTCTGCAGCAGATCTGTATTTCCGGGAACGAAAACCTCCAGCCCGCACAGCTCGAAAGGTGTGCGCAGCTCAAATCGGCCGATATTGTGAAGCATCTGAGGCTGGTTCTGCTCGTAAACCGGTCCTTTGACAATGGGAACACTGGGGGAGAGAGAATCGGGGTTGAAACCGCTGGCGAGCATGATGTCGGCATCGCCGGAGGCAAGGGCATCAAGGGCGTCCTGATGAGTGGGGTAGGCGGTGAGTTCCACCTCGGTGTCACTGAATTTTGCGAACTCGATAAATAGTTCGCGGTCAAACCCCGGGCCCCATGGTGAAAGGTGCGGAAAAACGCGCTCGGTGTTCACCGCTGCGACGTGCAGCACATTTGGCAGGGGAATGTCGTGTTTTATGAAATATAGATGTGTAAAAAAAACAAGAAAGCATAAATACACAACAATATTGAATAAATGTTGTGAAAAAAGTGTCAAAGTGCCCCTCGGCGGGTGATTTAATTTACTTTGATGTATTGACATTTCCCCTAAAGATTTTTTACGCATAAAAACCCGTCTGCCGTGCTTTATGCTAGCATACCCCGGCCAAGTGAGGTATCAAAATGATCGGCCGATGGAAAAGGATTTCGTTATGTTCGCGTAATGACCCCTTTTCCAATCATATACGTCAGACGCAGTGCCGCTAGCAAGTAATCAAATTACAGAAAAAAATCCCGGCCTTTGGATAAGGACTGAGGAAATACTGTAGAAGGAGCGCTTTAGCAATGTCTAATACCGTTATTGTTGGAACCCAGTGGGGGGACGAAGGCAAGGGTAAAATCGTCGATATGCTCGCTGAGAAGGCGGGTGCGATTGTTCGTTTTCAGGGCGGAAACAACGCAGGGCATACCCTTGTTGTAGAAGGTGAGCAGTGTATCCTGCACCTCATCCCTTCCGGAGTGCTCCACGAAGGGAAAAAGTGCCTCATCTCCAACGGAGTGGTTCTTGATCCTGAGGTATTCCTCAAGGAGATTGATGGGCTGGCCGAAAAAGGCGTCGACGTTTCTCCCGAAAGACTGATGATCTCCAAGAAAACTCAGATCATCATGCCTTACCACAAGATGATGGATAACTGCCGTGAGTCCATGAAGTCCGAAGATAATAAAATCGGAACTACCGGTCGCGGTATCGGCCCCTGTTATGAGGACAAGATGAGTCGTATCGGCGTTCGCGCTGCCGACCTCGCTGATCCCGAACTGCTTCGCACCAAAATCGAAGCCGGCCTTATCGAAAAGAACGTGCTTTTCGAAAAACTTTTCAATGTAGAGCCTCTTGATGCAGAGAAGGTCTATCAGGATATGCTGCCCATCGCTGAGCGTGTGGCTCCCTATCTTGCCGATGTTTCCAGCATTATTCAGGAAACTGTTGCAGAAGGTAAACCGGTCCTTTTCGAAGGCGCACAGGGTGTGCATCTCGATATCGACCACGGAACTTATCCTTTCGTAACCTCCTCCAACGTTGTTGCAGGTAACGCCGCTGCCGGTTCCGGATGCGGTCCCCGCCAGCTGGAGCGTATCATCGGTATCTGCAAGGCCTACACCACTCGCGTCGGTGCCGGACCTTTCCCCACCGAGCTTTTTGATGAAGTGGGTGATACCCTGCAGAAGAACGGTCACGAGTTCGGCGCAACCACCGGACGCAAACGTCGCTGCGGCTGGCTGGACATGGTTGTTCTGCGCGAAACCGCACGTCTTTGCGATCTCACCGAGTTTGCGCTGACCAAGCTGGACGTTCTTTCCGGTCTTGATGAACTCAAGATCGCGGTAGCTTACAAGTATCGCGGTGAAGAAGTTGCATATCCTCCGCAGGAGCAGAACGGTATGGCACACGTAGAGCCCGTCTACGAATCCATGCCCGGCTGGAAGGAAGATATCACCAAGGCTTCCACCTACGATGAGCTGCCTGAAGCTGCTCGCAACTACATCGCACGCATCGAAGAACTGTCAGGCGTAAAAGTGGGCATCGTATCAGTCGGCCCCGACCGCGCTCAGACTATCGTAAGATAATATCTGTCCCCGGCGGCTCTTTGACGGGCTCTGCCGGGGACTATCAAATCCCTTTTGCCGCGCCCCGGTCATGGGGCTGTCCCCTCTGGAGCTGCGCTTTGGCTTACGGCCGGACCAGCTTGGATGCGGGGGTGTGAAAAGTGGTTAAAAATCCCGGTCTTATTTTTGATAAGGCTTCGCCAATTGAAGCGGCAATTTTTCATTTAAATATTATGAAAACATATTTTAAGTGAAATTTGCGGGTGGCGAAGTGCATGGTTTGTATCTCTTCAATCCCACGTGAATTTTTGCGTGGGATTGATTTTTTCCGGGCTTCGAATCTGTTTTGATGAAAACTGACGGATTGCGGAGCTTTACTTTTTCGAATAGTTAAACGGGGAAGATGCAAATTTCATTATCCCTTAATCCGCCGTCCCCGGAGTCGTAGACCTGTTTAGAGGGTTCGAAGGGGATGGGGTCTTGGGAAGTGTAAGCTTTTGTAGATTTTTCCTTTTCCCAGCCGCCGGAGGCAACAATTGTTCACAAGTATTAGAGAAACAGCAGATAGGCAGGGGCTGGTCCTGCCGAGATTCGCGAAGCTGGCTCCGAAGCCTCCGCAGTGCCTGCTGATTGAGGGCGGCACTGCTCAGGAACGTCTGGACATGGCCCGTTACTGGGCCTGTGTGCTTAACTGCGAAAACGGGCAGGAGCCCTGCGGATCATGTCAGTCGTGTGTTCAGATTGCAGATAATGCCTTCAACGATTTCCTGCTTATAGATCGTGAAGAAGATGAGAAGACCGGTAAAATCAAGCAGGATATTTCCATCGAATCCATCCGCGAACTACTTCCGGTCTGGGGGCAGCCGCCAAACGGCGGAGGTACCCGCGTGACTGTTGTAGTGGAAGCCCAGCACCTTAACGGCAACTCTGCTAACGCCCTGCTTAAAACCCTTGAGGAGCCGCGTCCGGGTAACGTTTTTGTACTGACCGCACCGCAACGCGAAAGACTGCTGGAAACGCTGGTCTCGCGCAGCTGGGTGGTTACCCTTGCATGGCCGACTGATGCCGAGAATACGCCGGAAGTGGCGGACTGGGTGGATGGTATGCTGCGGTTCTGGCGTTCCGGGCAGGGCTGGTTTGAGAGAACTTCCGCCAAGGGTGCGCTTGATAAGGAACAGGGCCTTAAAGTTGTGAACGGCTGCCAGCGTGAACTCAGGAACGCTCTTTTGAATCCTCGTTCCACCCGTGCAGCGGAAGCTTTGTCCGGCCTGTTTGATCCCAAGGGCCTGCGCCGGCTGGATCTTGTGCTTGGCAAGGCACAGGAATCCCTGAACTATAATGTCAATCCCGCTCTGGTTATGGACTGGGTTGTCACTGCTGCCATGCCCCGTCGGCGGTAGCGTGAATAGTATTAACAAGATTTAAAGCCGACCTCCTTAAGGAGATCGGCTTTTTTATCTGAATAAGGCGGCTTTAAAACCTGCCGCGTCCTCCACCGGGAGGGCCTCCCGGTCCCCCGCGTCCGCCCATGCCCCCCTGGCCGGAGTCGGACGAAGGCCTTTCTTCCTGATTATATTTTTCCATGTATTTCAGATAGTCGTACATCTGTTTTTCAGTCAGGATTTTGTTTAACTGCTTGTAGACTTCCCAGTCTATGTCGGATTTTCGTTTTTCGAATTCCTCATGATCTGGATCATCTTCTTCCAGTTGTTTGAACTGGCGGTATTCTTCTGCCAGAACCGGCTTGATCCGGGAAACCTGTTCTGCGCTAAGGTCAAGTAACAGCCTTAGCTCACTTAGTTTTTGTATTGCATTTGGCCGTTCGGTTTTCTGCTGCGGCGGGTGGCCGTCCATCCTGCCCCGGTCGCTGGAATGTGATGAACATCCGGTAAATACTGCCGCAAGTAAAAGAATCGGGATCAGATAATTTATTCGCAAATTGTACCTCTAATGATTGATCTTCAGTGCTCTGCACCTGCTGTAAGTTTAAAAATACCCTTTATGAATACAGCTGATAACTGATCCGGTTTGTAAAATGTATAATCTGGAGCATCAATTTTATAATGAATTGTTAGCTGATCATAAAGAACCTGCCGTTATGGCGGATAGTATGGGGGAAGGGGAACTTGAGGGCTATTTGCTGCTCCGGCCCGGTTGACTTTTAGGAACCGATGCTTTCTATATGAATTCGGGCCTGCATTGCCTTGTAGCCTGCGGATAGGAAAACGGATTAATTATAAGCTTATGCAGTTGGTGTTCAAAATGCATCAGGGAGTTCTCATGAAAATTATTCAAGGGCTGTGCGTTCCGGTTCTATTGCTTTTTTTGGCAGCGCCGTCTTTTGCCCGTGAAATACTGGATCTGACTAAAGAAGGGACTGTGTATGTTCCAGCCTATTCACACGTCTACCACGGCAACAAGCAGGCCGAATTTTTGTTGAATGTCAGTCTCAGCATCAGAAATGTAGACCTTAAGCAAAGCATTACCGTAACATCTGTAGGTTACTATAATAACAATGGTAAGCTGGTTAAGGAGTTTCTCGATGCTCCAAAGTCGCTGAATCCTCTGGGGTCTTTTCATGTGAGCGTCCCTGAGAAAGATGCCGCCGGGGGGTTCGGGGCGAACTTTGTTGTCACCTGGCAGTCGGACCAGCCGGTCAATCCGCCCATGATGGAATCGGTAATGATCGGAACGGCCTCGAGTCAGGGTGTGTCTTTTACATCCAGAGGTCTTACAATCAAGCCTTAGTTCAAGCTGACATCCCTCTTGTCCGGGCATGACGGCATTTACAGATTTTCTTGGTAGAAACATAAATAAACCGCTTATATTACATCGTATAAAGTGCTCAATAAAGTCAGACAACTTATCCACCTTGCCATCTGTCCGCTGCTGGTGTTTTACCTGCTTGCGTATGTTTCAGGCAGCGGTTCGACCATGCTCCTTGCTCCGGAAAAGGATAGCAGGATTGCCTGCATGGCCTCCGCTGTTGCAGGTGAGCTTGGTGAGATTGTTGATTCTGATACGCGCAGCTGTTTTGAACCTTCCAATAAGCCCATACTTCATGCACTGCTTCCGGGTAGAGCCCTTGCTGCTTCTGCCGGGAGAGCTACTTTCCTTCATGCCTCAGCCGCATCCCCATTCATTCCTGATGCCGCCTCCGGTGCGATAGTAATTCGCGGTCCTCCGTCCTTTGTTTGTTCTGAATAAAAATACTGTTTTATTTCAGCGGGATAGTTTCCCGGCTTAATTCTATTCATTCGAACAATGGAGGACTTATGTCCAAAATGATTTTCAATGCGTCTTCCGGCTATACACCGGTACAAATAAACCCCAGCGATTATGCCCCGAAAGAGTATACCCTCATGGAACATGTCATCTGGGGACTCAAGGTAGGCGGGGTGATTGCCCTTATGTTTCTGTTTATATTGGCATTTGAGGTCTGATTACCTGTAAGCAGATAATATTGCTGTTTAATGCTGTGCCCGTGGCGGAAAATTATCCTGCCACGGGCACAGCTCGTTTTAGCGGATATCAAGTTCTATAATCCTGAAGTGTTTCAGTTGTTTTGTAATCATAGCACGTCCCCCCAAGACAGGGCGCATTTCAAGAGTAAACGTGATTTATATGTAAAAAAAACCGACACTTAATATTTATTTAATTTCTTTAATAATCGATTGACTTGGCCGTGCGTATATTTATAATAAGCCCCCTCGGGGGTGTCATGAATTTTGATGTTGTTTTGTTAATTGTCGCTGCAGTTATGATTACTTTTGCTGTTGTATCAAATATTAAAAAGAAAAAAGTAAGATTACCTGTTTGTAATTGTTATGCAAATGGCAAAGATGTGCGTAATCTGAAATCAAGTTTTAAGCATTGCTATACAGATAAATCTATTTCATTCCATATCTGTCAATGCCGTGTATGCGGTGGCGTAACCGGACATCCTGTCTCTGAGTTTAATTATTTCATGGATACTGCAAAAGCTGAAGACATATCGAGGCTTATGGATAGATTCTATGAAACTATGCGTAACCCGGCTTAGCAGATAATGATTTTATTATTTAATATCCATTTAAATTCATAAATTTATATCTTTAAAATTTGCATGTGTTTTTTACTCTGACTATTTATGGTGAGTGCTATTAAAAAAGTCCAGCCTTGTAATAGGCTGGACTTTTTTAATAGCTACCTTACACCACGTTTCGATGCTTTGAGCGGGTTGAGCATTTTGCCTTTGGACGACGTTGTGGTTTTAATCAGGTGTTTGTTTTCTTCAAAAAGCTCCACAACATCAAAACCGTTTTTCTCGAGTAAATCCCAGAAGCTGTGCCGGGAAATACCGTATCTGTTTATATCGGCCTGCTTTTTGTCCACCCTGTTTTGTTCGGTCAGGTAAATTCCCTTGTTGTCTATGGCCATCAGTTTTGTTTCTCCATCAAGCTCTACTTCCTGAATAATCATGTCTGCGGTGGTTCCGAATCTGTTGATTCCGTCAAGCATAGTTTTCTCCATCTGGCATAAGTGATAAAAATTCCGGTCGTTGGAAGGAGGTGTTTGGATATTTCCCGCCAAGAGCCCAGCCGAGTAAATGTCTAAAACTCTCATGAAACTTTATTTTATGTGAGAGTGAGTTTCAATTTCATTTACGTAAAGCTGAAAAAGAACGCAAGCGAAAATATTCAGCGCAATACAGATAGCTAGAAAAAATTACTGAGGTAGCGTGCTTTAAGCTACGACAACCATGTTCTTACCGTGTTCCTTTGCTTCATGGAGAGCTTTGTCAGCTCTTTTGCAGAATGATTCTTCAGTATCGAATTCAAGGAACTGGGTGATGCCGATGCTTACCGTAATATTACCGATGTCAGGAAATTGAGCCTGTTCAACGGATTTACGGATTCGTTCGGCCACAATTACACCGGAATTGATGGATTCGGATGAAATAAGTGCACAGAATTTTTCACCATCGTACCTATAAAGATGGTCCACTTCCCTTAGCGTATCCTGCACAGTCTGGCAGAAGTATTTCAGTCCTGTGTCACCAGTGCGGTTGCCGTATTCATCATTAACATCATTAAAGTTATCAATATCCATGAAAATGAGGCAGAAATTTATTCCATAGCGATTGTAGTGATTTATTTTGTCAGCAAGATCCTGCTTGAATTTGCGGAAATTGAATGTATCTGTAAGCTCATCGATTATTTCCTGCCTTTTAAGCCTTTCCTGCATCTCCTGTTTGGCGAAGTTGTAGCTTTCAAGGATGATAACAGTATCCAGCATGGCTATTTTAGAAAGCGCGCGGTTGTATTGAATGTACTTTTCAAGGTCGCAATCGCACTTTTCCTTAACAATATTGCGTATGCCTTCCATGTATTTGTTGAATGAACCGATGTACCACATGGGAATAATGCCATGTTCTACGTGCTTGTATCCGATACGAAGGCGGTTCTTCAGATATTCGTAATCGTAATGTCCGCTTACAAGCTGCATGAAATACTGTTTCTGCATCTTTTTCAAGCGGGCAATTGTCTTTGGATCTTTAAGGATTGAACTGGTTTCTTCAAATGAAAGAAGATGGTCGTAAAAGTCGTCAAAAAGTGTATCCGGTATTTCATTGAAAAAGGCTGATATTTCTTTAAGCAACTCAATGTCTTTGTCTCCGAGCAGGAGAAAACGCTTGCGTCTTTCAAATTCATCCTGAGTGAATCCAAGCTTTTTGATAATTTCATCTTCAATGCTGAGTTTCATCTTCAGTAAGTCCTTGGAGGCGTATCCAGTTGATTCAGATTAGGTGGTATTATTTCAAACTGTAATTTTGCCTACTTAAACTTACCAGTGTGTTTGACATTTTGCGAGTTATAAATTGAGTTTTGTGCGGGGTGTTTCATTTTTTACTCAGCTTTTTTTTATTAAGTAATATCGCTGAATAAGTGTTGATTATGTTCTTGATGATGCATTAAGCAGAATATAATTAAGGAGTAGTTGTTGAAAACAGTAAAAGGCATCTTTTCTATCCGGAAAAGATGCCTTTTACTGTTGCAGGTTTGCAGCCTGATTTTAATATACTTTGCGCCTCGAGAAACTAGACCCGATAACCGCAAAGGTATTTTCAACAATGAACAACACCTTTTCATCGTGGCGGAAGGCAATTTCTTCAAGTCTTTTGAGCTGGATGTTGTTGACCACAGTCATCAGGATATTTTTATCTTCCCGCAGGTAGGCTCCCTGTCCCTTGATAAATGTGGCGCTCTGCTTCAGTTCGTGCAGAATATCGTGGCAGATCATTTCTGCGTTGTTTGAAATAATAAAGACAACTTTCCTCTGGTTGAACATGGATAAGGTCTGCTCAACAACCTGAGACGAAATGTAGACCAGAATCAGGGAGGCGATGATGATATCAAGCGGAAGTTCAAGTAAACTCAAACTGAAAAGCGCGGCGTTGAAAATAAGGTATACCTTGCCGATTCCGATATTGAACCGCTGGAAAAGATAAACTGCTAGCACATCCAGCCCGCCGTTTGAACCGAGAGTCCTTAGCACCGTACCGGCCCCGAATCCTGACATGGCACCGCAGGCCACGGCTGCATAGAGGTGGTTATGAACCTGCATGGGGACGGTAATAAGTTCATAGGATACAGTTGTTACTATTGTTGCATAAAGGCTGTACCAGAAAAATCTTCTGCTTACCTTTACCCACGCAAAGACGAACAGGGGAATATTCAGGCCGAAGTAAAGCCAGCCGGGGGAAAGTAATTCAAGCTTGTAGTAAATAAGTGATGCCAGCCCGAAGATGCCCCCTGCAAGGAACTCGTGTGGTATTGCGAGACTTTTTATTGCTATGGAGCCTATTGTGGCTCCGATTGTGATTAAGATCAGGTTCCACCAGACAGTATAGGTGTACTCGAAGCTAACGGAAGTTCCTCTACCCAGAACGGATTTAATTGGTTCGATCATTTTCCCTGAAATGGTTTTGTGAGTTAATGAAAACAACTAACGACTAACAGGGATGGGCTTATGGTTCAAGGGAGTGGTTGGTGATATATGATCGCTAATGCCTGGCCAGATTAATCGGTCTATTGATGCTCAGTAACCCTAAATTAACGCTTTCGCTTCGTCCTTGTTGAGCAATTCTCTCCATTTTATTCCATTATTGTGCTACTGAAATAGAAATGGACTAATCAGCGCATGATGCAAAAGGAGCGGAAATGGAACCCTTGAGCAAATACTTCTGGAATAAGAGTGTTGATACTGTTCTGGCGGAACTCAGCACTTGCACCGACGGGCTTATTGAATCCGAAGCTAGGCAGCGTCTGGAAAAAATAGGGCCCAACACACTGAAGGAAAGGAAGGGCCACAGCACATTCAGCCTTTTTGCGGCCCAGTTCAAGAGTCCCATAATCATAATCCTTATCTGCGCAGCTCTTTTATCGGTTGCCCTCGGCGACAGCACAGATGCAATAATCATTATGGTCATTATCTTTGCCAGCGGCCTGCTGGGTTTCTGGCAGGAAAAAGGTGCAGCAGGGGCTGTGGAGTCACTTCTGGAAACAGTGGAAACAAGGGCAGAGGTGCTGCGCGGCGGGCAGCACATGCAGGTTCCCGTAGATGAGATTGTTCCCGGTGATGTCATAAAGCTTCATGCCGGGAAGGGTATTCCGGGAGACTGCCGCATTCTTGAGTCCCGCGATCTTTTTGTCAACGAAGCCGCCCTTACCGGCGAAACATTTCCAGTTGAGAAGGATTCCGGAGTTTATGATCATGACTGTCCTCTGGCTGGGCGCGCAAACACCCTGTTTATGGGAACACATGTCGTGAGCGGCAAGGGCAAGGCTGTTGTTGCGGCAACCGGGCTGAATACAGAGTTCGGAAAAATTTCCAAACGGCTGAAACTGCGCCCGGCTGAAACCGAGTTCGAGCGTGGAATCCGCAGATTCGGCTATCTGCTGATGGAAGTTACACTTGTTCTGGTGGTGGTGATTTTTGCGGTAAACGTTATTTTCCATAAGCCTGTCCTTGATTCCCTCCTGTTTTCACTTGCCCTTGCAGTTGGGCTTACTCCGCAGCTTCTTCCTGCGATTATCAGTGTCAATCTTGCCAACGGTGCCAAGCAGATGGCTGCCCATAAAGTCATAGTCCGCCGTCTGTCATCAATTGAAAACTTCGGCAGCATGAATGTTCTGTGCTCGGATAAGACCGGTACGCTTACGGATGGAACCGTCCGTTTGAAGGGGGCTTATGATGTAAATGGTGATGAAAGTGCCGAAGTTCTAAGGCTTGCACGCCTTAATTCCTGTCTTGAGACCGGATACCCCAGCCCAATAGATGATGCAATTCGCGCCGCAGGCAGTTTCAATGTTGCCGACTATATAAAAACTGACGAAATTCCGTACGATTTTATCCGCAAACGTCTTTCGGTCCTTGTCAGGAAAAACGATGAAGAAAGGACAGTACTCATTACCAAGGGGGCTCTCAGTAATGTGATGGACTGCTGCACCAGAGCATTGACTGTTGACGGACGGACAGTTGAAGTTTCGGAAGTGCGTGATGCGGTTCAGGAAAAATTTGAGAAATTCAGCGGACAGGGTTTCAGGATTCTGGGCGTGGCTACCCGCGAGTTTACTGCTCAGGCCGAGGTGGGCAAGGAGGATGAGCAGGGCATGACCTTTTGCGGCTTTCTGGCCTTCTGGGATCCACCAAAGAAAGGTATTGTGGAAACTGTTGCCAAGCTCAGGTCCATGGGAGTCGGGCTTAAGGTCATAACCGGGGATAACAGGCATATTGCCGCCAAGGTAGGTCATGAAATAGGGCTAAAGGAGCCGGTCATTCTAACCGGAACAGATATAGGCAGAATGCATGATGAGGCACTGGTAAACACTGTTCGCAAGGTGGATGTATTTGCGGAGATTGAGCCGAATCAGAAAGAGGACATTGTGCTTGCCTTGAAACAGGCCGGTGATGTTGTCGGTTACATGGGTGATGGAATTAATGATGCTTCTGCTCTGCGCGCCGCTGACGTGGGGATTTCCGTTGACAGCGCTGTTGATGTTGCCAAGGAAACAGCAGATATCGTTCTTCTGGAAAAGGATCTGGGAGTGCTGGAGCATGGCGTAATTGAAGGGCGTAAAACCTTTGCAAACACCTTGAAGTATGTCTTCATGGCTACCAGTGCAAACTTTGGAAACATGTTTTCCATGGCCGGAGCCAGCTTGTTCCTTTCCTTTCTGCCGCTTCTTCCCAAGCAGGTGCTGCTGACCAATCTTTTTACAGACCTGCCGGAAATGACCATTGCCACGGACAACGTGGATAATGACTATATCGATAGGCCGCGGCGCTGGGATATTTCGTTCATCAAAAAGTTCATGATTGTATTCGGTCTGGTCAGTTCGGTTTTTGATTATCTTACCTTCGGTGTTCTGCTTTTTATCCTTGATGCTTCACCCGAGGAATTCAGAACCGGCTGGTTTCTTGAATCAATTGTTTCCGCAACGCTGATTGTTCTGGTCATTCGCACCCGCCTGCCGTTTTATAAGAGCAGGCCCGGAAAGCCTCTGCTTAAGGCTACATTTGCCGTTATCGCGGTGGTGCATCTTGTTCCGTTCAGTCCGCTGGCCGGTGTGCTGGGCTTTAAGCCGTTGTCCATTGGCTTTCTCGGAGCAATGTGGGTTATTGTCGGGCTTTACGTGCTGGGAGCGGAATACACCAAGAAGAAGTTCTATGAAAAAACAGGAGGGTAAGACTGTCCGGGCTAATCAGCTGCAGTCTTATTGCCGTGTTCTCCCTTATTCAGGTCACCGACAATTTCGAGTATGGCTTTATTGATTCTGGAGATGGTCTCCGGGGCTACAGATTTGGAGAAAATCAGGTAGCGCTTGTTGCCTTCCGGTATATCCTTGAATGAGACATGGGCGAATTCCTTTTTACTGAATCCGGATTTCTGCACAAGTACCGGGAGTTCTTCCGGCGCCAGAATTATTGCGTCAACCCTTTCCGCAATCAACATTTTCACCATTTGCAGCTTGGTTCCGGAAATCTTTGCCACATTACCGGGATATTTTTGCAGCAGCGGCTCAAGGTAGACTCCTGCAGAGTGACCGTGGATATGGCCGATTTTGAAATTTGTATTGGCCAAGAGCGATTCCATAGTGGAATACCTTGAAAATTTATAGCGATCCTTGAAGCGGACAAGAAGTCCGATGGGTTTATTCTTGTAAATAGGAAGGGAAAATGTGGCGAATTCTTCTCTTTCCGGATTTTTGAACCAGCCTACGGAAGCGAAGTTGTCAAAGTGTTTAATGTTGAGAAGTATTCTACGGGCCGGAAGCCTTTGGTAACGGAACTCAACTCCGGCCTTGTTGAATATTCTGGCAGCCAGCAAGATCAGTGTCCCGTTAGCAGTCCCGTTTTCTGCTGTGTAGCAGTAGGGCGGAAATTCAAGATATCCTGCATTCAGTTTTTCAGCGTAGGAGCTGGAGGGCAGGTAAAGCACAAAAAACAGGCCCACGAGAAGGCCCGAAAGCAGTCTGGCAAAAATTATTTCCGTATCCTTTTTAACGAATCTCTTTAACATTGAAGTATTAATTTAATTAGTTTTTAGGTTTCACCTTGTTTTAAATTATACTTATTTTAATATACTAGTGATGAGATGCGTTGTCTATTAACTCGGAGTGCTTTCATCTTTGTTCCGGCCAACTCATCATAATTGAGTCTTTATGCCGTTCTTTTCTGGATACGTACTGAGTTCTCTTATGGCGGAATTTATCTTCTCAATTATTTCGTCGGGAACATCCTTGGAGAACATGAGATATCGCTTGTTTCCGGCAGGAATGTCCTTAAGCAGCTTGAAAATGTAGTTCTGTGGATCATTATCACAGTTTCTGATGATGCTGTTTACTTCCTCGGGGGCCAGCAGGCAGAAGTCAAAGCGCCCGGCTTTAAGCATTTTTACAAGCTGTGTCTGTCTGCCGGAAATATAGAGGATGTTCGCCGGGTGGCTAGCCAGAATTGAGTCTATGTATTCCCCTTCGGAGTGTCCTGAAATAAGTCCCACCTTGAAATTTGTATTATGCATAATTTCAATTAAAGTATTGTATTGTGAGAACCTGGACTCATCTTTTTTACGGATCAGGATGCCGGTGGGCTTATTTTTATAGATAGGTATGGAGAATTTGGCGAACTGCTTGCGTCTTGATGTTTTAAACCAGCCTATTGAAGCTACCAGTCCTCCCTTTTTGATGCTTTGAATGACCCGTTTGGATGGAATGGATATATATCTGGCTTCAACTCCGGCGTTTTTCATGATTTTTTCAGTCATGCTCAAGAGAAAGCCGGAAGGCTGCTTATGTTTTGTGAAGTAGTAGGGAGGATATTCTATGTATTCAATTCTGAGCGGCGTTGCGAACGAGAAGGATGCGCACGCAAGTAGAAGGGTAAAAAAAACGCACAACGAGATCCAGAGAGGTAAGTTCAATTTGTGGGAAAAATATTTCAAACCTGCCTGATAAATCCCGGTTCGGTGCATAAAAACTCCATATTTTGTGTGCGATTATAAAATGTTGCCAATTGTATATGTTGTATATGGCATAGATTGAAATAACTGTCCACAGTGCACATTCTTAGCCTGTTTTCGCCCTTTCGCGTTAATTTATTTCATAATTTTATGTAGATGTATAATTTTGGCATAAAATGCGTTTTTTTTGTCATTGCTGCCAGGCCCGCATTTACCTATCTTTGAGTCATGAAGAAGCAGATCGAAATATTTCTCTACAACGGCGTTGTTTCACTTGATGTAAGCGGTCCCCTTGATGTCTTTGCCGCAGCGACCGGCCTTCTGAACAGCTCAGGAAGAACCGGTCAGGGATACGAAGCTGTTTTCTCCGCGGTAGCTCCCGGTCCGATCAGGACTTCATCCGGCCTGACCATGCTTGCCGATCTTAAAACAGGTGAACAATCTCCATATATCCTGCTTGTTCCCGGCGGCATGATCGCCGAGGAGATCTCCGGAGATCCTTCTGTCCTTGCAGCCATTAAATGTGCTGCCATTAAATCTGAAAGGCTTGTTTCGGTTTGCAGCGGGGCATTTATTCTAGCTGCCTGCGGCCTGCTCAGCGGCAAAGAGGTTACAACCCACTGGATGGTCGCCGGGCGTCTGGCAAAGCTGTATCCGGCAGTTAAGGTGGACCCGGACGCCATATATATTCAGGACGGTATGGTCTCAACCAGCGGCGGTGTAACTGCCGGGATTGATCTGGCCCTTGCGATTGTCGAGGAGGATTATGGACCGGCCCTGGCTATGGAGGTTGCCCGGATGCTTCTTCTTTACCGCAGGCGTCCCGGTAACCAGAGCCAGTTCAGTTCTCCGCTGACCATGCAGGCACGGGCAGGCAGCAGGTTCAATGAGCTGATCAGCTGGATGGATCAGAACCTGAGCCGTAAACTGACCGTAGAAGAGCTTGCCGAGCAGGCCAATATGAGCCCGCGTACATTCGCACGAATTTTTCCGTCGGAAACGGGACTGAGTCCCAGCCGTTTTGTTGAGCAATTGCGGATTGATCGCGCGCGCGAGCTGATCGAATCCGGTGCAGATTCTCTCGACACAGTGGCATCAGAATCCGGCTTCGGCCGTGAGGAAAGACTGCGCAGGGCCTTCCAGAGAAGGCTTGGTGTCAGTCCGGCCCAGTACAGGGCTCATTTCTTAAAAGGAGATAATTATGACAAAGCAGATGACTTACGGAATATACATATATGAGCAGGTTGCCGAGCTTGACTTCGTTGGCCCGCAACAGGTTTTTGCGGCATCAAACCATCTTGTAGGCGGAGGCCGTGTTGTGACTGTCGGCCTTGGTACCGAACCCCTGAGAGGTATCGGCGGGCTTAATATGGTTCCGGATTATTCCCTTGAAGACACTCCGGAACTTGATGTTCTGCTGCTGCCGGGTACCGGTGAAGTAGAGAAGTACGCCCTGAGCAGCAAGCGTGCAATTGACTGGGTAAAGGGCCAGTACGAGCGGGTTGAATACATGACCGCAGTCTGCACTGGAGGGCTGATTCTGCAAAAGGCTGGGTTGCTCAAGGGCCGCAGGGCGACAACCCACTGGCAGTTGATGGATTATCTGAGCAATGACCCGGAAATTACCGAGCTGCCGGATATGCGTTATGTGCGTGACGGCAAGGTTGTAACCTCGCAGGGAGTTTCTGCGGGTATCGATATGGCTCTTTGGCTGGTGGGGCAGATTCACAGTCCCGAGCATTCGCGCATGGTCAGGAAAATTCTGCAATATGACCCTGCACCTCCGTACACCGCGGAAGTTTAGGCAAAAAAGAAACCCCGGCCGGAACAGGATGTTCCAGCCGGGGGCTTTGAAGATTTGCTGTAAGATTACTTAGTAACGCGTTTCAACCAAGTTAGCGGTTATTTCCAAATTGCTTTTGTACTTGCGCGTTCCAACCAGGATTAGCGGTTGTTAAAGAAGTTAATTTTTTAACGCGCCTTAACCGTTTAATGGTTTGTTACAAGATGACCTTAATACGCTTTAAAGACACCGGTCATGAGGGGATCCGTATTCGCATCTGCCGGGATAACCGGCTATTTCCAGTCGCTCCGTGGGCCCCTAGGAGGTCTCAACGAACTCTCGCGTTTGGTTCCCCTCAATTTGAGCCTCCAAATCAGGCTCTTGACTTGAAAGTGATATCAACGTTGATTTCACTCCCGTTGAGGGTTGACACGAATCGCCTTTGTCTGGCGATGACCTTAGCCTTGATTAAAACTTAACGCCGTTAAGCGGACTAGTCAACAGCAAAAATCGATTTTTTTTATAAAGCTGATAATTATTTTCAGGATTAGAAGGACACACAGAAAATAAAGAAACCGCAGTGCTGATAAAGTACTGCGGTTTCAGATGTTTAGAAAGCACCCGGAAGATTCGTCAACCTATAGGGACCGGCGGTTTTTTTTTAAAAAAACGGGTTTTCATTCCGCCGTAAGTCTCTTTTAAGATGTCTCAGGCGGCACTAGCGGTAAAGCACGCGGATATCCACAAAGCTTGCTTTCTCAGTTCCGGTAAGAACCATAGCTGCGGTCAGTTCGGATTTAAGCTGATCGATGTATTTTTCAACACCTTCCTGCAGTCCGCCAACGGTGGCAATGGAGAACGGACGGCCGATCATTACTGCATCAGCGCCGAGGGCGAGCATTTTCAGCACATCAATACCGGTGCGCACACCGCCATCGACCATTATGCTGCACTGTCCTGCAACAGCGCGGGATATTTCAAAAAGAACTTCCGCTGTGCCGGGGCAGGAGTCGAGAACCCTTCCGCCGTGGTTGGAAACAACAATACCCTTGGCACCCGCGTCGATAGCCATACGTGCTTCGTCGGGGGTCATGATGCCCTTGAGGATGAAGTCCGCATCAACGGAGTCGATTATCTCACGCAGTTTGCGCATGCACTTGGGGGTTACCGGGCGGCCCATTTTTTTAAGGGTGATCAGGCCGGCAGCGTCAATGTCCATACCGATGATCTTGCAACCTGTTTCTTCGGCTTTCCGGAGCTTTTCGTTAAGCTCTTTTTCTTCCCATGGTTTGATAAAGGGGATTCCGTGTCCGGCCACATCCCTGATTGCCGAAAAACCGCTTTCGTGGATGAAGGGAGGCACACCGTCACCGGTACAGCCGATAATCCCTTTTTCCTTGCAGCCCTTGAGCTTGGAAGTGATGTAGTCCAGCTCGCTGACTTTACCGCCCATGTTGAACTCAACACCGCCGATAGGGGCAGCAATAACCGGAATATCAAGGTCGATGCCCATGATGTTTACAGAGGTATCAGGTTCGCTGAATTCATGGATAGTGCGCATGTTCAGCTTGAGATCTTCAAGGGCCTTGACGTTGTTCTTGAAACTGGAAGCAGTGCCGAGGCCGCCCATGCCGGGTACCTCTCCAACACATGCTTTACCGTTGCAAACAGGACAGACCTTACAATAACCTTTCATGAGTTCACGGGCATTGTCGCGTACATCTTTCATTTTTGAATTCTCCTTAGAATTGTATGCCTCCGGCGGTTGGTCAAGATTGCTACCGGAAATTGTCCGGGCTTAAGTCCTTCAGCAAAAGGGGGGAATAATTTCTCTCCAGAACTTGCCTTTGAGCGTCCGTACGGGAGCTGAATAAAAAATCCGAAACCCTTTCTGTGGGGCCAGCCGTTAGAGGCTATAGAAAGTTTATTAATTTCTGGTGTTATGGCGAATTAATTTTTTAAAAACGGTTCAACCCGGTTTGCAGAAAATATCCTCAACCGGACAGAGAAATAATGATTGAGATTCTACACTTTCCAAGATGTCCTGATCCGCCTTGCTGTTTATCAACTCAGTCCTGCAAGGCTTTTATCAAACTTTTCAGCAGGCCTGAAGGGGGAAGTGTTTTAATCGCATTCAATAAGAGTCATGTCTTTTCAGTTTGATTGATTTATCAATTTTGCTGAAGAGAAGCATAATCAAGGTTCGGCTAATTTTTAACCCTTTATTTTAAAGCGGGTTTGAAGCCCCCGGCAGAGGCTGCCGGGGGTAATAGTCCATTAAGCAAAAATGCTGATCAGCATTCTGGTTGCTACAACGAGAAGCAGCACAGCAAATATTTTCTTCAGCTTGCCCACGGGCAGGCTGTGTGCCAGCCTTACGCCGAGCGGCGCAGTAAACATACTGGCTGAAACGATTCCGATCAAAGCGGGCAGGTAAACATAGCCGATGCAGTAGGATGGCAGTCCTTCCACTCCTATACCGGTCCAGACGAAACCGGCAGTACCGGCGAGGGCGATAGGCAGCCCGATGGCCGCGGCTGTTCCGATCGCTGTATGAATTGCAACGTTGCACATGGTCAGGAACGGTACGGAAAGTGTTCCGCCGCCGATACCGACAAGGCTGGAAAAAATACCGATCACGTTACCGGCCACAAACATACCCTTTGTTTCGGGCACCTGACGCGAAGCTTTGGGCTTGAGGCCGAAAAGCATCTGTGAGGCAACGTAGTAAAGGAATATTACGAAGATGCCCTTAAGCACATCTGTATTCATGAACGATGTGGAAAGGGAGCCGAGAAAAGTTCCCAGCAGAATACCGGGGGTGATGGCCTTGAAAATATCCCAGCGCACAGCCCCGCGCTTATTGTGCGAACGCATGCTGGAAAGCGAAGTGAAAATGATGCTGGCCAGTGAAGTGCCCAGCGCGATGTGCATGAGATGCTCTTGCGGAATGCCCAGAGGCGGCAGGGCGAAAACCAGAATCGGCACGATGACAAGTCCGCCGCCGATACCGAGCAGCCCGGCCAGAATTCCGGCAAACACACCGAGAATAATGAAAATAAGCAGGGTAGAAATCATCCGTTAAGTCCTCGTTATAGAAGAGAGCAGGTGAACTCCCAGGTTAAAAAAGAACCCCCTGTGGGATTAAAGAGTCGCAGACTCTTAGGCCTTTGGAGGCAACTCAAATATTCAAATGCGCAAAAGCGCAACATCTATTTTTTGGAATCAGCAGCAAGCTCAACTTCAGCAATATGCTGCTTCATTATTTTCCGCGCAAGGTCTGCATCGCCGCTCTCGAAAGCTTCGAGGAGCTTGAAATGCATGCTTATGGATTTTTCCTGACGATCCGGGCTCTGCAGTATCTCGGACCGGCTTTCCATTATGATCTGATCAAGTGCCCCCATCATCTCCGGGAAGATGGAGTTCCCGGTGGCACGGGCAATCTCAAGGTGAAACTCCGAATCAAGATCGCGGGCATTCTCACCCTTGCGGGCCTGAATCTGCTGATTGCAGACAATCACCTTCATGCGGTTTAAAGTTTCGTTATCAATGCAGGTAGCGGCAAGGGCAGCCATTTCCGGCTCGATAACCCTGCGGAACTGGAAAATATCGTTTATGCGCTTCTTCTGGTCTGCAAAAACAGAGGTGAAGGCTTCGGCTATATCTCCATGTTCCTCGGCTTTGATATAGGTTCCGTCCCCGCGGCGGCTTTCCACCAGATTCTTCTGGGCCAGAGACTTTATAGCCTCACGAACTGAACTGCGCGATACCTTGAATTTCTCAGCCAGAGTGCGTTCTGCGGGCAGCTTGTCGCCGGGTTTAAGTTCACCGGACTCGACCAGCTCCGCAATCTGAAGGGCAACTTTCTGGTAGACCGGGTTGTTTTTCTCTTTACTCACAATTGGACCTGCCAATTACTGTTTTTGGTTGAATTGGTCTGACCAATATCATCGGGGTAATGCCGCTGGCAAGCAAAATTAAAGGCAGCCTGTTAAAAAATAACAGAGCCGCCTGATCTGGTTTTGCAGTAGCCTTGATTAATTGATGATCGGAATCAGGGTTTTGTGAAATAGCTTTCCAGATTTTCAGTTTCCACAGTGCGTTCTATCACAATTGAAGAGCCGCCCAGTACTATAAATTCTGAAAGACCTATATGGCCGTTGTTGTACTTGTCATCGGCCCAGTCGTAGGTGTAGCCGAGCCTTGTCCACGGGTAGGGTGTCTGGTCTGTATAGCTTGTGGCATTGAGGTTTTCAAACCACTCTTCATAGGTCATTTCCCGGTCCGGGGTGTCTGCGTTTACATATTCATGAATCTTCCGGGCTTGGGACATCTGATAAAACGGCCTGTTCTTCCACGGGTAGACGAGCTGGGCTTCGTGGTCGGTCGGGTCGGGGTCGGCGGCGGGGCGGAACAGGTCGGCCGGTTTTACCCAGAATTCTATGAATTTCATGTTCCCGTCATTGCGGGGCAGTCCCAGCAGCTGTTCAATGCGCAGGACTCTCTTGTCATGAGAGCCGGGCCAGAATCCGCGATCCCTGAAGAAATCCCGCAGTTCCGGGCAGGCGGTAACCCAGATGTTGGTGGTTGCGGCCAGTTGAATGGTTTCTCCCGGCTTCCAGTTCCTGCTTGAGATGTATTTTCCGGCCCATGTTGCCATCAGCACATGCTGGCTGCCGTTGATTTCCTTCCAGATCAGAAAGGATGGAATATTTTTGTTGTCCGGGGAGGATATACCGGTCAGTTCCCGCGAGATCTCATCTGCAGTGGCAATTCTGGCATCCTCGATGGCGGCTTTGTATAGGGCATCAAGTCGGGTGTTGTCTGCCTGTGCGCTTAAAACGGACAGGGCCAGTAGTAAAGGTATCAGGAAAACACAACTAATCCTTTTCAGCATTTTTCATTTCCTCCAGCGCAATTGATTTCAGAAACTCAATCTTAGCCGCAGCCCTTTTTTTCTTCACTGCATATTCAGCCCGGTAAGCGGATCTCTTGTTCGGGAACTGCTCATATATTTCTATCACCACCGGCAGGCGGGCACGGGTGTACTTTGCGCCGGTTCCTGAATTATGTTCTTCGAGACGGCGTTGCGGGTCGGTTGTTACTCCGCAGTAGAGTGAGTTGTCCTTGCAGCGCAGCAGATAAACGTACCATGTGTTCATTGCACCAGTATTAATCATATCCGTGAATTACGTCAAAACCGGATTGATCTTAGTTCGAAATGTATGTTACGCCTCATTATTCTACTTATAAAAGAGGTGTTGGTATGTCCGTTGATACTTTTATTATTTCTACGCGAGAGGCCAAGGACGGCGAATTTATTTCAGAACCGGGGAAAACAAGGTTCTTTGCAGTTCCAGAGCACCATGAGGATTATGTTCCCAAAAACAGCATGGACAGGGAAGAGTGGCGCAAAAGGGTAATGGATGCAGCTGACGGTAAAGAGGATAAGATTACCGGAATGCGCGGCAATGTTCTGGTGTTTGTGCATGGCTACAATAACGATATTCCTGTTGTGCTGTGGCGAACCAGAACCCTGCAGAGGACACTTCGCGAGCAGGGATGGAAGGGGGTGGTCATCGGCTTTGACTGGCCGAGCTCCAACTTTGTTCTGAACTACCTTGAAGACCGTTCCGATGCCTCCAAGGTGGCACTTGAACTGGTGCGTGAAAGTCTTGACCTGCTGGTGGAAGCGCAGACTCCAAGGCGCAACGGTATGCCTACCTGCAAGTTGAATGTTCACCTCATAGGCCATTCCACCGGATGCTATGTGATAACCGAAGCCTTTGCGCAGGCCATGAATATCGGGAGATATTACAAGAGTGACTGGCGTATCGGACAGGTCGCATTTATCGGTGGTGATATAGCAAGGGATACTCTGACGAAATTCAACGGCAGCCATCCGCTGTTTGACAGGATTATGCGTCTTACCAACTACAGCAACGGCTGTGATAAGGTTCTGGCTGTTTCAAATGCCAAGCGGATTGGAACCGCTCCCCGTGTCGGGCGCGTGGGACTTCCGAAAACAGCGCCCCATAAGGCTATAAACGTGGATTGTTCCGATTATTTCCAGACTATTGATCCGGATTCTGCGGATTATAATGGGACTTTTAACCATTCATGGCATATCGGCGACCCTGTGTTCGCCCTTGATCTGGCCCTTACGCTGGAAGGGGATATTGATCGAAATTATATTTCCACCCGTAAGTTGTCGGGTGATAATCTTGTCCTTGTAAGTGGCCGTTCCCGTCCTAAATATCAGGATAAATGGGATTCTGACGGGGAATAGCAATAAATAGGAGTTTAAGGTCCCCGGTCATATCGTCCGGGGATCTTGTGAAATAAATTTTGTTCGGAATATGATGAATAAAGACCTTTATTGAAATGTATTAATGGAAAATTTCGAACAACGATTCAAATTTGTCCCGGATTTCAGTTCGAGTGTGAATCAGGATGAGCCTCTGCGTTGACTGTAAAGTATGGAACAACATATCTTTGCTGTCTTCATTTCAGTTATCCAACAATTTCAATAAAGAGGTATTATGTCTGAATTCAATGGTGTAACAGTCGTCAGGGAAGCAAATGTATATTTTGATGGCAAAGTAACCAGCCGCAAGGTTGTTTTCCAAGACGGTTCGTTCAAAACACTTGGAATTATGCTGCCCGGTGAATATGAGTTCGGCACAGCACAGGCCGAAGTTATGGAAATTATGCAGGGAACTCTCAAGGTATTGCTGCCGGGAGCGGATGAATGGGCGGATATCAAGGCCGGTGAAAGCTTCGATGTTCCTGCTGATTCAAAATTCAAACTGGTGATTGAATCTCTGGTGGACTACTGCTGTTCTTATGTAGATTAATTCTGAGCTACCTCTGAGTTAGAGGCAAGCTCTGCCATACTTAAAAGCAAACGGGCCTATATAATTGGGCCCGTTTTTTATGTCTCTTTAAGGTCCTGATTTGCAGGTGGATTTGAGATTATATCGCATCGGATTATTAATCCGTCTATTCTCCTTGCAATCTGTAGGCCTTACCTGTATTTTATCCTGCTCGATCTGCCAGACGACCGGAAATCCATAAGCGGATAATCCGGTTTTCCATATACCAAATTTCACTGAATTTTTGCCTTTCCGGGAGCAGCGCCAAAAGCTCCCGTTCTTGGAGTCTTAATGCCCAGAGTTACCATCACCGGTCTTGAAAAAGCCTACAACGGCGAAGACCTGTTTACCGACCTTTCATTCGAAGTTTCCGCCGGGATGCGCCTTGCCATCACCGGGCCAAACGGTTGCGGTAAATCAACCCTGCTTAAACTTGTAGCCGGACTTATCGAACCGGATGCCGGGGTGCTTTCCATTTCCAAAGGAGCCCGCATAGGTTATGTGGCGCAGGAACTTACCGGGGAAATACTTGAGCACTCCCTTTTGAGCTGGGTCCTTTCGGCCCTGCCGTCCTGGAACAATCTCTGGGAGGAGTGGGAAAAAGCCGGAAGCAGCAATGATCAGGCTCACATGACCCGTCTTTCCGAAAAGCAGGCCGAGCTGGAGCACCAGTTCGGGTATAACCCTGAGCACAAGGCCCGTACCATCCTTACCGGTCTTGGGTTTTCCGAGCATGACATGCTCAGCAAGATCAAGGAACTTTCCGGCGGCTGGCGTGAGCGCGCCAAGCTCGGACGTGTGCTTTTGCAGGGAGCGGACCTGCTTCTTCTTGACGAACCTACCAACCATCTTGACCTTGAAGCGGTTGAATGGCTTGAGAGCTACCTTTTGTCTTTCCGTGGTGCGGTTATCTATGTAGCTCATGATCGTATCTTTCTTGATCGCGTCGGTACTCATGTACTCTTTTTAGGTTCCGGCAGGCCTGTGATGCGCCGCGGTTCATTTACTCAGTACCTTGAGTGGCAGGCGGAAAACGCCATGCAGCGCAGCCGTGAGGCCGCCAAGCTTTCCGCGCGCATTGAGAGTGAAAACTCCTATATCCGCCGTTTCCGGGTAAAGGCCCGCAAGGCGGCGCAGGCCCAGTCCAAGATCAAGAAGGTCGAGAAGCTCGAGCAGGAACTTTCCAAGCTGCAGGAAGAGGCCGATCTCAACCGCGGAGGCAGGAGCCTTAGTTTTCGTCTGCCGCCCACCAAGCGCGGCGACAAGGCCGCCATCAATGTGGTTGACCTTGAATTTTCGTACGACGGCAAACCCCCGTCCATCTGGCCTCTGCTGAATTTTCAGCTCTTCCGGGGCAAGAAGATAGCACTTGCCGCGCCAAACGGTGCTGGTAAATCGACCCTGCTCAAGGTCATCATGGGCGATCTCAAGCCCAATGCCGGTTTTGCCAAGGTCGGGCAGAATACATCTCTGGCCTATTTCAGCCAGCACCAGAGCGAGATCCTTTATGATGAGGCCACTGCGCTTTCCGAAATCCGCCGCCTGAGCGATCCGGATACCACTGAGGAGCAGCTCAAGAGCGTGCTCGGACTGTTCCTGCTTGGGGAAGGCTACTTTGAGCGCAGGGTTTCGGCTCTTTCCGGAGGGGAAAAGAACCGTCTGATCCTTGCTACTTTGTTCCTTTCAAGGGCAAACCTGATGATTCTTGACGAACCTACCAACCACCTTGACCTTGAAAGCCGTGAAGGACTTATTCAGGCACTTAAGGATTATGACGGGACGCTGTTCTTTGTAGCGCACGACCGTTATCTGCTTGGAGAGGTTGCCGAGGAGATCTGGGCACTGACTGATTCGGGAATCGAAACATTTTTTTCGTTTGAAGAATACGATAATTATCGTAAAGAGAAGTTAGCTGGAACCAGTGAACCCTCATCCGATGAATCTTCTGACAGCTACAAAACAGCCAAGCGCAAGCTTTCCAAGGAAGATAAGAGGCGTCAGGCGGAAATTCGCAATGCTCTCTACAAGGAGCTGAAGCCAAAGACTGCCGAATATGAAAAGCTTGAAGCTGATCTGGAAAAGGTGCTTGAAGATCAGGCGCAGATGGAAGAACAGCTTAACGACCCCGAACTCTACAATGATGGAGCGGCTGCCGTGGAACTGAATTCCCGCTACACCGAAACCAGTTCTTACGCTGATCAGCTCATGGAACGGATGGCCGTGCTTGAAGATGAAATTGCAGAACTGGAAGAGCGCAAAAAACAGCTTTTAGAAGATTCCTAGATGTTTTCAACGGGCCTGAACCTGTTTTTTGCGGGCCTGAAGCTTTTTTGCAGCAGGGCCTAAGGGCTCCTGTGAATTGTTCAGCCCTGTTCATTTGTGATGGAATAGGGCGGGGTTGATAGTTTAAATTTTACAGGTGTGAATCCTTGGCTGAGCGTAAGACTATTTTTGTGGTGGGTGCGGTTGTCTGGAAGGATGGTCTTTTTCTTTCAGCCGAGCGTCCTGAAGGTAAGGATTATGCCGGCTGGTGGGAATTTCCCGGTGGCAAGATCGAGGAAGGCGAGTCCCGGTCTGATGCATTGATCCGGGAAATGCAGGAAGAACTGGGGATTACCCCGACTTCCTTTGATCTGTGGATTGAAAGGGTTTTTGATTACCCGGAGTACATCGTGGAATTCTCTCTTTACGATGTCTGGGAATTTACAGGCGAAGTGCAGTCTCTTGAAAATCAGCAGTTTGACTGGTTCGATATAGGGAATATGCGCGATGTAAAATTTCTTCCTGTAAACTACGAGCTTCTTGAGCTGCTCAAAAAAAGGGGGCAGGGCACAACTCCCGCAGGTTAGCAGGCTTCTGCCCTTTGCATTTTTTATATAAGGGCTCAGAAACTATAGAATATTTTTGAAGAGTATCGAAAAGATTTTACAGAGATCCTCAGCAAACTGGATTTTATTGCTGACCTGCACCGCAAAGGTCCGGGTCGTCAAATGCAGCCCATAATTTTAGTTTTTTCCCTTAGCCGGAGGCATCCTCCCATTAAAGAGTGATGCGTATAAAATCAGCCTTGCAGGCCCGCCTGAAAACATAAGTAACTAATTGGAGTTCATGATGAAAATAGTTGATCTGATTAAAGAAAACGGACAGTTCATTTCGCTGGAGTTCTTCCCGCCCAAAGACCGTGAATCATGGCCTAAGTTTTTTGAGGTTGTGGAGAAGCTCAAGGTGCTGAATCCCTTGTTTGCTTCCGTTACTTATGGAGCAGGAGGCGGAACACAGGATAATTCACTTGAAATTGTTAAAAGAATGAAGCAGGATGCCGGGATTGAGCCTCTCGCACACCTGACCTGTGTCGGTGCCAGCCCTGAAAATATCAGCGAATTCGTTTCCGCCCTGAAAGATGCCGACGTTGAAAACATCCTTGCCCTGCGCGGTGACGCACCTGCCGGTGATGATGATTTCGACTTCAGCACCCAGACTTTCAAACACGGCTCCGACCTTGTTACCTACGTGAAAGAAAAGCATCCCGGCACCGGGATTGCTGTTGCCGGTTATCCTGAAGCACATCTTGAGTCTCCTTCCATCAAGGAAGACTTCAAATGGATGAAGTACAAGATTGAAGAGGGCGGCGAGTTTATCATCACCCAGCTCTTCTTTGATAACCGGGTATATTTTGATTTCTGCGACAGGCTTAAAGGCATGGGCATTGATGCTCCGGTTGTTCCCGGCGTGCTGCCCATCATGAGTCTTAAGTCTGCCAAGTTCATCCTTTCCCTGTGCGGAGCGGCAATCCCCGGTAAATTCCTCAGCGCACTGGAAAAGGCCCATGCGGATGGCGGCGACGATGCCGTTTACAAGCTGGGAATTGAGTTTGCTACCAGACAGGCTCAGGAACTTCTTGATGGCGGTGCACCCGGCGTGCATCTTTATACCCTCAACAGAGCCAAGGCCTGCCTTGAGATCGGAAAGGCTCTCAAGTTTTAATTCGGCAGAAGCAAGGTAATTGGGGTTACCTTAAGTGATTAACAGATAAAAACGGACAGTATAAGCTCTGTCCGGATAAGAAATACGGAGGTTTAGACATGAGTACCAAGAATCCCAGAGTTGCAGTTGTCGGCGCGACCGGCGCAGTAGGCCGCGAAATGCTCAAAGTTCTGGAGCAGAGGGATTTTCCCGCATCTGAAGTTGTTCCTTTTTCATCCGCCCGTTCCGCCGGAACCAAGGTTCCTTATAAAGGCGAAGAACTGACCGTAATCGAGCTTAAGGAAGATTCCTTTGAAGGTTTCGATCTGGCTCTTTTTTCCGCAGGCGGCGGTACCTCCGAGAAATTTGCGCCTCTGGCAGCAAAGGCAGGCTGTGTGGTAGTTGATAACTCCAGCGCATGGAGAATGGATCCCAAGATTCCTCTCGTTGTTCCCGAAGTTAACCCCGAAGACCTCGACTGGCATCCCGGCATCATCGCTAACCCCAACTGTTCCACAATTCAGATGGTTGTAGCGCTCAAGCCCATTCACGATAAAGCCAAGATCAAGCGCATTGTTGTTTCCACCTATCAGGCTGTATCCGGTACCGGCCAGAAAGCCATCACCGAACTGGAAACACAGGTCAGCAGACTTTTCAATAACCGCGAAGTTGTTTCTGATGTATATCCGCACCAGATTGCTTTCAACTGCCTGCCCCACATTGATGTGTTCATGGACAATGGATACACCAAGGAAGAAATTAAGATGGTCAACGAGACCAAGAAAATCATGGGTGACGACAGCATCAAGCTCACAGCAACCACTGTTCGCGTACCTGTTTTCTATGGTCACTCCGAGTCCGTTAACATTGAGACAGAAGAAAAGGTTACTGTTGAAGAATGCCGTAACCTGCTGTCCAACTTCCCGGGAATTACCGTTGTTGATTACCCCGAGAAGAATCTTTACCCCATGGCAATCGACTGCGCTGGTGAAAACGATGTATTTGTCGGCCGCATCCGCGAAGACGAAACCATTGATAATGGCCTGAACATGTGGATTGTTGCAGACAACATCCGTAAAGGTGCAGCCCTGAATACCGTACAGATCGCTGAGACCCTCATTGAGCGCGATCTCGTTCGTGTTGAGTAAGATAATTAATGAGCCGGATCCTGCTTTGCAGGTATCCTATGGCAGGCACAGGTAAAAATGCTGCTGAGGTGTTTTAAGGTCTCTTGAATTCAGCATTTTTTCGGCAGCCATGGGACTGGTGCATTTCAGATAATTAAAGCGGAAATCCTGACACAGGATTTCCGCTTTTTATTTATATTTAATGACAGGTCAGTTTCTGGGCAGTTTTATGGTGAAGGTTGTTCCTTCTCCCGGAGTACTCTTCAGTTCAATTTCACCTTGATGGTTACGGGTGATGATGAAGTAGGAAACCGAAAGTCCCAGCCCGGTTCCTTCACCCGGGGACTTGGTGGTGAAGAACGGTTCAAAGGCACGTTTCTGCTCTGTAGGATTCATGCCGGGACCATTATCGGAAATTTCTGCTACCACCCACTTATCATATTCAAATGTGCGCAGTTTGATTTGCGGGGAAAAATGCCTGAGTTCGGACTGGGATATGGCCTGAGCCGAGTTTTTGAGAAGGTTTAGGAATACCTGCTCAATTTCGTTTCTTATTACAGTTATTTCCGAGATGTCGTGTTTGTACTCACGGATGATGTCGATTGTTTTGAAGTCGTATCTTTTCTTGAGATCGTAGTCACTGGCTGCAAGGGCCACTGATTTATCCAGAAGTACATTTATGGAGCATTCTGTTTTGGTCTCATTGTTCTGGCGCGAAAAATCAAGCATGTTCCGAACAATGTCTCCGGCCCGTTCTGCTGCTTCCTGTATGTAGTTTAGGTAATTATGGGCGCCTCTGCTTTCAAGGTAGCTGTTCATGGATGTCAGGCTGGTTCCAAGGGAGCTTGCCGTTTTTATGTTCGCCGGTCTTTCCGGATCGATCCTTCGCTTCAGGTTCTGCACTGAAGATAGAATTATGCCCAGCGGGTTGTTGATTTCATGGGCCATGCCTGCTGCAAGTCCGCCGACGGACATCATTTTTTCAGATTGTATCATGAGCTGTTCGGCCTGTTTACGGCCGGTCTGGTCGATGAAGACTGTCATTACATCTTCACCCACGTGCATTCCGATAATATCAAGATTCAGAATATTACCGTCCCGGCAGGTGAAGACAAGATCCTCACAGCGTATTATCTCTCCCTTTTCCTCGGCTTGCTCCACGGCTTCGGCCCATCTGTTAGCAACTTCAGCCCGGTATTCTGGATCGGGGTAGGAGTATAGAAAACCTACTTCCAGTGTTGGAAAATCCTTAAGGGTATACCCGAATGTGCTTATGAAGCACGGGTTGAAATATTTGAGCCTGCCGGTCCGGTCTTCAAGAGCCATGGGCACAGGACAGTTTTCTACCAGAAAACGGAATTTCTCTTCGCTTTCGAGTAATTCCTCTTCTGCGCGGATGCGCTCTTTCAGTTCCTGATTGAGGGCTGCCGTTTTGATTTTAACTTTGTTCTTGAGGGTTCGGTTGATGGTGTAAAAGCCTATAAAGCAGAAGAACGCGGCAAGGGCAGCCACTGATGTCCAGAAAAGAACAGTTGATGGTGCTATGCCGTAGTCATAGTGCACGGAAAGCCATGCATTGTTGATATCGGCAATGTCATCGCGGCTCATGGCATTCAGGGTTTTTGAGATTATTCCGGCAAGTTCAGGCCAGTCCTTGCGGATGCCCATGGCGAGCTGCAGGTCATTGAATTTGGTGGGAGCTGCTATTTTGAGGTTTGAAAGGCCGAATTTACGTATGAAATAGGTGGCTACCGGCAGGGCATTTACTGTGGCCTGCGCATGGCCGGTGGAAACAGCTTTCAAAGAATCCAGTGTTGGAGTCGTAGTGTTGATTACTTCGAGTTTCAGGTCCGGGTAATCTTTTTCAAGGGCCCTGTGCAGGATGAACTTGTTTTGAATACTGACGGTTTTTCCTGCAAGATCGTCAAGTCCGCTGATGAAATCAGCATCGGAGCGGGTGATGATGACCCATGGCAGTATCTGGTATACTTTACTGAAAATCATGAATTTATCACGTTCAGCAGTGGGCTGAATCACCGGTACCATGTCTACCGTATGTTTTTCTTTGATACTTTTTAACGTGTCAGGCCACGAGATGTCTTCTTCTGTGAGGTAGGTGAACTTGATATTGTGAAGTTGGGATATGATATCCAGATAGTCTATTGAAATCCCGGTTATGTTATCTCCCGTAAGCATGAATGGAGGCCATTGCCCTGCACGGACTTTTACCTCCTTATGTTCTTCCAGCCATTTCACTTCAGCGGGAGAAAGACGGATTTTAGATTTAACCGCTTCAACGTTGATTGCATGATCATGCTTTTCTTCAATGGTTGGAGGTCTGCATGCCATAAGGCCTGCAGCACCAAGGAAAGCAAGCAGGATGTATGTTACACAACGTTGCAGCACTTATTCTCCGGTCATAAATTGTTGTTTAGCCGTATTATAGCTGGTTTTCATAAAATTAGATACCTGAATGTGGCATAGCATTTTTTATATATCCGCGCTGTCGCAGTCTGAATTGTGCGCCTGAATATATTCGCTCAGGATCTTTTGTTTCCGGCAGTGAATAATTTTCTCAGGCAGGCTCCTATTGCAGCCGCAGCAAGAAGCACAATCAGCTCAACCTCGAAGCTCTTATCCGGGTTCATCACACATCCTGAATTTACATTTGTACTTCCCAGCGCAACCGGGTCGGTGATTTCTCCAAGAGTCGGGTCCTCATCATATTCGCCGTTATCCTTGATTACAAAATGGATGTAGTAGTGCTCTCCCTTGGTCAGCGTATCACCGAGGGACTGGTGGTTGCCTGCAAGGTCTGTGATCCACCATGAACCGTCACTGTACTGCGGACCGTTGGAAGCGTAAGCCTTGTAAGACTGGGTAGTGCCGTTGGAGAAGAATTTCATCATGGTCAGCCCG
Organism: Maridesulfovibrio sp.; assembly: GCA_963676495.2. GTDB lineage: Bacteria > Desulfobacterota > Desulfovibrionia > Desulfovibrionales > Desulfovibrionaceae > Maridesulfovibrio. The sequence continues at coordinate 863,953 of CAXXRF010000001.1, read as the reverse complement.
CTGACCGGCCCTGTGGGAATGGCATTGGTATCCATCATGAAAGTTCCGCACGATCCGGTCGGGCTGATGGTTGCGTTGAAAGAACACATGGAAGTGTGGGAGGTGAAGTCATTGAGACCGTATTGTGAGTTGATTTCAACCTGCGTCAGATCCTTGGGGTTGAATTCAACCAGCGTAACCGTGACCCCTGATTCCTGCGTGGGGCTGGGCTGAACTGCGGACTGCCCTTCGGTATCCACGCCTACCTCAAGATATGAATTGGGATGATCCAGCCTGTTGAAGTTGATCAGGGTTGCGCCGTTGCGATCCTGCAGTCCGAATCCGTAAGCCCCGGTGATACCGTTCAGCCCTGCGGCGTAGACATGATAATCCGTGGTGCTTCCGGGCTGGGCCTTGCTGTAGGTATAGCCCCTGCCTGCAGGTGAGAGCGGCACGCTGTATACTGTTCCGTCGGCAGCTGTTCCGCCGTACCACTCAACGCTGGTCATGTTTCCGATAATCAGGTTGTTGGCATAGGTGCTGTTGAACTGCACGGTACTGCCGGGAAATCCCCAGCTAAGCCCTGCCAGCAGGTCGCCAACAACCCATCCGTAATAGTCGTTCTGAATTCCCGAGGTTGTTTCAACGCCTACAATGGTATATTTCGGGTTATTGCCATAGATCCCTGTCGCAGCGTTAAGGTCGTCAAAATCAATGGTGATGTTGACCTGCCCGACTCCCACACCTCGGTTTGCAGCGGCAATACCGGCAACAGTCGCATCCCCTGACCCGGCTTGCGCGGTCATGGTGCAGTCTCCATTGGCATCGAAAACAACCTGATAGTCGTAACTCTGGGTCTGGTTGCGCGCTACGGCGTCAGTGGCCAGTCCTGCGGCATTGGCAGGCTGGTCTCCTACACCGCCGAAAAGTCCCTTGATTCTTATGGGGTTGCCGTTGGTGGTTGTATAGTCAAATAGTGTGGTTTGCAGGTAGTGGGTCCAGTCATTGAACTTGGAAGACATGTCCGATGAAGTAGGGGAGAGAACACGTGTAAAATTCTCGCTCGGCAGCTTGTCTGCAGAAGTAGGCCGGACAGTTGAGTAAGCTGTGAGGGTCGTTTTAGCCAGTGTGTCGGTCAGTGTTTCACTGCTGACAGTGGTCAGGAGCGGGTTGTTGGCAATGGTTCCGGTTGCATTTTTTACCGTAAGCGACAAGGCGATGGAAGCATAGTCAATATAGGTAAGGTTGGTGTTGATCACCGGGGTATCCACGTTTCCGGAACTTTTTCCAGTTTCAATATCAAGTTCCATGGGCTGGTAGCGGATGGCAAGGCTGGGGTCGTTTGATGTAGGCTCGGTGGAAGGCTGCGTGCAGCCGAAGCTTTGTAAACCGCTTTTATAGGATATGAATATTCGCCCGGATTTGAACTCATTGATCAGTACTGCGGGCACCCCGGCAGGAACACCTGTGGCGATGGAGTCCTGACCGGTCAGCTCAGACAGCTTGAATGAACGGGTGACACTGAGTGCAACTCCGTTGGTAGTGGAATTATTGTAAGTTCCGCTTATGGAGCTTGTTCCGTTTACGCAGTTATAAAAAGTTGCGTAAACTTCACTGGGATCAAGTCCATCTTTAAGGGTGAAAACAATTGGTATGTCGGCAGCGCAGGCAAAAGAAACGGAAAGAAGGTAGAACAACACTGTCCAACATAATTTTTTCATGTTTTCTCCTTTGGATATAAAATATTTTACAATCCTAATCCTGACTTTCCAAATCCATACTATTTGAAAATCAATAAAACAACAGGGCTGTTAAATTGTAAGCGAATTTATAATATAAAATCAGCTTTTGATTTAACAGCCCTGTATTATGTCGTTAATATTCAGCCATCTGGAGTTTATTTCAGATGTTTTTCCGGCTCATCGCACATCTCCTCAAAGAGTTTGTAGAACTGGGCAAGATGCTTGCCATCGGCAAGGCTGTGGAGCAGTTCAATGGAGACTGGCAGCAGCTTCCTGCCGGAATCTGATTCATGCATCTGTCCGAAAAGGATTCGGGGCACGGAGTCGCATGAACAATCGCCCCACGGATTTGAGGCTGAGGTGAAGGGTACACCCGCAACAACGCTGAAATAAATGAGGTTCTGCCTGTCTCCTCCTTCCGGGGTCAGCGTGGGGGTTTCATCGGAATTGCAGCGTGCGGCATCGAAGTTGTTTACCTGTGTCTCATAGTCTTCGGCGAAAGAGCAGAGAACGTTGGCATGCAGGTTGCGCCCTTTTGGTATGTAGGTGAATGCCGGATGAATCACATCAAAGATAACGGGCCTGCTATCCACAATGCGGGTACGCAGCTCGGGAATGCGGTTGACCGCTTTCATGGCGAAAAAATAGATCAGGTCTGAGAAGCGCAGGCTGCTTCCATTGCTGTTCATTTTTTTCCTGAATTCGTACAGCGCGGTTATATCCTGTTGCACAGTGGTGCCATAGTTATTGTTTTTAATGGATTGGAAAAAGTTGAAATGTTCGATGCGTTCCCAGTTTTCAAGGTCTATAATTTCCATCCGGCTTTTGGGTAGGAGAATATTATTTGTTTTATTCATGGTGTTTAGAGTAATTCAGGTCAGAGGTTGATTGTTTTATGCTCAAAAAAAAAATCCGGCGTAAAGCAGATAATATACCTTAATGCAACAGACAGCTGAAGCATTGAACGGTGAATGCCGGTCTGCACATTATATAAATCTGCGGCAGGGCGGATTGTGGACCTGCCATGTACTCCGCATAGTGCAGGTCAACGGTTGCTGCGGATTGGAAAAACCCGATTGTTCAAAATCCGCCGGATACATTTGAATTCTACGTGAAAAAAATCTGAAATGCCATTGTCACAGTATGGCGCAATGACATACATATTCCTTATGCAGAAACGAGCTTACAAAGTCGAACCGATTCTGGAAGGTTCCAAGACAGCAGACGTACGCCTTTTCGTTGAGGGGCGCAAATGGCACCTCTGGGGCCGCAATGGTCAGGAGCGGGAAACTTCGCTTGCACAGAGCGTAACACAGGGCCGGCTCCCGGTTCTTATCGGATCAGGGCTCGGGATCTGCGCTGAGCTACTGGCGGAAAAAGGGCCGGTGGCTGTTCTGGATATGGACCCGCTGATTGCTGAAGTCTCCGGTGCTGAGCGTTTGAGGCAGAATCCGCAGGTAACGTGGATTGAGGGTCCTGCAGCAAAGGCTCTGGAAAAGGTTCGGCAGTGGCGGGAGCAAAACGGTGGAGGACAACTGGAAATCATCAGGATTCCATTGTACCTTAGGCTGGACCGTGACTGGTACGCTGCTCTGGCGGCTACTCTGGAGGCAGAAAAGGACGCGCCCAAGGCTGATTTCTGGGCCGAAGTTGATTATCCCAAATTTCAAAGCAGCAAACCGCGAATCCTGTTTTTCAACAGGCCCTATTTTTTAAATGGTGAGATTAAAGAAGCCATGGAAAGGCTGGGTCTTAGCTATTGCAGCATCGATATAGGCATGGGCGATACCGTGCGCGATGGCTTTGTGGAAGACCTTCTTAAGGCTGTACTGGAGTTCAGGCCCGATTTTGCATTGACCGTGAATCATTTCGGGGTAGACCGGAAAGGAAAGCTTACCGACCTGCTGCTAAGGCTGAAGCTTCCGCTGGCCTCATGGTTTGTGGATAATCCGCAGCTCATTCTTTACCGCTATAAGGATGTTTCTCCGGATCTGACCTGCATCTTTACTTATGATGCGGGCAATCTTGAAATCATGCGCGAAAAGGGTTTCAGGAATATTTTTTACCTGCCGCTTGCAACTGATCCCGCCCGTTTCAAACCGGGGATAGCGGGACGCAGTAAATGGCGCAGCAGGGTTTCATTTGTGGGTAATTCAATGGTTGATGCCGTTGAAAAGACCGTGCATGAATCAGGAATATCAGCGGACCTTAAGGAAATTTATCCTCAGCTGGCAGCGGAGTTCGGAAAGGCGGATGAACTGTCCGTGGAAAAATTTTTAGCCGGTGCACACCCGGAGCTGCTGGAACGGATGGAGTCTTTCGATACAGACGAGCAGCGTCTGTCGTTCGAGGCTCTTATAACCTGGGAGGCTACCCGGCAGTACCGTCTTTCCTGCATTGAGAAAATACTCGGGTTCAACCCGCTGATTGTCGGTGATAAGGGCTGGCACGTGCTGCTTGATAACAACGGCTGGAGCTATCTTGCCTCACTGGATTATTATGCCGACCTGCCGGGATTCTATCCCATGTCAGAGGTGAGTTTCAACTGTACCAGCCGCCAGATGAAGGGAGCGGTGAACCAGCGCATTTTCGATGTTCCTGCCTGCGGGGGATTTGTGTTGACCGACTATCGTGAACAGATGGAAAACCTTTTTGATCCGGGCAGCGAGATTATTGCTTTTGATAATGTGGATGAAATCCCTGAGCTGCTGGAAAAATGGCTGGCTGATGAAAATGGACGCCAAAGGGTCAGCAAAGCTGCCCGCAACAGAATTTTAGCTGAACACACTTATGAGCACCGTTTAACGGACCTGATCGTTAAAATGAGGAAAACCTTCGGGTAGGGAGAAATTATGACAGGATCATTCTGGGCGCTTCTCGATACCGCTTCAAGGTACAGGCTTCTTGTCTCCGGCCACGGAAAACCGCATCTCATGGAAACTGCAAACCGCATAATCAACAGTGCGGAAGGGCGAAACGACATGGGGGCTTTAATTGATGTGGGCGTTGATATGTTCCTTTCCGCATGGGAATCCAGCCCGCTGGACGGACAGCTTGCCTCCAATCTTCTGGCTATTGACAAGCAGATCGGCTTTCTGCCCGAGGGGATGAAGGAAACCCTTTCTATCGTGGCCTCAAACAGCTCTGTTCCTGAAAATCTGGGATATCTGCAACGGCTGGTCATGAAGGATGATAAGGAAAAACTGCTCGAATATCTTTCCCGCCAGACCGAGCGTCAGCCTGAAAACCTTTTCTGGCTGTCCCATCTGATGGATCTTGCCTTTTTTCTCGGGCGTCATGATGTTGCAAGCGTGGCCCTTGCCCGAGACTGGCCTTCGGCCATGAATCCGGTGTTGAACAAGTATGCCGGTGATATTGCATTCTGCTCTGGAGACTATGAACAGGCTGAGGCCATTTACTCCGATACCACCGGGGGAGTGCTGATTCCGGGGGAAAACCTGCTTCGCCTGGCTGAGGCCGTGGATCGGCAGGGACGTCGGGAGGAGGCCCTTGTACTCTGGCGCGACCGGATGACTGCAAGGCCGTGGCAGGTCAACACCTGGTTCAAGGTTTATGACCGCCTGATTGAAAACGGCGGAAGCAAACTGATTAACGGCCGGGTTGCAGTCTGCCTTTACACTTACGGAAAGGCGGATGATTTCGACCAGACAGTTGCTACACTTGCTGAATCTCCCCTTGATAATGTGCATATTTTTGCCCTTAACAACGGTAGTACCGACAGGACCGCCGAAGTAATGCGGGCATGGAAGGATAAACTTGGCGACAGGTTTGTTGCAGTTGACCTGCCGATCAATATCGGTGCTCCGGCGGCGCGCAACTGGCTTAAGAATCTGCCTGAGATCAAGGGGTTTGATTTTGTTGCTTACCTTGATGATGACGCGATTGTTCCTGCTGACTGGCAGAAACATTTCAGCGCTGCTGTTGAAGCCTATCCCGCTGCCGGGGTATGGGGCTGCAAGGTGGTGAATGAAGGGCAGGAAGAAGTAATACAGCATGCAGACCTCCATCTGCGCGAAACCCCGCGCGACTTTGATGACCTTGTCCGCAGCTTTGAGTTCGCCTATCTCGACCCTTATAATCAGGACCTTGATTACGGGCAGTTTGATTTCTGCCGTCCATGTGTTTCCGTAACCGGATGCTTCCATTTGTTCCGTCAGTCCGTTCTGCAGGAGGTCGGGGATTTTGACCTGCGTTACGCCCCGACTCAGTATGATGATGTGGATCATGATTTTATGCTTGCCGCTGCCGGTAAAACAGCAGTGTATCAGGGCCGCCTGAAGATTCTGCATAAGCGCAAATCCGGCTCTGCAACAGCTGTCAGCCGCTCCGCGAGGGGCAGCGGGGCAGGTAATGTTATCAAGCTTGAGTCAAAATATTCAGCAGCTGATGTTTCCGGAATAATCGAGCGGGATATGCAGCGACTTGAGGATGATTTTTCCGAAAAGTCCCTGAAGCTAGGTCTGGTGATGAAAGAAATAGAATGATTGTTAGAGAATGAATAGTCTGCTATTATTCGGCAAAATTCCAAAAGGAGCCGAATATGAAAAAACTTTTAATTACAGTAGTTTTTTGTTCCCTGTTGTTGCTTGCAGCCGGTTGCGGAGCCAGTCACCACACAATCACCAGAACTGACGGTTCTACCATAGTAAGTGTTGGTAAGCCGGAGTTTTCCAAGGATTCAAATACCTATACATTTGAAAATCTTGACGGTGAAATGACCACGCTGAAACGTGAGGATGTAAAAGAGATCCGCGAGAATAAGGATTAAGAAAGAAAAAAGTAGGAAGGCAACACCTTCCTACTTTTTTTATCACTTTATAAACAGATCTGCTGTTCGGGGCTGTTTTTATGCTGCAAGCTTTGGTCGCTCCCGGAGACAAAAGGCTTGATAATACTGTTTCAGTACATTCCAGTCTTTTTATGCGTCCTTGATCTGCATCTTGTTCATGAAGTCATCAAGATCAGTTGCCAGTGAAGCCAGTTCAGATACTGCACTGGCAACAAGGCTCATGGATTCCGAAGTCTGATAGGCAATGCTGTTCACTGCATCCAGTGCGCTGGTTACTTCTTCACTGGCTGCGGACTGCTGTTCAGCCGCGGTTGCAATTCCTTCCACCTGCCCGGCGGTTTGCTGAGAAATTACAAGGATTTTTTTCAATGCTTCGCCAGCTTCGCTACAGAGCTCTGTTGCCTGATGGATGCTGTGCAAAGTATCCTCAGTTGCTTCAGTGCTTTTCTGTGAGCTGGCCTGTATAGCGCTGATGTAGCCGCCAACTTCCTTGGTGGCATGCATGGTTTTTTCTGCAAGTTTGCGGATCTCATCTGCAACTACTGAGAAGCCGCGTCCCGCCTCACCTGCGCGTGCAGCTTCAATGGCAGCGTTAAGTGCCAGAAGGTTGGTCTGGTCGGCAATATCTGAAATTACCTGCATGATGGTGGTGATGCCGGTGCTGTGGGTTTCAAGTGTTCCCATTTCGTCTTTAAGGTTTCCGGCCTTGGAGTTGACTTCAGCCATCACTCCGATAACATTTTCAACCAGCCCGGACCCGTCATTGGCAGTGTCCTGAGTCTGACGGGCCATCTGCGCGGCATCACTTGAGTTTTTGGATACTTCAAGGATGGAGGCATTCATTTCTTCCATGGCGGTTGCCACTTCTTCGGTTCTGGCCCGCTGATCGTGGATACCGCTGCTGGAGTTCTGCACCTCTGCACTAATTTCTTCGGATGTTCCGGCAAGCTGTTCTGAAATTTTACTTGCATCAGCCACACCCTTGGCAATTTTTTCATTCTGAGCGGTAATGAAGTCTTCTTTCAGCTTGATGTTGGTGAAGTCCATGATTGTGGTGAAACCGCCAAGCAGGTTGTCCCGGTTATCGAAAATAGGTGCTGATGCAACTGAAATATATTTGGTTGTACCCTTACGGCCGTCAACCTGTCCTTTGACAAACTGCTTTTTCTTTTCCTTGAGGCATTTTTCGGAAACGGTCTCCTGCTTGGTGCCGTAGAAAAAGGTGGAGAAATCCACTCCGATATATTCTTCCGGGGGACCGTCATGTTCAACAAGGCGAACAATGCTTTCATTGAGCCAGCGGATTGTTCCATCGTGATTGACAACCACCATGGGGGTCATGATGTTTGAAAGCATGGACTCGCTCATGCCTACTTTTTCATTAAGTATATTATTCAGTCCTTCAATTTCATTGGCAAGTTCACCCACTTCGGCCATGTATTTATGATGCGGAATCGGGCTGTAGTCGGCTCCGGCGATACGTTTGATCTCGCCGATAAGAACTTTAATTGGAGTGATTATATGGCGCTGGACAACAAACCCCAACATGAACAGCGCGAGGATGGAAATTGAAATAATTATGATAGCGATGTGCCCTTGGACGAAAAATAAAGCGGAGGCAAGCAAGGCCGCAATAGCGGCAATGCTTGCAAAAAGACGACCTGTCATAAACACCCCATGTTGTTACAGGTGAAACACGATGAAATTATTGAGCATTTTTAGTGCCAATATGAATTGTACTATAAATTCGGACTATTGTGCCTTCAGCTGGGTATAAGTTTTGGTGCAGGGTGGGGCAAAAAGTCACAAAAATATAACAAAGGGTGGCTTTTTGTCATTAAAGTCTTTTATTTTAGACTGTTATTGGTGTGTCAAATTGATACTATATTAAATAGATTATTGACAATAAAGGAGGGAGGCCACAAAGCCTCCCCTGCCTGCTACATCCGGGATTCTAATTTCTCGTAATATGGGCGAACCACTTTTACATCTTCCTTGGGAGCGTCCATCATAACTTCAACAGTTTTCATTGCGGACTGCAGATGTTGCTTCATGGCCTGTTTCTGCTCCGGGCTCATGTTGGGGTTCGCTTCAATTTGTTCCAGGGCCTGTTTCATCTGCTCGGCTCCGGAGTGGCCTTCTTCCTGTATGGCAAGGTATGACAGGGCTTTCATTACCCTTCCGGCAGTCTCAGGCCATGACTTGTTGGTGAAGCCGTGATCTTCGATGATTCTCTTGGTGTCGGAATTGTATCCGTAAATCAGTGCACATTCCCTGTTGAACATTTCAGGATCAAGAACATCGGCATCAAGTTCGCCGGACTGTTCGCGCTCTGCATCCATTGCATCGGTGTATGACTCAAGCTGCTCAAGCGCAGACAGAACACGTTCAACCTGATCGGATGTCAAAGGTGAAGCTGCATGAGCTGTCATGGCGAAAAGGCTTATCAAAAGAAGGACAGGAACAAATTTTTTGAACATATTACTCTCCGTTGGACTTATTTTGTACATCAACCTCAATGCTTACATTGAAAAAAATGATTTTGTCTATGTAATTTTGAGCAAAAATAAACAAAAATAGACTTTTAGTCTCTATTTTTTATGCATAGCCAGTGCAAAAAAGTGAAAAGGCCCTGCTTGAATCAAGCAGGGCCTTTTCGAATGAGGATATCTTAGTGGTATTTTATTTGATGAAAACCATTTCGGAGTAGCTGGGCAGGCACCAGAGGTCGTCTGCAACAACTTCTTCAAGCTGGTCAGCGTATTTGCGAACTTCGAGCATTGCAGGAAGTGCGGTGCAGCAAAGGTACTTTGCTTCTTCCAGAGTGTCTTCCTCGGGCTTTGCAGCCATGATCTTATCCAGTTCAATGGTTGCAGTCTGCATGCCGCGCAGTTTGGCGGTGATGTCTTCCAGGGTACCGGTGGTGAATTCCATGCCGATTGCTTTCATTGCAGCGCAGGTTTCAGCCAGTTCCTTCTGGTAGCGTACAGCACCGGGCAGGATGTGGGTCTTGGAGAGCTTGCTTACGAGAGCAGCCTCGGTGACGATAGCCTGGTTGTACTGTTCGAGGTAGATTTCTTTGCGGCTTTCGAGTTCTTCTTTAGTGAAGACGCTGTATTTGGTGAACAGGTCTACAGACTCGGCAGAAGAGATCTCGGGGAGTGCATCTGCGGAAGTGCGCAGGTTGGGCAGGCCGCGTTTTTCAACTGCTTCTTTGTGCCATTCGTCGGAGTAGCCGTCGCCGTTGAAGACAATCTGGCCGTGCTCGTCCATGATGTCTTTGATAACTTTGTTGACAGCATCGTTGAGTTTGGACTTGTCGCCACCCATGAATTTTTCCATTTCATCAGCAACGTAGTCGAGAGACTCAGCCATCATGGTGTTCAGGGCAACCTGAGGACCGGCGATTGAGAGGTTAGAACCTACTGCACGGAACTCGAAGCGGTTACCGGTGAAAGCGAAGGGGCTGGTGCGGTTACGGTCACCGGCATCTCTAGGCAGCGGGGGCAGGGTGTCGACACCCGGCTTGAGGAAGCCGCTGGAGGTAGGAGTGGGGGAATTGCCTTCCTGAATCTTGCTGAAGATTTCGGAGAGCTGGTCGCCCAGGAAGATGGACATGATTGCCGGAGGTGCTTCGTTTGCACCGAGGCGATGGTCGTTGGAAGCGGTGGCAACAACTGCGCGCAGGAGTTTGCTGTGCTTGTGTACTGCACGGATAACAGCAGCGCAGAAAACGAGGAACTGTGCGTTCTCGTGGGGATTGTCGCCCGGATCGAACAGGGAGCCGTGTCCGTTGCAGCTCAGGGAGTAGTTGAGGTGCTTACCGGAACCGTTGATGCCTGCGAAAGGTTTTTCGTGGAGCAGGCAGGCCATACCATGTCTTTTTGCCACACTTTTCAGGGTGGTCATAACCATCTGGTTGTGGTCGGTTGCGATGTTTGACTGTTCGTAAACAGGAGCGATTTCGAACTGTCCGGGAGCAACTTCGTTGTGACGGGTCTTGACGGGTACGCCAAGTTTGTAGAGCTCGTGCTCAACATCCATCATGAAAGAGAGAACGCGGCGGGGGATTGCACCGAAGTAGTGGTCGTCCAGTTCCTGACCTTTTGCGGGTTTTGCACCGAAAAGTGTTCTACCGGCCATCATGAGGTCGGGACGGGCGAAGAAAAAGTTGCGGTCGATGAGGAAGTATTCCTGCTCGGGACCGGCGTTGGAAACAACGCGGTTGCCGGATTCATCACCGAAGATCTTGAGAATGCGCTGTGCAGAGGTGTTGACAACCTGATTTGCTCTGAGCAGGGGGGTCTTTTTGTCAAGAGCTTCACCGGTCCAGGAGATGAACGCAGTGGGGATGCACAGGAAGGTGCCGTTGGGGTTTTCCAGAATGTAGGCGGGGCTGGTAACGTCCCAGGCAGTGTAGCCGCGAGCTTCAAAGGTAGCGCGGAGGCCGCCGTTAGGGAAGCTGGATGCATCGGGCTCACCCTGAATCAGGAGCTTGCCTTCGAATTCGGCAATGCAGTTGCCTTTACCGTCAGGGGAGATGAAGCTGTCGTGCTTTTCTGCGGTAAGGCCAGTCAGGGGGTAGAAAACGTGAGTGTAATGAGTTGCGCCCTTTTCCATGGCCCATTCTTTCATTGCGTTTGCAACGGTATCGGCGATGGAAGGATCGATTTCAGCACCTTCTTCAATGGTTTTTTTCAAGGACTTGTAGATCTTCTTGGGAAGTCTGTCCTTCATTACGTTGTCGTTGAAGACGTTGCAGCCGAAGAGTTCGGTGGGTTTTTCATCGGCGAAGCTGAAGGAAGCTTCAGGGGCAGAGTAATTGGTTACTGCGGTGATTGCACCCTGGCGGGAGGTGTTTGAACTCATGGTGAAAAAACTCCTTGAATCTTTTATTGGTGATCTCCGTGTCCAGCGGAGAATTTTGGGCTAATCAAAACTTTTTTTCATTAAGCAGTGTTTGTGCCTAAGTGAAAAAAATACATCATAACAGAGGCTTAGTGTTTGTGACTGGTTTGACGAATGAGGATGAACTTACAAAAATGTAGAATGAGCAGAATGGTGATCGGTTTTTGTAACAATTTTGTAATTGGAGTTCGCTCCAAATTCGAGTTTGGAAAAAATATTACAGAATTGTGCTAGTATTTGGCTGTAATTCACTAATTGCAGACTATATATAATACAAAATTGTTAAAGAAGCAGGTTTGAGAAGTAAATAACGTTCAAAATCAACGATGATAATCATACATTAATATATAGGGCTTGTCATGGCTTAAATTAAAAAAATCAGAAGAAATCATATTCATGGTGCTGGGCGGAATTTTGATTGAGGCAGCTCATTTATTGTGAGGGAAGCAGTTGTGTTTATATGTCTAATACCTTAATCTTTTGCTGCTGATAAATTTCAATATTTGGAGCACAATATACAAATTATTAATTTAATACTTTGCCCAAAAAAATGCATATTCCTGATCTGTTAGAATTTAAATGGAATATGATTAACTGATTAATTGTGATTGGAAAAGCCTAAAATCTTGAAATCGGCAGATAAAGGTGCTAAATATTCTAAGTTCTGTAAATAATCGCCCGATTATTTCCCAGTTGAGCGGTCAATCTTCATAAACCCCTTTTGTGAAGATGAAGTTAAATAAATGATGATAGTCTTGGAGGACTCATGAAAAAATTGCTGTCACTCGTTGTCGCTGCGATGATTACTGTAGCCATGGTCGGATCTGCTTTTGCCGGCAAACTCACTGTTGCCTGCGACACCAGCTTCCCCCCCTTTGAATTCAAAGATCCCAAAACCGGCAAGCACACCGGCTTTGATGTGGAACTCTGGGAAGCCATCGCCGCTAAAATCGGCGCTGACTACGACCTGCAGCCCATGGACTTCAACGGCATCATCCCCGGTCTTCAGTCCAACCAGCTTGATGTAGGTATCGCCGGTATCACCATTAAGCCCGAGCGTGCTAAAGTTGTCGATTTTTCCGACGGTTACTACAACTCCGGTCTGCTCATCCTTGTTCGCAATGACGACAACTCCGTAAACGGAATTGAAGACCTGAAAGGTAAAATCATTGCTACCAAACTGAACACCACTTCCGCTGATTTCGCTAAAAAAGCTGACCCTAAAGAAGTAAAACTCTACCCCAACAGCGACGCTATGTTCATGGAACTCATGACCGGCGGTGCTGATGCTGTAATCTTTGACTCTCCTGTTATCGGCGATTTCATGCGCAAAGCCGGTAAAGGTCAGGTTAAAGTTGTAGGTCCTCTTTACAACGGCCAGCAGTACGGTATTGCTTTCCCCAAAGGCAGCGCTCTTGTAGCCAAGGTTAACAAGGCTCTCAAAGATCTGCGTGAAGAAGGCAAGTATCGCGAACTTTACATGAAATGGTTCGGTAGCGAGCCTAAATAACTGATATATCTAAACGTTAATTCAAGTTAACAGCAGGGCGGCCTTATGGCCGCCCTGCCTATTTTCTAAAGACAGGGGTCGAGATGGCATTTGTATTTGAAACTTCAGTATTCTGGGACACTTTTCCCATGCTCATGCGTGGGCTTAAGCTCACCATTGAGATTACTATCGGTGGTTTATTTTTCGGCTTCCTGCTCGGCAGCGCCGCCGGGCTTATGAAACTTTCCCGTAATTTTCTGGTCCGCAAAGTGGCCGGAGTATACGTTGAAGCCATCAGGGGTACACCCATGCTGGTTCAGGCCATGTTCCTCTACTACGGGGTTCCCATGGCTATAGGCATGCGCATTCCTCCTCTCACCGCCGGTATCATTATTATTGCCGTCAACTCAGGTGCCTATATCGCCGAAATCGTGCGTGGGGCAGTTCAGTCCATCAACCCCGGGCAGGTTGAAGCAGGACGCTCAATCGGCCTGACCAGTGCCCAGACCATGCGCTATATTGTCTGGCCACAGGCTCTTAAACGCATGATTCCGCCCCTTGGCAACCAGTTCATTATCAGTTTGAAGGATACCTCCCTGCTTATGGTTATCGGGGTAGGGGAACTTATGAGAACCGGGCAGGAGATCACCTCCGTCAACTTTCGCGCATTCGAGGTTTACCTCGCCGTGGCCTGTGTATATCTGGTCATGACTCTTTCCATCTCTTATACCATGCGCATGATCGAGAAAAAACTGAACACTTCCCGGAGATAGTAAAATATGATTGAAATTAAAAATCTGCACAAAAGTTTCGGGCAGCTCGAAGTTATCAAGGGCATTGACCTGCATGTTAAATCCGGCGAAGTTGTCTGTATCATCGGGCCTTCCGGGTCCGGTAAATCCACTGTTCTGCGCTGCATCAACAAGCTTGAAGTTCCGACATCTGGTACCATTGTTGTTGATGGTCACGACATTATGGCCCCCAAGACCAATATCAACGAGGTCCGTGCTGAAGCAGGAATGGTTTTCCAGCAGTTCAACCTCTTTCCTCACATGTCCATCCTTGACAACGTTACTCTTGGTCCCATCAAGGTACGCAAGGTTTCCAAGGGCGAAGCTGATGAGCTGGGCCTTAAGCTACTTGAAAAGGTAGGTCTTAAAGACAAGGCCCATAACTATCCTGAGCAGCTTTCCGGCGGTCAGAAACAGCGTGTGGCCATTGCCCGTTCGCTTGCTCTTCAGCCTAAGGTTATCCTGTTTGATGAACCTACATCCGCGCTTGACCCTGAGCTGGTTGGCGAGGTTCTTGAAGTAATGCAGCAGCTTGCACGTGAAGGCATGACCATGATAGTTGTTACCCACGAAATGGGCTTTGCAAAGGAAGTTGCCGATCGTCTTATTTTCATCGATCAGGGAATTATTCAGGAGGAAGGAGATCCCACCGAGGTTTTTGCCAATCCCAAGAACCCGCGTTTGAAGGATTTTCTGAGCAAAGTTGTCTCTCATATTTAATGAAGTCTTCTCCGGCCTTGGTAGGGATGCTTCATAAAAGTATCTTTTAAGAGGCATGATCTTTAATGAAATCACGAAGTCTTCTTTTCTGCGCAGTTAATCTGCAAAAAAACTCCCCCGATATTTTTCAATATCGGGGGAGTTTTTTTGTGTGCACTGCAGTTAATTCTTAAAATTATTTGCTGGTTTTTGCCCGGTTTTCATTTGGATGGAAGTCCGTATTTTTTTCTTAATGCATCCAGATCTCCGTTCCTTTTCATTTCAGCAAGTCCCCTGTTAATACGATTGATCAGTTTTTCTGTTCTGTCAAAGGGGTTTCCGAAGATATAAAAACGCAGCGGTTCCATCTCGGGTATCTGAACATGGCCGATATCATTCAGGCTGTATCCATTCATTTTTGCGTTGGATAAAACAATCTGTTTAAAGCCTACACCGAGGTCGAAGCGTTCGTAGAGGATCATATCTATCATTGCTTTCACATCGAGGGCTCTCTGCTGAACCCGCGATTCCGGGAAAGGATAAATTTTGTAGCTGAACCCCTGCATACCGCCGATCGAATATTTCTCGATGTCGCTTGTATTTTTAATTACAGGGCCTGAGGGGTATTTCTTTTTGCTGTAGAGAAAAACATTATCCAGTTTGTATATCTGGTCCGAAAACAGATATTTCCGGAGCTTGGGGGAATCCTTGCTGCCGTCCATAACCAGATCAAGCTGACCGTGGTCCAGCATTTTTATGCACCGGCGCCATGACATGCAGATGAAGCGGATTTTATCGCCGCTGTCTTTGAATATGGTATTTAAAATATCTACAGTGAATCCTTTCAGGCATTCCGGTGATGATTTTGTAGTGTAACAGTACGGTGTCCAGTAGCCTGTGCCGCCTACGAGAATATTTCGGGCATACACAGGTGATGATGTAAACAGAATGAGCAGAATCAGCATGGTCAGCATTTGCAGAAAGATACCGCGTTCGTGCGATCTTGTTTCCATTATATCCTCTCATTACCAGAACAGTTCAATTGGATCAGGATGTACTGGTGTGGGTATTTCAAGGTCTGAAGTCGCGTTGGTTAGTGTTTATTCACTTTTCAGACTGATCAAGTACAGCAGATCATACAACGTCATAGATATATTATCAATCCACTACATGTATTTATATGGGAGTCTCTCACAAGCCGAGGCCGGTCAGCCTGTTGCGTTTGACCTGAAACGAAAACAGCCGCAGTTGATTTCCGGTGGATCAACTGCGGCTATTTTTATTTCAGCCAGTAAAAAAAAGTTTGTATCAGTTTGTCTTTTTGGCCCTGTCGTATTCCGTCAGGTATTCCTGCAGGTTGGAAAGCCAGTTTCCGGCCTTGGCTGCGGTTTCCAGAACTGAGGATCCGTAGTTGTTTCCGCTTTCCTGCTCTGCAAGTACGGTTGATATGAGGCTGACAACTTCAGCATGTTTACGGCTTCCGGTCCGTCCTGCTTCAATGTCGGCAATAAGGTCATCAAGGGCCTGAAGCAGAACAAGATCGCTTTTACCGTCCGGGCTGAGGCGAACTGCCAGCGTGGTGTGCAGTTGGCGGAGCTTTGCTGCTGCCAGTGTGGCTGTTCTGCATCCTCCGCAGCCTCCGAAATCACGTGGAGTGTGAGTGGTAATAAGCTGAGCTGTTTTCCTTATTTCCTTGCGACGTTGTTTCATCTCCCCATCAAGTTCTCTGGACTGTTCCTTTTGTCTCAAAATGCTGACTGCTGCCCAGAAACCAAGTACCCCTGCAAAAATAACCGCCCATACCGCATTCATAGATTCCCCCCTGTCTATGTCATTCAGATAATTTTGATTTATATTGAATATTTGTTTTTCCGTCAAAAGGTGTGAACAACTTTTTATTGTACAACACAATGTTACGCAGACTTGTTGACCTGTATTCATGGATAAACTAAAGGGAGATATTCATTAAATTATAGGAGAGTAGTTTATGAAAACCTTACATCGTGTTCTTGTTGTACTTATGATACTTGCCGCTGTGCTGTGCATGGCGCATGTTGCTGCTGCCGGTTCTCAGGGTAAGAAGGCCCTGATGATCGTTGCTAAAGCTGACTTTGAGCAGACTGAATATAAGAAAACACGCGCTGCATTGGATGATGGTGGTGTAGAATGCACTGTTGCCAGCACCAAGGTAGGTAAACTTAAAGGCAACAAGGGTATGCGCGTGGAGTCCTCCATGTTGCTAAGTGATGTGAACCCGGCAGATTACGATGCAATTGTGATCATCGGCGGTAACGGCATCAAGAAGGTCTGGAAGGATGAGCAGGCTCATCGCATTGTGAAGCAGGCTGCTGCAGATAGAAAAATTGTTGCGGCAATCTGCGCCGGTCCCGGAATATTGGGGTATGCCGGTGTTCTGGACGGGAAAAAGGCTACTGCCCACCCGAAAAGCGGTGCAAAGAATGTTATGAAAGATAACGGCTGTGATTACCAGAGCCAGAGTGTTGTGGTAGATGGCAACATCATCACCGCCAACGGCCCCAAGGCTGCATCCAAATATGGTGAAGCTATTGTTGAAGCGCTCAGCAATTAGACAGGAAACGTTAATAATTGAAATTGAAAAGGCGCGGTCTCAGGGGATCGCGCCTTATTTTTAACAAAGCATAAGGCTGCCGTGTAGATCATTTGAATCAGGTAATGTACAGGCTGATTCAGTACATTTAGATTCCGGTCGGCTGCACCGCCCGGTATGATTCTTGATTACTTGTCCTTTTTCCACTCTTCCCATTCTTTTTTGCTCAGCTTTCCGTCTTTGTTAAGGTCGGCTTCACGCATGATGCGCTCTGCGTTAAGAGGGTAGACGTTGACGATTTCGGACCGGATGATGGTTTTGCTGCCGTCCTTGTCGATATCAACAAAGGCGCGTGAGAAGCGGATTCTTTCCATGGCATAGTAGATGGCTTTGGCTTTGCGTCCGTTCTCAAGGTAGTAGAGGGACATGGTCTGCGGTGAAGTTATGGAACCCTGAGTGTAACCGTCCTCATGTTCCGCCATGTAGAGGCTGGTGCCGTCTGCACCGATGAGACCGCTGAAGCCTTCAGTGATGGCATAATCTTTCTTGTCACCGAACCATGCTTTGTATCCGGAGAACAGGGGGCCTTCCTGTTTATTGATCACGAAGACAGCTTTATTTGATTTAGTGGTACCGTCTTTACTTATCATTTTTACATGGCCTATCCAGGTGCCGCGAATTTCGGGATAGTCTCCGGCAAATGCAGCTGAACTCATCAGGATGGTCATCAGTAAAGCAAGGGTACAGCCAAGAAATTTTTTCATCATTTTAGCTCCATGAGTTTCATGTTTATGAATCACTATATGTTATTGAGTAAATATCAGTCTGCGTCAACCATGAAACATGGAGATAATAAAAAAATAACAAGGATTACAGGGGAATTCCTGTTTCTTCCTTCTTGGCAGTTATTTTTTTACATCTTATTGATGTTTTGTGATATAAAAGTAGGCAATAATTTCAAAAAGCGTGTTCAATATTCTAACCGTTTATGGAGGGAAGCATGGCGGATCGTAAAGACATGTATCAGTGTCAGGTAAGTAATTGCGGATATGTCTATGACCCGGATAAGGGGGAACCCAAGACCGACACTCCCGCAGGAACTGCTTTCAAGGATCTTCCCGATGAGTGGAAGTGTCCTTTTTGCGGGGCTACTAAAAAAAGTTTCCGCCCGATGGCAGGTCCGGGTTCTGTACTTGAAGAAGGAAGCTGACGGCAGATTAAGGAAGGTGCCAGGCTTCAAATATTGTGCGCCTTGATAGAATGGACATGAAAAATCCCCCGGTTATTTCGACCGGGGGATTCTGCATTATCTATTTGAATTTTCTTGCTTCGCGAACGGGGTTGTAAAAGGCGTCGTCTCGAACAGAGAAGCCGATGGGTGCTTCTTCGTGAACCTTACCCCAGTCCTCTTTGGCTACCTTGTAGGATGCCAGAGCTTCCTGAACTTTTGCAGCCATTTCGGGTGTCATATCCGGTGCGGCGGCAAAGCATCCGTACGGGATCTCGGGAGTTTTAGCTACAATGGTGAAAATATCTCCGAATTCCTTCTGTTTTACCCAGAGCAGTTCATCGTAGGTTGCACCTAGGTCGATGGTTTTTTTGCGCAGGGCGTCTATGACTTTGTCATGTTTTTTGAGAAAGAAAACCTTGGAAAAATAAGTGTCGGGATCAATCCCTTTGCTGACCAGCAGCATCTTGGGATAAACATATCCCGAAGAAGATCCGGGGTCTGTAAAGGCGAAGGTTTTTCCTTTGGCCTCACTCAGGTTCTTGATGCCGGAATCTTCCCTTGAAAGAATCACTCCCTGATAGAAGTCACGGGTTCCGCCCTGTCCATCCCTGTTAACCGCTGTAACAAGGTATTTAAGGCCGTCCATTTTATCCTTGGTCTGGACATAAAGGTTTGAGGAAAAACGACCAACATCAATCATTCCTTTTCCCATACGTTCAACCAGATCATTGTAGTCCTTGGTTACGACGATTGAAACTTTCATCCCCAGCTTTTGGCTGAGGTAGTCGGTAACATCCTTGTAGGACTCGTACATTACCTTGGGTTTACTCCATGGAATAAGGCCAATAACCAGTTTGTCTGCAGCATGGGCAGGAACGGTAAAACTGATGGCAAGCATCAGTACCGCCACTGCGTACAGCAATTTTTTCATTGAACTCTCCTTGGGTTAGCTGATTTCACATTACTTGCAAAATGCGCTTCATTTACTAAATTCTGCATTCAAAGCGGGTATCCTCAGTCAGTGGAAGGATGAAGGTGAACCTTGTACCTTTCCACAGTTCGGAAACAACCTTTACCGATCCTCCCAGAGCTTCTGCTTCAGCGCGAACAGCACCGAGGCCTACTCCTCGACCGGAAAGGGAGGTTATTTCCTCTCGTGTTGAGAACATGTTTTTGAATATGAGACCGTAAACTTCTTCATCAGCCATGTTGATCGCCTCTTCCTCAGACATCAACCCCCGGGACACAGCACTCTCCCTTACCATGTCCGGGTCAATTCCGCGTCCATTGTCTTCCACAATGATTTCAACTTTATGGTCAAGGGTGCGGACAATGCATCCAATGCGTGCTTCATCCTCTTTACCCAGTTCCAGCCGCTCGTCTTCTGTTTCAATGCCGTGATCAATGGCATTGCGGAAGACATGTACAAGAGACTGCAGGAACGGGCCGTAGCGTTCGGCATCAAGGTAGATATCATCTCCGAGCACCTTGAACGAAGCCAGATCCTTTTCAAGTGACGTAGCCAGGCGTTCTACGACTTTACCATAGTTGTTCAGTGTTTCAACGAGCGAAATATGTTCTATACGCTCAAGCTCCGCCAATGTTTCGCAGGTTTCATCCGAGAGATTTAACCTGCAGTGTTCGGCCAGAAGCTCTTCAGCCATTTTTTTAACCCTGTCTGCGGATTCGCGGGAAAGGGTAACGGTGGGGCCGTTGCTCAGGAAGCGGCTTCCCAGACTCCGGCGGATAATATCAAGGTCCATATCGAATGCTTTGAGGCACTCTGTGTAGGGTTGCAGGAGTTCCTCAGGGGCGATGGATTCTTCACTGCCCATTTTATCCAGCAGTGATTCCAGCTCGTGGAGGCTGTCCGGGGTGTGGACGAAATCCTGCTGAAGCATGAGCCCCTTAAGGGTGTGGACCCCGCGATAAAGTTCTTCAAGCTGTTCTTCGCTTACAGAGCCGCATTTGAGTGCCGGGCCGAGTTGATCAGCGCAGAATCCGTTAAAGCCTTCAAGGACGTCAAAAAAATCTTTGGTGGCGCGAACCGTGCTGACAATGAAGCGGTGTCTGAGCTGTTCCCGCTTGGCTCTTTCTTCCAGTTCGCGTTCGGAGGTGATATCGGTCAGGATCATCATCAGCTGGCCTTCAATCACTTTGTAGTCGCATTTGACTATCTTGCGGATAAGGTTGAATTCCTTAGGCATGAGGGAAATGAAAAGTTCCCTTTTGAAGTCATTTTCCTCTTTGAGGATTCGCTGCAGGTTGAAGGCGAATTGTTCCCGTATTTTGTCATCATCCGGGTCAGGGTAGAGAAGTTTGCTGATTTCACAGCCTGCGCACATATCCGGCAGAATATTCGCGCACTCCCGGCTGAATTCCCCGTCCACCAGCAATTCAGGTCCGAATGAAAGAAAACCCTGTCCCGAGTTATCGAGAAACACTGATTTTGCCTTGCTTGCTGCCTGGGCAATGGAACGTTCACTTTCAGCTTTCTGCTGCCGCATTTTCTGGGTTTCATCGCGGACAACACATTCAATTGCAAAAGGTTTACTCTCTTCATCGTAAAGCAGCTGCCCGGATTCAAGAATCAGTTTTTCGTGTCCTTCATCATCTACAAGTGAGAATTCGCGGGAGTTGACTTTGCCTTTTTCAATTACTTCCATAATGAAGGCAGAGTGCATCCGGGCATCGGCATAGCTGAACCGGTGATGACCGAGCCTTGATTTGTAAAGTTCTTCAGGGGTATCTGCCCCGTAAATTTTTGCAACTGCAGGGTTGGCAACAATGAAGTTGCCTTCAAGGTCGATCTGGTAAATTCCCTGAATGGCGTTTTCAAAAATGGTACGGTATTTTCTTTCCGCCGCGATAAGTGATTTCTTGTTTTCTTCAAGGTCGTTGATCATTTCCCTGAAGGCTTTGACCAGTTCGAATATTTCCTGCGCCGAGCGGGGAACTTCAAATGATGTCACGCCCTTGCTGGTGTAGTCGTGCATGGCTACAACAAGGGTTTTGATGGGGCTGACCAGTCTGCTGGCGAAAAAGAAAATGAGCGAGACCAGAACAATTCCCAGCACACCGCCGTAAATGGCGATGTTGTTTCTGAGATTGGTCAGGTTGTTGATGCGCTCGCTTGCATCGTACATCACCTTGACCGTGAAGGGGCTGTCGGACCCTTTAGGATAGGGGAAGCTCATGGAGCGCATGTGCAGTGTGCTTACTCCGGGCATGGAATCGGCCAGAATCTTCTTGTCCTTGGTTATCTGAACCCGTACACCTTCAAGACCTGCAATTCTTTTAAGAAAATCGTTTTTGAGCGTAATGCCGACAACTACCGCACCCATGGTTGTCCCGTCATAGAAATGGATAGGCTCAATGGCATGGATCAGGTTCTGGTTGTCATATCTGGCAAGGCCGGCGGAGGCTTCACCCTTTAATCCTTTGAGCATCTGCGGAGTAATGAGCGGTGTATCACCGAACTTGAACTCGTCATGCCCTCTGGCGGTGATCATGCCGTAGGGGTCAACAAATGCTATGTAATCGATGTCTGATCCCAGAAACAGCCGACCCTGCTGGTAAAGCATTTCAGAATCCACGGTCTGCAGACCAAGAATAATGTTGTCACTTTCTGAAATAACCTTTGCAGTTTCCTCAGTCAGCTTGAGTCCATCCTCAAGCTGACTGATAATTTTCTGCTCACTGGCGCGCAGGTCTTTATCGATACCGGCTTCAAGCTGATTCATCAACTGGCCGATTTCATTAACAGATATAAGAACTGATACTACTAGAGGCAGCAAGGCCAACAAAAGTATCTGGTAACGAAATCTCATTCTTATCCGTCTCCCTGGTTCGGAGATAAATTAAGCCTGATGCTTCAGGCTGACGGGCAGGCTAGCTGTTGTTTCCAAAGACCTTTTCAAGGTGTTCCCTGATTTTATCAGCATGGAAAGGTTTCAGAATATAACCCTTGGCACCGGCATCAATTGCATCCATTACCATCTGTTCCTGCCCGTGGGAGGTAACCATGATGATAAAGGCGTCTTCATCTTGTTCAAGAATCTTTTTGGTTGCATCAATACCGTTCATATCCGGCATAGTGATGTCCATGGTGACCAGATCCGGTTTAAGTTCGGTATATTTTTCAACAGCCTGCACCCCTGTTTTCGCGGAACCGATGACTTTGTGTCCCAGTTCTTTGAAAATATTGGTGAGTTTCATGGTGACGATTCCGGAATCGTCAACAACGAGTACATTCAGGGTATCCATCTATTCAATCCTTAAGTCGAGGTTGGTTGTAAAGAATTTCATGGGACCGATATACATCACGGACATGGTTCCAAGGTCGGTGACAAAGTCGGTCATGAAGAAGTATGCGTCTTTGTGGCGGGTGATATTCCTGGCTCCGGGAAGAACAACAGGCGGAGTAAGGGATATGGCATCGCTGCCGTCGGGCATGCTGCCCATGGCGTTTCCTATAACGGTATTGATAACATCGCCGGCGGTCTCCTCGATGTACATGGATTCCTCATCCGGATCGATTTCAATATCGGCGGTATAGGTCTCGAAGATATGTCTCATTACTTTCACATCAAAACTGAATGCAATATAAACACTGAAGCTTCCGCCTAGGCTGACCAGAGCGGTCATATCCCTGAGGCTGAGACTTTTCACCTGTTTTGGAGCATGCTCCACAGTCTTAACAGGCAGTTCCATCTCGTATTGAAGATAGTTTCTGCTTCTGTCTTCAACAGCTTTGATAAGGTTCTTTATTGTCTCGTTTTTAGACATGAGTTCTCCTCGATTGTGCTGATCCCGTTCTGGAAAGATGTATGAAGAAAGGTCATAAAAGGCAGGTAGTGATTCCCCCCCACGCAGTCTGCCACCCCTCTTTGGCAGGTTTGAGTTTTCTAACATTGCTGTAATCTTCTGTAAAGGAAGCTATGAGTTGCGGTGGTTTCACACTTATTTTCAGAATCTATTTTCCGTATTTTGCGGGCTGCGTTTTTATGGTCGGAAATAAGTTTCCGATTTTTGGCTATAATGATGTGAGAGCTGAAATCGTAATGACCTATACATATCCTTCGTTGCTATTGGATGCTAAATCTTTTACGATTAAATACCAGAGATGACCGTTCTGGTATTTTCAACAACAGACTGACAGGCTGGCAATATGGATTCTCAGTGTTTCATGATGGAGCAGATGCTTCTTGAGACTTATTTTGATATAATTCCGTTTCATATTTATGTGGTTGATGTGACCAATTTTGAGGTGCTTTTCGTGAATAAAAAAATGCGCGAACAGTACACCGATATTGATATGTCCCGCCCCTGTCATGAAATATTCTATGATGAAAGCAGGCCGTGCTCCCATTGCAAGATCAAGCAGCTGACTGATCCCAGGGGCAATCCCATTGATCGCCTTTTTGCTTACGAATATTACAACGAAGCTCAGGAGCGCTGGTACCAGATGCATGAGAAGTCTCTGGCGTGGCCTGATGGACGCATCGTCAAGTATACCATAGCCGTTGATATCTCCGAGCAGAAGCTGACGCAGAATCAGCTGGCCGAGGCTCATGCCGAACTGGCACTCAAGAACCGTGATCTCAGGAAGCGCAATGAACTGCTCCATGAAAACGTGCGTCTGCGTGAAGATATGGAGCGGATGATGCACCATGACCTCAAGGGGCCGCTCAGCCCGATACTTTCAATCCCGGATATGTATATCGAAGATGAGAGTGTCGGCGAAGATGTGCGCACTGCTTTTGATCTTATTTCCCGCGCCGGTAATGAAATCCTTGAGATGATCAACCATTCGCAGAGTATGATCCTGCTTGAAAGGGGAACCTACAATCTCAAGAATGAGGACTTTGATGTGCTGGACCAGCTGGTCAGGATTGCAGCCATGCTGGAATCCGTGGCCAGATATATGGAAATTGAATTTTCATTTACCCTGAACGGTAAGGGCCTTGTCTACGGTGATACCCTGATGGTGAACGGTGAAAAGCTTCTTCTCCATTCCATGTTTTCCAACCTGATCAAGAACGCGATTGAAGCTTCCCCCAAAAAAACTGCCGTCCTAATAGATGCTTCGCTAAGCGAAAACGGATTTATTGTTACCATCAGCAATACAGGTGAAGTTCCAAAGGAAATAAGAAGCAGGTTCTTTGAAAAGTATGCCACCGCAGGCAAGAACAAAGGAACCGGCCTTGGAACTTATTCCGCAAGTCTTATTGCCCGTGCCCACGGGGGAAAGGTTACTCTGGATTCGTCAGCTGAAAACCGGACTTCAGTGATTGTTTCAATCCCCCAGAAACCAGCTGCTTAAAAATTTTTCAGATTATACAGGAATTTAAATATGCTCGAAAATGCCCTTTTTGAGACCCATTTCAATATTATACCGTTCCCCATTTATGTAGTGGACGTAAACACTTATGAACTTGTTTTCTGCAACAGCAGTTTCAAGAGGATCTTTGGGGATCAGGTAAACCGTATCTGCTACAAGGCCCTTTACGGCCACGAGCAGCCTTGTATTAATTGCCGCATTTCGCAACTGGTGGACTCCAGAAGAATGCCAAACGGGCAGAGTCTGACTGTTGAGCAATTCAACGAGCTGAACGATCACTGGTATCAGTTGCAGGAAAAGGCGCTCAGCTGGCCTGACGGTAGAACCGTGAAGCATACCATTGCCGTAGATATCACTGAGCTTAAGGAAGTTCAGAACAAGCTGGTTGAAGCACACGCCCATCTTGCCCTGAAGACCCGTGAACTTGAAAATCTGGCTTCCCATGACAGCCTTACCGGTGTTTTCAACAGGCTCAGCATTGAAAAGTCCATTTATGTTGAGATGGATCGTACTGAGCGGTATGATCGCGGCTTTTCTTTAATCATTTTGGACATTGACAAGTTCAAGAATGTTAATGATTCCTTCGGGCATCAGGTCGGGGATGCCGTATTGATTGAGTTCAGCAGAATCATCCAGGACAACCTGCGTAAAAGTGATGTCATGGGGCGCTGGGGCGGTGAAGAGTTTGTGATAATCTGCCCTGAGGCCGGACTTGAGTCTGCATGCCGTCTGGCGGAAAAGCTCCGGGTTAAAATTGCCGAACATGTTTTTGACGGGGCAGGTAAAGTTACTGCCAGCTTCGGCGTTGCGCAGTTCCTGAAAGAAGATTCAGAGCGAACACTGCTTAAAAGAGCTGACGATGCACTGTATCAGGCCAAGAGGAAGGGCCGGAATATGGTTGTCAGTGTCTAGCATATTTCCCCTTGAGAAAATTAAAACCGCCGGAAGCTTTAAGATTCCGGCGGTTTTTTTATTCATCTTCCAGTGTGAATCGCCATGAGCAGACCCATTCTTCAGGGTGCGGATCCGGCGGGCAGCCCACACATTCACATCTGAGCCGCGAATCTATTTCTTTGGAAAATCCGGTATATTCGGTAACTCCCCCGGATTTGCAGGGGTAGTCTTCAAGTCCTTTGCGTTTCCGGGCGGTCTGCACCCGGCAGTCCGTCATCCTGAAGATTACGGATTTTTTTGTTTCCTCAACGAATTCCCAGCTGTTCAGGTGTGCATACATGCGCACCCCGAGGGCGGCCTTGAGAGCTTTGATGCCGCCATTTTCAGGCAGATCAAGGATGTCTTTGGCCCGGCGGGCCTCAAGGGGTGAAAAGCGTGACCAGCAGGTATCGTTTACCCGCTTGGCTGTGTTCATCCCGGCTTTGCTTTCTATGGCCTGAAACCAGACTCCATCGGCGGCCAGCCATCCGGAGCGCAGGGCAGCCCCGATCTTTTCGAGTGTTTCCTGATCTGCCCCGGACAGAAGATCCTGCGGGCGTATTCCAAGTGCCCTGCCCAGTTTGCCCGAAAGTATGGTGAAAAGCCTGTCACCGGCCTCTTTTTCGGCGTCAAGTGCTGCTTCCAGGCCCAGCTGGTGAACGCTTTCTGCCAGCCACAGGCCGTAGTGGGCTGCCAGCTGGCGGATTATTTCGGTGATATCTTCCGGTGTGGTCTCCGGTGGGCGGGGCGATGTTGAATTCTGGTCTGACATGAGGGCAGGCTCCGGTTATTCAGGTGAGTAGGCTGGGAAAAAATCTTTGGAGCATTGCAGCATATTTCAGAGCTATATGCAACGGCGGGGATGAAATCTATATTCCTGTGGCAAAGAATTCCCGCTCAAGGTCGTTCAGGTGAGGACAGATCTTATCAGAGCGCCTGTACAGGTTGTAGACCATGGCGTGCAGCCGCATTCGACGGGCCCTGTCTTCCGGTCCATGCATGGTCATTCTCCATTCATTTTCATCAACGGCTTCATCCATACTCAGCAGGTTGGGGTGTCTCATCAGTGCGCTTCTGGTCTGGATCACCACTTTTCTGAAGCAGCTTTCGCTCTTGTTGAAAACAAGCAGAACTCCTTTGCACTCAGGGCATGAGGCTGCTTTGAGCATGGAGTCTACAGTGTAGATTATACCTTCAGAACATCTCCAGACAGTGCATTTGCCTATAAAAACATCCCTGCTTCCGGTCTTGAGATAGAACCGTGTCTTACCGCGAGGATAAAACAGGTCCTGAGCAGTATTACCCGCAAAATTTATATTCAGGTTGCAGGTTATGATATTTCGCAGTTCTTCTGCGCTGTGGATGCTGAATATTGCAGGAGTCATTTCAAAAACGTTTCCAGTCTTGCGGACTACTTCCAGAATGCTGAGCAGGTCCGCTTCAGATAGAACGGCCGGGCGGTATAATATCTCTTTTTGTAAATCAGGAGGCGGGTGCTGCATTTTTTTCCTGACCTGAACATGCCTGACCATCAATTGATCATTGAACAATGACGGTTTTTTGTCTGTTTCAGCCATGAGTTCATTTTTCAGACCATGCCTTACCCGCATGCTCTGTTTAATTGCACTTAGATTACTGTCGGTTAGGTAGCCGTATTTTGGATGCCCTTTCATTGCCCGTCTCCGAAGGGATCTTGTATTACCCTATCTATGTTATTTGATGCATAATGTGTGCCTCGGTTAATCCTTATTTTCAACTGCTTCAAAATGATAATTATTGTCACATTTTGACAAAAATGAGTTATAATCGACTTATAAATCCATTCCAGATCTTGTTACAGGTCTTTTAGTCGGACATATAATAGAGTGCTTGTGTGCTATTTTTATTGATCTTTTATTTAAAGTTATGGGGCAGGCTGAAGGGACTAGTCAGCCTGAAGTCAATAGTACTCATAGCCCTTGGCGGTATATAAATATTAAAAGGGAAAATCTTCAGGGAGAAAAAATGAAAAATCTGCCAATTTCGATCAAGCTGGCAATCGGGTTCGGAGCGGTAATCATATTGCTGCTTGTCTCAGGGGGAATGGCATATAACGCACTTTCCAAAAACTATGATTCTTTTACTCAGTATCGCGGTCTGGCCATGGATACCAACCTTATGGGGCGTGTTCAGGCCAATCTTTTGATGGTGCGTATGAATGTTAAGGATTTTCTTATCACTGACAGCGACAAGGACAAGCAGGAATACTCGAAGTTCATGGAGATAACTGACGGTTTCATGCATGAAGTCAAGAAAGAGATTCAAGATCCGCAGCGTGCAAAAATGATTGAGGAGGCTGATAGTCTGCTTAGTGGGTATGATGAGAAGTTCAAGGAAGTTGAAGCTATTCAGGATGAGCGCAATAAACAGGTTGCAATCATGGATAAAAACGGCCCGTCCATTGAGGAAAAGTTCACTCAGATAATGTCTTCCGCTAAAGAAGATGACGATATTACCGCTGCTTATTACACTGGTAGAGCTTTGCGCAACCTTCTTCTAGGCCGTCTTTACGCTTCCAAATTTCTGCAGGGTCATAAGATGGAATCCGTGGAGCGTGTTGCCGCTGAATTCAGGGATTTCAAGAAGGAATTGGAAATCCTTGACCGCGAAGTTCAGAATCCGACAAGGCGTCAGCTGCTTGCTGAAGCTGTTGAGCTTGAAAAAGAATATAATATTGCATTTGGCAAAGTTGTTGAGCTTATCAATACCCGCAACGACATTGTTCGTAATAATCTTGATAAATGGGGACCGACCATTGCCAAAAACCTTGAAGATGCCAAGCTCTCAGTCAAGGAGGAGCAGGATATCCTTGGACCTAAGGTTCAGCAGCAGAGTGAAAAGGCCAAGGCAAGTGTCGGTATCCTGTCACTTGCTGCCGGTATTCTCGGGCTTATCGCAGCGACGTTTATAGGCCGCGGAATAACAAAGCCTCTGGAGAAGGCCACTTCTTTTGCAGCTGCTGTTTCAGCCGGTGACTTCGGCCGCAGTATAGATATCGACCAGAAAGATGAGGTCGGAAAAATCTGTTCTGCCCTTGAATCCATCAAGGAATCTGTGTCCGAGGCGGCAGATGAAGTTGAAAGCATAGTTCACCGTGTGGAACGCGGGGATATGACTGCCAGGGGTGATGAAACCGCATTTGACGGTGGATTTGCGAATCTTGTTAACGGGGTGAATACTCTGGTTGCGGTCTACAGCGGGTTTATAGACAACCTTCCCGTGGGAGTTATGAGCCTTACCCCAGAATTCAAACCTGTGTACCTCAATGAGACCGCAATTAAAGTTGGCGGTATTGATGCTATTAAGGATAGGAAATGTTCAGATATTTTCAATACCGGAGATTGCAATACCGAGAAATGTGCATCCAAAAGAAGTATGAAGAGCCGGTCTGTCACCCAGTCAAGTACGATATCCAGAACTGCTACCGGTGAGTATCACATCAGTTACTCATCACTGCCTCTGATCAGCAGGAGCGGTGAGGTCGTGGGTGCTGCCGAGATCATCATTGACCAGACTGAAATAAGGAACGCGCAGCAGACGATGATGGAAGTGGCCGGACAGGCCAACGACATTGCCGACCGCGTGGCTTCCGCCTCTGAAGAACTTGCCGCGCAGGTGGAACAGGTCAGCAACGGTTCGGAAATTCAGCAGCAGCGTGTAGCTGAAACCGCTACCGCCATGGAACAAATGAATTCCAGTGTCCTTGAAATTGCCAGAAACGCTTCCGAAGCGCGTGAGCAGTCCGATAATGCCACCGAACGAGCCGGGGAAGGAGCGGAGCTGGTTAACAGGGTTGTTGATGCCATCAACAGGGTAAACAGTGTGGCTACCGATCTACAGGCTGATATGGAAAATCTTGGCGAACAGGCCAAGGCCATAGGCGGGGTCATGAATGTTATCACTGATATTGCGGACCAGACCAACCTGCTGGCGCTTAACGCGGCAATTGAAGCGGCCCGTGCAGGTGAAGCAGGGCGCGGCTTTGCCGTTGTTGCCGATGAGGTTCGCAAGCTTGCTGAAAAGACCATGGATGCAACCAATGAGGTGGGCAACAATATTAGGGGAATTCAGTCCGCAACCGACAAGAACCTTACCAACGTAACCAATGCCGTTGGTTTTGTCGGGGATGCCACCGAGTTGGCAAACACCTCAGGGGAAGTTCTCAAGCAGATTGTAAACCTTGCAGCCGGTTCATCCGAACTTGTTGACGGAATTGCCACCGCAGCTGAAGAGCAGTCCGCAACCAGTGAACAGATCAACCGTGCCATAGATGAAGTAAACCGTATTGTGGCGGAAACAACGGACGGAATGGTCCAGTCCGCAACTGCTGTTCAGGAGCTTGCAGAAATGGCACTTGATCTCAAGAATGTCCTTAACAGCCTGAATCAGGACAAGGGCTGATAAATCAAGTCCATATTACAATAAAACAAAGGCCGGCCCTTCAAGGACCGGCCTTTGTTTTTTGCGTGAAAAGAACCGAATGCGGCACCGTTGTCTCAAACAATCAGATCCGCTTGAATTTAATGCGCATCATCTTGAGATCATTCCTTCAGCTGTATACCTGCTTTAATTCTTGAATAGGTGTTCTCTGTCTGGGCCTGCTCTTTTAAATGATTCCGTAAAGAGGGCCGCCGGAAGCAGCAAGAGCATCGACACGTTTTTCAATTTCGGGGTCCGGATCAAGTGGCGGGGCGTGGTGAGGCTTAAGCCTTGCATCGATGATGATGGCCTTTTCCGCTCCCCAGTGCTTGGCGTTGGTTGTCGCTCCTGCTCCGTAAATATCCTTGGCCGGATCAGAACGGGTGAAGGCCACCCAGAGGAAGTTATCCCAGTCCTTGGCGGCGAAGTCTGCGTCATCGGCAACGACTATGAGGGGGAAGCCTTCTATATTTCTTGAACGTTGCAGTACCTTGCCAAGGTTTTCCATCCTTGGGTCCTGCTCAGTGCGGCCCATGGTGTTCGCGGGGCCCTTGATAATCATGATTCCCGGCGCCAGCATACGCATATCCCGGAATCCGTCCGGCAGGTCGATATCTGCGGGCAGTTCGCGGGCCAGTTCCCTTTTTCTGCTTCCTGCTGCTGCCAGTACCAGTTTGGAACCTTCATTCAGGCTGTTCCCGGAATAATCGAGGGTGTCAATTGTGGTGCGGGTGATGAAGTGCAGGTCCCGGGTCAGATCAACACGTTCCAGCAGGTGGTTGAAGAATGCCGGAATGTTGTGGCAGTTCAATCCTGCGGAAAGGTCTTCCTTTGCACCGATGAGCACATATTTTGCCAGTGCGGTCTGGGTATTTCCCAGCAGGGCCATTGCGTTGGTCAGCAACTCCTGCGGCTGGCGTTCTCCGGCGTAGGGCACGTAACGCTCGCTTCCCACAGCCAGAAGCAGCGGATGAACCCCGGCGGCGTCAACTGCGTGTACTTCATGAACTCCGGTGAAGACCGAAGGCACCAGCTCGGAGGTAAGTTCATGGATGAAATCACCGAACATGGTATCTTCCTGCGGTGGACGTCCGACTGTTGTGAAAGGCCAGATGGCGTCGGTGCGGTGGTAGACCTTATCAACCTTCATCACCGGAAAATCATGGGCCAGACTGTAGTAGCCGATATGGTCACCGAAGGGGCCTTCGGGTTTCTGCTCGCCGGTGATGGTTCCGCAGATGCAGAAGTCCGCTTCTGCAGGCATCGGCAGGCCGTTTTCCCGGATAACCATCGGAATGCGATGTCCTCCAAGTGCTCCGCCGAAGAAAATCTCAGCCAGTCCTTCCGGCAGCGGCATAACAGCTGATACAGCCATGGAAGGTGCTCCGCCGACAAAAATATTAACCTTGAGCTCTTCGCCTTTTTTCAGCGCGCGGGCATGGTGATCGCCGATACCGCGGTGAATCTGGTAATGCAGGCCGATTTCTTTATCGGCCACATAGTCATTTCCGGAAAGCTGGACCCGGTACATGCCGATATTTGAACCTGCAAATCCCGGTTGATCAGGATTTTCCGAGTAGACCTGCGGCAGCGTTACGAATGCCCCTCCGTCCATGGGCCAGGAGATAAGCTGCGGAAGCTGGGAAATGGTTGTTTCGTTTTCGGTAATGGGCCCCGATGCAACCTTGCGGGGCATGGTGTGGTAGGCCGTAACAGGGGCTTTCAGATACTTCCAGGGACGCTTGAGGGCTTCCATGGGGCTGAGCTTCAGTTTCATGAGCCGTTCCACAGTTTCAATGGTGTCGCGGAAAATGAAGTGCAGCCGTTCTCTGGTGCCGTATATATTGGCAGCCATGGGGAATCTGCTGCCCTTTACGTTGGTGAAGAGCAGCGCCGGGCCGCCGGCCTGAAAGACTCTGCGCTGGATGACCCCTGCTTCGATATAAGGATCAATCTCCTGCTCAATGCGGATAAGGTCGCCGCGTTCTTCAAGGGCGGCAATGCATTCCTGTGTACTTTTGTATCCCATGATATATTTATCCTTTAGTGATCAGTTTACGAGCAGGCAGTGTAGAGGCAGAGCCGTGTAGAATCAAGTTTTTCCAGATATCTCTATCCGGGCAGCCCCGCATTTATCCGGTAGTGAGATGCCATGCAGCAGGCCGGTTTTTCCTGAACGGTTCTGAGCGGATAGAAGCTGTTCATTTGAAAAAAATGCCGCAACAGGTTGAACCGGTTGCGGCAGATATTCTTGCTGGGGCACAGAGCTGGAAGTATTGCGAAAGTTCTTAAAGAGTTAAGAATAACTTATGTAAAGGGGGCAGACAGTTCAAAGAACAGCCAGAGTCCTTATTTAAGAATCTTGTTGGCCAGCAGCTTCTGAATACCGACAACGTCCGTTCCTTTCTTGAGTTCTTTGGTAACGGCTTCATGCTTGCCGGAAATCCACAGCTTGAGCTCGGAATCAAGATCAAAATGACCGGCGGTTTCAACGGAGAAAGTGGTGATGGATTTATACGGAATGGACATATATTCGACCTTTTTTCCGGTCATGCCCTGCTTATCGATAAGGATAAGGCGGCCGCTGGTAAAAATGAACATGTCGCGGATAACTTTGAAAGCCATTTCTACCTGTTCGTTATCTGCAAGGATCGGGGCAAGGTCTTCCTGCACATCCTGTACATCCACTTCACTGGCGTTGCCCATGAGCCCGTTTAAAATTCCCATTGTATACTCCATGTGGTTTGAAAATGAGGATTGATGTTTTATTCTACAGCAGAATTATTACACCAGCATAATATTTATGTCGAGAAATCAAATGGTAAGGCGGTCTTTCTCCAGCCTGTTTTCATAGATCATCCGGTCATTGTCCTCAAATACGTTGAAAACAACCGCATCCATCCGTCCTGCATTTTTCTCCAGCCAGCCGCGAACGGTATTAATGGCGACCTGCGCTGCTTCATCCTTCGGATAACCGAATACCCCTGTTGAGATGCAGCAGAATGCCACAGAGCGGATAGAAGCAAACTCTGCTGCCAGATCAAGGCAGGAACGGTAGCACGAGGCCAGAAGCTCCCGGTCCTCGGGTGAAGGACTGCCCCGGTTTATAATCGGCCCCACAGTGTGCAGCACATAGTCTGCCGGGAGATGATAGCCTCTGGTTATTTTGGCAATTCCGGTTGTTTCCCGGTGGCCCTGCAGGTCCATTATTCTGTCGCAGTCCTGCCTCAGTCTCGGTCCGGCCTTGTCGTGGATGATGTTATCAATACATTTGTGAAAGGGCTGGAAGCAGCCAAGCAGTCCGCTGTTGGCCGCATTGACGATGGCTCCAACTTTCAGGAGGGTGATATCTCCCTGCCAGAGCAGAATGCGGTCTGCTTCTCGGCTCATTCCTGCAAGCGGGTCATGGATCTTTCTTTCGCGGGCTTCTCCTGCCATCAGCCGGTCCAGCTTATCCAGAAGATCTTCAGGGAAATTCCCCGGAGACCGCTGGGTCAGCAGCCCTCTAACAGCTTTGCGCTTGTCGGAATATGAACAGGAGGAGTTGGTCAGGCAGGGTTCCCTTACTTCAGCGCAGAGAAACTCGAGAACCTGATCAACAATGTGTTCCCGTTCTGCTGCGGCAAGGGGAGGGCCGGGACAGATAAATGGTTCGTCCAGCAGGATTGCATTACGGTAATCCTGAAGTTCAAGCTGTGATTTCATTTTCTCTACCTCTGGTCATTCTTGTACCGGGAGTACAGTATACAGTTTTAGGTAGATGGGGCGAAAGTTGTTTTTTAAAATTGTGGCTGTTTTATTCCTGCTCTTTTTCCTTCATGGGCATAGATGAAACGGGTGAAGCAAGGGCTTCCTGGTTAGGGAAAACTTCCTGAACGAATTCTTCATGTAAATCAAGAAGATCCGGGTTGAGGTTTGACTGGTATCTTCTTTTGTACTCCGGGTCCAACTGTTGCCCGAGAATCTTGTTTATGCGCTTGATTACCTTCCTTCCCCATTCATTTTTGGTGCAGCCCACATAGGTAAGAATGTATCTGGGCATTTCCCTGATGGGAATAAAGGTGAATTCATCCTTCACCTCTCCATGGGAAACGAGCCAGCTTAGCTCATGGGCATGCCCGATCGTAAAATCTACCGGTTGCTCCGCCTGAATCTTAACCAGCAGACTCTTTAAAAGGTCTTCTTTGTAGTGGATGAGGACTCTGTCTGTTTTTTTGTACTCATCCACTATTTTATCAACGTCTCCACCATATCGTCGGCCGTTTGGAACCCCCATTCTAAGGTGGGATTTTTCGAATATATCCGAAATTGAAATATAGCCTTCGTCATCTATAAGTGGTTTGAACAGCATTTCCCTTGCTTTCAGGATTATGAGCCCGCCTCCTATGTAAACCATTGTAGGGTTGCTGTATTCTATGAATTTTTCCCGGTCAGGTGTTTTTAGCAGGGTAACGCAGCATCCGTTGGATGTGGCCAGTTGTCTGAGTATTCGTCCATAGTTGGCACAGTGATCAGTGTGGCTGTAGTCGGTGAGCTCTTTTTTCAGCTGTGCTTCCAGATAATTGTCGTGCCCCGTATTCCTGAGAGGACCGTTGATGATACTGGCTGGAGGGAACTCAGCATGGTACCAGCATATTGATCTCTCTCCACTGTATGCGAAATGGGGAATCAGAACTATAATGGCTGCTAGGGCTGCAATAGTGAGTCTCATATCCTTCCAACTTTAGAATTAGAGGTAAAATATAGTGATGATTATACCGATAATGTGACAAATTGGTATCATTTTCTATGCGAAATATAAAAAGAGGCTGCATCATAGTTGCAACTTGCTTTCCATACTTCAGCGGTGGTACTTGCACCCCATGAGCATCGAATACACCACCCATATAGCCAGAGAAGTTGTTGATCAGCGTTCAAATTTTCAGATCTATCCTTTCAGCAGTGACACGGGCTGCCCCATAAGTGATGTTAAAAAGCCGCACATGCACGATTTCTATGTTGTGCACTATGTTTCTTCCGGAAGCGGAACATGTGTAATTGATTTCGAGACGTATGACATTGTTTCCGGTTCCATGTATTTTGTTTCGCCGGGTCAGCTCCATCTCTGGAACCCTGACGGGATTCTGCAGGGACATGTAATGGTTTTCAGTGATGATTTTTTAAGTTCCCCGGATTCTCCGGTCGGCAATGTCTTTGAACTGGAGTTTTTTAACAGTGTGGCCAACTCTCCAATGTTTATGCTCAGCACTGCCCAGTCCAATGAAGTTGCTTTACTTATGGGCAGCATCAGCCGGGAGTACAGCTCAGCCCGTCCGGGTTACATCAGTGTGCTGCGGTCGTATTTTCATATCCTGCTGGTGAACCTGAAGCGCATGTTTGAAGACCGCATCAAGCAGGTCGGGGTGCGGACTGAAAACAGGATTGTCCGCGAATTCAAGAGACAGGTAGCCCTTAAAAGCGGTGCTCAGCTGCGGGTACAGGATTATGCTCAGGACATGGGAATAAGTGTGAGCAGGTTAAATGCCGTGGTAAAGGAAGTTACGAGCATGACCCCGGGCCGGATAATCAGGAATGAGCTTGTTACCTCAGCCAAACGCATGCTGGCCCATTCGGACCTTAATGTTGCAGAAATCTGCTATGAACTTGAATTTGAAGATCCCTCATATTTCGGACGTTTTTTCAAGCGCGAAACAGGGTACACTCCGTCGGTCTTCCGCGAGCAGGTAAGAGGAAAGTACCTGCATCTGGCAGGATAGTACCTTTTGCTGAAATGCCCCGTCCTGTATTTTCCGCTCTGTTAAACACATCATATTATGGAGAACAGTTATGAATTTACAGGAAATACACGATGCAATTGCCAGGATCGGCTGCCTGAGTTTTACCACCCTTGACGGCACGGATATGCACAGCCGCATAGTAAGTGTAATAGGCGGGGATGATGACGGTATCTACTTCCTGACCATGAATGTAAAACCGTTTTACCGCCAGCTTGTTGCCAATCCTCAGGTCTCTGTTTGCGGAATATATCCCAGCAGCCGCAAGGACGGCAAAAACAGGGACGGTCAGCCTTACTTCGCCCCCGGATTTACACTGCGGATAACCGGGCAGGCCCGTGAAGTAGGTATGGATGAGGTCCGTGCCAAAGCGGGGCAGGGCAGTGCTATTCATCAATATCTGCTGGAAGACCACGAACGTTACCCGGCCATAAGGCTGTTCTGCATCCACAAGGGCCGGGGAGAAATTTTCGATTTTGATTTTGAGATGGAAAAGCGCGACCACAAGCTGCTGCGAACCCGTTTTGCCTTTGGCGGTGAGTCATACAATGAGGCCGGCATGCAGATTGATACCGAAAAGTGCATCGGATGCGGAGAATGCTACGAAGTCTGCACCTTTAAGGCGGTGGAAGAAGGGGAATCCTACAGCATAAACGGCTCCAGATGCGATGAGTGCGGAAGCTGTGCTAAGGTGTGCCCGGTTGGGGCTGTAACCCCTGCATTAACCATTTAAGTGCGCGCCAAATGGGCTGCGGACGGTTTTTAACCCTTTCAATCGGACGCAATGAATGGTAAGTAACCGCTGCCTGACGCAACACCGGGCCGCTTTGCCGGTTTGGGCCTCAGCTCAGGTAAACTATCAATAAGAAAGGTGAAAGCATTGTCCCAACCATCTGAAAAGAGCTCGGCTCTCATCGATAACTACGTTAAGAAGAACTGCGCACGTACCGGACTTAATCTTCATCCCATGGCGGATGTGTCTGATGCCGTAACTACCGGCCTCGCCATGCACATGGATGAGCTTAAGCGCCCGCTGTGCCCCTGCCGTTTCTATCCGGACAAAAAGGAAGCAGTGCAGGAAAGGGAATGGCTTTGTCCCTGCTCGGATATGAAGCAGTACAAGTACTGTCACTGTATGCTTTTTGTTAATAAAGACGGCATGCCTGTGACTGAGCACCTTCCCGAAGACCATGAAGGGCGCCAGACTTACGGTCTGATTACCGATCCCTGTCCTGAAAAGGGACGCCGGGGTCAGCACATGCCCGACTGATTCCTGCTCTTGTTACAAAGCAAAAGAGGCGCAGGTCTTAAGATCTGCGCCTCTTTTGCTTTTTCAAATGTTTCGTTTAACGGGAAAGACTTCGTTGCAGTACCTGTTATGCAGTCTTATCGCTTCAGGCGGAAGGAACTTCTGATACTGTTTTTTGTATTCCGAATAAAATTTCCCGCCCAGTATCCTGTTCACCTTGCTGATGAGTCTTTCTCCCCACTGATTCTTGGGGCAGGCTACGTAGGAAACAACATAACGCGGGCCTTCCTTGATAGGGATGAAGGTGAACTCATTTTTGTACAGGCCCTGATAGGTCAGCCATTTCATTTCCTGCGGATAGCCGAGCACATAGTCAATGCTCCGTTCAGCATGCATCACATTTACCAGTCCTGCAAAAGTGTCCTTGGTGTATTGGACAATGATTTTTCCCGAATCCATATTGTTGCTGATGATCTCATCAATTTCACCGCCGTAGTTTCTGCCTTTGGATATCCCGAGTTTCAGGGAGCCGTATTTGAAGATTTTTTCCAGCGAAATATATCCTTCCCCATCAATGAACGGTTTGAACTCGCCCAGCCTGCTGCTTAAAACATGCACACCATTTGGCAGACCGATCATGGCCGGGGTACTGAAGGTCATATATTCCTCCCTTTCAGGAGTTTTCATCAGCGCAACCGCGCAGCTGTTTGATGTCTGAATCTGTTTTTCAATACGGCTGAAATTGGCAGGCAGATATTTGTGCTTGTATTCCGGAAGATTTCTGGCGAGATATCTTTCGAAAACCTGATGATAGCCCTCGTCCTTCATTTGTCCCTTATCGATGAAACCCGGGGGGTACTCTGCATAACACCATATAATAACGTCATGTTTGCAGCTTGCTGTTGCAGGAAGAAGCAGGATGAATAGTACTGCTAAGGTAAAATATATTTTCATACTCGGTTTTTCTCCAAGTGAATGAATTATGGTTTGTTTCATTCCCATATACCAGATAACCACCTTGACGAACAACTACTGAAAATATTTCATAATTGTAATGAACTTCAATTATCTTAGATAGATATCAATAGTAGTGTGTTTAGTCTGCTTATCATTCTTAGTGCAGGTTGATTTGCAGTGTGCACGTTTATTCCTGTTGTGCAATCAGGAAAGTACAGCCGTATTATCTACAGCTGCTAAGCGTTACACTGTAACATCACGAGTCTACATTATATTTTTCCATGCAATGAAACAAGAAAAGCACGGACTTGACAGTTCGTGCTTTTGAATTTTTAATATATTTTAAGGTTTTTTATTTCTGCTTTTTTCTTTTTTCCTTTCCCTTGATGTACCATTTCTGGTCCCCGTACAGTTCTTCTGCACAATGAGGGCAAAGTCCATGACTGAACGAGGCCTCGGAATGTTCTTCAATAAAGGCCTCAAGGTTGTTCCAGTATCCCTTGTCATCACGTATTTTCTTGCATTTGGCACAGATGGGCATCATGCCGCTTAACATTTTAACCTTTTCAAGGGCATCTGTGAGCTCTTTGATCAGTTCTTCTCGGGCATCTTCAGCTTCTTTTAGTTCTGTGATATCAATAAAGCTCTCGATGTAATATTTCTTGTCGCGGAATTTCAGGGGTTTAATCGTTTTGAGAATAGTGCGTTCACCGTTGTCGGCGGTGATCATTTTTCTTTCGGACTTATCTACAACCTGTCCAAGGTCTGCAATGGGGCAGCTCCCTTCTTCTGACGAGCAGACAAATTTGTAGCAGGCTTTACCTACCACATCTTTCTTGTTTCGACCGATCATTTCAAGGGCAGTTGTGTTGATGTCCACAATCCTGTGATCATCGGCATCAACTACAATTACTCCGCTTAGCGTGGAGTTGAACATGACATTAAGGTAGTGCCTGTTTTC
Organism: Maridesulfovibrio sp.; assembly: GCA_963676495.2. Classification (GTDB taxonomy): domain Bacteria; phylum Desulfobacterota; class Desulfovibrionia; order Desulfovibrionales; family Desulfovibrionaceae; genus Maridesulfovibrio. Next base: position 825,060 of record CAXXRF010000001.1, on the reverse strand, counting down.
AAACATTTCCTTTTCATACTCGGCCTCACGGGTTATGTCGCGGGCCAGAACAGCTATCCGGTGAACATCCCCATTGGCATTTAGAACCGGGGCCACGCTGTAGTCGAAGATTTTGCCCTTGCGGGTTCCGGACATGCGGATAGTCTGTTTTTCTTTTATGATTCTTCTGACGATTACTTCACGGGGCTCAATCTCATCGGGATCAATGAATTCCTTGTAGGATCTGCCTATCATGTTTTCGATGTCAGTATCGTGATTCTCGGCCGCCGCCTTGTTTACCATTATGAAAGTACCGTCAGGCTCCATCAGGTAGGCTGCTTCGCTGTTGGCATTAAGAAGGGCTCTGGCGGTGTTGTCTTCCCGGCAGGACAGACATTCTTTTTCCAGTTCGGCTATCTTCTTTTCAAGATCTTTATATGACGGTTTTTCAGCTTTCACTGTACACCTTTATTATGAATAATTTTTTAGAACTATTGGTAATCATATCACTTTACAAAGTTTCGTCTATGATTATGAATAAAACGTTAAAAATACGTTTATGTATGTGTATTTTATACCGCTGGATGTAAGTTGACCTCTTGTTGAGGGCCGAGTAAGACTCGGGCATCAGAAGTGTAACCAGACAGGAAAATAATGCAGGAAATATATTTTATAGATCGTAGTACAGGTAACAAAGTACGGGAGAAGGTTCCCGGGGAGAAGTGGCTCCGGTGGCTTTACCATAACCCGGTAGGCAGGATCGGGCTGGATGCTGTTGTAAAAAGGAAACTTCTTTCTTCCGTTTACGGCTGGCTGATGGATTCTCCTGATTCAAAGGCAAGAATCGAGTGCTTTGTGAAGTGTCTTGATATAGACATGGATGAAGCCGTGCGTCCCATCCGGGATTACAAATCCTTCAATGATTTTTTCATTCGCGAGCTTATGCCGCAGGCCCGGCCTGTGGATCTGCGACGTGAGGCGGTTGTTTCCCCGGCAGACGGCAAGGTTATGGCTTTTGAAGGTTTCAAGGGTCTGGATACTTTTTTTGCCAAGGGCCAGGAATTTTCACTCGCAAAGTTTCTTCAGGACCAGACCCTTGTGGATAAGTATGCTGACGGGACATTGATGATTATCCGGCTGGCTCCGGTGGATTACCATCGTTTTCACTTCCCGGCTGAAGGGCGCCCTACAATTTCCCGGCTGATCAATGGCGATTACTATTCCGTATCCCCACATGCAGTTAAGGATATGCTTGAGGTCTACTGGGAGAATAAACGCGAGTACTGCGAGCTGCGCACGGAAGTGGCCGGAGACATCCTGCTTTGTGAAGTGGGCGCAACAATGGTCGGCTCCATCCGGCAGACCTACACCCCGGACACTCGGGTAGGAAAAGGACAGCAGAAAGGCTGGTTCAAGTTCGGCGGATCTACCGTGGTCATGCTTTTTGAGAAAGGAAAAGTGCGTGTGGATGAGGATATCATCCGCAACACCATTTCCGGTTATGAGACTTCAGTTAAGATGGGTGAAGGAGTGGCTCTGGCTCTCTAGCTTTTCCATTGCAGCAGCTTCTAATATGACTGAGAAAAGGCGCGGACCGGCAGGTTCGCGCCTTTATTATTTTCAGTGTTTTAAAGCATTAAATCAGTTGGTTAAAAAAGTTATGAAAAATCAACCGCACCGTCTTGACTGCTTTGAATCATGTTTTAAAAATATATTAGAAATACTAACCCCAACATTTCAAGGAGGAAGCCATGACCGTTTCCAAGCTGAATCCCTGGAATTGGTTCAAGAGGGAAAGTGAACAGGAAAAGACCCTTCCGGTTAAGCAGACGGAACGGGGAGCTGGAACCTATGCTTCTCCGCTTGACCAATTTCATGCAGAAGTTGACCGTATGTTTGACTCAGTGTTTTCGGGTTTCGGGCTGACGATGCCGCGACGCCTGCTGGACATGACTGATCCCCGGCTGAAGAAAATGACCGTAAAGCCGGATGTGGATGTCTATGGCACCGACAGGGAGTACGTCGTCAAAGCCGATCTGCCGGGCATTGATGAAAAGGACCTCTCAGTGGAGGTAAAGGACGATATCCTTGTTCTCACCGCTGAGAAAAAACACGAGGAAAAGACCGAAGAAAAAGGCTATTACCGTGTTGAACGCTCGTACGGATCATTTCGCAGAGTGCTGAACATCCCCAAAGACGCTGACAAGGAACATATCAGCGCCAAGCTTCAGAACGGTGTCTTGCGCATAACCATGCCGAGAACCAAATCAGTTGAAACAGGTTCAAAGAAAATCGCCATCGAAAGCTCTTCATAAGTTATAGTTTGCAAGTGGATAACCTACTTAAGACCCCGGTTAAGGCCGGGGTCTGCCTACATGTGAATGGAGGTTACTATGGTACATAAATGTATCAATTGCGGTTGGTCCGGGAGATGGGAAGAACTGATTCACGAGACAATGTGTCCCAGATGCAAGTCCTATACTGTTCCCTGTGTTGAAAGGATTGATCCGGAACTGGCCGGGCTGGATAATGCCTGCGGTTTTGTTGCTGCTGCCAGTCCCCCGGGGGGATCTTCGCGAACATAGAAGCTTATTATAATAAAGCCGCCATGATGAGATCATCATGGCGGCTTTTTGAATTAAACCTTTTCAATGCGTACCCTTGTACTGCTGAAATCAGGAAACCCGCCGAGGTTATCCACCATGGGGGTGTCGGCCTGGTTTTCATCCAGCCGGCCTATGTCGTTGAAGTTCAGGCCCCTGCTGAATGCCGGGTTGGGTATCAGCTCGGTTGCGGTAGCGACCCTGCTTCCTCCAAGAAAGGCACTGTCTGCTCCGTTGATCTTCAGTCCGGAAGCTCCGAACTGGGTATGGCCGAAGTGGAAGGAAACACCCACGCATCCGGGCCGGATCAGGCCGGTCACTTTCACCGTTCCGGTAATGCCTTCAGTGTTGCTGGCTGATGTCAGGCGCACTGTCTCACCGTCTTTTACTCCCGCAGCATCAGCGTCCGCCTTGCTCATTTCCACGTGGTTTGTGGGGGCAATCTGCATGCCGAAGCTGCTCCAAAGGGAGCGGGACTGGGTGTGCTCGCTCATTTTGTAGGTGATAACCGTGTAGGGATAGTCCACGTCCATACTTTTCATGAGCTGCCCGTTCGAGAAGGACGGCTCGATGAATTTGGGAGTTCCGCAGAATTTTTTCCCGGTCATTGTGTTGACTGTGCCGGCCAGTTTCTCATTATAGAAAGAGTACATGCCGTACCCGTGCCGGAATCTGTCCCCATCAAATGACTTTTCATAAGGCTGGAAGATACCGCCGCGGATAAGGGCGTAGGCCAGCTGTTCCCATTCATCCCTGCTGAGAACATCCTTGTGTTTTGCCACTGGAAAGCCTTTTTCTATCCTATCCAGTTCTTCTTTTGAAGCTTTGGGTAGACCTGCATTATGCGCAATGTTGGAATATGCCCGCAGATAGAAGTCTTCAGCTTTTTTAAGGGGATATTTCTTGCCGTCTTTTCCGCTTATTGCATTTTCACCAAATCCCGGCAGGCCGATGTGCTCTGCGAGGTCGATTATAAATGTTTCAGTGCAGAAAGGGCGTCCGTCTGCTGTTTTTCCCACCAGAGGTTCAATGATGGGAATGCGCAGGCCGGTAAACCTGCTTGCCGGAGCATGAGGATTCTGCCAGCCGTAATGTCCTTCGGGATAGCAGAGGTCGGGAACGATATAGTCGGCGTAGATGTTGGTTTCGTTTACTGCTGTATCAATGGATACGTGGAGCGGAAGCCTTTCGTGATCCATCAGGGTTTCCTTAAAGCGGTATCCTCCCGGAATGGAATAGACCCCGTTGAAAAGGTAGGTGAAGAGCACCTTGCACTGATATGGATATTTCTGGTCGATACCGCTTAGAGCCTCGCAGGAGAGGCCTCCTTTTGAAAACGGAAACCATGGTCGTCTTGAAGGATATCCGGAGCCTGTTTTGCTCTCTTTGCTGCGGAATTCAGCACTCTTTTCGTAGTGTGATTTTTCTCTGGATATGCGAACGCCGGAAGGCTTGCGTTCTCCTTCAAAGTGGACAACGTCATAAAGACCTTTCTTGTGGGATCCCAGTCCGCCTCCGCTTTTCATATATCCGCCGCGCATATCCACGCTGCCGACAAGCAGGGGCAGGATGGCGATGGCGTAGGCCGCGTATGATCCGTCCACGTAGTTTCCTGCTCCGTGGTACTGGGTAACGCCCACGCGGGTTCCACGCATGGAGAATTCTTTGGCAACTTCCACCAGTTTTTGCTCGTCTACCCCGGCGTGCCTTGCGTACTCGCTTACGCTGAATTCGTGCAGGGCATTTACAAAAAGAGAAAAACCGGTTGCCACTTTGATGCTGTTGCCGAAATAATCACTTACTGTACCTTCAGCAATCAGCCGGGCTTTTGCAGCAGAATCAGCTCCCACAGCCCTGCTGTTGTCAGCCGATGTGAAAACCATGGGTTCTTCCCCGGTTTTTCCGCCGCGGGACGGATCAATGTCCTTCAGGCGCAGCATCATGCCTTCACGGGGGTGGCCCGGTTCGGTTATTACGAGGTGTGTTGCATTGGAACAGGCACCGAATCCCCGTTTTTCAGCTTCGGCAAGGCTCGGTGCGGTGAGGAATTTTTTGTTGTGGCGGTCATTATCAACTATCCAGCGGGCAATGCCCATGGCCAGAGCTCCGTCATGGCCGGGTTTTACCGGAAGCCAGTCGGAAGCGTGGGCCGAAGCCTTGGTCCCCCTCGGGTCTGCTATGGCAAAGGACAGCTCGCCGTCTGCCTGTCTCTTGGCGACAATTGCGCCATAGGTGTTGATTCCCGGTTGCAGGGCGCCATAGATGTTTGCGCCGAAAACAAGGATATAGTCTGCGTATCTGGGATCGGCTTTCAGTTCAACGCCTTTTTGTCCGGTCATGGCCCAGTTGCCCATGCGAAAACCAAGACCGCAGATATCGGTATGCCCGATGCGGTTCTGGGAGCCCATGGATTGCTTGATAAAGCGGTCTATGAAATCCCCGCGACCTTTCTGCAGACGGCCTGTGATGCAGGTCAGTCCGTTTCTTTTCGGTCCCAGTGAAGGATCGCCCGGATCGATGGGATCGTCTGAATCAAGGGCGGAAAGGCCTTCTACGTTGCGGTCCTCTCCCAGATGACTGAAAAGCTTTCCGCCATCGGCAACTTCCCTGATCAGGGTTTCCCATTCAATGGTTTCAAACTTTCCTGATCCACGCGGTCCGCTGCGTTTTAGGGGCTTTACCAGACGATAGGGGCTGTAGGTGTGGTTGATGCTGTCCAGTCCCTTGCTGCACAGGGAGCATTCTGTTTTGAGTGCTTCCTCGAAAGGGGTTTCATAGGGCAGTTGGTCAAGCCTCATGTTGTAGGGATGATAAGGATTTCCGGAGATGTTGACCATTTGGCCGTCCTTGACTCCGCCGATTACCCCGCAGCGGGCATTGCAGGCCAGACAGACTGAAGGAATTGCTGTGATCCCTTCATCGGTCAAAGACCCGGCCTGACCGTGATTGCCCTGAGGCTTTGAAATATTATCTGTTTTTTCAGTAGAGTTGCGGCCCAGTTTTGAAAAGAATTCCCGTCTGCCGTGTTCAGTTGTAGAATTTTTAGATTTTGTCATCGAACTCCCTCATAGTCGGGTTATTACAGGTAGTGCAGGCTTGTGCTTGAGAAACCCTTTTCGTGCTGTGCCTTATGCAGGGCTTTGGCAAACTCTCCCTCGGGATTGTTGAGGTCTCCGAAAAGGCGCGCCTTGGTGGGACAGGATCCCACACAGGAAGGGCGGTGTCCCTGACTGACAAGGTGGAGGCAGAAATCACAGCTGTCAGCTTTGGATTCGGCTGGATCGATGATTCTGGCATTGTAGGGGCAGGCATCCACGCACGCTCCGTCCCCGGTGCATTTTTCCCAATTGGTGATAACAATACTGTTATCAAGTTTCAGGATCGCGCCTTCGGGACATGCTGTGATGCATGGCGGATTTGCACAATGGTGGCAACCGGTTGGATGAAAGGTTTCGCGGATATCGGGGTAGTTCCCTTCCTCAGCCCTTTTCACGGTGGTAAGAAATAAATTTTCAGCAGTACCGTTCTGCAGTTTGCAGGCAGCCATACAGGAATTGCAGCCCATGCACCGCTGGGAAATTACGATCATTGCATATTTGGGATCGTTTGGTGAGGCTGTAGTTTTTTCAATAGCATTTCCGTATGTAACCGCACCAGAGGCCGCAACAAAGATAAGCAGCCCGTTCTTGATGAAAGTTCTTCTTGTCTGCATATATTTTCCCGTTGCCCCGGGCCGGAAGGGCCCGGGGTTATTGATTGATCGATGAGGGGTTAGTCTGCGGTGTAAGTAACTGAGTACTTGAAGGAAGCGGGATCAAAGTAGTTGAGGGTGCGTCCGTCAACCTGTGCAAAGGGATACATGAAGTAGTTGATGGGGCCGCCTTTCTGTGCGGGAGTGAGATTAACGCCTCTGGAGTCCTTGTTCAGGGTGATGCGGAAAAGGTCATCTCCGCCCCAGAAGAATTCACGCCAGTCTTCAGCAGCTTTTTCACCCAGCTTGAGGTCGTGGACGAGCATCATCTTGCGTACGTCAGCAGGGTCAACGGGAACCCATCCGGTTCCGGGCAGGTAGAATTCTGCCCAGCAGTGGAAACCGCTGGTGATGTCGCCGTTTTTGGGTGTGCCCAGACGCAGGCCGTAAACATCGCGGGCAGGAATTCCGGCAGCGCGGGCGAAAGTTACGAAAACAGCACTGATGTCAGCACATTTTCCGCCGCCGTTGCATTCGGTGAGGGTTCTGCCGGGTTTGGCAAGTCCGCAGCCTTTTACTTTGGGATCACGGACAGTGTTGTCCACAGTCCAGTCGTAGATTGCACGGGCTTTTTCAAGAATGGTGGTTTTTCCTTTAACTATTTCTTCAGCCTGTTTTTTAAAGGCATCAGCCGGAACTTCCGGGGTGGACTGAAGGTACTTGGCACTGATCGGTGCGGGGATGGGCATGGTGCTTTCTTTGATCTGAGGAACTTTTCTGGAGCTCATTTCCACATGGAAGCTGAGCTTCATCTCCGGTTTTTCAGAAAGATCAGCCCATGTTGCATGCAGAAATACCGCTCCGCTGTTATCGTCGCGATAGACTGCATTGTTTGCAAAGTTTCCGGTTACGGACACATCGGAAATTTTCTGCGCCTTGTTGGAAAGCGGGTAGGGTATCCAAAGGTCAACTGTTTTGGTTTCTTTGGAAACAGCGGGGTTCATGGTAATGCTGACCACGCCGTTTTTACCAACGGCATAGGCAGGCAGGGCCAGAATAAGCACTGCAAGCAGTGTTGTTAAAACTGTAGCAAACTTGCTGGTGGAACTCATTTTTCTCTCCTTGTGTTTGTTGGAAAAATAGAGCTATTTCCTACCAGTTTAGTTCTTTGATTACCAATATTTAAAAATGATCTTTTAGTGATTTGGTATAGATATAATCTATCATAAAGACGTTATGTTATAAATAGCATATTGGGCTTGATGTAGGCATTTATGCATATAAATTTAAAAAGGACAGGTCCTTGCCTGCCCTTTAATTCAGTAGTTGCCAACTGCCGGGTTACTGGTTTCGGCTGACCTTCAGGTAGGATTTCACTCCCCGCACTCCCTCAACTGCTTCTGCATGGGCTATGGATTTTTCAAGCTGGATCTGTGAGCCTACCAGCCCGAGCAGCACTACCTTGCATTGGACAACCTTAACTTCCACATTGGTGGACCAGATATCTCCATCTGCAATGAGATCTTTTTTTACTTCAGCCAGTATCCCGAGATTATCGGATGTTTCGCAGGTGGGGTCTTCTTTCTTTGCTAAAAGGTAAGTGGTGACGCCAGTTACACCTTCAACGCCTTTGGCTATGGACACTGCTTTGGATCGCTGGTTTAAGTTTTCATATTCACCGACCAGATAAACCTGACCGTAAAAAGTGTAAGGTTCAATGCCCATTACGGAAACATCGTCATCATCAAGATACTGTTTCATGATACTACCGGAAATTTTTGCATCAGCAGTCTGCTGGCCTACGCTGCGCTCATCCATTGCGGCTTTATAAATGGTGCCGCAACCGGCAAAAGAGAAGACCAGAAGAATTGTCATCATAATGATTAATGTACGTTTTTTCATGCTGCCCTCCCTGTTGGTTGCCTTATGGCGGAAAAGGTTGGTTTATAAGCTCATGACCAGACTCTGCCCGGAAATCTTCCAGTCTTGTCACTTTATGCTTAATTGGGGGCTGTGACAATAAATTTAGAATTTTCCATGGGCATTGCAGCCCGTCCGGGCGAGGTTTTTGCGCGGAGGATTTGGCCTGTCTTGAGGCATGGCTTGAAAATGTACTGGGCTTAAAAAAATAGTCATGCCCCTCTTGTGAGGCGTTGTTCCCGGCTGCTTTTCCAGTTTTGCCTGCTATTAAAAAAATCCCGGCAACGCACAGGCATTGCCGGGATTTCTGTTTGAACTGTTTCTTTATAAGGGCCGTCTAGGGCGCATAAAGTCCGGCCCAGACAGGAAGGTACAGCGAAAGTATGGGCAGGCAGGAGAGTATGATCAGTACGACGAAGTCCATTGCCACGTACGGGATGGCTTCCTTGGCTATTTCATCCACCTCGCACCCTGCAAGGTTGGCGGCGGTGAAAAGGTTTACCCCAACCGGAGGCGTTGCCTGTCCGATAGCCAGTGCAGAGATGAAGATAACCCCGTAGAATACCGGATCAATGTTGAAAGCGGCCAGTACCGGGATAAGAATAGGCATGACCAGATACGAAATGGATATAGCATCAAGCAGCATTCCGAGTCCGAACAGGAGCAGGTTGACCAGAATGATCATTATTACCGCATTGGGCGAAACCTTGATTATGAAGTCTGCAAGGGTGTCGATAACACCGGTTACGGACGCCGCCCAGGTAAAGATACCCGCAAAGGCGACAATGAACATGATTACCGAGCTGGTAACTGCTGAATCCACAAGGATTTCCATCAGGTCCCGCCAACTGATGGACCTGTAGATTACCACCGCAACGAACAGGCTGTACATGACAGCCACAACCGCGGCTTCGGTGGGAGTGAAGATCCCGGTGTAGATGCCGCCGAGGATTACCACCGGTGCCAGCAGTGCCCAGAACGATTTCCTGAGTGCAGTCATAAGTTCCGAAAAACTTCCCCGGCTGCTGGTTCCGCGGTAGCCGCGTTTTCTGGATATGTACCAGGCCACCAGAATTGTACCCAGTCCGGTGAGGATGCCGGGAATGATCCCGGCTACGAAAAGGGCGGAGACGGAAACGGATGTGATGTTACCGTAGATGATGAATGCGATGGATGGAGGTATGATGATGGAAAGGTCTGCGGCATTGGCGATGGTGGCCCCGGCGAAGGCTTTTCCGTAACCGTTTCTGAGCATGGGAGCCATAAGGATCATTCCCACTGCGGCAGTGGTTGCAGGCCCGGAGCCGGACATGGCTCCCCAGAACATGCAGGTAAGTACCGCCACTATGGCAAGACCACCTGTTGAACGTCCCACCAGCAGTTCAAAAAAGGCCGCAATATGCGCCGCAATCCCGGCTCGTTGCAGAATAACCCCGGCAAGTACGAAGAACGGAATAGCCAGCAGGGGAAATGAGGCAATGCCGGATGCGAAGTTTACTCCGAGCATCTCGGCGCCAAGGTCGAAATAAATGATGGTGGCAACAGCCGAAACACCAAGTGATGTCCCAATGGGAGCCCCCATGATCATTAAAATGAAAAAGAGGACCAGAATAAGTACAAATTCCATATTACTCTTCTGCCTCCTGACCGGTCAGCTTGTTCACGGCATCCCGGTAGATTCCCCTGAAAATGAAAATGGAAAAGATCGGCAGCCCGGCGTAGTAGATCCATACCGGAATATCCAGAGAGGCCGAGCGGGCCTGAAACAGGGTTATTTCATCATAGATGGCCTGAATCATGTAATAGTTCAGTACAAGAAACAGTGCTGCTGCCAGCATGGAATAGATCAGCACTGAGGCTTTTTGCAGTTTTTTGGGAAAATGATTGAAAAAGGTGACCATACCAAGGTGTCCGCTGCGCTCAAAAGCAATACCGATCCCGATGATGGTAACCCAGACAAAAAGGTTGATGGTGATTTCTTCCGTGGCGGCAAGGGAAAAATGGAAAATATATCGGCTGAGAACATTGATGAATGCGATCAGAACCATGACTGCCATGAAAATGGCGACAAGCCAGTGGTCCAGCCGATAACCGAATAATAACTTTCTCACAGGTAAACTCCCGAATTCGAATTCCGTTGCAGAATCCGATGATAGGGCTGCCCCGAAAATTGCTTTCGGGGCAGACAGAATTCAAAATCAAAGGCCGGGGATAGAATTGATCCCCCAAGCAGCTTAGCGGCCCATATCGGCCTTGGCTTTTTCGTATACTTCAGGTCCGATTTTCTCGACCCATTTGTCGTAGACAGGAAGGGTGGCTTCTTCAAAAGCCTTGAGCTCTTCAGGAGTCAGGGAATGAACTTCCATGCCTTTACCTTCCATGAAGGCGATCGGGTCAGGAACTTCCATGGTGTAATTAAAATCATTCTTGAGGATGTTCAGGGACTTGTCGCCGTCCAGACCCGCTCTGCTCAGAGCCGTTTCAAAGCGTCCGGCCTCCTTGGCTGCTTCCATGATCTGGTCCTGAATTTCCTTGGGAAAACGTTTCCATTCGCGCTGGTTCCAGTAGATGATAAGCGGATCGGCGAGGTAGTTCCACATGGTAGCGTACTTGTGGTACTGGTAGATCTGGACCGGAATCAGAACGCCCACCGGGTTTTCCTGGCCGTCCACAACACCCTGCTGGAAGCCTGCAACAGCGTCACCCCAGTTCATGTTGACCGGGTCGGCGCCAAGCTGGCGGAAGGTGTCGATAAACAGGGGGTTGCCCACAACGCGAACGCGCAGACCTTTCATATCTTCAGGTTTTTTGACGAGCACTTTGGAGTTGGTAAGCTGGCGGAAGCCGTTTTCCGCCCATGCCAGAGGCTGAAGGCGCTTTGCTTCCATGGCAGCGAAGATGGCTTTACCTGCTTCCCCGAATTTTACCTTATCCATTGATTCGAAATCATTCAGGAAAAATGGGAGATGGAAAATGTTGGCCTCAGGGATAACCGGGCTGATGTTGATGGTGGAGTCCATGGCGCAGTCGATTACGCCTTTGGCAACCATCTGGGAGCTTTTAAGCTGTGCCCCTTTGAGCAGGGCGGAGCCGAAGTAGGGCTTGATGTTGATCTGGCCGTTGGTTTTTTCGCGTACCAGATCCGCAAACTTGGTGGCACCCATTCCCCAGTAAAACTTGGGTCCCACAGTAACCTGCATTTTATATTCTTTTTTGAATTTGGCGGCGTTGGCAGACACTGCCATCATCATGACCATAGCAGTAAGGGCGACTGCTACCTTGAACATCTTGTTGAAATTAAACATGTACCAACTCACATAATCAATAAGTTACGTCGAAGCATTCCCATATTCCTCCCGGATATGGAATCTTCAACCAAAGCTATATGTAAACTAGAGTCGCCCCCGCAAAATTGTGGAGCTCGTGTGATGGATAGGATGGTGATGGTTCACATGAGAACACCGATCACGGCAAAAGAATCCGTGGTTGCGGAATCATTAAAATGAATCCGAAACAAATCGGCTGCTGGGCATACTCTTAGATAACCCCGGGATTGATCGAGTTGGCGCGTCCGTAAGATTCAAGGCCTACAGAACTGATCGGAAGGGGAGGCGAAAACCGCACGCGGCAGTTTTGCCTTATAAAAGTTGGAGGATCTCAGCACATGTTAGGAAAAATGTCTAGTGTTTTTGGGGGGAGAGGACTTCATGGCAAAGCAAAATTCCTGAGTTTCGGTTTGAAGTTAAGCGGGTGGCTGGAGCCGTCAATCTGTAAATTTTTATATGTTGTTGTTTAAATAATAGTGTTGGCGTAATGTAAGCTTCGGGTCCGTAAAATTTGAGAGATGCATGGGAAATGGCGTCCTTTTTTGATGAAGTACATTATGGCTGAAAGGCTTTAGCTGTGTGAAATATCTATAATTTAATGACTTATTTTAAGGAGGTTGGTATGGATCATATTAAGTTTAATCTGCGCAATGCATGTTGCCTTGACTGCTTTGCAGCACCGGATGGAGGAGGAACTGTAATCGGTCCTCCTATGTCTGGAGAAGGGATTTATATGATAATCAATCAGGGATATGAGCCTGCCAATAGGTATATGGGAATATCAACTGATCTGTATAGCCGCTTTAAGCAGCGTGAAGCCGTTATTTTTGAGTTGGGTATACCTCAAAGCGGTTTGAAGGATATATACGCTTTGTGGGGTGATGTTTCCTATATACCTGCTGATGATAATGAAGAATTTGCCACTTCTTATGCCTCAGGAGAAACCACGATTACCATTCAGGACTGTACTTATGATTTTGAGCAGGTATTTATTCGAGCAGCCCTGTCCATGTTCGGGGGTTCTATAACAAACACAGCTAAGACGGACCCTGTTGTAAATCAAAGCGGTTGTGACATACAGATTACTTTTGGATGGCCTGAGGATGAATGGGTCGAAAAAACGGATGTCTGGAAGAGCGGTACACAGTTGTAGTGCGTGTCTATAAAACTCCTGCCTATCTGTAACTGCTTCTAAAATTAACCGCAGGGATTTGTGCAGGCCGCCTGTGCCCATCCTGATTTTTGGATTGCATGTAACAGCGCAGTGTGAAGGGTTTAGGAGGCTTATAAAGTCTCGATTAATAGTGCAGAGCGGTTTCCAGAAAAGACAATCCTGCCCAGCCCTATATGACAGGGCCGGGCAGGAATAAACAATATGTATTGCAAGTTGCAGGAAACCTAGGAAAGAAATTTAAGTTCAATCTCTTCAGTTCCCTCTTTCTGCTGCATTTCATAACGACCGCAATTAACGATGCTGAAGTCTCTTTGATCCGCAGCTATTTTAAGGTTTTTCTCAATTTCCTGAGCAGCTTCAGGATTGCATTCAGCATTAAAGAATATTTTCAGGGAACTGGGGTTTTCATCATCAAACTGGACCAGAAAAGGGTTGTGCTCAACAAAAACAAGATCATCGTATGTATGAGCAATGTTCAGGCCGATGGATTCAAGAATGTCCTTTGTTATACCAAGTGGTCTTAATTTCATTTCTGTTATCCCTTGTTTTAAATTGGTTGATATTATGAGCTTTTAAAATGCCATTGACTGGTTTTGAAGAGCTGGTGCTTTAAAAAAGTATATGAATCGTCTTGATCGTCCTGACTGTCGCGGCCGTTCTAAGTGGTGTTGAGATGGCAGATAACGATAAAATTTCTTTATTAGCTTTTATTACTACTCAATTTAATCTCTCCAATCAATATGACATTAAAATTAGTGCAAAATTACAATAAGATGCTTTAAAAGGTCGATTTCCGAAATATTTTAGTTGTATTTTGCGTACTGTGCTTTTTGAATAAGTTAAAATTGATTTAACGATCAATGCCCCACGTTCGTAAATTGCCCCGAGAGATCAAAAAAACAGCCCATTTTTCAGACCGTATTGACCCGCCATTGCTGTCTGCCTATATGATTTAGTCGAAATTGAAATTCATAATCAAAAAAGAAAGCGCGGTGCTTTGCTAAAGGCGCAAGTGCCTGAATCCAGAGGATTGCGCTTTTCTTATCACGGGGGAATTGATGAAAAATATATGTTTGGCCCTACTTGTTCTGCTCTGTTTTGCAAATATTGCTGGAGCAAACCAGAAAGCAACAGCCGTTCACGACCGGTTGGCGACTGCACTTGAGCAGGAATCCGTAACTCAAAAGGAGTTTCGACGCTGGACGGAGAAAAAGGAAGAGCTGGCGCAGGAAATCAGGAATATGAAGCTGATGGATTCATGGCTTGATTTCCAGAATATGAAATACAGCCGTTACGTGGAAAAGCAGAAAGCTGTGATTGCCGGTCTTGAGAAGCGTAAAGAGGAAGCAAAGCGCATTGAAATGGAGCTTGGTCCTTTCCTTGAGGAGGCTCTTGGGAGACTTCAGCAACTGGTGGCTGACGACCTTCCTTTTCTTACAGAGGAGCGGAGCAGGAGACTGACTTTCCTGCGGGAATCTCTGGACGATTATCATCTGACTTTAAGTGAAAAACTGCGCCGTGTTCTTGAAGCTTATCAGGTAGAGGCACAATACGGGAGCAGCGTTGAGTGTATTGGGAAGACTCTTGAGCTGAACGGCAGGCCGACTCAGGTTGAAGTTTTCCGTCTGGGCAGGTTGGCCCTGTTCTACCGCACTCTGGATAATCAGGGGGCCGGGTCCTGGAATCGCGAGTCTGGAAACTGGCAGGAACTGGAACCTTCTTTTGCCGGGGAATTAAAGAAGGCCGAGGAAATGGCATTACGTAAAAGGGCGGTTGAAATGCTCTCGCTGCCTATCGGAGGTGTGCTGTGAGAAAGCTGATTATGGCTTTTGCCGTCCTTTTCATATTTTCCTCTTCCGCCCATGCGCAGACCTGGGCCGCTACTGTTGATGGAGTGATGAAAAGTGTTTCCGATACAACGGCCGAAGCAGCCGGAACCCGTGCGATTATGAAATCACAGCAGGAGCAGCTTGATAGGGAATACAAGGCATTGAAACAGTCCATCGCAGTCAGTCAGGCAGGTTTTGACAAACTGGAAAAGGAATACAAGGCCATGCTCGAGCTGGAAAAGAGGCTGGAGGATGAGCTGGAGACAAAGGCCCATGAGCTTAAAACCATTGAAGGAACCATGCGTTCTTCGGTCAGGCAGGCTCGCGAAAGTTTTCATGAAAGCCTTACCTCATCAGAGTTTCCGACCCGTCTGGCACAGCTGGATGAACTGCTTCGGCCCGGAAGCATAATTGGGCTGAGCGGAATTGAAAAGCTTGTTTCCATGTATGCTGACGAGGTCAAGGCCGGAGGAGCTGTCGTGCTGCGCAATGGTGAATTTACTGCTGCCGACGGCTTTGCCGCGCAGGGTGAAATATTGCGTGCAGGGTTGTTCACTGCTGCCTATCGCACATCAGACGGGGAAACCGGCTTCCTGCGCCCTCTTGCGGGCGGCACCGGCCTCGGCGCTGTGCAGGGGGATGCCGGATGGACCCTTTCGTGAATGTTGAACAGGTATTTTGACAGCAGGGGCGGGCTTTTCCCGGTGGATATTTCAAATGGAGCGGCCCTGCAGCGTCTTGCCCGTGAACATAAAAGCATTGCGGAATGGCTTGAGGGCGGCGGACTTCTGGTCTGGCCTATTGTGCTGGTCGGTGTTGTTGCTTTGCTGCTGGTGCTGGAGCGGTTTTATACCCTCGGGCGTATCAGGTCCAACTCTGAGCGCAACATGCAGCATATTCTGGAAATGGTTTCCAGCGGTAAATGGCAGGAGTGCCGCATGTTCTGCGACTGCAAAAAGAATTTTCCCACCTGCCGGATACTCGGACACACCCTTAAATATGCAGGACAGAGCCGTGATGTTATAGAAAACGGTTTCAAAAGTGCGCTGCTGAAGGAACTGCCCATGCTTGAGCGTTTTCTGCCCACTCTTGGGGTACTTGCCGGTGTAGCACCGTTATTGGGGCTGCTTGGTACAGTCACCGGGATGATCAATACTTTCCAGATAATTACAGTTTACGGGACCGGGGATCCGCGGATGATGTCCGGCGGTATATCCGAGGCTCTTGTCACCACCCAGCTCGGACTTGCCGTGGCTGTTCCCATCATGCTTCTGCATCATATTCTCGATCGCCGGGTTGATAAGATTCTCGGGGATATTGAGGAGAATGGCGCAAGATTCACGGTGGCCCTGATGCGAAACAGTTCCGGTCCTGCAAAGGAGGAGGTGCTTCATGATGCTGCATGATCTTATGGAAAAGTTGATGGGACAGATTCAGGCTGGAGGGGACACAATGATTCCTTTGCTGATTGTTTCGGTGGTTATGTGGACCCTTGCGGTATACAAGTTTCGCAGTTTTGCCGGTGAACGGGGGCGAGATCTGGGACGTGATGAACTAAGCCGTATGATGAGAGACTGCGATGCTGATATTCCTGAAGATCTGGCCCGCTGGCAGCAGGAGATAATCTGGGAGTACCGCATGTTTCACTGCAGTGATTCCGGCCTGAACAGGGACATACTCGAAGCCTTGAGAATCCGCCTTGATGCCGGAGTCTCGAGACATGTGCGCACTATTCTCATACTGGCTGCCGTTGCGCCTCTGCTGGGGCTTCTCGGAACTGTTACCGGGATGATCTATACCTTTGATGTTATCTCAATTTTTGGAACCGGGAACGCCCGGGCACTTGCCGGCGGGATTTCCGAAGCTCTTATCACCACCCAGAGCGGTCTGGTTATTGCGGTACCGGGCATGATAGTCGGCGGGCTTCTTTACAGAAGTGCCGAGAAAATCCGGGCCCGTATGGAACTCTTCTGCATCAATATCCAGTGCGCAGCTGAAGCCGTAACCGGCGGGGGAGATTAGGCCATGGATATTCGCAGCAGCAGGCGGGTTCGTACCGGAAGGAGCGAGGTAAACATGACTCCGATCATTGATATGGTATTCATCCTGCTCATCTTTTTTATTGTTACCACCAGCTTTGTACGTGAAGCCGGGGTGGAGGTGGACCGGCCATCAGCCGAAACAGCACAGACAAAAGCACAGGCCAGTGTAATTCTGGGGCTGACCGAGCAGGGGCTGGTCTTTGCGGAAGGGCGTTCTCTGGATATCCGTTCGGTGCGTGCATACATGGAGAGGTTCCTGTCGGAAAATCCTGAAGGATCGGCGGTGATAGTTGCCGACAAATCGAGCCTGACCGGTATCCTGGTACAGGTTCTTGATCAGTGCAGGCTGGCTGGGGTCAAAAATATCAGCGTTGCGGCAAGGAAGCCTGAATAATGTGCCGCAGCAACAGAGTCCGTGATTATCTGGGCAGTTCAGTCATTGCATTTGTAATTGCCGGGATGATCAGTCTGGGGATGACTTTCCTGACTGATTCAGGCCGCCCTGAAGTTCAGGATGTTGCAAGGGGGGCTGTCCGCCTTGCCCAGCCGGAACCGGACAGGGAGCGTGAGAGCGTTGAAAAGCCTCCTGAAGAAAAACCGGAGCCTCCCAAGAATCTTCCAAAGCAATTTTCGGTACGCAGGCAGTCGGCTGCTTCACGTCCGGCCCTGAATTTAAAGCTGCCTGCATTTTCTGCAGAGATAAATCCGCTTATGGCGGGAGGGATGGCCCTTCCGGATATGTCTGCCCTTGGGGGTGGCGGGTTCAGCATTGATGAGGTGGATGTCAAACCGCAGGTGCTGAGCAGTGTCGCCCCGGAATATCCTTACGGGGCAAGGCGCAACCGGGTGGAAGGAAAAGTGGTTGTCAGACTGCTGGTTAACAGGGAGGGGCGTGCCGAGCAGCTCTCTGTCCATTCTTCCACCCCGCAGGGAGTGTTTGACAAAGCTGCGCTGGATTCGGCCAGACGCTGGATGTTCAAACCCGGACGTTATGATGGAAACGCCGTGGATACATGGGTTTTGATACCTTTTAATTTCGAGCTTACACAATGAAAAAAGGATTCATAGTCATTTTACTCTTGTTTGCAGCTTTGTCTGTGTGTTGCGAAAATGCTCAGGCAGGAAAATTTCCTCCGGGTGCACGTCGCGTCCTGTCGGCTGCATCAGCCATGCTGAAAGAGGATAAATCCGCAGACGCAGAAGCAGTGTTAAAGGCGTATCTCATGGAAACAAAAGAAGATGTTCCGGTAGAAGTATACCTTTTTCTCGGAACGGCATGCCATCGCAGCGGCAGCCCGGAAGAGGCGCTTGTCGCATTTCAATCCGGCTATGATCTTTATCCGCAGAATGAAAAGCTCTGCCGGAATCTGGCTGTCCTTCTTCATGCAGAAGGACGTGTTCTGGACGCCGCGCCCTTGCTTGTTAAAGCATTCAGGCTTTCCAACCCGGCCGAGCCCCAGCTATTGTATCAGGCCGGGGCCGCTTATTACAGCGCGGGAGAGTATGCGGCAAGTGCTGAAGTCATGGCTGAGCTTCTTTCCGGAAAGGATAGCAGGGAGCAGTGGATTCAGCTCGGGGTGTATGCATTTATCCGGTCGGGACAGCTGGAGCGGGCGCAGCAGGCTCTTTACGCCCGGCTTGAAACTGATCCGCAGGATGCTCTCTGCTGGGAAATGCTCGCGAAGGTTTACATGGACCGAAATCTCTATCTCAAGGCTGCAGCTGCTCTTGAATGCTCCTGCCGCCTGAAAGAGGAGCAGAACCGTAACGTGGCGGGCGATGATTATGAAAGGCTGGCCGCAATCTATAACTATTGCGGGGCAAATCTGAGGTCTGCTCAGGCTCTGGAAAAGGCTTACGGCCCGCAGCCTGAGCCGGATAAGGCAAAGCGGATCGCAGCATTGTATATGACTGCCGGTAGATATGAGCAGGCAATTGCAGTGCTGCAGGAGGCGGTTTCAAAACAGCCCGATCTTGCTGTTGAACAAGCAAGAATCCTTTATGCATCGCGGCGGTTTGATAAAGCCGGTAAACTTTTGTCTGAATTTATTGACGCATATCCTTCTAATTCCGAAGCACGTCTGTTCTCGGCCTTCTGCGCATGGGAAAAGCGGGACTGGTCAGCAGCCATGAATGAATTTTCCTATCTTTTAAGTGACAAAGATTATTCATCGCAGGCAGAAAGCGGGATTTCCGCATTAAAGGATCTGAACACCTTGTCATCAGGCAGCATTCAATAGTAAGTGCTGCTTGACAGTTAAGGAGATTAACTATATTTCCTTGAAGGAAATGAGAATCAACCTCAATTGATGGTGTTTCAATCAGGAGTTAACAAAGTGGCGGCAAAAACTTTTTCAGCTATAAACAAGGCTTGTTGCGGCATAGATGAGGCCTCCCGGATAAGTGCTGTTCGTGAGTTCAATTCTTATGGCGGATGCCGGGGCAGTAACGGGCATAATCCTATCTGGATGGAGCTTGAGTTGAGGCCCGGATTAAGGGTCAGTGGTTTTGAAGCCGACCTTACAAAAGATTTTTCATTCAGTTTCCAGAAAAAGAATACGGACATTGATTTCGGTTTTTTTCTGGAAGGCTCGATTGTAAACGATCTTCATGAAACTCCGCTTGGACCCATTCGTATTGATAATGCAGCCGGTAGGGGAGGAATAGGTTTTTTACAGGAAATGTCGGGGATTGTTGAATCTGCTGCCAGGGGAAAGGCACGGATTGTCCACCTGCACATCAGTCCTGAACTTCTTCACGATCTGCTGGTTACAGATATGGATGTGATACATAACGACCTTAAAAGGGTACTGGATAATCAGGGTGGTCCGGGATTCATGCTTCATAACGATATGGACCCTGTTGTTCAGGCTGCCGCAAACGAGTTGTTCTACGGTCTTGCCGGTGGCAATTGCAGTAGAATCTACCTTGAAGGCAAGGCTCTTGAATTGATAGGCCTGCAGGTAATGAAGATGGAGTCCCCCTGCAGGGAGCGTGCTTCAGTGCTTACTTCGCATGAGATCAATCAGATCAAGGCGATTCAGGAAGAGCTTGTCCGTAATTATGATTCACCGCCGAGTATGGCTGAACTCTCCCGTGAACACCTGATGAGCATAAGCAAAATTCAGGCAGGTTTTCAGGATGTCTATGGTATGACTGTATTTGCCTACCTCAAAGAATACAAACTGCGCAAGGCAAGAATGTTCTTTGAAGATGGTGATATGAATGTAAGTGAAGTTGCATGGGCACTTGGATATACAAACATAAGTCATTTCAGTGCTGCTTTTAAAAAAAGATACGGAGTGTTGCCGAAGAAGTATTTAAACTCTATAAGAGGAAGAAAAACATCATACCTTAACTGAATGCTGTAAAGGTATGTTGACTGGTTTGTTGTCTGTACAGGCCTGCATTAATTGTTAATGCAGGCCTTTTTTTGTTTATTTGGTTAAAATATAATTTTTGCTGAGTAGTTTTGATTATCATTCTCGAATAGGTGTTGACTAAATTAACTCAGACTGCGCTTTAGATTGATTTTTTATTTAATGGGCGGTTCTGGTCAGCATTATTGGAGAAGGTATGTATCAATTAAAAGTTTATTTTACTGTTTTTATATTGTCAGTAATGTTGTGTTTCGGTTCAGCAGCATTTGCGGACAATTCTACATCAGACGGTCTTTATCTTGCCCCGGTTACGGTAAAGGCTCAGAAGAGAGCTGAAAAAATAACCGATGTACCTGCCAGTGTTGTTGCACTGGATGATATTCAGATCAAGGATATGGATATCAAGGACACTGATGACCTTGCCCTGCATGTTCCAAACCTCGAGTTCAGCGACTTCGGAAGCCGCAGGCACGGCTTTTTATTCCTGCGCGGCATCAAGAGCCTGCCGACCGGTGAGCCGTCCAGCGGTTATTATGTTGATGGAGTGAACTACTCCAAACCCTACATGTTCAACTTCCCCCTGTTCGATGTGGAGCAGATCGAAGTTCTCAAAGGGCCGCAGGGAACTCTTTACGGCCGCAACACCATCGGCGGGGTTATAAATGTTTATACCAGAAAACCCGGAAACGAGATTGAAAGCTCCCTTGGGGCCGGAATCGGCAATTATCACAGCAAAGAGTTTCGGGCCAGTTGGAGTGGCCCTGTTATTGAAGACAAGCTGTTTCTGGGGATATACGGTCTTGGTGAATTCAGGGATGGATATATGGAAAACGACGTTTCCACCGATGGCGATGATGGACGGCATCAGGATGGTAAATCCGGCCGTTTGAAACTGCGTTACCTGCCTTCAGCTGATCTTGATATGACCCTGTCATTCGATATTCAAAGCCATGACGACGGGGCCTACACCATGCGTAGAACCTCGCGTAACTCCTTTGTAAAAAGCGGAAGTTATAATGAGGATGCCCCCTATCATTATTCACATGATTTTGAAGGAAGTCAGGAAAATGATTGCTGGGGGGTGGCCCTGAACACTGATTACACAACCGGTTTCGGTAAGCTGTATTCCGTAACCGGCTACAGATATTTTGACAGTGATGAGAAAATTGATGCCGACTTCACACCGCTTGATATGATGCGTAAAAATTATCTGCAAAAGGATCGCGATTTTTCACAGGAACTCAGATTCTCCTCCCCCGAGGAAGAAAAGCAGCTAAGCTGGCTGGCCGGGGTCAACTTCTTCCTTATGGATTCAGATACCGAAATCACCAATCTTTATGGTGCGGATTCATCCGCTCCCGATTCTCGGGCGCGCTTTAAAACCGGCAAGGATAATGTGGGAACTTCCCTTTTCGGTCAGGCCACATACTCATTTTATGATGATTTCGACCTCACTCTGGGGCTGCGGTATGAGTATGAGTATGCTTCAGCTGATATTTCACGTTACCAGACTCCTTCCGGCGGTTCCGAGACAAGTATTGTGGACCGTGAAGCATCAAACAGCTTTTCCAAGTTTTTACCCAAGGTCTCCCTTGCATGGCACGTAAGCGAGGATAAAACACTTTATGGAACAGTATCCCGCGCCCACCGCGCCGGGGGATTCAACGATGCCTCGGCACCGGCAGGACATGACTCCTATAAAGAGGAAGACTGCTGGCTCTACGAGGTCGGGTTCAAATCCGCATTCTTTGATAACAGACTCAATTTCAACCTTACCGGTTTTTATACTTCCATTGAAGATGAACAGCTTCCCTTGTTTCAGGCAAACAGCATGCAGCCCTACACCGCCAATGCCGGTCGTTCTCACCGGCTCGGAGTAGAGGTTGAATCAAAGTTTGCAGTAACGCAGGGCCTGAACCTGAGTGGCTCGTTTACCTGGATGGAGGCAGAGTTTGACAGGTATTCGCCTTCTGATGGTGTTGATTACAAGGGCAATCGTGTTTTCGGTGTTCCGGATTACACCTACACCGTAAGCACGGATTACCGCCGCAGTATTGTGGGCCAGTGGGGATTTTTCGGGCGTGCCGATCTGGTCGGTGTCGGTTCGCGCTATTTTGATGACGGCAATACCGTTAAGGAAGCCCCCTATGAACTGGTTAACCTTAAAGTCGGTGTTGAAGGCGAGCATCTTGATGTCTACCTCTGGTCCAAGAATCTGCTTGATCGTGAATACGTGATCATGGAAAACACCACCGCCGGTCTTGCAGAGGACGGTTCTCCCAGAACTTTCGGTATTTCGATAGATTACAGATTCTAAAAATATCGGCTGGCGGGAAAAGGGGGATTCCTCGGCAGGAGTCTCCTTTCCCAGCCTTCTTTATCCCCGGACCCTGAAGCGTAGTTCCCTGTTTGGCTGCTGATGACCCTGTCTGTTTCCTGTTCTTATCCGGGGCCGGCTGCAGCTGTCCGACAGGGCCGCGGGGAGTTTGATAAATGGGGTAAAAATTGAATTTTTCCGGGTGGAATTACGATTGAGTCCAGTGCTAACTGTCAGCTTGGCGATAATAATGAGGTTAATGAAATGAATATGAGTAATAGCAGTTCAAAACAACAGTCAAAGCTGTTCAAGATTTCCCTGCTTGCTTCCATGTACCTGTGTCAGGCGATTCCCCTTGGTTATGTTTTCGGAAGTCTTCCGGTGATTCTCCGGGAGCAGGGGGTGAACCTTAAGGCCATCGGGGGAATTTTTGCGCTGCATCTGCCGTGGGCGCTTAAGTTCCTCTGCGCTTCATGGGTGGACCGGAAGTATATTCCGGCACTTGGCAGACGAAGGTCGTGGATCTTTCCGCTGCAATGGATAGGGGCACTGCTGCTTATCTGCATTTCGTTTTTTCCTCCCCACAGCAACTACGCGGTGATGTATATCCTGCTTTTTGTCCTGAGCGCTGTGATGGCAACTAATGATATCGCTGTTGACGGCTACGCAACTGATATTCTGGAGGTGGAGGAGCGCCCGTGGGGAAACTCGGTGCAGTCCGCAGCCCGCTTTGCAGGGCTGATGCTCGGCGGCGGGGTCATGCTTTTCATGAACTCCCGGTTCGGCTGGCATACCCTGTGCCTGTTTCTTGCCATCATTGTTTTTGTGCTGAGTCTTCCGGTGTTGTTTCATCGTGAAATCACACCTGTTAAGACCTGCGGCCATAAAGACGGCGAGGAGTGGATCGGAATACTCTCTTTTTTGAAAAGGGGAGAGGTTCTCAGGGTTCTCCCGGTTCTTATTGCGCCCACGGCATTTGCTTTTACCTCCATTCAGATGCGTACCCCCCTGCTGGTTGATCTCGGTTTCAATTCCAAATCAGTGGCAATGATTCTGCTGCATTATGCATATCCGGCAGGGCTTGCAGGGACATTTCTAAGCGGTTGGTTCCTGCACCGTGTGGGCGTTCAGGCATTCCTGAGAGTCTTTTGCGTAATAGTGATTCTGCTGGCTGCCTACACGGTATTTCTGAGTGGAGCCGGAACAGTGCTTTACTGGCAGGCCGCAATGCTGCTGAGTATTGATAATATTCTGATTGGTGCTGTAATGGTCTGGAGTTTTACACTTATGATGCAGGTAAGTGCAGGCAGGAATTCCGGCACCGGGTTCGCCGTGCTGAGCAGCCTGTTCATTATTGTGCCCATGGCCGCTTCTCCGCTGTTTGGTCACATCGGGGATAGGCTGGGTATGAAGGATCTTTATATAATTTTGGGGCTGCTTTGCTTTGCAGGGTTCATTGTGGCCGAGCTGGCCGGAAAACATGACACCTGCCCCTCTGAATCTCAGGAAAGGTTGTATTCTGAGTAGAACGGTAAGTGATTGTTGATTTATGGTGGTCGCCGATTCAGGTGAATCGGCTCAGGTCCGGGTTGCCCAGCATGGCAGGGCAACCCGCTTGCTGTCCGGCGAAGCTTACCTGCTGAATTACACCCGGTTTTGCGGGCAGTTTATGTGTTTGCATGAGAGGTTCTTTTGCCTTTCATGATTGGATATTTTTTCGGGGTATTTTTTAATCTTGCGTGAGTAGTTTTGCAGGCAGGTTCCGGCTATGCTTTGCGAGTAAGAGTGAATTCTGTCCGGCTTAATTTTTTTTGCAATAATAGTTAAGCAGCTTAACTAAATACAATTAAACAGGGGTAAAAATAATGAATCAACTGAAACAGATGCTTATTTCATTTGCTACCAGGCGGAGCTGGAGCACAATCATCTTGTTGCTGCTTCTTACCGTTTTCACGGGATCGTTCTTCCCGCAGGTAGTTATCGATACGGACCCGGAGCACATGCTTCCTCCTGATGAGCCTTCCCGTGTATTTCATAATGAGGCTAAACAGAAGTTCGCCCTCTCTGAGATAGTGGTGCTTGGAGTAATTAATGAAGACAATCCTGCTGGTGTGTTTAATCCTGACACATTAAAGCGTGTCTACGAGCTTGCGAATTTCGCCAAGACCCTGCGTTGGGATAATCCTGATGATCCTTCTCGGAAAGACGGGGTTATCGAAGTGGATATGGTTGCTCCTTCCATGGTGGAACATATCAGTCAGGATGGTCCGGGGACAATTTCGTTCGACTGGCTGATGCCGCGCCCGGTTCACACGCAGGGGCAGGCCGATGAGGTTCGTGAAAAGATCTTCTCCAACCCCATGCTGTCCGGGCACATGGCCTCCGAGGACGGTCAGGCGATCTGCCTTTACCTGCCTTTGACCGATAAGTACCAGAGTTACCGCGTCTACACCGCCCTGCAGGAAAAAATTAAGGAACTGGGTGGTAATGATGAATACCATATCACCGGGCTGCCCGTGGCGCAGGATGCCATCGGCATTGAAATGTTCTCCGAGATGACACTGGCATCACCGCTGGCGATGGGCACTATCTTCCTGCTTCTGTTTATGTTTTTCCGAAGTCTTTCACTTACTTTCCTGCCCATGATCATTGCTACGCTTTCAGTCGTGATCACAATGGGGTCGATGATCGGTTTCGGTTTTGAAGTTCATATCATGAGTTCAATGATTCCGGTGTTTCTGATGTCCATTGCGGTGGTTGACTCCATCCACATCCTTTCGGAATTTTTTGACCATTATTCGGCTGAAAAGGGGAGAAAAGAGACAATTGTCGAGGTGCTGAATATCCTCTTCATGCCCATGCTTTACACCTCGCTTACTTCAGCTGCCGGTTTTATATCACTCGCCCTCACTCCTATTCCCCCGGTTCAGGTTTTCGGTGTATTTGTCGGACTGGGCATCATGGTCGCCTGGCTTTTGACCATTATGTTCGTGCCTGCATACATCATGGTTTTACCTGCCCGGATTTTCAGCAACTTCGGGTTCTCTAAGCGCAAACAGGGTAAAAGTTCCCTCATGGCAAAAGTGCTTCAGAAGACCGGGGGAGTTTCCTACCGCTATGCAAAGCCCCTGCTTGCAACATTCCTGATTCTGATTGTTGTTTCCGCATGGGGCATCAGCAAGATTCAGATCAACGATAACCCGGTAAAGTGGTTCGCACCCAGCCATCCCATTCGCCTTGCAGATACTGCCCTGAAAAAACATTTCGGGGGAACCTATCCTGCATATCTCATTCTTGAGAGCGAGGATAAGGAAAATTACTTCTCCGAATCAGAAAAGCGCAGACTGGTGGAAAGATTCATGGCTTTCTCGGAAACCCTGACACCGGAATTCTCCTTTGCACGCACTGCGGCAGAGCAGTTTATGGTGCAGCTTCTTGAGTCTCCCCAGTCTATGGGACCGGAACTTTCCTTTCTTGAAAAGGCAGTGCAGCAGGCCGAAAAAATGGCCCAGAATGCCGGTGAAGAAGGCTTTTACCTCTATGAAGAGTTTGCAAGCTTCTTCAGTCTCCAGAAAGAGGCTCTGAAGCCGTTCAAGAATCCTGAAATGCTTACCTATCTCGGCGGTCTCCAAAAGGCCATTGAAGATGCCGGTCTTGTGGGCAAAAGCATTGCTCCCACCGATCTGGTCAGCAAAATTCATCAGGAACTGACTGACGGCAAGGAAGCAAACTACCGTGTGCCGGAGACTCTTCAGGGAGTAGGGGAGAGCTACATGCAGTTCCAGCAGAGCCATAGGCCTCACGATCTCTGGCACTATGTAACTCCTGATTACAACGGCGCCTGCGTGGTCTTTATGCTCTCCAGCGGGGATAACAAAGTCATGGAAGCCGTAACCCATTTTGTTTCCGACTACTTTATTAAAAATCCTCCGCCGGTGGCTGTCGCTCACAACTGGGCCGGGCTGACCTATATCAACGTTGCCTGGCAGAGCCAGATGGTTGAAGGGATGTTGCGTTCGTTCATAGGTAGTTTTGCCATCGTACTGATTATGGCGGTGTTCCTGTTCCGTTCCGTTAAGTGGGGCGTGCTGTGCATGGTACCGCTGACCATTACCATTGTTTTCATCTACGGATTCATCGGGCTGATCGGTAAAGATTACGACATGCCGGTGGCGGTACTGGGCGTGCTGACCCTTGGAATGTCTGTCGACTTTGCCATCCATTTCGTCGAGCGCAGCAGGAAGATCTATGCCGAGACCGGGTCCTGGAAGGAAACCCTGCCCAGAATGTACGGAGCCCCGGCAAGGGCGATTACCCGAAATGTGCTTGTAATCGCCATCGGCTTTCTGCCCATGCTCATCTCTGCGCTTATACCTTACCGCACAACAAGTCTGCTGCTTTCATCCATCATGATGCTTTCCGGGGTGCTCACTCTGGTAGCCATGCCGGCAATTATCACCCTTGCATCAAACTGGTTTTTTGCCGGAGACAAAGTAAGCATCCCAGAGGATGAATCACAAGCAACGAGTGTTCCTGTAGAAGTAAATAATTAAGGGTTTTAGAGTGTTGCAACCAAACAGGGATTCCAAAGGGGCTTAGCTTCTTTGGCCGCCGGAGGCTCCAAGGCTTTCTCTAAAAGCTCTGAAGACTTCATGAAAAGTCCCTTGAATTCATCAAAACCTTTTACCCGTTTTGTTAAATTAACAGTCTGATTTTAAATAATAACTTGTAAACAAACAGGGATTCCAAAGGGGCTTAGCTCCTTTGGCCGCCGGAGGCTCCAAGAGCACTATAGTCCGGCTTCCAATACATGAGGTAGGAAATGAAATTCTTAAAACGGTACAGTGCACCAAAAATATTGAAAACCGCGGCTTTGGTACTTGGTTTAGCTCTGCTGGCCATGCCCGCAAGTGCTGAAACTCCTGATGTAGAAACCATCGTTAATCGTGCCAACCACATGGCCCTTTATCAGGGCGAAACATGCAAGGGCAAAGTGCATCTTGAGATTACCGACAGTCAGGGCAGAACCCGTCTGCGCGATCTGAACACTCTGCGCAAGAATGTGGGATCCGGTGACGGTAAGCAGATGTACATGACATACTTCAAGGCACCTGCCGATGTCCGCAAAATGGTATTCCTCGTTCACAAGACCACTGAGCCGGGCAAGGATGACTCCCGCTGGCTGTATATGCCCAGTCTGGACATGGTAAAAAGGATCGCCGCCGGAGACAAGCGCACCAGTTTTGCCGGTTCCGATTTTCTTTATGAGGATATTTCCGGTCGCAGCCTGCATGAAGACGTCCACGAGCTGATCGGGTCCGAGAACGGTTTTTATGTTCTTAAAAATACCCCGAAAGACCCCGGGGATGTCGAATTCAGTCACTATGTGGCTTACGTGGATATGGAAACCTACCTGCCTATGAAGATGGAATACTTCAAAGGGGAGGGGGAACCGTACCGCACTATGGAAGTGGTTAAGGTGGAACAGGTAGCCTCAGCCGATAAAGGCGAAACCTATCCTACTGTAACTGTATCGAAAGTAATGAACCACGAGACCGGCAGCACAACTGTCATGACCTTCTCTGATGTGAATTACGATATTCCGGTCAAGGAAAGCATCTTCGGAGAAAGATACCTGCGTAGACCTCCCCGGGAACTGATGCGATGAACTCGTTGAAGATCATGTACATGGCCCTCTGGCTGGGATTGGGGCTGGGACTGTTGTTGGTCCCGTCCTCCCCGGCCTCGGCTCAACAGTCGGAAGATTCAGCCGGTGGATTTGAGCTGCCGGATTTCTTTGATCAGTTTGCTGCCCCTGAATTCAATGGTTTCATTGAAACCAGACTTGGAGGACGGACTCAGAATGATCCAGAGGAAAAGCAGGTCTCCATGGCTGAGGTACGTCTTCAAGGTGAGATCTTTACTTATACCGACTGGGCCGACTTCAAATACAAGGGAGACCTTCGGGCGGATGGTGTAACCAACAGAATTGTTTATGAAACCCGTGAACTGTGGATGTTTTCGCGGCCCACAGATTTTATGGATGTGAAAGTAGGGCGGCAGGTCCTTACCTGGGGAACCGGAGGTCTTGTTTTTCTCAACGACCTTTTTCCCAAGGACTGGCGTTCTTTTTTCATGGGCCGAGATGCGGAATACCTCAAGGCTCCATGCAATTCCGCCAAGGTCAGTTTTTTTACCGAGTTTGCAAACCTCGATCTTGTCTACGCCCCGAAATTTGAGCCGGACCGTTATATTGACGGTGAATATATCTCCTTTTGGAGCGGCCTTGAGGATCGCCTTGTCGGACGAAACAATATCCTGAATACGGATACCCCTGATGAATGGTTCGAGGACGATGAAGTATCGGCAAGAATTTACCGTAACATCAATAACTACGAGCTGGCACTTTACGGCTACTGGGGTAACTGGAAAAAGCCCGCAGGGATGAATTCTGCCGATGAAGCCACCTTTCCGGGACTGAATGTGTATGGCGCCAGCATCCGGGGCCAGCTTGGTCCGGGTATCGGTAACATGGAGATTGCATGGTATGACTCAACCGACAGCAGGGGAGGGAAGAATTCCGAAGTTGATAACTCCCAGATCCGGTATCTGGTGGGTTATGCTCAGGAGCTGTGGATGGATAGTAATTGCGAGATCCAGTACTACGTTGAGCAGATGCTGGATTATGATAACTATCTGGATTCACATAGTCCTAAGTATCCCAAGGATGAATTCCGCCACGTCATTACCCTGCAGTTCACCCAGCAGCTGTTTAACCAGAATCTGACCTTCAGCTTTGATTCGTACTACTCCCCAAGTGATGAGGATGCATACCTCAGACCCGGAATGCAGTACAAAATATCAGACCGCACAACCATAGGGATCGGTGCAAACCTGTTCTTCGGTGCAGAAAAGCAGACCTTCTTCGGTCAGTTCTGCAACAACTCAAATGTGTACAGTTCGTTGCGATACAGTTTTTAACTTGACTAGGATGGGTAAGTAGCTTTATCAAACTTACATGAACAGTAAAGAAGAAGCGATCAGATATATGACCGGCAGATTAATGCGCATCATAAACAAGCACAGCCGTATTGAGGAGCAGCCAATACCCATCGGCGAAGGCATTGAACTCACCCCGCGTGAGATCCGGTGCCTGCACGCCATAGGGCTTAATGAAGGTGCAAACCTCAAAACCATAGCCATGACTCTTGGTGTAAGCAAGAGTGCCATTTCCCAGATGGTAGGCAAGCTTGAGAAGCGCGGTTTCGCCAGAAAGGATCAGGCTCCCGACAATAAGAAAGAGCTGCTGGCATGCCTTACGAGAGAAGGTTGGGAGGCTTTCAGGATTCATCAGGAGTTCCATGAAAGGCACATGGGCAATCTCATCCACAGGCTGGATGATTTTACCGATCCCCAACTGGCAACGGCGTCTGCGGTTCTTGCCGTGGTGGAAACCGTGGTGGATGAACGTCTGGCTGAGCTCTTTGGAAATATAAAAGATAATAAACTAAGCGAATAGAGGCCCCCGGAACGGGAAACTCCGTGTTTCCTGTTCCCTTTTTTTAAGACAAAGGTTAAGTTGCTTAACTATTTGGGCGTCCCCAGGAGAAAATCATGATCAGTATTGGCATAGATATAGGTTATTCCTCTGTAAAAGTGGCAGTGATCAACGAGAGTATGGAAGTGATCTGGAGCAGGTACGGACTGCACAGGGGGGACCCTGTTACCGAACTGCTTCAGACTCTTGAAGAACTGCCGTCTGGCTTTGATTCAGGGGTTTTGTACGGAGCTGTTGTTGGCAGCGGGGGCAGAGCCATAGCCGAAAAAGGTTCTGTAGAGTCTGTTAATGATATTGCAGCCGCTGTTGAAGGCGCACTTCTGATTGCCCCTAAGTGCGCGTCTGTAATTGAAATCGGCGGGCAGCAGGCCGGTTTTATAACCGGTTTTTCGAAAGATAAGAAAACAGGACTTGAGTTTTCACTGAACCCGGACTGCTCGGCAGGTACCGGTTCATTTCTCGAAGAGCAGTCATCACGCATAGGCATTGAAATTGAGGATTATTCTCGGGTAGAGTCGCAGGCAGCCTTTACGCCCAGAATTGCGGGAAGATGCAGTGTATTTGCTAAAACAGATATTACTCACCATCAGCAGGAAGGTGTGGCAATCCCGGATATTCTTCGCGGTCTGGCCTATGCCACAGCGCGAAACTACAGAAATGCGGTGATGCGCGGGCTGCCATTAGCCACCCCTGTTATCTTTACCGGGGGAGTGGCCCGCAACAATGCTGTTGTATCATCCCTGCGCAAGGTTCTTAATCTTGATGATGAGCAGCTCTTTATCCATGAAAAAAGTGACCTGGCCGGGGCCATCGGCGCAGCGGTGATTGCCCTTAGAGAGAAGCTGGTGCTTGATTACGGTAAGCTTCTCTTTAATCGGATAAATCCCTTGAAGATGGGTGAAACTGACGAAGTATCCAGCTTAAGTCCGTTAGCCGGGTTCGGGAAAGGTGATGCTGAAGGCAGGCATGACTGCACGCCTGTTCCCGCTGATGGCGAGCCTGTGGAGTGCTGGGTCGGCGTGGATGTGGGGTCAACCAGTACCAATGTTGTTCTGGCTGATGCAGAAAACAAAGTGCTTGGCTATCGGTATCTGCGAACTGCCGGCGATCCCGTCAAAGCTGTCCGGACCGGGCTGAAGGAGCTTGGTGCAGAGCTTAGGAACAGGGTTCGTGTAGCAGGGGCTGCAACCACCGGTTCAGGGCGATACATGACCGGAAAGCTCATCGGCGCTGATGTGGTCCGGGATGAAATTACAGCTCAGGCCCGTGCAGCCGTTAGCCTTTATCCCGATGTTGAGACTGTCTACGAGATCGGCGGGCAGGACTCCAAGTTTATCTCCATTGAAAACGGAGTTGTTTCCGATTTTCAGATGAACAAGGTCTGCGCTGCTGGAACGGGATCTTTTATTGAAGAACAGGCCAAGAAAATAGGTATTGCCCTGGATGATTATGCCGACACCGCCTTTAAAAGTGAAAGCCCGATCAATCTTGGGGAACGCTGCACCGTGTTCATGGAAACCAGCATCGCTGCCTACCTTGCTCAGGGTGATCCCATAGAGGATATAGCAGCAGGCCTTTGCTACTCGATAATCAAAAACTACATCAACCGTGTTGTCGGCCGAAAGGTTTCCGGGAACAAGATTCTACTGCAGGGCGGTGTGGCATACAATCAGGCTGTGGTGAATGCTTTTCGTTCAGTTACCGGAAAAGAAATAATCGTGCCTCCCTTTTTCAGTGTTACCGGGGCTCTCGGCGCAGCTATTCTGGCCCGGGAAGAAATGGAAACAGCAGAGACTCAGTTCAAGGGATTCGATCTGGATAATGATTTTTCTGTGGAGTCAGCAGGACGTGAGCCGGATGCCGATGCGGTGCTTGCTCCGGGAACTTTCAACAGACAGGTGCAGGATTTCATTTTCCGTGATTACGATCCTGTTCCTGACCCGGACAAAAAGACCGTAGGTATGCCGCGGACCCTTTTCACCTTCGGAATGTTCCCCCTGTTTCATACCTTTTTCAAGGAACTGGGAGTAAATGTGCTGCTCTCGGAGCCCACGTCCGGGGAAACCATCCTGCAGGCTCAGGAATATTCACTGGATGAGACCTGCTACCCGGTAAAACTTATTAACGGACATGCTGCCGAGCTGGTCAAGCGAAACGTGGATTATCTGTTCTTCCCGGATCTGTTCACCGCTTTTCATCCCAATTCAAAATCCCGTCAGACTTACGGCTGCCCGTACATGCAACTGGCTTTCAAGATTATCAATGAGGCCATGAAGCTGAGTGAAAAGAAAATCGAACTGCTCAGCCCGACCATCGCTTTCAGTCAGGGGCCGGATTTCATGCAGAACCAGTTTGTTGAACTTGGAAAACAGCTGGGCAGAAGCCCGGAAGAATCCGCAGCAGCCATCAAGGCCGGTATGAACACCTACAAGCAGCTGCAAAAGAGGATGGAAGAGCGGGGAAGACAGACCTTAAGTTCCCTTGATCCCGATGATAAGGCTTTTGTGCTCATATCCAAGATATACGGTGTTGCCGATCCAGTATTAAACATGGGCATACCCGATAAACTTGCCGAAATGGGCTACAGGACCATACCGCTGTATGATCTGCCGGAATCGCATATTTTTGATGAGCATCCAAATATGTTCTGGCCTTTCGGGCAGCACATGCTGGCGGCGGCAAAGCTTGTGGCAAAACATCCCAATCTTTACCCCATTTTTCTGACCCATCACGGCTGCGGACCTGATACGGTTTTCTCCCATTACTACGGGGAAATCATGAAGGGTAAACCCTCGCTGACCATTGAGGTGGATGAGCACTCATCAAGCGTAGGCGTGCAGACAAGGGTGGAGGCTTTTGTAAACAGCCTGCGTCAGGTGCCTGTGTTGGAATCCCTGCCCATTGAAGAGCTTGTTGATAAGGGGACTTCCGAACCGGTCAATATCTCCATTGAGTGCTCCACTTACAAATCTGGAACCATGCTGCTTCCGAATTTGTATCCTTACTCGGAAATAGCCTGCGCCATGTTCAAGGCAAACGGGATTGATGCTGCTGTAGCAGGTCCCACATGCCGGGAAAGCATCGATCTCGGGCGGAAGTATTCATCTGGCAACGAGTACTTCTCACTTACAGCACTGCTTGGAGATATCCTCTACTCATTAAAGAGCCATTCGAACGGCAGTTCCCCATGCGTGCTGGTTCCCCAGAATGAAGGAGCCGAGGTGGATGGACAGTACAGCCGGTTCCTGCGCTGCGTTCTGGACCATGAAGGGAAGGACAATGTGCAGATTATCTCACCATATATTGAGGAACTGCGGCAGATGGATAACCGGACTGCCGAACTTCTGTTTCTCTGCCTGCTTGCAGGGGACCTCGTTCTGCTTACACCGGGCGATCTGCGCAAGGAATCCCTTGAGTACATCAAGGATCTTGCCGGGGCAGGAAACCTGTCCATAGAAAAGCTTGAGCTTATGGCAGAAGCGCTTTGCAACACCCTGAGCGGCAATGAAAACGGCGGAATGATCATGGGTATCGGAGAGCCTCTGGTTCTTTTTAACAACGCGCTGAACGATAATACCTTCGGCAGGCTGGAAGAAGGCGGACAGCGGGTAATCTACGCCCCTTTGAGCGAGTATGTCTGGAACCACTGGTACGACTACTACAACTACAACAAAACCGAAGCTCACAGCTCCATGCGCAGTAACATTGCTGTATTCAAGGAGCATCTGGAAAGAATTTCCGCCAGTCTTGGTGAGCAGAGCCACTACGAAAAGGAATTCGGGACCCTCAAGAAAATAGCGGACCGCGGCCTTGGTTACTATGCCGGGGGCTTTGGACGCTACCGCGGAGCGAAGATCATGGAGGAGATAGCAGGGGTTAAGGGCGTTATTTCAGTAACATCCATGTATGAGAATACCGGGATCAGCCTTGGAATTCTCAAGGACCGCCTTGATGATAAACCTTATGCCCCGACCCTTTCACTTACATTTGACGGTAACAGGAATGAAAATAACCGGCTCAAGGTGGATTCATTCATCTACAATCTTTAATCGCAAAAAATGAGGCATAAAATGAATATGGAAAACAAGACCCGTATCGGTTGCAAAGGGGGGCATGGCAGGCATGGTCGCGGTCCTTCAAGTTTTTGGATGCAGGACCCTGAAATGGTCTTCATGGGCCTCGGGCTCAAAAACGGAATCACTTTTCTGGATCTGGGATGCGGTCCGGGTGACTACTGCATTGAAACAGCCAAGACAATAGGTCCCGAAGGAAAGGTCTACGGACTGGACAGCAATGCTCAAAGGCTCATGGAGCTTGAAGGGCAGGCCCTTGATCAGGGGCTTAAAAACATCAAGGCGGTGAAAGGGGATATGGTCGGACCGCTCCCGTTTGGAGATTCGACAATTGATCTTTGTCTGATGAGTACTTCGTTGCATTGCATGAATATAAATGAAGATGGGCCCGGAATTTTCAGCGAGATAAGGAGGATTCTCAAACCATCGGGTCAGGTTGCAGTGCTGGAGTGCAAGAAGGAACGAAGCGATTTTGGTCCGCCGCTGCACATGCGCATTTCCGATAAAGATATAAAATCCGTTGCCGGACCTTTGGGATTCAGTGAGGTTTTATATATTGATCTGGGATATAACTATATGATTCGTTTGAAAAAAGGAGATATTGAAGGAGTGGCTGAATGAATGTCTTAAGCCTCTATGGTTCGTTAAACGGCCAGACTGAAAAGGTTGCCCGCGAAATTGAGACGGTTGTGTCCGGTGCCGGGCATACGCTCAGAACGGTTAACCTTAAAAAGGATGATTCCGTTATCAATCTGCTGGAATATGACTTAATTTTCATCGGTTCCGGAGTTTATACCTGGCTGCCGGGTAAATCCGTGCTGGGCTGGATGGATAAACAGATGGCTCATGCACGGGATAACCAGCTTATTCTGCCCGGTTCACCTCGTATTCCGGGTAAGTTTGCCTGCGTATACTGCACCTATGCAGGACCGCACACCGGTGTGGCCGAGGCTGTACCGGCCCTGAAATACATGGGCCAGCTTTTTGAACATCTGGGAATAACCGTTGCCGATGAATGGAGCGTGGTAGGGGCTTTTGTCCCTGAAAAGATGCAACATTTCAACAAATCAGGGCGTCTTGGTAATATAGAGGGACGTCCGAATGCAGAAGACTTGCGGCAGGTTCGCGAGAAAACAGCCGGGCTGCTTAAATCAATCTTGAATTACAGCACGGCTTAATGGATAAGGAGTAATATGGTTTAACGATGTTTCCGTTACGAATAAAGGCTTGCACTTTGGTTGTGCGAGCCTTTTTTTTCAGTTTATGTTGTTATTTGACCAGTTGGACTTATTGCACAGAAATGAAATGTTACTGGCTGTGCCACAGCGTTGCTGATTTGTAATAAAAATATGATATGTTATGATAAAAGATACTGGCACGAAGGAATATTTAAATTGGATGTTTGTGAGATGCATAAGTTTTTATTTAATTTTTTTAACCGAATAGTTGTCGCTATTTTGTTATCGGGAGTGTGTTTGGTCAGCTCCCCGGCTTATTGTGCAGAGACGACAACATTTACTGCCCGGGCGCCGGAAAGTTCTACCGATCAGCGAAAAGATTATGAAAATGCTTTGCTAAGGCTTGCCTTGGAAAAAACAAGAAAGAAATGGGGTGAGTTCAGGATAGTTTATACTCCCACAATGAACTGGAAAAGGACATTCCATAACATGGAGATAGGCAAATATGAGAATCCCATGTTCAACACTTCAGCTGCAGATGATCTCTGCGCCAGATTTTCCTATGTAAATTTTCCAACAGATCTGGGTATTGTCGGCTACAGAGTTTTTTTCACCAGCCCGGAGGTGAACAGGCGTACAAAGCAGGTCAGGACTTTTGAAGATCTGCTGAAATTCAGCATCGGGCAGATGATAGGCTGGAAGGATATTCCCATTCTTCAACATGCCGGGTTCAAGGTGGTGGAAGCCCCTTTTTATGAATCCCTGTTCCTGATGACTCCCCATCATCGTTTCGATTTGTTTTCGCGGGGAATAAATGAGGTTAAAAAAGAGTTTAACGCGCACCGGCATATAAAGAACCTGGTTCTTGAAGAGAACCTTGCGCTTTACTACCCGCTGCCGAGATTTTTCTTTACGACCAAAGGTAACGATGATGCCGTAAAAAGGGTAAGTGAAGGGTTGAAGCTGGCATACGAAGACGGATCGCTGCTGGATCTGTGGAAAAATTACTATCAGGAAAGTATTGATTTTGTGCAGCTTAAGAAACGCAAACGGTTTAGAATTGAGAATCCATACATAACAACTGTAGATAAAGGGTATGAGAAATATTTTTTCAGGATTTCCGAAAATACTGATTTGCCATCAGAGCCAAGGTAGATAATCTTGAGTTAGTGAGAATTTAAAATTGTGGGTGCACAGGTGGGATGACGTGTTGTATCTGGACTGGGGGTTGGGAAGGTAAGACCTGCATGTTTTTCCTGAAGAAACAGCCGTAGCGACTTTTTTAGTTAGGATTTCCATTATAAAAATTTTGAATAATCATTTGGTGAACTATGATTGAATCTATAGATGATCTTTGGGAAAATTTGTCTGAATTCAGCAGTTACTATAAATCTGATAATTTAGAAAAAAGAGATTTTTTCGAGAAGACGATCAAAAGAGGGTGGAAATATGTTTGTGCTGAAGTTGATGGGACTTTGATGTTTTGTCCCAGCAGGTTCGCGGGATATAAAAATAATAACATGAGTAGGCATGAGGAGAAAAGGAATAGGAGGGGGGATGGATTGGATGGAACAAAAACAACAGCACAAATTAATCGGATATTAGCTCAAGCCCCCAACTCAAATCAGTCTTATGAAGATGATTTTATAAAGTTATGCGACTCATTAAAAATAAAACCACACAAAAGAGTCCGTTCTTATTGGAAAATCTCCATTTCTAAAAACCTGTTTAGAGATGTAGGAATTTTTAAAAGCGAGAATGAGTTTGTTGATGAATATGGAAATTTTGTTGAAGGGGCGGCAAAGCAAATTTGGACAAACAGGTATGAAAGGAGCGCCAGTGCCAGGAGGACATGCATAAAAAAATACGGGTTTACATGCTCTGTTTGTAATTTTGATTTTGAAAAAATATATGGACAGATTGGCAGTGAGTATATTCATGTTCATCATATTGTACCTCTTTCAGAACATAGTGAAGAGTATAGTATAAACCCGATTCGTGATTTGCGGCCAGTATGCCCTAATTGCCATGCTATGATTCATACAAGAAAACCTCCGTACACGATTGAAGAAATGAGGCAGTTAATCTCTGTTACATCTTCATAATATTTGTGCATAACATGATTAATTATGTATCCATTTAATGTAAGATCCAGGGCTGCTGTATCCCATAATCCCATATCAGGCATTGCCTTGCTGCAGCATTTTAATATCGCGTAACAGCGGTGCTCCGAACTGTTTTCACGGCTGAATTGTGACGTGCTCTCATAGTCTACCTGCAGTGCCGCGCTGGTAGCATCCAGCTGTCCCATCAGCATAAGTCTTCTCGCCTCGTGTAGGCGCATCCATTTCTGGAATTGCAGAGGGTTCATATCTGTCAGCCACCGGTAATGATGATGGAAAGTGGAGGTGCTCATGCCTGTTTCAGATGCAAGGTCTCCAATTTTCAGCGGCTTGGTGAAGTTTTCTTTAAGCCAGTTTATGACTTACGCAATCTGGTGGCTAGGATTTCCTGCTATATGGTCAGAATGCCTGTCTGGATAGATTCAGCTGTCCCGGCAGGCTTACCTTTTTATAAACACCTGTCCCAAACGCTATAAAGAGGCATTTGTTTCGAGTTGCTGTTTATTAATTCCAGTCAGCTTTAGGACGATTAGGCAATAATTAAACAGGATCGGTCTACCCCGGATTTCTCTTCTTTAATAATAAAGAAATGAAGAAAGAGCATCGCATAGCTTTTGGCAAAAACCAGCAATTACTCTGATAGCGAAAGAAGTCCCGTCTGGTATTGTTTGGGTCGGGATTTCTTCTCTTGATGAACAACTCTTTTGAGAAATCAAAACACCGTCTGCTTTAAAACGGTGAGATGTTAAGTCTTTTGGACCTCACTTCAAGGACATCGGCCGCAGGTTCGGCAGATTTGATCTCTTAATGCTCGATAGCGGGCAATACAACGAAAGCTGGCAGCACGTTCACATGACCCCGGAAAGTTCGGCTGGGTCGGCTTTGGCTCTGAATGCTGCTGCGGTCCTGCCTTCACATACCGGAAAGTTCAGCCGTGCCTACCATTCATGGGATGACCCCTTCAAAAGATTTGTAAGGGCAAGCAGCAATAAGCCTTACCGTCACATAACTCCTGAAATAGGTGAAGTGGTAGACCTTGCGGACAGTCAGCAGATTTTCGCCAACTGGTGGGAAACCAAATTCAGTTGAGCTTTTGAGTCCTTTTCCGCTTGCGACTGTAAATCAACAATTGAGAATAAATTGAGATTATTATGAATAATACCATAGCCATGGAAAACAACGGACAAATAGTCACCGGGATTGCCTTTATGACCATCCTTGGTGCTTTAATGGCATTTACTTCACTTTCAACGGATATTTATCTTCCTGCAATGCCTGTAATGGCAGAAGAATTGAATGGTAATGCCGAACTTACAATCACCGGTTTTCTGATCGGATTCACATTTGCCCAGCTTCTCTGGGGGCCGATCAGCGACAGCATAGGTCGAAAGATTCCTCTTTATATAGGCATGTTGATTTTTGTCATTGGTGCTGCGGGCTGCGCCATGTCCCATTCAATTGAACAGATTGTTTTCTGGCGTATTTTTCAGGCATTCGGAGCATGTACCGGACCTATGCTGGCAAGGGCAATGATTCGGGATCTGTTTTCACGCACACAGGCGGCCCAGATGTTATCCACCCTGATGATCATCATGGCTGTAGCGCCGATTATCGGCCCCCTGATAGGGGGGCAGATTGTCCGCTTCAGCAGTTGGCATGCCATTTTCTGGCTGCTCAGCGCCATAGGGGGGATGATGTTTATCTCTCTTGTCTGGCTGCCTGAAACGTTAACTGAACAGAAACGTTCCACTCTTTCGCTGGGAAGCTCTTTCGCTAATTACTGGTATCTGTTGAAACATAAAGTCTTTATGCGTTTTACCCTTTGTGTGACATTTTATTATGTTGCCGCGTATGCCTTTATTGCGGGATCACCGAGAGTTTATATTTCCTACTTCGGGGTAGATCCGCAGAATTACGGCTGGTTGTTTGCCGTTAACATCCTCGGCGTAATGATCCTGAGCTTTATAAACAGGTCATTGGTCAGGCATTTTTCATTGCACCGGCTATTGCAGATAGCAACAACAGTCGCTCTTGCGGCTGTTATTGTCATGACGTACTTTGTTAAGTCGGACATTGGTGGAATGTATATCATCGTGGGAATGGTGTTTATCTTTTTTTCCATGAACGGCATTGTTGCTGCTACGTGCACTGCCGCAGCCCTGGATGAAGTTCCTCATATTGCAGGTTCTGCATCTGCGCTTATAGGGTCACTGCAGTACGGAAGCGGGATTATATCATCCATACTGCTGGCCGTGTTCAGTAAAGGTACGCCCTGGACTATGACATGGATAATGATGCTCTTTACTGCCGCATCGTTCCTTATGGTTATAGGAAAGGTGCAGAAAGAAGGATAACCGGCGCACAGCTATTGTTTCTGCACATCTTTTAGCCTCTGTTCTCAAGGAGAATAGCGGCATATTTTGTTTATACTATTATTTATGGGTCCTGAATTTCGTGCAAAAAGCGTTGCATGGTCTGTGAACAGACTGGGGTGAGCCGCCACTGGTTAATGAGTGGAACGGGGGATATGGTTTGAGGATACTGCTTTTTGAGATGAGTCAACACATGGTCAAGAAAAGTCCGTTTTTCAAATCAATCACCTATTAAATCACCTATTGAACGAATTTTAAAAGAAAAGGGACTTAGATAAAAAACATCTAAGTCCCTGTTTTTATTGTGGCGGAGAGAGTGGGATTCGAACCCACGTATGGTTTGACCCATAACTCGATTTCGAGTCGAGCGCGTTACGGCCGGACTTCGCTACCTCTCCGCATTTAATAGAAAGACCGATTCCGGCGTTTTCGGTCCTTGAGGGGGAAATTTATATCCGTTCTTCAGGCAATTAGCAAGTTGAAATAGCAGGTTAGTGTGCTTTGAAATATAAACAATGTCTTATAAATGTATTTAAATCTGCTGGAATAAGTAATTCGTTTATTGCTCATGCCTTTTTGTGTTATGTTGATTCAGATCTATTTGTGCTGACCGTAAAATCTGATTTTATAATCATAAAAATTATATAACACAGGAGCATGGCATGAAAAAACGTATTTACATGTTTATTTCGCTGGTTGTCCTTATATCGGTTTTCCCTTTCGTCTCTGTTGCTGATGATGAGATGAGTGTTCCAGATGACTGTCCATGCAAAGATTCAATTTCAGGAATGGTCGATTCATATAAGAATGATAAAGTATTCAGGATGTTGATAGATGAAGCCTTCAGGAATGTGCAGCAGCCTCCTGAAGGATATCGTGAAGGAGGCAATCCCTGGGCTGGTAGATCCTTTGCCGACATGGTCCCTTTTTTTGTTAAGTGGTGTTCATTTTTGCCCAAGGCCAAGGGAAGTAGTGATAACGGGCTGAAATATATCGAGCAGATGGACCTGTTTGCCTACAAGAACCCATTTGCCAGAGCAGCATTCCAGACCTCTCCGGGCATTGATCTCTTTGATCGTTTTGCATGGCAGCGCGGTAATTTTCTTAACAGCAAGGCTTCAACAAAATATGTCGGGGAGTGGCTTTCCGATCCACGCATTGAGAAAGAGGAATATCATATTCCCGATCCCGAAGCAGCCCATGGCGGATTCAGCTCTTATAACGCTTTCTTTTCCCGCAAATTCGAAAATATCAATGAAGTACGCCCGCAGACAATGCCGGACAGGGACTATGTAATTTCAGCACCTACTGATGCAATTGTGAATTCCATCCCGGCCCTGATTGTGGATGAAAACACACGCATTCCAACCAAGGGAACTCAGGAACTCAACATTAAGGAACTTCTTGACGGGTCGAAATACTGGGAGAGGTTTGTCGGCGGCACGGCCATGTCCTGCATTTTGATGCCCAATACTTATCATCACTACCATTCCCCGGTCGGCGGAAAAGTTGTGGAAACCAGATTGATTGATGGCGCGCTGCTGGGCATGGAGGATTTTCCGAAGTTCGTGCCGATTGATGGAAATGTCGGCTACCACGGGGCAAGCTTCGGAGCTTTTGAAAGTTACCAGCGTGGCTATTTCATTATCGATACCGGGAAATATGGTCTGGTCGGTGTAGTTCCGGTGGGGCTTAGTACCGTCGGTTCTGTAATATTCGAGGACAGATTTTTAAGTGCCCAAGGCCCGGTAAATGTTAAACGCGGGGATGAGCTGGGCCACTTTCTATATGGCGGCTCACTTGTAATTCTTATCTTTGAGCCCGGTAAATACAAATCCGGGGCAATCAAAGTTCGACTTGGTAATCAGATAGGTATCTTTGATACCGATTCAAATAGGTGATTTTAGAATTAATCAGCATAAAGGAGGATTGTTGTGAAATCAAAATTTACCCGTCGTCGGATGATTAAAGGAATGGTTGCGTTTACAGCCTTCGCCGGCACTACGCTTTTGAGCGGATTTGTATTTGCTGACGATGATGAAAACGAAGAAAAACTTACAAGTGAAGAAAAGGAAGCCAGAAAGAAAGAGGCAGCCGAAGAACGCGCAAACAAGAAAAAACACCGAGATGAAGAGCGCGAAGAGCGAAAGAAGCGTACCAAGGAAGAAAAGGAAAACAGAAAGAACGAAGCCGCTGAGGGACGCTCAAATAAGAAAAAAGAAAGGGATGAAGATCGGGAAGAGCGCGAGGAGCAACTGAAAAAGGATAAAAAGGATAAAAAGGATAAAAAAGACAAGAAGTCTAAAAAAGACAAAAAGGGTAAGAATAAATGATTGTTATGCTGACGGTCCGCAAGCTTAATGCTTCCGGTCCGTTACTTCCTGCGCCGCAAAAAGAAGCTCTGTAGAATTTCCTTGCATTCCTGTTCGCTGACCCCGCCTATTGCCCAGAATTTATGATTGGTGAAGGGGAGGTCTGTTCCTTCGATATTAGAAACCAGTGCCCCGGCTTTCGGGTCCGGAGCGCCGAAAACAACTCCGCTCACTCTGGCGTGGATGATGGCTCCAAGGCACATGATGCATGGCTCAAGGGTCACTGTCAGGATACTTCCGCGCGGCAGGCGGTAGTTGCTCATATTTTCGCAGGCATTGCGAATGCAGTTGATTTCAGCGTGTCCTGTGGGGTCGTTTGCTTTAAGGGGATTGTTGCTGCCTTTTCCCAGCAACTCACCATCAGCGGAAAATAGGGCCGCTCCTATGGGGACCTCGTCATATTTGCGGGCTTTGAATGCCTCGCGAATAGCGACATCCATCATTGAACGCCATGTCTGCCCCTGCGGCGGATCCGCGGGCGGGTTTCCTCTGGTGATAATTTTCGTCATTTGCAAAACTGTGCCTCGAGATTTTCGGTGGTCCTTGAGGCTTTGGTTTGGTGCACAAGGCGTTAGTCTATCTGGTTCTGTTTTCCGGTCCAAAGGTGATGATCAGGTTTTTGCAGGCATAAAATCCGTGAAAGATATTATTTTCGATCAGTTGGCGGGCCTTTGGAAACTCTGAATTATCATTATATCAGATTTACGGAAAATATGCAGGGAAGATCTGATGATTTCTTGTTTGGCGAACTTTTTTAAAGAAAAATTAACAAAATGCTTAAAAAGAAAAATTGGGGAGAGTCTTGATCAACTCTCCCCAATTGAATCATTCAATGAAGTAAAACCTTAACAGGACGGCAAAGCCCAAATAAAATATTATTGGGATTTTTGCGCCAGCACTCAGGCGGGAAGTTCAACTTCGAGCAGCAAGGGCTGACGGCTGTAAATTAAATTCTTTTGTAAAAGG
Organism: Maridesulfovibrio sp.; assembly: GCA_963676495.2. GTDB lineage: Bacteria > Desulfobacterota > Desulfovibrionia > Desulfovibrionales > Desulfovibrionaceae > Maridesulfovibrio. Next base: position 782,157 of record CAXXRF010000001.1, on the reverse strand, counting down.
AATTTAAGCCGCCTGCGGCACCGGAACAATGGCCGTTAAGGTCTGCCGGAGGCATTATTATAAAGATTTAATATACTTCACGCCGCCTTCGAGCAGGGACAGCCCGAGGGTGGGGATGTTTCCACGGGTCCACTTGGGGTGGTTGGTGGGATGGTTGAATGCTTCGGGGTGAGGCATAAGTCCGAGAATACGTCCGGTGGGGTCGGTCAGACCTGCAATACCAAGCGGGGAACCGTTGGGGTTGGCGGGGTATTCCATGGTAACTTCGCCGGACTCGGGATCGATGTACTGCAGGGCGTGCAGGTTGTTCTCGATGATCTTGTCCATCATTGCATCGTCTGCAGGGATGATTTTTCCTTCGCCGTGGCGAACGGGTACGTTAAGGGTCTCGATTTCCTTAGTGAAAACACAGGGGGAATCGGGGTTGGCTTTAAGGTGTACCCAGCGGTCTTCGTACTTGGCGGAGTCGTTGTAGCTAAGGGAAACCTGACGGGTGAAGTACTCTCCACCAACAGCGGGCAGCAGGCCGAGCTTGACCAGCAGCTGAAAGCCGTTGCAGATTCCGAGGATGACGCCACCGTCATCGAAGAATTTTTTGATCTGGTCCACAAGCGGTGTACCGTCAGTGGTGTGGGCGTGTTTCCAGCGAAGAGCGGCAGCCTGTGCAGCGCCGAGGTCATCTCCGTCAAGGAATCCGCCGGGGAAGATCAGGTAGTTGTAACCCTCAAGGGTCTGCTTTCCTGCTGCGAGATCGGAAAAATAAGTTACATCAACTTCATCTGCTCCTGCCTTGCGGGCAGCGTGTGCAGACTCCTCTTCACAGTTGGTTCCGTAACCGGTGATGACCAAAACTTTAACGCGGGCCATATATTTTTGTCCTCCAGATGTTGACAATCGAAATATTCCAAGACTATTTAGTCCGTGTTTTGAAGAGAGGAACATAATTGCGGGTCAGCTTCCCGTCAACAGTCTATATTCCTCAGGACGTACCGCTAACACATTTTTTTACACCCGGATACGCCTGAATACAAGATTGTTAGCGGGTATGGTCCTTTTTTGTGTTTTTTTCACGGATACCGACTTTATTCGCTGTTCAAATTGTTTTATGTAACAGCGAGATTTTAAAATAAATTGTCCGCCACGGGACGGGAGCATTCATGAAAACCAAATTTATATTTATTACCGGGGGCGTGCTGTCCTCACTGGGTAAAGGACTTGCCGCCGCATCTATCGGCGCGTTGCTTAAAGCCAGAGGCCTCACCGCAACTATCCAGAAGCTCGATCCTTATATTAATGTTGACCCCGGCACCATGAACCCTTTCCAGCACGGGGAAGTTTACGTAACCGATGACGGTGCGGAAACCGACCTCGACCTCGGTCACTATGAGCGTTACCTTAACGTTCCGCTCAGCCAGAGAAACAATATGACCTCCGGACGGGTTTACCACAATGTTATCACCAAGGAACGTCGTGGCGACTACCTCGGTGGTACCGTGCAGGTTATTCCTCACATTACTGACGAGATCAAGAACGCTGTAATTAATGTTCCTGACGGTGAAGATGTCGCTCTCATTGAGATCGGCGGTACCGTGGGTGACATTGAAGGTCTTCCTTTTCTCGAAGCCATCCGTCAGCTGCGTTCCGAGCTTGGCAGTGAAAATGTTCTTTACATTCACCTGACTCTGGTTCCTTACCTCAAGGCTGCCGGAGAAGTTAAAACCAAGCCCACACAGCACTCTGTAAAAGAACTGCGCAGCATCGGTATCCATCCCGATATCATTATCTGCCGCAGTGAAGTTGAGCTGGATGAAGATATCAAACGCAAGATCGCTCTTTTCTGCGACGTTGACCGCGATGCGGTTTTCACAGCAGTTGATGTTGAGTCCATCTACGAAGTTCCCCTTTCCTTTTATCAGGAAGGACTGGACCAGAAGATCGCTATACTGCTGAAGCTTCCTGCTAAAAATTGCAACCTTGAACCGTGGAAAGAACTTAACCGCAAGCTTAAGAATCCCAAGGGCGAAACCACGATTGCAATTGTCGGAAAGTATGTGGACCTGAAGGAAGCATACAAGTCCCTGCACGAAGCACTGATTCACGGCGGTGTTGCAAACGATGTTAAAGTCAACCTGCGCTACGTGAACTCTGAAGAAATCACCCGCGAAAACGTTAAGCAGAAACTTGCAGGCTGTAACGGCGTGCTCGTTCCCGGCGGTTTCGGAACCCGCGGTGTTGAAGGAAAGATTGCTGCTATTGAATACGCACGTGTGAACAAGGTTCCCTTCTTCGGAATCTGCCTTGGTATGCAGTGCGCTGTTATTGAATTTGCCCGTAACGTTATGGGACTTGCTGAAGCAAACTCCGAAGAGTTCGAACCTAACGGAACCAATAACGTTATTTACCTGATGAAAGAATGGTATGACTACCGCACCGAGAAGACCGAATGCCGCTGCGAAGAAAGTGATAAGGGCGGAACCATGCGTCTTGGCGCTTACCCCTGCAAGGTTGTTGAGGGTACCAAGGCTATGGACGCTTACGGTCAGGTTGAAATTCAGGAACGCCATCGTCACCGTTATGAGTTCAACAAAGAAAAATTCGCTGATCAGCTGGTGGAAGCCGGTCTGGTGCTGAGCGGTCTTTCTCCTGATGAATCTCTGGTTGAAATCGTGGAAGTTCCCGATCATCCCTGGTTCCTCGGCTGCCAGTTCCACCCCGAGTTCAAATCCACTCCCATGAACCCGCACCCGCTGTTCAGGGATTTCATCAAGGCAGCTCGTAGTAACAAGTAATCGTTATACATAAGATTAATTACGGTTGGCCGGGTGCGTGACTTTCACGCTCCCGGCCTGACCGATATCTGGAGGGTATTATCCTTTGACCCCCGATGAACTTTATCAGAAAAGCCTGACAGGACCGTTTATCCTTGCCGGACCCTGTGCACTGGAAACCATAGATGTTGCTCTGCGCGCTGCTGAGACTCTGGCAGACATCGCCGACCGCCTTGATGTGACGGTCATTTTTAAAAGCTCTTTCGACAAGGCCAACCGCACTTCCATTACTTCTTTTCGCGGTCCCGGCATGGAGGAAGGGCTTAAGTGGTTGCAGCGGGTGAAGGACGAAACCGGACTCCCTGTTGTTACCGATATTCATACTCCCGATCAGGCCGCACCTGTGGGCGAAGTTGCCGATGTTATCCAGATCCCCGCATTTCTCTGCCGCCAGACCGACCTGCTGGTTGCTGCCGCCAATACCGGCCGGGTAATCAATGTTAAGAAAGGACAGTTCCTTGCTCCTCACGACATGCGCCATGTGGTTGGCAAGCTGCGTGAAGCTGGAACCGAGCGTATCTGGCTCACCGAGCGTGGAGCATCTTTCGGCTACAACAACCTTGTAGTTGATATGCGGTCCATGGCGATCATGAAATCTCTCGGCTGTCCCGTTGTTTTCGATGCAACGCATTCAGTGCAGCTCCCCGGCGGCCTGGACGGCAAGTCCGGCGGTCAGCGTGAGTTTGTACCGGTTCTTTCCCGTGCTGCTGTTGCAGCGGGGGCTTCCGGCGTGTTCATGGAAGTGCATCCCGACCCGGACTGTGCGCTGTGTGACGGACCCAACAGCTGGCCTCTTGAACGTACCGAAGACTTGATCAAAGATCTGCTTGCAGGCTGGAGTGTAAACTATGTCTGCTAAGAACAGGGCAAAGGAAATCAAACTGCTCATCCTCGATGTTGACGGTGTGCTTACTGATGGCGGCCTTTACTACGATCATGAAGGAAATGTGAGCAAGCGTTTCAATGTTCAGGATGGTCTTGGTATCAAGTTCGCGCAGCAGGCAGGGCTTGAGATCGCCGTTATCACCGGTCTTAATCATGGTGCGGTTGAAAACCGTATCACCGAGCTCGGTATTACTGAATATTATCCCGGTCAGAAAAAGAAGCTTCCTTTTTATGAAAAGCTGCTGGCTGAAAAAGGACTTACCGATAAAGAAGTTGCCTACATCGGTGATGACTGGATTGATGCCCCGGTTATGCTCAGGGTAGGACTGCCCATGGCGGTTAAGAATGCCCAGCCCGAGATGTTCGGGATTGCCAGATGGATTTCTTCCAGAGACGGCGGTCAGGGAGCCGTGCGTGAGGCGATTTCCTTTATTCTGGACGCTCAGGGAAAGCTTGGTGAAATCTGGAAGGAGTGGGCTGGCTAGATGAGCCGTGTCCGCTACATTATTTTTTTTGTTCTGGCGCTTCTTCTCGGTGTTGCGGCCGGAACCATTCTGGGTAAGAAATACGGTCCATATCCGCACATGGCCCGTTCACCTGTAGAGAATCCAATTCTGTCCAACAAGAGCCAGTCTGATATTTCCGCTGAGGAAATTGAACTGATTCAGGGTACAGGCGGTGATGTGGAGTGGATTCTGCGTGCCGGAAGTGCCGATTACGATCAGGAGAATGGGCTGGTTATTGCTGATAAGCCGAGAGTGACCTACTATCTTGGTCGCGACCGCAAGGAAGTTTTTGTAAAAGCCCTGCACGGTGAAGTCAGCCAGAAAGGCGAAGGATTGAAGCTCTGGGATAACGTGGAAGGCCACTACGGAGACATGGCTCTCAAGGCTGAGAAGCTTAATTTCATTCCCAAGGAAAATCTTCTTTTTCTGGAAGGAAATGTCAAAGTTCAGAGTCCTACAGCTTTTATCACATCGCAAAAGGTGAAGGTTGACCTTGTCACCCGCGAAATAATGATTGAAGACGGCATGGAAGCCCTGATATCACCCAATATGGTGGTAATGCCTGAGTAATGCGGATAAAAACAGAAGCGAGCATCCATTTGAATAGCATCTTTTATAATATTTCATTGTCACGCAGCCAGGTGGCGGCGTTAATTATTCCGGTACTGTTCTGTCTGGCGCTTTTGGGTATTCTTACCCCGTCCGGTGCGGCTCATGCCTATGATAAATCCGAACTCAAGATTTCCAAATCCATAGCCAATGTCAGGGCCGAGCCTAATCTTAAAGGTCCTGTTGTGTGGGTTCTTTCACCTGCCCGGAGTTTTCTGGTGGGTGAGAAGCAGGGCGGATGGTATCCTGTTTATCCTGCAGCGGATGATAAAGACGCCAGGCCGGTGGGCTATATTTCCGGCAAGGTTGTAGTTCCTGCTGCCGCAGACAGTCCCCTCGCGGACTGGGGCGATGTCCGTTATCTGGGCAAGGACGTTAAGTATCACCTTGAACGTACCGTAAAGTCTTCCACCGGCGGTCTTCTTCGTACCGGAGATAAGGTCAAGGTCGGTTTTCTGCGTGACGGATGGTATGCGGTGTTCAAGGGTGACGCCGTTGTTACCTCTGAAGCCGATGCACTTGGTTTCATAAATAAGGATGATGTTGATATCGAGTTCAAGGATGCGCGCATCCGTTATGCGGTTCGCCAGATTCATGTTATCGAAAAGCCCACAGCTGGTTCAAAGGCGGTCGGGGTGCTCAGTCCCGGACATCGCGCACAGGTCGGTTCTGAAAAGGGCGGTATGTATGCTGTTTACCGTATTGATACCATTGTAAAAAAAGATACCCCGGTATGGGGATATGCATGGGGACCGTTTCTGGCGGCCTATCCAAAGAATCTGGAAAAGGCACAGATGGCCGATATAGATGCCCGCAAGGCTGAAATTGATGCAGCCGAGAAGCAGAAAGCAGAAGCCGCCGCAGAACGCAAGAACGAGCTTGCCGCCATGGAAGAAGCCATGCAGGAAATCCTCGATGCTCCCATCAATACAAGAACCATGTATTCCATGGCTGTGCTCAACGTCCGTTCGGAGCCAAGTGCCAAGTCTCTTATTGTTGACAAACTGGAAGTGGGACAAGCTGTCGTCGTCGGAGCGCAGGAAGGTAAGTGGTATCCCGTATTCAAGCTTGAACAGGGCAAGGAACCAAGCCGCATAGGGTATGTTTACGGCACCTATCTGCAGGCAGATCCCCCGGCTGAGAAGAAAGAGGAAAAACCGCGCAAGAAAAGAGTTGCCGGCGGACCTGATGAAGTGCCCATCAAGATTACTTCTACAAAAATGACTTTCAGCGAGAACCGCAACCGCATTACCTTTTCCGGCAATGTAAAGGTTGTGCGTCTCGATGTGACCCTGACTTCCGAGACACTGACCGCACATCTCAGACCGGAAGGCGATTCTCTGACAGATACTCAGGATAAGATTAAAAAGATTGTGGCTTCCGGCAATGTTAAGGTGGTTATGAACAATCGCAAGGGCGACTGTGATAAACTGACTTATGTTGTTGCTGATTCCATTATCCTGATGGAAGGCAATGCCAGACTTCAGGACGGCCCGAACCTCGTTCAGGGTGAGGTTATCAAGTTTTATATCAAGGAGAACCGCTCCGAAGTGGTCGGTGGCAGCAAGCCCATTGAAGCGATCTTCTACACTCCCAAGAATGTGGGTGAGTAATAATCTATGTCATCAATTATCGCTAAGAAACTGGTCAAATGCTACGGCCCGAAGGAAGTTGTCCGCGGCATTAACCTGACCGTGCGCGAGGGTGAGGTCGTTGGACTTCTAGGCCCCAACGGTGCGGGGAAGACCACTACTTTCTATATGCTTGTCGGCGTGGTCAAGCCCACCTCCGGCGATGTTTATTACAATAAGAAGCTGATTACCCGTCTGCCCCTGCATGAGCGTGCGCGTATGGGAGTCAGTTACCTTCCGCAGGAAAGTTCCATTTTCAAGAAGCTTTCCGTGCGCAAGAATCTGGAGATCATCATCGAACATACCGGCCTGTCCGGTAAAGCCGTCCACAAACGCGCAGATGAACTTCTCGACCAGCTCAATATCCTGCGTCTGGCAGACCAGAAGGCCATGTATCTTTCCGGCGGGGAGCGCAGGCGTCTTGAAATTGCACGGGCAATGATCAACAATCCAAGGTTCATCCTGCTTGATGAACCGTTTGCGGGAATTGATCCCATTGCGGTTATTGACATTCAGGATATTATCTCATCGCTCAAGGATATGGGGCTTGGTATCCTCATTTCCGACCATAACGTACGTGAAACCCTGTCCATCTGCGACCGGGCCTACCTCGTCTACGAGGGGCGGGTGATCCTGAACGGTTCACCGGAAAGCATAGTCAAGAACACCAAGGCCAGACGTCTTTATCTTGGGGATTCTTTCAGCTTGTAAGGGCTTTCTTTCAAGCTTTAGGCCCAGCGACGAAGGCTGAAGATAATGGCAATCCACCGGTATCTGAAGGTTATTCCTGGAGGGTCAGCCATCCAGGTCTGAGCTAAAGTGGATGAATATTTATGTCTTATAGATGGCAGGGCGCAGCCCTGTCTTAAGGCAGACTGAAATAAAAGAACAGGCCGTAATATCTCAGGAGATATTACGGCCTGTTCTTTTATTATTCTATCAGTTCCGGTGCGAAGACGGGCATCGGGTTTTGAATGCGGTTTTGCAAAATTCTGCAGCTTCCGGCGGTATTTGAATTTCCCGATTCATCAGGATTTTTTACCTAGCTGCTGTATGACATTACCGCCGACGATAAAGATCAGTCCAATCAGTGTGGAGGGCAGAATTTCTTCACCTACGATGAAATGGATAAGGATAAGGGACAGAAACGGCGATAGGAAAATCAGGTTGCTGATGCGCGATACTTTTTCAGTCAGCCTGATGGCGCTGAGCCAGAGTGCGAAGGTTATGCCCATCTCGAAAAAACCGACATAGGCGGCAGAAAGGATTGCCGGGAGATTGATCGGCGGCGGGCCTGTAAAGATCAGCATGGCTATGGCTATGAGCGGCAGGCCGAAGCAGAAATTAAGGAGCAGTCCGATCAGGGGATCGGCTTTGCTTCTGGTATTGTAGATCCAGTACAGCGCCCATAAAATGGTGCTGAACAGTGCCAGAAATACCCCGTAACCATTGCTGAACTGGATATCCAGCAGGTTTCCGTGGGTTGAGATGACCACCACACCGAGATAACTGGTGAAGATTGCAATAAGTTCCCTGATGGTCATTTTCTGTCCGAGCAGAGGGATGGATAAAAGTGAGAGGGTTATGGCCCATGTGTAGTTCAGCGGCTGGGCCTCCTGAGCAGGCAGAAGGTCGTAAGCTTTGAAAAGGACGACGTAGTATAGGAACGGATTAAGTGCACCAAGCAGGCCGCATTTAAGCAGTTCTTTTTTGCTCATTGCGGTAATCAGTCCGATTTTGTTCTGTACTTTCAGGATTGCCAGCAGCGAGATAATGGAAAATATCACCGCATAAAACAGCAGGTGAAGCGGCTGCATGTGAGACAGGGCAATCTTGAACGCCGACGCAACCGTTGACCAGATGAGAACGGCGGCGAGTCCATAGATGTATGCTTTTTTCTGATCGTGTTGTTGCATGGATTGCCTTCCCCTGCCCCCGTTCCTTAAAAACTTTTTAATATAGTTTGGCCTTTTCAGCGGTTTTAAGGGGGGATTGTAATGGAAAAAGTTTTATAAAGCTGTCGGAAACACATCTAATGTGTTTCAGGTTCTATCAGGACAATGAGTGAACGGTCAGACAATGATTAAAATGGTTCCAGTTGTAAGGAATGACACTCGGTTTTTAAATTTTACGGATGCAGAGAGCAGATCGGCCTGATTCCCTTGCTCATGGAAAAGCCTCCGGCCGGGCAGCCGGAGGCTTCAGGATTAGATAATTACGTGCTTTTTGATATGGGCTACGGCTTCTTCCGGTGAATCTGTCACGTGAAAGAGGTTGAGGTCTTCTTCCTTGCAGTATCCGTCAGCGACAATTCTGTTTTTGAACCAGTCGATCAGCCCGCCCCAGAATTCGGTTCCCATGAGGATGATCGGGAAAGGCTTGATGCGTTTGGTCTGGATAAGCACAAGTGCTTCGGATAGTTCGTCGAGAGTTCCATAGCCGCCGGGCATGGCGATGTAGGCCAGCGCGTATTTGATGAACATAACCTTGCGGATGAAGAAGTAGTTGTAATTACTCTTCACGCTCAGATAAGGGTTGGAGTGCTGTTCGAAGGGCAGATGGATATGCAGCCCGATCGATTCTCCTCCTGCTTCAAAAGCTCCTTTGTTGCCCGCTTCCATAAGGCCGGGACCGCCCCCGGTAATAACCGAGTATCCTGCTTCTGTGAGCAGTCTGGCAAGCTGTTCTGTCTGCAGATAAAGAGGATGGTCCTGAGGTACGCGGGCGGAACCGAAGATTGATACTGCGGGCCCGATATCGCTCATGGTTTCAAAACCGTCCACCACTTCGGCCATAATTTTAAAAAGTCTCCACGATTCTTTCATGGAAAGGTCGTCGATAACGTACTGCTTTGATCTGTGCATTTCCACCTCTTGAGTTATATATCGTGCGGCAACGGGTTTACGGTGTTGCCTGAAATTCATAATTGGTGCATGTAACAGTGCATTCGAACTATCAAAAAATAAATGATAATGATAGTCTGAAAAGGCCCGGCAGTTGAGTGTCTGGCTGGGATGAGTATCAATTGCGGATATATTGGAGGATGAATGAAGATCACATTTATGGGTGCGGCAAAGACCGTTACCGGTTCCTGTTACATTGTTGAAACTGACAATGCCCGATTCGCCGTTGACTGCGGCCTGCATCAGGGTAACGCTGAAATTGAAAAGAGAAACCGGGGAATTGAAGATTACCGCCCCAAGGATCTGGATTTTATCCTGATCACCCATGCCCATATTGACCATACGGGCCTTCTGCCCGCGGCAGTGCGCGCGGGGTTCAGCGGTCCCATCTACATGACCCAGCCCACCCGTGACCTGCTTGAGATAATGCTTCTGGACAGTGCCTACATTCAGGAAATGGAAACTGAATGGGCCAACCGTAAACGTCTGCGTAAGGGACAGGCTCCCATCAAGCCTCTCTATGAGCAGGAGGATGCCATTAATACTACTCCGCTTATGCGGACTGTCCAGTACGGAGCCTCCCTTGAACCGGCAGAAGGCATCACCATCAGTTTCAGGGATGCGGGACATATTCTCGGATCTGCCTTCATTGAGCTCTGGGTCAAGGAAAACGGGGATTCGACCAAGGTTGTATTTTCCGGTGATCTCGGTCACAAGGACCAGCTCATCGTCCGCAACCCGAGCATTATTGAGAAGGCCGACTACCTGCTTATGGAATCCACCTATGGTGACCGTAACCACAAGGATTCCTCCAACAGCCGCGATGAACTGGCTGAAGCAATTCAGTGGGCCTACTCCAATGGCGGCAAGGTGGTTATTCCGGCATTTGCAGTGGAACGTTCCCAGCAGCTTATCTACACCTTGTACCTCCTTTATAAGGAAGGCAGGCTTCCTGAAAATATGCCGGTTTATCTGGACAGCCCTCTTGCCATTCAAGGCAACCGAGGTTTTCAGAAACCATCCTGAGTTTTTTGATATGGATACCGCCGAGCTTATTCATAACGGCGAAGATCCTCTCTCGCTGCCCAACCTGAAATTCACCCTTGATACCGAATCATCACAGGCCATAAACAATACCGACGGACCTGCCATTGTCATTTCAGCCAGCGGCATGGCTAACGCAGGTCGCATTAAGCATCACCTGCGCCATAATATCTGGCGTAAAGAATCTGCCGTGGTTTTTGTCGGATATCAGGGCGTGGGTACTCCGGGGCGCAGACTTGTCAACGGCGCGGATAACATAACCATTTTCGGCGAAAAGCTTAAAGTGGAAGCTAAAATATTTACTATCAACGGTTTTTCCGGCCATGCCGGACAGGATGAAATGATTGACTGGCTGAAAAACTTTGACAGCCCGGCCATGAAAATCATATTGACCCACGGCGAGGCCAAGGGTCAGAAGGTCCTTTCGTCTCTCATCAAGCAGGAACTCGGTTACAAGGTTCATATTGCGGATTACCGTGAAGAACTCATGCTTGTTCCCAGTGGGGAAATGCAGCCTGTGGTCAAGAGCATAGGTGCGCCTGAGCAGCAGGTGGACTGGGAGTTCCTGCTCAAGGATTCGGAAAAGCTTTTTACCGAGTTCCGTTCCAGACTGGATAAGGTTAAGGCCCAGTCCTTCATCAACCAGACCGATTTGAGGGACAGGTTGCTCGATATTAACAGACAGGTGATAGAACTGATTTCGGAATTGTAGAATAATGAGACTTATCAGCGGAAAATACGGCGGACGTGTAATCAAGACCGCCAGCGGTCCCGGTTACCGTCCGGCCACTTCCAAGGTGCGCCAGGCCATCTTCTCCATGCTCGAATCCCGTGGCGTGGAGTGGGAAGGCCTACGCGTTGCCGATATGTTTGCCGGAAGCGGTTCACTTGCCATAGAGGCTTTGAGCCGTGGAGCCGAGTTCGCTGTTTTTGTGGAGAAGAACGGCCGCGCTGCGTCTTTAATAGGGACCAACCTGAAGGATTTAGGGGCCTCCCCCAAAGAATACCGGGTGCTCAAGACGGATCTCTTCAAGGTTCTGTCCAAAGCTCCGGATAAACCATACGACCTGATTTTTATTGACCCCCCGTACGGATATGACCTGCTGCCCAAAGCCCTTGATGCGGCTCTGGAACAAGGCTGGCTCGCTGAAGACGGGTTTGTTCTGGCGGAAGTGGAGGACAAGGTTGAGCCTCCTGAGTCCGAGCATGTGGATCGCCTCGATCTGCTGGTGAACAAATTATACGGTCAGACAAGGATATTATTATGGCAGAAGTAAAACCGGTAACAGCGGTATTTCCCGGAACATTTGACCCGTTCACCCGCGGCCATTTTTCACTGGTCATGCGCGGCATAAAGACCTTTCATAAAGTTATTGTAGCCGTGGCGGGCAGCACTTCCAAGCGCGTTAAGTTCAGCACCGAGGAAAGGGTGGACATGGCCAAGCGCATTTTTGAGCACCACCCTCAGGTGGAAGTGGAATCTTTTGACGGACTGCTGGTTCATTATGTGGCTCAAAGTCCCGCCAACGTTATCATGCGCGGGCTGCGGGCTGTTTCAGACTTTGAATATGAATTTCAGATGGCACTCATGAACCGTAGGCTGGATAATGAAATCCAGACCGTCTTTTTAATGACCGATTACAAATGGATGTACCTCAGTTCTTCCATCATCAAGGACGTGGCGATCAACGGCGGCGATATTAAAGGTCTTGTCCCGCGCCAGATTTATGATGAAGTGGTCGAAAGACTGGTGCCGCCGGAAAAAAGGAATGACTAAGCGACCTGTTGTCTGCATCCTCGGGCCCACCGGGGCCGGAAAGACTGCTACTTCACTTGGAATGGCCGCAAAGTTTCCTGTCCGTGTCATCAACTTTGATTCCCGGCAGGTCTATTCCGACTTTCCGGTCATCACCGCCCAGCCCAGCCCGGAGGAAAGGGCGGTTTGTCCGCATGAACTCTATGGCTTTCTGCCCAGCTCCGAAGTGCTTAATGCTGCCGGATTTGTAGCGATGGCTGAAGAGCGGATCGAAGCTGCCGCTGCTGCCGAACTTCCGGTTCTTGTGGGCGGCACCGGCATGTATCTGCAAAGTCTAACTTCCGGGCTTGCGCCCATTCCCGATATCCCGGACGAAATCAGGGAGCGGATCAGAAAACGCGCAGAAGAGGAGGGCGGGCCCGCTCTCTACGCAGAGCTGGAGAAGGTGGACCCTGATTACTGCAGTCGTACGCACCCCAATAACCGTCAGCGTAACGCCCGCGCCCTGGAAGTTTATGAGGCCACAGGAAAGACTTTTACGTGGTGGCATAACCGTGAAGTTCCTCCTTCTCCTTATGATTTTCTAAAGATCGGGATTATGGTCGACCTTGACTCGTTGACACCGCTTCTGAACTTGCGAATTGATAAGATGATCGAAGCCGGGGCGGTGGAAGAGGCCCGCAGGGCATGGGAAATCTGTCCTGATGAAAATGCTCCGGGCTGGACCGGGATCGGTTGCAATGAGCTGCTTCGCCATATCAGGGGTGAAATTGATATGGATGAAACCAGAAGGCTCTGGGCCAGAAATACCCGTGCCTATGCCAAGCGTCAGCTCACATGGTTCAAGCGTGAGAAGGACATTCACTGGTTTGCCCCGGAAGATCATGAAAAGGCTGTTGAATTTGTAGGGCAGTGGCTTGCGGATTGCGGCTGGGCAGGATAGTACATTCCTGAATATGAAATTTAGTCAATATGGGATGGATATGAAAAAATATATATTTTTCACTCTCTTTTCGCTGTTTGCGTTTGCTACAGTGGCCTGCGCTCAGGAATCTTCACCCAATAACGGGAACGGATTCGGAGGGCTTGTCGTTAATCAGGCGGGGAGCAGGATCAACTGGGGTGATGGTTTTGTTTCCTCAACCACCGAAGTTCTGCCCATGCAGGACTCCCTTGATCCTCAGCGCACTCTGGCTCTGGCAATACGTCAGGGCGGCGTGGAGGCACGCAAAAAACTGCTGGATACCGTCATGTCTCTCAGCCTTGACGGCAGAAGCACTATCGCCTCCACCCACGGGGATGACCTGAAGACCATGAATACCCTGCGCGGATTTGTACAAAACTCACTGTTGAGTACCTCCATGCAGGAGTCCGGAGCTGTAAATATCTCCGCTTCCCTGAATATTCGTGATGGTCTTTCTTCCATAATCATTCCGCCGACCATTCCATTCCTTTCAGGTATTGCCCCGACAATCTCCGGCAAACGAGCCGAGGGCAACATCGTTCAGGAGCTGTCCGAAAATGCAGGTCTTGAGGATCGTGAGGCCGTGGTTCACAGCGGTATTGTTATCGATGCCCGTGATTTCAACCCGTCACCGGTGCTTCTGCCTCTCATCTATGACGGGCACGGTGTTGGTGTTTACGGTGCTTTCTCGGTGAGCCGTGAGGCTGTAATCAAAAACGGTCTTGTCGCTTACATGACCGATAGAAATTCAGAGAACCTGAAGAACCGCGTGGGCAAATTCCCCCTTACCGTAAAACCGGTCAATACTCAGGGGCCGGGAAAGTGCAACCTGATTCTGTCCCTTGAAGACGGCGCGAAAGTAAGGTCTGTCCTGAAACGCAAGTCTGTCACCGAGAAATGCGCGGTGGTGATTCTGGTAAGCGGCAGATCCGGTGACTCGGATACAGAACATAAAGCCCCCCTGCCCGGAGATCTTGTTGACGACTCAGACGGAGCCGCCGCAAGTCCTGCAATGGCGGAAGATGATATTAACGAAGAATCCCTCAACGAAACTCCAGCCGTTCCGGCTCAGCAGTAATTAAATATTCGGAGCAAACGTGTTTTCCTCATTCGATATAAAAAGTTTATTCGTAGCCGTTTTTACCGTTATCCTTATGGGAACGGCTTTTCCTGCTCATGCAGCAAAGGTTCAGATTTTCAAGCCTGTTGATCCGGAACGGGAGACAGCACCCCGAGTGCTTCGTGATCAGGCTGTTACTCAGGCTTTTGCTCAGGCTCTGTTTGCCGAATCTGTCCGCATGATTCCGGGTTCTCTTTCCTCTGAAAGAGGAGAGGCCCTGAAATGGATGCTGGGCAAGAATTATGAGGATTACATCACCGGTTACAAGGATATGGATGTGAAGCAGGAAGATGCCGGTGTTTCAGTTAGCATTGATGTTAATGTAAACCGCAAGTTTCTGCGTGAATCGCTTTATAAAATGGGTCTGTTCACTGCTAAAACCGAAGGCGTTGAGACTGAAATCAATATTTCCAACGGCAAGTATCCTTTAAATGAAAAGATGCAGGCGGATCAGAATGAGGATGTAAGCAGGCTTATTTCTCTTTACGCAGTTCAGAATGCAACTGGAGCTACCGGAAACGGCACTGCAGTATTCAATGTGAGCCATGTGAGTTCAAAAAGGTGGAGCGGAGACCTCAAGACCGCCGAAAATAAATGGTTTGCAGCCGGTTCAAGCCTTGAGACCGTCTGGACTCAGCTGTGGGAAAAGTATTATGCTGCCCACAGTGCGGATGTGCTGACCAATCCCAAGGCCGTGCTGGTTGTTAAAGGCTGGTTCAATCCTGAGGGTGTGCGCGAGTTTGGACGCAAGCTCAAATCATGGGATTCCGCCGTGCAGGAAGTAACACTGCTTGATGTGGAAATGCAGCCTACAGCTGTATCCGCAAGCTGGTCTCTGGAGGTCTCGGATCAGTGGATTTTACGCAGTTATCTTAACGATTATCTCCCCCCGCGCGGGCTGAGCTTTAATATCAAAGGGCTTGAAGGGGAGCAGTAGAAGGCAGGAGCTGTGCCAGAGCTTAATATCTGGACTATCCCGAATATTATCACTCTTTTTCGGATTCTGCTGACTCCGGGAATTGTGATTGCCTATCTTGATCAGAATTTCGGAGTAGCCTGGCTGCTGTTTATGGTGGCCGGGTTTTCCGATGCGCTGGATGGACTTCTGGCCCGCGTGCTTGACCAAAGGTCCGAGTTCGGGGCCATGATTGATCCTCTGGCCGACAAAATCCTGCTGGTAACTTCCTTTCTCTGCCTGTCTGCGCAGGGATTCATTTCCAACTGGCTGACTGTACTTGTCATTTCCCGTGATCTGATCATTGTGGGCGGGCTTACCCTGCTGAAATTCTATGGAATGGAGGTGGAGAAAAGGATTGACCCGCTATGGACCAGTAAGATAACAACCGCCCTTCAGATTCTGGTCGTCTTTTCGGTGCTCAGCAGTCTGGCTTTCAACTGGAAAACAGCTACGCTTTTACCTGTTGTGGAAATTGTAACCGCGGTGTTCACTTTCATATCCGGGGCTATTTATTTCAGGCGGGGAATGTCCATGTTCGCCGAGATTGAGGAATAATAAAACCCCGACCTGTTTTATAACAAACCGGGGTCTGGCTAACAGCATCAGCCGATAAAATCTTTGCAGATTCTTATGCTTCTTTGTCCTTATCTTTTGACGGAGTCACGTCAATTTCTTCAGGCTCACTGCTTGCTTTTTTGAAATTCTGGATGGCGCGGCCCAGTCCGCTTCCGACCTCAGGCAGCTTTTTTGCGCCGAAGATCAATACGATGATGACCACAATCAAAAGTATTTCTGTTATTCCAAGACCGAACATTTTCTTCCTCCAATGATAGACGGTTACGCACTTTCTACACGGGCAGGGCATTAAGGTCAAGAATGTCTTCTTATCCCGGAACGGCACGATAAATATACGTTTTTAATCTTTACAAACCGCTGATGCGAACATAGTTCTTCCTTTGAACCAGAAATTGGGCATCAGTTTGTTACAACGGGATTGCCCGGAGGATTTTTTTTGGCAAAAGTAACTAAGCTGCCGGGGCGCAACTGCCGGTTCTTCATCTCGGGAAGGTGTCTTTACGAAGAGATGCTTAACCCCGGATACAATAGAAACTGGCGGTGCAGGGTGATCAGGGAACTGGAAGGTGAATATGATCATCTCCTGCGTCAGGCCGATACGTTCAAGCTCGACGAGAAGGCTTTCAATGATCTTTGGGAACAAAGAATCGAAGAACACTTGAAATCCTCGGTGGTGTGTCGCAAGATGATTCCGTCCGAAGAGGACGAAGGGCCGTTCTGCGCAGCCCTCTACGATGAAATATGTCTTCTCGAGCTTGATAAGTGTGAAGGCGTCTGCAATAAGTTTGAGCCGGATAGGGATTAACGCACAGTTGGGATCGGATCTTATTCGGTTTTAACGCAGGATTTTGATATTTCTACCTGTAAAGATAATGGAGTTTAGCCGTGCTGATATATTTTCCGCAAATGCATGAGGAACTTGTTTCGGAGAAAGTTGAGGGTGCTGTACTTTTCGATCCGGGTATTGACCGGGAACAGGAGGGCGAAATTTCTGTTTTCCGCCCCGAGGACCTTCCTGTGGAGTCCGCAACCTGCCGCCGTATGGTTGAAGATTTTATCAGCTACGGCGAAAGCCTCGGCGACATGTTCAAGATGATCGTGAATCCCATGTCTGCAGATAAGGACCAGTTCGGTGAAAGAACTTCCGCCATTCAGAATGCTCTCCTTGCCTCTCTTAATCCCGTCACCGAGAACAAGATGGATGAAGCAACAAGACAGCAGAATCAGGTTGTTCTTGCTCTGGTCTACGCATACGAAGCCAGACATCTGGAGCTTAAGGGGCTTGAAGAAAGCCTTGGTGAGAAATGGTCCGGTTTCGGGGAAAGCCTCGGCCTTGATGTTGATGACGAGGACGAGCGCAGCGCCATGGCTCTCGGCGGGCTGATGGCACATCAGCTCGGAGCAGGCGGGGCAGATGTTCTTCTCCCGTGGCAGAAAGTGCTGGAAGGCTTTGCAGTGCTGCTGCCTGAAAATTCCATGCTGGTAACTTCCGATGTTGAGGCAGTGTCCTACTGGCGTGACCGGGATTTAGAATTTTACGAAAAAGAAGGTATTCTGGCTGATAAGGCACTGGTTCTTCGCGAGAAATGCTGGAAGCTGCTCGGAATGTCTTCCCTGCCGGAAGAAAAACCATGGCTGGATCGCGAATTCACTATTGTTGTTACTGCGGAATAAAACAATAAAAACGGAGATATCCTTAAAATGGAATCCATACATATCAGTAGTATAACCCCTCCCACAGTAATGAAGAAAATCAAAGGCGTTATCTTTGATTGCGACGGGGTACTGATTAATTCATTTGAAGCAAACAAATGGTACTATAACTGGTTCAAGAAAAGGTACGATCTCGAGCTTATGACTCCGGAAGAGGAGAAATTCGTTCACGCACATACCCACCTTGAATCCATGAAGCATATTCTTCCTGAAGAAGTTCACGAAGAAGCCCTTGAACTCTGCAAGCTTCCGGACCTTAAAGAAGGCCTGAACTATATTCAGGTGGAGGAAGGCCTGACCCGTTTGCTGGAGTGGTTGCGTACCAATAATATCCGTATGGGTATTAATACCAACCGTACCGATACTCTTCCGCAGGTATTGCAGATGTTTGATATTGAGAGCTTTTTCAACCCTGCAGTTACTTCCACAACTCTTCCTGTCACCAAGCCGCATCCTGCCGGAGTTCACTACATTCTGGACAAGTGGGGCCTGAAGACAGATGAGGTTGTTTACATCGGGGATACCTGGGTGGACGAAAGCTGCGCTGAAAGGGCGGGAGTTGAGTTCTGGGCATACCGCAGCACCGGCCTTAATGCCCGCCTGCATATCGACAGCTACTGGACTCTTTGCAACCTGCTTGAAAAAGCCCGCAACAGCGTCTGGGATAAATAATCGGCGTGTATAAACAGGCATTAAAATGTGTATAAATGCAGCGTCTTGTGCCTGTTTTAGAGTTTTTCATTCAATATAAATTATTAATTCGGACTTTATTCACGCAAATGGCCTAAAAAGAGTTGATTCTTGGTGCCTGCTGTGACAGTTTATAGTCAAGACTGGAGGTTAGCCTCTCCGGTTCAGTCCGTAAGGAGTTAGTCAGATGGATTACGTGATTCTTGCCGTAGCGAAGGTTCTTTCGATTGTTCTCAACCTCTATATGTGGGTGGTCATTATTTCTGCCCTGATCACCTGGGTAAACCCAGATCCTTACAATCCCATTGTTCGTTTCCTGCGCAGTGTAACAGAACCCGTTTTCGCCAAGGTCAGACAGTATCTTCCCTTCGTAAATATCAGTGGATTCGACCTTTCTCCCATTGTTGTTCTTCTGGCAATCCAGATGCTCGACATTGCACTGGTCGGCAACCTGACCAGACTTGCATACGGAATGTAGCACCACGGAGGTGGGAATGAGCCTTTCAAAGATAGACCTTCTAAACAAAAAGTTTTCCAAATCCTTTTTGGGGTATTCAAAAAGTGAAGTGGACCAGCTCATGGTGGAACTTGCCGAAGTTCTTGGTGCTACTGCTGACGAAAAGAAGCAGCTTATTAAGAAAGTAGGCCGCAGAGACAGCACTATCACCGAGTTTCGTCAGCGGGAAGAAACCCTGCGCGACACCCTGATGACTACCCAGAAAATGGTTGATGATCTCAAAGCTACAGCCCGCAAGGAAGCCGAACTTATAATTAATGAGGCACACGCAA
The DNA here is from genome assembly GCA_963676495.2 of Maridesulfovibrio sp. GTDB lineage: Bacteria > Desulfobacterota > Desulfovibrionia > Desulfovibrionales > Desulfovibrionaceae > Maridesulfovibrio. The sequence goes on along the minus strand of CAXXRF010000001.1, from coordinate 763,185 downwards.
GGGCTGAAGGAATACTGCAGCAGGCCCATAACAGGCTGGCGCAGATCCACGAAGATATCAACGAGCTTAAGAGGCAGAGAACAAGGTTTGAGGTCGAGCTGAAAGCATTGCTTGAATCCCACCTCAAAACTCTTGAGATTGGTGATCCCGAACTTGAGAAAGTTGAAGCCATTGAATCTAAACTTAAGTTTTTCAAAAAAGCCAAGTGAACGAAGTTATTAACGAACTCCCCTCTTACATTCGACCCTGCGGAAACCGTTCCTGGAAGGTTTCCGTGTGGGTGCAGCCCGGCGCCAAGAATGAAGGCGTCACCGGGGAGTATCAGGAAAGCGTGCGCGTACGTATAAACGCTCCCGCTGTTGATAACAAAGCCAACAAGGCTCTTACCAAGTTTGTCGCTGCCCGTCTGGGCATAAAAACACGCAATATTTCCATTGCATCCGGGCATACCAACCGTAAAAAGGTTTTACTGGTTGAGTCCGATGTCGAACCGCGCTGGAACGGGATAATTCCGTCCGGTGCCTGAATTGCAACCCTTTGCAAAGGAGTTTCAAATGGAACAGAGAGAGATTGAAATCATCGAGCAGCTAGCAGGTCAGGACAGCCAGATCAGTGCCCTATGGAGTCAGCACAACGAATACAAGAAACTCATCACTAAAATGGAAAGTAAGTCTTACCTGAGTGACACCGAAGCTCAGGAAATGAAAGAACTTAAGAAGAAGAAACTTGCTGGAAAGACAAAGCTGCAAGCTTTGCTCGATCAGCATAAATAGAAGGGAGGGTAGCCATGGAGCTCACCGGAGCTCAGATATTTCTTGAATGTCTGAAAAAGGAGGGAGTTGACGTCGTATTCGGTTTCCCAGGAGGAGCCGTAATTGATATTTACGACGAACTGCCCAATTATCCGCTCAAGCACATATTGGTAAGGCATGAACAGGGTGCAATCCATGCTGCGGACGGTTATGCCCGCGCCACCGGCGATGTAGGGGTCTGCCTCGTAACATCAGGTCCCGGGGCGACAAATACCGTAACCGGCATAGCAACGGCGTACATGGATTCAATTCCGGTGGTTATCTTCACCGGACAGGTTCCCACCCCGCTAATCGGAAACGACGCTTTCCAGGAAGTGGACATAGTCGGGATTACGCGCCCCTGCACCAAGCATAATTATCTGGTCAAGGACATCAAGGACCTTGCTTTCACCATCCGGCAGGCCTTTTACCTGGCCCGTACCGGAAGGCCCGGCCCGGTTCTGGTTGACCTGCCAAAAGATATTATGCAGCAGAAATTCGAGTTCGAATGGCCTGAAGATGTGACGCTTCGCAGCTATAACCCGAACCTTAAGCCGCACCTGCTACAGATTAAAAAAGTGGCAAAATTGATCGAAGAGGCAGAAAGGCCCTTGATTTATGCAGGCGGAGGGGTTATCAGCTCTGGAGCTGAGGATGATTTGACCTGGATTGCCAGGAATCTGAACATTCCGGTGACCGCTACTCTGATGGGGCTGGGCGCCTTTCCCGGAACTGACCCGCTTTGGCTGGGAATGCTCGGGATGCATGGCACCTACGCCGCAAACATGGCCATAAATAATGCGGACCTCGTCCTGGCTATCGGGGCGAGGTTCGATGACCGTGTGACTGGTAAAGTCAGCACGTTTGCCCCTAAAGCCACTCTTGTTCACATCGATATTGACCCCACTTCAATTCAAAAGAACGTAGCAGTACACGTGCCGCTGGTTGCCGACTGCAAAAGCGCACTGTCTGCATTAAAGAGTGAGATGGAACCCAATCTGGATGCGGTCGACTGGGAAGTCGCACATGCCGTATGGGTGCGTCAGGTCCAAGAATGGTCCACAACTCATCCTCTCCGCTACAAGAAAAGTGATAACAAGCATATCAAACCCCAGTATGTCGTGGAAAAGGTCTACGAAATAAGCAACGGGGATGCCATTGTTGCCACTGAGGTCGGCCAGAACCAGATGTGGGCTGCCCAATTTTACAAGTTTAAAAGATCCAAGACTTTCCTTTCATCAGGCGGACTCGGAACCATGGGTTACGGATTTCCCGCTGCCATCGGAGCGCAGATGGCCTTCCCTGACAAATTGGTTGTGAATATTGCCGGAGACGGCTCCATCCAGATGAATATTCAGGAAATGATGACCGCTGTATGCAATAACCTTCCCGTTAAAATTGTGATTCTCAACAACGGATATCTGGGAATGGTCCGCCAGTGGCAGGAGCTTTTTTACGAACGGAACTACTGCGAAACCTGCATGGATGCCCAGCCCGACTTTGTGAAGCTGGCTGAAGCATTCGGAGCTGTGGGCTACAGGGTTACCGAGGAAAAGGACGTTGAGCCTGTTCTCAAAGAGGCATTTGCCAATGGCAGGCCAACCATAGTCGACGTCCGTGTTGATCCGGAGGAGAACGTATATCCAATGGTTCCCGCCGGTGCTTCGTTAACCGAGATGCTGCTCGTTTAGGAGGATGTAATGAGACATACATTATCCATCACAGTGGAAAACGAGCCCGGAGTTCTTTCCAGAGTCGCAGGATTGTTCAGCGGGCGAGGATTCAATATTGAATCCCTGAACGTTGCTCCCACCCTTGAGGAGGGAGTATCCCACATGACCATTACAACCGTTGGTGACGAACAGATCGTGGAGCAGATTGTAAAACAGCTCCGCAAGCTGGTAACTGTCATCAAGGTGGTTGATCTCGTCGAACACAAGTCTGTGGAGCGTGAGATGGCCCTGATCAAAGTCAATGCAGAAGATGCCAAGCGGGCGGAGATCCTGCGTATTGTTGATATCTTCCGCTGTAAGGTTGTCGACGTCAGCGTGGACGAAGTGTCCATTGAAGTCACCGGTGACCATGGCAAGATTGAGGCTCTCATCAACCTGCTGACACGGTTCGGTATCAAGGAAATCCATCGTACCGGAACCGTCGCCATGAAGCGTGCCCTTCAAGGGTAATTGAATTTCAAACAAAAATCGGCACAGCATTTAAACCGGATGGCCTTTTTCAAGGACGGGCCATCCTGTAAACTGCACTTATGTTTCGTGTCCGAGCCAAAGAGAAAAATCAGGAGAAAGCAATGAAAGTTTATTACGAAAATGACGCTGATCTGAATCTGCTTAAAGATAAGACTGTAGCGATCATCGGTTACGGCAGCCAGGGCCATGCTCATGCACAGAACCTTCGCGATTCCGGCATCAAAGTCGTTATCGGCCAGCGTCCCGGCGGACCCAACTACGAACTGGCAAAAGAACACGGTTTCGAGCCTGTGAGCGCAGCTGAAGCAGCAGCTCAGGCTGATCTGATCATGATTCTTCTTCCCGACCAGGTTCAGGCTGAAGTCTACAGGAACGACATCGCACCCAACCTCAAGCCCGGCAACATTCTTGCTTTCGGGCACGGCTTCAACATCCACTACGAACAGATTGTTCCTTCCGCAGATGTTGACGTAATCATGGCTGCTCCCAAAGGACCCGGTCATCTCGTACGCCGCACCTACACCGAAGGCGGCGCAGTTCCCGCTATCGTTGCTGTTCATCAGGATGCTTCCGGCAAGGCTTTCGATATCGCTCTTGCTTACGCTAAAGGCATCGGCGCAACCCGTTCCGGTGTACTGGAAACCACTTTCCGTGAAGAAACCGAAACCGACCTCTTCGGTGAGCAGGCAGTTCTCTGCGGCGGTCTTTCCGAACTTATCAAAGCCGGTTTCGAAACCCTCGTAGACGCAGGTTACAGACCTGAGATTGCATACTTTGAGTGCCTGCACGAGTGCAAGCTGATCATCGATCTCATCTATGAAGGCGGCCTCGCCAAAATGCGTGATTCCATCTCCGATACCGCTGAGTACGGCGATCTGACCCGCGGTCCCCGTGTTATCAACGAGGAAAGCCGCAAGGAAATGAAAAAGATCCTCAAGGAAATCCAGCAGGGTGAGTTTGCAAAAGAATTCATCGTTGAGAACATGTCCGGCAAGGCTCACTTCAGTGCAATGCGCCGCATCGGCAGAGAACACCAGATCGAGCAGGTCGGTGGTGAGCTCCGTAAGATGATGGGCTGGCTCAAGAAGTAGCTTTTGCTTGATGATATTTGGCAGGTCCACTGAGAAAATGTTTATTATTTAATAATCTTTTTTTAGTGGGCCTGTTGCTCTTTTCCTTATAATGAGGTAAGGGGCTAATTAGGAAACCGGATTTCAGCCGAATATCATAGATTGCTTTATAGGTATTTAGTTGAATGGCCTGTAATCGGGTTGTGTACTTTTAGATAGGCCAAAGTGTGGTGACGAATTTTATGGTTCGGACCGGCTGTCTGGGTTGTTTTAAGCATTAACGTTTTATGGAGTTTTTGGAATGTCGAAGAACATTTACGTGGGAAATCTTCCCTGGAGTTCCTCTGAGGAAGATGTAAGGGCTGCTTTTGAAGAATTTGGTGAAGTAATTTCAGTTAAACTCGTCAATGATCGTGAAACAGGCCGCCCTCGTGGTTTCGGTTTTGTTGAAATGGAAGATGAAGGCGCTATTCAGGCTATCGAAAACCTCGATGGCAGCGTATTCGGCGGCCGCAATCTTAAAGTAAACGAAGCTCGTCCCCGCGAACCACGTCCCAGACGCTGGTAATTTGTCACGAATTGGTATAAAGCCCTCTTGGGCTGGTGAGGACAAGGGGTTCTCATCACCAATCTGTACCTAAAGACAGTCTTGATTTTTTCCGATATCCGGAAATCATCGAAAGTTAAGCCCGCTGTCGCATAAGCGCTAGCGGGCTTTTTACTGCACAAATATCATAAGTTTAAGAGGAAAGATTTTGGCTAAAGAAGAAGGCATTTCAGTTAACGGTATCGTGGAAGAAGCTCTCCCTAACGCAATGTTCCGTGTGGAGCTTGAAAACGGTCACGAAGTACTTGCTCACATCTCCGGCAAGATGCGTAAATTCCGCATCAGAGTTATGCCCGGCGACAAGGTTACTGTTGAGCTGTCTCCTTACGACCTGACTCGCGGCAGAATTACATACCGTCCCCGGTAGTTACTGCCAGATATTTCACGATATTCCATCCTATGGAATACCCCATGCGGGGTCGGTTTCCATTTACCGACCCCGTGGGATGGCGGTATTCGTCTGTATTTTTTATACCAGTTTATTTTCCGCTGTGTGCGGATGTGTTTTCTTGCGGCCTATCGGCGTTTTTAATGTCAACTATGGGTGTGCCATCTATTACTTCAAGAGGGTGTACCCTCAGCCGCATCCCGTCAATTTCCAAAAGCCTGACCTGATGCAGGCCGACCGGATTGGGTCTGTCAGGGGAACGTGTTGAGAAAACACCACGTTTCGGTTTTGTCATGTCTCCCCGGGGATGTACTTTCATGCAACTTCGATCTCCCTGATGGAGCCATGAAAGCAGGATGATATCCCCTCCGGCCTTAAGGCCTTCCATTGCTGCGGCATATTCTTCCTTAATTTCCACTATCGCTTCGATGTCGCCTTCGCTTCCTTGTTTGGGAGCTTCTGCACGTGTTTTGATAGAAGAGCTGACGTAGCCTATAATTTTCAGATTTGTATCCATTAGTCTGCCTCCAGCGTATCTCCGAGTGTGCCTTTGGCTGAGCGAAGGGGAGTCTTTTCCCCTTAATTAAGAAGGATAGGACAGCGTACAGGCCAGGATAGACTTTCATGCAGGGCTTAGGGCAGCTTTTCCCTAAAAAAACGGTGCTGTGTTTTGGAAATCTATCCTGATGGAGAAAACGCAGTGTTGCTTTATGTGCCTATGTGCACATAATTGGTTTTTCTGGATACTGGTTTACTCTATTTTGAAAAATGGTCAAATCCCGTGTTTGTGTATTCTTTGCCGTTGAGCAGTATTTTTTTGTCGCCGGTTATGGTTCCGATTGCATTGAGACCCGAGATTTGCTGTACAAGCCCGTTGAAACCTTCCGGGCTGGCTGCGCCGAAAAGGGCATAGTCTTCTCCGCCCTGAAAGGCATGTTCAGCCGGGGAGAGGCCTTTTGATTCGGCATAGGTGATGATTTCCGGATGAAGAGAATCTTCCGGCATGGTGATCTTTGCACCTGCAGTTCCTTCGCAGCAGTTAAGGAAGCGGGGCAGATCTCTGGCAAGACCGTCTGAAAGATCCATGAGTCCGCGAACGTGAGGGGATGCAGCAAGTTTTAGTCCTGCTTCAACCCGCATGGGAGGGCATAGGTGTGCCTTTACGCTTTCAGGATAAATGGCTGCTGCCTGCGGTCCCGTTTCTTCCAGACTGAGCAGTCCTGTTCGCGCAAGACCGGCTGGGCCGTGGAGAAATAGAATATCTCCGGGCTTGGCATTACCGCGGGAGAGAAACTCACTTCCCGGTGCAGGTTCGCCCCAGACTGTAACTGAAATTCCAAGATACTGACCGCTGGACAGATCTCCACCGGCAAGAATGATCCCGTTTTCCCGTGCAAGTGAGGACATGGCCTCGAAAAAAGGTTCCCAGAATTCAGCTTCCAGATCAGCAGGTATAATAAGCCCTAGCGCAAATCCCATAGGCTGCCCGCCCATGGCCGCAATATCACTGATATTGACTGCCAGGGACTTGTACCCGATGTCAGCAGGTGAAAAATATGAACGCCTGAAATGAACATCCTCCAGAAATAAATCCTTACTGATGCACAGATCTTTTCTTGTCTTCAATATAGAGCAGTCGTCGCCACGGCCAAGAGTTACATGCCCGTTTTCAGATGGAAAATATTTATCAATAAGTGCAAGGAAGTCCTGTTCGGACGAAAATCTGGTCATAAAAATAGATTTAATCCTGTAAATAAGAGAACAGCCGGAATAGTACTTTCAACAACTTACGTTTCAATAACAGCCGACAGCAAGAGAAGATTACTGAAAGCTCAGGGTGTATTTTTTCTTTCGCTTCAAGCGGGGAGTTCCGTTTTCCGACTAAGTTCTGCTGACGCTGAAAGAAAAACTTTCAGCAATAAAAGTTAAGGCCCCCGGCAGATTATCCGGAGGCTTTTCTCTTAAAGCAACTCCACAAAATCTTCGACAATAACCTTGAATCCGAATCCGGGAAAGTTGATCTTGAGCTTGTTTGGCTCAATGCGTTCAATAATCTTACCACGTCCGAATATTTTGTGCTTGCAATGTCCAAGCTTAATATTGGCTGATTTAGGTTTGGGAGCAGCCCCGTCCGGACCGACACTTGAACTGTATGCCGGTGGCGGAACTGGATTGTTCTTCTTTTTGGCCATTCCGCCGGAATAGGATTCCTGAAGTTCATCAAAGAGAACTGTGTCCAGTTCCCGTACAAACGGGCTGGGGACTGCCGGTTCCGAAAAATCGGTATTCTTGCGGTTGATGGATGCCGGTGCAGACATGATGAGCTCTTCCTTGGCGCGGGTACAGGCCACGTAGAGCAGGCGGCGTTCCTCTTCGTATTCCAGCGGCTTCTGCATGGACTTGCGGGAGGGGAAACGATCCTCCACCAGATCAAGCAGGATGACCGCATCCCATTCAAGACCTTTGGCTGAGTGGATGGTGGAAAGGGTCACGACGTTATCCTTTTTCTCTTCCTCGCTGTGCTGGTCGGGATCAAGGCAGAGGTCTGCTAGAAAAGTTTCCACCTCATCATAGTTGGCGGCAATCTGGCCGAGCTGTTCAATGCCGGCTTCCCGGCGCGGGTAATCGTCTGGGTACTGGGCCACCAGCAGCGGTTTATAAAGCGGAACAATAACCTCAAGGCAGGTTGCCGGTGATGAGTTCTTTTTACGCAGTCCGTCGAGATCAGCCAGTATCTCCTGCAGCAGGGGGTACTTCTTGGTAAATTTTCCAAGAGCCTTGCTGTCCGCTTCCATTATCGCATTGGCTATCTTCGTGGCGGTTTTAGGTCCGACGCCTTTGATGTGTCCCAGGGTACGCTGCCATGCAATGATGTCCGCGGGGTTGCTCACAAGGCGCATAAAGGCCAGAACATCCTTGACGTGTGCGGCCTCGTTGAATTTAAGCCCTCCGTATTTCTTGAATCCTACTCCAAGCCTCTTCAGTGCTACTTCAAGCCCGTAACTCTGGTAACCAGCACGAAACAGTACTGCTACTTCTTCTGGACCGTATTTTTTCTGCAATTCGATTATTTTATCCAGTACACGGTTGGACTGGCTGAAATCGCTAAGTGGCACCATGAGTTGCGGTTTGCAGCCCCATGTGCGCTCGGTGAAAAGTTTTTTGTCGAACTTGGTTGCCGCGCCATCAAGAATAGCGTTGGTAAGATCCAGAATCGGCTGGGTGGAGCGGTAGTTCTGTTCAAGGCGCACAAGTTTAACATCTTCAAAGATTTCAGGAAATTTGAGGATGTTGGTTACGTCCGCGCCCCGGAAGGAATAAATGGACTGGGCATCATCACCAACTGCCATTACATTGCCGTTCTTCCCGGCCAGCAGTTTCACAATGCGGGCCTGAACGAGGTTGGTGTCCTGATACTCGTCCACCATAATGTACTGGTAGCGGCTGCGCAGGGAATTGCGTAGAAATTTATCGTTTTCCAGCAGCTCTTCAAGGTAGAACAGCAGGTCGTCGTAGTCCATCAGGCCATGCTGCTTTTTGTATATGGCATAAGCTCTGGCAATTTCCTCCATCTCCTGTGCGTATGTGCCGAGGTGGTAGGCTTCACTGTTGACCAGTGTGTCGATGGATACTTCCTTGTTGCGGGACTTGGTGATCATGTCCAGCAGGGTGGATTTTTTCGGATATGAGCGGTCTTTTTTACCGAATCCGAGGTTGTCTTTGACTTCTTTTACTGCACCCTCGGAATCACTGCGGTCCATGAGGTTGAAGCCGTTGGGGAACCCTATTTCAGCTGCATTCTGTCGCAGCACGGAAAAAGCGAATGCGTGGAATGTTCCGCCCTGTGTGCCGTGAAGCGGACGGCCCAGAATATGTTCGGTACGTTGCAGCATTTCCTGTGCGGCCTTGCGGGTGAAGGTCATCAGCAGGATTGATTCGGGCGGGATGCCCTGTTCAACAAGCCATGCCAGACGGTAGACAATTGTGCGGGTCTTGCCGCTGCCGGCTCCGGCAATTACCAGTACCGGTCCTTGCGGGTGGGTGGCTGCCTCAAACTGTGCAGGATTTAATTCTTTCTGAAAATCTATCATGATGGTTGCCTCCGGCGGACAGAGGTTAAAACTTTTGCGAAAGTTCCACCCTCCGGGCTCCCCTTTCTCAAAACCTTCTTCTGGGGCTTCGCCGTTGGGGACTTACTATTTGTTTTGGTTATAAAAATTATTTTACCGCAAAAAAGCGGATATATTTCAGGTTCTTTATCTATTCACCATGTCCATAACAAGCTCGATTAAAAAGCATTTGAGGAGCAGGTGGTGGGATATTTAAGGGGAAGGGGAGAATTCCTTTGAATTTTGGCAAAGGTTTTCTCCTCTTCCCCTTAAGCTGCCGCAGGCAAACCCGCAGGTTTTTTCCGGGGCAGTTCGTTACTCTGGCAAAGAGATATTGAACCAGTCAAGAATCATTTGTCCGGTCTGGTGCATGTGCTCAATCTGCTGTCCGTCGGAACTGAAGTAAAAAGCATTGCTTCTTGTGTGCGTTCCGGTCCTTCCGTGAAATCCGAAAATCTCATCCCTGTCAAACTTGGCTTTAAGGTCAAAGCCGGGTCTGGCTACGCAGATTATGTCCGGTGGATTTCCAATGGCATTCTCGCCGTATGCTTCCCTTCCGGTTAAAACCTGATCCATAACCTTTTGCCCGTTGAACTCAAGCTTTTTAAGCTTATCGGCTATTTCCGTGCAAAGTCTTTGTGCCTGCTGCGGTGAAACCAATCCTTTGGAGAAACGATCCGGGGTATGGATATATATCCTTCCGGGATCAAGGGCAAATGCTTTACTGGCTTGATTTATTATAGATGAATCCCATTGGTCGGCAGCAGGGCGGCTGTATTCAAGATAGCCCTGCTGCACAAGAAAAGTGTTCAGGTCAACTTCGGTTTCAAGAGCAGCAAAACCATGATCGGCGAAGGATATGAGCTTTTTTTCTCCGGGCAGCGCATCAAATTTATCCAGCACAACCCCTATTGCACTATCCCATTTGTGCATGAAATCAGCAGCCCTTTCGTGCAGGGGGTGGTTTTCGTTTTCAAAGGCCGGATAGAAAAAATGGAATAATCTGTCTGTCTCGGTGAAAATAATAGTGAACAGATCCCATGCGAGGTCGTTCCAGAGCATATCCAGCGCCTTGATGCGGCACTCAAGGGTCTGTTCCACCTGCTGGAAAAGATAATCCGGGTCCATTATGCCGCGCGATGTATCCGCTTCAAGCTGGTAGCCGATATCCTTCAGCGGGCCTATAAGGAAGGGAGGATAGACGGCCTGTTCCATTGTTTCAGCAACAAAGCCCGCAATAAGCATACCCCTTAGCGGTCTGGCAGGGTAGGTGTTGGGCAGGTTGATGACCTTGCTGGTCAGCCCCTTGTTTCCGATCATTTCAAAAATGGTCGGGCAGAGTACCTGATCAAAGTTGTTGATGGACAGCCTGTACTGCTGAGGATCAATTGAAGTGAATCCGTAAAGCCCGTGTTGCTGGGGTTTACGGGCTGTGAAGAACGAGGTCCAGTTCACCGGGGAAAGCTCCGGTATCTCGGCCGTTACAGGACTGCATTTCCCGGCAATGCGCCTGAGGTTGGGAAGTTTTGCCGCCCACTGCAAAGCAAGAGAGGCTGGAAGTCCATCCAGCCCCAGTACTACGAATCTTCTACGATCTGTTCGGGAAAAGAGCATAAGCAACCCTTGAGGATTCCAAAGGGGATGATCCCCATTGGCCGCCTGAGGCGAAATCTGATCAACTGAAAAGCGCAATGCGCATTTGAACTATAAAACAGTAATCTCGTATTTCTTCATGAAATCAACAGGATTGTATGAGAGCTTGGCCTTACGCAGTCCGGGCTCCCCAAGATCCTGTTCACGGTTGACAAATTTCTTGTCGCTGGCGTTGTTTTCAAGAAACATCTGGTTGATGGCCTGATAAACGCCTTTGAAGTAGGTGTTTCCTTTTTCAAAGTGGATAACGATTGTGTCGTCACCGAGCGGTTCTGCTATGGTGTAGGCGATAATGCGTTCACCTATGCGCAGGGTTCCGCCGGTCAGGTTCTTGATGGTATCCATCTCTTTTAGAACCTTGGCGATGGCTTCGTTTTCAGCAACAAGAGCTTCGGAGTTGTTGTTCTCTTCCTGCCAGCGATACCACTCAAGCTGCATTTCCAATACTTCTTCCACGCAGTCGGCAGTTATTTCGCGGTATTCGAAGTCGTATTTTTTCATAAACTGACGGTACAGGTTCTTTTTCTTGTGGAACCGGTTGCCGCGAAGTTCAATGAGTTCCTGCACTGAATAGACATAGTCGAAGTGGTTACGGTTTTCTTCTATCAGCAGTTTGTCGCCGTATATTTCCTTGAGGTGCATAGCCAGTTTTTCCGGCACACGGGTGAACTTGGTGCCGGGGGTGTTCATGAGGCTGCATTTGGTCCAGTCCGCGCTGAACCAGTCTCCTATGGGAGCCCAGTTGATAACTTCCGGCTTGGTCTGCCGCACATGGATCAGTCCGGAATCACTACAGCGAATTTCAAGTCCGTAGTGATCTGTCCAGCCCCAGATGTTGGCAAAGGTGTAGTCGGATGTTCGCTGGGGGCAGGCCATGATGGCCTTGTCAAATTTTTCCTGACATTCAAGAGTTATCGCCTTGAATTCACTATGCATTTGCAATCCTTTTATTTTTCTTTTTTTTGATCATGCTGAACTTCTGCCAATTGCGGCAGGAGAATGTGTAGAAAATGATACTTGCCTGTACACCCTGTGAAATAAGCATGGCCATCCATATTCCGGTGGCAGACTCGTATACCTGATGGCCCAGCACGTAAGCCAGTGGAAGTCTGCACCCCCATACAGTTACTGCAAATATAAACAGGTTGTAGATGGTCGCGCCTGCACCGTTGAGTGCCCCGGCCATGATCATGGAGGTCAGGGTGAACGGAATAGCCAGCATATTATAAAATAGATAGTTCACTGCCTCATCAAGAACCACCTGTTCCGGCGCGATAATCGAAGTTACAGGGTAAATGACCTGCCAGAGTCCGAGGGCAGTAAGACTCAGGAAGCCGATAGCCAGGAACAATATTCTATAACCGAATTTCTTGGCTTCGTCAGGTTTTCCGTCCCCGAGATAATGACCGATGATGATGGAGGCGGTCATGTTGAAAGCGAAAGCGGGCAGGAAGAGTATGGATTCAATACGTATTCCTGCCGTCATTCCGGCAAGGGCGATTACATTTTCATTGGGCAGGCTTGCTGTAAGCGAGTAGAGAACCATGTAACCGGAATGCCATACCAGCTGCATGAGTCCGTTTGGCCATGCAACCTTGAACAGGTAGGGGAAGGCCTTCTTCATCCATTTTAGTGGTGCAAGGCTTCTGCGGCGCAGGTAGCCTGAGAAATAAAGCACACCGAGGTTGAAGATGGCTCCGGCTGTAATGGAACCGAATGTTGCCCATGCCAGTCCTCTGTAACCCATGTCCGGCAGTCCCCACAATCCCAGTCCAAGGCCCAGGTCGCCGATGGTGTTCAGGGTTGTGACTATAATCATGCTGTAAAGCGGCAGCATGACTTTTTTCTGAGCCCTGAAGACAGCATTGGTAATGATCAGCATGTAGTAGATGGGTACCAGATAAAGGAATACCTCAATGAAGTACTCCATAACATGCCGCATTTCTCCCGGAACCTGCAACAGCGTGAGGATGCCGTTACGGTATGGAAATCCTAGGAAGAAAATGGTAGTGCCCATTATCGCGCCGAGAATGCAGCACAGGCCGACGTAACGCTTCGCCCGAAGGAGCAGACCTGCACCGATGGACTGACTGATAGCTGCAACTGCGCCATTGGCTGTTGCCACCGCGATGACCAGAAAGAAAAACAGTGACTGGCTTATCATTCCCATGGACGCCTGGATTTCACGTCCTAGTTTGGAAGCAACCCACACATCCACCAGACCGATCATCAGGTGGAAAATCATCATCAGTATTTGAGGCCATGACAGATTCCATATTGTTTTATAAGGGGAATTGGTCATGTCATCGGTGTTGAAGTTCATAGGTCTTTAAAATCTCCGGATTCATAATAAGCTGCAGCACAGCGTATTTTAAAGTTGTTTGCATGGAATCAGAATAAAGTCTGATTTCATGCAGGGGCTTTAAGTTAATTACAGTTTTAATAAATGCAAGGGTTGTTTTCAGTCACAACGATTTATGTTATGTAAAACATACATACTGTTTATGATAATACGTATCAGGAGGAAAGAGAATGTCGGGTGATGAAGATTTCTGCCCAAGAGTAAGATTAAACCTCTGGCTGGAAACAGAGGAAGGAATGCTGTTCGGGCTCGGAAGGGCACAGCTTTTGGAGCAGATCGAAAAGCAGGGATCGCTGAATAAGGCGGCGAAAGAACTCGGCATGTCATACAGGGCAGCGTGGGGGCGTCTTAAGAATACAGAAGATGTCCTTGGAGATGCACTTGTGCTTAAAACTCGCGGACGCAAGGGATGCAGTCTGACTCCGCTCGGGGAAAGGGTGCTCGAAGATTACCGCCAGTGGGCTCAGGAAGTAGAAAATTTTGCAGTTATGACTGCCCGTAAGTCTTTTCCATGGAAAATAAGTTCTTTTGAAGAGGATATGGAACGCATCCAGAATAAAGATGATGAAGAAGAGTAAGTAAAATAAATTTTAGATCTACTGCGTTAGATATAAAAAGTCGGTTCTCATGTTGAAAATACATGTTAGATCCGGCTTTTTTATTTATTGCGTATGGTCTCCTTTGTGTTGACTGATTTGATTGTGAGATTTATAAGCATTGTGTCTTTTACGTAGTGATGTTTTTAAAAAGATAGTTTTTTAAATAAACTATGTTGTATATATCATTGGAGTTACTTGGTTTCTGATATTCATGATATTATTCTGGAACTCTAATTTTGATTAAAACTTGTATTTTGCATGCTGAAGACTTGCTTTTTTCTATTTATGAATTAATTTATGTTTAAGTGAAATTGAATTTCAATATCATTTAAGCGGGTGCAGGAATGCGTTTTCAAGATATATTCAAATTTTTCCTAGCAATTTTGATTCTGGCAGGGCTGATGTTAAATTCTTCAGCCTATGCTAAGTCTGTTGCTGTTGATGACACTTCTTATATTTCCCACCTGAACAGGGAAGGTCTTAAATTTGTTGAGGAGAACAATCCCGGGCAGGCCAGAGAATCCTTTCTTAAGGCCCTGCGCGCAGCCAGAAAGAACGGCGACAGTGTTCTGGTTGCAGATCTGCAGTTCAATCTTGCCAAGGTAGCCAAGCTGCTTGATGATTCATACGCAACCGAAGTTTACTTCAGTAAGGCGCTTGATCTTTATGAAAGACTGGGCCGTCATGACCGGGTTGTGAATATCTATAATGAAATAGGGGAAGTATACAGGAAACAGGAACAGTACAGGCTTGCGCGCTCCAATTATTCCATGGCCCTTAAGCTGAGTCGTAAGGCCGGATATGAGAGGGGGGAAGCTGAGACGAGCATGCTTCTGGCCCGGTCCTATGAAGACGGGCTCAATTTTTCTCTTGCGGAAGCATATTACACCAGAGCTCGTCAGATTAGCCTTAAGCTGGGTGATGCCGGTAATGTTGCTACAGCGTACAGGGCTGTGGGGATGATGAAGTTCAGGAGTGAAGAATATCTGGGTGCGCAGCAGGAATTTTTCAATGCTTTCCGGTATAGTTCCCGGACAAGTGATTATGCTCAATTGGCGGATCTGGGCTCACGCCTGAGTCTTACCTGTCTTTTACAGGGTGACCTTGCGGGTAGTGTAATTTATTTCCGACATGCTGTTGAAAATGACGAACGGGCTGGCAGAACGGAAAATCTGGCAGCAGATTATTCCACGCTGGGCTTTCTTCATGCCAATCTTGGTAATGCTGAGCAGGCAGAACATTTTTACCTTAAGTCTATCCGCATTGGAAACAGAGAGCAGGATTTTGACGCTCTTGCCTTAAGTTTTGTTCGTATGGGCGATCTCAAGCAGGCTCTGGGCGATCTTTCAGAAGCTGAGAAGTGCTATCGCGATGCTTTCAGGTTGAACAGCAGGTATGGCCGTGAGGGGGGCATTCCTCTGGGGGCTTATGAGCTGGTGCTTTTATATCTTGAGCAGGACAGGGATTTTGAGGCAGATGATATTCTTGTGGAGTTCTTGGAGGAGATTGGAGCCGGGGACTTGAACAATGGCAGGCTGAGAAAGGTCTTGAAGAAGATGGACGCGCGAAGGGTATAAAAAAGGGAAGACTTTCATCTTCCCTTGAAACTTTTTATTTGCTGCCGCATCCGCCCTGACATGGAGGCATGGCGTATCCGCCGTTGCCTTTGGGGATGCCGTTGGGTCTGACATTACCCATGGAAACAAGTTTTTCACAATCCTTATCTCCGCACTCGGGACAATCAGCTTTTGCTTCTTTGCCGGGCATGACCAGTTCGTCAAATTCCTTGCCGCATTTGGAACATTTAAATTCGTAAATAGGCATCTGCTTCTCCTGTTAAGCCTTGTTATATTAAGTGTGGAGCTGTGCTCCTTGTTGTTCAAGGCCTAGGGTTATGAAAAAACAGCGCGCTTATCAAGGAAAAATAATTCCACAAAGAGTTCCTTCTAAATGGATCTTGATAGAAGGGTTCCTCCGCCCATCATGCCGAGCTGGGAGAAAAATCCACCAACCTGACTGTGAACCTGTTTGGCCTGCATGTCCTGCTGGTCTTGAATTTTGGCAGCTTTTTCCAGCAGCACATTTATGTGTTCATTCAGTTCAGCAAGTCTGTCCTGCTCATCGCTGCTGAGTTCACGCTCTTTTGCAAGGTCCTTAAGGGACTGGGACTCTTCATCCAGTTTGTAGAACAGGTTCTTTTCAGTGTTGCTGAGACCGTGGGTAACGAGGCTTCCAACGATTTTTTCCATCTCGGTGATAAGGGCGTCGGCCTTTTTTTCCTCTTCGGGAGTGAGATCCTTTTTGAGGGTTCCCATTATTTCGTCCATTTTTTTGTTCAGCTCATCGGCTTTGGCCTGTTCTTCCTGATTAAGTACTTTCGGGCCTTCAATGCCGAACAGTTCCTTCAGTTCGGACTGTATGGATTCTTCTTTTTTCTTTTCAGCGGCTGTCAGAACCTTTCCTTCAGGGTAGTAGAGTTTTTTGAGTTCCCATTTAAGGCTCTCGGCGCGTCTTAATTCTGCTCCCTGCGGTTCTTTGGTGGGCAGGATGTTGTAGAGTTCATCAAGCTCTGTCTGCAGCTTTTCAACTTCGTCTTTTTCCGCTTGGGTAAGCTCTTTGGGGTCACCGTTGATGCCGTAAAGTTCATCCAGTTCTGTCTTGAGCTGTGCGAGCCTTTTTTCCTGTTCCTCACGAACTGACGTATCATTGACACCGTAAATGCCGTTCAATTGAGAGTAGTAGGAGTTGACCTGCTGCTGCTCGTCCGATGTCAGGCCAAAGCTCATGCTGGCGAACTGCATTTGCAGCTGACGGCGGATTTGAGAGGAGGTCATATCCTTGGTAATATTGGCTTTTTGTGAAGCAGTGGAGTTGTTTGCAATATTGGTGAAGTAGCTCCCCGCTGTGTTTCCACCGCTTAAAACTGAACTGGTATACATGTCTGCTCCTTAAATATCCGTAAAAACAGCTAAGAAATATTTTCCGTTTAGAAATTTTTCTAAAGATAATGCAGGATGTATGCCGCAGTGTTGTTATTTGGTGTCTCATGGTGCGGGCGGGGGAAAGTGGAGATGAAAGGGGTTGATAAGATTCGGAAAAATAAATTCATTGTTGAATTTAAATTCAATTTTCGGCTTCAAGTTATTGCGAAAGTCAGACATTTATGAGATGCACAAAATGAATTCTGGGTAAAGGACAATTTTATTTTAAATAGGTTTATTTCCTTGATTTGAAATGGTCCTTGACGTATGTTGAGATCCGTTTTTAACACGATCATTTAGGAGGTTTAACTAATGAGCGCAGCAACTGAAAAGGTGCACCAGATGGAAGATTATCAGGAGAAATCCGAAGTAGAAGCAATGGGTGATGCTATCGCAGCAAACGTTGGTGATAGCGCAACAAGAGACATGGGCAAAGTCGCAATGCTCATCTCCATCATGGTTTCCGTACTTCTCGTAGTATTTTTCTACGGTCTTAACCAGAACCTGAGCAGCCTCACTTCTGAAGTTAAAGATCTGCAGTCCGTACGCGGCGAAGTTGCAGACCTTAATGCTCAGATGGATGTTGTAGATGGCAGACTGGTGGAACTTGAAAAACTCCCCCTCAAGACCAGACATATTATCATGGACGGCATTATCGAAGAAATGAACCAGAAAGCAGCATACGTTGGTGCTCAGCTCAGCGAAGAAGAGCAGGCCAAACTTGCAAAGGTTCAGGAGCTCCTCAAGGACGTTCAGTCCGGCCTCCAGAAATAATAACTTTGAATTTTCAAAGTTCTGGGCGCAACGGTTTACCGCTGCGCCCTTTTTTTATGCCTCCGGCGGTCCTTTATGCCTCCGGCGGCCAAAGAGGGAAACCCTTTTTGAAAAAAGTGTTTCCCCCTCTGGACTCCCCCATCCCAAAAACTTTTAATATGTTTGTTTCTTAAATCAGGCTTGCCGTAAACAAAGAATCCCGGACCACCAATAGTGATCCGGGATTCTTTGTTTTTTTATTTATGGATTCTGCTTAGGCAGAGTGAAAGTCTGTTAAGGTGAAGTCTTATTCCACTTTTTCTCCTACGCGGGCGGTAATCACATCCTCAAGCGGGATGTCACGATCATAGCAGATCAGACCGCATCGCAGGCAGCGCGAAGTTTCGCGTTTAAGATCCTCTTCGCACAGGCAGCCCTCAACTTCACTGAAGGTGCTGACCCTTTCCTCGCCTTCGCAGAGATGAGGCATTTTGTTGCGCTCTTTCTGCTTGCAGCCATCAACATCTTTAAAGAGCGTGTAGGGAATCAGATCCCTCATGACGTTATCTTTTATGGAATGGTTTCTGTGGTCAGCATGTGGTGGATTGATCTTGCTGCGCGGCGTCCTGCTCCCACTGCGGAAATAACCAGGTCCGGACCTGAGAAAGCGTCTCCACCGGCGAAGACGTAGGGAATTGAAGTTTGAAGGGTTTCGGGGTCTGCATTGATTGTTCTCCAGCGGGTGAAGTCAATCTGGCACTGTTCCACGCCCTCGGTGTAAAAGCAGGTCAGTTCAGGCTTCTGGCCGATGGCTGAAATAATAGTATCTACCGGGTAGCGGGTCTCTGAACCTTTTACAGGAACCGGACGCCGTCTTCCTGAGTCATCAGGTTCTCCAAGTTCCATTTTCACGCATTCAAGATGTGTTGCCTTACCGCGGTTATCCATGATGACCTTGGTTGGTGCGGACAGGAAAACAAACTTAACACCTTCATCTGCCGCTGCGTCTATTTCTTCGGTATTGGCGGGCATTTCGTTACGTGTGCGGCGATAGAGCATGGTAACATCACAGCCGAAACGAATGCTGGTACGGGCTGCATCAATTGCGGTGTTACCACCGCCGACCACGATCACTTTGGGGCCTATATTCGGAATTTGCCCAAGGCCGACGCCTGAGAGAAATTCCGTGCCGGAAATAACTCCCTGAGCCTCTTCTCCATCAATGCGCAGCGATCCGCTGGCCCATGCCCCGATGCCCATGAAAAAGGCTTCATATCCTTCTTTCTGCAGGTCTTCTATGGTAAAGTGAACGCCGAATTTCTTGTTGTAGTGCACGTCAATTCCAAGATCTAGGATGCCCTGAATCTCCCATTCCAGATCCTTCTTGGGGAGGCGGTATTCCGGGATGCCGTAGCGGAGCTGCCCACCGAGGGCGGGCATGGCTTCATAAATGGTCGGGCTGTGTCCCAGCCTGCGTAGAAAGTTGGCGCAGGAAAGCCCGGCGGGGCCGCCGCCGATGATTGCAACCTTGCGCCCGGTATCGCTGGCGCAGGGTATTTCAAGGCGGAGTTTGTTTTTCATTTCCCAGTCAGCCACAAAGCGTTTGATCATATTGATACCCACCGGCTTGTCCACATGGGTGCGCCGGCACACATCCTCACAGGGACGCGGGCAGACTCGTCCGCAGACCAGAAGCAGCGGGTTGCGTTCACGGATGATATTTACGGCTGCGGCGTAGTCGCCTTTGTTTGCGGCTTCAATGTATCTGGGAATGTTGATCTGGCCGGGGCATTTCTGCTGGCATGGTGCAAGGCAGTCGTTGACTTCTTCCATGTGGATGAGTTTGGAACTCATGGATACGATGGAAAGAACGTCACGCGGACAGGCTTCCACGCATTTGCGGCAGGCTCGGCAGGCCAGAGGATCGACTATGGGCAGTCCTTCGGGGCCCATGTCGATTGCATCAAATGGGCAGACGTCGACACAGGTTCCAAATCCTAGACATCCTTCAGGGCAGGTCTTATTGCCATCGTAAAGCAGAGCCTGTGCGCGGCAGTCTCCGGCTCCTTCGTAGTTGAAAAGTTCTTCGGCCCGTTCTCCTCCGGTGCAGTCGCGGAAAGCAAGCTCCGGTTCCATATCAAGAACTTCCAGCCCCATAACCCCGCCAACAGCTTTGGCAGTTTCTATGCCGCCGATGACACAGACGTTGGCTCCTGATTTCCCTTCCACAACAGCATTGGCTGCACCTGCGCAGCCGGCATAGCCGCAGCCGCCGCAGTTTACGCCGGGGAGCACGTTTTCCACCTGCGCAATGCGCGGATCTTCCTTTACATGCAGGATTTTAGAGGCCACCGCGAGAATGGTTGCGGCTGTGAATCCCAGTCCCATGAGGACAAGCAGAGATGAAAGTATCATAATTAAACCTGCCGTTTTAAGAGATCATGCCCTTGAAAGCGAAAAAAGCCAGTGACATAAGGCCAGCCATTACCAAAGCTATTGGAGTGCCTTTCATGGCGTTGGGCACTCTTGAAACTTCGATGCGTTCACGTATGGAGGAAAGAACCACAAGTGCCAGCATGAAACCGAGGCCGGACGCGAATGAAAAGGCCACGGTTTTGACAAAGGTGAATTCTTCACGCTGGCAGATGATGGCAATTCCCATAACCGCACAGTTGGTTGTGATCAGGGGAAGAAAGATTCCCAGAGCTTTGTATAATGGGGGCAGGGCCTTTTTGAGGAACATTTCCACAAACTGTACCAGAGAGGCAATAACCAGAATAAAGGTCAGGGTCTGCAGGTAGGCAAGCCCCATTGGATCGAGAAGGTAGTGCTGTACTGCCCAGGTGATCGACGCTGCCATGGTTGCAACAAAAACAACAGCTCCTCCCATACCGAGAGCGACGGAAATTTTCTTGGATGTGCCGATGAACGGGCAGTTTCCAAGGTATTGGGCCAGAACAATATTGTTCACGAAAATGGCTGATATGAAGAGGAGAAAATATTCTTTCATTTTTAATGCCTCCGGCTGCACTTCGGGGGGTGTCCGGGGGGCGGAGAGGAAAAAAAACTATTTTTCCTCTCCGGACTCTCCCTTCAAAACCTTTTAGAAGGCTACGCCGCATCGTTAGATTAAGCTTGCAGTTTCAAAATTGTTTTATCGTTGTGTAACAAGATCCTGAATTTAAGCCTTTGCAAAAATATTTCAATTTATCACCGGTGCGGTTGCGCAGAGAGCCTCGCTCCTGTGCCGCCCGGAGAAGAAGTCAGCTGGTAAGTAGTGCGCAGGTGCATCAGGATTTATCTCCCGCACATGCCGCAGGTCCGGCATTCGTGTGTCGGGTTGTCGAGGGCTTTCTTGCCTTTTCGTTTGCGGTCCCAACTGGTGAAGGCGTTCATTGCAGAGAGCAGGATGCCGAGGCAGACGAAGGCGCCGGGGGCTTCTACCATGAAGGAGAACGGCTTGAATCCGGTCGGCATGATCTGGCTTCCGAACAGGGTTCCGTAGCCGAAGACTTCACGCAGCCCTCCGAGAAGAGTCAAAGACATGGTGAATCCTATTCCCATGCCCAGCCCGTCTGCGGCGGCGAGCATTATCCCGTTCTTGGAAGCAAATGCTTCAGCCCGTCCGAGAATAATGCAGTTCACAACGATAAGCGGAACAAAGATGCCCAGTTGCTGGTAAAGCGGATAGGCATAGGCCTGCATGAGCAGTTCAACGGCTACAACAAGTGATGCCGCAATTACAATGAAACAGGCGATACGCACCTTGGCCGGGATTATTTTCCGGAAAATGGAAACCAGAATATTGGACATGGTCAGTACGAAGATTACAGCTATTCCCATGCCCAGCCCGTTGTCCGCTGTCTTGGTTACCGCCAGTGTCGGGCAGAGTCCCAGCACCACTTTGAAGGGTGGCAGGTCTGCCCATAAACCTTTGGAAAATTCCTTCCACAATCTGTTCATGATTTGATCCTTATTCTTATGAACCGGAAGTCCATGCGGTTTCTAGTTGCGGCTTCAATTTGTTGAAAATTTTAACGGCCTGTTTGACTGCTTCAACAGAAGCGGTGGAGGAAATGGTTGCCCCGGCTATTCCGTCGATGTTTCCGCCTTTGCTGGTCAGCTCCACCTCGAGTGGATGTTTGCGGAACTGGTTGGTGAAGCCGTGCTTGGCAACTCTTGATCCCACACCGGGAGTCTCTTTCATGGTGGTGATGCCTATGCCGGAAAGATTATGATCATCTATATTGAATCCGACCATGACTCCGACATCTCCACCATATCCCTTGGCGGCAGTTTCAAGGGCCACTCCCGTAAGCCTGCCGTTCTTGATGGACGGAAAGACTGTGATCTGGCCTTCCGTACCGGGAACGGTGAATTTCTTGCGGTCTTTGACCGGCGAGTTCTCAAAGCCTTTGAGCACCTGCTCAATTGCCGGGCCCTGCACGTATGTCAGCACCTGTTCTTCGATGCGGTTGGCGGTTTTGTCCTTGAGGCTGGCAAGGGTTACACTGGACAGCCCGCAGAAAAGGGTCAGTACCGCGATCATTTTAATTGCTTCATTCATGATCTACCTCTGCAGATGAATGCTTGTGACTCCGCCGAAAGGCTTCGGTCTTATCTTGTCAAAGAGAGGAGTCATGAGGTTGGCCAGTAGAATGGCAAAAGGGACGCCGTCCGGATAGATGCCGTAGACCCTTATGATGACAACGAGGACACCGGCAGTGAGTCCGTATGCAATCATGGGTATGTGGCCCACAGGGGAGGAAGAGCTGTCCGTTGCCAGAAAGAATGCTCCGAAAAAGGTGGCCCCGCACAGCAGGTGATATTCCGGTGATGCGTATTCAACCGGATCAATCAGGTAAAAGGTCAGGGCGGCAAGTGTTACCCCGAGCATAAATGCGATGGGGATATCAGGCCTGATTACTTTGCGTATGAGCAGGTAGGCCCCTCCTAAAAGTATTGCCCCCGACTGAGCAGCCCCAGTTCCACCCAGCTGCAATCCCAGCAGCAGATTTTCAAGGGTATATTCATCAAGCATCTCCGGGCCGAAATGTTTGAGCTGGCTCAATGGGTAGGTCAGTTCCGATCCCAGCATGGTCATGTCGAAATCCATGAGGTCCGGCCATGAGATAGTCATGATAGCCCAGCCCACAAGCGGCGCACAGAGCGGGTTTGAGCCCAGTCCTCCGAAAATCATACGTCCGATGATTATGGAGAGTGCACTTCCGGGAACAACCAGCCACCACGGAGCCGCAGGCGGAAGCAGAAATCCGAAGAGCAGTCCGCTGAGCAGGGTGGTGTAGTTATCTGCCTCGATATCCCTCTTCATTATATATAGGCAGATGGTTTCGGTTATAACTGCGGTGAAGCTGGACAGGGCGAGAACCCGGACCGCCAGCATCTGGTAATGCCAGATTGCGAAGGCAGCAGCGGGCAGCAGCGCAATGATGGTTTCAAGCGCTGAAATTCTTATGGTCCTGCCGCAGTGAACATGGGACGGGGCAGATACAGTGAGTACGGGTGATCCGGTAATGGGTCTCATGGTTACTTCCGCAGATCCTGAAGTATGGGTTTCTTGTAAAGTTCTTTTTTCGCCAGTCGGATATATTGCAGAACCGGACGCTGGGCTGAACACCAGTAAGTGCACAGGCCGCATTCGAAACAGGCTGCGATATTGTATTCAAGGGTGTTTTCGAACAGGCCGAACTCCGCATGGCGCGAGATCATGTTCGGCTGAATACGGGCCGGACATCTGATTACACATTCTCCGCAGCCAACGCACGGTGTGTCCTTGGTGGTCGGTTCCGGTCCGGCAGCAACCACTGTTACTCCCTGTGTTTCAGCCGTTACGCCGTGGCGCAGGGTGTAGACGGCTTCCCCGGACAGGGGGCCTCCGAGGATTACCCGGTCATGATCGGAAATGGAAAATCCGGCCATCTTGATCAGCAGCCCGACTTTGGTTCCGACCGGAGCAAGAAAAAGCGTGTTGCCGACTTTGACCATAATATCGCTGACAGCCTGCCTGCCATGCAGGGTGCGGCCGATGCGGTAAAGTGTGGACGCATTGATGACGCATACTTCCGGCGGATGTTCTTTTCCGGTAACAGCCTTGACCACCATTGCGTTCATTCCGTTGGGGTAAACCGGATTTATTTCATGCCCGGTGCATCCTGTCAGGGTCCAGTCCATTCCTTTGGGGAGGGCCAGTGCTGTGGCTTTTGGAACAAGTGCTTTAGTAAGGTAGGCCAGCCCCTCCAGCATGATGTCGCTGAATTCTTCAATGAGAAAGCGGTGCCCGTCCAGACCAGCTTCAGCCGGAACCGCGTTGATAATCAGTGTGCTTCCCTGTTTAAGGGGCCGTATATCAATGCCTCCTTCTCTAAGAGAGTCGAGCATTGCCTTGGGGCTGCCGGTATCAAATTCCAGAAGGGGGGCGACCCTTGTTCCTTCCTGCCTGATTTCAATGAAATCTTTTTTTACGTCGGTAACCGTACCGGAAACCGAGGAGTGCACAGTGGGCAGCCTGCCTCCGTTATCGCGGGCAACGGCCTGCCCTTTGGCAACCTGTTCACCTGCCTTAACCAGCGGCATGCATCCGGTTACACACAGGGTGATTTCAAAGGACAGAAGGTCCTGTTCCCGGATGTTTACAATTGGTCCCCGTTCAGACGGGGTGAGCGAGAAAAGAGGATTCATAATCTGTCCATCCACCTTATTTTAAATGGCACTTGCCGCAATCATCATCTTTGTAAGGGCCGCGTTGAAGCTTTTTATGGCAGTCCTTGCACTTGTCGTGGAAGGCACTTACCCGGTTCAAGACCAGATCCTTTCCGTTGTCCTGTTCATGGCACTGGGCGCATGGAGTATGGTCACCTTTGTAGTTTTTCATATTGCGCATCCGGTGACAGGGGGTGCAGCCTTTCAAGCCTTCCTCGAACATTTCATCGTGGCAGTCCACGCAACGGGCATG
This sequence comes from Maridesulfovibrio sp., assembly GCA_963676495.2. GTDB lineage: Bacteria > Desulfobacterota > Desulfovibrionia > Desulfovibrionales > Desulfovibrionaceae > Maridesulfovibrio. The sequence continues at coordinate 738,695 of CAXXRF010000001.1, read as the reverse complement.
TGCTGCGTTGCGTACACTGGGAATATCTTTTGTTCCTGCATTGGTATGGCAGTTACCGCATTTTTGCGGTTCTTCTTCAATATCTGGGGAATGGTGACAGGTCTGACAGTCCTGATCTGCATATTCCTCATGTGCTTCGTGGTCGAAATCAAGCTTGCCCAGTTCCGCGTGGTGGCACTGTACACAATAGCTGTTGTCCGGAAACGAGTTGATGTGGTCGCGGACATAATCGCGGTCGAAAGCTTCAGGGTGACAGGAGCCGCAGGGTAAAGGTTCCTGCGAGTCTCCACGCCGTTCATGGTGGCAGCTGTCACAGGGGATTTCATAATCCCGGTGATGTTTGATGTGGGTGAAGATGACTTTTCCGCCGCTGTTGCTGAAGAGGACGCGCACCGGAACTTTTAATTTTTCTTCCGGTGTAACGTATCCTGCAACTGCCAGCGCCAGTAGAACTGCAAGTACAATCGAGACGGGGATAAATTTTTTGTTCAACTGAACATCCTCATTTTGTAAATAATCTTAGCTGTATATTCTATATTTAACTGGTGGGAATTTGTCCAGCATAAACTTTTGCATGTGCCAAAAGTATCATAAGCCGTATTTTAAAATAATATATTTTTATTCAAGGAGGCTGAACTCGCAGGTCCCGTGCTTGATAAAAAACTTTGTAATTGAACTGTAACATAGTTGACGGTGAAATTTCAGGAGCTATTGTGATTGTTTTATGAAGTTGTGAGTCCTTATGGATATATATTAAATGGTTCGATGATGTTGTCTGGGTTGCGGTGTATGTGTTTTATAGACGTTTTTCTTAATTTGATTTTTATGTTATGTTAAAAAGTTTGGGTTAAAATTGTTTCATAATGTTTAAGTGTTCTTATATTTCTTAAAATAAGAGTTGATGTGGTTGCAGAAAAGTATTCAGCCCGTGACACAATAGAAACATTTTGCTGCTAATTACCCACATGAACAAAGGAGATTGCTTCTCCCGGTTCAGGAACAATTAATTCAACAAGTTAGGAGAACGTGATGAAAGTTTCCATTAAGAAGATGATGCTGCTCATGGTCTGTGCGCTGCTGGTCGCTGCAGCGCCTGCACAGGCTCAGGGCAAAACTGTTCGTGTCTACAAAGGACAACCGGCCAAGTACGTATTTTTCTTTATCGGCGATGGTATGGCTCTTCCCCAGAAAGGGGCTACCGAAGCTTATACCGGTAAAAAACTGGTTATGGATACCTTTCCCGCTCAGGGCATGACCACCACTTACGCTGCTGACAGATTCATCACCGGTTCTGCTGCTTCCGCAACCGCTCTTGCAAGCGGACAGAAGACCAATATAGGAATGCTCGGCATGGACCCCAGCCAGAAGCATGTCAGGTCCGTAGCTGAAATGGCAAAAGCAGAAGGCAAGAAAGTCGGTATTGTATCAAGTGTTTCCATTGACCATGCCACCCCGGCTGCTTTTTATGCTCACGTTCCCACTCGCGGCCAGTATTACGACATCGACATAGCTCTTGCAGAAAGCAACTTTGACTTTTTTGCCGGTGGCGGTCTCAAGGACCCGGCCAACAAAAAGAAAAACAGCAAGAACTTTAAAGGCAATGCTCTGGATCTGGCTAAAAAGAACGGCTACAAAGTTGTTTCCGACAAGGAAAGCTTCATGAGCCTCAAGCCTTCTGATGGTAAAGTCCTCGCATGGAACGCATGGCTGCAGGATTCCAAGGCACTGCCTTACGCCATGGATATGACTGAAAAAGATATCACTCTGCCCCAGTTCACAGAAAAAGCGATTGAAATGCTGGATAACCCTGAAGGCTTCTTCCTGATGGTTGAGGGCGGAAAAATTGACTGGGCATGTCACGCTAACGATGCGGCAGCTTTTATTCACAATACTGTTTCCTTTGACCAGTCCATTGCCAAAGCTGTTGAGTTTGCCAGGAAGCACCCCAAAGAAACCCTCATTGTTGTTACCGGCGACCACGAGTGCGGTGGTCTTACTCTCGGCTTTGCAGGAACCAAGTATTCCTCTCACTATGATGCGCTTCAGGCTCAGGATGTCTCTTTCCAGAAATTCTCTGATGAAGTCGTGAAACTCTGGAAAGAAGAGCACGGTGATAAAGCTTCTTTCGAAGATTTTCAGCCTACCATCACCCATTTCTTCGGTCTTGAATTTGATGGCGATACCAAGAAGAACCCCAAAGCTGTTAAAGATTACCAGCTTGCCATGCTCAAGGATGCCTACACCCGCACCATGAAGGGTGAAGAAATCAAGGACCCCGAACTTTACAACCTTTATGGCGGTTACGATCCCCTTACCGTTACCATCACACATGTTCTGAACAACAATGCCGGTATAGGCTGGACTTCCTTCAAGCATACCGGTGTTCCTGTAGCAACTTCCGCTATGGGTGTCGGTGCAACTTCCTTTAACGGCTACTACGACAATATCGACATCGCTTACAAAATCATGTCCGTAATGGGCATGACTCCGAAAGTTCACGCTTCCGTGAAAAATGCAGAGTTTGCTGCAAAGTAGCTGGACTGAAAGAAAAATGAAAAGGGCGGGGCACTTTCTGAAGTGTCCCGCCTTTGGCTTATGCACTGTTGACGGCTGCTTCAGGGTGGATTTCAGGGGATTTAGTCAGGCTTGGAATGGATTTGATTCTCGTCGCTGTTTCAAGGGGGCAAGGTGTAGTTTCTGCTGATGTTTTATGCCGGATCGTTCTCCTTTTTCGGGCAGGGACAAGCCGGTGTGAATCAGAGAATGCCTTAAAGATCGGTGGTTACACTGGTTTGGCAAATTCAGATTGTATTTAGAAAGAAGGTCTTTTTATGTTCGGATTTATCAAGAGTAGAGAATTTATTCTGGTTTCGGTTTTTGCTCTGCTGACCGCTATCCTGTTTTTTGTCCCGACTGATTTTGATCGCCGGGTTGATGATACGGCTATTCGCTGCAAGGCAGTTGTTACCTCTGTGGATAATTCTGAAGTAAGTCAGTTCGGAATAGTCAAGACCGGCCCTCAGACTGTAACCATGAGAATGATTGAAGGGAAGTTTGAAGGGCGGGAGTTTACCGGGACAAATGAGATTCTGGGCCAGATGGACAAGGACAAGGTCTTTGAAGTCGGCGACGAGGCTTTGGCTGTGATAACTCTGGATGCCGAGGGTGGGGTTCTTTACGTCAATCCGCAGGATCATTATCGCATCGGTCTTGAGATAACCATGCTGCTGCTTTTTACTTTTCTGCTGCTTGTTTTCGGTGGATGGACCGGGGCCAAGGCGATGTTTTCATTTCTGTTTACCGCCCTTGTACTCTGGAAGCTGCTTATACCGGGACTTCTGGAGGGGGTTGATCCGGTCTGGCTTACCCTTGCAATTGTAGCCGGGCTTTGCGCTGTGATTATCTTCATGGTCGCCGGATTGAACCGCAAGGGGCTGGTTGCTTTTCTGGGAGCATTTCTGGGTGTTTTTACCAGTTGTATCCTTGCAATATATTTTACCGGAAAACTGCACCTTCATGGCGCGGTTATGCCATTTGCCGAGACTCTTCTCTATTCCGGGTACGCACACCTTGACCTGACCAAGGTTTATGTTGCCGCGGTATTTCTGGCCTGCTCAGGAGCAGTTATGGATTTAGCCATGGATGTGGCAGCCAGTATGGATGAGGTCGTCATGGCCAACCCGCAGATATCGCGCATGGAGGCTCTTGCCTCGGGAGTCCGGGTCGGCCGGGCGGTTGTCGGAACCATGACCACGACCCTGCTGCTGGCCTATTCAGGCGGTTTTATTACTTTACTGATGGCTTTTATGGCTCAGGGAGTTCCTTTGGTTAATACATTCAATTTTGTCTATGTCTCTGCTGAAGTGCTCAAAACTTTAGTCGGAAGTTTCGGCCTTGTTACCGTTGCCCCCTTTACCGCATTGGCAGGTGCCTTTATTTTTATGCCTGAAAGGTAAGTTCTTTCATGCCGTTTAGGCAGGCAGTCCGATGTATGCAGAAGTTCGTGGGAAAATTGGGGCAGGCACGGGGGGATCTTATGAGCTTATCATATTCATGAATAGAACAGGGCCATTATGCGGCTGAAGGATCAGGCTGGATAGTTTTTTCCGAGATCCGTTTCTTATGTGTATGATGATTTCAGATGTTATCCGCAGCATCTTGTTGATGTTGGGTTGTTGTGGTATTTCCTTTAAAAGTCGTAATGTTTTATAGATTTTAGGGATGATGCCATGAAATTGCGTTTTGTTTTTATTGTTGCGGTTCTGTTGTGTTTTGGGGGATGTGTTTCTGCAAAGAGTAAATATGTTGCTCCGCCAAAGAGCGTTGTCCCCCTGCCTGTGGCCCGTGAGAATGTTATCGCCTATCATGATAGCGGACAGTATTATAAGGACGTGCATGAAAAGGCTGAGAGCGTAGCGGCGGCTGTTGATAAAGCAATTGCGGATAGAGTTAAGTACCCCGCAGTGGTCATGGTTATTGAAGATGTCCTGCTTTCCACTTATCCGGTTCGAAAGAGGCAGGGGTTTTCCGTTAATAAGGAAGCTCGCAGGGATCTTGATTCACATGTCATTCTTAGTGCTTTGTCTCCTGTTGAACCTTCTGTGAACCTTTATGAGCATCTCCTCAGCCGTAATGTCCCTATTTTTCTGGTGTCTTACAGATCGGAGAATCTGCGCATACAGATCATGGAGAATCTGACAAGGGTGGGGTTCTCCGGATGGAATAAAATTTTTATGTATCCGGCAAAATATCCCGATGATAAGAATTTCTGTGAAGAGGTTCGCAAAGGTCTGGAAAAAACGGGATTCAATATTGTGGCCACAGTCGGAACTCTCAAAGAGGATGTTGAAGGAAAATCTTCCGGGCTGAAGGTTCTTTATCCCAACTATATTTATAACGAACGTTGATCTGCTAAAAACGGCAGAAAAAAGTCCGGCACAACCTTGAAGGTTATGCCGGATTTTTTATGATCGATTGTGTCGGTAAGTGATGCGATTGCTGGCCTTAAGCCTTGCGCACGTATTTGGCTGCGCTGAGACCGGCTACGCAGCCCTCGCCAACAGCTTTCGCCATCTGCAGGGGAGGCCCGCAGATGTCTCCGGCAGCGAAGAGGCCGGGAACATTGGTGCGCTGTTGCTTGTCGGTTGCTATGAATCTCATTGAGTCATCCAGCTGGATGCCAAGCTCTGATGCCAGTGACATAACTCCCTTTGCACCAAGCTCGATGAAAACCCCGGTTACTCCCAGGGTCTCTCCGTTATCGAGTACAAGGCCATCCACCCCGGATTCACCTGTGATCTTTTCAACTTCAACGCCTTCATGAATAACGATGTTTTCTGCTTTCAGGCGTTCCATGAGTTCGGGAGCGAAATTGAATTCCTTTGAAATCAGGTGGATTTTGGAGGCAATGTGTGAGAGATGCAGCGCACCTCCCGCAGCGGCGCTTTCACCGCCGACAATGGCTACTTCTTCACCTCTGAAAAAGTTTCCGTCACACTCAATGCAATAGCTTACGCCTTTACCGAAAAGGTCTTTTTCACCGGGAACGCCCAGTTTGTTGCGGGTGGTTCCGGTGCAGATGATGATGGATTTGGTTTTGAATTTTTTTGTTTCAGTGTCGATCGTGAAAACGTTTCCATCAGTTGACATGAGGTCGGGAGCCTTGATTTTGAGTACATCTTCATTGAAGAAAACCGCCCCGAATCCTTCAGCCTGCTGCTGTCCTGTTTTGAGGATCTGTTCCCCGGAGATTTCCAGGGTGCAGCAGAAGTTTTCAATATGCGCCCACCAGAGGCTGCTTTTGTCGTTTTTGCCTAAAATAAGAACTTTGAGGCCCTTTCTGGCGGAATGGATTGCAGCTTGCAGACCTGCGGGGCCTGCTCCGAGGATGATGATATCGTAATTGGTTTCTGTCATTTCCTGCTATCCGTTATTGTGTTGGTATGGTTTGATGATAACTTAAAAAATAAGTTTCATCCGTAAGTTGGCAAGTCTGCCGAAACCAGTATCCCACAAAAACGGTCAAGAGTTAAGCTGTTCCATTATAGGCTTATAGAGATTTGTAATCCGGGGCTGTTTGGGAAGCTGTGAAAAAAGCAGGTCGACATATCCATGTTCCAGCATCTGCTGTCTGGACCAGCGGAAATTGAGGTCGTATGCCCAGCTCAGGATCAGCAGTCTGAAGTCATTGACACTTTTCATCTCAAGGTAGTTTGCCTGCTGACCGTTTTCCAGTGAGATCAACAGAGACTCGCTGACAAGATCAGGAATGTCTTTCAGGCCCATCAGGGCTACATTGCTCTCAGGGCGAACGTTGATCATGTGAGAAAGCAGCACCTTGAGTATGTCTATTTTATCGGAATCACGGACAATATCGGCTGCCGTTTTGATCTGCTCAGGGGTGCTTTCAGGCACTTCTCTTCTATTGTGCAGGGCTATTGCAGCCAGAATTGTTTTCCGCCTTGTAGGACTGAGCTGTGCCAGAAGTTTTTTGCGCAGAATATAGCGGACTCCGGTTGTTGCATGATTGCAGGAGTCGGCATCCCGGAAGGTTCCGTATTTCTTGTATTGCGGAAACCTTCCGGTATCGTGAAAAAGGGCCGCAATCTGAATGGTTCTGGCCGTTTCGCCGCTCAGGGAGAGGGAGTCACAGATTGCGCAGCTGTTATCAAACACATCGAAAGAGTGATTGAATTTAAGTTCAAAGTCCTGTCTTTCTTTTTCTGATGCGTTTTTAAGATAAGGTGCTGTGAAGTCACGAAATATCTGTTTGTATTGTTTCATTTGACTAGTTCATGATTCTTTTTTTCATGTATTTATAGTCTGTTTCTGTGATCTTACCGCTTTCCAGATCTTCTTCAAGCTGCTTAAGAGCTTTTTCGCGCATTTCTTCTGCTTCGCGGTCCATTTCGTGGTCGCGGAATTTACCGTTGGGTCCGAAAAGGACTCTGAGAAACAAGATTAGAACTCCGAGAATTGCTGCTACGAAAAGCATTTTCAGTGCAGAAGCCCAGAAATCTCCGTAACCCGGGCCAAAGGGCCAGTGATCCCAGTGGGGGTTGCTTTCATATTTGCCGAGAATAAATGATGCAATTGAAGAAACTGTTTCGATCATGAAATATCCCTGTTTAGTTTTTGCGAATAAGTACCTTTCATTTCGAGTCTCTGCAAGTGATTCCGCCGGGGTAAAAAGCATCATCTTCGGCTTGTTACTTTTACCATGCTGTGATTTAATTCAAGATGTTGTATTACCCTTGTAATGATGGAGAGAATAATGCGGATTCTTGTTGTTGAAGATGAACTTGCCAGCCGCAAGTACCTTTCCCATGTCATGGAAAGCTACGGTGAATGTGATGCAGCTGCAAACGGCACGGAAGCTGTCGCCAGATTTCAGGGCGCTCTTGAGTCCGGCAGCAGATATGATCTTATCTGTATGGATATTATGATGCCGGAGATGGACGGCATTGAGGCTTTAAAGGAAATACGCCGTCTTGAACAGGTTCATTGCATTGAGCCCCGGCATGAGGTTCGGGTAATGATGACTTCAGCGCTGGGTGATCCTTCAAATGTAATGGAAGCCTATTACAGGGGTGGAGCAGCTGTTTACCTAACTAAACCGCTGGATGTTCCAAAAATACGCGAAGCAATGGTCGAATTGGGGTTTTTGAAAAAATCCGTCGAATAGTGTTCGGTTTCACTGGACAGGTGGCGTTTCCGTTATTACGTATTGAAGTGCGGTCATTGACCGCACTTTTTTTAATTTAACGAAATGAGGTTTTAGATGAAACTACTCGGGTACTTGGTTCTCCCCCTTGCTCTTTTTTGCATTCTTGCCGTGATGGCCGGTGATGCTGAGGCTAAAAGAATGGGAGGCGGAAGATCCTTCGGCAGCAAGCCATCTTACTCCAACACTTACAAAAAACCGACCAGCACTGCGACTAGCCAGCAGCAGGCGGCCGGTGCAAACAAACAGCAGGGTGGCATCTCCCGTCCCGGTATGGGCGGAATGCTCGGCGGTCTGCTGGCCGGTACTTTTCTCGGTTCCATGCTTGGTGGATTCGGCGGAATGGGCGGCGGATTTTTCAATATTCTGATCATCGGACTGCTGGTCTACCTGGGCTTCAGGTTTTTCAAGTCCCGCAGCCGCGGCTCTGATCAGATGTATCAGCAAGGCAACTATCAACGTGGACCCACACAGTCCAGTTACAATAATTCAAACGTAAGCAGTGATCCTTACGCAAAACGTGAAAATAACGCCAAGAATGCTTGGGATCACCTCTCTTCCAATCCTTCCGGTGGAGCCGCTGCCGGTTCTGCCGCTGCGCAGGGCCCCACAATAAGCACTCCTGCCGGTTTTGACGAGGAAGAGTTTCTTGAAGGTGCGAAAATGGTTTATAACCGTCTCCAGAAAGCCTGGGATAACAGGGATATGAACGATATCGCACAATTTGCCACTGCCGGTGTAGCAGAAGAGATTCGCAAGCAGGCACAGGAAGACCCCGGTCCGTCTCAGACTGAAGTCATGATGGTTAATGCAAGGCTTCTCGAGGCTAAGGATGAAGGTGGCAAGACCATGGCAACTGTATACTACGATGTTCTTCTCAGGGAAGATCCTTCCCAGTCCCAGCCTTCGCAGGTTCGTGAAGTTTGGCACTTTGTGAAGGAAACCGGTAGCGATACCATGTGGAAGCTGGACGGTATCCAGCAGCTTGAAGATTAGTCCTGATTAAGGAACCGTTTTGAATGCAGGCACTGTCCCTTCGGGGATGGTGCCTGTTTCATTTTAAAGCAGTTTTACAATAATTGACATGAGTTGAGCTTTCTGTATCATTAATCAAAGCGACGTTTGTATAAAGAAATACGTTTAAACACTAAGTTATGCTTCGGGGGGGACATGACTGAAATCATAGTGGAGAAAGTTCCTGCGGACCTAGAAGGGTTGATCCCGTCTTTTTTTACGAATACAAATACTGAAATAGTGTTGCTGCAAAGTGCGATAGAAGCTCGAGATCTTGAAGCTGTTCACCGTCTGGGGCACAACATTAAGGGGTCTGCCTTGAACTACGGTTTTTCTCATCTGGCAGAAATAGGCCGCAGCATTGAGATTGCTGGCGGTGAAGGGAATATGGGCCGTGCCCTGCAGCTGCTAGAAAAGCTGCAGGAATATGTCAAATGCGTAGAAGTTGTTTTTGTATAATTTCGCCGCTACCAGAGAAATCTTTCCAGTTCCAGCCTGAATGTCTTTGGATGAATACATTCCACAATTTCCAGATTGGTTCCGTTAACATTATCTGATCTCTTGGAGAGATCCACGAACTCGGGATGAATAGCCCTGAATCTGCTGCTGAAAACTATCTTTACTTTAGGCAGCAGCGGGGCTTGCGGTGTGTTTTCAACAACTACGCCATAACGTCCGTCAGACAGCTTTACGAAGCATCCCGCCGGATAGATACCCATACATTTGATGAAGTGTTCAAGGTATCTCGGGTGAAATGCGGTGTCTGTCATTCTGTAGAGCTGTTTTATGGCCTGATTTGGGGTCAGCGCTTCACGGTATGGCCTGTTCGTGGTCATTGCATCGTATGAATCACAGATGGAAATGATCCGGGCAAACTGGGAAATCTCATTTCCTGCCATGCCTGCGGGGTAGCCTGTTCCGTCATATTTTTCGTGGTGCTGGGAAACAGCGGCCACAATATTGTCGGAAATTCCATTTTGAGAGATAAGGTACTGCTGTCCACTTAAGGGATGCCCTTTGATGGCGGAAAATTCGTTGGGGTTCAGCTTGCCTTTTTTTTTGAACAGGTTCTGGTCCAGCCAGACCTGTCCAATGTTCATGAGCATGGATGCCAGAGTCAACTCTTTCACAGCCTCGCGGGAAAATCCCATAAATCTGCCGAGAATGGCACTTAGAATCGCAGTGTTAAGGCTGTGTGTAAAAAGATATCGGTCTGTTCTTGCCAGAACAGTCAGGCTTGCTGATGCACTGCTGTTCCGTTCAATGGAATCAATGAGCGGCTCAACATTTTTCTCGTATTCGCAAAACTCAATTTGTTCTTTTCGCTCGATGGCTTTGTACATTTTGTGAATACAGCTGAGTACATTGCTGTATGCCTCGCGGGCGAAAAGAATTTCTTCTGAATATGAAGTCTTTGGAAAAGAGCTGATAATGTTGCTCTTGGATGAGTCTATAAGTACTTCGGTTATATTGAGTTTTAGAATTGCAGCAATATCATCTTTAGATGAAATAAAATTGTTGGCTAGGTCCTGAGGGAGGCTTGCCTGTCCGGTTGCAGAGCAAACAACGAACATTCCTTCCTGAAGATTTGTGGTTTTTGTTTTTTCTAACATCTCTATCGCTGCTGCAATTTTGTTAAGTATGTCTTCCGAATCAGAATAGGTACAAATATTAAATACACTTACAGTTCGGGGTAGGGCAAGAGAAAAGTGCGTATGCCGCGCTACGCGGCTGTGGGATGTTACTCCGTCACATTTTACGCACTCAAATGATCTTTTCAGGGCGACTCATTTCGCACATTTTATTCAATTGGTTTTCTATTTTCACATACCCTCCGTCTTTGTTCTTCCATCTGTTCATAATTTAATCACCAAATCCGCTTTGTCCAGCGGGTTGAGATAAAAGAATTTTATTGTTTGTGTGTTTTATGTTGAATGTTCAATTGAACAATTAGTTATTTTATTGTTCAAAATATTGTTGATTGTGAGTAAATAGTGGGTTAATGTGTTGATCAAATGCAAAATGATTAACAAGTGTGCAGGTGTCATGTCCAGTCAGTATTTGAGTTTGAGAGAGATCGGCAGGAGGTTGGGGATTCCCCCGTCCACTGTGGTCTACTATAAAGACAAGTATTCAAAATTCTTGCCTTCCGTGGGCGGGCAGGGACGTCGGCAGAGGTATTCGGTAGAGGTATTAGAAGTATTCAGGAGGATACGTGAAATGTATGGAATGAATTGGTCAACTGAACAAATTGAAAATGAATTAAACATTAAATTCAGTATGTTGATAGATTCGATTAATAATGATCAACAGTTGATCAATGAAGCGGGTCTGGAGTCCAGTGCTGAAATGCAGACAGTGATCAGCGGGCTTTCCAATGTTCTGGGAAAAGTGTCTGATCTGTTGTCCAACCAGTCCTTGTTTCAGTCAGAGATCAGGGATCTGCGCGATGAAGTCGCCAATCTGCGAACCGAGAAGCGTAAGCTTGCAGCTGATACCAATGAACGGATCATGGAGATGGCAATGGAGATCGGGCGCCTCAAGCGTGACCGGGCAGAGTTGTTCCGCCTGCTTAGAAATGGTGAGCAATCCGGCGAAGCAGACATGTCTTCATTCCCCTCAGCTCAGTATCTTGAGCGGCCATTAGTGATCAAAACTTCCGAGGGCGAGTATCTCGGTGTTGCCGGAAAAGGAAGCAAGCATTTTTCTCTGGAGGATTTTGTTAAGCTCCTTGAAAACAGTGTTAATTCCCATCGAAGTGTAGATCTTAAATGGAAAAATACAGATAAACAGTGGGAGTTGGTTATTTCCGCCAGTGAAGAGGATGTTGCAGCAAAGAAGGAAATAGTTCTGGTAACTGAAGAGAATATTACTCCAAGCCGAAATACTGTAGTTCGTATTGTCAGCATGAATATCAATGATAAAGTTGTTCCTGATGCTTTGTTATTCAGTCTTTTTAAACAGATACGTGATAGTTTTGATGCATAGGCGGCAGAATGTAAAAATCTAGAAAAAGTCTTGATAAGTATAGATAATATGGTTATTAAAACTGTATTACTATTAGTGGAGTAGCCTAGGGAGGAATTTATGCCGCAGGTTGCAGCCAGAATTACGCATGATCACGAACAATGGCTTAAAAACTATTTCAAGACCAAGAGTGCCGGAGCTGAATTTATTCTGCCATGGGCTGTGGATATGTTTTTTAAATCCATGCGCTCTGTTGCGCAGGAACTTAACGTTCAGGAACTCAAGACTGTGCTTGAAGCATATAAGGGAATCAAGATTCTCCCCAACCAGTGCAAGAGCGCATACCTTTTTCTCCGGATTGAGGAGGCTTGTGACAATGAGGATGTTCATGTTGCCCACGGGGTGAGCAAGGCCAATCTTGAGGCCAAATTGAAGCGTCTCACCGATGTTCAGGCTTCCGCCCTTATGATCTGGGCTTCTGCCTACTGGGTGAGTAAGGTCTGGAATGGTGTCAGTCTGGAAGAATATATCAAACTTACCTGCAGTTAACAGTCTGTAAACCGTCAGGCTGTCCTAAAAAGCTAAGATTCCTTTCTCGATTTAATGCCTTCCGCACTGAAGGCTATCAGTCCTCTTTTCCCTAAATCCTTCATGAATGAAGCAGTTGCCACCTCCGCCTCGCGGGGCAGTACCTTGTATTTTTCTGCAAATCTGGCAGCAATTTTTTTAACGCTGTTTCTTCCGTCAATCATTTCCCATACAAGGGTTCCCATTTCATCCAGTTGAAGTCTTTTAATGGGCGCAGATCCGTCTTTCCACATGCCGAACCTCTTGGCAACATCTGCAAAAAGAGGCTTTAACCGAAGCGGATAGGAAAGAAGGATCAGCCCGTCTTCAGAACGTGTCTCATCAACATCCATGTTCTTGACGGGCTTACAGGCAAGGGCTTCCCCTCTTGTCATCTGAGGGGCTGTTATCTTTTTTTTACTGAACAATTTCATAGTTCTTAAAGATGGATTTCGCGCGGTCTTCAGGAAGTTCCTGTCTGGAACTGACCTTAACAGCCATGATCCGGTTGCTTTCATGGGTATAGCGCACTTCAATCTGAGCGAACGGGCGTTTTTTGGAACTGAGTTTTGCAAGAGCCAAAGCAGCAACAGAGGGTTTATTTTCCTGCCCGAACATGCAGGTGGAGCCTTTGTCGTACTCAAGTTCTGCCCGCGACAGAGAAAGTTTTGTAATATCTTCCTTGAAAAGTTCCTGAGAAAATTCCCCGAGGGTGGATTCTTTCAGGATAATATCTGCAGGACTGAATCGATATAGGGAAATGGTTTCAGTCTGGGCAGCAAGGGTGATGTTGAAGCGTCCGGGTTTGAACTCGAAAGATTCCAGTCCGAATTCGGCAGGGACAGTGGCCTGCATATCATAAATACGCCAGGTACAGTCCTTTTCACCGTTATGGAACTTGAGTGATTCAAAGAGCATTACAGCTGCGTTGTCAGTACATTCATCGCATTTATTGATGAACTGGATGAGCATTACCTGTGCGGCTTTTTTACAGTAGAACATAACTCCCCGGCCTGTGCTGAGATCAGACTGCCAGTAAAATGCTGTAGAGTCATATTTTTTTAGAGGGGATTTCCATGTGCCCGGCAGTACGGTGGATTCGATCTTGATGCCCGAGGTGGATTCAACTTTTTTTGCAAGCTGCCTGAAGTATGTTTTTTCCTTGTAGGTCTTACCTGTGTCATACCAGCGAATTTCGATGCAGGGCTGTTCGCCGTTATCCAGTTGAAGAAATTTTTTATCAATTCCGCTGACTTCAAAATTGGAAGGAATTTCGAAACTGATTCCGTCCCATGCTATTTTTTTCCGGTCCATTTTTTATATTCCTTGATGGAAAGCGGTCAGGTCGTTCCCGGTCCGCCTGCAAATTATGCATGCCTGTGCGTCATTAGTGTGAGTTGTATTGCAGTTACAGCGTGGAGCACATCAGGCGATATAAAATAACCTGCACTAGTTTACCAACTCATGCAGGTTTGTCAAAACATCATAAGAATAAGGTAACGTCAATAGGCCATTTTTCCTAATGACTTGAGAATGAGCGTGCAGCCCATGGCAAACATGCCGGTAAGCCCCATGCCGCATGAGAATCCGGCCAGCAGAACAGGGGCATACTGACGCCACATTGTCCCGTATTTTTTCTGGAAGAAATAACGACCGATCAGTGCGCCTGCAACTTCTAGAATAAAGCCGTGGGGGGTACTCTGCCCAAGCCCCCTTACCACCCCGTAAACGAGCAGGACCGGCAGTCCAAGGGCGTTCAGGATGGCGTAGAGCACAAGTCCAAGGCTGATGCCTCCCATGACTACCGGGCCGCTGAGAGCCTGAAAGAACAGGGAGTTGCCTTCAAGAGTGGAGGTCTGCATGAGAAGGGTGTTAAGGGCCTGCAGGTGCCACAGTTCCTGAGCATAAGGGTAGCTTGAGGACGGAATGGGGGCCAGCTGCCAGATAAATTGTGAAAAGAGCAGACTGGCAATCATAACCACCGGAAAAACTACCAGCTCGGCCTTGATGATACCCCTGATTGATGTCCCGGTCAGTTCGATCTCGCGGAAGTGAACGGTTGCTTCCCCGTAGTTGTGGATTGGAATCGGGGCGTACCAGATCTCAATACCCTGATAGCCGAAGAATTTCGCTCCGGCGATAAAGCTCGCTTCCCGAACCAGCGGCAGGCTGACAAACTGTCCGGCGATACCTTCCATGCGCGCAGTGATGTAGGAGATCACCGGGGTATAGATAAATCCGTAAAGCAGGAAGAAGATCCACGGAAAGTTGGGAACCAGCAGAAGGCTCATGCCTACATAAGCCAGAGTTGAAAATACATAAATGGCTATGGATACCCAGAAATTGATGTCACCGCGTCCTTCCGGCGGCTCGAAGAGTTTACTCCATGATTCACGGGTCTTGGCATGTTCACCGCGAAATGACTTGGCTACGTACCATATACCGATGATACCGATTGCCAGCCCCAGCCCGATTGAAAAACTCATATAGAAGTCGAAGTTGTTGGCAAAAACAGTTTCAACTGTTTCCATACCCGGATGCCAGCGGTGCAGCACTCCATGTTCATAGAGGACAGGGTTGGCCACAAAGGTGATTATGATCCCGATGAGACCACCGATGACCGCCCAGAAAGGCAGAACCATTCCGATAAAAAACAGGCCTAGGTCGAACTGGATACCGGTTGCAACCGCAGGCAAAATCTTTTCTGTATAAGGTGTAAGCTCAATCCACGGTATTGGGATAAGACGGATGGGTTCCGTAAATAGAAGCCCCGAGACTGCGGGCAGCAGCACGTAAATCGCGCCGAAGGCAAGCCCGATCACCCCGCCAATGGAAAAGACCCGCCATTTCCAGCTGGCCTGTTTCTCTTCGGTGGATTCCGCAAGGGCCATTGTTCCCAGTGCACCTACAGGAGCCATGGGGAAGGGCAGTTTTTCAACATCAGATGTGATGCGGTAGAGCGCATAACCAAGTCCGAAGTGGTCTATTCGCTGGACTATCTGGGCCCCCACCAGCAGCAGAATAGGTATGAGCCAGTCGCGGTGGAAGAATGTGCGCTCAATGAGCGATTCCGAGCCCGGTTGCGGGGCTACCCAGGCCGGAATAAATTCCGTAAGCCCCAGCATTCGCGCTGCGTCCGACTGCACAAGGTACTGCTGCCACAGTAACCCCGAAAAAGGTGAGGCAAGCGCGGCACCGGCCATGTAGTAAAGCAGGAAAATTTCCTGCTGCTTGAGCTCGGTGTACGACCTTTTGGCAATCTCGGCGAAAAGAATAATGGTAACCCAGCGCGCAGCGGGGCCTATGCCCTGACCTATAACCAGCTGCAGGTACATACTTCCCGGCATCATCAGGAAACCGATGAAGATCGCACCTACGATGGTCTTCCAGTCAAAGCCCTCCTCAAACTTGGTGGGAGTCTTCAACAAGTCCCGATACTCTTGTAACTCTTTATCGTCGTACATATACCTGTTCCGTTGGTATGCCTCCGGCGGCCAGGGAGGAAACTTCTGCTGAAGTTCAACCTCTCTGGACTCCCTTTTTCAAAGCCTCTTAAAGGGCTTTGCTTCCGGGGCCGATATATTTATCTTAAATAAATCTGTTAATCCCATTCTTATTTGTATGGGTGTACTTTTAAATATCAATTCGGTTCAGCCAAAACAAATGGCAAAGACCTGTTGAAATTTTTTTGAATGAACACAAAAATTAAGTTTCCCTGATCCTGATGAAAGCACCCTCAGGGAGAGACTCAATTCTTTTAACCGGGCAGAACCTGATAACTTTGTCCTGCGTATAGCCCGTACAGTGCCCATGCACCGCCCATGAGAAAATCTCCCATGATAAGACCGAAGAACAGATAGCGCACCCGTTTAAAAAGACCCACGCCGCCATAGCGCAGTGTCAGCTGGTTGCAGATCCACCCAAGGAAAAAGCTGAACCAGAGAATTTTCATGGCAGAGCTGTAGGCGGTAAGATATCCGATCGGATGCAGCGGCCACCACGGAAGCCTGTTATAGGCTATGATCAGAGCGAACATTATGACCGCGCCGAGTGTTGCAAAAGTTGTAACCCAGTGGCTGGCCTGAGCGGGTTCCTGAATAACGCGCACAACGTTGTCATACACGGTCATGGAAGTACGGGTTGCCCAGTCCAGTTGCAGTTCTCGGATACCGTACTTGTAGCAGACCATGAGCATGGCTCCGAAAGATACGATCACGCCCAGCAGCAGGATTACGGTGATACCGGTCAGGAACAGCCGCTTGTTGCGTACCCACTCGTTGATTTTTGATCCGTGTACGAGCGAAGGCATAAGAGATTCACGAAGATCCACAAAAAGAACTTTCTGGCAGATAGCTGCAATGGCAATGCCTGCGGCTCCGAAGAATTTGCTCCCGAAAAGGGTTGTCACCCCGTCAATCGGTGCAGCGGTCAGGGTGAAGTAGGCTATTCCGCCCTGACAGATGGCCTTGGATGCAACAAGGGTGAAAACGAAGAAGGCTATGAGCACAACTACCGCTACCAGCATGGGGATACCGAAATAAACGCACCAGGCGGTCAGCAGTCCACCGGAAATGAAAAGTCCCCAGAAGGAAAAACGCAGGGACATCCATTCGGCTTCCCCGCGAGTGGACTGCGCGCCGAAAGCCTCGCGGATAACCTGCCGGAGATGCTGGCGTGCAAGCCATACTATGAAGATGAAAAATACGATATACGCCCCGATCATCTGGGTTTCTTCAGGTCTGGTCAGGGTGGGGCCGAAGGTAACTCCCAGCGCCGAGGCCGGGATATTCATCCCTGCTGCGCTGAGAATTCCGTAGAAAAGTCCGCCCAGCAGGAAAAAGAACCAGAAGCTGAAGGATATCTGCCGTGAAGCCAGAAAGGCGAATCCTACAAAGGCGGGGTAAAAATAGATTTTCAATTTGTAGAAACCGGAAAAGAGCCCGGTTTTGGCAAAATACTGTCCTGCCAGAATCAGGGTGGGTACTTCCGGAACCGAGGGGATGTAAAAATGCAACCCGTTCATGAGATGCAGGCAGACACAGAAGATCAGTCCCGTAAGGAAAAACCTGTTGGAAAGAAATGATCCGTAGAGTCCCTGATCAAGAGCTTCCTCCATAAATCTTGGCAGCTGCAGCAGCGGGAAGTTAAGCCGTTCGTTTTCTACCCATTGGCGGCTGAAGATATTGGTCAGGCAGAGCATCATGAAATAGCAGAGCAGGATGAATGCCCCCCACCACATAAGCGGGGTGATCCATGCCGACCATGGAATGCTTCCGAAAACTTCCATGTTGTCCATGAAAGGACCGCCCTTAATACCGTTGTATAGTTCTTCAACAGCTTTTGGATCTGTTGGGTGCAGGGCTTCCGGGATCAGCGGCTGCAGAATTTCCTTCCACCTGTTACCGATGGTGGCAAAGTGGAAAGGAGCTGTCAGGTTGATAAAAAATGTCCTTGCCAGACCTGTATAGGAAATACCTGAAACTATTACAGTTAAGATCCACATTGTCATCAGGTCCAGCCCGGTCATGAGCGGACGGGAACGCAGAAGTTTGTGGTGCAGTGCCGAAATTGCGGTCAGCCAGGCCAGTATGAAGAACGGGGCCAGCGGAAAATGACCGCCCGCAAGCGGGGTGGCGTTCAGGTAAGCATTGTTGAAGGGCGTGAAGGCGCAGATGAGCAGTCCGAAGACAATGCCCAGCACAACAGCCCTTTTACGTATTTTACCATTCATATTGAGAATCCCTTATTTACAGGTCCGCGAGAGTTTTCTTTGTATTGAGTCCGGTAAAACCGAAAGCCATCATTTCCGGGATCTTGTCGCGGAACGACTTCTGCTTTTCCGGATCAAGGGAACGCCAGATGAGGAACTGCTTCCTGATGGCATTGATGAAATCCTTGTTCAAACGTTTCCATGCACCGATCTCACCTGATTCACGGTCGATTATCAGGACCGCTTCGAGGAATTGCGGGTGAGCCTTTGCCGGCCTGAATCTGAGTTCCACCTGCTGCTTGACTCCGAAGTCAAACGGGGCAAGCCACACACGGGTGTTGAAGCGGAAGCAGGTGATGTGGTCCGGACATCCTTCAAGCAGGTCGCAGGTTGACTTTGGCAGTGGCTCCTGTCCGAAGTTTACCTCAAGCTCTGAGGAAGAGAACAGTCCGTGTGAAACATCGTTATGTGCTTCAATGTATTCAAGCAGGAACCCCCCGGCGTCCTTCTGTTCCTCGTGTTTGAGCAGGAAGGGCAGGGTGGCCTCGATGGTATTTGTTTCGGTATCGGGCATTTTCCATGATCTGTTCACATCCGGGATGGCAATGTTTGCGGCAACCTTGGACGGATAGATTACCGAGATCAGTGTTACGGCAATTACCAGAATCATGGCTGCCACCCCTGCCATGGAGGAGTAGTTGGCGGTCATGCCCGCCCAGAGCGGGGTTCCTGCCAACAGCCCGGAGGCCGTTTGCGCGATAAGATATCCCACCACAACGCTGATCACTGCAAAGGCGATGGCCTCGGCAATGAACAGAAATGAAACATGGGTCGGGGCCATACCGATGGAAGTGTATACTGCAATTTCCTTTTTGCGCTCGTAAACACTGGTAATCATGGTGTTAAGAACTATCAGCGCGGAAATAATCAGTGGGATGATGATGTTGGGCACACCGGAATAGTTCATGCTGTCCGAAGCCTGACAAATATAAGTTCCGCTGCGGTCGCAACTGAAGATGGGCAGTCCGTACCGGTCCACAAGCCCGTTTACTGTTTCCTGTGGAAATACGCCGCTGACCGGTGCGATTGCCACAGCCTTCAGGTTGCCTCCCATGGCCATGAGGGTATCATAAGGTACAATGGCTGTTACCTGTCCGGGAATATGGGTGTAGCGTCCCTGAAAGGTATCGATGTCTTCACCTGATTCTATGGCTTCAGCCTCGACTTCACTGAGTTCCTGTGCCGCTGCCGAAGGGAAAATTACAGGAGTCATGGGTTCACCGTCGAGATCGGTATGATCGGTGAATTTCCGGCCGTCAAATATACCTGTGAGTATGAAATCATTGCCCCATACCTGAACGGTGTCACCGGCTTTTGCTCCCAACCGCTCTGCCATTTCCCTTGAAAGTAGTACCTGCTTGGGGTTGCCTTTTTCTAGCCAGCTCCCTTCAACCAGTATCGAGTTGATTGAGCTTATTTCCGGCTCCCGGTAGCTGAGGCCTATAAGACCTTTAACTTCTTCATTCCTGCCCTTGAAACTTACCGGGGTTACGGCAGATGTGGTCCGGTCCTTGAGTTCCAGCCAGCCTCTGGGGGCAACAATTCCGCTCTGGTCAAAGTCGTTGCTGACTATGCCGAGGGTTTCGCGCGGCAGATCCTGCCAACCCATATTTTTCATGAACAGTCCGAAGTAAGGGGTACTGTCACTGTAAAGCACGTAGGTGTGCTGGCGCAGTGACTTAACCGCAGTAAAGCTCATGATGGTAAAGGTCAGGATGGTCAGGGTCAGGCAGGTCAGAAAGGTTCTGATCTTTCTGCGGCGCAGGTTGCTGACTCCGATGACAAATGCGGAAGTGAAAGCTTTCCACTTGCTGATTTCGGATGTCTGGGTCCGGTGCGCCCTTTGCTGAAGAAGAATCATCTCCTTCTCAAACCTGAAGAAAATGATCAGCGAAACCATGACAGAGAGACCCAGAATAAAGAATGCCAGAATAACTACCATGGGGCTGTAGGTCAGCTGGAAGGCGGGATGAACAGAGTAGATGAGTGCAATAACCGCCGAAAGGATCGCCAGAAATCCCAGAATCCGTTTGTGGATGTCTGCAAATGCGAAGAGTACCCTTTCCATGCAGTATGCAAAGGGAATGAACAGTGCAATATAGAAAAGAACGCCCACCAGCACGTCTTTTTGCGTCTGGTCCACATCCAGATAGACACGGGAGGCCAGAGCCCATGCTGTTCGGGATTCCTTCATGAAATCGTCGTAGCGCTTTTCATTCCATGCGGTGGTGGCATCTGCAAGTGCCTTGGCCCCCTGCTGTTCAAGGGACCGGATGCGCTGGTTCACAATACCGTGCTTTTCAAGGTTGCTGATGCGGGGCTTGAGCAGAGTCCACATATCGCTTGCGGCACGATGGTTGGTGGCTGGAATTATGGGCCACTCTTCAAGATCATATCCGTTTCCTGCCGGATCGCCCGGTTTGGAGTGGATAAGGATCATCTTGCGGTTAAGCACGGTGTCGGACAGCGTCATTTTGAGGAACACATCCGGTTCAAGGAAGACACTGGCAATGGTTGAGGAGCGGGTGTCGATACGGCTGAACCAGTAGTGCATGGGCTGGGCGTCGCGTGCTCCGTCCAGTACTTCGACCTTGGTCATGTAGCGGAAAGTACGCGGCGTCAGCAGATCGAAAAGGGTGGTCTGGCGGCAGCCGAACATGACCAGCTTGGTCTCCATGTCCAGCCTTTGCATTTTGACCCTGTAAGCATTCTTACCGGTCTGCTTCTTGTCAATGGCCCAGATAATACGGCCGTTATTATCGTATTTGTAGCCTTCGATGATAACCTTGTGCTGGACCAGCTTTTTGGATGCCACGCCGGTAAACTGGAAATCGCCTTCCGAGTCGGCAAGAGCGTAGTATCTGGTCTGGCCCTGAAATCCCATGAAAATGGTTCCCGGTGCAGGTTGATCGGCGAAGAGTTCACCCTGTCGGATGAAACGGGCCTTTCCCTTGACTATGGAAAAGCCTTTGCGGGGCTTTTTGGTTGTCAGTTCACCCGAGGTTGCGGAAATTTTTCTAATCAGTCCTTCAATGAGTGCGGATTGCCTTTCAATTCCGTCCCAGTTGACATTGGCGACAGTATCAAAGGGGGTTCCCCAGTATGAGCGAGCGTCATTTACCGTGGCGAAAGTGAAACCTAGGTCCCCTGCCATTGTGGCAATTTCACTGCTGAACTGGGGAGCATCAAGCAGCCATGTCTGCCACGGGCGGGTGCGGTCCGGGCGCAGGGTGTCTTTGTACATCCCTTCGGTTCCTGTTTCTTTTTCCACCACAGGAACAGCGTCACCCAGAATGTTGTTGATCTGGGAGAATGTGCGCGAAAGGTTGATTCTCGGTCTGAGTTCATAAAACCAGCCCTCCCCGAATGCTCCGATGCCTTCTCCGTGACTGGAGAGATAAAGGGAGACTGTGCAGGAAAGTTCCTTGGCACGGACCACCTTGCGCAGTTCGCGGGCACTGCGGATTGCTTCAAGCTGCTGTTTGATATCTTTCTTGGTGGTGTAGACCTTCTCTTTTACCTTGGGGAAGAGGTCCTTCACAGCGGCAAGTTCGTCCGAAGGCAGGGTGGAGTAGTCGGTTTTCCATGAAATTCGGCGCAGCAGCTTACGTCTGCTGTCCAGCTTTTCAATTGCCTGCTGGTCTGCATTATCCTGCAGTCGCAGGCTCATCAGCTCCTTACTGATGATATCGACTTCGTCCTTGATCTGATTTTTCAGGGCAGTATAGAGCAGTTCGAACATTTCAGGGTTTTCCGCAGCAATTTCTGTTGCCAGCGGGTTGTCCTGTTCCAGTCCGTCCAGAATCTGTGAGGCCTGATCCTTTTTTTTACGCAGTTCTGCTTTGAGTATTTTGAGAGTCTTGCTTTTACCGGAAACAGCCTTCACAAACTCGCGCATACCGCGCAGGGACTGTCCGTGTCCGGTTGTTGCCAGCAGCATTACCGATCTTTTGGGCGGATTTGCCGCCAGTTTTTCCCCCATTGCGATCAGCGATGCTACAGAGAGGGATTCATCCGCTCCGGGCCCGCTGCCCATGACGAAGGACGAAGTGTCGTAGAAAGATTCAATGATGACCAGCTGTTCAGCCATCTGCGGGTCGCTGCCTTCTATGAGGCAGTATACGTTTTCAGCTTCGACTCTATCCCATCTGCTTTCGGAGTGTACAAAACCGGAAGAGGCAATCAGTTTTCTGCTTCCGTCGCTGATGAGTCCAAGCTGTGTTTTGGCTTCGGGGGCTGTAATGTAATATCTTGGGAAATCCAGCGGTGAGAGTTCGAGTTTTTCCTTGAAAAAACCTCTCTGGCTTTTACCGCTGTCAACATAGACGAGTGCAGAAGCTCCAAGGCTGGCGGCATTCAGCCAGTTTTTTCCGGAGTCCATATCCATAAAGACAATAGCGTCTTTGACCGGGAGTCCGTTGAAATCCTTGAGATCTCCCTTGCCTACATAAATGACCGGCCCCTTTAAACCTTTTTCCGGTGTGGCCGGTGGGGATATGGCATTGAACCGGGCTGGAAGTATGCTGGCTTTTTTACCGTTATCGAGGGTGAAGGTTACCTCACCTGCGGTCATGGCTGGAGCAAGAAAGAGGTGCTTACCTACTTTGAATCTGCCGAGTTCATTGAATCTTTTTTCAATGTAGTCGGCAGCTTTTTTGCTGCCTTCAGATCCGAAGGAACGGTCTCCTATGGCGGAGAGATCGGTTATAGTGCGCCGGATGGATTCCGGGGAGGCCATGGCCCTGACCGGAATAATTAAAGATAAAACCATAAACAGGGCCATAATTGCCGTGACTGGTTTTATGATAGAGTGCTGAGCTGCTGCTGGCATGGACATTAAGGAGCCTCCGGGGATCAGGCCATGCGGATGCAGCCCACGTCAATGTTGAGCTGGTCGCGGTTTTCGATTTTCTTGATCATGCCGTCTTCAATCCAGACTACGCGGTCGGAAGCGTTGAGCATTTTGTAGTCATGGGTTGCTGTGATGATTGTAACTCCGCGTTCCTTGGAAAGGGAGTTCATCAGTTTAATGATTTCTTCACCGGTTGAAAGGTCAAGGTTTCCGGTCGGTTCATCCGCAAGGATAATTGCCGGATCATTGGCAAGGGAGCGGGCGATTGCAACTCGCTGCTGCTGTCCGCCTGAAAGCTCCTGCGGTTTATGATTATAGCGTTTGTTGAGTCCTACCAGATCAAGCAGTTCAATCCCTTTTTTTACTGCCGCGTCGTTATGCACCCCGGCAAAGATCATGGGCAGGGTGATGTTTTCCAGTGCAGTCATAACCTGAATCAGGTTGAAGGTCTGAAAGATGTAACCGATTTTGCGGTTTCTGAGCCATGCCAGTTCAAAGGCGTCCAACTGGGCTATGTCTACTTCATCGATGTAGACCTTGCCTTCCGATGGTTTATCCAGTCCGCCGATCATGTTGAACAGGGTGGATTTACCGGATCCGGACGGACCCATGATGGACAGGTATTCCCCGGAGTAGATTTCAAGGTCGACTCCCTTGAGAGCCTGAACATCGGTGCTTCCGAGTTTGAAGTTCTTTTTGACCCCGGATACCCGGACAATAGTGTGCTGATCGGCCATATCTTTCGCCTTTGTGTAATAGCTTGTTAGTTTATATGAATTTTATTCTTCAACACGCATGGCTTCTATGGGGCGCATGCGGGCTGCAATGAAAGCCGGATAAATAACCCCAAGCAGGCTGAGCCCGAATCCCACTCCTATGGAATATAGGATGGAGAGCCCTGCTTCTGAGGGAGGCAGCATGGTCAGGGCATCGAAGCCGAATCGTATCATTCCTATCAGAATTGCTATGATGGCGCCGAAAATAGCCCCCAGTATTGAGCCGGCAACCCCCTGCATGGAGGCTTCAAGCACGAACAGACGCAGTACAAAGCTGTCCAGCGCTCCAAGGCATTTCATGGTCCCGATTTCCCGGAAGCGTTCGGTAACAGCCATGAGCTGTGCGTTTACAATCCCCACGGTGCAGACAAGCAGTGACAGGATCACAATCCAGCGTTCCTTGGCACTTCCACCCGGTTCATATCCTGATTTATCAAGCACCTTCATGAGTGTCGCATCGCCTGAATTGTATAGCCCGTTTGAAATATCGCTCCCGATCAGGACGTAGGTCAGAAACGATACTGCCAGAATAAGGCTGGTAACTGTGACCATATTGCGCAGAAAACGTGACTTGAGGCTTTTGAGGCTGATTTCAAAAGATTTGTCAAAGGGCAGCACCACCTGTGCTTCAATATCAGCAGGTGCATCGGGATCTTGAAATGGTATTTTCTTTTGCGACATAAGATTTCTTGGCTGAACCGGCTTTCGTATCAAGCGGTGGTTGCTCTGTCTGTAGACTTAAAAACAGTTGAACACTCACTGAATATCATGTTCACATGATATGGAGCTTCGAAATTATCGCTTGGTAAGAAACCTGCTTTGATGAAACAGGATCAAAACTGTCGCGATTGTATATCTATTAAATAGCTAAAATGCACTGAAATGCAAAGAAAAAATGTAATCCCGTGGCTGTGTGTGTCGGGATTTATATTTTGAAGAGATATATGGAAGAGGCAAAAGAAGTGTTACAGATCAGTAATCAACTTTAATACGGTTGGTTACATATTGAAGAGAGAACTTCCTGAAGCTGTGAACGGCGTAAATGAACTCAGGAAAGCATTTCTCTGATGTCTTTTACTTTGAAAGCCGGAGTCTTTTTGATTTTTCCAAGCAGATAATCAAGAAAAAGACCGGAAGTCATGTTCATGCGTTGGTGATGAAGCATAAAACCGGCGTAATCGGTGGAAACAGCGCTTTTGATCTGTGATTGCAGGGTCAGAATCCCGGAAGCTGGATTCTTTTCCTTGATAGTATGCAGGTCAATATTGATCGGGAGGTCCGGGAGATTGTCCAAGGGGCACGGAGTCACATTGATGGATCGTGATATGGCGACAAAACCCAGATCTGCAAGGCAGTGCATGGCTTCACTGGTACAGCGGTTCCACGGCGGGGTGAAGTATGGGCAGAAATGTTCTCCCAGAAGGCTGCCGAGTTTTTCGCGACCTTTGGTCAGCTCGGCGGAGATGACCGCTTTATCGCGTGAGGGACCGAATTCGTATTTCTTGCCTTCTTTCTCGCAGTTCCTGTGGCGGTAGCCATGCTGGTGCAGGCACCACAGGCTTAAGTCAGGTCCCAGAGTATTCAGCAGTTCATCAATTCGTGATTCATTGACCCATGAGGGCACGACAGCCAGTGAAAGCGGGACCTCGTGTTTCTGGAAAATCGAGATCATTTCAGAAAACTGTCTTCCCGGATAGCCGATGTCGTCAGCGCGGAAGAATACATCACATCCGTTTGAAGGTATAACGGATTCGAGTTCTTCCCACCATTTATCAAATGATTCCACCAGTGTGGTAATGGGGTTTTTCCAGATTGACGCTACGGGTCTGTATGACATTAAATTTTTCCGGATTTCCTGATAATCTCGGCTGAGTTGTTCGAACCCTCTAAGTCTATACCATGATCGGCTGATGTGCGATTACGAATCAACAGGCCGTTTATAACATCTTCCATGCCGGAGGCAATAAGATCTTTATCATTTATAATCTGCAAGGGGATGTAATTTGCTATTTTTTCCGCACGCATGCGCTGCTCGTGATTGAAGGCAAATGGCAGCACGGCAGCAGGTATTCCGGATGTGAGGATGTCCATGCAGGTGTTGTAGCCCGCCATGGAGATCATCCCGTCTGCTGCGCTTAAAAGGTCGGTGAAGTTGGGGGCGAAGCGTTTTACGGTTATGCGGGAGTTGCCTGCAGCCTGATTTTCCAGTTCCGAAAATTTATCATCGGCAAGGAAGGGTCCTGTCAGCATAAGCAGTCTTGCCCTGCTGTCCGTTACACCGTTAAAGCCTTTCAGAACCGCTTTCATCAGTTCGCCGCCTACTTTTCCTCCGCCGGCGCTGGCAATGAGGAGCTTGTCTTCCTCTGCAAGGTCCATATCCCGGCGGATATTATCCCGTGCACCTGCTTTGGGTTTGCGGGCGGCAAATCCGGTATAGTGGCATGGAATTTTTATCTGATCCATCAGGCTGAAGGTTTCTTCAAGTGACGCAATTACGGGGTCGGAATGTATAAGCAGCAGGTCGAAGTATCTATTAAGATATTTAACTACCTTGGCTTCATGCTTGCCGCCATCATTACGTTCAACGAGAATATCGCGCAGGGAGCAGACTACCTTTACATTTCCGAATTTACCTTCCTTAATGGCATCAAGAACCGGAAGCAGTTCAAACCGAAATGCCTTGCGTCCGAAAGGAAACAGCTCAATCAGGAAAGCATCCGGTCTTTCCTCTTCAAAAATGCGATAGACTGTCTCGGCCCGTTCTTTTTTTACCTCTTCAAGGTCACGGCTGCTGTCGGTTGGCATCAGGCCGCCGAACTGTTCGTTCATGCACAGTCCCGGAAGCTGGCGGTAATCCGCATTCGGGGGCAGCTCCTGTTCCGGGCGCTCGCCTCCGGCGACGAAAATTATTTTTTCACGGTCAAGTGCGCGGGCTATTTCAAGGCTGCGAAAAAAATGGCCCATGCCAAGTACATGCTGACAATAGTGGATTACTTTCATGCGTTACTTTGTGTTGCGAATGCTTACAACAGCCCGGCAAAAGCGCATAGGCTGATGCGCCTTGTTTCCTTTTCCGGATGATTACCTTGTGGCTGGCAAAAGAACGGGTGCCACAGCAGTTCTAAAGTGTTCAGATCTATTCTGGTAGGCTGTTACCTAGTGCATGTCCCTGAGTTATAGAG
Organism: Maridesulfovibrio sp.; assembly: GCA_963676495.2. Taxonomy (GTDB): domain Bacteria; phylum Desulfobacterota; class Desulfovibrionia; order Desulfovibrionales; family Desulfovibrionaceae; genus Maridesulfovibrio. The sequence goes on along the minus strand of CAXXRF010000001.1, from coordinate 711,844 downwards.
TATCATTAAGCCTGTCGATGGTCAGATTTCCGTTCCATTTGAGCCAGTGCAGGCGACGGCGTTTAACCAGCTTGGGTTTGTCTGCCATAAAGTCATGTCCGGCAAGCTTGTATATGATGGTTTTAAGCACGCCTTCGTGGACAACAGCAAGCACTTTCAGCTCGTCTTTGTCAACTATTTCTGCAAGTTTACTTGCCCCTTCCTTGAGTGCGCTTATACCTCGCTCGGAAGTTTCAATGCGGCTTTCTCCATTATTGGGACGGAATTTCCAGCCCCTGGCCACTTCTTCATCCAGTTTGCCGGGAAATTTTTTGTGCAGTTCGCTGGTGGTGAGACCGGACCATTCTCCCCAGTCCTGCTCGCGAAGTCCCTCAAGGCGCAGGGCCGGGAGGTCGAGACCATCAGTAATAATGGAGGCGGTTTCAATGGCTCTGCCAAGATCGCTGGTCAATACGGCGTCAAATGATTCCGGGTTGAGTGTTTCGCGCCAGCTTGCTGCCAGTTCCTTGCCGTATTCGGTCAGGGGAGAGTCCATGTGCCCCTGAATCCTGTTCTGTTCATTCCACTCTGTAACTGAATGTCTTATTATTGCGATGCTGACTGTTTTCACTGTGACCTCCGGCTATATGAGTTGTAGTAATCGGGATTCGACTTTCAAAAGATTTGTGTTGAGATCAAAATTGGATTTGATGCGTTCCGGCGCTGCTTTGCTCATTTTTTTTCGCAGCTTTGTATCGCGAATAATAGTTATGATATTACCGGCCAGAGAATCTATATCCCCTTCTTCGGAAAGGAGACCAGTCTCTGCGTTGGCAACGGCTTCGCCAGGGCCGCGTGTTGAGTAAGCAACAACAGGTAGTCCCGCGGACTGGGCTTCAAGGTAGACCATTCCCAGAGCTTCATTAATGCCGGGGAAGGCAAAAAGGTCGGCCGCACTATAGAAACGGTATAGATTTTCCCTTGGCACCTGTCCCAGAAACAGCACCTGTTGTCCGGCTTTTTCTCGTGCAAGGCTTTCAAGGCGCTCCCTTGCCTCCCCATCTCCGACGATGATAAGAATCGAGCCCGGTTCCTGTGCCCTAACTTTGCCGAATGCATTGATCAGGTCCGTCATGCTTTCGGCTTTAACATCATTTCGAAGCATGGCTGTGGACATGACTACAGTGCGTCCGTGCAGTTTCAGTTCATCCCTGATGCATTTTCTGCTTTGTGCACAGAATGAGAAATCATTACTTATGATTCCCGGATAAGTTCGCGATAGCTTTTCTGGTATAATAATTCTGGAAAGATTGCAAAAATCTATTTCCTTATTGGCAAACACGTGGTCAGCGTAGAGCAGGGCGTTTTTATTAGCCATGTAACCGGGCCATGTCCTATAGTTGCGCCTGTGTTTGGTCGCAAATACGCCCTGATAAATTACGTATGGAATATCAAGTGCTTGAGATATAGATGGTCCGAACATGTCGGGCGACTTGTAATAGCTGTGGTAGGTAAGCCAGAGGTCTGGTTTGAAATCCCGAACTCGTTGAATCGTTTTTCGATATTCAAGGTAGACCGAAGGCCACCTGAGGGGAGAATTTGTTATGTTCCAGAGACGGCTGCGGCTTGCAATGATAATTTCATGGCCTCGGTCACGAAGAAAGTTATGCAGCCCGCGCCCGATCATTAGGTCTCCGGAAGGGACATTGTGATCAAGAGGTTTATGAGGTGCAAAAAAAGCAATCTTCATGAGGTGCCTCTGGCGGTCTTTAAGTAGCTGACTTTGATTCGTTTAACTCTGGTGACAATGCTGTTTTGGCTCCGGAGGTTTTAAGACATTTGGAATAGCTCTTCAAGGGGCCGGTCTTTCGTGGGCAGTTGCGAATGCATTCCTGATTTATCTTTTATGCATGTTTGCCGCAAAAGGTAATTCCTTTTCAGGGACCGGCTGATAAATAAATTTTAAAAAGCTGGTACGAGGATTTTGAAACGTTTCAACAAGCTTTACGTTTTTTGTTTGAAAAGGGCCAGCCTGTAAAAAGGCCGCTATGTGGAATGCATAGCGGCGAAATTAAATTCACCCTTGCGACTGCAATGTGTAAAGGGCTTAATAAAGAGCTTTAAAGGGGATGGTTTCCGTTCAGAGTGTTTTTGTAAAAGTACACCCTGAGCGGAGGATTTAGGAAATAGTTAACCGGCTTTGATGTCGTAGAGTTCGTAGACGTCTGCCAGTTTGTTGATCCAGTACTTGTTGTCAAAAATCTCGTGTACCCGTTCTTTTGCTGCCGGGATGACGGATTTTCTGAATTCCTGATCGGTAAGCATTTTTTCCATTGCATCGGCCATGGATTCATGATCTCCGGGCTCGACAAGGAGTCCTGTCTTTCCGTTTTCAATCAGTTCGGGGATACCGGATACTGTTGTTGCAACAACAGGGACAGACATGGCCATGGATTCCGCCAGTACGTTGGGGATACCGTCGCGGTCACCATTTTCGGCAATTTCGCAGCCAAGTGCGAAAAGATCCGCTTTGCGATAAAGCTCAAGCACTTCCTCATGGGGTTTGGTGCCAAGCCATGTGTACCTGTGTGCAATGCCCAGTTCTTCGAGCAGGGGCAGGGTCTGCTCCCTTTCGTCTCCGTCACCCACGATCTTGTAGGAAAAATCCACCCCTTTTTCATCGAGCTTTTTGAGGGCTCTGAAGACTGTGGGAAGTCCTTTTTTGGCTGTGAATCTGGCAACGGTAAAAATTTCGTAGGGTGCGCTGCTGGAATGTTCCTTGTCCGAGCTGAACAGGTCAAGGTCGATACCGTGATAGACCTTGTGGATTGGTTTTCCCTGCGGGGCAATTGATTGCAGGTATTCGCAGTTGTATCCGGTGCAGGTTACCGCAAATTTTGCTTCGGAAATTTTAGCGGTTATTTTCTCCGGCTTCTGAGTGTAAATGTCCTTGGCGTGGGCTGTGAAGCTGAAGGGCAGGCCGGAAAGACGGCTTGCATTTCTGGCTACTGAGCAGGGAGAATGGGCGAAATGGGCATGGAAGTGAAAAATATCAGATCCGGGCAGAACTTTTTCCACGATGAATTCCGCCTGCAGCATGTGTTTGAAGGAAGCCTCACTGCCGGTTTCGTTGTATACTTCCCATATCTTGTCGATGCGAGCGGTGAACTCTTTGTCTTCGCCGTAGCGCTTATCCTTCAGCCCGGCGTCCATGTCCGCTGATCCGAAAAGTTCCTCAAGGCATCCTTCTAAAGTGGAAGGCAGATATGAAACTTCAGCCTTGATTTCGGAAATTGACTTGTGGGTGAAGTCCTCCCGCGGCTTTCGCATGGAGATGATGTGTATTTTTACTCCTCTTTGTTCAAGGAGTCTGATTTCGTTTGAAATGAATGTCTCTGAGATCCGGGGGTAGCCCTTGAGAATCATCGCAAGGACGGGCTGTTTTTCATTACTCATTGCAGTACTTTTTGAAATGGTCCACACGCTGATGCATTACGTCCAGACCGGTGAATTTGAAATTTTGGATTGCATCTCTGATTTTCTGGGAATTGTTCAGCAGGGTATCCACCTTTTCCATAATGCTGTCGGGACCGAGTTCGTGCCAGGGGATGTAGTCTGCAAGGTTCTGTTCCTTGAGTACCTGCGCCCTGATGGTCTGTTCCAGGCGCGGGGTTTCGCGCGGAACAATAAGAGCCACCTTTTTGTGGGAGAGGATCTCGCAGAAAGTGTTGTAGCCGCCCATGCAGACGACGAGGTCGGCATTGCTGAACAGTTTTTCCATTCTTCTGTAGAAATGATAGAAGGTAACAGACAGGTCTTTGGCCCTGCGGGACAGGTCCAGACGCTGTTCCTTGGACATGAACGGACCGGTGACCATGATAGTCCTGAAATTCTGAGGTCCGTGTTTTTCAAGGGCTTTGAGATAGGCGTCCATCATCGGATAACCGTCGCCGCCGCCACCTGCTGTAATCACCACCAGTTTTTTGCCGTTCTTGCGCTTTTCGGGGCAGGAGCGGGAGTGGACCTTGCGGGGGATGTAGCCTGTGAAAACCATCTTTTTACTGATGGATTCGGGAATCCGGTATTCCTTGATGGGATTGTAGTACTCCTTATGGCCGTAAACCCATATTTCAGAGTAGAGGTCTTGGAGAACATCGTAAATTCCTTTTTCGGTCCAGTCCTGAATGGTGCTTTCGGCATCGTCCATGATATCGCGCAGCCCGAGGATGGTGCGGGTTTTACCGTTGCTTTTCATCCATTCGAGGGTGGGCATGATCTCGTGCTTTAGTCCCCGCGGCGCTTTATCAACAATAAAAAGGTCCGGCTCGAAGCTTTTTGCGGTGGCGTCGATAATGGATTGGCGGATGGACATGGCATGAATGGGTTCAATTTTTATAGAATGAGGCACATAGATATCGTTTGCCTTTTTAATCATGCCGGGAATGCGGACGAAATCTATCTGTTCCGGGAATTCGAATCGGCCCACGATTGGTGATCCGGTAAGTATGAGAATGTTGACCCCTTTACATTTAAGCTGTGATGCGATCGCCATTGTGCGTCTGATATGCCCAAGACCGTAGGTGTCGTGGGAATACATCAAAATATTAAAGGTCTTGTCCATTTATAATACCGGAACCTGGGTTAAATTGTCTTCGTCTTTATACATTTGTCTTGCATCGCTATGAACGATGGAATATCTAGCGAAAAGAAATACATCTGTAAATCTTTAAAAAACTAGTCAGCGCATTCGTGGTAATTTCTATTATTTTTTTTAAGTGGAGGCAATCCCTTTTCTCAATTTTTAATGCTGACTTATATGGTTTTTAAATGTCTGTAATGAATTACTTTAGTCTCGATTATAAAGGTTATTGATGGCAACTATAATAGATTTGATAATTTATGCCCATGATGGAAGAGGCCTAGGTCATGTAAGCCGCAGTGTTGCCATCGGTCTTGCCGTGCGAAGAATGTATCCCCGTATGTCGGTTTTACTGCTCACCGGCAGTTCCGCCGTTGCAGAACTTGTTGGAACCGGTGATCTGGACTGGATAAAGCTGCCTTCCTATAAAACAAGGATTACGGATGGAAAATCCTCAGGGGCTATGGGGCCAAGTAATATTGAGGATAAGCTTCTGGGTGAACTTCGGGCAGAGAATATCCGTCATATAATAAATAGTTATAAACCGAAGGTCTTTCTTGCAGACCATACCCCGCAGGGCAAGCATAAGGAGCTTATTCCCTCCCACATGGTTTCCCCGGAAACCAGAAGAGTTCTGGGTGTGCGGGCCGTTGTGGGTGATGTAGACAAAGTCTGGTCTGATTTTTCCGCTGATGTATTTAAAGGAACTTATCAGGATATCCTCTGGTATGGCGATTCTTCGGTAACGGGTGAATCCGAAATAGAGGCTCTGGTCAGGCGTTACAATGTCCGGCCTTATGAGACCGGCTATGTCTCCCGTTTTGCAGAGATGGATAAGATATCCCCGGTAGCCGGCTCCAGCCGTAAACAGGCGGGAATCATTTCTGTTCCGTGGTCCGGTGAAGGAACCATGTCGGTGCTGGAAAAACTTTCTGCTGCGTTAAGGAATATGGACAGCAGCTTCGGTGAATGGAAAATTTTCATGAATCTGCGCGAATCAGGTGCAGAAAGGGCGCAGCAATGCTTTGCCGGTCTTGATAACGTCTGTTTTTCACCGGTGGGACCGGATTTCTTCTCCGAGCTGGCCTGTTCTCGTTCATCCGTGATTTACGGCGGGTACAACAGCCTGACGGATGTAATGGCCTGCGGGGTTCCTTCCGTGGTCCTTTTGCGGGGTATGAAGGATGGCGAGCAGGAAGAGCACGCAGCAGTTCTGGCCCGTAATTCCGGATCTATAGTGGATGTTTATCCCGAGCAGGATCTCAGTTCATCCGATCTTGAAACCTCACTGCGCAAGTGCCTTGAAAACGGTACTCAGCCTGAACGGATAAACCTTGACGGTGCTGAAAATGCCGCTCGTTATCTTGCCGGGCTGGCAGGAATTGAGGAGGGGGAATAATGCTGACCGCTTCTCCTGATGTGCGCAGAAAGCTGCGCTTTTTGACCAGAGAATTATCCAGACACGAAATGGGGCAGTGGAAAAAGGTTCTGGCTCCGCTTGATCGTAATATGTCTGTTCTTGAGGTGGGCTGTGGACGCGGAGGTAAAACGGATTTCCTGCGCTCACAGGGCTTTTGCAATATTCTTGGTGTGGAAAAGAACGAATTTCAGGTCCGCGAATGTTGTAAGCGCGGTTTGAATGTGGTGACTCTTGATGAGTTTTCCGGGCAGTATGCAGAACAGCGGTTTGATCTGCTGATTCTTTCCCATATTGTTGAGCATTTTGATTTTAACGGGGTTGTGGAGTTCATTGACGGCTACCTGAAGTATCTTCGTCCCGGAGGTCTGCTTCTTATTGCAACCCCGATGCTGCATCCACATTTCTGGTTGGATCTTGATCATTGCAAGCCTTATTATCCTCAGGGAATAAAGAATTTTTACAGCGGTGAAGATGAGCAGGTGGGGTTTACTTCAAAGTATCGCTTGAAACTCAAGGATATACGATTCCGCAAGAGCCCCTTCAGGGTGAAAAATGATCGCAGCCTGCTGCTGAAAAAGAATGATCTGCCAATGCTTTTGTTCAATCTGCTGTGTGCAGCAGTGTTCAGGGGCACTTTTTCATTTGCAGGGTATAAATCGGGATGGATCGGGCTTTACAGGCTTAAGGACTAGCGGTGCCCTAACAGTTCTCTTCCGGGGTAATGTCGGCTGGTTCTTTCCTGCTTCAAGCGATTTTCAGGTAGAATTTATTTTCGAAAAATTAAAGGGGTTGTTTTGGAAGGAGAGATGATTGACTGGCAGCTTCTGCCTTTTGAAAGTCTTGGCTCCCGGCAGTTGTATCAGCTTTTGAAACTGCGTGTTGACGTGTTTGTTGTTGAACAGAAATGTCCTTATCCTGAGCTGGATGATAAAGACCATGGAGCAGGTGTTTATCATCTTCTTGGTTTTAAAAATGATGATCTGGTTGCCTGTGCCCGGCTGCTTCCTCCCGGAGTAAGTTATTGCGGTGCAAGCATAGGCCGGGTTGCAACAAAAGAGTCTGCCCGCGGTGGCGGGATCGGGCATCAGCTGCTCGACTGTGCCGTGAAGGAGTGTGAGAGACTTTGGCCTGAGCATGATATAGAAATAGGTGCTCAGGAGTATCTTGAAAAGTTTTATTCCCGATACGGCTTTGTGCGCACATCGGAAATGTATCTTGAAGATGATATTGCCCACATTGATATGAAGCGTAGTAAATAAGTATTTTAAAATAATGCTTGCATATAATTTTGCATTGGAATAGTAACGCTAGAAAATAAACAAATTTTTTTAGGAAAATTAGAGCAAACTGAAATGATACTATCTTCCCTCGATCACATGAACAACGTCGTTGCAACCGTCACCTCCGTGGTGATGGTCGTGATTACTGTCGTGGTCGTGCGAGGCTTAAATGGGCCGGAGGGAAGGTTGTAAACTAAGTTTGCTAATCAGGTGCAGTTGTACACCCCCGCCGGCCCAAGCCGGCGGGGGTTTTTTATTTTCATCAGGTAAAAAATGAGGGTGCGAAAATGGAGATAAGTGGAGCTAAACTCGTTGTTAAGTTGCTGGAACGGCAGGGAATTGAGATCATCTGCGGAATCCCCGGCGGTTCCAACCTGCCCATCTATGATGCGCTTAAGGACAGCCCGATCAGACACATCCTTGCACGTCACGAGCAGGGGGCCGGCTTTATGGCTCAGGGCATGGCCCGGACAACCGGAAAGGCTGCCGTCTGCATGGGGACTTCCGGTCCCGGCGTAACCAACCTTATCACCGCCATTGCCGACGCAAGGCTGGATTCAATCCCTGTGGTTGCAATTACCGGGCAGGTTACAAGCTCCCTTATCGGTACTGACGCATTTCAGGAAGTTGACACCTATGGACTGACCATTCCTATTACCAAGCACAATTTTCTGGTTCAGTCCGCTGCTGAACTTCTTGAGATTATTCCTGAGGCATTCCGCCTTGCCGAGTCCGGCAGACCCGGACCGGTTGTAGTTGACATTCCCAAGGATGTTCAAAAGGAGATTATTGAGCTCTCCACCTGGCCTGAACCGGGAGTTAAGGATGCTCCGGCCAAGTGTGATCCCGAGCTTCTCACACAGGCGGTTAAGATGATCGAAACAGCGCGCAGGCCGGTTATTTATGCCGGGGGCGGAGTTGTTGCCGCGGACTGTTCCGGGGATCTTATCCGGTTGGCCCGCAGAAACTCAATTCCGGTTGTTACCACTCTTATGGGGCTGGGTGCATTTCCCAACGGTGATCCCAATTATCTCGGAATGCTGGGAATGCACGGATCGCGCGCAACTAATATGATCCTTGAAGAAGCTGATCTTATCATTGCGCTGGGAGTTAGGTTTGATGACCGCGCAGTCGGCAAGGCCTGTGAGTTCTGCAAGCATGCCGATATCCTGCATATTGATATCGACCGTTCTGAAATAGGGAAGATCAAGGCATCCAACCTGTCTATAGTCGGTGACGTAGGGCTCGCTCTTACGGAACTCGCTGCAAGGGTTGAGACATCCATCAGGATCGGCTGGAGCGCGCGGATTGCGTCCCTGCGTATGATGTATCCGGAAACTCGCCCACAGGAGGAGGATACCTTTCATCCTCAGAACCTGATCAGGGTTATGGGGGAATCTCTACCTGATGATGCCATTATCACCACAGACGTAGGTCAGCATCAGATGTGGGTGGCTCAGTACTATCCGTTTAGAAAGACCCGCACTCTGCTTACATCGGGCGGGCTGGGAACCATGGGGTTCGGACTCCCAAATGCCATCGGCGCAGCCCTTGCGAAACCGGAGAAAAAGGTTGTCTGTGTTAGTGGGGACGGTTCATTTCTGATGAATATTCAGGAGCTTGCCACTCTTGCAGAGCAAAGGCTCAATGTTAAGATCCTGATTATGAACAACAACCGCCTTGGACTGGTTCGCCAGCAGCAGGAGCTTTTCTTTGAAGAGCGTTACTTTGCATCAAGCTTTGAAAGCAACCCGGATTTTGCTTCCATCGCCAAAGGTTTCGGAATTCCATCCTTTGATCTTTCGGAGCAGGAAAACCCGGCGATGTTTTTGCGCAGGGTTTTAGGGAAGGACGGTCCGTGCGTTATAAATATTCCCATAGGGCTGGAAAACAAAGTACTGCCCATGGTTCCGCCTGAATGTGCAAACCGCGAGATGATTGGAGGCTAATGATGCATAATTATGTAATAGAATTGCTGGTACGCAACCATGCCGGAGTAATGAGTCAGATTACAGGTCTTTTTTCCCGCAGGAATTTCAACCTGGAAGGAATCATCTGCGGTCCTGTGGAGGATGGCGGTAAAAGCCGCATGATCCTTACTGTTGCCGATGACAGTAAGCTTGAGCAGATAATGCTGCAGCTTGAAAAATTATATGATGTTCTTGATGTCAAACAGGTGGAGAACCATCCGCTGACTGCGGTTTTGGACCAGTTGTAAGAATAAACGAATCCGGCAGGTTTAATAGACCTGCCGGATTTGTTTTATGCATGTCATTTAGCGATAGTAGGCAATCTGGTCTTTATTTATGATTTTCCAGTCCTTAACAGCCGGGCATGTTACTCCAGTCTGTGAGAGGATTTGTTTCATCAATCCCTGCTCACGCATAACTTTCATACCTTTTTCCATGGCGTCATAAACCATCTGTCCCTGCGGGTGTCTTCTGGATAAAACAAAGTGCCTGCTTTCGACCATGGCAATCTTAATGCCCGGAACAGGAACAAGTCTTACACCTTTGTGGTTAATACTCATATCCGGAGGATTCTGAAATCCCAATGGAATCCAGTCGGCGCGGCCCGCTTTCAGCATTTTGAACATACTCTCCACGGTGGGACCTCGTTCAATCCCGGTAATGCCCATGTCTGTGAGAACCCGGTAGTCGTTGTCCCAGTGCAGCCCGATCAGGGCTTTACCGGCTTTTTTGAGTTCCTTGAGATTTGTTACAGAAAGAATTTTATTATTATCAGGCAGGCAGTAGATCCCTTTTTGAAATTCTCCGGTCTGGGCCACTGCGGTAGTCAGGAACATCCTGGCCTTGTAGCCCGGTATATCAAGGGTTCTGGCATTAAGAAGATGCGATCCTATTACGGCATTGCTTTTAGCTACTTCATCACTTTCCCTTCGTGCATTGGGAACCTGCAGAAATTTTATTTCAGCATCAAGACCGCCCAGCTTTAATGCATTTTTGATTATGACGATTCCGGCAACACAACGAGTGTTTATTTCCTTTGGGATGTTTCCGGGAGAGAGTGGCGTTTTTCTGGCTGATTCTGGAAGTGCTTTATATAAGGAGATGGCTTTTTGGGGAGCCGCAATGGAAATAGTTATTTTGGTTGTTGCCCAGCATAGATTTGGCAGCATAATTATTAATAATGCCAGCCATATTGTTTTCAGATATATGAGATGTTTGAAATTTCGCATGTACTTATTTAACTGATTTATTGCGTAAATTCGTTAGAAATTGGCGGTATTGATTGGATTGGTGAGTTCTTTATCAAGAGGATTGGCATTTTTAGATGTTTTTTTCAAGGTTAATTGTGTCAAATTTTGCATATTTTGTTTTATGTGCTCATTATTGAATTTAAGAGTCTTTAATTATTGAATAAAATTAAATTAGTAATTGTTCGCCTAGAGTCTATGATCCAAATCTCTTAATGTAAATAACGTGAAATATTTGAGAAAAAAAATTGTGTAAAATAATATATTAATAATTTTGTGTAAAAATGAATCTATATTAATACGCATTCAGCAGGAAACGTATTTTAATATTCATAACAATTTAAAAACAGGGAAGGCAGACTATTGGGCGGAAAACGTAAAAACCATTGCAATTAACGCGGTTACTTACGCGTTTATTGCAATGGTTTTTACCTGTAGTGCAGAGCTGTGTCATCTCTGCCAAAAATTATTACGGCTGCTCTGCAGGGGATATTTTAAATGTACCAGCCGGAATTACCGTACTGAAATCATGACGTTGTCCATGGCCCAGAATTCTGTCTTGCGTCCGGTTAGAAATCCCTTGAAGGTCAGGTTGGCCTCTCCGTCTTTGATTGCCGAGGCCGGAATTTCCAGTTTCATTCTCTTGATCCAGTAGGCTCTTTCCCTTTCTCCAACCGCGACCAGTCCGTTATTGCCCACTGGTTTTGAATCATCATTATCAATCAGGGTACAGGGAAAGGCCGTCATATTCAAAAGCTCCGTGCCGTCATTACCTGTTACGATAAACCGGTCTGCCAGTTTCCCTTCACTGTCCCAACTGCCAACAAAGATCATATCGAAGCTGACATCAATGCCTTTATCCTGAGGAATGTCCCTGATGGTCAGTGTCGTTGATGAGGGGTAACGCTTATTTCGGTCATTGAAGAGTCCCAGACACCTGTTTGCGTTAATGACAAATGTCTTGCGGGCCGACCACTGCTCCGGAGCTTTCTTTTTTTCAAAGGAATACATCTTAAGTACCTGCCGGCCCTCTGCTGCATGAGCTGCATAAGGAAGCGTACAGGTTAGACAAATGATGAGAGCAGGCAGGATTCTTTTCATATCGGGTTATCCCTCGAGCCAGTTTTCAAGAGTGGGCGGAGTGGTTACACAGGAGAACGACTGTTTCCATTCACAAAGGGCTGTGAGTTCAACTCCTCGCTGAATGATCGAGACAGGTTTGTCTGATGAAACAACAATAACAATCAGGTTATCGTATTTGGCGGTAAAGCGCAGGGCTGAGTTGAATCTTGCGCCACGAGCCCTGTTCTCGCCTGAGACAGCCTGTCCATCCAGCAGACAGGCAAAGCCATGCAGATGAAGATCCTTGCAGATATGCACAGCCCCGTCGAGCTTGGTAAGCGACCGGGCAAGTCCGCGCATTTCAGGTTCATGGAGATCCAGCGGTTCTTCAAGTTTTTGTCCCGCAATCTCCACCGGCTTGTCGTTGAAATCCAGAACAAGGGTACAGCCATGGCTGCGGTGGTTGGCGGAAGTTATCATCTGTACTACGAGCTGAAAGAGTTTATGTCTTGTATCTGCTGTCAGATCCTGTTCCAGCAGGTATTCTTCCAGCTGTACCAGATTGGGCTTGTAGTTGGTTGATGAAAATTTTGCGTCAGCATAACTGCATACCGGATCATTGCCCAGATAGAGTATGCCCCAGTCTCCCTTGAAATGAGCAGAAATCGAGTTGTTGGTCGGACCTATGGCTGCAATTCCGACAACTTTTTTGCCGTCTGAAACAAGCTTTCGACTTGAACTTTCCACTGATTGAAGAAGTTTGCGCACGTGTTTGTAGTTGACGAGGGATGGCCGTTCCGTTTCGGGAAACTTGGCCAGATATTCGATGGTGTCCAGTTCTGAAGGTTCGATGAATATCAGATCGCCGCGAGCCCACGCACCTTCTTCTTTGGTTTTGGATATGCCAAGAACTGCATCAAGGATGGGGTATACACGAAGTTGGGTGTCCCAGCCCATGGTGCGATTGCGCTGATCTACGATATAGTCGCGAACGGCATGGGTGGAATATTCTCGTAAGAGATGACCTGAGCTGTCGATCCGCAGGATGTTCTGAGTTGCAAAATCCTGTGAAAGAAGCAGGGCGGCATATTCCATCCAGCTTTCGGTCGGCCCGGTGGAGCACATATCCGGGTGCTGCTCGGTAAACCAGCACTGATAGAAGATGCTGCTCGAACGGGCACTGCAGGTGATCAATCCGGCAAGGGCCAGATCGCGCGACGGGATAACCTCGATAAGCCGGGTGTTATCATCATGGTTGCTTCCGTCGCGCCATTCTTCTGAATCAAGGTAATATTCCTTCAGCTTGGGCTCATGTTCCTTGAGCAGATCCTGTGGATCGTAAATGCGCAATGGATCATCCGGCTTGACCGCATAGATAAGTGCGGCTCGGCTGGTTCTGGAAAAATGGGACAAACCGTCCCGCAGTCCATCCATTATGTGAAAAATACACAGGTTTGCAAAAGATTCAGAGCTCATTAATTTTATCCTGGCTGAATTGTATTTCCCACAGTAATTACTTTATTTTTTTCTTCTTTGTGAAGCCTTTTTTTGTTTTATCGCGGTTAAAATTTTTATTTCCGGCGGCCTTTTTTGAACCGGATGGTTTGCGGTTTTTACTTCCTGTTGTTTTTCCTTTGTTGTCCGGTGCGTCGTTATCCGAACGGTTCTGGGGCTTTTTATCAGCAGGTTTGTTCTTGGCGGGATTTCCATTTTTACTGCCCTTGAAAGGCCCTTTTTTACCGCCTCTGGCGGCTCTGGGGTCCTGACCGGGATCAGGAATAAGGATACGGTGCTGCTTAAGACGCTGAGCGTCTGTCCTGGCAACGTATATGCGGTTTCCGTCCGGGGCGCATTCGCAGTAGTACATGGCCGTGGCCACAGTTCCCGGTGTAGGGATAAAGCACTGAACCTGACGCGGTTTCCAGCCTCTTGCCGCCAGCCATGAGCCCAGCATGCGCATATCGTCGTCCGTGCAGCCCGGAAATGCGCTCATGAGATATGGAATGACGTATTGCTCCTTCCCGGCTTTCCTTGATTCCACTGCAAACATTTCCAGAAAGCTTTCAAAGACAGGAAGATCCGGTTTACGCATGTGCTTAAGTACAGATGGGGAAATATGCTCCGGTGCAACTTTCAGCTGTCCTCCTACAAACTCCTTGAATATGTCCTTAAGGCTGGTGCGGTCCTGCTGCCCGAGGTCGTAGCGGACTCCGCTTGCAACACGCACGTGTTTGATGCCTTCCTGACTGCCTGCCTCACGCAGGAGACGCAGGTTTGCTTTCTGGTCATATTTGAAATTGGGACAGACTTTAGGAACAAGGCAGCTTTTGCGTTTGCATTTTCCCCGTTCAAGGGCGCACTGAGCATTCCACATGTTTGCGCTGGGGCCGCCAATGTCTGACACCGACCCCCTGAAGTCCGGGTGTTCATTCATGCGTTTCAGTTCCAGCATGATGGATTTCTTGCTTCGGGAGCGGATGTGCCGTCCCTGATGCATGGCGATTGAGCAGAAAGAGCAGCCCCCACCGCAACCCCTGTGTGAGGTTATGCTGAACTCGATCATGTCTGCAGCCGGAATCCTTTCTTTGTAGGAAGGGTGCGGGCGACGGGCAAATGGCAGTGAATACAGCCAGTCCAGTTCCTGAGTGGAAAGAAATTCTGATGGCGGGGTTATGATTACATGCCTGTTGTCAACGGAGTGGGAAGCCCACTGCGTTCCTTTATGGACCTGTGCTTCCATATCCATGGTCGCTTTCATCAACTGTCTGGAGTCGGACATGATGTCGGCATGAGATGGAAGCTCTATTGATTCCGCATCCGAAGGGATATCGGCGGGTGAGCCCATAAAGGCCGTCCCGTTTATCCCTTTAAGCACATCCGGGGTATATTCAGCGGCTTGAGCAATCCTTATGGCTGCCTCAAGCATAGCCCTTTCACCCATACCGTAGACAAGCAGGTCAGCCTTGCTATCCATGAGAATGGGTTTACGAATCTTGTCAGTCCAGAAGTCGTAGTGTGAAATACGCCGCAGGGAGGCTTCAATTCCTCCTATCACCACCGGGAGTCCTTTGAAGGCTTTTTTGATAAGGTTGGTGTAGATAATGGCTGCACGGTTGGGGCGCGCACCTGCCTTGCCCCCCGGTGTGTAGGCATCGTCACTTCTTTTCTTTCGAAATGATGTGTAATGAGCCACCATGGAGTCCAGAGCACCGGCAGAGACGCCAGCGTAGAGTCTGGGGCGGCCCAGTTCTTCTATCGCCCGGGTGTCGGTCCAATCCGGCTGGCAGGCTATGACCACCTTGAAGCCGTGAGCCGCCAGAACGCGTCCCAGCAGCGGAATGCCAAAGCTGGGGTGATCTATATAACTGTCTCCTGAAACAAGGAGTATATCGGGTCTGTCCCAGCCGAGTTTGTCCATTTCCTCCCGGGTCATGGGCAGGAAACGGGGCTGGCGACCGCTTTTTGCGATAATGCTTTTTGTCATGGGCGGAGCATATAGTCGAACCCACCCACTGGCAAGAAGCTAAATGCTTCTTTCATAGGGCAGTTTAATGGTGAATCTTGTCCACCTTCCAGGGCGGGAGTCTACTTCCATGATTCCTCCATGCTGCTCGGTGATAATGAAGTATGAAATTGAAAGCCCCAGCCCGGTTCCCTTATCCACATCCTTTGTTGTAAAGAAAGGTTCGAAGATTCTTCTTCTGGTTGATTCATCCATTCCCGGACCGTTATCTTCAATGGACATTACGGCCATGTTGTTTTCCTCGAACACCCTGCATAGGAACATAGGCTCGGTATCGCTATATTGTTTTTCACTCATGGCTTCAGCACCGTTTTTGAAAATATTCAGCAGGACCTGACGTATTTCATTGCCTTCACAGGTTACCTTCCGGGGTAGCGGGGTGTAGTCCCGTTCTATCCGGATCTGTTTGAAGTCGTATTGTTTTTTCAGATTGTAATCGCTTTCAGCAAGTTCAATCGTTCTATCAATCAGTTCGCTGAGATCCTGCGGAGCGGAGTTGCTTTCGCTTTTACGTGCAAAAGTCAACATGTTACTGACAATGGAAGCAGCCCTTACACCGGCATCTTTTATGCCGTTAAGCATGCGGGGGATTTCTCTTGCATCAAGATAGGACCGTACGTCTGCCAAAGAGACTGAACATTTGTCAGCGATCTTCCGGTTAGCCGGGATATCGGAGTATATTCTGTTGTGGATATTCGAAGTGTGGCCGATAATTCCGGCCAGAGGGTTGTTGATCTCATGGGCCATGCCGGCCGCAAGTCCTCCGATGGACATCATTTTTTCGGATTGCACTATGGCCCTTTCAAGATTGATCCGTTCGGTTACATCATCAATTCGGATGACTGCTCCTTTGGCTCCGTTGGCAATCAGCGGGTAGATGGTTACATCATTGTACCTTATGGATGAGTCGTCATAATTGGATATGGCTGTATAGTTCTGCATTCCGGAATTGAATATGGCCTCTTTGATTCTCCATACTTCGGTCTCCATTTCGGGCATGACTTCCATCAAGGGGCGGCCCATTGCCTGCTTGGACCCGATGCCGGTCACTTGCTGCGCATTCTTATTCCACTGGGTTATTCTGCTTTCAGCATCAACTCCGATCAGGGTTGACGGCATGGAGTCAATAACATTTGCCAGATAGTTGCGGAGCGTGCAGATTTCCTGCTCAGCTTCTTTGCGCTGTTCTATTTCGAATTGCAGGGTCATATACTGCGAGGCAAGGTTGGAGAGAAATGCGCTCAGGGCAATATTGTATTTCAGGGTCGCATCAACTTTGGCTTTGCTGAATCTGGGGACTTCTTCTAGGGCTGAGAGGTAGCCTGCCTTATCGAAGTTGAATCTGTCGGCCTGATCGATGAAAAAGTCTATTTCAGGAATTTCGTCTTCGTAGAAGAACTGCCCAAGGAAAAATGTAGCGATATGCTTGCCGTGGCACATGATGGGCACGCCGATGTCCCATAACCCGTTAGCACACTTGTAGCCGAAGTGGGTGCCGTTTTTTATCTTATTCGTGATAGCGGTGTCGCTTGCAATGCAGCGGGAGATTGTTTCGGGGGTGGTGCGGTGAAAGTGAGTACATATCCTCTGCCATCCTGCACCGGCATAAACCTCACCTGTGATGGCATCGATTATTCCAGAGGGCATGCCGGTGGCTTCGTAGCTTACTTCAAGCATGTTTTGAAGTTCATCTATTTCAATCAGGTCCTTGAACAGAAGATTCGCCAGCCTTTCCCGGGATTCTTCCGATTTACATTTTTCAAGTAAATCACGCATGGTATTCCTCGAAGAAAAAGTACTATGAAACTTTCTCAGATGTATGTTTATCTTATAATAACCTTAAAAGGGAATTTTAGTCCAGATAAGCTGTATTATCATGTGGTTTTTCTAAAAAAATTATACTTTTATCGGCCATAAGTTGACCCACCTCTCGGGCGGGGGTAGAAGTGAAGGTGTTAGGCAGACAATTTTGTGTGTAAAAATATAGGAGGTTCAATGGAACCGCTTTCATGCGTTTTGACCATTGCAGGTTCTGATTCAGGCGGAGGGGCCGGGATTCAGGCTGATTTAAAAGCCATCTCCATGGCAGGGTGCTACGGAGCAAGTGCCATTACCGCACTTACAGCTCAGAATACTACCGGGGTTACCGGCATTGAGGCTGTGTCACCCGAATTTGTTGCTTTGCAGATTGAAACTGTCTGTAAGGATATAAAGGTTCACGCAGCCAAGACTGGTATGCTTTTTTCCGCACCCATTATCCGAGCTGTGGCGGCTGCATTGCAGGGTACGGATTTTCCATTGGTTATTGACCCAGTCTGTGTTGCCACCAGCGGAGCAAAGCTTCTAAAGGAAGATGCAGTTGAAGCCATGAAGGGGCTTTTCCCCATGGCAGACCTGCTGACCCCAAATGTTCCGGAGGCAGAGCTTTTCACCGGCATGGAGATTACTTCCCGCGAAGATATTTTCAAAGCTATAGACATCCTTCTTGAAATGGGGCCCAAGGCGGTTCTCATCAAGGGAGGACATTTTGATTCTGTGGCTGCTACCGACTGGCTCGGCATTAAAGGGCAGCAGCCTATACCGCTGATGCAGCAGCGGGTGGAAACCAGAAACAGCCATGGAACCGGATGCACCTTATCTGCAACCATTGCTTCCAACCTTGCCAAGGGCATGAACATGGTCAGTGCTGTCCGCAAGGCGCAGGAATATCTCAACCTTGCTCTCAGGGCCGGGTTTGATCTCGGTGAGGGCAGCGGTCCGCCGAATCATCTGGCGCCGATGCTTATTGAACAGAGAAAGCAGGGGCTTGTTTCCGAGCTGCATGAGTTCGGTCTTCGCCTGCGGAATATGACAGGTCTTGAGAAGGTTATGCCTGACATGGTCATGAATGTTGTTGCTGCTCTTCCTTATGCCGGCGACATAGACGGAGTAGTAGCTTTTTCCGGCGGCATAACTGTGACAAGGCGCAAAGAGATTCTCGTGAACGGCTGTCCCGAGTTCGGTGCTTCTGCTTACATGGGTAAGGCTCTGCTGTGTGCCAGAAAGTCCAACTCCGAAGTGGGGTGTGCTATTTGCCTTAAACATGATATGGATATTTTAACGGCTATTTCTTCCTGTGGATTTGTCGAGGCGTGGTTTGACCGAGAGGAAGAACCACGGGATCTGCGTGGAACCGAGGAGGCCACAATCGAGTGGGGAACCTGCAGGGCCATGAGCGAGCACCCTGATCCGGAAATGGTGGATGTGATATGTGATTCCGGCTCAAAGGGACGTGAACCCCTGATCCGTCTGCTTGCAAAGGACTTTGCGGATCTCGAGGATAAGCTGCTTAAAATCCTTGCAGCGCTTGATAATGATTAAGTATAATTTATTTTTATGAACAAATTCGTCAATTTTTGTTGACAAGCAGTGGCCCTGCTTATATTAACGCAACGGCTGCAGCGGGTATTATCGTTTTTCTTTATTGAGATCCGGTAGTGTTCATGAGCCTCTGAAAGAGTTGCGAGAGTGGCGGAATTGGTAGACGCACTGGATTTAGGATCCAGCGGTTAATCCGTGAGAGTTCGAGTCTCTCCTTTCGCACCATCAGTAATAAATACACCCCCTTACAACGACCGTGCGCTGGTTGTCGTCTGGGGGTGTTTTTGGTTTTTCATCCCTGTTTCCAGTTGCTTGGTAATAACTGCTAGAAATGGTAGGTAAAAAATATGAATCCATTGAAACATTATGCAGATCAGGTGAAGTTCATTTCAGATGAAATGAAGGCCGGGAATCTCTCCATGGCAGAGGGAGCAATTCGTCTGCAGGCGGTTGCGGTCCTTGTTGAACAGGAAGCCGAGACAGTCGAGGATGAGCGCCATGCAGAAAGAATGCGGATATTTGTGAACATGATTTATGATGTGCTGGAAAAAATGAAGCCTGACCGGCGGGTTATGCAGTAAGGCGTTTGATTGAATAAAAAGACAGCCCTGCCATGGATATGTTTCCACGGCAGGGCTTTTATTTATTGTCCAAGAGTCTGATTGGTTGCGTTGACTGCTGCTTGTGTTGCGGGCCCGTCCGCCGGTAAATTAAGGAAAATGGCTATCCCTATGATGATCATCCCCGGAAGGGCGTACAGAATTTTCTTTTCTCCTTTAGCCTGCGCGTAAATCACACCGGCAGCACTGATGATAACCCCGATCTGGGGCAGTATTTTCATTATGTCGTATTTTACGGATTCATCTGCCATTACAAAGTGCACAATGATTGAGACTATGCTGTAGAGCAGGAAAAAGACTCCGAATCCGCTTTGCCCTTTAATGCGGGCATAAATCGATATTCCCACAATCACAGCCAGAACTACGGCTGCGTAGACAACTGGAAGCATTCAACACCTCATATATTAATTGGTTGTTCAGGCTGAACCTGTTTTTCGCACCGGATAAGTCTGAATATAACCGGCGTGATCTGTCAAGGCTGATTCGTAAGCCGTGATGGAGTGATTTCAAGGTCACTTTAAGCTTATGGGTCAAACTTGTCCGGGTTGAATTGTATTCTTGTGATAGAGAAATACGGTGTTGATTATTAGGAGTGATTGCTGTTTGAGAGGTAATAATTAGTTTTTGTGTCTGATTTCTGAATAATTTTATCTGTATTTTGGTGTGGGCCGTATAATCAACGTTGAAAAAAAATATCTTGTCCTAAAGTCTCAGGCTGTTTAAATAGTAGCCCCGTTTTTACGATTTGGTGCGTTTTACAGTTGTTTACTTCTTGAAAAAGGATTTATTGTGATTCAAACTGAGACTTTGCTTACTTTTGCTGTTTACCTTGTTTTCCTGCTTGCTGTGGGGTGGTACTTTTACAAGAGAACCTCCGACATCGAGGGCTACATCCTCGGTGGACGCGGGCTGGGCGGCTGGGTAACAGCTCTTTCCGCACAGGCCAGTGATATGTCCGGCTGGTTGCTCATGGGACTTCCCGGTGCAGTATACCTCAGCGGTATGACAGAGGCATGGATTGCCATCGGTCTATTCATCGGAACCGCCCTTAACTGGATTTTCGTTTCAGCGCGTCTGCGTGTCTATACCCAGCTGACTGATACTTTGACCATTTCATCTTTTTTTGAAAAACGCTTCAAAGACCCGACCAGCCTGCTGCGTGTTGGTTCGGCAGTTATTATTCTCATCTTTTTTACCATTTATTCTTCATCCGGTCTGGTCGCAGCGGGTAAGCTTTTTGAATCCATGTTTAATATTGATTACTCCGTTGCGGTAATTTCCGGGGCGGTGGTAATCGTTGCCTATACCTTTCTCGGTGGTTTCATGGCTGTATGCTGGACTGACTTTTTTCAGGGCGGACTGATGTTCTTTGCCATCGTTCTCGTTCCGGTTCTTGGAATCATAGATAATGGTGGAATATCGGTAATCGAAGCGGAGATGGCAGCTAAGCACATCTCCACCAGCCTTTTCCATGATGGAAGCGGTCAGGCTCTTTCCGTAGTAGCTGTAATCTCCACCATGGCATGGGGGCTCGGTTACTTTGGACAGCCGCATATTCTGACCCGGTTCATGGGAATCTGTTCCGTTCGCGAGCTTCCCAAGGCAACTGCTGTTGCGCTTATCTGGGTTGTAATCTCCCTTGCAGGCGCAGTTGTTGTCGGCATGGTTGCAATTCCCATGTTTGATGGCCTGCACGGTGGAGATCAGGAAAAAGTCTTCATTTACATGATAGCCAAGCTTTTTAATCCGTGGGTAGGCGGAGTTCTGCTGGCAGCAATTCTTTCTGCCATCATGTCCACCATCGATTCTCAGCTGCTGGTATCCTCTTCCGCTCTTACCGAGGATTTTTACAAGAAAATCTTGCGCCGTGAAGCTTCTGAGAAAGAACTCATTATGGTCGGTCGCCTGTGTGTTCTGGTAATTTCGATCATTGCAATGAGCATGGCGCTTACTCCGGGCAATACCATTCTCGGCCTTGTAGCATACGCATGGGGCGGATTCGGTGCTGCATTCGGTCCTGTTGTTCTGTTTGCTCTTTTCAGCAGAAGAACCACCTGGATTTCTGCCTTGTCCGGTATGGTTGTAGGTACGCTGGTTCTGGTTTTCTGGAAGGATGCCGGACTGGGATCAACAATGTATGAAATTGTTCCCGGCTTTATTGCCAACTTCGTAACTATCTTTGTAATAGATATGATCAAGCCGCAGAAAGATGAACAGATTCTGGCTGATTTTGAAGAAATGAAACTCGGCCTTAAAAAATAGAAGCTTGTAGTTTTACATAGTTCTGCTTATAAGGCTCTGCTCTGATACGGCAGAGCCTTTTTGTTTACTTGATTTGGTTTACCTGTAGTTGAAACTGCTTTTGGAGACTGTCTGAATCTGTTCAGCTGAAAAGTAAGCGGAGTTATTACAAATCCTTGGTTGTTTATTTTCCAAAGGTGACAATTGATAACTCAGGTAAATAAAATATCAGGAGTTGATGTGAGCATCTGTTCGTTAATTGTGTTATAGCTTACGGGTGCTTTATTTAAATCCTGAAATTATGTTCTAGTGATTTAACAATGATTTTTAAGGCAGGTGATGCCGGTTTATATTTTACCGGGGTCACTGTTATGTATTTATATAAGAGGTTGATATGCTTGATTTTGAAAGGAAGAGTATTGTTCTGGTAACCTGCCCGAAGGGCTTCACTCCTTACTTGTCTGAAGAGATCGGACGTCTTGGTTACAAGGTTCGTCAGGAACTTCCTGCCGGCGTTGAACTCAAGGGTTCTCTGAACGACTGCATGCATCTTAACCTCTGGGTCCGCTGTGGCCATCGAGTAATGTATCAGGTGAAACGCTTTAAGGCTGCTACTCCTGATGATCTTTACAAGCAGGTCAAAGACATGGTCTGGGAGCGTATTGTCGCTCCGGACGGGTATCTGACTGTAACTTCTTCAGTGCGTACCGAAACCGTCAATGACTCCCGTTTTGCCAATGTTAAGGTCAAGGATGCAATTGTAGACCGCATCCGCGAGAAACTTGGACGCAGGCCTTCTTCCGGTCCGGATATGTCCGGCATTGTTGTTTTTCTGCATTGGCGCGATGACGAATGCACCATTTATCTTGATACCTCCGGTGTGCCCCTTTCAAGACGCGGGTACCGCAAGAATCCCCATAAGGCTCCCTTGCAGGAAACCCTTGCCGCAACGCTCATCCGTGCTTCCAGATGGTACGGAAAGGGCAATTTTATCTCTCCGATGTGCGGTAGCGGAACCCTTGCCATTGAAGCTGCTCTGATTGCGCTGAACGGAGCTCCGGGGCTGATGCGTGATAACTATGCTTTCATGAATATTCCCGGATACAACCCGGAATACTGGGACAATCTCTGTATTGATGCTGAAGACAGGGAAAAAGACAGCATCGACGGAAAAATTATTGCCACCGACCTTGATCCCGCAGCGGTGGAAGCGGCAAGAAGCAATGCCCGTGCAGCCGGTGTTGAGCATCATATTCAATTTGATGTCTGTGATTTTCGCGAAACAGAAATTCCAGATGGCGATGGTATTGTGATTATGAACCCGGAGTACGGGGAAAGGCTGGGCAACCGTACCAAGCTGGAAAAAGTTTATTCCGCCATAGGTGATTTTTTTAAAAACAAGTGTCAGGGGTACAGGGGAATTGTATTTACCGGTAATCTGGAGCTGGCGAAATTCATCGGGCTTAAATCTTCCAGCAGGATTATTTTCTTCAATGCCAAGATAGAATGCAGGCTTCTTGAATTTGAAATTTTCAAGGGAAGCTCAAAGAGACGCTATTAAGTTTTTTTTCATATATCTTGAAATTTATTTTTTATAGGGTTAATTGCTAGACTAGCACTGTGTTTATTATTTCGGGATTGGTGGAATTTCAATAAGTTGCATTAGTTTTTGGTGAGATAAAGGAGTTTAGTTTATGTCCAGGATTCTCGTCGTTGATGATGATCCGATTTCACGTCAGGTTCTCAAGGCGATGCTTGAAAAAGAGGGATACGAAGTATCTGAAGCTGAGGACGGCTCAAAAGCCGTCCGTAATTATGATAGCAGCCTGATTGATCTTGTAATCACTGATATTTTCATGCCGGAAAAGGAAGGCGTGCAGACTGTGCGCGAACTAATGAAAGAAAATCCGGATGTTAAGATTATTGCCGTTTCCGGAGGCAGTTCTTCTGCCAATTATGATTCACTGGATTGGATCAAGATGTTCGGTGTAAAATACACGTTTACAAAACCCTTCAACGCAAAGGCAATTATTGCTGCCGTGAATGATCTGCTGTCCCAGCAGTAAATTGCATATTTACTACCCTGACTGGTTGCATATTATTGAATCCTGCCGTATTCCTTCCTCAAAAAATAAAGCAGGACAACATTAATGGCGGATAAAGAAAGTAAAAAGGTTAAGTTAGAATTTGAAGACGGCGGACTGGCAAGTGTGCTTTTCGGTCCCCAGAATTCCAATCTTGAACTTATTGCCCGTCAGTCCGGGGTTCGAATTGAGAGCAGGGGAAACTCCCTGCTGCTCATTGCCGACAGTGATGAGCTGATTGACCCTGTCGCCAAATCATTTACTCAGCTGTATTCTCTCTTAAGGTCGGGCAAAGAGGTCTTCCCGCAGGACGTGGAGGCCGCCTACAGAATTCTTTGCCGCGATCCCAAGGCTGATCTGATCAAAATTTTCCGTGACGAGCTTTTTGCTGTTTCAGCCAAAAAGACTCTTACCCCGCGTACTCTTACCCAGCGAGCCTATTTCTCAGCCATTCGTGAAAATGACATGGTTTTTGCCATCGGCCCTGCGGGTACAGGTAAAACCTATCTTGCTGTTGCCATGGCTGTTTATGCCCTGCAGCGAAAGGAAGTTAAGAAGATCATCCTGACCCGGCCTGCGGTTGAGGCTGGGGAGAAGCTGGGTTTTCTTCCCGGCGACCTTGTGGATAAGGTCAACCCCTACATGCGTCCGCTCTATGATGCTCTTTACGATATGCTGGACTTCAACAAGGTTCAGGACATGATCGAAGAGAATGTCATCGAGATTGCGCCCCTTGCTTTCATGCGCGGGCGGACCCTTTCCAATGCATTCGTGATACTTGATGAAGCACAGAACACCACCCGTGAGCAGATGAAGATGTTCATCACCCGTCTGGGATTCGGCTCCAAAGCGGTTATTACCGGTGATATTACTCAGGTTGACCTTCCGGGCAACGAACCCTCCGGGCTGGTTCATGCCGCCCATATCCTGAAGGATGTTTTCGGGATAAGTTTTATCAAATTCGAGGATGCTGATGTTATCCGCCATCCGCTTGTCGCCCGTATCGTCAAGGCCTACGATTCCTATGAGTGCAGAGGGGATTAGCGGTGGGCGTCAATCTGAGTATGGAGTGTGTTCCGAACGCTGAATTTCCCTTATCCCGCCGGGAGTTGACCGCTATGTCCGGCAGGATTCTGGAGGTCTTGGGTTTGTCGGCCTTTGACTTTGATCTTAAAATAGTCAATGATGCCGCAATTGCCGAGATTAATGAGGAGTTCTTGAGCTGCGTCGGTCCCACCAACGTGCTCAGCTTTCCGTTTTCTGAAACTCCTGATCCGGAAGTGAATACTTTTCTTGGAGAAATAGTTTTGTCTGTAAATACACTGGCTCGTGAAACAAGGCTCTACGGTCAACTGCCGGAAGAGCACACTGTAAGGCTGCTGGCCCACGCCATGCTGCATCTTGCAGGATATGATCACGGTCAGGAAATGTATTCTCTTACAGATATGGCTGTAGAATCCGTTGCGCCCGAGTTCCGACAGCGAACTTCGGGTTGGTTCTGTTAAGGCACCAGCCCGTACTCTGCAGCATGGTTTTTTCATGAAACCGTCCGGTTGCTGCATCCGAATTATTCTTAAGTTGCCCCTTGTTTCAATGGTAACCATCTTGTTTCAATGGTAACCATCTTATTTTATGGTTTACAACGGCGGGCCTTATGAGCAATAATCTCCGATTGCCGTTTTTCACGGTCATTCAAGGCTCACCTAAAGAATTTTATTGGAGTTTTTACGATGATCAGACATCTTCTGAAAATAAATGATGTTCCCCGTTCAGAACTCGGCCAGCTCCTGCTCCGGGCTAAAGAGCTTAAAGATAATAAAATCAGAAATAACGCCCTTGAAGGGAAAACAGTTATCATGATTTTTGAAAAGGCTTCCACCCGGACAAGAGTATCTTTCGATGTCGCTATCGAACAGCTTGGCGGCCACTCAATTTTCATGACTCCCGCTGAATCTCAGCTCGGCAGAAGCGAGCCGCTGGAAGATACCGCACAGGTTCTTTCCCGTTACGCTGATGCACTGGTTGTAAGAACCTTCGGGCAGGATAAGGTCCGCACTCTGGCTGATAATGCATCTGTACCGGTCATCAACGCTCTTACTGACAGGTACCATCCCTGTCAGGTTCTCAGCGATATGCTGACTATTTACGAGCGCACCCCGAACCTTAATGAAGTTCAGGTCGCCTGGATCGGTGACGGCAACAACATGGCCCATTCATGGATCAATGCCGCCATTTATTTTCCCTTTTACCTGACCATGGCTTTCCCCAAAGGTTACGAGCCGGATCATGACATCCTGTCCCGCGCTCTTTCCATGGGAGCAAAGATCAACCTGAGCTATGATCCTGCGGAAGCGGTGAAAGGCGCACATTATGTCAACACTGACGTGTTTGCATCCATGGGACAGGAAGAAGAGCAGAAGAAACGTGAAGAGGCTTTCGCTGCTTATCAGGTAAATGCCGAGCTTCTGAAACATGCCGATCCTGACTGCAAGATCATGCATTGCCTGCCCGCGCATCGCGGTGAGGAAGTAACCGCCGAGGTTCTCGACGGACCCAATTCCATTATTTTTGATCAGGCTGAAAACAGACTCCACATGCAGAAAGCCATTCTTGAATGGGCTGTTAACGGCATTGAAGTTGATCTTGAAGCAGTATCCAAGGTGATGGGACCGGTTCAGGCTGTTCCGCACATGCATACTATTGAGTAAATTACCTCCGGCGACCACGGGTCCAAAGAGCTTTCCAGGAAAATGGTTCCCTGGACTTTCCTGATACAATCATCAGGTTTCGTCGGCTGGGATAAAATAATAAAAAAGATAATACAGTGCTGACTGCGGTTGAGCTTTATTACAAGTTTCAGGGATTCTTAAACCCTTTGCAGATGGTTTAAGCTTCCGTAAGGGCCGCCTGAAGCATACTTTTTTTAAGGAAAATAAAATGAGTAAGATTGAAAAAGTAGTACTGGCATATTCCGGTGGACTTGATACCTCCATCATTTTGAAGTGGATCAAGCAGCAGTATAACTGCGAGGTTATCACCCTTACCGCTGACCTCGGTCAGGGCGAAGAACTGGACGGCATTGAGGAAAAAGCCCTCAAGACCGGCGCCACCAAGGCTTTCGTTGAAGACCTTCGTGAAGAATTTGCCCGTGATTTCATTTTTCCCGCATTCCGTGCCGGTGTGATCTACGAGGGTCGCTACCTGCTCGGAACTTCCATTGCACGTCCGCTCATCGCCAAGAGAATGGTTGAGATCGCAGAGATGGAAGGTGCTCAGGCTGTTGCACACGGTGCAACCGGTAAAGGTAACGATCAGGTGCGTTTCGAACTGGGCGCAATGGGCATGAACCCCAAGCTCAAAACCATCGCTCCATGGCGTGAGTGGGATCTGAAATCCCGTACCGATCTGATGAAGTTTGCTGAAGACAACGACATCGAGATTCCCACTACCCGCAAGAAGCCTTGGTCCATGGACGCAAACCTGCTGCACGTCAGCTTTGAAGGTGCAGAGCTTGAAGATCCCTGGAATGCTCCTTCTCCCGAGTCCTACCGTTACTGCCGTCCTCTTGAAGAAGCACCGGATGAGGCTGAAATTATCACCATTGATTTCGAAAAAGGTGATCCCATTGCCATCAACGGCACCAAGTACTCCCCGGCAGCTCTCATTGAGAAGCTGAACGAACTTGGCGGCAAGCACGGTATCGGCCGTGTGGACATGGTTGAGAACAGATTCGTAGGCATGAAGTCCCGCGGCGTGTACGAAACTCCCGGCGGAACCATCATGCACATCGCTCACCGTGACCTTGAAGGCCTGTGCATGGACCGTGAAGTTATGCATCTTCGTGACAGCCTGATTCCCAAGTATGCTGAAATGCTTTACAATGGATTCTGGTATGCTCCCGAGCGTATTGCTCTTCAGGCAATGATCGATGAAACCCAGAAGACCATCACCGGTACTGTAAGAGTAAAACTCTACAAGGGTAACGTGATTCCCGAAGGCCGTAAGTCTCCTTACTCCCTGTACCGTGAAGATCTCGCTACTTTTGAAGAAGACGAAGTATACAACCAGAAAGATGCTGAAGGCTTCATCAAGCTGGTCGGCCTGCGTCTCAAAGGCAAGACTTCTTCCGGTTCCGAGTGGATTAAAGAATCTGACGTAGAGGATGCAGAATAATAATGTTCCTGATTCCCCGGATGGACGCAGGTCCGTCCGGGGGTTAGACTGCCGCAGGAAGATAAGCTTTCTTCGCTGCGCTAAACAGCACTGAACTCACGAATGCATATCGCACACAACTCCGGTTTTAACACTGCACCCTGCATTTCCCGGGCAGTCTTTTCCCTGTATCAGCAATTTCAGTTTTTAATGTACTGCCTGTTTCGGCCCGCACGCTGACGACAGGCTTTTTATTTGCTAAGAAGATTTGAGCGTAATTCAGGTAATTCGGAATGCGCGTAATAAAATTTTGCAAGATTAAACGCCTTCACTGGTGACCCCTGTTGAAATATTGAAGGGGAAGGGCGGTAAAGCTCCCATAGACCGTATTTAGGAAGCCCTGCTTTGATCATTACGGATACGGAGAGCAGGGATCGGAAATTCTGAACAGGTTGATTTCTTTCCCGGCCGCAGGAGGCATACGAGGTATCAAAAATGGCAGACAATAAGTTATGGGGCGGAAGATTTGCCCAGAAAACAGCGGCGTCAGTTGAAGAATATACCGAATCTGTAAGCTACGATCAGAACATGTATCGCGAGGATATTGCTGGTTCTCAGGCTCACGCAAGGATGCTTGCAGAGCAGGGTGTACTGACTGTGGAAGAGGCAGAAACTCTGGTCAAAGGCCTTGATCAGGTTCTGGAAGAGATTGAGTCCGGCAGTTTTGTGTGGAAAACCGAAATGGAAGATCTGCACATGAACATAGAAAGCCGTCTGACTGAAATCGTCGGGGCGGTTGGTGGCAAGCTGCACACCGGGCGCAGCAGAAATGATCAGGTTGCAACTGATTTCAGACTCAACGTTGTGCGTTCACTTGAAGCATGGAAATCCGCCCTTGAGAAAGTTATTGCGGTATTTGTTGCCAAGGCCGAGGACAACAGGGAAGTACTTCTGCCCGGATACACCCACCTTCAGCCAGCACAGCCGGTAAGCCTTGCACATCACATGCTTGCTTACGCATGGATGTTCAAGCGCGACCACAGCAGAGTATGCGACTGCATCAAAAGAGCAAATGTATGCCCGCTTGGTGCTGCTGCACTGGCCGGTACAACATATCCGCTCAAACCCGCCACATCAGCAAAGTATCTGGGCATGGAAGATACCTTCCGCAACAGCCTTGATGCCGTTTCCGACCGTGATTTCGTTATGGAAGCCATGTTTACCGGAAGTCTGATCATGACCCACCTGAGCCGCATCTGCGAAGAGTTGATCATCTGGGCCAACCCCTGCTTCGGCTTTGTGAAACTTCCGGATGAGTTTTCCACCGGATCATCCATTATGCCCCAGAAAAAGAACCCTGATGTATGCGAGCTTATGCGCGGAAAAACAGGAAGGGTATACGGGGATCTTTTCTCCCTCATGACAACCTGCAAAGGCCTTCCTCTGGCTTACAACAGGGATATGCAGGAAGATAAGGAACCATTCTTCGACTGCGATAAGACAGTACATGCCTCTGTTGAAATCATGGCTGATATGATGCAGGCAATGGGCTTTAATGCCGAGAACATGAAGGCTGCGCTCAAGAAAGGTTTTCTCAATGCCACTGAGCTTGCCGACTATCTTGTTGGCAAGGGTATACCTTTCCGCGAAGCTCATCATATTACCGGTTCAGCGGTTGCAAAGGCTGAAGCAGAGAGCAGGGGCCTTGAAGATATGACCCTTGAAGAACTCAAAGTATTTTCTGAAAAGATTGAAGAAGATGTTTTCGAAGTGTTGTCCTACGAGGCAGCAGTAAAACGCAGGGTCTCTCCCGGCAGCACCGGTCCTGAATCTGTAAAATCACAGATTGCAGAACTGAATGATTGGCTTGCCGAAAAGCTGTAAGCAGATATTCAATTACTGTTAAAGTTTAAAACCTCCATCCGGGTCCGGGTGGAGGTTTTTGTTATTTGGATTGATTAGTTTTCGCTACGTATGTAATTATTTAAGGTAGTACATTCTTTCGGAGGCTAATCTGTTGAAAGATATCTTGAAGAAAATCAAAATTGAGGACGGGGTATTTGTCTCCAGCCGTACAGTGCAGAAGCAGATCCTTTTTCGGATGGCGGGTGTAAGCCTGCTTCTCGCCGTAGTTGTCGGGATTGGGGCATATTTTTCCGAAATAAGGACAGTAACGCAGGAAGTTGAAATGCTGGCTCTTGAACAGGTTGATTTAACTGTAGGCAAGAGCCTTCCGCTGATTCAGGATCCCAGCCATGAAAACATAGTGTTGCTTGAAGAACAGCTTAAAGAGGATCTTGAGAGCGGCAGTTTTGTTCTTCTGGAAATTTATTCACCGGAAAAGGAAGAAATCGCTCAAGCAAATATTCCCGGTATCGAAATGATTGACCGTCATGCGGCTTATCATACTGCCGACCTGTTGAAGCGCGAGGAGAATATTTGTCGTAATTTCAATGTAGACGGGCAGATATATGTTCAGGTTTTTACTTCGCTGACTGATGGCAGAGCCGGACATGTCGGCTTTTTGGAAGGTTTATACAGAGTTCCGGAAACCAAGAGTGCGCAGATCAGTAACAGGATTTTTTATACCGTCTGCT
This sequence comes from Maridesulfovibrio sp., assembly GCA_963676495.2. GTDB lineage: Bacteria > Desulfobacterota > Desulfovibrionia > Desulfovibrionales > Desulfovibrionaceae > Maridesulfovibrio. The sequence goes on along the minus strand of CAXXRF010000001.1, from coordinate 681,670 downwards.
TCGTGGTTCTTGCTGTACTTGGAACGGTGATAATTCTTTATCCGGTTATTATGAAACTTGTCGGCAGGATATTGATTTTTTCAGCAAGTCTGGCTGAAGCAAACATAGGAATGCTTGTTTCCATGGGGGCAGCTGTTGCTAAAAGGGATTGTGACACTGATGCTCATAACTACCGGGTGACCATTCTGGCAGTAATGATTGCAGAGCATATTGGATTAGCCTCCAAAGAGATAAGAATCCTGCTTGTGGGTTCATTCCTGCATGATGTTGGTAAAATTGCCATCCCCGACTCAATTCTGCTGAAACCGGGCCGATTGAATGGGGAGGAATGGAAGATCATGAAAACCCATGTAGATCATGGTGTGGACGTGGTCAGCGGGCACAGCTGGATGGCGCAGGCCATTCCCGTCGTAGAGTCGCATCATGAAAAATTTGACGGCAGTGGATATCCCCGAGGTTTAAGCGCAGAGGACATCCCTTTGGTCGCTCGCATCTTTGCTCTGGCTGATGTTTTTGACGCCCTTCATTCAAAACGTCCTTACAAGGATCCTATGCCCTTTGATAAATGTATTCAGATAATAAATGAATCCGGTGGAAGTCATTTTGACCCCGCTCTGGTAGATCCGTTTAATAGTGTTGCCAGAAGATTTGTTGAGATTGACGGGCTGGAAGAGACGGAAGTTTTAAGGCCGTTACTCGCTGGATATACGGAAAAATATTTCAAGGTAAATGCAGCTTAAGCCGCGGTAAAACCTCCCTTTCAATTCAGGGAGGTTTTTATTTCTTTATGACCTTAAGATCTTCTTTGTCGGTATTGATGATATGTTCAAACAGCCATTTCTCGAGAAAATTACTCATGGCATCTGCCAGAAGGCATGAATCGGACATGTTATCGAGTCTATATTCCTCAATAAGATCTATAAGCGTTTGGTGTTTTTCCCGGTGTTCCTCAAGGTTGGGGCTGCCGTGTTCTTCAAGCAGGTTCTCTTCACACTCAAAATGGTACATGGTGTACAGGTGCAGCTCGTCCACCAGCATTGCCAGCTCTTCGGGATTGTTGCGATAATCGCTTTTCTTTATTTTATCCAGAATAGTAAGAAATGTCTGGTGCTGGCTGTCAATGAGGCCAACGCCGGTATATAGGGATTGAGTTGGAAACTGAGTGCCTGTCATAGTCGGTCCCTTTTAGAAACTTGATTAAACGTTATTAAATGGTAAAATTATATTAACACGTGATCTGTTCAAGTTCAGCTTATTAATTAACGTAAATCAGGTGTTTGTTGTAATATACTGTTTTTTTGCGTTTTTTTAATTAAATAACGGAGGGCTTATGGCTACTGTTTCAAGGCACAGGATTATGACGGGGATGTGTGTTCTTTGGTTTTTCAGTCTGTTTTTGCTTCAGGGCTGTCCGATAGCCGTAGTCGCAATTATTGCTGCATACAACTCTAACGGTGATGTTTTACGGTGACAGTTGAAGTCCCAAGGAAGGCTGAAGTTGTATTCGAGGCTGCCAAAATACGTGCGGGCAGGGGGATTTCCGAAACAGGTATCCAGTATAAAGTTACAAAAATTAATGAGGTGAACTATACGGTTTCACTTGAAGGCAGTGATGGATCATGGAGAGGGGATTTTATCGTTGTGCCTCTCTCGGGAGATAGAAGTCAGATTATCGGACAAGGGACGGATGATAACAGATCCAGAAAAGAGTCAGAACATTTGATTTTGCTCGGAATTGAGAATCTCTGCAAAGATCTTGGCGTTAAGTATACAGTGATTGAAAAACAATTGGACAGTTGATTTGAGGTTGAAAAATAACTGAAGCATTATCAGGACAGTGTTTTAAAAAGCACTATGAACATGTTGAATTTAGATGGTGCAAATCAGAATAAGGGGCAATTAAGCCCCTTTAATTCATGTTCTGTCCCCTTGCTTAAGACGAAGCCATTTCAGTTGATTGCAGCAGTGATTCTTCATTCATATTAAATTCAATATTTTATGTCATCCATGTAATAGCCAGATAAATATCATCCATATTCATTTAGAAATTAGTAATTCCAGTAAAGTTTATAGCGTTTGAAACTATGTGTTCATCCTCTGGATCTATCCTCATCTAACTAAGCAGCGATTTTGGTGTTCTTGCTCAGATTCATTTGAGATTCATAAAGTTGTCCGAGAAATATCCTGATGAAATATCATGTCTATTTTTGATGAAAACAGATATTCTAAATCAGAATTTCAGCTGTTGATTTATACATTGGTTTTTATTTTGTATTTTAGACATTGATGATAAACTTCAGACAATTTAAGTATGAAATTTATATGCTGGGCATAGTTCGATTTATAGTCAGTATGTCAGTACTTAGAGTCGGTGGATATTTTTTTGTATATTGAGGAAGATCCTTATGGTTTCAAATGTTTATTTTATAGTACTGATCGGTGTTCTCTGCATTCTTTCTTATTATGGCATTGTTTTAAGCAGGAAATTAAAAAGCACACGATCCCGGCTTGAAAATGCGGAAAAGCAGATTGCCGATTCACAGGGAAGCCTTGATTTTCATCTCTCTGGCTTAAGGCATTTCGCGCAGAAGTCCGACTCTGTCGTTTTCAGGGCGTCCACAAATGGTGAAGTTGTTTTTTTAAAAGGGAATCCTGCTCTTTCAAAGTTGAATTCATCCGGAAAAACGGTTGAAGAAGTCTTTAGTGAATATCCAGAAATTATTGAAAATTTGAATGAATGCTTTGAAGGAGGATATGTCAGTTCTACTCTGGAGGTCTCTGATGGAACGATACTGCTTGTTGCTTTTCCTGAGTACCAAGCAGGTATTCTGCAGGGATTTGAGGCAATTGTTCTGAGCTGCTCAGGTCATGACGATGTTCAAGCCAAGTTGGCTGAAAGTGAGAGCGGATTTAGAGCTATCTTCGATAATGCTCCATTTTCCATTGTAATCCAGAGGGTTGATGACGGTTTATTTGTTGATGCAAATAAGGCATTTTTGAGGGCCCTCAATATCACTCTGGAAGATTTACCTACTATGAGTGTTCTCGATATTGTCGATCTGACTGCGCAAGAAGCCGAGGCTATAAGGCATCATATTCAGAAATCCGGCGGTGTTTTCAATCAGGAAACTTCTATTGTCCGTCCAAATGGTGAAGTCCGGTATACTTTGTATTCATCTGTTCCTTTCACTTACAGGCATGAACCTTGCCTTATCTCCATGACGGTTGATGTTACTGACCAGAAGAGAGCCCCGTCAGCCCAGCAGAAAAGCGAGGAAAAATTCAGGGCAATTTTTAACAATGCTCCGATCGGAATATTTCGCACAAGCTACGATGGACACTTCCTTGAGGCTAACGCGACATTGGCCAGAATGCTTGGTTATATGAATGCTCAGGAAATGATTGCAGAGGTGAGTGACCTTTCACACGATATTTATCCCGACCCATCCACACGTAAGTGGCTGCTGGATCATCTTTTGGATACTCCTGAAGGGGTCAGGCTGGAGATTGAATTCAAGAGAAGGGACGGAGAACCATTTTTTGCGATGATAAATGCTTCTCTTCAATTTGACGATGAAGGGAATCCTGTATTTTTAGATGGATCCATCGAGGATATCAGTGAAAGGAAAACAGCCGAGCTTGCCCTGAAAACCAGTGAAGCCAGATACAGAACATTATTTGAATCACTTCAGGACCCTATTCTGGTCATTAAAGAAGATGGAATCATAGTTGATTGCAATCCCAGAACAGAGAAAGTTTTTGGGAGATCAAGAGAAGAAATTATCGGCCGACGCCCGAGTGAGCTGTCGCCAAACACACAGCCGGATGGTCAGTTCAGCGGAATCAAGGCGGAAAATATCATCAGGGAGGCAGAAGAGGGACGCCTGATGATTTTTGACTGGGTGCATGAGCGGCCGGATGGAAGTTCTATTCTTGTCGAGATATCTCTAGCCTCGGTTGCAATGGGTGACAGTCACTATGTTCTGGCTCTGATGCGCGATATGACCAAGCGCAAAGAGGCCGAGAGAATGCTCAAACTGTCTGAAGAAAAGTTTTCGAAAGTTTATGAGATGGCACCGTATTGTATTGTGATCCTGCGGATAAAAGACAGGGTTATTATGGATGTTAACGATGCCTTTTCCATTTTGACCGGCTATGATCGCAATCAGACAATCGGGCGTACTTCCATAGATATGGGATTATGGGCTGAGCCTGAAATGCATGCCAGGATATGGACTGAATTTCTGCAGAATGGATTGGTCTCAGATTTGGAGACAATTGCAATTCGTAAAGACGGTACGCGATTTAACATTGCGCTTACCGGGCAGGTTGTTGAGATTGCCGGGGAGTCATGTGCCGTATTCGTTATGCGTGATGTGACTGAAGCAAAGATGGTGCAGAAGATGATGGTTCAGACCGAAAAGATGATGTCGCTTGGAGGGCTGGCAGCCGGGATGGCGCACGAAATCAATAATCCGCTGGGAATAATACTTCAATCTGCAAGAGGGATGCAGCGCAGGCTGGGAGCAGAGCTTAACGCTAACATAGAGGAGGCAGATGCCCTTGGGCTTGATCTTGAGGTTCTGAATGTCTATCTCGAACGTCGTAATATTAATAGATATATTGATGGAATGATTGAAGCAGGGCAGAGAGCAGCAGGCATTGTCAGGAATATGCTGAATTTCAGCCGTAACACGGAGTCCACAAAGGTTCCGTTTGATCTCGGGCTATTGGCAAGGCAGGCTGTTTCCCTTGCTGAAAAAGATTACGACCTGAAAAAGAAATATGATTTCAAGCTGATTAATGTTGTTTTGGATGTTGCTCCCGGTCTTCGTCCTGTCAGGTGTCTTCCAACTGAGATGGAACAGGTTCTGCTTAATCTGCTACGTAATGCGGCTCAGGCTATGGCTGAGGCCGGTACTCAAAATCCGTCAATCCGTATCGGCATACGGTCGGAAGAAGAAATTGCTGTCATCGAAATCAAAGACAATGGACCAGGGATTTCCAGTGAAGCACAAAGCAAGGTTTTTGAGCCTTTCTACACCACAAAGAAAGTTGGAGAGGGTACGGGACTTGGCTTATCTGTCTCTTACTTTATTGTTGTAAATACACATGGTGGTACTATGACAGTGGAGTCTGAACCTGGGCAGGGAACAGAATTTGTGATTACTCTTCCCCTTGTTCCTCCATCTGAATAGCTTTAATAAAGCTCAAATGTAATGAGCCCGCCCTTATCCATCGGATAAGGGCGGGCTCATTGTATGGGGTTGGCGAATTTGCTTAACTGCTTATGTCTTCAATTATGCTTTTTAATTCTTCCGCCATCATGGCCAGTTCCGAAACTGCTTTTGCGGATTGATTCATGGCATTGGCTGTTTCGCTGGCGATCATACTTATTTCGCTTGTAGACTGGGTGATTTGTTCAGATGCAGCGGACTGTTCTTTGGCAGCTGTGGCGATGCTGCAGACCATGTCTGAGGTTTCAACCGAAACTTCCACAATCTCGCGCAATGCCCCGCCTGCCTTTGAAGACATCTCCACACTGGTGCCGACATCAGTTTCTGCGAGTTTCACTACTTCAATGCTCCTGCCGGTTCCCTCCCGGATGGAAAAAACAGCGGCGTCTACCTCTCTGGTTGCATCCATGGTTTTTTCAGCCAGCTTCCTAACTTCATCTGCAACTACAGCAAACCCCCTGCCTGCATCGCCGGCCCTGGCGGCTTCGATTGCGGCATTAAGCGCCAGTAGATTGGTTTGATCCGCAATGTCGGAAATAATTTCAATCACACTCCCGATATCATCCGCCTGCTTTCCAAGAGAATCGAGACTGGATGCCATTTCTTTCACCCGTGAATGCATTGCTTCAATCTCTTCTATGGAGTTGTTTACTATGTCGGAGCCGGATTCTGCTTTGCCTCTTGCCTGCTCGGCATTAACAGATGCGTTTCCTGAGTGTTTGGCAACTTCAATGATTGAGGCGTTGATCTGCTCTACTGCGGTGGCTGTTTCGGTAATTCGTATATTCTGCAGTTCTGTTCCACGGCTGGACTCCTCGATCTGGGCAGCCAGTTCACTGGATGCTGCGGCAAGGCGCTCCGATAGTTCATTCGCCTTAATTGCCGTGTTGTTAATTCGTATGTTCTGTTCCTCGATGTGACGCTGCTGATTACGTATTTCTGTTAATTCGAACCATGTCGAAAGTACTCCCTGATTCGATCCGTTCATGTTGTAAATCGGGGTCGATGTGACATCGAATATTTTGTCCTGTCCATCATACGTTCTGTAGTTACTTTCCTTCTGTTCCCTATTTCCTGTCTTTAAAGCCCGAACTGAGACAGTTTCATAATTGATTTCACCATAAAAGAAGCTGCCTGAGGTTTGACCCAGATAATCTTGAGTGTTGCCGTGTTTACCTACAGCTTTAAGCATGTGTTCGTTTATGAAAGTCATTTTATTATCGGTAGAGAAAACAGCGCAGGGCATGGTAAGACCGTTGAGTACTCCCGTTGCGAAGCTCAGTTCTTTTTTTATTTTGTCACGCATGGAGCAGATATCCTGAGATAGATCCTGCAGTTCGCATGAGAACCTGCCTGATAGAAGCGCGGAATAATTTCCTGAGGCTGTTTGACGGGCAAATTGCTGAATATTACGGATCGGGATTACAACCATTTTGCGTATTGTATAGCCGACTACAAGACAAAGAATAAGGCAGATCCCGATTGAACCTTGAATAATGACATTTCGCGTGCTGGTTGCAGATTCGAGCATCTCAGCTTCTGTCGTATTCACGGCTATAATCCAGCCGGTGATAGGTTCACTGGCAAACGCCAGAACCTTTTTCTGTCCACCGATAGTATATGACAGAGAACCCCGCTTCCTATTGACCATTTCTCTCACAAAGGATTTGTCTTTCTGCTTCTTAAGCAGAATTGATTTATCCTTTGGGTGAGATATCACTCTGTAGTCAGTATCCAGTATAAAGGCGTACCCGCTGTGTCCTATGTGGACAGGGTCAATGTAGACAGAGTTGAAACCATTCAGATCCAGTGAAACCTGAACCCCGCCCAGCAGCTGACCACGGCTGTTGCGGATTGAATGAGCAAGGCGATAGACTATTTGTCCTCCTCTGCGCTGGGCAACAGCTGAATCAACACATTGGTCACGGCCGTTAAGTATTTGAGAAACTACCTTGTATTGGCTTTTGTTACGTCCTCTCTCATCATCTCCATCGGCAGTTAGCCCTGCGACTACATTTCCCGTTTTGTCGAATACATAAATTGAAGATATGTCATCGTAGCTTTCAATATATGATTTAAGCCTGTCCTGAGCGGACTGTGTTTCTACGGAACTCACTGCCTGCAGGATTGTTGATTGGTGGCTAAGAAATTTTGCTATATTTATATGTTCCTGAACTGATTATGTAAGGGCAGTGACTGTACCATCTGCAATTGATGACATGTATTCCTTTTGCTGATTGTAGGAACTTTCATAATTTATTTTAGTTACAAATATTACAATTCCTGCAAATGAAATCACCAGAAGTATGATGATGATCATCAATAAACGTGTGCTAAGACTATTGAAAATTGATTTTTTATTGTTCATTATTTGCCATTACCTCTTAATTCATCTCAGTTTTTACAGATAGGAACCATAAAATATAAAATTATTGTAATTTGTATTTTATGGTTCCTATCTGTGCATTATGTTGTTTAAGCAGTTAAAATAGATTTTATCTTGCTTTCAAACAGTACATTTTAGATAAATAAATCAATTTTAATGCTTATACTTTTGCGGAATTGATCCCGTATTATGTAGTTCCGGATCTGTTGATCCATATATGTGACTAAAGACAACTGTCTGTGAGTCTGGAACAGATAAGGTTTCAATGCCGCAAAGCTGTTTATGATGCTGTGATGGTGGTTTTCAGGTATGCAATTGGAAATTGTTTTCATGCAATCCAAGCTGACTTACCTTTATCCCTGAACCAGCACGTCACCCTTGCCGATACTTATGGATTATGATCCGCATAATTTAAGTAAACTGGAGGTCTGCTATAGCGTTAGTCGTTTGATGAACGGGAATAGTTTGCTGAATATGCTGATGAGTATGTTGGCGGTTCTTTTGGAGTAAGGTAGATGAGAGTTGCGGATTGGGTTCAAGGTTGAGTGGGAAGTAAATATCATGCTGCTTTTAGCTCCTTTTGCTTGATCAAGTTGGAGCCATGTATCAAAGAGTATGCCGAAGTTGTTTGTTTATTATATTCAATAAAAAACAGTATTTTATGATTTTGATGGGGTGAAAATAGAGAGAGTACGGATCAGGTTTTCCGAACTGAACAGGAAGCTGTTATTAAAATAAACTGGATTATATGAGAGAGTTCACGGAGTTAAATCCGTCGGTAGCGATATCAGGATATCCTGATTGATGAAGATGCTATGTTTGGATTTGTCTTGAAAGCTGTATGGATTGCGGGTCTGGTGTCGGTAAATGGAAATTATGCGCAAAGGCTGGCATCAGGAAATCCTGATCACTTGGCAGAATATTTACTGGCTTTTTAATTACGGCGTTTGAGGCGTTCGGAAAGAGACTGGGGAGTTATTCCCAGAACGGAAGCAGCTTTTTTTTGAATGCCGTCACTTCGTTTAAGGGCTTCATTAACTAAAGACTCGGTAGCAAAGCGAATTGTAGGCAAAGGATTGACCTTGGAAAATAGATTTGAATTCTTAAAAGGTTGCTGCTTTAGCTGCTTCTTGGAACTGTTCATGAGTATCGGAAAATCTTTTAGGTGAAGCTCGCTGTCGGCATTTCTGGTAACTGCATCGTATGCCATTGCACGAAGTTCACGAATGTTGCCGGGGAAAGCGTAACCCTCTATGGCCTCCGCAAGTTCTTCTGAAAGGCCGGGCATGTCTTTCCGGCATTTTTCAGCTGCTTGTGCCAGAAAATGATTAAGGAGCGGGATAATGTCTTCAGGTCTTTCTCTAAGGGGGGGGATGTGTACTGAGTGGGTGGCAATCCGGTAGAAAAAATCCTGCCTGAAATTTTTTCCGGTCCTTAATTCCTCGATGGATTTGTTCGTGGCAGCAATGATTCCTACATTGAACGGTCTGGCTGAATCAGACCCTAAAGGGTAGAATTCCTTTTCCTGCAAAACCCTGAGTAGGCGAATCTGAGCCTGAGGATTAAGTTCACCTATTTCATCCAGAAAAAGGCTGCCGTGCTGAGCCTGCCCGATCAGGCCTTCCCTTGCTCTGTCTGCGCCGGTAAAAGCTCCCCGGCAATGTCCGAATAATGTGTCTGAGAAGGTCTGTTCATCCAGCCCTGCAATGTTGACAGGAACGAAACGGCCTTTGCGGCTGCTGGTTTTGTGCAGAGCCCTGGCCAGAAGTTCCTTGCCGACCCCTGTTTCGCCGGTGATAAGAATCGGCTCTCCTGTTTTGGCTATTGCTTCACAATAAATAAAGATATCCTGCAACTGCGTGTTCAGGGTGATGATGTCTGAAAAATGTGCGGGATTTTCCAACTTGCGACTGAGAAAAGCTCTGGACAGGCGGGCATTTTCGCGACGTAAGGCGGACCTTTCCATGGATTTTTCCATGGCGATATCAAAAATGGCCATGTCCGATAGCGGCTTGAGAAGATAGTCGTTTGCTCCGTGTCGGAGGGCTTTGACAACATCTTCAAACTGTCCATGCCCGGTAATAATGATCACCGGAGTTTCCCAATCCTCTTCGCGTATTGTGGCGAGGACTTCATGGCCGTCAATCGGGTCCATCCGCAGGTCCAGAGTTATTAGGTCAGGTTTGTGCTTCCGGTACATGGCTATACCGGTTAAGCCGTCAGCTGCTTCAAGTACGGAATAACCGCGGTCGCGAAGATGGGCGCCTAAAGTCAGGCGGAGCTGTTCTTCATCTTCAATCAACAGAACGGTCGGTAAATCAGATGAATAACTGGTCATGGTTTGATTGATATCCTGTTGATGATATCCAAAAAGGGCTGCATATCGATAACGGGCTTGTGAATGACGGCTTCTATATTGGGTCCGTCAGGGGTGGGGGATGAAGAGCTCTGATACTCCAATGATCCTGTATGCACGACAAAACGCAGGCTTGGATGCAGGGCATGGGCATGATGCATGAATGTCTCTCCGTCCATATCCGGCAGGCGAATATCAACTATAACCAGATCAAAGAATCTGGTGTTGAGAATATCCAAAGCTTCTTTTGCTGATTTGCATTCTTCAACCTGCCAGCCAATGTCGATAAAAAAGTCAACAAGCGACAATCTGAGGGACGCTTCATCGTCCAGAATTAATACGGAATTCTTATTCGCTTTATACCGCCCGGCTTTATATGATATATTATCTATCAGTACAAAATTTAACAATAAAATATGAGAGGGTCAAGAAACTGATGGTAAGGATACTGAAAGATTGTACACGTTATTAAGTTGGTCTACATTGTTTTAAAATAGTTGATAAAAAGACCGTTGAAGAATGCCTTTGGAGCCTTGAGCCACTCTCTGCATCATTCCGGGGTTCAGGCCTATTTGAAAGTTTTTGACCACGGGCGTTGGGACGTTTCTTTTTTTGTGACCTATGTTTCTGTATTTGCAGACATGAATTGAGAAATTAAAGCCTGCTGGTCCTCCTGGCGCTCCTGTTTGCATTGCGGGAACATTTTTTCTACATGTATAAAACTAAAAAACCCCTTGAGAACAAGGGGTTGAAAGCTCTGGCGGAAGTGTATAGGAGTCGAACCTACCGACGAGGGTTAACCCGTCCACTGGATTTGAAGTCCAGGCGCCACACCGGTGACGATACACTTCCATTGCGAAGAAAAATCAGCTACCAATTTTGGAAGCAAAGGGCAAGCATTAATAATATTTCTTTAAATGGCTTGCCTTTTCCAAAATTAGCCTTATTAATAGCTGATTGAAACTGAACATTGACGTAATTAAAATCCGGATTCGAAGTTTGTTTCGTACAAAAATCCGGGAACATATCAAGGAGATTTGATTTGAACAGTTTTGCCAAGAATCTCTTGGTTTGGGTGACGATCATGCTGGTTATGATTGTGTTGTTCAATCTTTTCAACCAGCCGCAGACATCCCAGCTTAAACTCTCCTATACTGATTTCCTCATGAAGGTGGATGAGGGAGAGGTGCTGCAGGTCAAGATGCAGGGACAGAAAGTCAGTGGTATTATGGTCGGAGACAAACGGTTTGTGACCTTTACGCCTGATGATCCATCCCTTGTTCAGAACCTGATCAAGAAGAAAATCGAAGTCATTGCGGAGCCTGAAGAAGAAGCACCGTGGTATATGACTCTGTTTATATCTTGGTTCCCGATGCTGCTGTTAGTTGGTGTATGGATTTTCTTCATGCGCCAGATGCAGGGCGGCGGTGGAGGACGTGGAGGAGCCATGTCTTTCGGCCGTTCACGGGCACGGATGATAAACGAAGAAACCGCGCGTGTTACCTTTGAAGATGTAGCCGGGGTTGATGAAGCCAAGGATGAACTAGAAGAAGTTGTACAGTTCCTGAGCGAACCCAGAAAATTCACCCGTCTTGGTGGACGTATCCCCAAGGGTGTTCTGCTGGTGGGCCCCCCCGGTACCGGTAAAACTCTTCTTGCCCGCGCAGTTGCCGGTGAAGCAGGGGTTCCCTTCTTCTCCATTTCCGGTTCCGACTTTGTAGAAATGTTTGTTGGTGTCGGTGCATCACGTGTGCGTGACCTTTTTGCTCAGGGTAAGAAGAATGCTCCCTGTCTGATTTTTATTGACGAGATTGACGCAGTCGGTCGCCAGCGCGGAGCAGGACTCGGCGGTGGACATGACGAGCGCGAGCAGACCCTTAACCAGCTGCTGGTTGAAATGGACGGTTTTGAGTCCAACGAAGGCGTTATCCTTATCGCTGCGACCAACAGACCTGATGTTCTGGACCCCGCACTGCTTCGCCCCGGTCGTTTCGACCGTCAGGTTGTTGTGCCTACCCCGGACGTCAAGGGCCGTGCCCATATTCTTAAAGTTCACACCCGCAAGACCCCTCTTGCCGGTGAGATCGACCTCGATACCATCGCCCGCGGAACCCCCGGTTTCTCCGGTGCTGATCTCGAGAACCTTGTTAACGAGGCAGCCCTTTACGCTGCAAAGAATAATCAGGACTCCGTCAAAATGGCTGACTTTGAGGAAGCCAAGGACAAAGTCCTCATGGGCCGCGAACGCCGCAGCCTGATTCTTACTGACGAAGAGAAAAAGACCACTGCGTACCACGAAGCCGGTCACGCTCTCATCGGTAAGCTGCTGGAGAACTGTGACCCAGTTCACAAGGTAACCATTATCCCCCGTGGACGTGCTCTGGGTGTGACCCAGCAGCTTCCCGTGGATGATCGCCACAATTACAACAAGCTCTACCTGCAGGATACTCTGGTAATGCTGCTTGGCGGACGTGTGGCTGAAGAGCTTATTCTCAATCAGGTTACGACCGGTGCCAGCAACGATATTGAACGTGCTACCAAAATGGCCCGCTCAATGGTTTGTCAGTGGGGTATGAGTGAAAAACTCGGTCCCATGACCTTTGGTGAAAGCCAGGATCAGGTCTTCCTTGGAAAGGAACTTGTTCAGCATAAGGATTTCAGTGAAGACACTTCCCGTCTCATTGATTCCGAAGTAAGACGTATCATTGATACTGCTTATGAAACTGCCAACAAGCTTCTCTCCGAGCACGAGGCGTCCCTGCATGCAGTGGCTGAGGCTCTCCTTGAGCGTGAAACCATTGATGGAAACGATCTCGACACCCTGATGGCCGGTGGAGAGCTGCCTCCCCTTGAAACAGTATCAAGCGTAAAGCCTGCAGCTGCTGCAAGAGCTTACGGTTCTACTGCCAAGAGTGGATACTCCCCGGTTTCCGAATCCGGTAAGGAAGAAGAAGCCGGCGATAATAGCGAGTTCGCCTTCGAAGAAAAAGATTCCAAGGACGAATTCAAGCTCACCGAAGCTACCGAAGAGAAAGCTTCCACTGAAGAAAAAACGACTGAAGAAGCTAAGGCTTCCGACGATAAAAAGAGTTCCGAATAAGGTTTTTATGACCAAAGAATATTCATGGACCATTAAGGGGGGCAGGGTGTTAGGCCCTGCCCCTTTTTTTATTGCAGGTATTGTCAATGTCACCCCCGATTCATTTTATGACGGTGGGAAGAATTATGATCCCCGGCAGGCAGTGGAGCATGGAAAGCTTCTTGCTGAGCAGGGAGCGCATATCCTGGATGTGGGCGGCGAGAGTACTCGTCCTTTTGCTGATCCGGTTTCCGAGGCAGATGAACTTGCCAGGGTCATTCCGGTAATCAAGGAGCTTGCAGGCGATTATGTGGTTTCTGTTGATACTGTGAAAAGCGAGGTTGCTCGTCAGGCACTGGAAGCCGGAGCCGGGATAGTGAACGATGTCTCTGCATTTTCTCAGGATCCGGCCCTGCTGGAAGTTGTGGCGGATGCAAAACCCGGATATGTTCTGATGCACACGCAGGGGGCTCCGGAAAAGATGCAAATTTCTCCGCACTATGATAATGTTCTTGAAGAGATTTTAACATTTTTTAAAAAAAGTCTTGAAAAACTGGTGAAATCAGGCTTACCGGAGAACCGTATAGTACTTGATCCGGGGATTGGGTTCGGAAAAACCCTTGAACATAATCTTGATATTCTGAAAAATATCAACCGGATTATGGAGTTGGGCTTTCCGGTTTACATGGGGCTTTCCAATAAGTCTCTCTGGGGCAAGCTGCTCGGACTTGAATCTGATCAGCGGCAGAACGCGACTCAGGCGGCGACAGCAGTCCTTGCTGCCCGTGGAGTACCCATTCACAGGGTGCACGAGGTCGGGTTGACCAGTCAGACTTTGAAAATAGTGCAGGAGATAGGCGGGGCTGATTGATGTTTGAGTTGTACGGGTTTCAGATTTCCTGGAAAGAGCTGCTGGATATCGGGCTGGTAGCTGTAGTTTATTACTACGTTATTCTGCTTGTGCGGGGAACCCGTGCGGCTGCTGTTATCTGGGGACTGATGCTCCTTTTGCTCGTCTATTACCTGTCTGATGTTTTCGGTCTTTATACGCTGAACTGGCTGCTCACCAACTTTCTCGGCTCAATCTTTCTGGTTATTATTGTCCTTTTCCAGCGGGATATCCGTAAGGGGCTTGCCCAGATGGGAGCAGGGCGGTTATGGCGCAAGAAGGATTATGACATTGCGGTGATTGATGAAATCTGTTCAGCATTGGATTCAATGGCCCGTCAGAAGATCGGGGCTCTCCTGGTGGTTCAGAAAAACGTTCCACTCGGGGATATTATCGAAAAGGGCGTTGAAGTTAACGGCCGGGTCAGCAAGCAGCTGCTTATAAATATTTTCTGGCCGGATACCCCATTGCATGATGGAGCTGTGGTCATTAATTCCGACAGTATTGTGGCGGCATCCTGTATTTTGCCGCTGGCGCAGGTTTCCACCCGGCAGAGCGCCATCGGCACAAGACACCGCGCCGCACTGGGAATTAGTGAGGAAACAGACGCCATCGCAATTATTGTTTCTGAAGAACGCGGAACCATTTCGGTCGCTCTTGGAGGCAAGCTGACGACCAGTCTGGATATTGTCCGGCTGAAACGGGTCCTTAAAAATGTGTTTAGTTAAGCTATGAGTATACAGCGCTGGAAAATAGCCTCACTGGCCATCATAATGTCTCTGCTCACCTGGTATCTTGTTACCGGGCGTGATCTCGTTGAGACCTGGGTTGAATTTCCGCTCGAGATCATCAATCCCCCACAGGGTATGATTATCCGGGAGGGAATGGTCAGCAAGGTTTCGGCGAGGTTGAGAGGTCCCAAGGGACTTATTCGCAATCTTGATACAAAAAAACTCGCCTATTCACTTGATACCGGCAAACTCACTGTCGGTAACAACCCAATCAATATAATTCCTGAAAGACTCGGACTTGGAAGCGCCCTTGAGGTGGTTGAAATCAAGCCTTCGCATATTAACCTGGTTATGGATATGTATGTGAAGAAGCAGGTTTCAGTTATTCCTGCGTGGAAGGGGGATCTGCACCGTGATTTCACGCTCAGGAGTAAAAGCTGCAACCCTGAAGAAGTCACCCTGCGCGGACCTGCTTCGATACTAAAGAAAGTAGGGCAGGTGAATACCCAGACCGTTATGCTTGATACCAACACGCCGGAGAACCTAGTCCGCGAAGTCACTCTTAATCTGCCTGAGGAGGTTGAAGCCAACCCCAGTGTAGTCACCGTGGAACTGGAATTTGCTGTACGTAAGGGTAAGATGTGGGTTAAGGTTCCCCTCTATATTTTGGGACCCGAAGATGTTGACTTCTCAGCCAGCCAGAATTACGTCAGGCTGCTTGTGGAAGCACCAAAACCATTTTTCCGTAAAAGCGGTTTCAGAAATGAAATTATCGCTTCAATTGATTTAAATGCAACAATACCGGCCGGAGATAACGTAGTTTCCTACGAAGTAAGTCTGCCTAAAGGGTGCAGCATAACCAAGAAAAAGCCGGAAGAGATAACTGTAACTGTATCGAGACAGACGCAGCCGGATCATTAATGTATAGGCTGTTTGTTTTTTGGAGAGCTTTGAATGAATAAACGTCTTTTTGGAACCGATGGCCTGCGCGGGCAAGTTAATATTTTTCCGATGACTGCTGAAATTGCCCTGCGCCTGGGGCTTGCAGCCGGTTCGTATTTCAGAAACGGCAAACAACGTCACAGGGTTATCATCGGCAAGGACACCCGCCTTTCCGGCTATGTTTTTGAGTATGCCCTTGCCTCCGGTCTCTGCGCCATGGGTATGGATGTATTTCAGGTAGGCCCCATGCCTACTCCCGCTGTATCCTTTTTGACCCGCAACATGCGCGCTGATATCGGGATTGTAATTTCCGCATCTCATAACCCGTTCATGGATAACGGGATTAAATTTTTCGATGCAAATGGTTATAAACTTCCTGATGATGTGGAAGATGAAATTTCCGCCATGGTCATGTCCGGCGATAACAACTGGGATTATCCTCAGGCTGAAAAAGTAGGACGTGCTTTCAGGATTGATGACGCCCGCGGCCGTTACATAGTATACCTTAAGTACAGCTTTCCTCAGGATATGACCCTTAAGGGGGTTAAAATGGTTCTGGACTGTGCCAACGGAGCAACTTACAGTCTCGGACATCTTTTTGAAGAGCTTGGTGCTGAGGTTGTCAAGATCGGAGACAAGCCTGACGGACTCAATATCAACGACAAGTGCGGCTCTCTTTATCCTGAAGTTATGGGCCAGCGTGTTGTGGAAGAACACGCAGACATCGGTCTTGCCCTCGACGGTGACGGTGACAGGCTGATTGTTGTGGACGAAAAGGGACAGGTTCTTGACGGTGATCAGATTATGGCCCTTTGTGCCGCTGATCTCATGGAGCGTGAAAAACTTACCAGAAATATGCTGGTTTCCACAGTAATGAGTAATATGGCTTTGGAAAAATTCATGAAAGAGCGTGGTGGAACCATGCTTCGCACTCCGGTGGGCGACCGCTATGTTGTGGAAGCCATGCGCCGTGAAGGGGCTATCCTCGGAGGTGAGCAGTCCGGTCATCTTATTTTCAAGGAATACAGCACTACTGGCGACGGACTGCTTGCAGCGTTACAGTTATTGCGTATACTATGCACAAAAAACAGACCTCTTTCCGAGCTTTCAGGGTTGCTTGAACTGTATCCTCAGAAGCTTCAGAACGTCCATGTCAAGCGTAAGGTTCCTTTTGATGAGGTTCCGGCTGTACAGGACGCTCTTAAACAGGTGGAGCAGGAGCTTGCCGGAAAAGGCCGGGTTCTGTTGCGCTATTCCGGCACTGAGTCCGTAGCCAGAGTTATGGTTGAAGCTGAAGACAGTGCCAAAGTTGAACTTTACACTTCCGAGCTCGCAAAAGTTCTGGAAGAGCATTTACGTTAAAAATTATTTCAGGTGTTCTGCATTACACTGAATCTATTCAAGGAGTTATGATCAATGGTCATCAAGAAAGTTGTTGTTCCGGTTGCTGGATGGGGTACAAGATCATTGCCTGCGACAAAGAACATTCCCAAAGAGATGCTCCCCATCTTCAAGAAGCCTGTTGTTCAGCATGTGGTTGAGGAGGCCATGTCCAGTGGACTGACCGATGTTGTTTTCATTAACAACCAGAACAAAAAGATCATTGAAGACCATTTTGACTACAACCTTTCCCTTGAAGACGTGCTCGAGCGTGGCGGAAAGACTGAAATTCTGCAGGAAGTAAGGAAAGTGGCGGAGATGGTAAACATCATTTCCGTACGCCAGAAAAAACAGCTCGGCCTCGGTCATGCGGTTCTGTGCGCCAAAGAAGTCTGCAAGAATGATCCTTTCGCAGTAATGGTCGGTGATGACCTCATGTTCGGTGCCGAACCTGGAATTAAACAGCTGATCGATGCAGCACGCACTGAAAACATGGCTGTAGTCGGTGTTATTGAAGTTCCCGAGAGCAAGGTAAACCGCTATGGTATCATTCAAGGTGAAGAATTTGCACCCGGTATGTACAGGGTTCGTTCTCTGGTTGAAAAACCTGCAATAGGGCAGGCTCCTTCCCGACTGGCTATTGTAGGCCGCTACGTGCTGCTGCCCGAGATCTTTGATCACCTTGAAAGGCTTGAGCCCGGTGTTGGCGGAGAAATCCAGCTTACTGATGCTCTGCAGGGACTGGCTGAAAATAACAAACTGCTGGCAGTTAAACTGCGCGGGCAGAGATTTGACGCCGGCGACTGGGTGGATTACCTTACCGCAAATATTTACTTCGCTCTTCAGGATGAAGAGTTGCGTGATGACGTTGTAGCCAGATTGCGGGAGCTCCTGTCTTGTTCGTAAAGAAATTCCAATCCTATGTGATACTTACAGTCCTTGCCGTGAGCCTGCTTATCTGCAGCCCGGCAAGGGCTTTTTTTCCGTCTGATGGAGATATCAATGACACAATGTATCAAAAATACGGTGCGTTGACGTCTTATGAAGCTGTTCTGACCTTTCCTGCCGAGCCCGGGACCAGCATGACCATTCGTCGTGGTCATGACCATTGGCAGCAGACTTTCAGCAGCCGGCCGGATTCCAATTCCACCATTACTGCCGAAAGTGTCGGGCAGTATTTTAAAACCATTGCCCAGTGCCCTGATAATGCTCAGATGCCTGTATCCGTGCTTCAGTTGTGGGCGCCTGATGATCCTGTCAGTGACTGGATGTCTATCGGGATGAGCAATTCTACCAGAAGCTATGGTTTCTATGAGAACACCCCTGTATTCGTTTTCGGTGCACAGGCCGGTGATGACCATTCTCCCCAGATCTGGTTTGATAACGAGAACTTTGCCCCCCTTAAAATGATACTTGGGTCCGGAAGGGTGATAACTTTCGGAGGATATACCAAGTTCGCCGGGTTCATGCTGCCTCACACCGGAACCATGCAGGTGGATGGTGAGTCCCTTGATTTCATGATTGAATGGAAAGGGATTAGAAAGAAACTTTCCCCAGCAGTATTTTCTGCAACGGCAATTAAAAAACAGGACGGGTGTTCTGCGCCCTACGGCCCTGTTTTTGATCTGCTGAAGAAATGCCTAAAGATTAAGACTACGGAACAATAATGACTGTTCTCTGGCAGGCCTGTCTGGCCAGCCCTCCATATTCTATTTATACCTACGAAGCTCCCGCTGACCTTCCCCTGCTAATGGAAGGACAGCGGGTTCTTGTTCCTTTGGGGCGCTCTGTTCGAGTTGCGTTTCTTATTGAACCAGTTGATACCGCGCCGGAAGGAGTGGAGCTTAAGTCTGTTATCTGGCCTCTTGAAAAAGAGCCCCTCCTGAATTCCAATCATTTCAGGCTTTACCGAAATATCGGTGCCCGTCAGATGCAGCCTCTGGGTAAGGTTCTGGAAAATGTTGTTCCCAGCAGGTTTCGCAGTGCTCGAGTTTCATTTAGGGTGGCGGATAGAAACTTCCCGGCCCGCCTTAAGGGATTGGATATTGCCCGGCTGCCAGTAGAAAAACGTTTGGAACTGGTCCGAATTTATGATGAAGGGCGCATGAGCGTTTCCCTTCCTTCCTCCATAGAAAAGGAGGAATACGTCAGCCTTACTTCTGATCCTCCGTGGCCTGTGCGTCCAAATGCTGCCCGCCAGCTTCAGATTCTGGAATACATTTACGAGAACGGGCCCCGTGAGAAGGGCTTTTTACGTAATGTTATGGGTGATTGGACCGCCGGTGTAATCAAGAAGCTTCACTCCGATTCCCTGGTTAAGATAGGGCCGCCTCCCGAAGAGGAACGCGATCCCGCTGAGAAGTGTGCGGTCGGCAGTGCCGATTGGGATTTTGTCCCAAGTGAGCAGCAGGAAAGAGCAATCACCGAGCTTCTTGAAGCTCTCGATGAACAGAAAAGCGTCGTAAAGCTTTTGCATGGAATTACCGGGAGCGGAAAGACTCTCGTTTATATGAGCGCTGCCAGAAAATGCCTTGAGCAGGGGCGCTCAGCCATCATACTGGTTCCTGAAATTGCACTTGCTTATGCTCTATGGAACAGTATCTGTCCTTTATTTCCTGAGTCCCGCAAGTACCTCTATCATGGCTACCAGACTCCGGTACGCAAGGAAGCCATCTTCAGGACTCTTGCCGAGGATGACAGTCCGGCTCTGATTATCGGTACGCGTTCAGCCTTGTTTCTGCCGGTGCGCAACCCCGGCCTCATCATTGTTGATGAAGAACATGATGAATCCTACAAGCAGGAGGAAAGACTGCCTTATCAGGCTAAGGAGGTTGCCTATTTTCTTGCAGGCATGACCAGAAGCCTGCTGGTGCTGGGCTCTGCTACGCCGGATATAAAAACTTTCTACGCTGCTGAGCAGGGGGCTTTTGATGTAATTTCCATGGAAAAAAGGGTTGGAAAGTCTGTTTTGCCTGCCGTGCAGGTGGTTGATACATCTTCTATAAAAGACCCCGAGAAGCCCTTCGCACCTGAAACAGAAGCCCGTTTAAAAGAAGTTGTGGAGAAGGGTGAACAGGCTGTGGTCATGCTGAACAGGCGTGGTTTTTCTCCCCTTATTTACTGCACGGACTGTGAAGAGCCTTTTAAGTGTCCGCACTGCAATGTCAGTATGACTTATCATCGGGCGCGTGAACGAGTGATCTGCCATTATTGCGGTAATGCATATCCTTTCCCTCTTCCATGTGCCACTTGCGGGGGCAGTAACCTCATGCCGCTGGGGGGAGGGACCGAACGTCTTGAAGAACAGGTTGCCAAGGCTCTGCCCAAGGAAACCAAAATTTTGCGCATGGACAGGGATTCCACCCGTAGGCAGGAAAAGCTTGATGAAATTTTAAAGAGTTTTGCCAAAGGGGATGCGCAGGTTCTGGTCGGGACGCAGATGCTTTCTAAGGGACACAATTTCCCCGGTGTGACTCTGGTTATTGTATCCGAGGGAGACCTCGGGCTTAACCTGCCCGATTATCGTTCTGCAGAGCGTACATTTCAGCTTCTGGTTCAGGTTTCCGGGCGCGCCGGACGTGGTGAAAAGCCAGGTGAGGTCATTATTCAGACCCGCAACCCGGATAACCCTATCTGGTCAGCGGTCACTTCTGCCGACTATAAGACTTTTTTTGAAAAGGAAATTGAGAAACGACGCAGGTTCCGGTATCCGCCATTTACCAAGCTGACCCTGATCAGAATAAGTTATCCTTTGGACTGGGAAGGAGAGCAGCTCTGCCCTCAGTTCTTCAGTGCTGTTCGTGAAGTTGCCAAAGAATTTGGAATTATGGCCATGGGGCCTGTTCCTGCACCTCTTGCCCAGCTTAGGGGACGCAAGCGTTTTAATTGTCTGCTCAAGGCTGATGACTGGATGAAGACCCGCGAGCTTTACGCAAGAATAATGAAGCTCAGTCCGGACAAGAAGAATGTCAGGATCACAATGGATCTTGATCCGGTTAACATGCTGTAAGTCTTTTTTAGAGCCGGTTTATTTCAATGCGAACAGGCAGTCTTATTTGATCATGAATGAGTCAGGCACGGGGTAATATATATCTGCTTGCTGAAAAATACATAACTGGACAAGGCGAAGGGCGCTTGGAGCAGAGTCTATTTGAAATCGGAGATTATTCCCGGAAAGTTTTTGATGAAATGAGCCAGTCCTGCTTTGTGCAGGGTGTTCTGGATGTTATCTGAAACACTGGTTACAGATATCTTTTTGTTTACAATTTTGGCTTGTCTCAAAAGGGCATATATTGCTTCAATCCCCTTAAGCGAAATTGCATGGGTTCCTGAAAGATCCAGTTCTATTTCCAGTTCCTTGTCCAGCATCTTGTTTCCCATGCGAAGCAGTTCCGGAATGATTTTACTGTTCAGGATTCCCGAGATCGTAATCACCGCAGGGTTTTTAGAGTCATCATAGCTGATTGAGGACGGCACAGGAATGGAAGTGCTCAGCTTGAGCTTCTCAAGAAAAGCCGTTTCTTCACGCATGATCAGCAGCGGGCTGAATACATTGTCAATTTTTTCCTCTACTTTTGTGCGGTCTTCATCCTGAGGAACACAGATCATTATGCAATCGCGCAGACTGGCGAAAATTTCGGGTGCGAAGCGGCGCAGGCTTTCGGGTGGTGCGCTAAGCAGAAGAATCGCAGGTTTAAGGTCCCGGGCACTGTCGCAGATTGAACGGGCATCTATTTCATCAAGTTCCCCGCTGGTTTTGAAATGGGTGAACAGCTCCCACGAAAGTGGAACGTAGCCGTCACTGACAAGTATGTCCGTTTTGAGTGCGGTTTCGGAAACATGCATCAGGCTGTATCCGTAGTGGGCACAGATTCTGGCAACCTGTTCCGGGAACTCGAAGTATTCAAGGGGCATCTTGATTTTGATACCCATCTTTTCAAGTATTGCTGTCAGGTTGGAATCTGTGGCAAGGATGTAGTCGGCCTCTTCCGGGCAAAGCAGGGGCTTTTTCGAAAAATCAAGCAGCCAGGGAAGGGACGTAGTGAATATCAGATGGCTGCCTCCGGCGTTGGACAGCTCTTCAATTGTCAGCATGAGTTCATTGAAGTCCATACTGAAAAACGGGAGGCCGAAGGAAACCTTTACCTGATTTTGTTCAATGCCGTACTGCACTATATTTCCTTGCCCCAGTTCATGCCTTTATCCCACTGAACTTTTCCCTGAACTTTTTTCTGTTTTCTAAGCAGTACGTATATTGCACCTGCCCCTCCATCCTTAGGCTGAGCTGTGCTGAACGCGAGTACAATGCGTTTAAAGGGATCACGTGTAAGCCATTCCTGCACCTCTCGCTTGAGAATTGAATGTCCGCCCGGTGAGTTCTTTCCACGGCCTGTAACAACCAGCACGCAACGCTGCCCATGGAGGAATGATTCGCGGATGAAGAAAAGTAGACTGTCCAATGCCTGATCTGAATTCAGGCCGTGCAGGTCTATATGGGATTCGTAGCTGAAGGCTCCGTTTTTAAGTTTCTGAAAAACCTTACTGTCGGTTCCGCGCACGAAGCCGAACAGGAACTCATCTGAGTATTCAATCTCAAACTCGATTTTACCGGAAACAAGACTGCTAAGGTATTCCCTGCCGTCCTCCTCATCCTGATTGTTGACCGAGGGCGCCGGTTTGGGTTTGGACGGAGCAACAGTTGACTTGTCCATGCGTTCAACCCCGGTCATGGCTGCCATGAATGCCTGATCGTCATCAAGTTCTTCCACCTGTTCTTCCACCACCGGTTTGGGTTTCTTTTTAAGTGCTTCCAGAGTTTTGCGCACGGCTTTGGGGAGCTCCGGTTCTTTCTTGTCTTCTTCTTTGAATTTTAGTCCCTTGAGATCTGAAAGGGATTTTATCTTTTTCTTAGCCATAATCTCTCTCCTGAAAAATGAGCCATCAAGTTAGTCAGAAAATGTAATGAAGTAAATCTCTGCGAATGTTAAATTTCTGTTTTTATATTTTGTTGCTTGACTTTTTTATGGTCGTTACCATTTTTACATAATGTTTGTCTTTCTGAACAACCGTTCAGTCGGGGCTGTTCATCCTCCCATGCTTTGCCTGAAGCCTGTAGGGGTTGAATTATATGATACTTAAGTTCGAGAACGGATACGCCTTTTGTTGGATATTGTTAAATTAATCACTATTTATTCTGGACTTGAAAAGTGAATTTTATTAGCTCTTCAGGGCGTACTTTTTTCGACTAAATAACTCCATTTTTGGCTTTTCGCTTATAAAGTGAGGAATTTCAATGCTTAAGATAGAAGACCTGCACGTCAATATCGGCGACAAAGAGGTTATCAAGGGCCTCAACTTACATATAAAAGAAGGGGAGACCTTTATTCTCTTCGGACCCAACGGTTCCGGTAAAACCTCCCTGCTCATGACCCTTATGGGCTTTAGCAACTACAACGTCACTCAGGGCAAGATCACTTTCAAGGGTGAAGACATCACCTACGCCCCCATTTATGAGCGTGCCCGTCTTGGTATCGGCATGTCTTTCCAGCGTCCCCCGACCATTCACGGTCTCAAGACCCGTCATCTGGTAAAGATGTGCGGTAACGGCAGTGAAGTTAATGTTGAAATGCTGGCTCAGCGTGTAAACATGGAAGATTTTCTTGATCGTGACATCAACTCCGGTTTTTCCGGTGGTGAAATCAAGCGCTCCGAGCTGCTGCAGCTCATGGCTCAGAATCCTGATCTGGTTCTTTTCGATGAGCCTGAATCCGGTGTTGACCTTGAGAACATGCACCTTATCGGTAAAATGGCCCGCACACTGCTGGATGGCGAAATCAAGCCCCATCTCGACCTGAGCATGAAAGAACAGAAAAAGCTCGGTTCCAAAACCTGCGGTCTTGTCATCACTCATACCGGACACATTCTGGATTATATCAATGCTGACCGTGGACAGGTCCTTTATAACG
Organism: Maridesulfovibrio sp.; assembly: GCA_963676495.2. Taxonomy (GTDB): domain Bacteria; phylum Desulfobacterota; class Desulfovibrionia; order Desulfovibrionales; family Desulfovibrionaceae; genus Maridesulfovibrio. The sequence continues at coordinate 657,705 of CAXXRF010000001.1, read as the reverse complement.
GACATCTCTGCTGTGAAGCCAGACCTCGCGACATTCTGGAGCATATCCGCAAGTACGGATATCAGGAATGTGTAAGGTGCCTGAACTAGCGTTCTAATCCACGGAGGAAAATCATGAATAAAGTAGATCTGAACGATTTTAAATTTGACGGTCTTGAGCACGATTTCATCGAAGACCTGTCCGCAATCAATGCTGAAGAAAAAGAGCAGTTGATCATGGCGGGTGTGGATGTTGACGCCAAGGATGTGAGTGCAACCTTTATGCAGGTTGACCATTCCAACGTTCACTGCGGAACAAACGATAAAGACGTTGAAGTCATGGACATCAAGAAGGCTCTTGAAAAATACGACGGTCTTCCCGATTACTACTTCAAACTCATCGATAAGGATAAAGACGAATTTACCCGTAATGCTGCCGATAATCTTCACGGCGGTTACTTTGTCCGCACAAAGAAAGGTGTGAAGATTGAAAAGCCTGTACAGTCCTGCCTGTTTCTCAAGTCCGAGAATTCCGGTCAGAACGTTCACAACATTGTTGTTGTTGAGGAAGGTTCCGAGCTTCATATCATTACCGGCTGTGCTGCTGCACACGATAAATTCTCCGGCGGTCACTTCGGTCTTTCCGAATTTTATGTCAAGAAAGGTGGTAAACTGACCTTTACCATGGTTCATAACTGGGGTGAAAATACTGTTGTTCGACCCAGAACTGTCGGTGTTGTTGAAGAGGGTGGAGCTCTCATCAATAACTACGTGCTGATGAAAAGGGTAAAAGACCTTCAGTCTTACCCGACCATCTACCTTAACGGTGAAGGCGCTATTGCCCGCTTCAACTCTGTTCTGGTTGCACCCGAAGGTTCCCACGTGGATACCGGTACCCGCATCATCCAGAATGCACCGAACACCAAGGCTGAAACCATTTCCCGCACCATCACCACCGGCGGAACCATCATTTCCCGTGGTCACATTCAGGGGAACCATGTCCCCGCCCGCGGTCATATTGAGTGTCAGGGCCTTATTCTTGGCGGTGGACGCATTCATGCCGTTCCCGAGCTGGAAGGTACTGTGGAAGGTGTTGAGCTTTCCCACGAAGCAGCTGTTGGTAAAATTGCTCAGGAAGAGATCGAGTATCTCATGGCTCGCGGTATGGATGAGGATGAAGCAACCTCAACCATCGTTCGCGGCTTCCTTAATGTAGACATCATGGGACTGCCTGAAAAGCTTCAGAAAGAGATCGATCGTCAGATCGAGGAGCTTGACGCTAACGAATCAATGTAACGTTAAGAAAGATAAGTCATTACAGGAGTCTGTCCGAAAGGATGGGCTCTTTTTTTTATTCTTTGTTTATGGTTCCCGCATGGGCCTCTTTACAAGTTCCATTATTCCATCTAGCCCTTCGGTTGATTAGTCAGATATTTTTTGAAAACTTAGCAGGAAATAATTATGCAAATATGGGTTGATGCCGATGCCTGTCCCAAGGCTGTTAAGGAAATTCTTTTCAAGACTGCAATCCGCCGTGAAGTGAAGATTACCCTTGTGGCGAATCAGTACTTAACTGTACCTGCTTCGCCTTTGATCAATTTTATCAAAGTTTCTTCGGGTTTTGATGTGGCGGATAATGAGATTGTCAAACTGTGTCAGGCCGAGGATCTTGTTATCACCGCTGACATACCGCTTGCTGATAAGGTTGTTGAGAAAGGAGCAACCGGACTTAATCCGCGTGGTGAGCTTTATACAGAAGACAATATCAAAGGTATTCTGAGTATGCGTAATCTGATGGAAGAGCTGCGAAGCGCAGGAACTGTCTCCGGCGGGCCCGCAGCTTTCAGCCCCAAGGATAAACAGAATTTTACCAATCAGCTTGATAAGTATCTTACCCGCTATTTAAATCAATAGTCTTCCGGACCTTCCGGGAGACAACAGGACCTGGAGCAATGCTTTTCCCAAATACCTTAACAGGAAGTATCTCCAACTGTTCTTTTTGGGGGGCTGCTGCTTTTCAGATAGCTTCTTATCATTGATAATGACCTGATTTTTATGCTTTTCAGTGCACCGCTTATTTTTAAGACTGATTCTTTCAATGGACAGAAACTGCTTATTTTTTTATATGCACAGACAGAAGTTGAGAAAAAGTTTAGAGATAAATTTTATTAAAAACAGTAGGTTATAAAAATGCCCGGATATAAGGTGCATGTCAGCGGATCAATTGTGGCAGGTGTTCTTGTTTTGCTCATTCTGATTAATATCGGGATGTATGTTGTTGATCCGCAGGAAGTTGCGATTCTTTTGATCTTATGTGTGCTGGGAGCGTTGTTCCCGGATATCGATACTGATTCGAAAGGCAAGAGGCTGTTTTACAGTGCCGGTCTGGCTCTTTCGCTGGCCTTGATTTATTTCAAGGAATACAAGTGGGCGGCTTATCTCGGGGTTTTGGCCATGCTTCCGGGTATAAGTGCTCATCGCGGATGGACCCATACATGGTGGGCAATGCTTATTGTTCCCATGCCCATGCTGGTTCTGCCGTATTATGTTTACGGGCAGGATTTTCCGACTCTGCTGCCTTTCTATGTGGCCTTTGTAACCGGATATTTTTCGCACCTGCTTTTGGACAGGGAATTCGGTTTATAATACGCGGGAATATTCAAGGTTTTAAAACGTCTGTGATGGAAGAATTACAGACGTTTTGTTTTTGGCTTGCCCCAGGGACAGGAAGATATGCACACTCCGCAGATGTATGGAGCTATGTGTCCATGTCCGGCAACTTTATTTAAATGATCCACACATGAATTGAAATCGATTGCTTCATTTCTGGAGCTGTAGTGCAGGGTTGTGCTGACATTCTTTATGGCTCCGGCGGGACAGGCTTCCGTGCATTTTGTACATTTGCCACAGCGGTTTTTTATCGGCGGATCGGCTGGAAGTTCAAGGTCGGTCAGAATGGAGACAAGGCGGATACGCGGTCCGTACTGAGGAGTTACCAGCAGCAGGGATTTACCCTGCCACCCTAGTCCTGCATTGATGGCAACCGCTTTATGGGAAATGTAGGATACAAAACGTTCTTCACACAGAATCTGGCTGGCGGGAATGGGCAGGGCCTTTCCACCGTTATTCTGAATAAAGCTGCCTACCCTGCACGCAATATTGTCCAGCAGTGCATTAACGCGCTGGTAGTGCTGTGAATATAGCTCGGTCGGAGTCTCCACAATAGGATCAATTATTCCATGCGAAAGCTGGACCGCAATTGATATGGCTCTTGGAAAACCGTGAACCAGATTTTCAGGGCGGGTTTCCATATTTAAAAAGGGAGCAGTGTCGGCAATTCCGATAAGATCTGCTCCCCACTTTTTTGCATTATGAAGTATTTTTTCTTTAAGATCCGTCATTTCACCCTCTTTAATTGTTAGTAAAGATGAAGCATTAAATTATGCCACCTGATATAATTAATCTTGAATGAAATTGACAGGAATCATTATACGAAGAAGCGGCTACTCCTCAATGACATCAATTAACCTGCTCAAAACCAGAGGTGTGTTGAAGTTTTCCAGAACTTTTAATCGTCCTTTTTTACCCATTTCCACTCTTAGCTCTTTATCTGTAATCAGTTTTTCCAGAGCTTTTGCAAGCAGCTTGGAGTCTTTCGGCGTTACAAGTATGCCGGTTTCTCCGTCTGAGACCACTTCTGGATTGGAGCTTATATTGAATCCTGCCACCGGTTTTTCAAGAGTCATTGCTTCAACAAGCGCGTAGCCGAAACCTTCCCATAGAGAAGGCAGGCAGAAAATATCCTGTGATGCATGGAAAGATTTCATATCTTCAACAAAACCCAGAAAAGAAATTCTGTCTTCAACCCCGAGTTTTGTAGCGTAAACTTTGAGTTCGTCTTCCATTTCCCCTTTTCCGGCGATCAGGATTTTGAAATTAAGATTCTTTTCTTTGAGTATTTTTGCGGCCTCGATAAGATATTTCTGTCCTTTTTGAGCTGTCAGGCGGGCAGCATTTCCAATTACCACTTCTTTATTTTTCGGGGTGTAAATCGGGGCGAAGTCCTGACTGTCAAATTCGGCAACATCAAATCCGTTATAAATCTGGCGTATTTGGGATTCAGCTATCAGATCCGGGTTGTTGGCAAGTACGGTGCGTTTAGTCTCAAAAGAGTTGACTATAAGCCGGTCAATCACGTTGGAGAAAATGTAACGGTTCAAGGTTGAATCCTTAACCGGAACAGCGATGCCCCTGCGGTAGATTACTCGTTTTACCCCTGCACGCTTAGCAGCAATTCCGCCGCTTTTAAGATCGGAGGGAAGGGCGGTGATCAGGGTCTGGATTTCATTTTTGCGGAAAAATGATTTCAGTCGTCCCATCAGTATCGGATTTAGAAAGGAAAGATTGCCGATGGGCTCGCTGTGCAAATGGATACCGGGCTCATTTTTGAGTCGGTTTCGCAGTTCTGATTTATGGTTGGTAACAACAAAGACGTTGTAACCTTTGTCCCGCAGCAGCAGGGAGAAGTGGTGGTTCCACTTTTCCCCGCCGCCCCAGGCTTTATTGCTGTTAAAAAAACATACGTTTTTATTCACTTAATTTAATTCCAAGTGCGTCTGCTGTGAGCTGTGGGATAGACTCAAGGCTTGGGCACACTGTGAAACCTGCCTGACGCATTTTTTTCAGTTTGCCCTGAACTCCGGTTCCCTCCTTGAGGATAGCACCTGCGTGGCCCAGACGTTTGCCCGGAGGCGCTGTCTGACCAGCAATAAAGGAAAGTACGGGTTTGTCAAATCCGGTCTCGATGACATAGTCTGCCAGATCCTGCTCGGCGGTTCCGCCTATTTCCCCCAGTACCATCACAGCCTTGGTTTCATCGTGATTGCGCAGCATCTCGAAAATGTCCGCAAAAGTAGTGCCGATGTATGAATCTCCGCCGATTCCGATGGAAAGGGACTGTCCGATTCCTACCTGATTGAGCCGGTCGGCAACTTCATAGGTCAGTGTGCCGGAACGCGAAAGCACGGCAACTGGTCCGGGGGAAAACGGAGTGGTCGGCAAAATACCTATCTTGGTCTGACCGGGAACAATCATACCCGGTGTATTGGGGCCTACAATGCGCGATTTTCCGCCTTTCACCTGTTCAAGAACGTTGAGCATGGCCGATTGGACAATGCCTTCAGTTATGCAGACTACCCAGGGTATTTCGCAGGAAGTGGCTTCAAGGATCGCATCCGTTGCCAGTTTCGGGGGTACGAAGATAATGCTCGCCCCGATTTCATGATGGCGCTGTGCTTCCTTGATGGAATTGTATACCGGAACGCCCAGCACTTCCTGTCCGCCTTTGAACGGAGTAACCCCGGCGACAATGTTGGAACCGTATTCCTGCATGAGTCTTGTATGCAGGCGTCCTTCCGATCCGGTAATTCCCTGAACCAGAATGGGGGTGTCCTTGTCCACGCCGAAAAGATGGGGTGATTGGTAGCCGATATCCTGCGGTCTTGATTCCGGCATGGCTGCAATCGGTTCCGGGAAATCAATTTTGGGAGCATCAGCGGGCTTAAGTCCGTTAAGCAGGTCGAGGGCTTCCTGCATGTTTCTGGCCCGGTAGAGCTTGTCACCCTTGATTTCCTTGAGAATTTGAAGTCCTTCTTCCGCACTGTTTCCGGACATGCGTACAACGATCGGTTTTTCGGGTTCCTTGCCGCCAAGCGCTGCAACTAGAGCCTTGGCAACAAGTTCACAGGAAAGTATTCCGCCGAAGAGGTTGATCAGGATTGCTTCAACCTGTTTATCGTCAAAGAGCAGGCGCAGTGCTGTTTCAATACGTTTCTGGTCGGCAGCTCCTCCAAGGTCCAGAAAATTGGCGGCAGGTAGATCCGAAAAGTTGAGTGCGTCCATGGATGCCATGGCAAGGCCTGCTCCGTTGGCAATCAGGCCGACCCATCCTTTGAGGGAAACGAAGCTCATTCCTGCATCGCGGGCGACGTTTTCCACCGGGGTGGAGTGCTCCGGTTGGTAGTATTTTTCAAGGGCCGGGTTCAGTTCAACGATGTTATCATCCATCTCGATTTTGCCGTCCAGTGCGAGCAGCTTGCCGTAACCGGTAAGGGCCAACGGGTTGATTTCAGCCAGAAGCAGGCCGTAATCAATCATGGTATTGTAGAGATTTTTTACGATACTGCTGAAGTCTGAGAAAAGTTCTTTGGCAATGCCGATATGGAAGAATGCAGCGCGGATCTGGTTGGGTTGCAGACCTCCGGGAAGGCTTATCTCCTGTATGAGCAGGTTGTCAGCGCCCATATTTTCGATTTCAACCCCGCCTTCTCGACCGATTGTCATGATAACCTTGCGACGTTGGCGGGAAAGGGTAAGGGAAAGATAAAACTCCTTGCGGATATCAACCGCCGGTTCCGCCCTGATAAAAGGAACCTTGTTGCCTTTGATTTCCATGCCGAGAATCTGTCTGGCCACTTTTTCGTACTCCTCCCTTGAATCCACCTTCTGGATACCGCCGGCCTTTCCGCGTCCTCCCACGGGAATCTGTGCTTTGAGGATCCAGGGCAGGGGGAAGTATGGTTCAAGTCCGGGCAGGTCTTTTTCGGTGATTTTAACTCCGGTGGGCACGGGCAGCCCGGCAGCCTCTTTGAGCAGGATTTTGCTTAAGTGTTCGTTGAGCAGCATACTCCCTCCAGTATGTCTACGGTTGAATTCGGCTTATTCAGCAGTCGGTGCGTTTTGCACCTCCGGCCGATAATTCGCCTCCGGCGGCCAAAGGAGAGATCCCCTTTGGAATCCTTATTGGTTTGACTCCTGTCAGTTTGAGTCAGGGTAATAGTTCTTTTCAAAAAACGCCGTTAAATTGAGCAGGTAATTCAATGCGCCAAACTATTTGAAATATCATCAATAAGTGGTTTTTTGATGATACTCGTGCCCATAGCGTATAATTCAATTATATGGCACTCTCAAGTTTAATTAATGAATTCATCTACGGATTTCAGGGTGATTTTGCCCCGGAAGCCGGATAAACAAATGGATAAGGCGGAAATAAAAAAATCCGCATAAAATTTTCTAAATTGATCGGCAAAGGAAATATTATGGCTGATTTTAAATATTTGTCAGATGCTTTAACGGATGAAGTGCTCAGCGAGATGGCTGATTCTTTCTTCGGGGCTAGAATTGATATTGATGAAGCGCTGGAGATGTTTCATCAGGTTTCTGAGCATCTTCATGAGAAGTTGTACAGGATTTATCGCGGCTGTGCTCTTTTGGAGCAGATAAGTCTCGGTCGTAATGAACTCGATCAGTTCTGGCTTTCCGCCGGGATTGACAGGAAAGTATTTCATTTCCCGGCAGGGGTTGAACCTGCTGAATTTTTTGAGACCCCGACATTCTCTTTCACCACCAGGGGGGAATACATCAAGTGGTTCGGCATTGCTTACGAGCTGCTTGCCGAGCGCATTGCAGACTACATGCATGGAATTTATCGTGACGATGGAAAGGGGCGCAAGATACGTTCAGCCAATCGTGATGATTTCTTCAGCATGGCCAAGGAGATCAATATTAAAATTGATAAGGTCAACCATAACGTAACTGCATCAGATGTTTTGAAATTTACCAAGTCTCTTGACCCTGTTGAGATGGAAAAGGAAAACATCGCCGGGTGTGTAGGACCGCAGTGTCAGGTCATTGATGGCGAAATGGCCTTTAAGCTCATAACCATCAAGGATATTGAATTTCCTCACTTTCCGGATCTGCCTCCGCGTAAAGAAGTTGCTTCTTACATCAACGAGTTTTGCTCGGAGAACTATTCTCGTGATAAAAACCGTGTTAAAGCCTTGCTTAAATTGTTGAACGAGAAATCGAATAAGGAGTTGGTATGAAAAAAAGCCTGAAGTTGATCTGCTTACTGGTGTTGTTTTTTTGTGCAGCAGGTAATGTTCATGCTCAGGAGAAGAAAAGCGTTCCGGATTCCAAGGCGAAGCCTGCTGTTCCTGCCGTTGAGCAGAAAGTGGAGCCGGAAGGTGTTCCTGTGCTTATTGAACATGTCGGCAACGATGAGATTGGTGGAACCCTTGCGCTGAAGCTGAAGGAAAATTTCAGGAAATCCATCCTGTTCAAACTTGCGGACAAGAGCGGCAAGGCTGTGCGGGTGAAGGTCATCTCTCGCAGCGAGTTCAGTGAACGTCCTGAAATAGGCTCTGTCTATACAGTGGTCTGGACTTTTGCTGAAAGTCAGGAAGTTGTGCCTTTTTATCTTTCCGAGGAATTGGGATTGGTGAGTGCGCGAAATATTGAAAGCGCAGCAGCGGCTCTCATGAACCGGACCGATAAGGTTGCAGAAGAGTACAAATATTTATTTGACTAAATTCTGCCAACTGCGGCCGCGGCTGAACGCTTTAAGTCTGGATGCCCTCAGGTTGCGCAGTTTCTCGCCTGATTCCTTCCCCTGATTACGATCTTTCACTGGCAGGGATACCTTGAGTATCTCTGCCAGATCCGCTGAAGCGTGTTCCATCACATCACGGCCCCGGTCGGCCCTGCACAGCTCCCTCATGTTTTCCAGCAACCCGCTTACATGCAGCTTCATAAGCAGGTCCACCTTTGTTCCGGGCCGCAGTTCAGGGTAGTTTCCCGCTTTCATGTGCAGAAGGGCGGCGGTTTCACCTGCGCGGATGAATTTTGTCGGCAGCAGAAGTCTTTCCCCCAGTTCCCTTGCCGGAACAGTGCCTGCCTTTTCATGCCCGTGATGGGAGGGGAGCATGTCCCTGGCAGTCAGGACTTTGCCAAGGTCGTGGCACATTGCCATCCAGCCTGTCAGTGGATCTCCTGCCACTTTATCCATGATATCGGCTATGTGTCCGCTTACGGATTTATCATGATACCGGGGAGGCCCCGCAGGAATGCTGTCGGCTGCGGCAAGTTCCGGTATCCAGTGCTTAAGGCAGTCTGTTCTGGTGAGCAGTCTTAGGAAATTGCCCGGCTTTTGACCGCTCATGGCTTTTCTCAGCTCCACGCCCACCCGGTCCGGGGCTATTGCCGAGAGCCAGCCTTTCTCAGCAGCTTCCCGCATTCCGCGGATCAGGTCAGGATGGGGTGTGAATTCGGGAAATCTTGATAGGAAGACTGCCGCCCTGAAAACCCTTAGCGGATCTTCTTTGAAAGAACCTTCAAAGCACGGCCGAAGCTTCCTGTCTGCCAGATCTTCCAGCCCGTGCGGGTGGGCATAGAGTTCTCCATCTTCTCCGAGCGCCAGACTGTTAACGGTAAAATCGCGTGCCTTCAGGTCAAGGTCAATGGTTTCTTCAACTGTTTTTCCCGCAGCACGAGGCATTGAGAATTCAAGTCCTTTGAGAAAAAAAATTTCATAGGATTTTCCAACAGGACGGGCGGAAGGAAATTTGCGCAAAAAATCGTCCGAGCTCCCGGCTGCTATCAGGAAGTCAAGGTCCTTCGGGGCAGTTCCCAGAAGAAGGTCTCTCACGGCTCCGCCCACGATAAGTATTTTTAGATGATTCTGACTGGTTTTCATGTGTTTTTTCGATGTCTTTTCAGCGTGCGAAGGTTTCCCGAACTTGCTTAATTTACCGTTAATGATATCGTATGCAAAATGAAAAATAAAATCCTAATTCTCATACTGCTGGCTGTGGTTGTCACACTGTTTTTCGCATTTGATTTGGACAGGTTTCTTACGCTTGAATATCTGAAAAGTTCAAGGGAGGAATTTCAGCTTTTTTATGACCGGAATCCTTTTCTGACTATTTTCAGTTTTTTTCTGATTTATGTTGTGGTTGTGGGAGCCAATCTGCCCGGGGCAACCGTCCTTGGGCTGGCCGGCGGAGCTTTGTTCGGATTTACTGTGGGGGTAATCATTATCTCTTTCGCCAGTACAATCGGAGCAACCCTGGCCTGCTTCTTTTCCCGCTATCTTTTCCGGGATTATGTTCAGCGCAGGTTTGGTGATCGTCTGGAAAAGGTTAATAGAGGGGTCGCAAGAGAGGGGGCGTTCTATCTTTTTACCATGCGGCTCATCCCCGCCATCCCTTTTGTGATTATCAACCTGATTATGGGGCTTACTTCCATGCGGCTGAGCACATTCTACTGGGTTTCCCAGATAGGAATGCTCCCCGGAACCATGGTCTACGTGAATGCAGGAAAAGAGCTCGGGCAGATTGATTCCCTTGCCGGAATCGTACAGCCGAGCCTGATTATTTCATTTGCAGCTCTGGGGTTGTTCCCGCTGGTTGTCAGAAAGGTTGTTTCTTTTGTCAAAGCTCGGAGAAGTGTGTAATGTCTTCTACGGTGTTGGAAATATATTAAGATATAAAAAGATCAGATAAGGCAATGATACCAAGAACATCACCCAGTATACGCAGTTTCCATAAGGGTAAAATCATATTTTCCGAGGGGCAGGAAAGCAAGGTCGCCTACATGATTAAAACCGGAACCGTGGATATCTTCCGCAAGGTGGATGATAAAAAGACGGTTCTGGCCACATTAAGACGTGGTGATATCTTCGGGGAGATGGCTTTGCTGACCGATCAGAAGCGCACGGCATACGCGGAAGCTTCAAGCTTCTGTGAGCTGGTGGTGCTGACGGAGGAGCTGATGAACAAGCTTCTTGATGCATCTCCGGGAACGGTCAAAAAGATTGTGGAGCTTCTTGCTAAACGAGTTGTGGCAACAGACGGCAAGTCTTCGGGATCAGAACAGAGTGATTCGTTCATATCGCTGGCAACCATGCTTGATCTTGCATACAAGGAGTATGCCTATACCCCTAAAAATATGCAGGCCAAGATTGAGAATTACAAGATGGGACTGTCTGTCAAATCTTTTGAGGAGACGGTTAAGGGATTGACCATGTTCTCCACACTGGAGATAGATTCCTTTTTGGACAACGTCTATAAGCTTCGCCTGATTGACCTGCGTACTCCCAAAAAGGGTGATAAGAGTGCTTTTGTCGAGCGCTATATATTTATTAATAATATTGAAGGTTTCATGCCCAGTCTTCGCGGTCTGTACAAGCAGATGAAAGAGATTGGTGCCAGCGTGGAATCGCGTATGAGCTTTATGCGTTTTTCCGACCTTGCCCAGAAAACCGGTGCGACCCCTGAATTGATTTATAAAAAAGTAATCAAGGAGGAGATGCCGGAAACACTGCTTTTCTTCAATCGTGAAAAAGCACTTGAATGGAGTAAGGATAAGGACGAAAACTTCTTCAAGAAATTCAAGCGCCCTAAAAAGGCTCTTGAAGATCTGGAAAATGCAGATGATCTCATTTACGTGGACAACAATACACTTGCTGAAGCTCTGAAGGGACTTGATTTCTACAAGATTTCGGTGCTGTTCTCTGCCGGGGACAATCAGAACAAGGAAAAAATCAAGCGCAACATCGGTCGGAAAATGGCTAATATTCTTTTGAGTGAGCCTCCCCGGGATCGCTCCATGTCTGACCCCGAAGTTCTTGAATGCTGTGACGAACTGTTTGATGCCGTCAGAAAACTCAAAGGTGCCGCCTAGGATGAAATTATGGACAGACTTGCGAAAAGGAGAAGGGAAATGAGTCCCCAGAAACCTTTAGCTAAGACATACAACAAGGGTGATGTGATTTTCCGTGAAGGTGATCATGGCAACCTCGCTTATATGATTCAATCGGGATCCGTTAATATCATCAAGAATATCAACGGAAAGTCGAGTGTGCTGGCAACGCTGGGGCCGGGGGAGATATTCGGCGAAATGGCAATTATCACCAAAGCTCCAAGGGTTGCCGGGGCAGAAGCCGCATCCGAATGTCAGGTCATGGTTCTGACTGCAAGACTGCTGCTGGTGCTGCTTAAAAAGAGTCATCCCACGGTTTTTCATCTGACCAGGATTCTAGCCTCACGTCTTGCCAATTCCAACCGCACCATCTCCGATAACCGCAGTGACAACTCATGGATGACATTTTGTCGCCTGCTCCATTTAAAGCATCGAATTCAGGAAACCTGTCCCCCCGGTGAACGCCCTCTGGGAATCGGTTTTGATGAGTTCAGCAAGGAACTGCTGGATATTACCAACATGCCCAAGGCTGAAATCGACCGGTTTGTAAAGAATGCAACCGGGTTCAATATGATTTCCATGACCAAGATGGGGAACGTGGCTTATATCAGCATCAGCGACCCTGAAAATTTTCTCATTGTGGCGGAGAACCTGTCCGGTGATATCAATAAGTTCGGCGGCAAGTCGCGTCTGGCAGACTACATGGATATCGATGATTTTGCCCAGATGGTCGATTCAAATCCGGACATGATCTACAAAAAGATAGGAGTAGGGGAGTTCCCTGAAGAGATCTGCGTTCTGCATAAGGATGCTACAATGAAGTGGGCTGAGAAAAAGGGCGACCGCTACTTTAAAGAGGCAAAACGTAAACGCAAATCCATTGATGAACTTGAAGGTATTGAAGATATTATTTTTGTTGATATCGGCACCCTCAAGGAAGTATTCAAGCGGCTTGGCTACTATAAACTGGGTATTCTGCTCGCTGTGGCTGAAGATGACGCAAAGAAACGTATATTAATGTCAATCTCAAAGAAAATTGCCGCCGCAATTATGAAAGATGCAAAATCATCGGATGCTATTAATCAAAGCGAAATTGATGATGTTGAAGAGGAAATGATCGAAATGATCAGGGAGATCAAGTCCGGGGGAGATGAATAATACCATTACTGCTTGTAATGAGCTCAAATTGTGTATACCGCTGTATAAATTTTAAAAATCGTGTACTATTTAATCGGAAACTCTTGCCAATCAAACACCTGACATGGGATAGTAAAGCATGATTACGCGAATTACGATTATCAGTGGTAAGGAAGGCAGTCCCCTGCCCAGAACATCTCCTGAAGAGTTGTTTAAGAGTCACCCTCTTTGGGCTAGAGATATCGAAAGTTTCAGCCCTTGGAATTCAGAGGACACAGAATATAGAACATATTCCACATGGCTTTCCGGCTCCAGAACCGGTGTGCCTGTGGCTGTGTGCGGTTCCTGCGTGTCCAGCCTTGATGTGGCATGGCGGCTGAATTCACTTGAGGATCTGCCTGAATGGGGCAGTGTTATCGCTCTTGAGCAGAATACCGGACGCGGACAGGTTCGCCGCGAATGGATTTCTCCTCCGGGAAATATTTACGGTACTGTAAAGTGGCCGGTAATGCCGGCTGGAGAACCCGGTGAAGCCAGACCCGTCTGGAACCGCATTCTTCCCCTTATCGTGGGATATCTTACCTGCAAGGCTCTTAAGGATCTGGGTATTGAAACCCAGCTCAAGTGGCCCAATGACATCCTTATTGACGGACATAAGGCCGGTGGTATTCTTATTGAAGAGCGTGGCGGCGTGGTCATGGTCGGAATCGGCCTGAACGTTGCTTATGCGCCCGAGAGAGAACTGCTGCGCCCGGATCATGCCATTCCCGCCGGGAAGATCAATACTGAAGAAATGCAGGTAGGTCCGCTGGAAACGTGGATTGAAATGATCAAGTATTTCCGCAAGCAGTTCGATGCCATCATTAATTCTCAGGAAGCCGAAAACTTCATTTATGAACTGGCTGACCAGTTGGTCTGGTTCGGCGAAGAGGTTCGTGTTGTGGACGGACCTGACGGTGTTGACCGGGGTGTTATCTGCGGCCTCCGTTCCGACGGCGGCCTTGTCGTTGAGCATAACGGAGAGAAGCACAGCATCTATTCCGGTTCGATTATGCCGCTTTAAAGCTTTGGCAGCGGTGTAATTCCTGATTTTTCCTTGACATGCGAAGCTTGCTGGGGAAATGGTCTTCTACAGGATAAGGCTGCAAGGGAAGTAGTCTTATCCTCTTCCCGGGAAGGGGAAGTTATTTACTCCGGAGTTCTACCGGAAAATCTTTTGAAAAGTCTTTTTGTCTGACCCTTGTCTTTTTCTCTGGCAGGGTGTTATCTCTATTTATCAACTGTTCTTATAAATTCTATTTCAATACGGATATCTGATTCAAAAGGACTTCCAGGTAATAAGTCCTTTTGTAACTATCATGATGCGTAAGGAGGAAGTGATGGCTGGTAAGACGGAAGAAGCTGGCACCAATAAAAAAGAGGTTGCCGCAACTCCCAAGAAAGCTCAGACAAAGAGTCAGCTTGAGAAAAAGCTGATTCTTACCGGTGCTGATATTGTTAAAATCGGCGAAGAAGCTGAGCTGCTGGTTGGTGGTAAAAACTATAACACCGCACTGATCAGTCAGGTTGAAGGTATCAGGTCTCCCCAGTTCAGGGCTGTCTCTTCTATTGCATTTCATAAACTTCTCGATGAAACAAAAGTTCATGCGAGTGTCGTCAGGGCTGTTGTAGACAGTGAATACAATGCTGTAGACTGGACCAGTGAAGAGGTTAACAGTGACAGCGAATTCCTTCAGAAATTTGTTCGTTCAATTGCTGAGGTTATCAGGGAGGAATCCCGCAAACACACTGATGAAACCCAGATTCAGCTCAGAACTTTCATCAATAACGTTGTAGAAGGCTTTGCTACCTCGCCTGAGGGCATTGACCAGCTCCGTAAACGTTCCGTGCTGGTACAAAGTGCCATTCTTTCCGTTGAGCTTCCCAAAGATGTTGAGACCGCAGTACGCGAAGCATACCTCTCCATTTGCAAGGATGCAGGTCTTGAAAACGAGCCTGTTGCAGTTCGCTCTTCAGCAGCTGGTGAAGACAGCCGCAAAAAGGCATTTGCAGGTCTGCAGGATACCTATCTTAATATAGTGGGTGAGGATCAGTGCGCCACAGCCTACCATTGGGACTGTGCTTCCGCCTACAACCTGCGCAGCATGACCTATCGCCGTGAAGCCATCCTTGATGCAGTAACACTTGCTGAAAATACAGGTAACGCATCCATTGCTGAAGATGCCAAAAAAGAGTGGGCCATTGAGAATACCTCTCTTTCTGTATGCATCATGCGCATGATCAACCCTGTTATTTCCGGTACTGCTTTCAGCGCAGACACTGCCACCGGCTGTCGTGGAACCGATCGTAAGGATCTTGTTTCCATTGACGCAAGTTACGGTCTTGGTGAGGCTGTTGTCGGCGGTATGGTTACCCCGGATAAATTTTATGTTTTCCAGCGCGATGACAATTCTGAAGTTGTAGTCCGGAACATGGGCTGCAAGGATAAGAAGATTGTCTACAGCGAGAAGGGTGGAACCAAGGTTGAGAAGGTTCAGTCCGGAGCGGTTTACCGCTGGGCTCTTTCCCTTGCTCAGGCAGAAGAGGTTGCCAAGGGTGTCCGTTCCATCAGCGCCGCTTACGATGGAATGATCATGGATACCGAGTTCTGCCTCGACGCAGCTGACCGTCTCTGGTTTGTTCAGGCCCGTCCTGAAACCCGCTGGAACGAGGAATTTGAACAGCACCCTCATTCAATCTTCATGCGCAGGCTTGAGGTTGATCCCGCAGCAGTTGCCGGTGCTGAGGTTATCCTTGAAGGTAACGGGGCATCCCGTGGTGCCGGGCAGGGAACTGTAAAGTATCTGCGTTCCGCTCTGGAGCTGAACAAGGTTCACAAAGGTGATATCCTCGCTGCCGAGCGTACCGACCCGGACATGGTTCCCGGTATGCGCATCGCATCCGGTATTCTTGCTGATGTGGGCGGTGATACCAGCCATGCGGCAATTACCTCCCGTGAGCTTGGAATTCCTGCGATTATCGGCATCCAGCGTCTGGAAGTTCTTCGTTCTCTTGATGGTCAGGAAATTACCGTCGACGGTTCCCGCGGCAAGGTCTATCGCGGCCTGCTGCCCCTTAATGAAGTCGGCGGAACCATCAACACAGCTGAGCTGCCTGCAACCAAGACCAAGGTCGGCCTTATTCTGGCTGACGTTGGACAGTCCCTGTTCCTTTCCCGTCTGAGAGACGTTCCTGATTTTGAAGTGGGACTGCTGCGTGCTGAATTCATGCTTGCAAACGTAGGCGTTCATCCGCTTGCTCTTGAAGCATACGATAACGGC
The DNA here is from genome assembly GCA_963676495.2 of Maridesulfovibrio sp. GTDB lineage: Bacteria > Desulfobacterota > Desulfovibrionia > Desulfovibrionales > Desulfovibrionaceae > Maridesulfovibrio. The sequence continues at coordinate 641,732 of CAXXRF010000001.1, read as the reverse complement.
TCTCTTGATAAGCTGGTGCAGGCAAAGCTTGATGAGCTTGATGCCCGACTGACCGCGGTGATGAAAACCCAGCTCGATTCCGGTCTGATTACCCTGAACCTTAAGCTCAGGGAGTACGTTGGAGCACTGACAGGCCTGACCGAAGAGATGGATTCTCTTGCAGAAGGCAATACCGCCCGCGGTACTGAAGAAGTTCTGGCCATGCATCGCAAGCTCAGAGAACTGGACAAGAAGCTTGATCACTACCTTGAGCACGCAACTGAAAGCCTCTACACTCTCAAGACTTCTGTTAAGATTGAGGAACATGTAAAGGCTGTTATCGGTGCTCATGTTGAAGAAAGTTCCGATTCCAGATTTATCTACAAGCGTACCGAATCACTGGATGAAATGCCTGAAATTCTCGAAAAGGCCAGAAAGAATCCCATGGTTCTTGAGTACATCGAGAAGATCAAGGCTCTGCGCGAAGAAGTTGCCCTTAAAATGGGACTCAAATCCGAGATGGATGAAGTCACCACTCTCAGGCAGCGTATTACTGATATTCTTAAATCCCGTGGCCTGCGCACCGGTAAAGAGAACTATATTCAGACCCTTTCTCAGGGACTTGCTCTCTTTGCCATGGCTTTCTACGGCAAGGATATTGTTTACAGAACCACCGATTTCAAAACAAACGAGTACCATAACCTGCTTGGCGGTCTGCTCTTCGAACATCACGAAGATAACCCCATGCTCGGTTATCGTGGTGTTTCCAGAAATATCCACGACTGGGAGCTTGAGGCATTCAAGCTTGCCCGCGGGGTGTTCGGCGGTAAGAACCTGCATATCATGCTTCCCTTCGTCAGGACTATTGAAGAAGCTCGCAGCATGAAGCGTTACTTGTCTCAGGTACATAACCTTGAATCCGGCAAGGACGGCCTCAAGCTTATCCTCATGGCTGAGATTCCAAGTAACGCTGTTCTCAGTAAGGAGTTCATCAAGGAAGTGGATGGTTTCTCCATCGGTTCCAACGATATGACCCAGCTTGTTCTCGGTACTGACCGTGATAACTCCTCCCTGCAGCATATCTATGATGAAGAAGATCCGGCTGTTGTCTGGGCTATTCTCTCCACCATTTTTACCGGCCAGAAGTTCAGCAAGAAAGTCGGTTTCTGCGGACAGGGTGTTTCCAACAGTGTCATTCTTCGTGGAGTGGTCTGCATTGCGGGTATCGTTTCAGCTTCTGTTGTTCCTGATACCTACCTCCAGACCAAACTGGATATGGCTGCGGTTGAAGCTGAAAACATCAAGGTCAATGAACTTGGTAAGTGGATCAGGGCCAGACACTTTGAAAAACTTGCCGAGCTGATGGAAGCCAACGGCTACAGCCACATCATAAAGAAGTACAAAACTCCTGAAGACCTTGAAGACTGGTATGAAGGTGAGATCAGAAGACTCAACGAGCAGCTTCGTGATAACATCGACACCCCCAAGGAAGACTTCTACCGTCAGGAAATGGATACTTTCCGTGGTACTTTCCACAAGCCGGTTATTTACTCCGCATGGAACTGGAGCCAGACTGTTGAAGATGCCCTGCATCATGCCGGTTTTGCCAGTTTTGAAGAGCAGGAAGCTGCTCTGGAGAAACAGCGCTCCAAAAAGTGGTAGTAGAATACTGCATTTAGTTGATTTAAAGGCCGTCCTGTTAATGGACGGCCTTTTTTATGAATAAAGGCTTAAGAAAACCATAAAAGCCCTGTAGTTCAGCGCTTATCCTTGACATGGAACTGGTGCATAGGCATAAAATGAAACTAACAGGAGTAATAATGATCAAATCTAAAAGAATTATAAATATATCGTTGATTATACTGGCTCTGAGTTCCATGCTTCTGGGTGGATGCTCAATGAGTTCGAACAATTATGTCGGCCGTGAGGATTCATATTCTGATCGGGCTCCTCGTAAGCTTGGGCGCGGGATGACCAATATTTTCAGCGCGCCTCTTGAAATCGTCAACCAGCCTGTTAATATGGCTGCCGAGTCTGATGAACCGGCAGAACAGGCCGCCGGTTATTTCGGAGGACTGTTCGTAGGGCTGGCTTATGGTGCCGGGCGTGTGGTTTCCGGAGCTTATGATATTGTAACCTCTCCTTTCGGCGGACCAGCCGGACCTACTATGGATGAAGAATTTGTTTCTTCCGAGTTCTGTGACAAAGTCGATGCTCGCGATGCTCAATACAAGGACGTGAGCGGTCTTGGAGAATAAATCCGAATTTTCTGCTTGAGCTTATAACCTCCTGAGGGCATCCGAGGGAGGTTTTTTTAGGTAATTTCGAATTGAACCATAGGTAGCTTAGATGTTTAAAAAAATGATTTTATTGCTTGTAGCTGTTTTTACCGTAAGCGGATGTGTGAATAAACAGGTTTTGAAAGACCAGATAGCTGAAATACTGAAAGATAATCCTCAGATTGTTCTGGAAGCAATGCGTGAAAACAGCATGGATGTTCTCATGATCGTTGAGCAGGGAATTGATGCTCGCGAGAAAGCAAAGAGAGAAGCCCGTTTTGAAAATGAATTGAATGATCCTTTCAAGCCGGTTTTCCTGCCGGGGCGCGTAGTTCTGGGAAGCCCGGAAGCTCCGGTAACTATAGTTGAATACACCGATTTTCTTTGTCCATACTGCAGTAAGGCAGCTAAAGTGGTGCGTAAGCTGGTTGAAGATAATCCCGGAAAATACAAGCTGTATTTCAAGCATCTGCCCTTGCACGAAGAATCCCGTGAACTGGCTGCAGTCTTCGAAGCTCTGACTATGATTGATACTGAAATGGCCTATAAATTCCATGATCTGGCTTTTGAAAAGCAGAAGGAGTTATATAACGATAAAGAAGGCTTGGTGCTAAAAAGCATTCTTGATCAGGTTGGCGTGGATTTCGCGAAGCTGCAGGAAAAACTGGAATCCCCCGAAGTACAGGAAAGGATGCTCAGTGACGAGCGAGAGGCAAGGGAATTCGGCCTGAATGCAACTCCCACATTTCTAGTGAATGGAGTATCGATACGCGGCTATCTGCCGGCTGACCGCTTTGAAAGCATGGTTGAGTTTATTCTCGTGAAATCTTCCAAGGCCAAGTCCGAAGATGGCGAGGTCTGCGAAGACTGCCTGAATCAGATGTAGTCGGAGAGAGCTATGCGCGATCTTACAAATATCCCCATGCCGCCGGAAGATCTTCATATTTGCTTTGGTGGTGGTGATTTCAAGGCCATCGGTGATAAGATGATCAATATCTGCCGGGAAAGTCTGGAACTGCGCCCGGATGATATGGTTCTCGATATCGGATGCGGAATCGGCCGTCTGGCATTTCCTCTTCTTGCGTATCTTTCGGAAGAAGGAGGCTATGAAGGGTTTGATACCTTTCCTGTAGGGGTTAACTGGTGTTCAGAGAACATCACACCGGAGTTCTCCAATTTCAATTTTCAGCTGGTCGATATTTATAACTCCACCTACAATCCTTATGCTCAGGTCAAGGCTTCGGAGTTTGTGTTTCCTTTTGCAGATAATTCTTTTGATCTGGCCATGCTCAATTCTGTTTTTACCCACATGATGCCTGATGACATCATAAATTACATGGAACAGATTGATCGGGTTTTAACTGACAACGGTCGGATTTTTGTGACCTTTTTCCTTGTAAACGATGAGTCGAGGAAGTTTATGAAAGAGGGGAAGAGCGTTCACGACTTCCACAAATATGGTATCTTTTATACTTCCGATCCCAAGGATCCTATGGATGCCGTCGGATACGATGAGAGCTTTGTGCTTAATATATTTGAGAAGAACAACTTTAAAATTCAGGAAATTCGTTACGGCACATGGTGCGGAAGAAGCGGGCTAAACCATCAGGATATACTGCTGGTAACCCGCTAGCATGGAATAGACTGCTGTTTTCCATTAAAGCAAGAAGGCTGGCTGTTCATGGTTGATATGAACTGCCAGCCTTTTTATTTAACTTTGTCGCCAAGATCATTGCAGATGAGTGTTTTTGATGGGTAGGAAGCACTGTCTTTTTACTTCTTCGGCAATAATTCGTGGAGACAGTCCCGTTTGCTTGGAAATTTCGCTTAAATCATCAAAGTCCGGTTTCCGGCTGATAAGGTGTCCGTCAAAGGTCGAGATCTTGATACGTACAGGATATTTTTCTCCGCCCAGCTCAACCTTGTATTTTTCGATTTTCCTGTCTGCAATAAAGCGGTCTACTGCGCGGCAGCGGATACCGATGCTACCGGTACATTGCATCAAGAGCAGGCTGAAGTTCTTTTCTTCTCCCGGAGCGCAGAGAACTGAAACGAGGTTTGCAGGGCGGTTCTTTTTCCCTGTGGCCGGGGTGATGTATGCATCAAAGGCTCCGCGCTCTAACATGCTGGTCAGGGTATGCCCGAGTGTTTCACCTGTGGCATCGTCTACCAGTGTTTCAAGGAGCATGGCATGGACTCCGTTTTCAAGCGATGGAATGGTATCCACAATGCGCAGAATGCGGCTTGATTTTTCATGTTTTGAGCCATCGGTTCCGTAGCCCGTTTTTGTCGGCGTGCAGGTAGGAAACACCTCTGAAAACTCATCTGCCAGACATGCTGCTAGCGCTGCGCCTGTTATGGTGCTCAGTTCTGCTTTATCAGTTGAGACAACAGTTGGAATTGAGCTGCGGCTGATAATTTCCAGAACAGCAGGAGAAGGAGAGGGCATGGTTGCCGAACCGATGGCAGAGATTCCGTCACCAAGAGCCAGTGGCAGTGATGTTATGTTTCCGTTTAAGTATTCATGCTGATCAAGAAGCCAGAGAATTCCTGCTATCTCTATTGCAGTTTCAATGCTGCCGGCAGCCTGAGGGCTTTGGGCGAGGACTGCGTTTCGTGACTCTGTTACCGTTTTTATTATCTCAAGGCCTTTTTCAAGGGCTGGAGGACTCATTTCCATGAAATTTGCAATGTTCTTAAAAGCGCGTCCGAAGTCTTCAGATGATGCAAATTCTTCGTCATTGAGCTCAAGGTCCATCCTTACGGCCTTGAGCCCCATAGATTGCGCTCTCACTGCTTTGATGGAAGCCGTGCAGTGTGTAACTTCACAAACAGCTTTGGTGAGAAGAGGTAGACACTCCTGATTATCAGTCAGGTCCAGCAGGGCGGCAAGCAGCATGCTGCCTGACATACCGGAAATTCTGGGATCGATGATCAAGGATTTCATGGAGCTCTACCTCCTCAGTCATTAAGACCGGTCTCAGTACAATGGTTTTTGATGCCAGCGGTATGCGGTTTCGATGATTTCCCGCAGGTCACTATAGCGGGGGGACCACTTGAGCATTGTAACAGCTTTTGAGCTGTCTGCAACAAGTCTGGGAGAATCTCCCGCGCGGGCCGGTTTGTAATCAAATTCAATCTTGCGGCCTATTACTTCCCCGGCGGCCTTGATCACATCCAGAATACTGAATCCCTGCCCGTTGCCAAGGTTGAAACAGTGGGTGCCGCTGTTTTTCATCATGTAGTCAACTGCAGCCAGATGCGCTGTGCACAGATCCTGAATATGCACATAGTCGCGTACGCAGGTTCCATCGGGGGTTGAATAATCGCTGCCGAATATTTTGAGTCGGCGGTTCTGATCAATACAGCTGAGCAGAATGTTAGGAATCAGATGGGTTTCCGGCTTGTGAGCCTCGCCTATTGATGCGTCGGGATGTGCTCCGGCAGCGTTAAAATATCTGAAACGCACTGAATCCATCCCATAGGCCGCGGCATAATCCTGCAGAATTTCCTCAATATAGAGTTTGGACTTTCCATAAGGATTAAGTGGAGCAAGAGGGTGTTCCTCTGTGATCATATCCATGACCGGGTCTCCATAAACAGCAGCAGTTGAGGAAAATACAAAACGTTTTACTCCATGCCTGCGCATGGCTTCCAGTAGATTCAGTGTGCCTGTTACGTTGTTGTCATAGTATTCAAAGGGCATTTCAACTGATTCGCTTACAACAATAAGCGCAGAAAAATGGAAAACGGCATCGTAGTCGGAGTCCTTGAATGCTTTTTCAAGGTCAGCTGGATTACGCAGGTCGCCCTGAATAAATTTTCCCCATTTCAGGGCTTCCTTATGTCCGGTGGAGAGATTATCAAAAACTGTGACTTCATGCCCTGCTTCTGCAATCATTCTCGCCATGTGCGAGCCTATGTATCCGGCCCCGCCGCAGACAAGCAGGGATAGTTTTCTGGTGGGTGACATATTATCTCCAAGTTATATTACTTAATGTTATTTTGAGTAGCACAACTATTTCGTAAAATGTTTATTTTGTCGAGATTACAGTTCATTTTATACCGCATGATTGCGTGTGAATGGTTGTTTTAGCGGGGGAATGTCTGATAAGGTAGGCAGAAAGTTTCAAATGAAAAGGGAAAGTCCTTTATCTACAAAAAATGAGGATAGTGTTTTGGTTAAAAAAATTTTGCTGGCATCCATACTTATTATCTGTTGCTGGTGTTCTCTCGCTGTTGCCGCTGCTGAAAGGGTGGTCTTTTATCCTTCGGGGGCAGATTTTTCACAGAAAGTGACAGCGCAGGTCAAGTCCGATGATAACGGCAGATATGTAATGTTCACCCTGCCCGGACAGGCTGCTCCTGATACCTTCAGCATTGCCTCGCTTGCTGATCAGGTAGCGGTGAATGATGTGTCCTGGACCAGAAGTGATCTTTCAAGATCACCGGCGGCCCTTGAACTCGGTAAAAAAATTGATCAGTTAAAATTTAAGCTTTCAGCTGTTAACGCCGAGAAACAGGCAGTGCAGGGAGGGATTTCATTTTGGACCGAGCGTGGGAAGGTTCAGGAAACGAAAACTTCCGAGCTTGATAAGATTGCAGGACTGGTGGTCAGCAACCTGTCTAAACTTTATGAGAGATCAGCCAAGCTCGACGTGAAGATCAAAGAGCTGAATGAACTTATCGCTGATTTGGAGCGTCAGCTCAAGGAAGTAAGTGGTAAGGACGGAAGTGTCTGGATGGTCAAGGTCTCTGTTGTTGCAAAGGAAGCAAAGACCGGTGAATTTAAAATCAGCTACATGCTGCGCAATTGCGGCTGGACCCCTAAATATAAGCTCGATGCATATCCTGCAGAGAAGCGGGTTAAATTCACTTTTGAAGCAGAAATAAGACAGGGCAGCGGAATTGATTTTAAGAATTGTGATATTGCGCTGGCTACAGTTAAACAATGGTCCAGAATTTCGCCACCTGAACTTGGCCGATGGATTATTGAACCTGAACCTGAAATTGCGCCCGTACCAGAGCGCATGATGATGGATAGCTCGAATATGGCAATGGAAGCAGCCATGGCTCCACGTATGCTTAAAGCCAAAGGAGCAGCAAGAAGGGTAACAAAAGCCACATATTCCCTCTGGGAGCTTGGCAGAAAAACTATTCCGGCCGGGGCAACCCGTAAATATGCGGTTGAATCCGAGAACTGGAAGGCTGACTTCACTTTCATGGCCCGTCCTTCCATGACGCCTGATGTATTTGTTTCTGCCAGATCCGAGCTCGGAGTTGCAAAGGATTACCCCTCCGGACCGGTTCTTGTTTTTATGGAAGGAACAATGATTGGTAAACAGTCATTCAATTTTTCCGGCAAGGAGAAGGAGATGTTCTTCGGGTCTGATCCCATGCTGAAGGCAGAGCGTAAGACTCTGGAAAAACAGTCTGGAGAAAAAGGCGTGTTCGGCTCCAAACAGACCTATAACTGGAAATATCTTGTTGAGCTGAGCAACAGCCGTAAGACCCCGGTAGAAATTCTGGTGCAGGAACCATCCCCGGTTTCAGGGGATAAGCTAATCAAACTTGAAATTTCATCCGCTCCTGAAGCTGAAGTCAAGGATGATAATTTTGAGTGGAAGGTAAATGTTCCGGCGGAAGGAAAGGCCAGCCTTGAATATTCCGTTGGAATGAAAGCTCCGGATGATATGAGAATCAACCTTGGTCTTGGTCGCTGATTCGTTTTCAAAGCAAATGTAATAAAAACTCCCGTTTCAGATGAAGCGGGAGTTTCTTTATTAGGATAAGTCTTTTGCGTCTGCTACAGAGCAAAGAGAGAGATAACCCATGAAGCCATCAAGCACAGAGGAAGAAAACGGGCAAATCCGGCAGGTGATACTTTGCTTCTGCCTGAGTTTTCTCTGTGCTTATTCAGAAAGTTTGGAAGAATTGATTTGTAGTCCAGAAAGTTGATTATAACTGCAAGGACAGGAAGTGCTACACATACTGTTTTTATAAATTCAAGGTCATTGGTCTGCAGGGCAAGGACCATTGAAATGATGAGCATGGCGTTGGTGATCAGGGTCCACAGAAGCAGGCTCACTCCGGCAGTGGTCCAGAAGGTCTTTCTTATATGGGGAGGATTGTTGCCGGCCAGCAGATACAGTTTGCTGTGATCCATAGCCGGTTCGCTTGATACGTATGAATTCATGGCAGGCCTCGTGGTGATTTAATTTGTTGTTACTGGCTTTCTCCTTCTGTTGTATGAAAAATAACCTAGCTTAATGTTTTAATCATGCAGATAAGGTTACTGCAATGTAGCAATACTGTTTCATGAATCAATATCTTGCAATGGAAGGACCCGCAAAAAGAAAGGCCGCAACTCAGACAGTTGCGGCCTTTTAAGTCAAAGTCGGCTTTAAATTTCTAGAAATTAAAGCCCATGGTCAGACCCACGATGTGGGTAAAGGAATCTTTGGTGGTGGTATCGAGAATACCGGTGCTTGCAGCTCTTGCTTCAATGGTGCGCTCTTTCATCCACAGATACATGTAGGATGCGTCAACAGAGAAGTTTTTGTAGGTCCAACCCAAACCGCCGGATACAATCTGACGGTCGTTGGTGGGCAGCATGTAGTCTTCGTAACCTTTGCGGATGGGGCTCTGGTCGTATACGTAACCGGCGCGAAGAGCGAGGTTGTCAATGGGTTCGTATTCAACACCGAACTGGAATCTCCAAACATCTTCCCATTTTTTCTGAACGGTGACGGAGTTACGGCCGATTGCGTTTGTATTTTCGAATTCATAGGTGAGTTCGCTGTAATCGCTCCACTGAGACCAGATAGCATCAAATTCAACGCTCAGGTTGTCCATGATGTTATATGAAGTACCGAACATGAACATGTTAGGGGTCTTCATATTCATAGTGATGTCAGTGTCGTTGTAGAAAGCGGTGGTAACACTTGCAGGACGTTCGTAAGTCGCCTTACCGTCTGCTTTGTGACGCATTTTACTGCGCCAGGAAAAACCGATAGCCCAGTCTTTGGTAGGAGTAAGTCTCAGACCCACGTTCATGCCGGGGGTGAGGCCGTCTACTCTGATTCGCTGGTCTACGTCAGCTGCGGAAGTATTGGGGTCATATACGAGGGAGGAGTCGATCTTCTTGCGAAGGTCTGCCTTTACGTACATGAATTCAATACCTGCTGCTACGGAAAGATATTCATTGAATTTGTAAGCAATGTTTGGGTTGAGGGAGTAACTTTCAATGGCAGTGTCATAGGAAGAGTATCTACCCTGCCAGCTTTCACTGTAAGATGTTCCAAGACCGAATCTGGTAAATGCACCGACACCGAGCCAGACATTGTCGTTGATCTGGTGTGTAATGTATGCGTGAGGAACAACAAAGGTCTTTTCTTTAATGTCGGCATCTGTCTGAGAACCGCCATAAGTAGTAGTCAGTGTGTTCTTTGGTGAAATTGCGGCTGCACCAACTAGGGTCTGAGTCCCTTCCAGTTGTGTAATACCCGCAGGGTTCCATGCAATAGCGGAAGGATCATCCGCTTTGGCGATCATTGCGCCGCCCATTGCATCACCCCTTGCACTCCATTCGAAAAGTGCAAACCCGGCAGCTTCTGCTTTGCTGCCCATCCCAGGGACCATTGCGAGTCCCGCCAGTATTAATAGCATGGTCAAACATGCTGTAAACCTAGCCTTCATAATCACTCCTTCAAAAAAAACAGAAATGCGCACGACTACAATATAGAAAATTGTAAGTCTCCCCTTACTGAAATAGTGATTACTGACTATCTTGAATGTTAAATCATGTAAAGTAGATTTAACGCAAATGTAAATTGTTGTGAAAATAATAAACGGAAATGTTTAGTGTAATTAATCATACATGTGTGTATGTATAGATTGTGTCCAAGTATTTACGTTAATCAACGATATTGAAATCCATATTTTGATGATGCTTATAAATTGATTTTGTAACCATATTGCATTTACTGCATGTTAATTTGTTGTTGACATTATGTATAACTTTAAATTTATCAATGCAGTATTTGTAGAATTAGTGTTTAGAGCATTGTAAAATTGTTCATTTATACCTGTCCCTTGGTGTTTAAAACGAAAAAGGCAGCCACGGTACGTGACTGCCTTATAAAATGCGAATAGGCGAGAATATATTAACGAACGAAATAAGCCAGATATTCCTGATTACCTTTAGGTCCCTTAATGCTTGAGGGCACAAGTCCTTTAAGGTTCAGGCCAAGTTCAGATGAAGCAAATCCGACAATCATGTCGACTGCCTGTTGACGTAGAGCTTCGTCTCTTACCACGCCTTTATCAGTCTGGCCTGGCCCGACTTCAAACTGGGGTTTGATAAGGCAGACTATTTCACCTGAATCCTTAAGGAATCTAACCAAGGCAGGCAGAATTTTAGTCAGGGAAATGAAGGATACATCACAGACAACAAGGTCTACCTTTTCAGGAATAAGATCTTCCTCTGCATGACGCAGATTGATTCTTTCAAGGTTGGTGACCCGCTTATCCTGTTGCAGTTTCCAGTGCAGCTGACCATAGCCCACATCTGCGGCATAAACACGCACAGCACCGAACTGCAGCATGCAGTCGGTGAATCCACCGGTGGATGCTCCGGCATCAAGGGCTACTTTGTCTTTCGGATCAAGACCGAGTTCCTCGATGGCTGTAAGCAGTTTATATCCACCACGGCTGACGAACCGGTCCCGGCCTTTGACTATTATTTCAAGGTCGGGATCAAGCTGCATCCCGGGCTTTGTTACCGGGATTTTCTGTCCATCCTTGAGATAGTGTGCCTGTCCGGCCATAATCAAGCGCTTGGCCTGCTCACGGCTTTCTGAAAGCCCCTGAGCAAAGAGCATCTGGTCTGCGCGTTCCTTATTTGCCACTTATTTTTTCTCCAGTCCGAGCATGGAGACTACGTTATTCGCAGCTTTGGAGATGTAGTCGGATTCGGAAAGCTTTTCCTTTTCGCTGCTTTCGATTACGAGTTCCGGCTTGTTTGCTCTGGAAGCATCGGGAGTAACTTCGTACTCGGCAGGGAAATCATTCTGATAGTACATGTCCTGAAAACCTACGAACTTGAGCTGGTGAGCAGTGGAATCCAGCACGGCTGATTCAGTTTCGCTGATCAGGCCCAGTTCCTTGGCACGGATAAGACCAGCAAAGCATTCACCGCCCTGAGTACATGCGATATGTCCGTGGGAGTTTGCCAGCAGCATGGAGTCCATGATCATCTGTTCGCTGACCTGAACAACCTGAAATGCTTCTTTACCGCCGATGGCTTCGAATTTTTCAGCAAAGTGCTTTACACGAGGAAAAGATACAGGATTACCGATCATTGCAGCCTGCGCTACAGAAGGCTGGACCTTGACCGGTTTGTATTCACGTTCGTTTGGATCTTCAACAGAGTAGTAGCGGTAGACCGGGTCGGCGTGGGCGGACTGCACACCGAATACGCGGGGCAGGTCTGTGATGATTTCAAGCTCATAAAGTTTCAGGAAACCGGCCATGATCGCAGTGATGTTACCTGCGTTTCCAATGGGCACAAAGATGCATTTGTCTTTGAGATCCCAATCATACCACTGGGCTACTTCAAAAGCATAGGATTCCTGTCCGAGGATTCTCCATGAGTTTTTGGAGTTGAGCAAAGCCACGCGGTAGTTATCAGCAAGGTGTTCAACAACTTTCATGCAGTCATCGAAAACACCGGGAACTTCAAGTACCTTCGCGCCGCTGCCCAGAGGCTGTGCAAGCTGCTGCGGAGTAACTTTTCCCTGCGGAAGGATAACTACGGATTTAACCGGGCCATCCATATAGGATGCGTAAAGAGCTGCAGCGGCAGAGGTGTCACCTGTGGATGCACAGACAGTGAGTATTTCGTCCCAGTCGTTCTTGTTGAGCAGGGCATTGATATAGCTGAAAGCACAGGCCATGCCGCGATCCTTGAATGATGCGCTGGGGTTCTGGCCGTCGTTTTTGTAAGCGGTCTTTACGCCGGTAACGTTATTGATGGTTTTGTTGGAAGCAACGATGGGGGTGTTGCCTTCACCAAGGTAAAGAATTTCGTCTTCTTCCATTACCGGTGCGAAAAGTTCATAAAAGCGGAAGATACCCCGCAGGCTGTCGTTTTTGGTTCCTGCTCGGGCATCGAAAATTTCACGCCATTCCTTGCCGCTGGTCTTTTTGAGTTCGTCGAAAGTCAGGTCTTCAAGGATGAAAACGGAACCGCATTCGGGGCAGGTGTAGTGCAGTTCGTTGATGTCGTATCTGGCGTTGCAGCCCAGACAGTGGTATTCCATTTTGCCGCGATATTTCGGAAAATCATTAGCAAGACTCATAGTTTCCTCCGCTGGTGATATTTTTGTTGCTTCCGGCGGCCCTCCGGGGGCCAAAGAAACTTGTGAAAAAAGTTTCTCTGGACTCTTCAAAAACTATTATTAGGGCTTCGCCGATAAGGATGTTTGATTCAATATCAATAGCAAAACGAGCTTTAGAGATGAAAATAAACCCTCAGGGATTCCAAAGGGGATTATCCCCTTTTGCCGCCGGAGGTGAAATCAATTCATAAAAAGCGCGTAGAGCATCAAATTTAAGCTGGCCAGATTTTGGAGACACTCATGGCAAACATCCAGACCCCGAGGCTGATCTTGATCGCCATACCGAAAGCCTTGCCCCAGAATGCTCCCCATGCGCAATGTTTTGCTTCATCAAAACTTTTGCCGTGGGTCAGTTCAAGAACAAGGCAGCCGCCAAAAGATCCAAGCAGGGCTCCGGGCAGGGCTCCTAGTCCGAAGAAAAAGGGCGCGCCCAGAATAGCACCGGCAATGGCACCGATAAATGCTCCGATGTTACCGCGTCCGCTGGCACCGTATTTCTTTCCGCCGAAATACTGGGCCACGAATTCGAGAACTTCACCAATGATCGCTATTACGGCCAGAATTATGATGAAATTCCAGGTCATCGCCTCAGGCTGATACATTTTCCAGCCTGCGACCAGAGCCAGTATCAGCCAGTTGGCTGGTAATCCGAATATGTGCAGCGCCAGTGATCCCAGCATAAGCAGGATCACCAGCACTGCAAGCGCAGTAATCATTTATTAATCCTCAACTTCACGAAGGTCTACGACACGCTGTGCCTTGCCTTCAGCTTTGGGGATTGAGTTATGCTGCACCAGTTCAACTCTCGGGGTGATGAGAATCTCATCTCTAAGCATGGATGCAATCTTCTTCTGAACACCCTGCAGTGCACGCATATCTTCAACGAAAAATTCTTCCTTGATCTCGACCTTGACCCGGATCTGATCCATCAGGCCTTCCTTGATCAGTTCAATAACATAGTTCTGACCGACTTCGGGAATACCCATGATGATTTTTTCAATCTGCATGGGGTAAATATTTACGCCCTTGAGGATGAGCATATCATCAGCGCGGCCCATAATGCGGTCAATGCGGCGTGAGGTACGTCCGCATTTGCATTCTCCGGGCAGAAAGCGGGTCAGGTCTCGGGTGCGGTAGCGAATGATAGGCATGCCTTCACGGGTAAGGGTGGTCATAACGAGTTCGCCGACTTCCCCTTCTTCAACATGCTCTCCGGTTTCCGGGTTGATAATTTCAGCTATGTAGGAATCCTCCCACACGTGCATACCGTTTTGCTCAATACATTCAAAAGCAACACCGGGGCCGTTCATTTCGGAAAGACCGTAGGAGTTGTATGCTTTAATGTGCATCAACTCCTCAATTTTGCGGCGGGTATGTTCGGTGTGTGGTTCAGCTCCGATAAGTGCAACCTTCCAGGGCATCTCTGAAGGATCATATCCTTCGTCACGGACCTTGGCAGCAAAGTACAATGCAAATGACGGGATAATGTGCAGACCGGTAACATTGAAGTCGCGGATAAGTTTTATCTGGCGTTTGGTATTGCCTGCTCCGGATGGAATGGTGAGGCAGCCGAGTCTTTCCGCGCCGTAGTGAATGCCGAGTCCGCCGGTGAAAAGACCGTAGCCGGACATGTTCTGGAATACATCGCTATTGCGAAGTCCTACGGCATACATACAGCGGGCCATGAGGTCTGCCCATGTATCAAGGTCTTTCTGAGTGTAAAGGACAGCAGTGGGCGTGCCTGTTGTGCCGGAAGAAGCATGCAGGCGAACGAAATTATCAAGCGGCTGAGTCAGCAGTCCGTAAGGGTACTGGGATCTGAGATCATCCTTGCTGGTGAAAGGAAGCTTGGTGACGTCGGCGGGGCTGTTTATGACTGAAGAATCAATATTATTCTTTTTAAAGACTTCACTATAATACGGAGATTTTGCGGCCTGCTCGATTGTATTCTTTAATCTTTCAACCTGGAGCTTTTCCAGTTCATCCCTTTCGAGTGTTTCGGCTTCATGGAAGTACATTAACTTTCTCCGTATAAATGTTAGCTGTGAGTCACGTCATAAATATGCTTTCCGCTTATTCATCGTCATATTCAGACGGGTATGGTTCGGCGGCGAGGTTTTCAAAAGCCGTATAGCTGCCGAAAAAGGCCAGTTCAACAATCCCGGTAGGGCCGTTACGCTGCTTGCCGATGATAACTTCCGCCTTGTTGTTAAGCGGCTTGTCCTCTTTCTTGTTGTAAAAATCTTCACGATAAAGAAAGAGAATAATATCGGCATCCTGTTCAATAGCACCAGACTCACGCAGGTCAGACATCATGGGTCGTTTATCGGTGCGTTCCTCAACTTTACGGTTGAGCTGTGACAGGGCGATGACAGGGACATTCAGCTCTTTAGCGAGAGCCTTGAGGGATCTTGAAATATCGGAAATTTCCTGTTCACGGGAATCTGTCCGGGCACTTGAACGCATGAGCTGAAGATAGTCGATCATGATCAGCCCGAGGTTGTGCTGGGACTTGAGCCTGCGGCAGCGGGCTCTTAGTTCCATGGTGGAAATTGCTGGGGTATCATCAATAAAGATGGGTGCTTCTGTCAAGTCCTGAGCTGCATCATATAACTTTGCCCAGTCTTCATCGTCCAGCTGACCGGTCCTGAGACGCGAAAGGTCAACCTTTCCGTGACAGGCCAGCATACGGGTCATCAGCTGCCCCATGGCCATTTCAAGGGAAAAAACAGCGGTTGTGACTCCGGCATGCAGAGCAGCACGCATGGCCACGTTCAGCGCAAATGCAGTTTTACCCATACTCGGACGACCTGCAATAATGATCAGGTCCGAGTTCTGAAGCCCGGCGGTCATTTCGTCGAACTTGTGATAGGTGGTGGTGATACCTGTTACAAGGGATTTTTGAGCAACCCTGTTCTCAAGTTCCTGGAAAACATCTTTGATGAGTTCCTTGCTGCCCTTGATGGTGGTGTTTTTCTTGGCATCGGTGATTTCAAAGATGGATTGCTCGGAATGATCAAGCAGTTCTTTGACATCCTTGGCTTCAAAACTTTCGTTGATAATGCCGGCTGCGGTGTCGATCAGTTTTCGCTGAATGGCCTTTTCGGCCACGATTTCTGCGTGGTAGAGGGCGTTAGCGGAGCTGACGACGGAGTTGGCCAGTTCGGCAAGATAAACAGGACCGCCAACGGAATCGATTCTTTGTCCGGCAGTGAGATATTCATTGACGGTTACAAGGTCGATCGGTGCGTTTTTGGAATAAAGCGCTTCGAAACAGCGGAAGATTTCCTGATGGGCAGGGGAGTAGAAATCGTCAGAGTTGACGATGTCAACAAGGTCGTTAAAGATCGTATTGCTTAAAAAAACTCCGCCAAGAACAGCCTGCTCAGCCTCAAGGTTATGGGGGGGGACTTTACGCAAAAGATCGGACGAAGCGTCGTTAGACGCTCCGCCCGATTTATAGTCTGAGCCTGACTTATGCTTCTTCTGTTTCTGCATCTGCTGCAACGTCTTCTGCTGCGGTTTCTGCTTCTACTTCTTCTGCGGGCTCTTCGTCGATGGGTGCGCCAACTTTGGCAACAACCAGCTTTACTTCACCACGAACTTCGGGGTGGAGTTTGATTTCGATGTCGTATTCGCCCAGAGAGCGGATAGGATCGGACAGCAGAATTTTTCTGCGGTCGATGTCGAAATCCATTTCTGCGAGTGATTCAGCGATGTTAACTGCGGTTACGGAACCGTACAGTTTGTCGCCTTCACCAACGCGTACTTCAATTTTAACTTCAACTTCAGCCAGTCTGTCTCTGAGACCTTCTGCCTGGGTGCGCAGGTTGTCAGCCATTTCCTGAAGCTTTTTCTTCTCAAGTTCAAACTGCTTGAGGTTAGCTTCGGAAGCAGGCATGGCCAGACCCTGAGGAATCAGGTAGTTGCGGCCATAACCGGACTTAACGGATACGATTTCACCAAGGCGTCCAAGAGCGTCTACATCGGCACGTAAAATAAGTTTCATGTAGTCCCCCTAGATGCTCTTTTTCTTAACGTCGGTGCTATGCACAGTAGTGTAATGCATGAGAGCCATCTGTCTGGAACGCTTGATTTCAGTGGTCAGACGGCGCTGATGCTTAGCGCAGGTACCGGTGATTCTGCGGGCAATGATTTTTCCGCGCTCGGTTACGAAGTCCTTAAGGATGTCAGGACGTTTGTAATCGAGGGGAAGGTTCTTGTCAGCGCAGAAACGGCAGAACTTTCTTTTGGGGGTGAATTTCTTCTTGAATGCCATGATTAAGCCTCCTCTGCCTTAGCAGTTTCATCAAGTTTGACAGTTACAAACTTGAAGATACCGTCGGTGATACGGATGTTGCGTTCGAGTTCAGCAACCAGCGGACCGGGTGCGTTGAAAACGAGACGAACGTAGTATCCACGGGTCTGGTTCTGGACAGGGTAAGCCAACTGGCGGGAACCCCAATCGTCGATCTCTTCCATTTTGCCGCCTTCGCGGTCAATGATTGCGATGAGTCCCTCAACGATTTCCTTGCGGCTGTCGCTAGCAAGTTCGGGGCTCAAAAGCACAAGTGCTTCATACTTTCTGAGCATTATAAACTCCTCCTTATGGTCTATGGCCCTTTCCTCTTTTTAGAAGGGCAAGGCAAAAAGGGATCAATATTCCCTTCACTCAGTCCTGTCAAGCAGGAATGAGAATATATCTTAAAAATTAAAAAGCCGGAAGCATAATTGCTTCCGGCTGTTCATACTTAATAAGCAGGTCTGGAATTAAATTCCGAGAATGTTGTACCCGCAATCGACGAAGTGGGTTTCACCGGTTACGCCTGCGGAAAGGTCGGAAGCATAGTAAACAGCGGTTTTACCGACATCTTCGGTGGTTACATTGCGTTTAAGCGGTGCTCTTTCTTCAATGTGCTTGAAGATATCCTTGAAGCTGGAAATGCCTGAAGCTGCCAGGGTTTTGATAGGCCCTGCGCTGATGGCATTGATGCGGACGTCTTTTTCGCCCAGATCCACGGCAAGGTAGCGGACACTTGCTTCGAGAGTGGCTTTAGCAACACCCATAACGTTGTAGTTGGTAATAACTCTGCTTGCGCCAAGGTAAGTCATAGCCATTACCGAGCCGCCGGGATTGATGATCGGCTCGTAAGCGTTACAGAGGCTGACCAGAGAATAGGCAGAAACATCCATGGCAAGGTGAAAACCGTCACGGGACGTTTCAATATAGCGTTTTTTGAGGTCTTCGCGGTTTGCGAAAGCCACAGAGTGGATCAGGATATCAATGTCTCCCCACTGTTCTTTCACTGCGTCCACGGAAGCCGCAATATTCTCATCGCTCTGAACGTCACACTGGAAAGTGAATTCACCACCCAGTTCTTCGCTGATAGGCTCAACGCGTTTCTTGATGGCATCGTTTACATAGCTGAAAGCCAGTCTGGCTCCATGTTCCTTGAACTGCTTAGCGATGCCGTAAGCAATGCTTTTTTGATTTGCAACACCGAAAATCAGTGCTTTTTTACCTTCGAGAAGCATTGATCTCTCCTTGTTTTATTACTTCATTAACTAATGACAGGGCTTGCAGGCATGTTCAGTTCTGCCGGAGCATGATGAACAGGTACAAAGCGGTACGTGAATTTGAAGAAGCCTGTCGGATCAATCTTTTAGCTATTAAGCGTCAAGCTCGCTCTCGGTCAAGAGTTTAAATGCCTCCATGTACTTGTCACGAGTTTTGGTGGCAATGTCTTCTGGTACTTCAGGTGCAGGAGGCTGCTTGTTGAACTTGATTTCAGTCAGCCAGTCGCGCAGAAACTGCTTATCGAAGCTGGGCTGGGATTTACCTGCTTCATAACCTTCAACAGGCCAGAAACGGGAAGAATCAGGGGTCAGCACTTCGTCAATAAGAATCAGTTCTCCGTCAATCAGGCCGAATTCAAATTTGGTGTCAGCGATGATAATACCTTTTTCACGGGCATAGTCACGGCCGCGCTTGTAGATGGCAAGAGTAACATCCTGAACCTTTTCAAGCAGTTCAGCTCCGAGCATTTCCATTGCCTTATCAACGGTAATGTTCTCGTCATGTTCTCCAAGGTCTGCCTTGGTGGAAGGGGTGAACAGAGGCTGCTCCAGTATTTCGGATTCTTTGAGTCCTTCAGGGAGCTTGTGTCCGCATACTTCACCTGTGTTCTGGTAGTCTTTCCAGCCGGAACCGGTGATGTAGCCGCGAACGATACATTCAATAGGCAGAGGCTTGGCTTTTTTTACCAGAACAGATCGTCCTTCCAGCTGGTCGCGGTACTTGTGGAGTACTTCAGGATAGTCATCCACTTTGGAAGCGATGAGGTGGTTGGGGACGATGTCTTTGAACATATCCATCCAGAATAATGTGATCTGGTTCAGGATTTTGCCCTTGTCATCAATAGGGTTGGGCATGATTACGTCGTAGGCAGAGATCCTGTCGGTTGTTACCAGCAGGAGTTTGTCATCTTCTACTTCATAAATATCGCGAACCTTTCCACGGGAAAGGAGCTTGAGTTCCTTGATATCAGTTTCAATAACATGTGCTTTGGACATCCGCGTATCCTCTTATTTTAAGCGTGTTTCAACTGAACGGGCATGAGCCTCGAGACCTTCGAGGCGGGCCAGTCTCGCAATTTTTCCGCCGTGGCGGTTTACGTAGTTCTGATCAGTATAGATCAGGCTGGACTTCTTGGTAAAGGTTTCCACCGAAAGGGCGGAAGAAAATCTTGCTGTGCCGACGGTAGGCAGAACATGGTTTGGTCCAGCAAAGTAGTCACCCACAGGTTCAGGCGTAAAGTGACCCATAAAGATTGCTCCGGCATGTTTGATAAGACCAAGAGAGCTCCACGGATCTTCATAGGCCAGTTCGAGGTGCTCGGGAGCCATGTTGTTTACGAACTCAATTCCGGTGTCGCGGTCAGGAACTGTTACCACTGCGCCCCAGTCCTCAAGGGATTTGAGGGCAATTTCTCCACGCGGGAGCAGGTCTGCCTGTTTTTTGAGTTCTTCTTTAACCCTGGGGCCGAGATCTTTGTCCCATGTAATGAGGATGGAGGCGGCAAGGGGATCGTGTTCAGCCTGTGAAAGCAGGTCTGCTGCAATCCATGAAGGATCGGCGTGTCCGTCTGCCAGGATTGCGACCTCACTTGGGCCTGCAATCATATCAATCCCGACTTCTCCGACAAGCTGTCCTTTGGCTGTTGCTACAAAGATGTTTCCGGGACCGGCGATAACATCGCACGGAACGATTGATTCGGTTCCGTAAGCAAGTGCGCCGATAGCCCATGCAGATCCGCTGGCGTAAATTTCTGTAATTCCGAGTTCCTGCGCAGTAGCAAGAATATATGGGTTGAGTGTGCCGTCTTTGCGGGGAGGAGAGATTACAGCAATGCTTTTTACTCCCGCAACCTGAGCAGGGACGGCGTTCATGATCATGCTGGAAATGAGCGGGGTTTCGCCGCCCTGACCACCGGGAACATAAAGGCCTACTCTGTCAACAGGGCGTACAAGCTGACCGAGGATTGTGCCGTCTTCACCGGTTGTCCACCATGATTCTTCCACCTGCTTGCGGTGAAAGTTTTTTACGTTGCGGATTGCTTCTTCGATTATTTCAAGGTCATGTGTTTCTACTTCTGTGTAAGCCATGCGCAACTGGTCTACAGAAACACGAAGCATGTTATGGGTGAACTCAGGACAGTCGAATTTTCTTGTGTATTCGACCAGGGCCTTGTCCCCTTCGGTTTTTACATTGCTTAAAATATCTTTGACGATGGAGTCTACTTTACTGTCCGGGTTGACCCGACCGGCAAGCCATTCCTTGACTTTGCCCCAGTCGTTCTGACTGGAGTAGGTGATGTCTCTGCAAGGCATAGAAGTGTCCTTAACTTGATGAGGTGAAAAAATGTATGGCTACGAAGGTAGTATTTAAGATTTGAGTGTCATTTAGCTTAATGTTGCTCAAAAGTCGAGAAGAATAGGCCCGTAGCGGCTTTAAATTAAAAAAGGCCGGAAGCATAAGCTTCCGGCCTCCGGTGTCAGGACTTTAAGATCTGGTACTCTTAGAAAGAGTAAACGAGACCAACTGCGAACTTCAGCATAGGATCATCCTTGCCTGCGCGGTTGGAACCGTTGTAGTTTTCCCAGGTGTTCTTGTCGAGGTCTACGTTAACGTAACCGAATTCAACGATAGCTGCCAGTTCGTCGTAGATCTGGTAGTTGGTGTTGAAGTCGATAGCAAACATCTGGTCTTTAGTGGTCAGGAACTTACCATCATCAGTGATGTTGGTTACGCGGCCTGCTCCAGCATTTTTGATCAGATCTTTGTCGTTGGTACCTTTAGCGTAGGTGAAGTAGAAGTCGTGGGTCAGCTTATCCAGGAAGGAAATGCCTTCGAAACCAAGACCCAGAACCCACATACCGAGCTGGTTGTCGCTGTCGGTATCAGTGGAGGTCAGAGCGGTGCCGCCGAAGTAGGTGGTACCGAAGAACCAGTCCTGGTTGATCATGGGAAGACGCTCGGAACCGTTGTCGGTTTTGTCGTCTTCACCAGTGGAGTATGCGAAGAACAGTTTGGGCTGTACGAAATCCAGACCAGTGTAAGAGAGGCTTGCGTCGAAGAGCAGACCGGAACGGTCGTTGCGCTTCTGGTCAGCGTCGAGAGAACCGTAAGCGATGTCAGCATCGAATACGATAGGATCGAACATGGTCATGGAGAAGGAAGTACCGAGCCACCAAGCAGTTACGTCTTTGGTGAAGTTGGTAGCGCCGGGAGCGGTCAGGCCGGAAAGACCAGATACAGTAGCGTAGGTGTCTTTGCCGATCAGGCCGTACATGAAGTAGGGGCTAGCTTCGATGCCGTCGATGGTGATGGGCAGAGCTGCGAAAAACAGGTCAGCTTCATCTTTAACGTTAGCACCAGCAACCTGGTAGCTGTTGGTATCGGTGGAGTTGGAGTCGATAGCGCGAACATAACCAACAGTTACGCCGAACTGCTCGGTGATGGGGCTGCTAACAACGAGTGCACCAGCATCAGCGTCAGACAGAACAGGGTTAGCTGCTGCTGCGCCGGGCAGGTTAACGTTGAAGATACCAGCGGTGGTCAGTACTTCAGTACCGGGGAAACGGTACTGCAGGAACATTCTCTTAACGCCAAGAGCACGGTTGGTAGAACCGCTCTTGAGAGCGGAGTCAGAACCACCGATGCGGGTTTTGTACTCAACGTACAATTCGGACATCAGGTTTTCGTTTGCGATGAAACGGAACTGAGTACGAGCACGGAAGTAGAAGTTCAGGTCGTCTTCCTGCTGGCCGTTATCTTTGGCGGAGAGGAAGTCTGCGTTGTCCATGATGTTCATCTGGAACTGGAATTTACCTTTTGCTTCGATGTCAACTGCAGAAGCAGTAGCAGCGAAACCCAGTACCAGAGTTGCCAGAATGGCAAGAACGGTAAGTTTTTTCATTTGATTATTCCTTCTTTTGCTGAATAATAATTAAGCACGATTGCCTGACACCTACCTTCAGAAACAGTTCTAGCCGTTCCCGGGGTGCATGGCAAGTCAAAAATTACATTTTTTTGACAAAGGTTAAATTTTTTTTACCGTATAAAAATTTTTACCCCCATTATAAATCAGAAAAGATAGAGAATGTCTAGAGTTTTGTATTTTCCAGTCTGGGCCTTCATTGACAAGGATTAGGGCCGGAGATAATGCTTAAACCTGTCCAGAACTGCCGGTTAAAAAAATTATACGAGATTTTATGATATGAGTTTTGAATTTATAAGTGCCGATTATCCGACATCACCCGGTGTATACTTAATGAAGGATTCCTCCGGCAGAGTCATTTATGTCGGTAAGGCCCGTGAGCTGCGCAAGAGGCTCTCCTCTTATTTCAGAGCAATAGAGAAGCATACACCCAAAACCAAGGTTCTGGTCTCAAAAATACATTCAATTGATACTTTGGTAACTGCTACAGAAAAAGAGGCCCTGCTGCTTGAAGCAAGCCTGATCAAGAAGCACAGGCCCAGATATAACGTGGTCCTTCGTGATGATAAGCAGTATGTTCTTTTCCAGCTCGATAAAAAATCCGAGTATCCCCGTTTGCGGCTTACCCGCAAGGTTGTGAGGGATGGATCCGTCTATTTCGGGCCCTACACATCGAGTTATTTCGCTCGTGAGACATGGAAAATTCTCGGCAAGGTTTTTCCCCTGCGTAAATGTTCTGATTCTTCATTCAAAAACAGGGTTCGGCCCTGTCTTTATCATGATATTGGCCAGTGCCTTGGTCCGTGTGTGAACTTTGTTCCGCGCAAGGACTACATGGAGCTGGTTCACAAGGTGGAGATGCTTTTGTCAGGCAAGGCCGGTGATCTGATCGCATCCCTGCGTCATGAGATGGAGGCTGCATCACAGGCCCTTGAATTTGAAATTGCAGCAAAGTTCCGCGATCAGATAAAAGCCATAAGTAAAACAATTGAAAAACAGTCTGTTGTTCTTGATGCCAGATCTGACATTGATGTGATTGCACTTGCGGAATCCTCACAGGGGGTAGGTCTCGGTCTCTTATTTATAAGGAAGGGCCGCTTGCTTGATAAAAAGAATTTCTTCTGGCCCGGACTGAGTCTTGAAGAAGGAGAAGAGATTCTGCACAGTTTTGTTTCCCAGTTTTATACCTCTACCAAATTCATCCCATCCAGGCTTCTTGTCCCGTTTGAGTTTGATATGCAGAGTTCTGCGGAAATTCTGTCTGAGCGCAGTAAAAATCCGGTACGCATTATCACTCCCCAGACTGGAGATGAAAAAAGAATGCTTGAGATTGCCCGTAAGAACGCGGCAATCGGAGCGCGTGAAAAACGTAATGATAATATTCTCGAAGTCCTTTCGGCAAAGCTTCATTTGTCCGGACCGCCGCAACGCATAGAATGCATAGACGCATCACATCTTGGCGGGGAAGGTATGCGCGTAGGCATGGTTGTTTATGAGGAAGGCCAGCCGGAAAAATCCCAGTACCGGACTTATGCTTTTCCTGAGCTTGAGCATTCCTCTGATGACTACGCTGCTCTTTATCACTGGGTGATCAGAAGGATTGAATCCGGACCTCCGTGGGCTGATCTTATATTAATAGATGGGGGTAAGGGACAGCTTGCGTCGGTAGAAAAGGCTTTTGCCGACAATTGGATAGATGTAACTCCGATCCCTCACCTTGCTTCCATCGCCAAAGGGCCGACCAGAAAAGCAGGAGAACTTGAAGATCGTATTTTCAGGCTGGGTCGCAAGAATCATCTGCCATTGAAAGGGGGAAGCCCCGAGCTTCTTTATCTTCAGCGGGTACGTGACGAGGCTCATAGGTTCGTCATCGGCAGGCAGAGAAAGTCGCGCAAGAAGAAAGTCTTGCAAAGTGAGGTTCTGTCTTTGCCCGGTATTGGTCCCAAGACCGCCCGGTTGCTTTGGGATGCTTTCGGTTCGGTGCAGAAAATGAAGGTGGCAAGCCTCAAGGAACTGGAGGGTGTTGCGGGGATAGGCAAGAAAAGGGCTCAACAGATTTTTGATGCTTTCAAGGATTTGTAGCTTGTCTTCAGGCTGAGGAATAATCGGAGGTTCCTGATTGATTTCCGAAGGTATTTACGAAGTTTGCTTATACTTGATTCGGAAGAATTAAGTCAGATATAGATGGTTTCTGTAAAGACTGCATAATCGCAATATCCATCAGGGTATTGCGGTTTTTGTTTTTGGCTGAGCTGCTGAAAATTATGTGAAGCTTGAAAAGAGGATGAAAAGAAAGGCAGAGGGGACAGCCTTTGCAAAAGCTGTCCCCTCTGGTTGCCAAAGGCAAATTCTATTCAGGGTAGGTGGAGATGCCGCCGTGTGCAGCAGACCATTCTACGGGGTTGTTCAGGAATTTTTCGACTTCTTCAAGAGACTTGTTGTCGAAGTACTTTTCTTTCTTGGCAACGTTCAGGATATCCCACCAGTTTGCAAGGGAAAGCATTTCGAGTCCCGCATCAGCAAGGGTTTCCTTTGCTTTGGGGAAGATGCCGTAGTGGAAGAGTACAAAGGTGTGGGTTACTTCAGCACCTGCTTTACGCAGAGCCTGGGCAAAGTTGATTTTGCTGCGTCCGTCGGTAGTAAGGTCTTCTACGAGCAGTACTCTTGAACCTTCAGCGAAATCACCTTCGATCTGAGCATCGCGGCCGAATCCTTTGGGTTTTTTACGTACGTACTGCATGGGCAGCATAAGGCGATCGGACAGCCATGCGGCGAAAGGAATACCTGCGGTTTCACCACCGGCAACGCAGTCGATGGATTCGAATCCGACTTCGCGCAGGATTACGGAAGCACCGAAATCCATCAGGGTATTACGTACGCGGGGAAAGGAAATGAGCTTGCGGCAGTCAATGTAGACCGGGCTGGCCCAGCCGGAAGTGAATTTAAAAGGTTCATCCGCACGGAAGTGTACGGCCTGAACTTCGATAAGCATTTTCGCTGTGATTTCAGCGATGGTCTCTTTGTCCGGAAAGCTGGTAGGAACCATCTTATTCTCCTTGGGTTATTTTTATCGCGAAAAAAAAGCTGAACCGGATAATAACGGTTCAGCATTTATCAATCAACCAAATCCCAAAATAAGGGAGTATCGGGTTTGAATATCTTAACGACATCAGCCCCGGCTTTTATATGCCAGTCCATTTCAACGGGTTCATCTCGTTTGACCAGAGTAATAGTGCTGCCATTGGGAGAGAGTCCGTAGAATCTGGCTCCGTAAATGGATGTGAATCCTTCAAGTTTATCGAGCGCGGAAAGCTCTTCGAAAACCTGAGTTACGTAACCGATTGAACTGGGGGCATTGAAAATACCCGCCGCTGCGCCGGCCTTTTCTTTCATGCGGGCCGGGTGAGGGGCGGAATCAGTGCCCAGGAAAAATCTTTCATCACCGGAAACGGCAGCCTTGCGAACGGCATCGCGGTCTTCGAAATTTTTTGCTACCGGTAGGCAGTACATGTAAGGGTTCATGCCGCCTTTGAACAGGTCGTTACGGGTAATCAGCAGGTGATGCGGAGTAATGGTGGCGACCACGTTTTCATCCTGATCAAAAACGTAATCGACAGCTGCCTTGCTTGTGACATGTTCGAAAATAATTTTCAGGCCGGGAAAATCTTCGCGAACTGGTTCAAGTACACGTTCAATGAAAACTGCTTCACGATCAAAAACATCCACTTCAGGATCTGTGACTTCACCGTGGACAGAAAGGGGCATACCAATTTCCTGCATTGCTTCGAGCACTGGGTATACCTTTTTAATGGCAGTAACCCCGCTTTCTGAATTGGTGGTTGCACCGGCGGGAAAAAGTTTGACCGCGTGAAAAGCCTTTACAGCGAAGGCTGCTTTAAGGCTATCCGGGCTGGTGTTGTCCGTGAGATAACATGTCATCAGCGGTTCGAAGTGTGATCCTTCCGGGCGGGCATTAATAATGCGTCTGCGATAATCTTCTGCATCCCCGGCAGTGGTTACGGGAGGGATCAGGTTGGGCATGACGAGGGCACGACCGTAAATTCTGGCACTGGAGGGCAATACAGCATTAAGCATGTCTCCATCCCTGAGATGAAGATGTAAATCGTCAGGTCTTATGATGGTGATTTGATTGCTCATTATTTGAACTCCGTGATTGTGCGGTAAAGAACCGAGATGCCGCGGATAAAGTCTTCCATATCCATTTCTTCTTCGGGGTTGTGTGAACCGTTGCGGTTGCGCACGAAAATCATTCCTGTGGGAACCCCGGCATTTGCAAAGAGCGAAGCGTCATGCCCTGCGCCGCTGGGTATAGCTTCTACAGGTAACCCCTCTTCCATGCAAGCATTGTTTATCTGTTCAATGATATTTTCATCAAGAACAGCCGGAGGAGTTTTGACTGGTTTATCGAATTCAAACTTAACTTTGCGCTCATAGGTTATGGTCGCGCACTCTGAGTGAAGCAGGGCTTCAATGGCTGCGAGTGTGTGCTCATACTGGCTGCGTGCTTCAAAGCTGAAGATCACCTCACCGGGAATACGGGACATGGCGTGGTTCTGCGGATTTGTGGTCATAATACCGCAGGTGGCAACCAGATCTCCCCCGTGCTGGAGGATAGTAGTCCAGTGATCATCAATACGGGTGATCAGTTCGGATGTGGCAAAGACTGCATCGTGTCTCAGCCAGCGTGGAACCGCACCGGAATGCCCGGCTTCACCTATGCAGGTGATTCTGCGATGACGGATGTTGCCCCGGATTCCTGTTACGGCAGCAACCGGCAGGTTTCTGGCAATCATAACCGGTCCCTGCTCAATGTGCAGTTCAAAAAAAGCCTTTATGCGTGAAGTGTCAATCAGCACTTCGTTGGCGGCAATGCGGTCAACTTCAGCTCCGCACTCAGCCATGTGATCACGCAGGCTCCTGCTGTCGTCACGTTGGAGGAGTTCCTGTTCTGCTTCATCGAGCTTACCCAGCAGGGCTTTGGACCCCAGATAACATGCACCGAACCACGCACTTTCTTCTCCGCGCAGGGCAATGACCTTTACCGGGGTTTCCGGTGTTACACCTTTACGCTTCATTTCAACCAGACAGAGGAGTCCAGCCATAACCCCGGCAGCTCCGTCGTAGTTGCCGCCTTGAGGAACCGAATCAAGATGTGAGCCGATAAGTATGTATTTCTCATCTTCGGCAGTTTTCTCAAGTTCGATGACAAGGTTGGCTGCCGAGTCGCGATAGGTATGAAGTCCTTCTGACCGTGCAAATTTCTCAACCATATCAAATGCCTTGCTTTCCGCTTCTCCGTATGATGGCCGGGATACACCGGCTTTATCTCTGGAGAGTTCTTCAAGGTCGGCAAAGAGTTTTTCCGCTTCCTCAGTCAGATGGACGAGGCTTGGCTGTGTCTGGGGCCCCGGGTGCGGAGTCATGGGCTTTGCAACTGCATTTATTCCGTGCGCTGGTACATTCATCATAAGCAATATCCCTGTTTAAGGAGCGATCAGGCTCGGCAGAAAGGTTGCCAGACCGGGTACGTAGGTAACCAGAATGAGAACCAGGATGTTAATGAACAGGAAAGGCCATACGCCATTGATAATGGACATTACCGGCTTCTCAAGTGTTGAGGAGGCAACGAAGATATCCAGACCGAACGGCGGGGTGATCATGCCTATGCAGATGTTCAGGCAGACAATCTGACCGAAGTGAATGGGGTCAACACCCATGGATAATGCAACAGGGTAAAGCGGCGGAACAAGGATCAGCAGGGCGGAGTTCGGGTCGATGAACATTCCTGCAAGGAAAAACGCAACGTTTACAATCATCAGGAAGGTGATGGGACCGGCGTCAATTTCGGTCAGGAAATTGGTGATCAGCACGGGAACCTGTGCGAGGGTTACAAAGTAGGAAAGAACACTGCCCATTGCCAGCAGAATGAAAATGATAGTGGTGGAAATTGCAGCGCGTTCAGTGATGCTGATCAAACGTGAGAATGACAGGTTTCTGTATACGAATGCTTCAATGATAATCGCGTAAACAACTGAAATTGCGGCAGCTTCGGTGGGGGTGAACAGTCCGGAATAAATACCGCCGAGAATGATTACCGGAAGTCCGAGAGCCCATGCTGCGTCTTTGAAAACCGTGAAGAATGGAGTGGTGGTCTTTTCGCCGCGTCCAACTCCCTTACGGATTGATTCAACCATGACCAGAGCGGCAAAGGCAAGGCCGAGGGCTATTCCGACACCAAGTCCGCCGATAAAAAGTCCGGTAATGGAAGTTCCGGTCATCCAGCCATAAATAATGAGTGTGATACTCGGCGGAATAAGCAGTGCGGTTTCAGCACTGGAAATGATAAGCCCAAGGCTGAATTTTTCGCTGAATCCGGTCTTGCGCAGTTCCGGGTACATGAGTTTACCCATTGCGGCAACAGTTGCCGGAGCTGATCCGGAAACGGAACCGAAAGCCATGGAACCGGCAATAGTGGTATGCCCGATGCCGCCAAGACGATGGCCGGTGAAATATTTGATCAGGTCGGTAAGTCTTTTGGCAATCTGTCCCGAAGCCATAAGCTCTGCAGCGAAAATGAAGAACGGAATCGCAAGCAGAGTGGAAAAGTTGATTCCGCCCACAAGCTTCTGGATCAGAACCGGATCGGGGATACGGGGGAAAAGAAAAGTTTTGGTCAGTAAAGCCGGAACACCGAGTACGAGCAGCATTTCAAAGCCGCAGACAAGCATCAGCAGGGCGATAATGATAATTACGGGAGTCATGATTATTTACCTGCCTTTATTATTTGCTCTGAGTGAGAACGGGACGGTTGTGGCGGTCATTGATGCCTGCAAGTTCAAGCAGGTAGCGAAGAGCCAGAAGTGAAAAACCGATGGATGGCGCAACGTAGAGCCAGTACATGGGCAGGCCAAGTGTAGGGCTGAGCTGGCCTGTACGCATAACGAATTTGACCAGTTCAATGCCCAGAACAACCAGATAGCAGCTGAAAATAAAGCCGGTGAGGTTGATAATGGCAGCAACCGCCTTTCGGGGCAGGTCAGGCATTTTCTCAAAAAGTGTAGTAACAGCCACCTGACGTCCGCGTTCGAGGGCGAGGCCGAGGGCGAGGAATACGGCCCAGACCATGAGCAGCCGGGTAGCTTCGTCAATCCATGCGAAAGTACTGGAGTACTGGGGCATAATTTCACGCACCAGCACGTTGAATGTGTAAAGACCGACCATTATCAGATTGATAGAAATGATCAGTATCCGTTCAATAATACGTATCCCGTCAAGCAGGGAGCCGAGCAACTTTCGCATGTTAGTCTCCTGAAAAAAAGGCGGGAAAACGTGTGTTTTCCCGCCGCAAAATGAATGCAATTTATTTTACGATTTTAGCGTATTCTTCTTCGTAAAGCTTAATCAGCTTCTCGCCGGTAGCACCTGCGCGTGCAAGGTAGGCTGCCTTGGTTTTGGGGTACATGAGTTCACGCATTTTTGCGCGGTCTGCATTGGAAAGGGGAGATACGGTAACGCCCGCTTTTTTGATGACTGCCAGAGCATCCTTCTGGGCCTGCTCTTTATTCATTTCAACTTCAGGCATTACTTCCAGGAAGGTATCAATAATGATCTTCTGGTAGTTTGCAGGAAGGGATTCCCACCACATGGGGTTGAAGAGAACGTAGTCTTCCATTGCTCCGTGTTCGGAGGTAACGAGGTACTTCTGAACTTCATAGAATTTCATGCGCTGAATGGTGTCGAGGGGGTTCTCTTCACCATCAACAACGCCGTTCTGCAGTGCGGTGTAAAGTTCACCGAAAGGCAGGGCGATTGCGGAAGCACCGATGGCAGCAAACTGCTCGATGAGGATTTTGGAATCCATTACACGGAAAGACTGGCCTTTATAGTCGGCAATTGTGTTGATGGGGTTGTTGGAGGTGAAATTTTTACGACCGTTGGGCCAGGTTACGATTGCCTTGAAGCCTTTGGAGTCGAAAGTTTTGAGAACCGCTTCACCGAAAGCTCCCTGACGGAGTTCCTGTGCTTTAGCGCGGTCAGCAGGCAGCAGGAAGGGGATATCCATGATGGAGACAGCAGGGTTGAATCCGCCGAGGAATGCTGCGGGGGAAACAGTGCCTTCGATGGTTCCGAACTGAACGCCTTCGTTCATCTGGCGCTGGTTACCGAGCTGGGAAGAAGGGAAAAGTTTGAATTCCACTTCACCGCCTGTGCGCTCTTTAACAAGCTTGGCAACTTTTTCCAGACCCTGATGACGGGGCTGCAGGGGAGATTCAAGGTGACCGATACGAGCTTCGTACTTAGCTGCTTCGGCAGCGATTACGCCGCCCACAACCATGCACAAAGCAAGTGCACATGTGACAATGCGTCCGAAAAATTTCATTTGGAAAGCCTCCTGATTTTGTATGGGTGATACCGTCTAGTACCACATATTTATCCCTGAGAGAAACCGTGCTTTTCAACTCAGGTATTCCCGACCGGCGTGCGGGATGTATTTTCAAATGAAAGTCGCTGCTTTGGGCCGATCCCGTTGGAAGGGTATACTGCTGCAACTGTATTTGACAGGTCCTAAACTGGATCAATATGTGGATTATTGTCAAGAAAAATCTCATTTTTGATACATTATAAAAAATTGTTCACAAAAATGAGATTTTGAGTCACAATTGATAACAAAGATGGTATATGAGATTCCCATCATATAAATATGGAGACAATTTTCAGAATGGGTGAACTTAGTCCGAAAGATATAGGTCAAAGGCTAAAGGCCTTCCGGCTGGGCAGCAAATACAGTGCAGAAGAAATCGCAGCACAGATCGGGATATCCCGTGCTGCGCTTTATCGTTATGAAAAAGGCGATCCTCCCAAACTGGAAACTCTTGAAAGCATTGCCGACCTGCTTGGCGTGTCACTTACTTCGCTTATGGGTGTCGGGGTAGAGTATATATCTTCAGCAATCAGCTTTTTTGAAAGAATGCGCCAGAACGAAGCCGATTCAGAGCACCTGTCTGTAATGTTCGGCCTTGTCTCCTACCTCCTGACCACTGACGATTTTGACAAATATCTCAAAATAGCGATTAAGGAAGGACTTCCTTCGGAGCTTCAGGAAAATCCCGAAATTGATAAACAGGTGAGCGAAGTGCTGTCTGTACTAAGGGAGCGCAAGAAGGGATATCGCAAGCGCAGGCCCGGTATGGTCAATCTTGCTTCCGCGACCAGTCTTGAACAGTTTTTACGTCATGGATTTGTTGGTACTTTTGACCTGCCTGAGGATGTAATGAGGGAGAGACGTCAGGTTGCAAGGCGTGAAGTTGAGAATGTAATTTCCCTGCTGGAAGAACAGCCTATCGGGGTCCAGATCGGAATCCTTGCCGATTCCGTACCCAGCACCCATTTTCAGATATTTCGTCAGCCGGAACGCTCCACACTTTGTTTAAGTCCTTACAAGCTGACTGATTTTCCCAATGTACGACTTGGCGTGGGCATGCTAACATCCGCCCCTGAAGCCCTTGAGCTGCACCAGAAGATGGTAACCGAATTGTGGGGCAAAGCTCTTAAAGGTGGTAGGGCTGCTGATTATCTACGTAAAATGATATCTGAAAGCGGTATTTAGCAAGGAGGGGCCATGCCTTTTGTAAGAGTAGAGACTAATGTCGATGTCGGTAACAAGTCTGATGAATTTGTTGCAAAGCTTTCCAAGGTTGTTTCTGAAGCCACTGGAAAATCAGAAAGTTATGTCATGGTTATTCTGGATGACGGTCAGAAAATGTCTTTTGCTGCAACTCTTGAACCGGCAGTTCTGGTTACTTTTAAAAGTATTGACCTGCAGGAAGACAGATGCCCTGCCATTGCTGAGAGACTCTGCGTCTTCTTTGCACGGGAATTAAGAGTTCACGGGAAGCGTGTTTATTTGGATTTCGCAGATCTCAAGCGGACCATGTTCGGTTGGGACGGAAGGACTTTCGGGTAGATTTTGTTTTTCCGGTAAGTTTTTGAAAATGAATGAGCTGGATTGCTTAAGCCCTTTGGTTCCATCTGCGACGGTTTAAGCCTTGATGAAATGAGCTTGACGGGATGGAGCCTGAGGAAGGGATACTTCTTGTGAAGTTCCCCTTCCCCGGGCGCCGAAGGTTACATTAAGCTTAAATCCCAGTTGAAGTTACTGGTACGGTTTGGTTCAGGCACGGATTTGGGCCATGGTTCCTGAATATCAAGGAACATGGCGTAGCCTGCATTTTCGAGCACTTTGCGCTCTGCGGAGAAGTCCAGAGGCCAGCCGGGATAAATCCAGTAGTTCTGACCGTACTGGCGTACCCAGCATATTTCCTGCTTCTGGCTGTAGATTGCACTCATGGTCTGGGTTTCTTCGGAAAGAATTCTGGAGATTCCCAGAGGCCACATGCCGGAAATAACAACGCCCAGCGGTAATGGGCTGGCAGAAGGCAGAGCGAGAAAATCATCACGTGCCAGTTCCGGGCTGACGTAGGCGGACTTGAAACCGAGGTCTGCAAGAATGCCGAGGGTCAGCGGGTTGGATGCGTTGCAGAACGGTCCGGCATGGAAGCGGAGGTTCAGGTCGTTAGGGAACAGTGCCTTCTGCCAGGGGGCATTAAGCACAAAGTCGCGACCACCGCCGCTAAGGCAGATATCAACCAGTTTTTTGATCTCGGCTTCCTCATTGGGCCAGATCACCGGGGGCATGTGCCACCAGATCTTTGAAACAGCAGGGCGCGGAGTCCTTTTAAGTGCGTTCATGGACAGCCAGACATCAGTACCGAATCTGGTCTTTCCTTTGGGCGGATTCCGCTGAAGGGTGTGACGGGCAACACGCTCGGGGACATCGCAGTTTCCGGGCAGGTGCAGCTGGATATTGCTGGGTGATTTTTCCGGTGTGTTGATCTTGGAAAGTTCGCCTTCAAGTTTCTTGAGTGCCTTGACCAACCCTTCCTCGCGACGATCAATGAGGAAAACCTTGGTGCCTGATTTGAGGCGGGTTTTGCCCTTGACCGGAATGGAGACCTTGCCTTTTTTCGGAGTGAACTTGCGGATCTTCATGGTCTGATGACCGGGCTGGTCCTGATATCCGATTCGCAGGAAATCTCCGGGAAGCAGTTCTTCACGGCAGATAAAATAAGGTTTGCCGTTTTGTTCCTGCTTGGTGATACCGATCAGAAGCCCGGATCCGGTTTCGTTGGAAGGATCAAGCGGAGTGTATGGACGCTGCGGCAGAAAGATTGAATGTGTTGTGG
Organism: Maridesulfovibrio sp.; assembly: GCA_963676495.2. Taxonomy (GTDB): domain Bacteria; phylum Desulfobacterota; class Desulfovibrionia; order Desulfovibrionales; family Desulfovibrionaceae; genus Maridesulfovibrio. Next base: position 608,310 of record CAXXRF010000001.1, on the reverse strand, counting down.
GCCTGCCCAGTGCAAGGTTAAGCAGCTCCTGAGCATCCTTCTTGACTTTGGCGTCGTTGGGATTGTCCCGCAGCATGCGGTATGCAGCTACGGTATAAAATACGTAATGGGGGCCTTTTTTGCGGCCTTCGATTTTCCAGGATGTAACCTTGGGAATGTCCAGCGTCGGCTTGGTGAGTACATCAAGGCTTAAATCCTGACAGGAAAAAAGGCGCTTGGGCTGGTCTTTGCGCTTTGCGCCGCCGTAAAGTCTGCGGCAGGGCTGAACGCAACGTCCGCGCAGGCTGCTTTTGCCTCCGAAAAAGGAGCTCCAGTAGCAGCGCCCGGATACGGAGTAGCAGAGAGCACCGTGTACAAACATCTCAAGGGTGATGCTGTCCGGGCAGGCTTCAGCCATCTGCTTGATTTCATCAAGGTTGAGTTCACGGGGAACTACAACACGGGTAACGCCTAAATCCGCAGCCATTTTGAGAGCAGCAGGATGGCTCACATTGGCAAGGGTGGAAAGGTGCAGTTCCCCTTCAAATCCTGCCTGACGTGCGATCTCGACCATGGCAAGGTCCTGAATAATCAGGCCGTCAGGCTTAACGCTTCTGGCAACACGGTCTACAAGACGCGCGGCAGAATCAATGTCGTCAGGCTTGACGAGAGTATTCATGGGGATATAAGTGCGCACGCCGTGAGCACGTCCCAGTTCCGCTAGGGCTGCAAGCTCACTGGTAGCGAAATTATAAGCTTCCATGCGAGCGGAAAAATGTTTAAGTCCGGCATAGACTGCGTCCGCGCCAGCGGCTACAGCCGCAAGGAAGGATGATTTGTCGCCTGCCGGAGCAAGAATTTCTGGCTTATGTTCATTCATAGTGTATCACGCTGATGCCGCCCTGAGCGGACAGCATAAATCTACAGGATTAAATCATGGGTGCAAATAATTGCAGGGCTGTTAAAGTCATTGATGTCAAGGCCCTCGGACTTTCCTCACCCGGTGAGGAAATCGTCGAAATCAAGCTCGCGAATCCGGGATGGAAATCATGGAGAGCAGGGCAGTTCGTCATGATCAGACCCCTGTCCTGGCCTCTGGACCTCGTTTGGGGCCGCCCCTTCTCAATATGTAACGCAGACGATACCACTCTGACTATTCTTTTTCAGGTGGTCGGTCGCGGAACCGAGCGGCTCATGGAGCTCAAGGAAGGTGATCTGGTCAATGTTTGGGGTCCGCTGGGAACTTTCTTCAACAAACCGACCGACCGTCCCGTGCTCATGCTCGCCGGAGGAATGGGGTTAGCGCCTTTTTGCGGTTATGTCGACACCCATCCGCAGCCTGAAAATCTAAAACTTTTCTTTGCGCATCGTCCGCCGCTGGAAAATTATCCCTACAAGTATATCGCTGACAGAGTTAAAGTGGAAGATATCCGCGAAAACAAGCCTGAAGATATTCAGACGATTATTGAAAGGGTTCGTGCGCTGGTTAAGGAATATGCCGAGAATGACGGCCTTGTGGTGTCCTGTGGGCCCACACCTTTTCTGCGCACCATCTGGGACGCCGCCAAGGAGTTCGGGGCTGATGTGGAACTTTCCCTGGAAAACCGCATGGCATGCGGCGTAGGGGCCTGCCTTGGCTGTGTAGCAAAAGATCATACCGGTCATCATACCCAGGCCTGCACAACCGGCCCGGTGTTCAATGCAAATGAAATCAGTCTGGAGGATTAACAGATGGATATGTCAGTAGATTTTGCCGGACTGAAATTAAAGAATCCCATTCTCACCGCTTCAGGAACTTTCGGCTTCGGACTCGAGTTCAAACGTTTCGGTGATCTTGAGTCTCTTGGCGGTATCGTTGTAAAGGGACTTTCTCTCAAGCCGAGGGAAGGCAACCCCATGCCCAGAATTGCAGAAACACCCTGCGGTATGCTCAATGCCATCGGTATTCAGAATCCCGGTGTAGAGGTTTTTCTTAAGGATAAGCTGCCAAAGCTGCCCTGGAAGACTCTGCCCGTTCTTGCAAACCTCTATGCAACGGATGCAGAAGAGTTCGGCGAGCTTGCCGGAGTCCTTTCCGGTGAAGAAGGTGTCGCAGCTCTTGAGGTCAATGTTTCCTGTCCTAACGTTAAAGAAGGCGGTATCGCATTCGGTCAGGATCCGAACCAGATCACCAAGGTTGCCGAGGCGGTCAAGAAGAATGCCGGAAACAAGCCTGTAATCATCAAGCTTTCCCCAAATGTCACTGATATTACCGTTTGTGCTAAAGCTGCGGAGGACGGCGGTGCGGATGCGCTTTCACTCATCAACACCCTGTCCGGTATGGCGGTGGACATTGAACGCCGCACCCCGCGCCTTGCCAATGTCATCGGAGGACTTTCCGGTCCTGCGGTTAAGCCCGTGGCGCTTCGCTGTGTGTATCAGACCGTAAATGCGGTCAAGATTCCGGTTATGGGGCTTGGCGGTATTACCACTGCTGAAGATGCAGCAGAATTCCTGCTGGTAGGAGCCAAGGCCGTGCAGATCGGAACCGGTAACTTTATCAGCCCGGATACAGCATTCAAAATTGCGGAAGAACTTCCAAAAGTTCTCGAGAGGGTAAAAGCTGAGTCCCTGGATGAGTTTATCGGCAGTCTGAAGCTCCCGAAATAACGCTTTTCTAGATTTTATTTAGAATAATTAGAAAAAAATGGAAAAAGTGCTTGCCAAGCATGATCGATTTGGCTAAACCCTTTCTCACCCAAGCGGAAAGGTGTCCGAGTCCGGCTTAAGGAGCACGCCTGGAAAGCGTGTGTTGTTAACGCAACCGGAGGTTCAAATCCTCTCCTTTCCGCCAGCTTGATTTTACAAGCCCCTTGCAATGAAAATTGCGAGGGGCTTTTTCTTTTGGTTTGGGATTTTGCTAAAAGGGCTACAAAGTTAACCGTCCTTGCATCATGACATGCAAGGACGGTTAATATTAAGGCAGGGGTGGTGTTTGAGAAGAATATGTTATGATCTGGCTTCGTGCTGGTAACTGCTCAGAGTTTGAGCTCAGCTATAGTTTTGGTGATGTCGTGGTGTTCAATCGTTATTTGCTTATCGCAGTCAAAGCATAAAAGGATTCCATCGCAATCAACCATGGGAACTTTGCATTTTGCACAATAGGCAACTCCATTATGTATGATGTAGTTGTCCTCGTTGCTTTTTTGAGTTGCTAGTTTCTCTTTTTCCAGCTCGGCTATACGTTTTTCAAGTTCTTCAATTCTGGCAGGCATCGAAGAGATCTTTTTCCAAAGTGGAATTCTATTTAAAAGGTTTAACAAGTCGTCAGCAGAAAACATAAAATCTCCAGTTAGAGCTAAATAAAGTTGGCTTAATTTATGTTTTGTATCATAGCGCCACTTGAAAGCCAAGGGGATCTGGAGAACAGGTGTGCTGGTAACTTGGAAATTTGGATGATTGAAATCCGAATTGAGCTATGGCAGTTGGATTTGTACTTTGTATAACCGATTATGTTTTAATCGTAAACCTGTGTTACCTATATTAATGATGTTGAACCGGTTGCAGGAATACTGCTTAGCCTGAAGTTCTATGAACCGGTGTATATTTCAAGTGCCGCCCCCCCCATTAAGCGGCATATTTTAGAGTTAATTTCAGTGTTCAAGCATTTCTGACAACCGGACTCATCTGGTTCGTTTTAATTAATTTCTATAGTATCATGCATGCTTTGGGGAGGAGTGTCCGTCAGTCATGAAAGGTACATATTCCTCTTTAGGATCAGGGAGTGTGCTGCGGCTAAGCTGAGTGCATAATGCCTGTTTGGTTGGCATGCTTCGGCCGGGCGTCAGGTGGTGAAAAGAATCCTTATTTATTCCAGAACATCCATGTTGTGATCTGTAGCTGCGTGCTGCTACAGCCGAATTTTCGAGTTTTATGGCTGAATATGCTGGTTTAGGCCATTTTACCTGTGGGGTGGGATTAGGCAATGATGTCTAATTAAGACGAGGTTATGAGGTTGTCATTGCTTGCAAGGAAGGTGGCTGTATTTAAGTGCAGGTGGGGTCCTCTGTAAACAGGTGGTTAATATTTACTGTTATCGTCTTTCAATCCGGTAGTTATCTTGCGGGGCAACTTCGAGGACATGTCTTGCTCCATGCTCAGTCCTGTCTTTATTGTATAGTGCGTATTTTTTGATCAGTCGTTGCTGAAAAAGTAGTACTCTTTTGGTTGGGCGTGTTTATGTTCTGTCTATATTGGTTCATAGTTGGTTTACCAAATATCGTGAATGGATCATTGCCAGTTTTTGAGAGGATTAATTTTGCCCAAATAAATCTGTATGGGGCAACGGCAAAGTGGCTCGTGCTGCGCGGTTGTCGCGATGAATTCGGCAATGTCCTAAGGTTTAGGGTCAGATTTTGGGGCAGTAGAAGGGGGCTGAAATACCTAGTTGATATTAGCCTGCATTTTGCATTTTTCATGATTATTACTAGAAAAGCATAAACTTGAAATTCAATGCTTATAAAAGAATTGAGAGAAATTTGATGTCGTCTGGTCTTCTTCTTTTGTCATAATATGCCGACGTCATCGGCTGACAGGTCAATAAATGAGTCGAAACCAGCGATTTGTCCTCAGACTATGAATTAAATTGTCCATAAAACCAGTCATTTTTAATTTATATTAAAATAATTGAAAAAAATGCTTGCCAAGCAAATACGATTTGGCTAAACCCTTTCTCACCCAAGCGGAAAGGTGTCCGAGTCCGGCTTAAGGAGCACGCCTGGAAAGCGTGTGTTGTTAACGCAACCGGAGGTTCAAATCCTCTCCTTTCCGCCAGCTTGATTTTACAAGCCCCTTGCAATGAAAATTGCGAGGGGCTTTTCTTATGCATGCCGGGTAAAGGGAGCTTTGGGTGTTCTGCCCCTGTTTATGATGGAAGGGCGGCTTTGATTGATGGATATTTGACATTCCCTCTCACAGGACTATGATGTCCCGGTTCTGATACCCGTAAAAATGTGAGGATATATAATGATTTTACCTGGAATGGCTAAAGACAATGTTACTCTTGTCAAAGCAGATGGAAAAAGATTTGAGGGATTGAAGGCCGTTGTTTCGATGAACAGAATTGTTACCTTCAATACTGATGTAGAGATTGAGCCTAAGGATATGATGATCCGTGAAATGGGTGATGCAGGTCAGGAAGCTTATATGCTGCTTGACCCCGTATTCAAGCCTGCAGAGGACGGTATCCCGGAGAATTACCAGATTACTGTTCGTAAAGTTACTATGCCTGAATAGCTGGTGGCTTGTAATATTTTCAGAGCCCCGCAATCAGAGATGATTGCGGGGCTCTTGTTTTTTGAAAGATCTTTAATTCGGTTGCCTGCAGTTATAGGTCATTTTGACGTGGGGAATGCCGGTGGCTAAAGAATGAAATATCTCACCTTCAGCTTTAAAGCCCTGTTTGGAATATAGTCGAGCGGCAGGGAGGCGTGAATTTAGGGTGAGCTGTTCAGCGCCGTCAGAAACGGCTGTGTTCATCATTTTCTTTAAAAGTGCGGTGCCAAGTCCTTTTGACTGATAAGAGGGGCTTATAGCCATTTGTGATAGCTGGAAGACATAGCCGTTTAGTTTTGTAAGCCGTCCGTATCCTGCAAGCTGGCTGTTGGTTGTAATTATGAAATGATAGCTGATGAGCTCGTTGTCGTCATCAAGGGTGCTTTCAGGGAGGTTGTGTGGCGCAAAAAAGAGTTGGTGTCTGAGTTTTCTGGCCTGCTGGTACAAGGCGTCTTCTGTGGATATTTGAAATATTGTCATGGTGCGCTCGTTTTTCTGATGAATTTTTAATGCACCTAAAAATAAAAGACCACTGATTTCTCAGTGGTCTTTTCCGGGTTCCTTCTTGTGGTCGGGATGAGAGGATTTGAACCTCCGACCCCTTGAACCCCATTCAAGTGCGCTCCCAGGCTGCGCTACATCCCGACTCAAGTGAAGAGGGTTCTATGTGGAATACCGCTCGCTGTCAACAGGAAAATTTAATTATTCTATTAATATTCTTAAAGTAGTGGTTTTGATGTCCCTGTTTTAAAACTATATCATATTGGAATGAAATAGAAAATCGCTCTGACTGTTGAAATAATATTCAAACAGGAATATTGTCAGAAGTATACAGGAGGAGTCTTGCGTTACCTTGCAGCGTTGTGTTCACTTATTTTGCACGTCCTGTTTGTGCTGTTTTTTTTCTCATCTGCTGTGTCAGTTCCGGATGAGTCGTTCTCTGTTCTCGGGTTGGATCTTATTTCTGTGATTAACGACCAGGGCAATCACCTCCCTGCATCCTCATCCGGAAGTTTTCCATTAAATCCCGATATTAATCGCAGTCCGGAAAAGAAACAAAAGTCTAAAGCAGGGCATTTACCGCGACAAAGGGTAGAATCAAAGCCGGATGTCAAAGTGGATAAATCAGCGGTAAGAGCTCATGTTGCTGAAGATGAGAGAGTGGATAGATTCTCACCTGAAGTTCAAAGAGTACAGAAACCTGAACCCCTGAAGAGTGAATCTCCAATAGCACAGGGAATGCTGGAAAGGGATTCTGGCAATCCTGATGCTGTTGTTTTGAGGCAGGGAAAGGGTGTAACTATAGGCAACAACACCGTGGTGCTTAAAAGAGGGTCCGAGAGTCGGTCGATGGATAGCATTGCGGGGTATGGTTTTGATGAGAGTGATTTCCGTGGACATTATGAAACTTCAACAGGGCGACAGGTGGTGGTCATTGATGACCGTGCCGAGCATGGACGCCTTGTGCTCCATGATCGTAAAACCGGGTTGATTCGCAGGCTGAAGAAAGCCGGGTACGGAGATTTTATCTATACATACGGCCCTTCCTTTGATGAGGACGAGCCGGTTGAAGGTTCAGTGGTCTTTTTGCCGGGGGATGAACACTGGATCCATCGCTTCATGTGGCTTCCTGGGGAAGGAGCAGCTGAGTATCCGGTCAAGGGGCGTCTTGATGCTCTAAATGATGAAAGCGTTGGTAAAGAGAATAATCTTTTTGTTCCGGTTCGCAAGGGGCGCTATCCGGCAGTTATTCTTGCCGCATGTGGTGAAGAGATTCCTGCTGCCAGATTTAGTGAGATTGCAAGGCATCTCTGCGGGCGGGGGGTGGTTGTTGAGGTGGTGAATAATCCTGACAGCGCCAATTTGAAAAGAGCGGCTGAGAGGCTTATGAAAATTTCAAAAGTTGATGAAGGACGCATCGGCCTTTGGCTAAGATGCTATAAGGTCGAGAAAATACCCCGCATACCTCGGTATGCGGGGCGGCTTGGATTTGTCATTCTGACAATAGACAGTCCGGCGGACGGTCTTTATCCGGAAAGTGTTGCGTCTGCAGTTCCTGATGGTCTTCCTGCTTTTCTCGGGTTCAGGAACGTCGGTGTTGACTGGAAGAGTGTTATTTCTGTTTTGCAAACCGGATTCCAGTCTCCTCCTCATCAATTGACCGTAGTTGAGGGTTCCCCAAAGAACCTGAACGGTGCAGGGGAGGAGGTAAACTGGGTTGATTCTGTGTCCGGCGATTTTGTTAGCAGTATATCCGCCTGGCTTGATTCTCAGTTAGGTCAGACGCATTAAGAATTGGTGCGGGATCAAAGACTGCTGTGTTGGGGTTGAGTCATGGACTCGTGGAGTCAGGCTAGGCCTGTGCGTCTTCTTCCTTTTCTTCGGAAGAATTTGCTTTTTCCTGTTCGTCAAGGGATTTGACCATGGCGGCAATGTTTTTGCTCACAGAACGATATTTGTGGGGATCGTTCTTTTCCATTTTGATCAAAGCCTCAGTGGTTTCCCCGATGCTGCTGTTTTTGTTCATAAAAACCTCCATACGGTTTAGCCGCGGCTATTTACGATGTTGAGATTTTCCAGCCCGAATCAGCAAGAAGGATAATACACCAAAATTTTGTTTTGTCTAGAGCATAATTACGGGAAAAAAAGCACAAGGTTACGTTTATGTGACTTGGGTCTGCAATATGCTGTTATTGTAGGTGTGTATATGTATAAATTAAATTTACTACATTAAAAAATAAATTATACATTAAGTTTTGCATTGTTTTATTTAAAAAATGAAGTCTTAATTTGTTCTTGCAGTCCGCATTTTGTTCTATGATAAACATGATTAGGAGAATATACTTCAATACATCATTTAGGTGAACTTTAGAGACAGGTTTTTCGGTTCTGATTCTTAGTCTGTGGAATTAAACGTTTTCTGTAGATATGTTCTTGATTTTGTCGTATGGGTTAAGACAGTCAGATATTGTAGTTCAACCGTGGATTCCTGATTGTGGACTTGATCTTTTTTATGTATCAGTCTGATTCGCGATCCTACACAAGCTCAACACTGGAGGAAGAAATGAGTAATCCTAAAGAGTTCATTCTATATAGCGGCGGAGCTCCCGGCACCGAGAGTGAGTTCGGGATAAACGCCGAAAAGTACGGCCTTCAGGAAGTAAACTACAGTTTTGAAGGTCATCAGATTACACGCAGCCGCGGTCTGCGCGTTCTCACTGAAAAAGAGCTGGAAAGTAAAGACGTGAGTCTTACCTATGTTTCCAAGCTCATGAATCGCAGTTTCACCCGCGCTCCTATTTTTCGCAAGGTTCTGCAATCCATCTGCTGGCAGGTGAACAGCGGGCACGAGATTTTCATTATCGGTAACATCCTTGAAGACGGAACCGTCAAAGGCGGAACCGGCTGGGGAGCAGAGTTTGCCAAGATCTGCAACAAGCCTCTTTATGTTTTTTCTCAGGATAAGAATGCATGGTTCTGCTGGGAAAAAGAAAAGTGGGTTGAGTGCTCTCAGGCGCCTAAGATCACTCATAGGCACTTTACTGCAACCGGTACCCGTTTTCTTGAAGATAATGGCAAGAAAGCCATTGAGCAGCTTTTTGCTGACAGCTTTTAGCAGAAAATTTAATCAGATTTTAAAAAGCTCCTGCATTACAAGATGCAGGAGCTTTTTTTTGGGCGTAACCTCAGCTGATTTTGAAGAACATCATTGCTGCATTGAGTTGTTCAGCCTGAGCGGAAAGTTCTTCTGAGGTGGCAGCTACTTCCTCTGATGAAGAAGCATTCAACTGCACTACAGAGTCAAGCTTGCTAATGGAACTTTTCACCCGGTCTACTTCGTGATTCTGTTTTGAGCACGATGATGTAATGCCTTTGATAAGTTCTGAGGTTTTTTGAATTTCAGGCAACAGAGATGATAGGTTTTGCTCGGTTTCTGTTGCAATGTTAAGGCTGTTTGCTGAAAGATCACTGATCTCGTTTGCCGCAACCCTGCTGCGTTCCGCAAGTTTACGGACCTCAGCTGCCACTACGGCAAATCCTTTGCCATGCTCACCGGCTCTTGCTGCTTCGATGGCTGCGTTCAGAGCCAGCAGGTTGGTCTGACGGGCAATCTCTTCCACAATACCTATTTTATCCGCAATGTCAGACATCGCAGAAAGATTTGCTTTAACTGCCTTACTGCCTTCGAGTGTTATTTTAGCCGCATTGGCTGTAATTGCTTCAGTTTTACGGGCATTGACTGACGTGTTTTCGATTCTGGTAATGAGGTTTCCTACAACTGATCCCAATTCTTCCACAGCATGGGTCTGTTCGGTTGCCCCCTGAGCCAGAATCTGCGCTGAGGCCGAAAGTTCTTCACTTCCTGAGGAAACATTTTCAGTGGATATCTGTACGTTGTTGACTACTGCCCTGATGCCGGCGATCATTTTTACGATGGATTTAAAAGCCCCGGTCGCGTTTCGTTCATCCAGTCCCAGGTTCAAGTTGCCGTGGGCCATCTCACCTGCAATTCGTGATAGCTCTTCCGGTTCTGCTCCTATTGTTCCGGTTATTCTGCCTGCGAAGAAGTTCGCGGCAATGGTAAGCAGCACAGCTAAAATGCCTGCGGCAATCAGGGCAAGCAGCATCATGGAGTTGACGGTTGACCGGAGCTCCGCCTGTTTTAGAGCAAGGGCCTGGTCTATATCATCCGTATATACTCCCATGCCTGTGATCCAGCCCCACGGCTTGAAAAGCTTAACATAGGAAAGTTTGGGGTAATCGCCGCTTTTTCCCGGTTTACCCCACCAGTATTCGACGGTTCCTTCCCCATTGGTCTTTGCTACATCAATCATCTCCCGGAAAAGATGCTTGCCTTTCGTGTCAGTGTACCCGGACATATCCTTGCCGTTTAATGCAGGATTTATGGGGTGCATTACCATGTGCGAGTTCATGTCATTCACCCAGAAATAGTTTCCGTCGCGCATACGCATACTCGCCAGCTGGGTGAGAGCATTTTTCTTCATTTCCGAGGTTATATCATCCATCCATGCTCCCGTGCCCAATATCCAGCCAAGTTCCGGGATCAACTTTACGTAAGACACTTTGCGGGTATCTGTGCCTGTCTCTGGTTTGGTCCACCAGTAGTCAACCATACCTTCGCCGTCATTCCGGCAGACTCTGACCATTTCCTTGAAAAGGAATTTCCCTTTGCTGTCCTGCATGTCGGAAAGATTCTTGCCATCCAGATGAGTAGAAATGGGATGCATGATAATTTTGGCATCCATATCATTAATCCAGATATAGTTGTCACCATCGTAGCGAATGGATCTTACAAGGCTCTTAAGCTTATTCTGTAATTCCAGCTGAGGTATTGATCCTGTATTTTCTTTATTAAAAGCAATTATCTGACTTGTTACTGAATCTATTATTTTTTTAAGTGAAGCAGCCTTTTCTTTTTTAAGGAGTTCAATGTTCTGAGATTTTTCATAATAAGCATCAACTGTCTTGTCAGCCATATTCACAAGTTCTGTAAGCTCTTTTAATTTTTGTGCATACATGTTCTCTCTATATGCATTTTGCTCACGTATGGAATATTTATCCAGTTGATAGATGAAAATTACACATAGTGAAATAATCGAAATTGCAAGGGTGATAATCTGAAATAGGGTCAGTTTGTTTTTGAGCTTCATGGATTAATCTCCTGGACCTATTCTTTTTATTATTACTATGCTGGTTAGGGTTTATAATACTTCAAAAATATAAGTATGTACACACACTGCGAGAAGTTAAGCAAATGTTTATAAACACAAGTGCCGGATGTGCTTGACTAACCAATCAAATTTTTTGTAGTTAGTTCGTGTTTATTCTCAGGGCGGGGTGGAATTCCCCACCGGCGGTAAGTTTTCTTAAATGGAAATAAGCCCGCGAGCGCCTTTTCCAAATGGTGGAAAAGGGTCAGCAGATCCGGTGAGACTCCGGAGCCGACGGTTAAAGTCCGGATGGAAGAGAGTAAGACAGTACATCCCGCGGAGGCGTTCAGCCCCTGCGTGGCTGCCTTTTTGCGGGCAGCTGTCTGATTCTATCGCCCTGATTCTGGTAACAGTTTTTATAAGGAGATTTACCATGAATCAGAATCTTTTATCACAGTTTGGTTCCCCGGTTGAGCGGGTGGAAAAAGGCCTGCAGGCTCTGCGTGAAGGACGCGGTGTTCTTGTAACCGATAATGAAAGCCGCGAGAACGAAGGTGATCTGATCTTTTCGGCAGAAATGCTGACTGATGAGCAGATGGCAATGATGATCCGTGAATGCAGCGGAATTGTTTGCCTGTGCCTGACCGAAGAAAAGATCAGGGAGCTTGATCTGCCTATGATGGTTGAAGCGAATTCCAGCCGTTATCAGACCGGATTCACTGTGACTATTGAAGCGGCTGAAGGTGTTACCACAGGCGTTTCCGCAGCTGACCGTGTTACAACTGTCCGGGCTGCAATTGCTGAAGGAGCCTGTCCTGCAGATCTTCATCGTCCCGGACACGTGTTTCCCTTAAGGGCCCGCGCTGGCGGTGTTCTTGAGAGAGAAGGGCATACCGAGGCAACTGTGGACCTGATGTCTCTTGCTGGTCTTAAGCCTTGCGGAGTGCTCTGCGAGCTGACAAATCCCGATGGATCCATGGCACGTCTGCCGGAGATCATTGAATTCGGCCAAAAGCACAATCTTCCGGTACTCACCGTAGACGATATAATTAATTACAGAATTCAGTTTGCAAAAAAAGCATCTTAAGCTATAGTCATAACTAAGAACTATTTCCGATTGACCTTTAACCACTGATTCAAACCGGCAAAATTGAATCAACACCGACACCACAATATCGGCCTGCCTGAATTTCGGGCAGGCCGATTGTTTTTTGGATTAAAAATCAGTAAGCTTCTGTGTGGTTATATTCTGTATTTGATATTTTCACAGGAGTAATAAATGAATTTCAGGCATTTTATTATCACCAGATTCAATGTGAATATTCACCCGGAAGAGTATGAGCTCCGCCTGAACGATACATGGCTTTTGGATCGTTTTGATTTCTTCAGCAGGTTTTGTCTGCCTTCCATTATTGCGCAGGAGGAGCAGAATTTTGATTGGATTATACTGTTTGATGAAGAAACACCTGAAAAATTCAGACAAATGATTCGTGTTTTCGAGAAATACAAAAACATCAAGCCAATCTATTGTGCTGAATTTTATACTGTAATGCCCAGAGTTAAGGATTATATTGCTGAAGCATCTAAAGGATTCGACTATATTTTAACAACCAGATTGGATAATGATGATGCGCTTTCCAGAAAATTCGTGAGCACTCTTCACCGGGTAGTTAAGGATGTGTTGAGTAATCCTGCCCAGAGCATTGAGGAGCTTTATATCAATTTTCCAAAAGGATATCAGTACTGTGATGGGGATGTGTACGATTTCACAGATATCACGAATGCTTTTGTGAGCCTGCTTGAGACGAGCAGAACCCGGCATACCGTATACTGGATTGATCATCCCGGTATTTATGAGAAGGCACCAGTAGCGCAGGTGGAAACGTTTCCCATCTACCTGCAGAATGTTCATGAGGGTAACGTTTATAATTACATAAGGGGTGAAAAGGCGGGCGGCGCGGAGCTGCTTGCTGATTTCGAGCTTGAACTGTAATTCGGGGATAAATTTTTAAGCCTCCGGTGCTTGCGCCGTCCGGAGGCTTATGTTTTTTCTTTATTTATCGTAGACGCAACCAATGCAGCAGAGGAAGGTGGCTTCTTCTGTTTCGCTGATGTTGCGCATTCCGTGAGGCTCCATACATTCTGAATAGACGAAATCTCCGGGGCCGCAGATTTTACTGTCTGTAACTTCATCTGTTTCAGGGTCATAACTGAAACACTCGAATTTGCCTTTTTCAATATATACGGTCTGGAGATAGAAGTGGTTGTGGGCCGGAATCTCTCCGCCCGGTTCCACTGTGAAATGCCGCAGCCCGTACTCAGGCTGGCCGTTGGCATCTGTGCCTGCTTTGGAAAGCCAGCGGATAGTAACGCCTTTTACTTCGTGTTCTTCATTTTTGTAGCCTATTTTGGCTACTTTTATACCCTCGACGTCCTTCACGTTTTTTGCTTCCATGATAGTCTCCGTATATTTTTTTCAGTTGTTTCCTTTTGAGCAGAATAAGCAGAAAGTCTAGCTTAGATAAAGTGCTAATTGAGCTTAATGAATGTGTAAATCGGTGCTGAAATTGCTCTGAGATTGATTATTTTATAAAAAATTCAGACTTTTTTACGATAATGCTTGACAGTTTAGCTGTGAATCAATAGATATTTCACCTCGTCGCAAGGACGAAATCTTTTACAGAGAGGCCGGATGGCGGGTGCGCTGTGAACCCCGTCAGGTCCGAAAGGAAGCAGCGGTAACGGTTTATCCCGGGTGTCCGGTCTCGCTGGAAGAAGGGTGTGTTCAGATTGAACACACCCTTTTTTATTGTCCATACTGCATGCCCAATATGCGGTTGATCACTCCGCGTCTGTTATTTCAGGTGATTCGTTGCCTAGTTCAATTGGTTCGTGATACTCCTGTGCAGGCTATGAGGAGAAGTGAATCCTATTTTATCCGTTAACCTTCAACTTGGAAGATTGAATGAGATTCGGAAAGACAACGGCTTATTTATTTAAGTTTATATTTATATGTCTGCTTTCGGCTGGGCTGGCTTTTGCCTTTAATATGGTACGCTCTAATCCGTATACTGTAGAGGAAGTGTTGAATCCTCAGCCAAAAGGAATTGAAGAGATTGTAACTGCAGATATTCTAGCAGCCTATGATGCCGGAAATGTTCAGGTAGTTGATGCCAGAAGTGATATGGATTTTGCCATGGGGCATATTCCCGGTGCAATCAATATCCCGTCATGGGCCATTAAGGATGAACTTGCTGCCCTGGCTGGGCCTCTGGATAAAAAACTGCCGGTTATTGTTTATTGTGACGGGTTGTCGTGTGGTAAAAGTATGATTGTTGCCAAGAAGCTGCTTGAGCTTGGTTTCAGGAAGGTAAGTGTCTACACTGATGGAATAGACGGCTGGCTCAGTGCCGGACGCGATATGGAGGCTAACTGATGGAATTCAGATCATTCCCCAGGATATTTCTCGGCATTGTTTTTGTCGTAGCCAGTGTAGATAAAATTGTTGATCCGTTAGCATTTGCTGAAATTATCAAAAATTACCAGATTCTGCCGGATATTATGGTGGGGCCGGTGGCTTTCTTTCTCCCGTGGCTTGAATTTGTCTGCGGAGCCATGCTGATCTGTAATGTGATGCTTGAAACAGCAACTGCTGTATTAACAGCTATGCTGCTGGTCTTTATCGCTGCACTGTCAGCCAATCTTTACCGTGGTATAGATGTGGCCTGCGGTTGTTTTTCCACCGACGCAGCCAAGAGCTCGAATATGGTGGAAACCATAATTCGCGATATTGTTATGCTTGTGGCAGCAGGGTTGTCCTTCCGGTTCAGGAAGAGTGAACTGTCCTAGAATCGTTGCCACATTCATTAGAATGGGTAATAATGGCACCTGCATCACTTCAAATCTGATTATATTGTAAGAATATGGCGAGATTAAGCTTTTTTTTCTTGACAGAAAAGCATGGTGGTGGATACTAAAACGCTCGGCGCGGGCAATTAGCTCAGTTGGATAGAGTGTCAGCCTCCGGAGCTGAAGGTCACAAGTTCGAATCTTGTATTGCCCGCCAGATATTTCAAGGGTTTAGAGTGTTAGGGTGCATAGCTGTCAAACTTAACTCACCTTTTTACTCACCTTATTTTTCAAGCCTGTTCACCCGAACAGGCTTTTTTCTTGTCCTCTAGGCTGATCACTTTGCCTGTCCCGAATACTTTATCCAGTTCAACACGTGCTCCGCGAATTGAGTGAATATACCTAGCCGTTACCTCTGAAGATTTGTGGCGAAGGATGGCTTGAATATCCGCCATAGGCACCATTTTACTGTCCAGAATGGAAGCGGTGAGGTGTCTAATCGCGTGGAAGCCAAAACGCTTTACTTTGGCCCTGTCGCACATGCGGTCCATCATCTTGTTGACGCTGGAATACTTGCGTCCGGTCTTGGGATTGATGAATACATGCTCGGCAAAAGGAAAGGTCAGTCTTTGCCTTTCTAAGTGCTTCTGTAGCTCTTCACATAGAATCCCGGTCATGGGTATCCAATCATACTCTGTTCCGCCGTCACGCTTGGAAGTCCATAAGCGGATCTTGCGCGCGCTGAAGTCGAGGTCTTCCTTTTTAAGTTCCAGCACCTCAGACTTGCGGGCCGCTGTGTGAAGGTAGGTCAACAGCAGGGTTTTACGGTGCGGCTCCAACTGATATTCACCACTGGCATGAGTTCCGCCGTTAGGTACCTGATCCGCTATTTCGTAGACCTTCCAAAAGTCGTCTTCTGGCGGTACGTAGCGCGGGTTTCTCTTTTCCTTGTACTTTTCAACGTCCCAAGGGCATTCACCGGAAACTAGGCCGGCCTTTTTGCCCCATGCCCACATTCTTTTAATGTGGCGAAGGTAGCGGTTGGCCCTTGCTCCGCTTTTGGCTTTGGAAATGGTATCAAGGAATTTGCGGACCGTTTCATGATCCAGATTTGAGGCAGGTTTTAACGGCTGTACGCCGGGCGCGTTAAGTAATTCCTTAAGCACCAGCTTTTTATCCTGAAACCAACGCTTGCTGATTCCTTTAGCTTCCTGTGCTTCAAGGTGACGAACTGCGAGACTGTGCAAGGAGATCGTAGGGATCGGGGTCTTTGAGCACTCTTTCAGCTTCTGACGCATCAAAGCTTCCCAATCCAAGGCTTCCGTCTTGTTCTTGCATTTGCGCTCTTTGCGCTTCCCGGTGGGCATGGTGATCCGTGCGAACCACTCCTGCTTCCCGGTCTTTTTGTTTTTTCGCTGTATTGGCATCGTCGTTTCCTCTGTTCTTGAGGCAGGCGACCATGTTATTTTCAAAGAACACCCATTCTTTTCCCATTTTAACGCCACCAAGGGCATTTGCATTTCTATAGACCCAGTTTTTGGATTTAGCAAACTCAGCCGCAATATCATCGGCTGTGAAGCGGCGACCTAAATGGGATTGAAGGGTGCTTGAAAGTGACATGGCTACCTCAAAGGACAAATCAAAGCATCGCGTGAATCACTACCGAGGGCGGCAGAGTACCTTTCTTCTTCCCATGCGCTTGATTCCATACGGTATAAATCTCCCCACGGGACGTACACATACGGCTTACGCTTCTCTTCTTTCGCTTCAAGCTTTACCGGGGCAGGGTGTGGAAGCCCTTTTGAATTACGGTTCAGGAATGCGGTGCGTAGCTCGGCGTTATGCTCTTTTGCGGCCTTGCGGGTACGCCAGTACCATTTGGAATCAAAAGTCTCGCCTGTGGTGAAATATTGCTCAACCAGAACATTTGCCCGGCAGGTGATGTGTTCACCGTTTCTGGTCAGTTTATAGGTAGGGCTTCCGGTTTTGCGGGTTTTAGATGGCATGAGTTGATAGCCGATGCCGAAGCCCGGAACATCCACCAAGCTAAAAAGCTGGCCTTGATCGTCTATCTCGTAATCGTAGCCTTCAATAATACGTCTTGTGGTCCGTTTCATATTAAAGCCTCCTGAAATACGCACCGCAAACCTTCCTCGGTTTCTATGGCGGTTACATGTTCTTTTCTGAAAGTGCGAAGCCATGTGCTATTCATGCGCCCGTTCTCGATTTTGAAGCCGATCCAGAATCCGCGTTCGTCTTTGCGGTGGACCTGTACAAGCACCGGGTATTGTCGGGGCCGTTGAATTTGAAGCCGTATGCCCGGTTTGATCATGATTTACCTATGGTGATGAAACCCACGGTGGCAGTCGTTTTCATTTGCCGGGTTTTGGTCTTGTGGGGTTACATCGTTTTTAAGGTCTGTGAGGTTCACCAAGATTTCGCCAATCTTCGCCATGCCTACTCTTGAAAAGTGTGGGCGGAGTAGTTGAAGCTTGTTTTTGATTTGTTCTAGCTCCTGCTCAACGTATGGGTTGCTCATAGTTGGTCCTTGGTTTTGCGGTCCTTTCCGGTTTTGGTGGTGGGGAGTGGGAAAGGACCGCAGTTGGTATAGAGTGCCTGAAACGCTTAACACTGCTTTTTACTTGCTTACTGTCCGGCTATTGCGCGCGGAGCTTTCGGCTTGTTTGGGTTGTGTATAAATATCGCTAGTGTAAATTGCACTATTTGTAAATAAAAAAATAGCGCAAATTGCGCTATTTTTTTATTTCATTATTATCCTGTATATAGAATGTTACTTGCTTTGTTTTATTTTGTCAGACAGAAAACCTGATATGCCATCATAAATAATTACTTTTACATCTTCATTTACATTTTTAAATTTGATGGCTGAGTAAAATTTTTCTTCGCCAAGTTCATAGTAAAGCTTCCCAAATATTTTTTTGGAACACATTGTAGTTACAGAATTCACACCTGAAAAATCTAAATCTATAGATTGATCATTGTTTAGTCTTTCTAATAAAGACTTGTACACAAGTTCGCCAAGCTCGCTTGATGTGATGTTTGGACTAAACTCTTTAGCGATATCGATAGAAGTCATATTAATCTCTGAAATTGATTTTAATTTTAGGGTCACGTGAACTTTCAGGAAAAACATCTGCTAAAGTCTTAGGCTTTTGCAAGCCTAACTTAATTTCTACTATAGCTCCTTTCCAATGTCCACATTCTGTTATTTTTATATCTTTAGAAGATCCAGACATGTGATATCCTTCGGTCCACACGTTGATTGTGCCTTCATTTGCTTTAATTAACTCATAAACATGGTATAATCCATACCCCATGTGATCGGTATTTAATTTAGAGGTCACCTCTTGGTTAAGACTCATTCGGAGGATTTCAGGTGGTGATTTTTTGTATACTTTCCCTAGAGAGCTGATAAAGCCCTCTCCATTGTCAATAACAACTAAAGTAAAACTCTCTTTTGTGCCCCTTGCCGCAATCACTGTTTCTGTGTCTCCTTTAGCATGTGCCCAAAAATTGCTAATAATTTCACTGACACAACTGGAGATAAGTCTTGTAGCTTTATGGTTGTTTTTAGCTTCATAAAAATCTGAAATTTCAGCGATAAAACAAGCTCTCATTTCTTGGCATGTCAGAGTTGACCCGCGTTTGATTCTCTTGGGGTATATGAATAGATTCTCTTCTAATAGTTTGTGAAGGATGTTTGGCTTTTCAGGAAATTTGTTGTTGACTAGGTGTTCATTAATTATAGAATAAATACCTGTTTTTGAAAATTGATCAGTAAGTGATCCGGGTGAATAGAAAAAAGGAAGCTGAAAGAGGTCTTTTTGAGCACTGTAGCTCATAATTTTATAAGTTAATAGTAGTCCTAATAGGGAACTTTTTTTGGTTTTTTTTAGAGTAAATTGAATAGGTGGTAACAATTTTTTTTCCAGAAAAAATAAAAATTCTACATTCTTTAAGAAATCGCCTATTGAACTAGAATTAAAGTTTTTAGGGGTTTGAATCCGATGCATTATGTTGTGAGGCTTTAGTCTGCTGTAGAATTTTTGCTGTTCCATAAGCCCTGATCCATATGTTTGTATCAGTTCATTTCTAAGTTGGTCTGTTAGTCTAATTGCTTTAGGCTCTGTTTTAATCCGTCGCATAAGGTGTTGATTCCTTCTATAGAAATTCGGTTGCCAAACATTGCATCTTCGAAATGGTCAATTATTTCTGTTAGTTTACTGTGTTCATCTGCTGAGAGTATGAATTTCATATTTGTTGCTAAGTCTCGCAAAGGTTTGATGTCCTCTGTTAGAGTAAGCTCTCTGGGAGTCAATGTAGCTTTTGGTAGTGTCTTGTATACTTCTTTAAAAACTAACTTTCCACAGTCGTAGCGTTGTTGAAAGGCGATTTTAGCATATTCCGCAGTCTTGTTTTTCTTCTGTTCAATAAAATATGTAATGATTTTATCAAGAGAGTATCCGACAACATAAATTACGACGATTGTTAATATTATCTTATAACTTGCTGCGTTGAGCTCGCTACTTATGGAATCTTTTATTATTGCGATTATTTCTTTTGGTATAGTCATATTTAATGATTAAGGAGTTATGGCTTCTTGGATTTAGTCTTAATTAGAAAGAGGTGGTTTTTAGGTTGATTTGATTTAGTTTTAATATGACCGTTCTTGGAGGAGATTAGTTTTAAGCAGACTTCTTACCACGAACAGTTTTGCTGGAGTCTTGTTTCAATTTAAATCGTTCTCCCGCTCTGAACATAAGTGTTCCAAATTCTATTCCAAGTCCCTGACATAAACTATATGTGTCTGCCACAGTTAGAGATTGAGGTTTTCCAGTGTTTTTTCTTGGAAGCCTTATCTGTCGCCATCTAGTTATTGACTTTTCAGCATCACCAAAAGCAGCCTTCGCAAGTTGGCTGTGGTTCATGTCCTTTTCATCTGCAATTCTGCAAATTTCTTCAACAACTGTTTGTTCAAAAAGTTCTGCACTCATAAGCATTTAAATAGATCATATTAATCTTACTCGTAAGTTTGAAAATTGCACTTGATCAGCTGGTGCAATTTGCGCTAGTGTGTTCACATGAAACGAAGCGAACCATTCTCAAAAGATTTAGTCACCGAACTAGAGCAAAAACTAGGCAAGGCTAACGTAGCCAGCGCGCTATCAATCCATCCAGCATCCTACCGCCGTATCAAATCAACGCTCCGGGCGGATTCTACCGTTGTCCGTCTGGCACAGCACATTGCCTATCCTGAGAAGTTCCCTTTGCCACCACAGGAGGCACACTAATGCCCCACCAACCCAATCCCCCCAACCCTGCAATGAAGATTGCCCCCTCTATCAATTCAAACACACTCAAAGCCCACCGTTAACGTGCAGCGAGTGTGAATGTCAGGAAAGGGAGCCAAACTATAAATATGATGACCGTGGGGCGCGCGTGTCTTGCGGCTAAAAGGAGTGGAATATGTACCCATATACGAAGCTCAATGACACGGAGAGAAAAAAGGCAAGAAAGGTTGTCGAAAAGATGCTTGAAAACCTTTCAGGCTTAACCTTTGCCGAATCGAGCTACGCAGTTGAAGCCGTAAGAGAAGTGCTTGCGGACAGCAGAAACAAGGCAGACCATTCTATTGTATTTACGCCTGTTCCTGCTGACATTCCTATTTCTTTGATCTCAGAAGTTCTCTGATTTCAAGCAATAGCATTCGATCCGTTTCTTCAGCCAAATGGCCCTGAATTAAAATACAGTGATTCTTGTACAAAAATTTACATTCAAGATTGTCACAACTTGCAGCGTTATCGGCTCCAGCCTCACTAATTTTACGCTTTGCAATTGGGCAATACTTATGAGTCAGCATCTACGGTTCTCCTTCTGATTTATAAGTCATTCTGTGGTGGTTTGACTAAATATCAGAGGGAGCTTCCGAAGAGCAATGACAAAGATAAATTTGAACCCATTAACTGAACAGTAGCACCGCAAAGAATGCCTATCCACTACAGATAGCAGCCATCTTTGGAACCGGAGGACCCCATGAAAGACGAACGCAAAAGCGTAGCCGTAGAAATCCAGAATATGGTGTTGCGGAACCCCAATATGTCGGTGGAAGTCATAACCGAACAGACCTTCGGTTCCACCAAAAGCCACTGGACCTTATACAAGGAACTGAACCCCGAAGATTCCACCGCGAAAATGGGCGTTCTGGACCTCGTGCCGCTTATGAAAACATGCGGATCAGTGGCCCCGCTTGAAGCCATTGCCCAGCAGATGAATATGGTTGTTGTCTCGCTTCCCGAAGCGGGCATTTTTTCGGACTCCCTTGAAGACGACATGAACCGCACCACTAAGGAATTCAGTGACGCGGTGGTCAAGTTCGCTGCCATCATGGAAGATGGTAAGGTCAGTGCCGATGAATTCGCGGAGTTCGATAAGGAAGTCATGGAACTGATTTCATCGGCTCTGTTCTGGCGTAACCGTATTAAATACCTTGTGAAGGGGTAACGATGGGCTGGGCCGGAACACATCTTTCCGAAGATGAACGCAAGACCATAGCGTGTTCATTGTTTGAGGACGCAAAGGAAGAAGGGAAATGGCTGAACGGCAAATGCCCGTTTCATGCTGACGATAACCCATCCTTTGGCTACAACTTCGAAGAAGACTATTTCAAATGCCTTGCCGGGTGTACCGATTGCGGCGACCTGATCAAGCTTTACGGGCTGGTTAATGGCCTTGCAAATGATGAAGCCTTCAAGAGCTTCAAGGATAAATACGGACAAGGCGTAAAGGATGCACCCAAGCCCCGAAAGACCGTTCAGCAGAAACGTAGGGAAGGGAAGGGCGGTAGTACGCCGGTTATCCCTGAAAGCGTGTGGGGCCGGATGGCCCTGTTGCCTGATGATTGGTTTGAAGTGTTCAGGAAGGTACGCGGCTGGTCGCCGGATGTAATCAAACGGCACGACCTGCGTATGCAAATGTGCTTCCGTGACCGTGACGAAAATATCAGGCCCATAAACGGCGCGCCTATGCGCGTTGCTATCCCGATCCGGGACGCACAAGGCCAGCTTCGTAATATTCGGCTTTACCGCAAGCCCGGCACGAACCTGAAGAGCAAGATTATTTCATGGGGTAGGGGATACGGTAACGCCCGGTTGTTTCCTGCTCCGTCCATGATTGCCAAGTCCGGGCCGATAGTCCTGTGTGAAGGCGAACCGGACACACTGTGCGGTGAATCATTCGGTTTCAACACTGCTACGCAAACATCCAAGACGGTTAAATGGTCACAAGAGCATTTAGAGCCGTTTGTGGGCCGTGACGTTATCCTTGCTTATGATGCCGATCAGCCGGGGCAAGCTCATGCGGAAAAAGCTATCCGCGCCTTGCTTCCGGTGGTGCGTTCCCTGCGCGTAATTGAGTGGCCCGACTTCATGGGCCGGGAGCCGGATGGAAGCTGGCCCGAAAAGGACGGTCACGACCTCACCGACTTCTTTATGAAGTTCGGCAAGACAGCAAAGGATTTTCAAGACCTCATAGCCACGGCGCGCAAGGTTGAACCGCCTAAAGAGTTCGACATGGGTAGCGAGTGGGCCTTCTTCTATGACGGCAAATTCAAGCCCCGCTTGCTTGCGGATCAGCTTCTACGCGACCAGCCTTTGCTTGCTGATGATATGACCGGATTGCTGTATCGCTGGAACGCCAAATACTGGGAACAGATTTCACGTGGTACGCTTCAGCAGTCCGCTACGCATTACCTCGGCATTGAGGCCACAACCGCGCGTGTGAACGATGCAACGTCTTTGGCTATCAATCTTTCCAATCTTCCGCACGGGCGCGCGGTCAATGACCGTGACGAATGGGTATGCCTGCAAAACGGCATGCTCAACCTTAAGACGTTGGAGCTTAAGCCTCACGAACACGATTACTTTTCCACTATATGTCTGAACGTGTCTTTTAACCCGGATTCTGAAGCCCGCTGTGAGCGTTGGGAGAAGTTTCTACAACAGACTGTCCAGACCCCGGAACCCATTGCCCAGCTTCAGGAATTCGCAGGCTTATGCCTTACCCGCGACACTCGCTTTGAAAAGTGTCTGTTGCTGCTCGGGCCCGGTTCAGATGGCAAATCGACACTCCTTAAAGTTCTGCGTGAACTTGTGTCCGCTGCTAACTGCTCGGCGGTGGCCTTTCAAGATTTGGAAGACCAGTTCCGCCGGGCCAGTCTCTATAACAAGCTGCTGAACATCTCTACGGAAATCGGATCGGCGGCAATGGAAACACCCATCTTCAAGGCCGTTGTTTCCGGTGATGCTATTCAAGGCGCGTTCAAGCATAAGGACAGCTTTGAATTTACACCGTTCTGCAAGCTGGCCTTTGCCGCTAACAAGCTGCCCCGCGTTCTGGATAACACGGACGGCTTTTTCCGGCGCATGCTGCCCATTGAGTTCAAGAAGCAGTTTCTTGAAGACGATCCTGACCGTAACCCGCACCTTTTTGAAGAACTCGTTGAGCATGAGCTTTCCGAAATCTTCCATTGGGCTTTGGTCGGTCTGCATCGCCTTTATGAGCAAGGCAAGTTCACCAGTTGTGACGAAACGCGGGAACTGCTCATGGACTATAGGCGGCTTAATAATCCCGTGCAGGCTTTCGTGGAAGATAAGTGTGAGCTTCAGGACGGCGCGAAGCAGTCTAAGGACTCTCTGTATAAGTCCTATCGCGAATACAGTTCCGAAAACGGCTATCAGGCTATGCATAAGGAAAACTTCTTCCGTGAGCTATACGCGGCTGTGAAGACCCTTAAGGAAACCCGCCCGCGCGTTGACGGCAAGCGTTGCCGCATGGTTGCAGGCATCAAAACTAAATTTGAGTTGAAAGCTTAATGACCTTCTTCACTGGCATATACCCGTGCGGCGTGGCCTGCTCTGTTTCCCCCGCACCCCCTTCTAATGACCTGCGGCGACACGCCTTACCTGCTGGGCAAATCAATACTTATTCGGAATTTCTACTTCCCCCGGCGAAGTGGTTCCAGCGTATTGGTACCGCCCGGCCCATGTGTAAGAGCTTGGCAAAGCCCGTGAATACTGGCTCGGTCCACGATGGTACCAGCGGTCCACGGTGCAGGGCAAAAGAGGTTTATATGCGTGCGTGGGTGCGTGCGTACACGCGAGGCTTCCAGCATTTGGTTTTTAAGCTTGGTACATGGGACAGTTGGACAGAAATAAAAAAGACTAATGTTCTCGGTGGTTTTTAGTGTTGGCTAACACGGGACAAACCTTGGGACCGGAACCAGTATGAACGCATTAGCAAAGCTTCAGGACAAATACAGGAAGCCCGAACCGGAAACACCTTACTGTAAATTCAAGCGGTTATGTAAGCAGGAAGGTAAAGAACCGATCTCGGAAGAAGAATTCAACCGGGAGTGGAAGATTTACGAAGACGGTCATGAAGCAATGAAGACCCTCGGTAATCTTCTGCGGGAACAACGCACGGGCTTCAAGCTTAAGCGGAACGCAAAGGATGAGCTGGTTGTCATCATTGACGAAGCATGGGGCAAGAAGAACTTCGAAACCCTGTGGCAGATGTGGGGCTTATACGAAAAGGCCGCGCCGCTAATCGCCTTGGTCTACATGGATCGGCTTCCGTTCGTTGAAGATGAGAAGCCGAAGCGCATGGTCGAAGGCCAGCTGCCTTTGGGTCCTCCCCGGCGATCCGCGAAATACGGGTAACAGTGACTCCGAGTCTTTTGCACACGGAAAGTTTTGAAAAATATGCACACTGCACAAGCTGCATCAATCGTGTCACTACTTCTAATTCAGGTGCTACTTAAATGGTTGATAAATTTTACAAATCTATAAATCAGGCTTGGGAGCAATTCGGCAAAGTCCGCTGGCAGATTTCGCGCCGGACCTTCTTCAATTACGTGGGCAAGGGCAAGCAAGTACCGCCGCTGAACGGCAAATACTACGAAGACGATATTTGCGAAGTTGCCGAACAGCTTGGCTGGGTTCCTATCGGGCAGGTTGCGGAAGCGGATCAGCCGGACGATGAAGGTTTGACCGGGGATGCTGCAAGACGCTTTCAGGAAGCGAAAGCCAAAGACAAAGAATGCGAAGCAGAGCTTAAGCGACTGAAATTACATAAAGAACTTGGTAAACTCATTGACCGCGAAAATGTAGAAATGATCATGGCTGGCAAAACCGCCGTGCTTGATACCGGGCTTCGTCAACTGTTTCTCATGAAAGCCCGCGACCTGATCTTTGCCGTGGATGGCAAAGTGGAACGTGAAGACACATTTATCCAGATGGTCAACGATGAACTGGACGCACTTTTTAGCGAGTTTGCACGCACTGATGAAATAACCGTGGAGTTCTCAAGTGGAAGCTAGGGCGATAGTTAGAAAGCTGGTCGCGAATCCTGTCCCGGTTTCGGTGGATCGTTTTTCATTGCCGCCGGAAATGACCGGCACGAAATACACCTTCGAATTCAGCAAGGGTGAAAAGCAGATTCTGCGGAAGCGCAAAAAGACCGCCGTCAGCAAATGGGCCGAAGCCCACCGCATGCTTGTGCCGGAATCAAGTTCTTTGCCGGGGCCATGGCGCAATGACGTAACGCCGTATCTGGTGGACGTAATGGACAGCCTGTTTTTCAGTTGCGTTCAGACCGTCATAGTTTGCGCCGCTCCGCAGGTCGGGAAAACTGAAGTGCTGCTTAATGCGCTGGGCTATGCCGTTGACCGGGAACCGGGGCCAGCGATGATAATCTATCCCGATAAAATCGCCGCTCAAGATGCAAGCCGGGACCGTGTTCAGCCCCTGTTCAAGTCTTCGCCGCAACTTACGCAATACCTCACGGGTTCCACGGACGATGAAGGCTCTCTGCGCATCAACTTGCGGCATATGCCGATTTATATGGGTTGGGCGCATTCAGCTTCCCGGCTGGCTTCCAAACCTGCCCGGTATATTCTCTTTGACGAAGTGGATAAGTTCCCGACCACATCCAACAAAAAGGAAGCCGATCCGCAAAGCCTCGGTGAAAAGCGCGGGCGTACTTATCGCAACCGCAAGTTCTTAAAAATTTCATCACCCACCACGGAAAGCGGGCCGATCTGGGTGGCCCTGAACAATGAAGCTCAAGTGGTGTTCGGTTACAAGGTGCGCTGTCCTATCTGCGGACATGAGCATGAAATTGATTTCGACCAAATCAAGTACCCGGATCGTGAAGGCATGGACCCGTCCTTGTACGCTGAAACTGTCGAATCCGAAAAGCTGGCGGCATATGAATGCCCGAATATGGGTTGCAAGTGGGATGATGGAATCCGCGATAAAGCTGTTGGTCTTGGCGGCTGGTTCGACCGGGTAATGGGCATCGACATTAAAACCTACCTCAAGACTTATCGGCCCAAGAAAATCGGGTTCCATATTCCTAGCTGGCTGTCACGGTTCGTGTCGCTTTCCGAAGTTGCCGCCGCTTTTCTGCGTGGTCAGAAGTCCAGCTTGAACCCGGATTGGAAGGAAAAGTTAAAGGACTTCATGAACTCCCACAAAGCGGAACCGTGGGTGAACTATCAGCAGGAACGCAGTGAAGCTAAAATCCTGGCATTGAAAGATGACCGCCCGCGCCTGTTGGTTCCCGGCGGGAATGTGGTTTCGTGCATGACTGCCGCCATTGATACGCAGTCCGGGCGCGGTGGATATTTCCCGTATGAAATCCGGGCATGGGGTTACGGAATGATCAATGAATCGTGGCTGGTTGCTGATGGTGAGGTGGATAGCTTTGAAGCTCTCGCCGAAGTCCTTTGGGATCGTGAGTACAAAGATTCGCAGGGCAACCCCTATCTTGTCCGGCTGGCCCTGATAGATGCAATGGGGCATCGCACCGATGAAGTTTATGATTTCTGCCGCATGAACCGGGGCCGCATTTTACCCATCAAGGGTGAGCAGACTATGGCGCGCCCGTTTGCCTACACCCAGCTTGATACCTACCCCGGATCAAACAAGCCGATTCCCGGCGGGTTGAAGTTGTTGCGCCTGAACGTGACCCATTACAAGAATTCGCTTTCCAATCGGCTGGAAATCAACCCGGCTGATCCGGGCGCGTATCACCTGCATAGTGAAGTTTCGGACGCATGGGCGCGGGAAATGACCGCCGAATACGTGAATGAAAAAGGCTTTTGGGAATGCCCCAAAGGAAGGCCAAACCATGCATGGGATATAGCCGGATATAACTTAGCGGCTGCGGACCTGCTGAACGTGAAGTCCATTAAGAAGAAGGGCAGTGCCAAGCCCAGAAAGCAGGCTCCGAAACGAACCACCAACCCTTACACCAACGGGAGATAAGATGTCAGCTAAGTTGATTGCTGCGGCTCTGGCTAAAGCGAAACAGGGCGTAACATACAGGCCCAAGGATGGCGCGGTGTGTCCGTGGTGCGGAGCTGTGCGGATTCCGGTTACTTCATCGCCCAAGTGGGATGGGGGGATAAAGGTTCGGTATCATAAGTGTAAGGCTGAGGGGTGCTTGCTGGCTAAGATGGGGCAGGGGGTTAAGAGTATTCAGGTGGAGTAGAAAATCAAGTTGACTCGATAGTTAGGGAATAAAATTGTCTTCGGTTATGGTCGTCGGCTATTTTTACATTAATTGTCAGTTTGCATTACATGTTTATATACATACTAATAATTATTGTAAGAAAAACTAAGATTATACCAGCGCAAAGGTTTTGGTGTTATTTTTGCTTAGATCCTCAAAACTTTATGGAGGATCGTATGCGCATTTCTCGAATTATTTTTGCAACGTGTCTTGTTCTTATACTACTTTCTGGAAATGCTTTTTCAGCAGCAACTATATATGATGGGTTTGTCTTGACCAATGATGCCTACTATCATTCTACAGATATTAACAAGGTCATTTCTGACGAATTTGGTGACAGTTTTAAGGTCGCAGACTGGAATGAACTCAAAAGTTATTACAATACCAAATATTCTGCATCCTCGCCTATGACTAATTTTTTTGGGGAAGACATGCCAGTCAATGGATTTGTCACAAGAAATGGTCAGAGGTATTCCTCAGGATCAAGGCATTATTTTGCTACACTTACACCTCCTGGAGCTAAGCCATTTCCAAGTTATCTGTCTTTTGACAATGCTGGTAACCATAATTTGGATTTAGGGTCATGGTATACAACTCAAAAGGTAGTAGGGTATTCAGAACATTTTGCTGATAATGGAATAGCCACAATTTCAGACCGAGGACAAAAAGAAGCTCAGACTTTGTTTTTGGATTTTTCTTCTGGGAAGAGAACCGTTGATAGAGGACTGGGAGAACTAGAAAAAAATTGGACTGCAGCTAATTATCTTACAAATAAAATGAAAGATTCAATAACAGCGCATGTACAGAGTCTTTACAGTCCATTTAATGTTGTAGTTACATCTGAGAAACCTAGCGCAGGAAGTTATTCGACTATTTTTTATGGTGGTGATCCTGGTTCCTTAGGCGAAGGTACTGGTGGAACAGCTTTAAAAATAGACTATAAGAACAGAGATTACAATGACGTTGCATATGTACTAGATAGTTTTCAGGGCAGTTCCCTTATAGAAAAGGTCAAAGGAGATCTTAATTTATGGGGATATTCGAATGATTTCATATCATTCACTTCTCCAGAAACTTTGGTTAAATTTTATGACGAGCACGCAGAACTTGGTTCTCTCCTCATAGAAAGATATGAAAAAAAAATTGCCGAAACTATAGCTCACGAGGCCGGTCATTTATTCGGATTATTTCATGTTAAAAATTATATGGATGTTATGTATCCTTCGGGTGGAGCCCGTCTGAAATTTAGTTCATTCTCAGAAACTGCCTATATAGACCCATTCTCAGGGAGAGTCATTGGCAACCAAAACTATTTACAAGACAATTATGCGGCATTGGCAGAAAATGTAGGACTTAATGGGGGGGTATTGGTTGATTTTTTTGATGATCCTCTATCCACTACTGGTACCTTAAGTGCTCTTATGGCATTTCCTGGCGCGTACTTTAGTAAAGAGTTTTATGATGTCGCTTTCGATTTTTATATGAAAGAGGATGATGATTTTTCTAAAATTAGTTTTGTCTACGAAGATTCAAACATGGTGGATATGCTCGAAATGGCGGCTATGATTTCCATGGCTGATAGTTTTTCTATTTCTGGTTCTTCTGTTGATGGTGGAGAGTTGGACATTTTTTCTTCTACTGGCTCAGATGATTTAATCCCAGTAGCCAGCATGCAGTCTCTTGATGCTCTAAACTTTGAATTATATCAGTCAGTAGGAGATCAAGTAGCATCATACGGAACCTTCACTGTTCAAGCTGTTCCAACCCCCGAACCATCAACTTTCATTTTACTTGGGGCGGGGATTGCAGGGATAGTTGCTTATTCAAGGAAAAAGCAAAAGTCCGGTCACTAATTGGTATGTTCCAATTTTTACTAGAACTACAGCCCGCCTCCCGGCGGGCTTTTCTTTTGCCTTTCCACTTCTGTCCTGCTTCGGTTACTTCATCGCCCAAGTGGGATGGGGGGATAAAGGTTCGATATCATAAGTGTAAGGCTGAGGGGTGCTTGCTGGCTAAAATGGGGCAGGGGGTTAAGAGTATTCAGGGGGAATGAAGAATCAATAATTTTTTTGTTATTTCATTTTAAAACGTTATAAGGGTTGTCTCTATATTGGTAGAATGGTATTCCTCACACAGTGGATTAATTATTATGTATTATATGGAGGAAGGTGTGGGGGCGCGATTTTTTTTGTTTTTCTTTTGTTTGGCCTTAATCGGATGCCGTAGTCACACTTCGGAAGTGGCGTCCAAACTGTTAGCGTCAATTCCAGAAGGTAGTACTATTTGTGTTACTGGATTTGTGGATATAAATAAATATGGGTTTAATGGTGTTAACAAGATCGATTCTGAGAGTGATAGGCTTTGTGAAGAATTAATTACAGCACTTGTAGAAGAATCAGCAGGAAAGCATTCTATAATTGAACAAGCTTTAGCAAAAAAAGTTATTGAAAGAATTAATCTTGAGCACACTGGTCATTTTGATAAAAAAACGATTGCTCGACTTGGTGAGTTTTTAGGCGCTGAATTTATAATTACAGGGACAACGTATAAAGACTATGTTAATGCTCGTTGTCTTCGAGTAAATGATTTACGAATTTTTTCAGCTTATAAAAGTTACAGATGGTAATTAGTAACTGCTTATATTAACTCTATCTCTATTTCTTATAGCTTCAACTTATTAATTAATTCTCGTCCGAGTTGTATAACCCACATACTGCCATGCTTATAGGTATTGAATGCCCACCCAACTATAAAAGACATTCTGAGATCATCCCAGTTCCCATAAGCTCCAACGAAAAGCATTGCTCCCAAGAAGTAGGCAAAAATGATACCTAGCCAGTGTAGCCAGCCCATATCTTCAAAATGCATTAACGCAAAATCAAGGACATAGAATGAGTACATGCCGCCAAAGACCATTAGCATTTCTCGGTTAGGCGGGAAAAATAAATCTAAAGGATAAGCTACAATCGACAATAGTACTAGAGAAGTAACAAATCGAATGAACCTTGTTTGGGCTTCTGAGAATTTCACCTTTCTTAAATACCTTTTACTTCTTAACCCCATCCGCCAAAATCCGCGCAAACCGCTTCTTCTCAGCCGTAACCTGTTTAGCGATTCGTTTCTTCTCGGCTTCCAGTTCCGCAAGCTACCTAACTTGTCTCAACACAACCAACTGCACCCGACCGCCAAGCCCAGTAGTGAATTCTTCAAGTCCGGCATACCCGAAGACAGTATCAGGCAAATCTGAATCCTGAAGATATGCCGTACCCGGCTTCCTTATCAGTGCAATCTGGGCAAAGTCACTACCAAAGGAATATGTGTAAATGGCATATTTTTCTGTGAGGCTTGCAAGGCTGAAATAGCCGTCCATTCGATCAGAAACGATTAGCATATTCTTTAACTCTGATTGGGTGTAGGCTGTTGAGCCTATTTCGTTAAGCAAAACTCTTATCCCTTCAAAGTAGCCATTGGTAAACCCAAGCTTTTTTGCAAAAGCCATAAGCTGCTGATGTTTGTCATTTGATTGCTTCCGCTCTGCAATTCTTTGTTTTTCAGCTTCTTTAGCTGCTTTCTGATCAGCTACTTTCTTTTCTTCCGCTTTAGTCTTTTTCAAAGCGATGTATGGAGTCACAAAATTACTCTCACAGTCTGTCAGTTCAGCTTTTTTGTAATCCAGAATACCAGCATCAATAGCTGCCGCTGACTTTTTGCTTTTGCTATAATCATCATAGAAATATTCAAGCGTGTCCATTTTGGGATTATCTTTCTTCAACTGCTTTTTACCTGCCATACAGCTAAACAAAGCATTTTCGATTTTAGACAAGGCTTTTTTGTTCGGTGCTTTTGAAAGTAAGGCATCGTTTTGGGCTATCATAGCTTGACCATCTGCAAGACGTTTTGAAAACGACACACCCCATATTTCATATGAAGAACCAGTAAGACCGGGATCAATAGCAACTAGCTTTTTTAAATCCCGATCAACCCATCTTTTCACGTCTTTATGCTGCTGGGGATCGCGGCTCTTGGATAAATCTCCTGTAACCTGTGATAAATCGGGAAGGTCTCTTAAATTTCTGGATATATCTTTCATAATGGATTTTGCTTTACTGCTTGGTTCAGCGGCAAAAGATATTGAAATTAGGCTTACCAAAATTATGCAAATCAAGGGAGCTATAGCTAGTTTTCTCATTAAGCGATCCTGTATTCAAAATTTGATTTTAAAAGCATTAGCAATTTGAACTTGCTATAAGATGATCACAGTATTTTTTCAAGATATGAAAATAATTTTGTTGACAGACTGAGGACTACAGGACTACAAAATCCTTATGAGTGAGGCAAAAGTAAATATAACGGTCAAAGTAGATAAGGAAACCCACAAGCGTTACAAACTATACGCCGTGGAACACGAAATCACCTTCAAAGAGATTTTTATGGAGGAAATGGAGCGAAGAATAGCCGAAGCGGAAAAGCAAAAGAAAGAAGAAAAGTAGACTAAAGAAAAACGGCCCGGAACGGTGCTACCAACACCAGAACCGAGCCTAACCATAAACAACCTTTCGAGGAGGTTGCCATGGCTGGAAAGAACGTAGCCAATTCACCCACTTCTGACAACAGTTCAGTTGTCTCTTTCGTATTTGATTCCAACGAAATCAGAACCATTCATGATTTGAATGGCAATACTTGGTTTGTAGCCAAGGATGTTGCAAGCGCACTCGGCTATGCCAAGCCGCGCAATGCTATTGCAACACATTGCAAGGGGGCCTCAATTCAGGGCATCCCCTCAAACGGCGGAATTCAGGATATGACTATCATCCCCGAACCAGACCTCTACCGCCTAATCATAAAATCCAAACTCCCAGCAGCCGAACGATTCGAAAAATGGGTGTTTGAAGAAGTTCTCCCAGCGATCCGCCAGCATGGTAGCTATGAATTGCAACGGCAGGAAGAATCAAACATCTACATCGGCAAAATCGAATCAGAACACCCGCTCTGGTATAGCCACATCACCATATTTGTGGATAGCGAGTGCCGCAACGATCCGAACGGCGTAATCTCCAAGGATGAAATTTACACCCACTATTGCAATTTCTGCACGCGCAACAAGATTTCCCCGGTCCACCGCGCCCGGTTCTTCACCGCGCTATACTGCCTAGCAACCTACATCCGCGAAACTCGCCCAAGGGTAGGGGAGAAGCGGCCCCGGCTGCTGGCTAATATCTCCGTAACTCCGCAAACATCCGAAGTACCCAAACGGCTAACGCCGCGCCCGACTCCACCAGCCCAAACCGCCGCGCCTGATCCGGCGCAAGCAATGGTGCCGGAAGTGTATGGCCATAGCTCACCGAAAAAGCACATAGCCACGGCAAAAGAATTGATGATCAAAAACTTGGATCACATGCCAAGGGCAGAACGGCAGGCAATGTTGATGGCGTATGATGCCTTGATTGAAGCTGAACAGGGTTTGAATGGGGAGGTGGGCCATGAATAGCGATGAACTTTGTCACCATGTTTCGGATATGATGTCGGCGTGTTCTTCTCTTGGAGTCCTGCGGGATTACTTTGAAAAAATGGACATGATGGGCGAAGCCTTTATGATAGAAGCCATCCGTAGGACCATTTCTGACAGTGCAAACGCTTTTGATGAATACGATATGAAAGTGCAGATGGCTAAGAGCCGGAAGGGGAAGCCTGCTGCGGTTTTGGAGTTGGTGCGGGAGTAGATTTTAAGGATGAAAAGAAGAAGCCCCGCGTGAGCGGGGCCTAATGTTAGTTCAATTCTTTCTAATTTTATTAATTTCTTCATCGAGTGTTGAAAAAAAAGAAATTAATCCATTCAGTTGTTTTTTTAGCAGCCCATATTTCGTAGTAAGATGAGATGGTAAAATAATATCCTCATTAGCTTCAAAGTTATTTATCGCTTCGAGTACATTTTTTTTATACTCACCATCGACTCTAAATCTTTGCATGTCATCTTTGATTCCATGTTTAGCTGTGTATATATATAATTCACTGATATGCTTAAGTATCATTTTTTTTAATTCAAAAAACTCTTCCATATCTAACGCGTCAGCCAAATCTTTTAACGATCTTATATATCCATCCAGATAGACATAATAGGCTTCAATTATAGGAGAATATAGAGGGAATCTGGTATCGAGTACAACTTCAAAGATTTTTTCCAAATCTTGATACTTTACATTATATCTAAATAAATCCCTATTGTTATTGGGGTCTGGATTGGAAACGTTACATATTCTAGCTAAAACAAAATTTTTGAGGTAATAAATATCAATTAAAACAAATTTTTCATAT
Organism: Maridesulfovibrio sp.; assembly: GCA_963676495.2. Taxonomy (GTDB): domain Bacteria; phylum Desulfobacterota; class Desulfovibrionia; order Desulfovibrionales; family Desulfovibrionaceae; genus Maridesulfovibrio. The sequence continues at coordinate 574,591 of CAXXRF010000001.1, read as the reverse complement.
ATGCCAATTGCCCTATTCTTGGTGTATGAAATAGACTTTTTATACTTTACACGTTCATCATCAATTCCCTTTCTTCTAGATACCGCGTTAAGAAATAAACCCAACACAATAATACCTAACAACGACTCAGTTCCACATATAGCCATTCCTAGTTCTGTTGCAGGTTTTATCTCTCCATACCCAAGAGTTGTTATTGTTACAATGCTGTAGTAAGTAAATTTGGTTAAATCATTATAAAAAAGCCAAAAACCGCTTTCAATCGGTTTTGTTGGAATCAATCCATCATAATGATCTGCCCCAAGAATGTAATAGACGAAAGCAAATATAACGATCAAAGCAAAATAAAAAAAAGCCAACCTTTTAGGGGAATATATAAATTTCCTTAAAAAGTTTTCTGTATTGTCATCCATAACGAGTCCTCCAAGTCTTAATTAGAGTCTGTATAGTAAAGTGCTTTTAATTTTTCAAGACAATCAAACGTCAGTAAATTTTACTCCCCAGTAAACAACCCCATTCCAAACAAACCGCCTCAATTGTTATTGTTCGCCCTGTAGGTAAACAGTAACAATTGAGGTTTTTTCATGCTCCAGAAACAACTGGACTCTGTAAATAAGGCGATTGCCGATATTGAAGACGGCGCACAGTCCTATACCTTGAATGGTCGGACTCTCACCCGTGCTTCTTTGGGTAGGCTTTATGACCAGCGCGATAAGTTGGAAATGCGTATCACCATTGTAAAAAATGGCGGGCGGGGCTTTAAAGCCAAGTACAGGGGCCGCTCATGAACCTGTATGAAGGCTGGACTTCCTTTGTTGCCCAGTGTGTCGGGGCTATCTCTCCGCAGATGGCTACCAGTTGGGTTAAAAGCCGTATGCAGCTTTCCGCATACACTGCGGCTACTAACCGTGGCCCTAATGCTGGCTGGCGACCCACTAACCGCAGTGCGGATAACCTTTCCCGGCACGAACATGCCTTGATCGTGGCCCGTGCGCGTGATCTGGTACGCAACTCCACCCATGTTTCCGGTGCGCTTGAGCGCATAGCGAACAACGTTATCTATACCGGAATCAAGCCGCAGGCCGCGCGCCTGACCGATTCCGGTGATCTGGATCACGCCTTCAACCGCAAGCTGGAACAACATTTCAAGGACTGGTCCGAAGCAGATGCAGTAGGCTTTGATGATATTCAGCGGCTTATCCTGAATCATCTCTGGCAGGATGGTGAATGCCTGTTGCGTTTCTATCCTGATCCAGACTTGATGAAACTCGGTCTTGCACCCTTGGGTGTAGAGCTTCTGGAATGTGACCACCTTGATTCATCGGTTGATGGTCCGCTTGGGACTGGCAACTACGCTATTCGCGGGGTTGAATTCAACCGCAAGGGGCATCCGGTTGCCTATCATTTATTCAGTGAACATCCCGGCGACATGCGCCGCTTGATGAGCCGTGAATCTGTGCGGGTTCCGGCTATGTGGGTGCGCCATATCTTCATGCCGCGCCGTGCCAGCCAGCACAGGGGTATATCTTGGATGGCCCCGGTGATTATGGAAATGCGCGACTTCAGCGAATTTCAGGATTCGCACCGCATTGTTGCCCGGCTGATGGCTGCATTCGGCTTCTTCGTGGAAACCCCATTCGCGGAAATGAATAACCCACTTGGCGCGCCCACGGAAACGGATAACGGATTCATTCCCGACTACGTTGAACCGGGGCAGGTTGTGACCCTGCCGTATGGAACTAAGGTTCATGAAGCACAGTTCACGCACCCCGGCCCGACTTATGAACCGTATGTGAAAACCAGCCTGCGCGGTTCTTCCACTGGCTTCGGCATGTCCTACGAAGCCTTTTCCAACGACTATTCAGACGCTTCTTTCGCGTCCGCCCGTTCCGCCACTCTGGAAGAGCGGCGCGGCTATCGTGTGCAACAGGTGCTTATGGGCCGCAAGGCCGTAGTTCCCACGTGGCGCATGTTCGCCCGCATGCTCTGGTTAAGCCAGCTTGAACCGTCCATGACCGGGCCGATTGTCCCGGTCGGTTGCCAGTTCCCTGGCTGGCCTTGGGTTGATCCCACCAAGGACGCAAACGCGGCGGAAAAGATGCTCGGCATGGGGTGCACCACGCGCCGCAAAATCTGCGCGGAACGCGGCGAGGATTACGACGAAGTAGTTGAACAGCTTGCCCGCGAAAATGAGGACCTCAAGAAACGGGGAATTTTGGGAGCAAACGATGCGTAAACCATTTTTTGAAAACCTTGCGGCGGAAGCTCAACAGCCGCTTCAGCTCACGGCTGATTTGAAACTCAGCGAAGCAGAAGAGGGCAAGGCGCGCCGCTTCAACATCCTTGGATACACCGGGGCGGTGATTCAGCGGTATTTCCGCTTTGTCATTGATCTTTCCGGCATCCGTACTGAAAAGCTCATGCCCATCCTTGAAGAGCATGAAGTGAAAAAGAAGGTCGGCATTGCCGATTCCATCAAGTCCGAAAAGGCCGGGCTGAGGCTGGAAGGCTATTTCGTGGACACGGACGAAGCGAAAGAGATCATCCGCCTTTCGGATCAGGGCTGGCCCTATCAGGCTTCTATCGGTGTCTGGCCGGAAGCGGTTGAAGAGGTCAAATCCGGCGCAACTGTGACCGTAAACGGCATGGAGCTGACCGGACCTTTGTATGTGTGGCGCAAATCCTTTGTGCGTGAAACTTCCTTCTGCGTCCTTGGCGCGGATGGAAATACCGGGGCCGTAGCCATGACAGGACGGCCTGAACCTAAACCGGAGGACTCAGTCATGAAAACATGGTTGAAAAATTTCCTGCGGGCTAACGGCCTTGAAAATCTTACTGAGGACTCGGCCCGCACCCACCTGAAACAGATGGGGCTTGATTATGAAGCCCTGAACGCGCTTGATGATGCGCCCGCATGGTTGAGCGGTACGGGGGGCAGTCCTGCCGATCCGCTTCAGCCGCCCAAGCCGCAGGCCCCGGCTCAGAATTCCGCAGGAACCAGCCCTCAGCAGCCGCAGGTTGATCAGCAACAGGTCGCGCTTGCTGAACGTCAGCGCATTCAGTTCATTGACCAGCAGGCCGTAATGTTCGGCCTGTCTGCCGAATTCAAGGCCAGCCTGATTGATGGAGGGCAAAGTGTGGAAAAGCTGAATGGGCTTATCCTTGCCGAACTCGGTTCCAAGCCTGAAAATATGCCGCTCAAGTCTACCGGGCATATTATGGGCGGGCTTACTGAAAGCGAGAAGCTGCATGATGCAATGGTGTCCGGTATGCTGTTCCGCGCTGGCATCAGGGAAGAAAAGCCCGCGCCCGGATATGAAGATTTCCGCGTAATGCGCCTTACCGACCTTGCGCGCGATGTGCTGGAAAGGGCAGGGGTGAAAACTCGCGGCATGTCGCACAGCAAGCTTGCTGAAAAGGCTCTGCGGCCCATGTCGCTTGGAGCATCCACCAGCGATTTCCCGTCTATTTTTGCGGCTATCACAAACAAGGTGCTCAAGAACGCCTACAGCGAAGCTCCGGCAACGTGGCGGCCTTGGACGAATGTTGTTCCCGCTTCCGACTTCAAGGACATTCACGGCATCAGCCTGTCCGAAGCCCCTGATCTGGAATTGATCAACGAACACGGCGAATACAAGACCGGATCGTTCAGCGATTCCATGGAAAAATATCGCATTGCCCGTTACGGCAAGAACGTGAAGCTTACCCGCGAAATGATGGTCAACGACGACCTGCGCGCCTTCCTGCGCATTCCCCAGCTTTTCGGCAATGCCTCGGCCCGCAAGATTGCGGACATTATTTATGATCTTCTGCTTTCCAATCCCAAGATGGGCGATGGAATTCCGCTGTTCGATGCCAAGCACAGGAACCTCGAAGCAACAGTTATAGGCCGTGTCGCTGCAAATACCCTTACCGCAGGCCGCAAGGCAATGCGCCTTCAGAAAGGTCCGCAGGGTGCAAAGCTCGATTTGAGGCCGCGTTTTCTGCTGGTCCCTGTTGATCAGGAAACCGAAGCGGACGTGCTTATCCGTTCCGCCGCGCTGCCTGATGCAAACATGTCTTCCGGTGTCCACAACCCGTGGGCCGGGAAGCTCGAACCCATCGCCGAACCCCGCCTTGATGATAAAAGCCCCGATGCCCATTACCTGATCGCGGACCCCGCACAGGTGGACACTATCGAAGTGGCGTTTCTCGACGGCATTGAATCACCGTTTGTTGATGAAGAACCCGACTTTGATTCCGATGGCCTGAAGCTGAAAGTACGTCTGGAAGCAGGTGCGGGCGTGATGGATCATCGCGGCTTCCACAAGAACCCCGGCAAATAAGGAGGATTAAGCATGGCTCTTAATCATGTGCAGACAGGCAACCATATGGAGTGGACCAACAACACCGGGGCGGATGTTGCGTCCGGCTCCGCTGTTGCGGTCGGTCTGATTGTCGGGGTTGCATTCGGCAATATTCCCGATGGTGCAACCGGAATTCTCGCTACCGAAGAAGTCTGGGAGCTTCCCAAGATTGCCGGAGAAATCCTTCAGGGTGCCACTGTCTACCTTGATGGAAATAAGGAAATCACCACTATTGCAACAGACAATGTAAGAGCGGGCTTTGCCTTCGCTCCTGCGGCCTCTGATGATGTTGTGGTGCGGGTAAAGATCAACGCTTAGCGGGATTCAGACAGGTATGAACCAACTCTTTGACAATATCACTATCAAGACATGCCTTGCCATGTGCTGTTCTGGCGCATCGTGGCTTGTGGGAGGCTTCGATAAGGCATTGCTTGCACTGGCTGTTTTGTACCTGTCTGACTTTGCTCTGGGGCTTGGAAGGGCCTTATATAGCGGAAACTACAATAGTGCAAAATTCCGACACGGCGTGGGTAAATTTTTAGTCTATGCCGTGGCAATCATCATGGCAAATATGCTGGACATAACCCTTGATGAATCCCTGCCTTCAGTTTGCGCCTATGTGCGTGAATTTCTGGTTATGTATCTGGCATCAAATGAATTTTTGAGCGTAGCGGTTCACCTTGCCGAACTTGATGTGCATGTGATCCCGCGCCAGCTTACAGACCGGATCAAGTCATTCAGGGATGAATTCAACCCGATAGAAGACAGGAGTCATTATGGCACTTCAGGTAGATATGGTGGTGGTTCACTGCTCGGATTCAACGTGGGGGGACGCGGCGGTAATCGACCAGTGGCACAAAGAGAGGAAATGGAAGGGGATAGGGTATCACGGGGTAATCCTGAACGGCCTCCGCACAAGCCACGGCGATTATGACCTTGCTGCTGATGGGCTGCTTGAATCAGGCCGCGCCCTTGATGAGATAGGCGCACATTGCAAGGGCTACAACAGCCGTTCCGTAGGGCTTTGCATGATCGGTAAAGACGTTTTCACCGAAGCACAGGACAAAGCTTTGATTCGTAATCTTCTGGACCTGCTTAAGCACTTCGGTCTCGATCCAAACGCAGTCTACGGACATTACGAACTGGACGATCACAAGACTTGTCCGAATATGGATATGGAAGTGATCAGAGAAAGACTTTGGGACTCTTGGACATGATTCCTATCGGCACCATCCTTACCTTCATCTGCTCCGGCAAAGGCAAGCTCATTCTTGGGCTTGCCGCCGGGCTGGTGATCGTTGCCGGATTCCTGATCTGGATTTCAGTCCTCAAGTTCGACATTGCCCAGCTTCAGGGTGTTGTTGCTGACCGGGATAGCAACATATCCAGCCTTGAATCGGACATTGCCGGATACAAGCTTCAGGTGCGTAACCGGGACACGGAAATAACTTTGCTCAAGGAAAGCGCCAATCAGACCGCCCGGGTAGTCACCGGGCTTAAAAGCCAGCTGTCAGAACTTCAGAATTCCGCCCGCTGGTATCGGCAGAAACATGCAAAAGCCGTCCGGCTTCTTCAGTCGGCCCGGAACTATCCGGTCACGAATTCAACGGGAGTCATCAGCCATGAAAACAGTCGTCTTGCTGCTCATTTTATCAATGACACTCTTGGGTTGCAGTCAGAAGAAGCCCGGTAAAATTGATGAAGTTAGGGAGGTTGTAATCATCGCTGGATATGAAGAATGTCCGCGCCCGGCAAAACCGGAACTTAAACCTTTGCTTGAAGAAATGCATTTAGGCTCCCGCGAAAATGTGGATCGCATGATGCACAACATTGTTGAGCTTCAGGGCGCGTTGAAGGGCATGAAAGCAACAGTGTGGTGCTACGAAATCCAAGCAGACAAGGGCGGCAAGTAATGAGCATTCATGATGATCTGGATATTTTCTTCGTCGGCCTTGATGCGCTTGAGGTTTCTGTTTGCGGTGAGAATCGCACCTTCAGGGCATATCGGGACAACGACATGGATGAAGCGGTGTTGGGGCGGGCAATGGAGTTCAAGCCGGATCAGCCTGTTTTGACCTGCAAGGAAATGGATGCTTCCGGGCTGGATGATGAAAGCCAAGTGGTTTTGGAAGGCAAAACTTACGATGTTCTGGACTTCACGCCGGATGGAACCGGGCTTGGTAAGCTCAAGCTGATGGTGTGCGCCTGATGGCCACATACCTGAATATTGACGGCGACAGGCTGGAATTGATCGCCGCAGATTTTGCCGGAACGGAAAAGCAGATTGATGCCGCTTGCCGAAGGGCGGTTTCGAAGCTGGCCCGGCATCTGAAGACCGTCACCTTGCGTGGGGTAAGCCAGATAACAGGGATAAAGCAATCCGTTTTGCGCAAGCGTCTTTTCATCTCCTTCGCTGGTGGGCGTAAGACCGCGCGACTCTGGTTCGGACTTTACGCTGTTCCCTTAAGGGAAATGAACCCCACGCAGACCGCAACCGGGGTTAAGGCCGGAAAGATTGAACGCCAGCATGCTTTCATCGGAAACAGGAAAGGCAAACAGGAAGTGTACAGGCGCGTGAAGATTCAGAAGACCGGATCAGACAACCGCCTCCCCATAACCATACAGAACGCAAAGATTGATCAGGCCGTAAACCATGTGATTGAGGCCGATGTTCTGAAAGTCTTTGAAAGCAAATTTTACACATTCTTTGAACGGGAAATGAGATGGGAATCAAAGAAATAAATGTCAACGAGGCGCACGAGGCCATTGTCGTGAAGTTGAAAGAGGCTTTTCCGACTTGCTTTGTAGGCGACTACCGCCGGGAGGAAGGCGCGGTGAAAGCTCCGGCACTTGCCCTTGAGCTTGCCCATGTTGAACCCGGTGAACGCGATCCCGGCACAGGCCAGCTTGAAGTTACCTTTCGTTGGGTTGTGTATCCGCTGCTTCATTTTAAGACGAGGAATGCAGCGCGTGAAGTCGCCGCTCTTGTGTGCGCTGTTGCCAAGTTCGTGCATGGAAACCGTTTCGGGCTTCCGGTGTCTGCTGCAAAGTTCATCGGCGGTTATCCTGAAGATTTTAAGCCCACAAAGGATGGTTATGAAGAATGGCGGGTTGAATTCGAGTTCGGCGGACTGCTCGGTGAATCGGTTTGGGATGATGCAGGTGTCACACCGCAGACCGTATATCTCAGCTATTCGCCATTGATCGGTGCCGACCATGAAGCGGATTATCAGGAAGTTAAAGAAATAAACCCGGTAGGAGGGCAGGAAAATGCAGGGTTCGAACTTCCCTAATGCCGACCTACCGCGCCGCCTAGCCAACATAATCCGCATAGGAACCGTTGCCGAGGCCGATTACCAGAAAGCCCGCGTCCGCGTGGCCTTTGGTACTGCCGTGTCTGATTGGCTTCCGTGGATCACCTTCCGCGCTGGCGGCGACCTTACTTGGTGGGCACCGGAAGTGAATGAACAGGTGGTTGTCATGTCGCCGTCCGGTGAGATTTCCGGCGGGGTGGTGCTTGGCTCCATCTTTTCTACCGCTCACCCGGCCCCGGCGGATCGGCCTACCATTGCTCGCGTTGTTTTCGAAGACGGCGCGACCTTCGAATATGACCGCGAGAATCATATTTTACACGCCTTCATTCCCGGCTTTGAAGAGCGGGAAATTGATCAGGATATGACCGTGCAGGTTCACCGGGACGTGTTCCGGCAGGTGGATCGGGATGTTTTCAACGACATTGGCGGCAACCGTACCGACGCAATCGGCGGCAATGATTTGGCTGATGTAGGCGGGGATGTTCAGCGCACCGTGGGCGGCAAGATTATCCTTGATGCTCAGGGCGAGGTTGTAATTAACAGCGCGACCCGCGTAACCTTTTCCGCTCCGCAGTTGGTCTTTGACGGCCCCATTACCCACGGCAACAGCACCCACGGCGGCGGGGCTGAATTCTACGGCCCGATTAACCAGCACAACGGCGACTTTGTTTCCGATGGTGTTTCCGTTCAACATCACACGCACCCCGAAACCGGGACCGAAACTGAAGAACCTGTCGGGGGTGCGTCATGATTGGCGTAGACTCCCGCACAGGCAAAGCTCTTGGCGGCGTTGCCCATCTCAAGCAATCCATTTCGGACATCCTGACCACTCCTATCGGTTCCCGTGTTTATCGCCGGGAATACGGTTCCCGTTTATTCAAGCTGGTAGACCGTCCGCAGGATAAGAACTTTGCAATAGAAGTGTTTTCTGCCGTTGCTGAAGCTCTCGACAAATGGGAACCCCGCTACAAGCTGACTAAAATTTCAATTACCAGTGCAAGTGCTTCAGGACAAATCATCCTTGATTTAGTGGGCAGGTATCTGCCTGACGGTAAGGAAATCAAGCTTGAGGGGGTACGGGCTGCATGAGTTTTACCCCCATTGATATGTCCAAGGTTCAGGTCCCGGATATTGTCGAATCCTTGGATTTTGAAACGATTCTTGCGGAACTTATTGCTGATGTGGTGGCAGAGCACCCGGATTATACCGCGCTTCTTGAATCCGACCCTCTTTATAAGGGGTTGGAAGTGGTGGCCTACCGCGAATTGAATCTCCGCCAGCGGGTAAACGATGCGGCGCGGGCATGTATGGTTGCCACGGCTTGCGGTGCTGATCTTGATAACCTCGGCGCGCTGGCCCCGGTCGAACGCAAGTTGCTTGATGCTGGCGACTCCGAAGCCCGTCCGGTTGTCCTGCCCACCTATGAAAGCGATGCCGAATTCCGCGCCCGTGTCCAGTTGGCCCCGGAAGGCTTTTCTGTTGCCGGGCCTGAAGGTGCGTATGAATTTCATGCCCTGACCGTTCCGGCGGTGCGTGGTGCATCAGCACTTAAAGCCGCGCCGGGCTGTGTGGATGTTTACGTGCTGGGCCGTGGAGGTTACGGCGTGCCTGATTCCGCAACCCTTGCCGCAGTTGATAGCGTGGTCAATGACCGCGAAATCAGGCCGTTGACAGATAATGTGACGGTCAAGCCAGCTGAAATCGTCAGCTATGAAGTTCATGCAAAGCTTTACATTCAGCTCGGCCCGGCCCCGTCTGCCGTGGTTGATTCAGCACGGCAGGCCGTAACGGATTACGTTGCCGCCAGGCATGTTCTCGGTGGTGCTGTTCCCCTTTCCGGTATCTACGCCGCCCTGCATGTTGAAGGCGTGGCGCGGGTAGAACTGATTTCTCCGCTCGCTGATCTGGCTATGGAAAAATGGCAGGCCGCGTATTGCACTGCCGTTACTGTGGAGGTGGGGTAGTGGTAGCCGACCTTTTACCCATAAGTGCAACCCCGCAGGAACGGGCTTTGTCCAAGGCTACAGGCCGCAGGATTGAATCCATTCCCGTTGATATTCGCGACCTCTGGAACCCGGATAAATGCCCGGTGGTGTTCCTGCCGTGGCTTGCGTGGGCCTTGTCTGTTGATCTTTGGAAAGATGAATGGAGCGAAGGGCAGAAGCGGGCAGTAATCAAGGCCAGCATTGCCATACATCGTAAGAAGGGAACCCCGGTTGCCGTTGAAAACTACCTTGCCGCCCTTGGCTATGAAGCGCGGGTGCTGGAATGGTTTGAATATGACGGTGATGAGTACAAATTTAAAGTCAGCACTGAGGCGGGCGTAACCGAGGCCGTTTATCTGGAAATGATTGAAGCGGTCATGGTGGCGAAGAATACCCGCTCACACCTTGACGCCATCGTTTTCAACTCAACCCTTGCAAACCCTTCTTACACTGGCGGGGCCGTGCGTACCGGATCGGTGCAGCACGTTCCCGTGCATATCGAAATTTCCGCTGAACCAGCCCGGCATTATTGCGGCGCGGGAGTGCGGGAGGCTGACATTATCCATATCAATGTACCTGAATCGGAAATGACCGTTGCCCCGGTAGGGCTGTATTTCGGCGGGGCCGTTCAGGTGACGGATACAATAATTATAGGAGGCACTAATGCCTAACTTCAAAGGAATGAAGCTGACCCGGCACGGCATGGAGCTTTTAGGCTTGGTCGGGACCGGGACTGTGCTTGATTTCACCAGTGTAGCTGTAGGGTCCGGCATTTGGACCGCAGGACAGCAGGAAGCACCCGCAGAACTGACCGGGCTTGTCCGTGAGGAAATGAGCTTGGATATAGGCTCGGTTGTCCCGACTTCCGTACCGGAAACGGACGAACCCGCCGGGTGCTATACTGTACATTCCATGCTGACCAACGCGGGCCTTGCTTCCGGTTTTTCCCTGCGGGAAATCGGTATTTTCGCGACCCATCCCACGCGCGGTGAAGTCCTCTACGCGGTGGATTACGCGGGCGAACAGTATGATTACATTCCGAGTTTGCCTGCCGGGGCCGCGCCTCTTGAAAAACAGTTCCGTATTGATGTTGTCACGGGCAACGCACAGGAAATTACTATCAAGCAAGCCCCGGTGCTGCTGGCTACCCATGATGATATGGACGGTCATAACACCGACCCGGAAGCGCACCCGGATTTGCTGGCGCGTATGGCAACCGGAATTCCTGAAATCCTCAATCCGGCGGACGGTGCTGCCGACGTTGGTGAAACCCCGATTTATAGATTCAGGGAATTTACACCAGTGTTTGCCGGATCGTCTGAAGAGGCAATTCAGGTTCAGGTTGATCTTGATTCCGGGACCTTTGCAACTGCGGTCCATGACTCCGGTTTTCTGACCACCATAACCAACGGCTACGAACAGCCCGCCGGGATGTTGCAGCCGGGCAAGCGATACAAGGCCCGTTGCCGCCGCAGGTTGAGCAACGGCCTGATTTCCCCGTGGTCTGAAGTGGTGTTTTTCGAAACCCGTGCCGTGTTCAACTACGTGGCCCGGCCCGCTAACGTTTCGCCATCCAATGGTGCAACCGGGGTAATGGAATGTCCGGTGCTCATATCCTCGGCTTTTGCTGTTGTCGGCGGAGAGGCTGATACGCACGAGGCCACGCAATACCGTATGCGTGTAGGTGACGTTGTTTTGCATCTATCGCCGGAATTGGGCGCGGTGATTGAATACGTTTTCCCTGCAGGGTTGTTGCTGGTTTCCGGGGATTACGTGTGGGAGGTCCGCTATAAAGGTGCGGCCCTTGGCTGGTCTGAATGGTCAACGGCTACCAGCTTCCACACTGCCGCCGCCTTTGTAACGGGCGATGAAGCACTCAAGTTTTCCGCTTGGGACGGTCACGACAACGCCAGTTCTGCCGGGGTTGCGCTAGCTGATAATGCCGCGCTTAGGTCAAACGGTGTTGATCAGGGCGAACTTGAGGGGGATTGGGTTTCATTCTCTGCCCGCGCAAAAGTTCGCGGTGGACGTTTGCCGCTTGATGCCAGAACCAGTGCAACTCACATCATCACGAACAGCAAAGTTATAGAAGGGCAAGCAATTCAGACCGATCTGGGCAAGGTTCTTGCCGGAACTGTGACTAAAAATGATGTTGACCCGTTGAACGGAGAATACACTTTTGAAGGTTCAAACCTTGCTGCTGTAACTGATGGTAATGACGGTACTTATGCTGAAATGAGCACGGGAGCAGGGCTGTCTAATAATTTGACGTTCAAATTTATATTTCCGGAAGCTCTGTCGTTTACCCGTTTTGCCGCAAAGGTGGATAATCCCTCCAGCATGAGTCTATCTATTTGGAGTAATGGGCAACAGGTCAGCACCGACTACACAGTAAATGGTAATATAATTGAACAATTGTTTCCTGAAGGAATTGAACTTCAAGAAGTCCTGTTGTCAGTTGGAATGTACCAGTCATATTCATCCAGACGCGTACTGGAAATTTATCTGGGCAGTGCACAGTATCAGGTTGATATCTCTGCCGCTGGGCTTGGCTCTGCTCCTGCCATCGCAGCAATCATACCCAAATTAACCGCCGCAACTGGTGCCGCCGGAACCGCATTTACTGCTCAAGATTTTACCGAAATCGCCGTTAAAACTGCCACTCTCGGCACTGATGCTGACACAGACCGCCCGGATTTCATTCTCTTAGAATCCGAAAAAATAACCCCTGCTGTTTTTCGCCGGGTAGCTATTGGTGCATCCAACTTAAGTAAAGATTCCGAAACCCGTATTAGCGAAACCCAGTGCGATACGTGGAAACAAGGAGCATAAGCTATGAAATTTAATAACATGACACTTGAAGAAAAGAGGATGCTGGCGGCGGAACTTGCCCCGCTGATTCTTGGTGAATTTCGGACAACGTCTGAAATGGTTATACCCGGTGTGGAAAAAGTGGTGAAGGTTAAGACCAGAACCATTGATACCGGGCTGATATCAGCCGGAACCCACACTGCGTATGAAGCCGCTGAAGCAGCAATCAGTAATGCCTCAAATTTTGATGAACTCAAGGCCGCGTCTCAGGATATGGCGGGCATAGTCCGTATAATCCTGATGGGCCATAATTAATAACAGGAGACAACCATGCCTGAAACATTTCTTCACGGCGTAGAAGTCATTGAAATTGACGATGGCCCGCGCACTATTCGTACTGGGCGCTCTTCGGTTATCGGCATTATCGGCACCGCGCCGGATGCCGATGCAACCGCATTTCCCATTAACAAGCCCGTCCTGATTGCGGGCAATCGTACCGAGGCCGCGAAGCTCGATACCGTGGGCAATGCTGCCGGGACCCTGCCCAATGCCCTTGACGCAATCTTTGATCAGATTGGCGCGGTTGTGATCGTGATCCGCGTTGAAGAGGGCGCGGACATTGCCGCAACTATGACCAACTTAATCGGCGGCGTTGATGCCAACACCGGGGAATATTCCGGCGTTCAGGCCCTCTTGGGCTGCAAGTCCGCGCTCGGCTTTACGCCACGTGTGCTGCTGGCTCCGGGCTTCACTCATCAGCAGGACGAAGACGCAGAGAACCCCGGAACATTCCTGAAGAACCCCGTTGTCGCGGAACTGGAAGGGATTGCAAGCCGTTTGCGGGCAATCATCCTTGTGGACGGTCCCAACACCAACGATGCCGATGCAATCGACATGGAAAACCAGCTCGGCGGACGCTGTTATATGGTTGATCCGTGGGTGAAGGTCTTCCGCAATGGCGTTTATGAAAACGAACCGCCTTCCGCGCGCGTTGCTGGCCTGATTGCCAAGATCGACAATGATAAAGGGTTCTGGTGGTCGCCTTCCAATCAGGCCATAGCGGGCATTTCCGGCACGTCCCGCCCGGTTGATTTCGCGCTGGGCGATGCCAACTGCCGGGCCAATCTGCTCAACGAAAAGAATGTGGCCACGATCATCAATGAGGATGGTTTCAGGCTTTGGGGCAACCGCCTGTGCGGTAGTGACCCGAAGTGGGCTTTCCTTAATGTGCGCCGTACTGCGGACATGATTAACGAATCCCTGCTTCAGGCTCACCTCTGGGCCGTGGATCGCAATATCACAAAGACTTATTTCGAAGATGTGGTTGAAGGTGTAAACAACTACCTTCGGTCACTGAAAAACAAGGGCGCGATTCTCGGCGGTTCTTGTTGGGCCGACCCTGAACTTAACAGCCCGGATCAGCTTGCAGCGGGCAAGGTCTATTTTGACTTTGATTTCACTGCGCCCGCTCCCGCCGAACACGTTACTTTTCAAAGCCGCATGGTTAATGATTACTTTGAGGAGGTATTTTAAATGGGCCTTGCTGACAATAAACTGAAGAATCTGAATTTATCCGTAGACGGCTATGGATTTGCAGGAAATATCGAATCCTTCAAGCCTCCTAAGCTGTCCCTTAAGACCAGTGACCACCGTGCAGGAGGTATGGATTCTTCTGTGCCCGTTGAAATGGGTATGGAAGCTCTTGAAGCTTCATTTGTTCTGACCGGACATTTCCCTGAAGTGTTGACACTTTGGGGAGTGGTTGTCGGTGAAAAGCCCCAAATTACAGCTCGTGGCTCCGTTGAATCTGGTAATGGTACCGCAACCCCGGTTGTAATCAATATGCGTGGCTTGATCACTGATATTGAAGACGGAGACTGGAAGCCCGGAGAGGATAATACACAGACGTTCACTATTAAGCCCGAATACTACAAACGTGAACAGGGCGGCGTGGTTCTCCATGAAATTGATGTTCCCAACATGATTCGTAAGATTAATGGCGTGGATCAGCTTGAAGCGCGCCGCAACGCATTAGGATTGTAAGCAATGGCTATTATCACACTTAAATATCCGGTTGAGTCCAAAGGCATCGAAGTCAAAACTCTTGAAATGCGCCGTCCTAAAGTGCGGGATCAGGTGACCTCTAAAAAATCAAGCAAGTCTGATGAAGATATAGAAGTAAACCTATTTGCGAACCTTTGCGAAGTTTCACCTGAAATCATCATGGACTTGGATATGAAAGACTACAAATCCCTTCAGAAGGAATACAAGTCTTTTTTGTCCTAGACCCGAAGGAAGTAAGACGCGCGGTTCTGGCTTTGGCCCATTTTACGGGCTGGAGCCGGGCCGAAATTATGGACATGGATTCAGTGGATTTTTTGCATGATGTGCGGGAAGTGAGGCGGCTACAAAATGGCAAGTAAGAAATATTCAGCAGTCGTTGAAGTAGGTGGCGCGGTTAAGTCTACCTTTGGTAGCTCTATGGGCAATGTCCAAAGTGGACTTATTTCCGTGGGCGATGCTGTCAAAGATACTGATTCCCGATTTGGCGATTTCAGTTCCGGCATGGATGAAGCTGAATCCTTGTTTGATAAGATAGGCTCCGCGCTTCAGGAAGTGGAAGCCCGGCAAGGAAAAGTTGGTGATTCCCTGAAGCTGTTGTCCGGTGATGTTTCGCTTTATGCTGACGAACTAAAAGACGCCCGCGCCAAAATGGATCTGCTTAATCAATATGATCCCGCCGCCGTGCGTGAATCCGGCAAGGTTTACCGGGAACTTAAGCGTGATGCCGCCAAGCTCCGCAAGGAATACGAGAAGCACCCCAAGCCTACTAAAAAAATGCTGAATGAGGTTAAGCGCGCTGAAGCTGCCGCAGATAAGGCGGGTAAGGCATACAAGGCCAATCAGGATAAGCTTTCTTCCTTGGGCGCTGAACTGGAAAAGGCTGGGGTTGATACCAAGAACCTGACCGGGGCGCACCGCAAACTTGCAAAGCAGCTTGCTAAGTCCCGTAAGGCTTACAAGAAAATGTCTGCCGCTGTGGATGCTGGCGGTAAGATGAAACAGCAGGTTGGAGACTTGGCCCGCGTTGGCGGCGTGGTCGGTGCTTCGGTTGTTGCCGGGGTAGGTGCCGTGGGTGCGGCTGTTACCATGGCGAATCAGGCCACGGGCGAACAGGTCAAGCTGGCACGGGCTTTGGGCGTGTCAGCGGAAACCTTTCAGGCGTGGGGCGGTGTTGCCAAGGAAGCCGGATTTGAAGTGGATACCGTGGGCGACCTTATTGAGGAGATGAATAATAAGCTTGGCGAGTCTGCCGGGCTTAAAGAAATTACCCCGGTTAAAGAATCTCTTGAAATGCTCGGTCTATCCTTTGAAGAGCTTCAAGGCATTGCCCCGGAAGAACAGTTCAAGCGCATAGCTGAAGCAATTAAGGCCATGCCGGACGGTCAACAGGCTTCAGCCGCCGCTGATATTCTTATGGGCGGTGAAGCTAATAAATTTTTCGGCTACCTACGGACTCGTAAAGAGGGCGTGAATGAAATTATCAATCAGCAAAAGCGGCTGAACGTTCTTTCTGAAGAAGGGCGCAAGGGCGCGGCTGATTACAATACCGCCTTTTCTCAAATGTCCACGGTAGTCGGTTCGGTTGCCGCTGAAATTTCCGGCTTGATAGGTGGGGCGCTGGCCCCGCTCATTTCAGAGTACGCGCCCAAGCTGGCGGATTATGTGCGGTCCCACAAAGATGATCTTATGGGCGTGGGCGATGCTGTACGTGATATGGTCCCGGCGGTTATGGATTTTGGGCGCGGACTTTATAAAGTAGGCTCCATGATCACGGGGTTTGTTTCCGCCATTGGCGGCATTGAAAATGTGGCCATGATCGTTGGCGCGGTAATGGCTGGCAAGGCCACTATCGGCATGGTTAGCTTTGCCAGTTCGCTGGTAACTGTCGGGCAAAGTCTGCCCTTTGTGGCTACGGGGATAAAGGCTATTGGTGCCGCAATTGCTGCTAACCCCATTGGTTTGATCGTCGGGGCGGTGGTCAGCGGTGCCATGCTGATTTGGAAGTACTGGGAGCCGATTAAAGATTTTTTTGCGGGAATGGTTGATACGGTTGGAAGCGTGGTTTCCAGCGTTGGGAGCTTTTTTGGGTTCGGTGACGATGAAGAAGATGAAGATCCATTGCCGAAAGTCGGCGATGCCGTGAAAAAGTCCATGCCCGTTGCCGAGGCCCGTACCGAAACCATAACGCAGGCCCTGCCCGTGGAACTCCGTTCAAGTCAGTCTCAGCAATCCATTTCCAATAAATATGATCTTCACGTCCACGCCGCGCCGGGGCAAGACCCTGAAGAAATTGCGGACGCGGTTATGCGGCGGCTTGAAGAAGAAGGCCGGAACAATGCACGGCTTGCCCTGCATGATTAGGAGGTTCAACCATGGGAATGCTTAAGCTCGGTGAATTCATTTTTAGCGTTGATACTGCCGCTTATCAGACTTTGCAGCGTTCAACAGCTAGACATTGGGTAAAGATCAATCGGATCGGCAAGCGCGCTGCACATCAGGATTTAGGGCCGGGGGATGATTCCATCACTTTGCCCGGCATAATCTATCCGATCTATAAAGGCGGGTTAGGGCAGATTGATACAATGCGTGAAATGCAAGGCAAGGGTGAACCGCTTATGCTGGTGGATGGACTCGGCAATGTTCATGACAAATGGGTGATTGTGACTGTTACCCAAAATGATGGTGTGTTCTTTCAAGATGGGGTTGCTCAGCAGCAAGAATTTTCCATCAGGATAGAGCGGTTCGAAGAATGATTTATACCACCAAAGACGGCGATGTTTTAGACCGCTTATGCTGGAAGTATTATGGTTTTGAATCCGCAGTAACGGCGGTTCTTGAAGCTAATCCCGGTCTTGCCGATCTCGGCCCGGTTCTTTCCGCAGGTGTCGAAATAACCTTGCCGGAGGTCACCACACCGGAACCGAATCAGGGAATCAATATATGGGATTAACTCACAAGCCTGTTTACCGCGTGGAATGCAACGGCAAGGACATTACCGCCGCAATTCAAAACGATTTGATTTCGCTGACTATCACCGATGAAGCCGGGGTCAAATCCGATTCGTTGGATATATCTATTGTAGATAAGGGCTATCCCATGCCGCCCGCCGGAAGCCAGTTTAAAGTCTGGCTCGGCTACGGCAATGCGGCAACCTTCATGGGGCTGTACGTGTTGAATTCTGTGCGCCTGACCGGGCCACCTGATAAAATGACTATTAAAGCCGCTGGAGCGCCGCAGGATAAGAGCAAATCATATTCCCAGCTCCAGACGCAGAAAACCCGGTCATGGAAGCCGCAGACAATAGGCGCGCTGGTGGCAACGGTAGCCGCTGACCATGGTCTTGATCCTGCCGTTGCTGCGGACCTATCCGGGGTGGTCCTGCAGCATATCGACCAGATGGACGAATCAGATATGCACCTGTTAACCCGCATAGCGGCGGATCATGACGCAATAGCCAAGGCAAACGCGGGAAAGTTGATCTTTGCCCACAAAGGGCAGGGCAAGACCGTATCCGGCAAATCCATGCCCACCATTGAGCTTGTCCCTAATCAGGTGACCAGCTTCAGCCTTGATATTGAATCGCGCACAAATTTTAATAGCGTAGTGGCCCTATGGCGGGACGTGGACGGCGCGCGGGATGTTGAAGAAATAGCCGGGAGCGGGGAACCTGTTCACCGGGTAAGACATATTTATCCTACCCCTGAAGCAGCCCAGAAAGCCGCAAAGGGTAAGCTTGAGGCTTTCCAAAGGGGCAAGCAAAGCCTTTCGGGAAGCCTTCCCGGTAGGCCGGAACTAAGGGCAGAGTGTAGGCTTTCCTTAAGTGGGTTCCGTTCTGAAAAGAATGGGGTTTGGTCTATTACCCGCGCTACTCATAAGTTGGGGAGTGGGGGGTATGTTACTTCGGTGGATGGGGAGAGGGTTATGTGACGTTATACTTCTTTTTTCAAAGAGAACTTAATTCTAACCGTGTAAAACCAAATAAAGAGTCATCGTCAGGAAATTGCCCTGAAAGATGCCATGCTATCCATTCATCCATAAACATTAAGGCATCATCAGAAAGAATATACTCGGTAGGTTCAAAGGATTTATAATGCGTACTTATTGGCTGTATATGATCAATCCGTAATACAGATTCTTCAGCCCCATCGATAGGAAGCATATCCCATGAAAACTGAGGATAGCTACAGTGTCTAATTTTTTTCAAAAATTCAGGATTAAAACCAGCTCGTTTGCCATCCGTATTCCCCCCATAATAAGGAATCGCTAAATGCGTCGCAGATGTTTGATATTTAGGCTTACCCCTTGTTAACGACTTAGGAATTTCATGTCCTGCTAGGGCAATTAAAAGCATAGGTCGCTTTTTAGCCCTATAAACGGTACGCAACTCTCCATCATAGCAAGTTAATCCAGCAACAGGTAAAGTACTCTTTTTTATGTGTGTATCAATTGATAGTGGTGTTATTTCACAGTCTGCCAACTGATGCTCTCTAGAATCAGTTCTTCCTATTGGTGATAGAGCACAAGGGACTTGGTCTACATGAGGGACAAAAGCCCATATTAAACGGCCTCTAGAAAGAGGACATTCATTACTTTTAAGCCACCATGGATCGCATAAATACTGGAAGCAATCATCTGGATAATTAACATAGATCGGGGTCATGTCTCGCCTTTGATTTCCAAAAATCTTTACTAAAAGAGCATGTTAGTTTTCCTAGATCAACCTCTTCCCCTGCTAATTTTTCAAGTGATTTAACTCCTTCAAAAAAAAGATCATCATATTGGGGTAGGGGCTGTTTGCTTTCCTTAATCCTCTTTTTCTTAAGCTCTAATTTTCTTTGAAATTCTAGCTTTATTGCATTTATCTTTTCTTTTCTTTTCTTTATTTGTCTTTTGGTTAGTTGTTCTTCTGAATTATCTTTGGAAGACAATAAAATTTTTTCTGGAATGCGTGTAAAATCTAGATAGTCATCTGGTGCAGCATTCAACATGGGGTCAGTTTGATAAACATGATGAAGTAAAGACTCTGTATCTTGACCAAACTTACGCACATTTGCTTTGATTGCCAATGACGTAATGAAGTTAATTTCTTTTTCTAATTCATCAATTAGGTCTACATCGTTCACTTCCCATCTATGAAAATCATCACTACTTTTGCTTTCTATAATCCTTTTATGCGCACCTATTGCAATTAAAGCAGGCTCAATTCTATTATTTACGATTTCAGACCATGGACCAAACCTAAAAAACTTCCATTTTAAACCAGTATATGTTGTCCCATTATTCATTTTTGCAAATTCTAAATCAGCCAAATATAGATACTTTATGATATGAATAGGGCCTAACGACCTGTTTTCCCAGTCGTTTTCTACAGCCACTGCTAAGGCATACTGAATTAATTTATCGATTTTTTTTATATTCATTTTTTTAATTTTGTCTTTGGTTGCAGTGGTCGTGCTTAGAAAATAATTTTACGAAAGTAAATAACATTTACTCTCTTTATAAACATATCGGACATTATTTGGCAATTTTTAGATATTCAATGGAACAAAAACTACTCACTTTCTACTCACCTTCCCACCCAAAAAAAACCTAATATAAGAGAAAAGAATGGGTGTTAACTATCTGAAATAACATACACCGGATTCATTTCCGTATCCTCCGGAGCTGAAGGCCACAGGTTCGAATCCTGTATTGCCCGCCAGAATATGAAACTATACAGTCCGATACTGTTTATTAAGCCCCTGAATTTCAGGGGCTTTTTTGCGTTTTATGGCTGATACTGTCCAGTGTAATCCAGCCCAAGCCGGGACCACTTGTGTGTACTCTGGTGTGTACCGGGATTTTGGGTACACTTCGGTACACACTTGGTACACACATCTGGGTTTACACGAAACTTTCAGTGAGCTACTAATTTTACACATAAGACAGGAGGTAGGGATGTCCGAAGAAAAAGAATACGAAGAAAGGCTTCAACGACGCCTGTTAATATTAAAAGATGAACTTGAAGCGGGAAATATAAAATTTAACTCAGGATTAGGGATTGGCGACAGCTTAAAAAAAGTAAGGATGCTCCCTGACGGAACTATCGATCTAAATACCGTTGATGCATCCATACGTAGCTTAGCTTTAGCGACAGAGCATTTTCACGAACGAAAAGAAAATAAAAAACTAATCTCATTAGAAGAAATTCAAAAAATATATTTCGATCATATAGAAAACAATTTTAAATTTTTCCATCAACAGATGAAAGGGGCAAATGCAAGCATAGAGACTATTGCAAGATTTTGCTCTGAAAATGACCATTTTACAAAAGACATATTTTCTAATTTTTTAGAATTTCTTGATAATATATATGAATTTTGGGGTAACATTGATCTCCCTGCATGGTGCCATGCAGAAGACATGGATTGCTTAAAAGCTGTTTATGGCGGTTCCTTTTTTCCAGAAAATGACCAAAATATCGCATCAGTCCTCGGCGTATATACAGACACAATAATTTTGCCCGACCCTTTTATTCGCATGCGTGATTATTTTAGGATCTGTTCTGACAGCCAAAAAGTTTATTATATCATAAAACAGGCCTTAGCACTTCTACAATATAAAGAGTTAGCAACAGCAGAGCTTGATAATCCAATTGTTTTGGTTTTGCCAGACTACTCTAAAGATGAAGATGACAAGGAGTTTATTAATCAACTTGGAATAAACGACGTATTAATTCATGCAAAATACATTTTTGGAAAAGACTTTGGTTCAATCGACGAACTAATTGAATTTAGTACATCTTTAGACGATGTACACAAGTTAAAAAATGCTATTAAAGATTTTTCACGTCTGGAATTTGTTTCAGACACAACAGTAAATCCAGAAGAGATATTACAGAATTACTTAAAACAAGACCACATTAAAGAAAGCGGAATAACCAGTTTAGGCCTAGCGATTGTAGCTTCTGGGCAAGGCAGAATGGCCCAAGCTAACGATTTAATATATAAGAGCCGTAAATTCAATGGCATACCCATTATGGACGCTGCTGAGTCATGGCGTTTTTTTAACTACAAATTGGAATATGACGCGTACCGAGCTGATCCAGAGAATTTAAAGCACCTCCATATAAGCAAAGGGCTACAAGAACTTAACGATGGCAAAATGTCATGGTTAGGCAATGTGCCTCCCGATGCTTTAATTGAAATTCGTAAGGATGGTGCATTAGATGAAATTCGCAGCATCCTTGGTGAAGGTATTAATGAATTAATATCTGCTGATCCTAGCAATTTCACAGGCTCAACAGATAAGATTTTTTATAATATTCAAGGAGCTTTTAAGGATCATCAAAAGAAACTTGATGTTTTAAAACGGAAAAAATGGAAATTTGCTGGACTCGATATTGGTTCACTGATCGTTATGGGTAGTATGGAGATTGCTGGGGCAATTACAGGAAACCCATGGCTTTGTGTCGCTCCTGTTGTTTTAGATCAATTTATTGATTCACCAAAAATTAAAGAATTACCCGCTAAATATCGACAGTTGGCAGAAGAGGATGCAGTCAATAAACGTTCACCTGTAGGGTTATTATTTGAATGTAGTAAATAACCCCACAACTCCGAATCCCACCCCTCAAAAATCCCCCCAGAATAATACCGTCTAATACAATCCAGAATGCCCCTGACTCTCAGGGGCATTTCGTCCATCTGCATCCAAATAAATCCAAGTAAATCTCCGTAGACACTCGTTGCTCCGTCTCCAGAATTGTGTGTACTGTTGGCTCATGTACCCAGCTCGGTACACACATTAAATTCATTAAAAGTAGATAGTTATGCTACTTACAGCAAGGCAGATTAAGACAGCGGAAGCCAAGGACAGAAAGTACGACATCAAAGATGGCATGCCCTTTTCCTTCGGGTAAGACCAAGCGGCGTAAAATCATTTATTTACCGCTACCGCCATCCAGAAACAGGGAGTTCAATATCCAAATCCAAGTCAATATCAAATGCTCTCTTTACTCCGTTTCAGTATTGATCAATAGGGAACTTCTGCTGGTTCAAAAAGAATTCAAATGCAATGAACTGATCTTCTTAATGTCTTGGCACAGAATTAGCTGTAATCATTCCGTAGAGCCAGTTTTAGCTAGTAATTAAACAGAATTGTGAAAAAAACGTATTTTTTATTACCAAAAAGGAGTAGATCATGGCCAAGAAAGAAGTAGAGCGTTTGCTGATAGCAGGTGGAGAGAATAAGCAGGTTAAACTCAAATATAATGCGATTAGAACCAAGGAAGATTTTGTGTCCACCGCCAATGAAGAAGGATATGAATTCACCATTGATGAATTGGACGCAGTTCTCCACGAATCCGGAGATGACTTTACAACATTCGGCAATCCGCCCGCACGTTCTATCTGGTGGGCGTAATATTTACTGCAGCTGCCAGATAATCCATACGGTTGGAGTTTATATGGATTCTCTGTAAGATTAACTGCATTGTTTTAAACAACTTGTTTTTCAAGCCTGCTCAGACGAGCGGGCTTTTTTCTTGTCCCATTTCCTTTGACGATGCAGTTTAGTTTTGCTAAGCACGTGCTGATATTGAGTCAATCGACCTTAAACAGGAGCTTTAATGCTTGTACAGATTTCCAACGACCTTACCTTGAGCGACATTCCTGAAGATTTAATGGAAAGCATCAAGGAATCCCTCACCTTAATGAACCCTGATTATATTAATGCCATCAAATACCGGGGAAGGGTGGGCAAGCGCATTCCAAAGTATATAAAAATGTACAAGGGAGATCGAAAAAAACGGCTGCATTGTCCTCGAGGGTTCGGCCTGGAGTTGCACCGGATTGCCAAGTCATTTGGGGAAGAGGTTGAATATGAAGATAATCGGCGCGAGCTTGATCCCATAGATTTTTCATTTAAAGGCGTTTTGCGTGATTACCAGAAAGATGCGCTGGAGTCTTTTGTGCGGCCCTCTCAGGGAATTCTTGAAGCCGGGACCGGTGCGGGGAAGACGGTTATGGCGCTTGCCTTGATTGCACAGCGCAGGCAGCCGTGTCTTGTTGTGGTGCATACTAAGGAATTGCTTCTGCAATGGGTAGATAGGGCCAGGCAGTTTTTAGATGTTGAAGCCGGGATTGTCGGAAACGGAAAGTTCAAGATTCGCCCCCTTACAATTGCTACCATACAAACTGCGCGAAACCGTCTGGATAAAATGACTTCGTCTTTCGGCCATATCATTGTTGATGAATGCCATCGCGCCCCTGCTAGCACGTTTCAGGACGTTGTCACTTCGTTTGATGCAAAATTTCTGACTGGCCTTTCTGCAACCCCTTATCGTGCAGACGGCCTTGACCGGATGATCAACCTTACTCTCGGCAATCTTGTGCATCGAGTAAATCCGGATCTTCTCCGCGATACCGGGGCAATTCTCAAACCGGAAATACGTACAGTTGAGACCGGATTTACTTTTGCAGGAAATCCGTCAGAAGAGTATTCGCTCATGATGACAGCCCTTGCCGAGGATTTTGAGCGCAACAAGCTCATTGCTTCCTGTGTTACGAAAGAGGCTGCAAAGGATAACGGCACATTGCTTCTGGTTGCGGATCGCACAGCGCAGCTTGATGAGCTTTCGGACATTCTTCATGCCCGAGGGGTTGAAGTTGCCGTTTTGACCGGTAAGACTCCTGCCGGTGAACGCGGGGAAATAGTTGAAGATCTGAATGCAGGCAAAATCAAGGTGCTGGCAAGTACTGCTTCACTTATCGGTGAGGGGTTTGACTGCCCCGGATTGAGTACTCTTTTTCTGTGCTCTCCGATCAAGGCCAAGGGAAGACTGGTGCAGATTGTCGGTAGAATCTTGAGGCCGGGAGAAGGTAAAATCCCTAGAATTTATGATTTTGTTGATGATAAGGTGGGAGTGCTCAAACACAGTGCCGGGATCAGGCAGAAGATTTTTGGTGAGATTGTTTAAATTTCCATCCATAGACTTTAGTAATTCAGAGAAGTCCCCGGTCTTGAAATTCAAGGCCGGGGACTTTTTTATCAATTAAGCCGACTACAGTGATAGCCATTGTTTTATATACGCTTCGATCTGGTGGGTATCCATGGAATTATCGAAGGTTTCGGAAACGTAGACATCGCCTCGACCGGGGATGTCCACTTCCAGAAGCACATGTGTACGTTCTTCTTCGGGGACAAAACTGACTTCAACTTCATTGAAAGTGCTGGGGAATCCGGGTTTGAATTCAAATTCCTGATAGCACCCTGTCGTTGAGCGGAAATTGGGGCCGTTAAGCTGTCCGCTTTCAACATCAGTTGCAAAGAGATGGAAACCAAGATTCTGCATTGCACCAAGAAAGGATGCAATGAACTGAGTAGGGTGCACGTGCACATAGTCTCTGTCAGTAGGATCAAGTGCCATTTCCACATCCAGCTCAGTCTGAAACCACACTTCAACAGTGTTGTTAGGGCAGCTGACTGAAGTAACCGGTACTTCCGGGATGAGAAATGCACGAACGTTTATTACCTTGTCTTCCCCTGGGCGGCAGACAAATTTTTCGTTGATTCTGATGGTCTGAACAGTGTGAGGAACTCTTAACGTTCCGCTATCGGTTTCGGATTCTGCAGTGGTTTTAATCAGCAGGTTGATTCCTGTGATTTCCTGTTCTGTCTTTCCGCCCTTGATATGGATGGAACCTTCGAATTTTTCACCCGGAAAGAGATTATCTGTGTGTAAGCGGAAATCAACTTCAGCAGAACCAATTCCAACAGACGCAAGAAGTTTTTTAAACACCTGAACTCCTTTAGAAAGATGTTTGATTTTAGATACAATATTGCGATCGTAAATTATATGTGCCGGGATTACGTGTCAATAATTATCGGATTTCAAAAGAAAGCGGGTCTGGATTTTAGTACTCACATCTCTTCGTTTTAATTAAAAAATACTTTTTCCGTAATAATGCTGTCTTAAATTTCGGAAATTGCAATTTTAAAATAAAATGTTGACAAAAATGTAACTGTTCACTTAAGAGCAAAAGCGCTCATTTATTCAATTTTTAACTTTCAGGAATGGTTATGAATCAGATATCCGAAATTCTTAAAAAGATCGCATCCGGCAGTCTTGTCCTGCAGATTGTGATCGGTATCGTGGCCGGTGTTTCACTGGCAGTTGTTGCTCCCGAGGCTGCAGGATCCGTCGGATTACTTGGTAGCCTGTTTGTTAAGGCACTCAAGGCAGTTGCTCCGATCCTTGTTTTTGTTATCGTTGCATCTTCCATTGCCAACCAGAAAAAGGGCACGCATACCAACATGCGTTCCATTATCTCCCTGTACCTGATCGGTACATTCATGTCCGCTCTGGTTGCAGTTACCATGAGTTTCCTTCTCCCCACTACCATGACCCTGGTAGCAACCGATGCCAGCGCAGCACCGCCTAACGGTATTGCCGAGGTTCTCAATACTCTGCTTTTCAAGATTGTTGATAACCCTGTTAATGCTCTGGCAACCGGTAACTTTATCGGTATTCTTGCATGGGCACTGTGTCTTGGATTCTTTTTCCAGCACACCGGTGAAGCAACCAAAACCATGCTTGCAGACATTGCTGATGCCGTATCCGGTATCGTAAAGCTGGTTATCCGCTTCGCACCTCTTGGTATTTTCGGTCTTGTTTCCAACACTATTTCTTCTACAGGTTTTTCCGCACTGGCAGGTTACAGCCACCTGATCATGGTTCTGCTGTTATCCATGGGTATTATTGCTTTGATCGTTAACCCTGCAATCGTATGGTTCATGACCCGCCGCAATCCTTATCCGCTTGTTTTCACCTGTCTGAAAGTGAGTGGTATCACCGCTTTCTTTACCCGCAGCTCCGCAGCGAACATTCCTGTGAACATGGATCTGTGTAAGCGTCTCAACCTTCATGAAGATACTTACTCCGTTTCCATTCCTCTGGGGGCAACCGTCAACATGGGCGGCGCGGCAATTACCATTACCGTTATGACTCTTGCAGCGGTTCACACTCTTGGTATTCAGGTTGACCTCGCAACTGCTCTGCTGCTGAGCCTTATTGCATCTGTTTCCGCATGTGGTGCTTCCGGTGTTGCCGGTGGTTCTCTGCTGCTGATTCCTCTTGCATGCAGCCTCTTCGGCGTTTCCAATGAAATCTCCATGGAAGTTGTTGCTGCCGGTTTCATCATTGGTGTTATTCAGGACTCCGCTGAAACCGCTCTGAACAGCTCAACTGACGTTCTTTTTACTGCAACTGCTGATATTGCGGCAGGCAACGCAGACGGAAGCGTTACCGAAGCTGCAAGCATTTAGCACAGCTTTAATTTAACAGTTCGCTGATTGCGAACTGATGGCTGATGAATTTAAAGGCCGCACTGCAATTGCAGTGCGGCCTTTTTCTTTTTCAAGGTATCTCCCTATAAATAATAAATAATCTTTTGGAAGCGGCGTTCGTTTGAAGTTGATTATGGATCTAAAAATATATCTTTATAATGCTTTGATTTTGATGGACAAAAATGTTCATTTTGCAACAAGTATGACACATTATTGTCATAAAGCGTTGACCTGATCTTTGTTTTTGATTATTTTCTGAAAAAAATGTTTTCGAAAGTGATCATTTTTGTCGAAAATGTTTCAAAAAGCTTTGCTTAAACATGTGTCGCATAGCGTACCTGTGAAATTATTACTGCTTGCGGCTCAAGGGGTGTGTGATGAGGATCAAATCTTTATTGAGCATTGGTGCATTGGTCTCTGCTGTGGGTGGTGCTGCAGCTGTTTATTTAACTTTACAACTAATGGCCTCAAAATCTGTTGATGGTCAGATTCTATTGTCATCCGGAGCAATGCTTACTGCTGTTGCTGCCGGATTTTCTTTTTTTGCAGGGCCTGCGCTTTTGTTTGGAGTGATGGCTTCTTCCAGAATTTCCAAAGAAAGTGCAGGAACTTCCTCCTTTCTCAGGCAGGTCGCCGGGGGAGATTTCAATTCGAACCGTCCTGCAGCCGGGGGCGGTGATCTGGGTGGTCTGAATGCCGAGGTCTGTACAACTGTAGACGTGCTGAAGAAACGTCTGGGCTTTGCCGAAGGCGTGCTGAACGCCATAGCCCAGGCGTATCCCTTCATGACCTGTGACGGTGAAGGGAAAGTTGATTTCGTAGGCAGCAGGTTGTTCAGCATTTCCGGTAAAAAAGGGAAGCCCGAGGATTACTATGGATTGACTATCGGCGGATATGTTTACGGTGATAATTCCCGTAAGACTAGAACCGATAGGGTTGTCAGCGAAGGTATCAGGATTGAAGGTGAAACCAGGTTCGAGGGTGATGGCGGGCTGCATGAGCTTCAGTTTTCCGCAGAGCCGATCTTTGACCTTGATAAACAGCTCTGCGGTGCACTGACTATTTATTTTGACCTGACTGAAGTGAAGAAGCAGCAGCGCGAAATAGAAGATAATGCCAAGAGGGTGGCACAGGTGGCATCGGAGCTGGTGGGAATTACCGAGCAGGTGAATTCATCTGCAGGGGTTATAGCTTCCCAGATTGATGAAGCTGCAAAGGGCGCATCCTTTCAGTCAGACAGAACCACTGAAACTGCTACCGCCATGGAAGAAATGAACATCACCACGCTGGAGGTGGCCCGCAATGCTGTGAGTGCTGCAGACAATGCAAGTGCTGCCAAGGATAATGCCTACGAAGGTCAAAATGAGGTCCGCAGCCTGATTGCATCTATTGAGACCGTTCGGGGGCATGCTGAAAATCTTGAGACTTTCATGGATGAACTCGGACAGCAGACCGATTCTGTGGGCAGCGTAATAACTGTGATTCAGGATATTGCCGACCAGACCAACCTGCTGGCGCTCAATGCCGCAATTGAGGCCGCAAGAGCAGGGGAGGCCGGACGCGGATTTGCCGTAGTTGCGGATGAAGTGCGCAAGCTTGCAGAAAAAACCATGAGTGCCACTGATGAAGTAGGCACTGCTATCAAGGCGATTCAGGAAGGAGCCAGAAGATCTATCGATGGCGTGAAACAGGCCACTGATGCAGTTGAAACTTCAACAGGAATAGCCGAAAGCTCCGGAGCCACACTGGAGAGGATTGTTGAAATCGTTAACAGCACATCAGATCAGGTTCAGTCGATTGCTACAGCCGCTGAACAGCAGTCAGCAACCAGCGAGCAGATTCATAGAGCAGTAGATGACATCAATTCCATTGCCACCCAGACTGCAGCCGGCATGAATGAAGCAAATGATGCCAGCAATGGGCTGGTAGGAATGTGCGAGGAGCTGAACACCCTGATTAAGAGACTTTCTTCATAAATAGACATAGCGTTTACCTCCTAACCTCCAAAGTCGGGCCGTACTGTTCCCTGCAGTGCGGCCCGCGCTTATTTATCAAGCCTCAAGTCTCTCATTAGCTAAGGGCTGCGCCATGATGTTGCCAGTGTTTATTTATTCCGGTGTGGCTGGCTTAGAATTTACGGGTAACCGCTTCTTGATATAATTATTATCGCCCCAAGCGCAAAGAGCGTATCAAGCCGGTGTCTGCTTATATTTTTTATCCTGACCTTATCATTTAAATTAGATTTCTGCCGGATTGTACTAATACCTAACCTGACAGCTTTTGACTGCTTTGGTTTACCTCTTTGCCTCTTTAAATATAATCTGCTCCATTTTGCATCCGTGACAGTCCATCAGTTCGGGATAGTACTGAGCGGGGGCGGAATCCTTGTCTGCAGAATCGCGAAAAAAACGCCGCTTTTGAGTATTTCCGTCGATGCATAAGAAGGCAGACCGCGAATCTATAGGAACAGAATCATTATGTATCGCAACCAATAGGTTTGTGGTAGGATTGGAATTGTATAAATCTGTTCAATATGCTGATCATCAACTTTGGAGGGGAGTATGGCTAAGTCAGGATCAGTCGGGATCGGAGTCAAGATCAGGGTGTTTATTCTATTTCTGCTCGGTGCGGTTTTTACGCTTCCTGCACTGGCTCTGCTGGCTGTGGGATTTATGGAGCCGGATATTACAGCCGATGACACCCTTGCAATGTTCTTCATGGGCGCAATGCTGCTTATTGTGGGCTTGACTCTCTGGTGGATGATGCGCCGGATGTATCGCGATGCCAGAAGAAGAGCCGTTCCTAAGGCTGATCCCAACGAATTGATGGCTATGGGAATGGCACAGGCGCACTACATGGCGTCCATGGATGAAGTTGATGACAATTCGGAGACCGGAGATATAGATGTTGATATGGATTATGATTCCGGCGGAGGTGATTTCGACGCAGGAGGGGATTGATCAGGAATGTTTGTTGACCAGCTGTGAATATGCGTTGGCCGTAAGGCCGTAGACGCTTTTGAACTGTCTGTTCAGGTGTGAAAGATCGTAAAATCCGCATTTGAGCATGACGGTGTAAAGCTCCTCACCGCATTCGAGGAGCTTTTTAGCGTGTTCTGTCCTGCGGTTAAGAAAAAACTGGTAGGGAGAAAGTCCCTTGATTGCCTTGAACTGACGGATAAAATGATACTTGGAGAGCTGGACCTCTGTGCATATCTCATCGAGTTTGAGCGGGAACTCAAAATTATCATGCATCATCTCCACTGCACGGCGTACGGCCTTGTAATTGCGGGGCATGCGCATTTCTTCATCTGCATTTGCTGTTTGGTTGATCACGCTCATAATCAGTTCGCTGGTGAGAAGATCACCTTGTCCGCTCTCAACTGACCGGGCCAGTTTGATAACATTTTCTGCAAGTTTACGGTCGTAAACAATGGGGGATGAAAATCTGACCACATCCTTTTTCCCGGAAACCTCCTCAAACAGTTCTCTGGGAATGTAGGCCATGACATATTCAAGGTCGGTCTTGTCGCCGGAACAGCCGTCGTGAATCTGTTCCGGTTCAAAGAGCATAATTCCTCCGGGCTTTGAATAGCAGAGTTCTCCCTCGAGCCAGTACTTCTGAATACCGGTCAAAGTAACACCGATAGCGTATTCCTCGTGAGAATGCTTTTTGTACTCGAATTCGTCAAACCTTGCTGAAAGCACGGTCATGTCATCGTGTTTAGTGTAATTGAATTCACGCATGGCTTATCTTAAATGATACTGTCCAGTCCTGAAACTGCCCATGCGCAGTAGACCATGGTCAGTGAAAGGATGATGTTTGCCTGTCTCTGGTACGGACGCAGGTAGCGGCGAAAAAGTGACCCCATCACTACCCATGAACTGTACGCACAACAGCCGATAACCGTGAGTATAGCTACGAAGAGGGCAATGTCCAGTGGATCTGAGTAAGCCGGGATTACGAAGTTGGCCAGCACGGTGAGGGTGAAGAGTATTACCTTGGGGTTTATGAACTGCATGGTGAACCCGGTTAAAAAACCTCCGCTGCGTTCGGTCTCGCCGCCGTCATCCATGTGCAGTATTTTCCAGGCCAGATAGAGCATGTAAGCTGCGCCCACAATTCCCATAATCTGTTTGATGGCTGGAATTATGTTAAAAAGGTAGCTGTTCAGTGTGGCGGAAAGGGTAAGCAGGATGCCGAACGCTATGGTTGCTCCGGCGACAAATTCAAGAGCTTTCCGGTACCCCTGATTCTGGGCGGTGGAAAAGATTACTATATTGGAAGGCCCGGGTGTGAAAGTCACCACAATGCTGTAGGCCAGAAATGCCGGTATGTTCATGTCGTTCTCCTCAAATTTTTCAATATGATCGAAAAATGGCATGAACTTGAACTTGCGGCATAGTACAAAGTTGCTACTCATCATGAGAGCGTTTCTCAGTATTTATTTCAGCTCAGGTCACAGACTCCTTCACTGCAGTTTGTCATGGCGGCCCGGTTCAGAATACGAATTTCTGCTCCGTTCACATCAATCAGACCGGCTGAAGCCATTTTCTTCATTGCCCGGGAAAGAGCTTCCGGGGTGATTCCTATGATCTTGGACAATTCCCGATATGAAATATCCATTTTAAGAAAACCATCTTTCTCCCTGCTCATGAAATAGGCAGCAACACGAGACGGAACCTGCTTTAATGATAATGAGTCGATCATCACCATGGCCTCTTTAAGCCTTCGTGACATTACCCTCATCATGCTCATCAGGATGGTTGGATCTTCCAGAACCAGCCTTTCATATTCTTCCGGGCTGATGAACAGGACCCTGCTGTCTTCAAGTGCGCCCAAATTGGCGGGAAGTACTCCGTCCGAAAAAGCAGAGCAGAGGCAGAAAGGTTCTCCGGGACCGAATACGAATATTGTCTGTTCCTTGCCGTCTTCCGCAATTTTGAAAAGTTTCACCTTGCCTGAAAGGAGAATGTGCATTCCCTGTGACGAACTGTCCTCACTGAAGAAGGTGGACTTTTTGGGGAACTCACTGATCAGAGCACTTTTGGCCAGCCTTGATATCTGATCTTCCTTAAGTCTCGAAAATACGGGGATCTCCCTTATTTCCATTTCTATTTCATTCTGATTCATGTGTTTCCTTGAAAAATACAGTCCCTGTTGATCAGGATCAATGTGGACCGCTGGTTAAATGTATAAAACTGTATTCATGAACAATAAAGGAGGCGTTCATGAATACAGCAACGATACATTGCCCGCATTGCAGATTCAAGCAGACAGTTGCTTCAAGAAATTCCGAGGACGTTGTCCGGATAGTCTGCACTGATTGCGGTCTGAGTTTTAATGTCAAATGGCTGGCTCATGGCGTGGTTGTCCTGCCCGAAGATATCACCAGTAATCAAGGAGAATAACTATGTGGATAATCTTACAGAAAATTACCAGAAACCTGATTGTTGCCATACCCATAATGATGATTGCGGGATTTATCTATGGCCTTGTGGCTGAAACCGCTTGGCTCAAGAGCATGATCATCCCGTTCACCTTCCTGATGGTTTATCCCATGATGGTGACACTGAAAGTAAAGAAGGTTTTCGAAGGCGGAGATGTAAAAGCCCAGATATTGACCCAATTGCTCAATTTTGCAGTTGTTCCTTTTGTGGCCTACGGTTTCGGGATTTTCTTTTTTGCAGATAAGCCATACATGGCTCTGGGATTATTGCTGGCCGGACTGGTCCCTACAAGCGGAATGACCATTTCATGGACCGGTTTTGCCAAAGGAAATATGTCCGCAGCGGTGAAGATGACCGTGATCGGGCTGGTTTGCGGTTCGCTGCTTACTCCGTTTTTTGTAAAGGCACTTATGGGGGCAACAATTGAAATGAGCCTTTCAGCAGTGATGAAGCAGATATTCTTTATTGTTTTTCTACCCATGACTCTGGGGTATATTACCCAGCGGTTTCTGGCTGGAAAGTATGGGCAGCAGGATTTTCAGAAGTATATAGGTCCCAAGTTTCCTCCCTTGTCTACTCTTGGTGTTCTGGGGATTGTTTTTGTAGCACTTGCCCTTAAGGCCAGAACTATCGCTTCCGCTCCTGAGGTACTGGTCAGCATTCTGATTCCGCTTCTTATACTGTATGTATTCAATTTTGCCCTGAGCACTCTGGTGGGGCGCGTTTTTCTTCCGCGCGGCGACGCAATCGCACTTGTTTACGGTTCTGTAATGCGTAACCTGTCCATTGCTCTTGCCATAGCAATCAACGCATTTGGACCGCAGGGCTCTGATGCCGCGTTGGTTATTGCCATGGCCTATATTATTCAGGTTCAGTCCGCCGCATGGTATGTAAGATTCACTTCAAAGATATTCGGTCCGCATGAAAAGGGCCTTCAGGGAGCAGAGCAGGCCGGTTGACCGGTAAATAAGCCCCGATCGGCAGCTGCCGATCGGGGCTATTGTTAATGTTTTACTTTAAGAATTAAAACTTTTCAAAGTCGGAAAAATCATCGCCTGCAGGCAGTTCTTTAACGGCGGATCGTCTTTTGGAATTACTGGGGCCGGATGAATTCGTAAACTTGAAGAAGGACATGGTCTGCTGAAGCATTTCAGCCTGACTTGCAAGCTCTTCAGCTGTGGAGGCGGTTTCTTCCGAAGAGGAAGCATTGACCTGAACGGTCTGATCCAGT
The DNA here is from genome assembly GCA_963676495.2 of Maridesulfovibrio sp. Lineage (GTDB taxonomy): Bacteria > Desulfobacterota > Desulfovibrionia > Desulfovibrionales > Desulfovibrionaceae > Maridesulfovibrio. The sequence continues at coordinate 541,066 of CAXXRF010000001.1, read as the reverse complement.
TCCTGAATCGCTTTGTTGATCTGGCTAGCTCCAGAATTCTGTTCATCGCTGGCAGCGGTTATTTCTGCTACCAGCTCAGCGGTTTTCTGAATGTCCGGAACCAGTTCCTGCAGCATTCTGCCTGCTTCATCCGATGCAGTTACAGTATGGTTTGAAAGCTCACTGATCTCTGCTGCTGCAATTCCCGATCTTTCAGCCAATTTTCGCACTTCCGCAGCGACTACGGCAAATCCTTTGCCATGTTCACCTGCACGTGCAGCTTCAATGGCGGCGTTCAGTGCCAGCAGGTTGGTCTGGCGGGCTATCTCTTCGATGATGGAGATCTTTTCGGCAATCGATCTCATGGATTCCAGTGCGCCTGAAATTGCCTGTCCGCTTTTTTCTGCATCCTCTGCGGCCTTACGGGATATTGATTCGGTTGTTCTTGCGCTTTCAGCGTTCTGCTGGATGTTTCCAACCATCTGCTCCACAGCGGCAGAAACTTCTTCAATTGCTGCAGCCTGCTGTGTTGCTCCCTGCGAAAGGCTTTGAGCTGATGCGGATAGCTGCTCACTCCCGGAAGAAACGTTTTCTGCAGCAGTCTGAACATCCGTTACTATCTTGCCCAGCTTTTGAACCATATTTGATAAACTTCCTGCAAGCATACCGACTTCATCCTTTTGCCGTACATCTATGGAAGCACTCAGGTTGCCATCTGAAACTTCGCTGGAGAACTGCACTCCTTTATGAAGGGGATTTGCAATGGAAGCTGCAACCAGAAGTGCTGTTGCAGCTACGATTACGCTAAGGATCAAGGCCAGAATTGTGACTGCATTTCTAAGGGCATTGGAGGGAATAAGGACTTCAGCCTCATCTATTTCCGCAAGCAGGGCCCATGTATTTCCAAAAACATTGACTGGAGTATATGCGGATAATACCGGGTTTCCGTTATAGTCCAATATTATTTCAGAACCGGTTTTGCCGGCCAGAGCCATGTTGGCGCCTTTTGTGTCTACTCCGTTCTGCTGCACTGTACCGGCAAATGATGCGGATACGGAATGGCCTTTCGGATCAAGGAAGGAATCTGAACGCATGCGTTTGTCTGAACCGATGAGGTAGGTCTCACCTGTTTTGCCCATGCCGTCGCGTTCCTGCATTATGGAGTTGATTGTCTCAAGGGGAAGCTGGAGGGCTATGATTAGTTCAGCTTGACCGTTTACCACCAGCGGCTGGGCTATAAATGCCGCCGGTGCACCGTTGCTCGGGGCGTATGGTTTAAAGTCCGCAAATCCGAATTGCCTGCTTCTGAGGACTTCCTTGACGAGGGTCCCGAGGTTTGAAGATGAATATTTACCGCTTACCAGGTTTGTTTTGTAATCAGCTTCCTTAGTCACAGTGTAAAAGCAGTATCCGTCTGGGTTCATGAGAAACAGATCATAATAACCGTATGCTTCCTTGTATTTTTTATAGAAATATTCACCGGAACTGTTTTTGGGGCAGAATGCTTCTGCAATGTCGGTTTCAGCCAGAATCGCCCACGTTGACTTTCCAACCTTAAGCGGGGCGTACACCGATAGAACTGGATTGCCGTTATAGTCCATTACAACCTTAGTTCCGCTTACGCCGGATAACGCAAGGCGTACAGCTTCTGTGTCGGCGCGGCCTTTGTCCGGATGAGCAAATGATGCACTGACACTATGAGTATCAGGACTTAAAAAAGAGTCCGAGCGCATCAGTCTGTCAGGGCCGACCAGATAGGTTTCACCTGTTTCTCCCATTCCGCTGCGTTCGGACATGATGGTGTTTATTGCCTTATTGGAGATTTGCAGGGCAATAACCCCTGTAACAGTATTGCCGTTCATAATAGGCGCTGCAACGAATTGGGCAGGTATATTACCGGAAGGAGAGTAAGGGGCCATATCGGAAAGTGCGGCTCTTTTTTTGCTGACTGCTTCTTGCCAAACGCTGCGAAGCGATGATTTTATATTAATAGTCCGCTGCCCGAAGTCGCCTTCTTTGGTGACTGAGAAAATTACATCACCCGTTTCGGGAGTCATGAGGAAGATGTCATAGTATCCATACTGCTTCATATAATTATTGAAGTATGGGTAGTAGCGGTCATGAATGAATCTGTATCTCTGCGGTGCTGAAAATTTGCCGCCGGTGTATCCTTTGAATTCTCCTCCATAGACGAATACAGCACCAAGTTCTTTCATGGCTTCTGAAATATAGGGATCTGCTGCAAGGACATTCGCGTCGCCAACTCGTTCGCTGTAGAAGTTTTGAATCTGGTTCTTTTTGATCTCTGCTATGGCGTTAAGCTTGCTGATAGCTTCGTTACGTAATGTGCTTACCGTCTCAACCAGAACTCCCATGTCTCCCTTACGTTCCCTGAAATATGATTCTATCTGCTTTTTTTTGATTTCCCTTGCCCCTTCCAGCTGCTCATAGGATTTGTGCATCAGGGCATTACCGGCTGCTTTTACAGACCACCATCCTGCCAGAGTGAGCGGAATCAGGCCTATGATGAGGAATAGGGCAGTTAACTTAGGCCTTAGGCGGATGTCCTGAAATCTTAGCATAATACCTCCGGACAGCAATGCATGGGGTTATAATTAAAAACAGATTAACATGCAGGTGTGGTCTGGAAAAGTTAAAAGTGAACATCCTGTGGCAGAGCTGTTTTAAATCGGCAGATAATTTTCCAAAATACACTTTTGTAATCGGAAGGTTCTGTCAAAAAAACAGGCCAACCGGTTGACATTGAGAATCGTTTTCAATATATTCAAATCAAGAGCTCGCATCAACAGGAATTATCAAAGCAAAATTTAAATATACGGAGTTAATTATGTGCGGATTCAGTAAAGTATGGCAGCTTAGCAGGGAAGGGATGGCAGCTTGTAACGAAGGGGATTTCTTTACTGCGGAAAATAACCTTAAAACGGCAATTGCATTGTCCAGCTGCAAGTCCAAGAAAATTCATAAGGCAACAATGTATAACAATCTTGCAGTAGTGTATCAGATGAGCGGTAAAATTGATGAGGCAATTGAAGCCTATTCAACAGCGGTGGGGTTTCTGAATCCTGAGCATGACGGACAGGCAAACCTTATCCGCAGGATGACTTCAAAAATGGACGGCCTGAAACAGCAGAAGGCTGCATAAAATATTTTCTTCTTGCTTCTCCTCCTTATTTGGGCGGACCAGGTAGCGGGGTCCGCCCTGTGTTTTTTGTCATTTCGTCGGCAGCAGGTTTTAATTTTATGCGAAAGTTCGCCTAAATTACGATTATTTGTTAAGGAATCGACCACAGGGGTTGACTTTGTGGGCAAACTGCCTAAATAATCCCAATTCTTTTGTAAGGAAAATGTGAAAGACTTCACTTTCGCCGACATAATAGAAGTACCCAACTGCCACCCGTTACGGGCGCGGCAGATATATTTTAGGAGGATGCTGTAAGATGGATTTTAATATTGAAGAAATTTCACCGGTAGAAAGAGAAATTAAGGTTTCCGTTCCCGCTGAAGAAGTTGGTGCTGCCCTGGACGCTACTGTTGCTCTGTACAAGGTTCAGACTCCGGTTAAAGGTTTCAGAAAAGGCAAGGTTCCCGCTTCCGTTATCCAGTCCAAGTACAAAAAGCAGATCATCAGCGAAGCTACCACTGATCTGATCAACTACCAGATCAATGAAATTTTCAATGAGCAGTCCTTCGTTCCTGTTTCCAAGATCGATGTTGATGCCAAAGAACTGGTTCGTGGTGAAGACTTCAACTATGTTATCAAATTTGAAGTTGTTCCTGAATTTGAAACTCCCGTTTACCTCGGCCTCAAAGTAGAGGAAGAGCGTGCGGAAGTAGCTGACAGCGAACTGGAAGAAGTTGAAACCAGACTTCTGCAGTCCATGGCCAAGATTGCTCCCATCGAAGAAGACCGTCCTGCCAAGGAAGGCGAAATGGCAACCGTAACCTTCTCCGCTGAAGTTGACGGTGAACCCGTTCCCGGTATCCAGGCTGACAACTTTGATCTGCCCATCGGTGAAGGTCATTCCCTCAAGGAATTCGAAGATTTCGTTATGACTCTCAAACCTGGTGAGTCCGGCGAAACCGATATCACTTTCCCCGAAGATTTCATTAACACCGATCTCGCAGGAAAGACCGCAACCATGAAGGTTACTGTTCACGCTGTAAAAGAACGCAAACTCCCTGAACTGACTGACGATGTTGTTAAGCAGGCAGGTGGTTTCGAGTCTGTTGAAAAAATGCGTGAAGTTATCAAGCAGTCCTACATGGCTAACCGTAAGCAGCTTTGCAAGAGCGCAGCTCAGACCAAGCTCATCAAGGGTATCGCTGAAGAACTCGAATTCCCTCTTCCTCCCTCTCTGCTCGGTGACCGCCTTGATCGCATGGTTCAGGATGTTATTTCCCGCACCGAGCGTTCCGGTAAGAGCTTTGAGTCTCTGGGCAAGAGCATTGAAGAACTTCGTGAAGAACAGCGCCCCATGGCTGAAGAAACCGTACGTACTGAAATCTTCCTGCTGACCGTTGCAAAACGTGAAGAAATCACTGTTGAGCCTCAGGAAGTTGAAGGTGCTCTGTATCAGATCGCACAGCAGACCCAGCAGGACTTCAGCGCAGTTAAGTCCTACTACGAAGAGAACAACCTGCTTGTTCCCCTCAAAGACAGACTCCTTGCTGACAAAGCTGCCGAGTTCATCTATGAAAACGCTGATATCACCGAAATCGATCCCGTGAAAAAGGACGAAGAATAATCAGCATCTTCTAAAGACAGATTCCGGCGGCACGGTTTGTTAAGGACTGTGCCGCCTTTCTTTTGAGCAGATCTTTTTGGGTTGACTTTGTTGTTATAGAGCATATTTACTGCATATTGTTGATTTAAACGGGCAGCCGGATTTATACTTGTCCTTGAGCCTGCAGTTGTTTAGGATGTGTTAAAGGAAGAATGCCCGTTTAGAGTGAACGGCTTATTTTATTCAGTTAATTCAGTATCCTCTTTCATACTAATAATGTCCTCATCGGGAGAGATAGATGTCTGGAACTATACCTATTGTTATCGAAACTACCGGGCGTACCGAACGCGCTTATGATATTTACTCACGTCTTCTCAAAGACAGAATCATTCTGCTTAGCGGCGAAGTTAATGACCATGTAGCCAGTGTGATCAGTGCTCAGTTGCTTTTTCTGGAATCAGAAGATCCCGAAAAGGAAATTTACATGTACATCAACTCTCCTGGCGGTGTGGTTACAGCCGGGCTGGCTATTTATGACACCATGCAATATATTTCCGCTCCTGTTGCCACATTGTGCATGGGACAGGCAGCCAGCATGGGAGCCTTCCTGCTCAGCGCAGGTGAAAAAGGGCATAGATATTCCCTGCCCCACAGCCGTATCCTGATTCACCAGCCTCTTGGTGGAGCTCAGGGACAGGCCACTGATATTGATATTCAGGCAAGAGAAATTCTCCGCCTGAGAAAATCTCTCAACTCCATCATGGCAGCCAATACCGGCAAAACCATTGAGGAGATTGAAAAAGATACTGACCGCGATTACTTTATGTCTGCTGAAGAGGCCCTTAATTACGGCCTCATCGATAAGATTCTCGAATCGCGTGGAAACATTGAATCCAAGGAAGGTTAATTCCTGATGAGTAATGATAGACAAGGTTCAGGACAGGACCTTCATTGCTCCTTTTGCTCCAAATCCCAGGATGAGGTGCAGAGGCTGATTGCCGGCCCTGATGTGTACATCTGCGACGAGTGTGTGCAGCTGTGCAACGATATCATGGCTCAGGAAGCTGTCGGCGAGGAGTTTGATGCAGGTAAGCTCCTGTCTCCCCAGGAAATTAAGGAACTGCTTGATGAGTATGTTATCGGGCAGGATCATCCCAAGAAAATTCTCGCTGTTGCGGTTCATAACCACTACAAGCGTGTTTACTATGCTCAGTCCAGCTCTGCTGATGACATTGAGATTGATAAAAGCAACATTCTGCTTATCGGGCCTACCGGTTCCGGTAAAACCCTGCTTGCCCAGACTCTGGCTCGTGTACTGAAAGTCCCGTTTGCCATTGCTGACGCCACCACACTTACCGAAGCCGGTTATGTTGGTGAGGACGTAGAGAATATTCTCGTTCAGCTGCTGCAGAATGCTGATTATGACATTGAGTCCGCTTCCCGCGGAATCATTTATATTGACGAAATCGACAAGATTTCCCGCAAGGGAGACAGTCCGTCCATCACCCGTGATGTTTCAGGTGAGGGAGTTCAGCAGGCTCTGCTCAAAATTATTGAGGGTACTGAAGCAAATATTCCTCCCAAGGGTGGCCGTAAGCATCCTCAGCAGGAATTCATCAGGCTCGATACTTCAAATATCCTGTTTATTCTCGGCGGAGCTTTCATCGGCCTGGACTCCATTGTTCAGCAGCGTATGTCCGGCGCCGGCATCGGTTTTGGAGCCAAAGTTGAAACCAAAACAGAGAAAGGTATCAGTGAGCTTTTTTCTCAGGCGGAACCTGCGGATCTGGTAAAATTCGGTCTTATTCCCGAATTTGTCGGCCGTATTCCGGTTCAGACCGCGCTGTCCGAGCTTAGCGAGGAAGATCTTATCCGCATTCTTAAAGAGCCTAAGAACGCACTGGTCAAGCAGTATAAGAAAATGTTCGAGCTTGACGGTGTTCGCCTGACCTTTACGGATAATGCACTTAAATCCATTGCTGCCAAAGCAGTTGAGAGAAAGACTGGTGCACGTGGTCTGCGTAACGTTCTTGAATCAATCATGCTTGATATCATGTACAGACTTCCTTCCATGAGTGGAGTGAAAGAGTGCGTGATTAATAAAAGCGTTGTTGAATCCGGAATGGAGCCTCTGCTTTTTTTCCATAATGAGGTAAAAAGCGCTTAGCACTACTTTTCGGTATTTCAAGTAGCTAAAAGCCCCCGGTTCTTTGGACCGGGGGCTTTCTTTTTTCTGTAACATCAGGCGGTGCATTTCAGGTTGATTCATTTGCGCTCTAAGGGGTTGGCAATAAAGATTTTATGAAGTATGTTCATGCGAAAATTAATTTTAACATATAAAATTATGTTAAAAATAAAAAGAAGTGCACAAGTGCGTTATAGAAAGAATTGTTGCTTTTTCTCTAAAATCGATTCTATTTTAGAAAAATTGTCATTTGGTGTATTTTTTTAAAAAAGCCAAACCGGAGTTTTTTGTAATAATATGCGGAGATTGTTTTTATTCCTGTTCCTGCTGATAGCATTTTCGGGGCTATTTTCTTCCAAGGGTTATTGTGAAGAAAAAAGGGTGCTGATGATTAGTGCTTATCATCCGGGATTTCCGACTTTTTTTCAGCAGATTGAAGGTGTTAAATCCGTTCTTGATCCGCAGGGCGTTCTGCTGGATGTAGAGTTTATGGATAGCAAAAGGTTTTATACTCCGGAAAACCTGTCTGCATTTCATGATCTCCTTAGTCTTAAACTTAAATCACTTCCCCAGTATGATGTAGTTATTACTTCTGATGATAATGCCCTGAAATTTGCTCTGGAATACAGAGAGGAGCTTTTTCCGAAAACGCCGGTTGTTTTTTGCGGTGTCAATAATCAGGAAATGGCATTGCTCATGAATCGTAATGACAATTTTACAGGGGTCATCGAGTCCACCTCTATTGAGGAGACTCTGGCTCTGGTTCCAAGGCTTCTACCGGGGACGAAAACCGTAAATGTTATTGTTGATTCAACTCCGAGCGGACAGGCCGACTTGTCTTCTTTTGAAGATGTCAGATACGATTTTTCCAATATTAAGTTCAATATCCTGTCGCTGGAGGATTTGAGCTGGGCTGAGCTCAGGGAAAGCCTCAAGGGAATCTCAAGCAGCAACGCAGTGCTTCTGCTTGCTGCTTACAGAGATAAAAACGGTATCTCTAAATCCTTTGATGATTCGCTTGCTTTTATAACTTTTTATTCCAAGGCACCCATTTTTCATCCATACGAGCATGGAATCGGTAATGGGATACTGGGCGGAAAGGTTGTTTCGCATTTTGTGCAGGGTGAAATTGCAGGCAATATAGCTTTAGATGTTATCAAGGGTGAGGCTGTTCAAGGTATTCCTGTTGTTGAAAGCGGCCGTGCCAACAAATATATATTTGACCGTAAGCAGCTGAAGCTGTTTAGAGTCACTGATTCCAGCCTCCCGGCCGACAGTATAATCATCAATGAAGAGCTGACTGTTTTTAAAACACATCGGTTTGAAGTAATGATTCTGGCTGTTTTTGTTTTTGTCCTTCTGGTCTTCATCGTCGCTCTTCTTTTTTATTACATCAGATTGCGTAATACAGAGGACAAGGTCCGTGAAAGTGAAGAGCGGTTTGCCATGGCAATGGAAGCCAACAAGGATGGTATCTGGGATTGGGATATACGTACGGATCAGGTCTACTACAGTCCCGGTTACAAGGCGATGCTTGGATATGCTGTTGATGAGGTCCCGGCACATGTGGATTCATGGCTAGACCTGATAAATGAAGATGACCGGGGAAGGGCGTTCAAGGCCAATAACGACTGCATAGAAAACAGGAGTGCAAACTTCGAAGTCGAATTTCGTATGCAGGCCAAGGATGGTGAATGGCGATGGATTCTTGGGCGCGGCAATGCTGTTGAACGGGACTCGGAAGGTCGCGCTTTGCGGATGATCGGCACGCATACGGATATAACTGAACGTAAAAGGTCGGAAGAAGAAATTCGTGGCCTGCGCAACTATCTTAAAAGCATAATCGATTCCATGCCCTTTGTTCTCATAGGCCTTGATGAAGGCTGTTTTGTAACCCAGTGGAATGCAAAGGCTGAACAGGAGAGTGGAATAAGCTCTGATTATGCTGTGGGAAGAAGAGTTGATGAGGTTTTCCCGCGCCTTATTCCCCAGATGCAGCGAATTGAGAATGCCCTTGAAAAAGGCGAACTTTACATGGATTCAAGAGTTCAGAGGCGTGAGAGCGGAGATGTCCTTTACGATGATATTACCGTCTATCCGCTTAATTCTGATGAAGGGCACGGGGGAGCGATCATTCTTGAAGATGTAACAGAAAGGGTTCGCCTTGAGGAGATGGTTGTTCAGAACGAGAAAATGCTTTCTGTCGGAGGACTTGCTGCCGGGATGGCTCATGAAATCAATAATCCGCTGGGAGCAATTCTGCAGGGAGCCCAGAATATTCAGAGGCGTACCTTGGGTGATCTTGGCAGCAATTATGAAGTTGCCGCTGAATATGGTCTTGATATGGAGAATATACGGGGCTACCTGAGAGAGCGTGGAATTCCGAAAATGATTAACGGAATTAATGATGCAGCAGGCCGCGCGGCGAAAATTGTCAGTAATATGCTGAGCTTCAGCCGCAAGAGCGAGGACAACTTCAGGGAGCACGATCTTTCCCTGCTGATGGATGAGGTTATTGATCTTGCTGCAAACGAATATGACCTGACTACCAAGTATGACTTCAGGAGAATCGAGATTGTCCGTGATTATGACGGGCACACTCCGGCTGTGTATTGTGAAAGAAGCGAGATTCAGCAGGTGTTTTTGAACTTGCTCAAGAACGGTGCCCAGTCAATGAATGCAAAAGATTATAAAGGGGAAAGGCCTAGATTTACTCTTCGGGTGCACAGGAACGAGGATAATGTTCAGGTGGAAATTGAAGATAATGGACAGGGGATTGATAAATCCGTGCAGAAAAGGATTTTTGAGCCTTTTTATACCACCAAGCGTGTTGGTGAAGGCACCGGACTTGGGCTTGCCATTTCCTATTTTATCATAACCGATCTGCACAAAGGAAGCATGGAGGTCTTTTCTTCGCCGGGTAATTGGACAAGGTTTATTATCAATCTTCCGCTTGGTAAGCGTATTGTCCATTAAGCGGTTGCCATGTTGGTGATCAGAAATTATTATATGAGACTAATCAAAGTTAACAGTCCTGCCGATAATATGAGAAACTGTTGAAGTTTCAATTTCAGCAATTTATCTGGTGTTACTTTCCTTTGAATTTTCATAAGATAAATATCGGTTATGCAGTTTGACAAATTGTCTGCCGGTATTATTTCATGGTTCAGTACTTCTGGATGTTTCCGTTTGCATAAAACCGGTGGAATTTGCCCAGATCTTTCAATGATCTGTTTAAAAATAATTTCATTCGGGGTATGAATGATTTATTATCTGGATTGTAATCTGTGAGCTGTTTAAGTTCCAGAATGATTTATATGCCTTATCGGGTAGAAAGCAGGAGGCTAAATGTCATCCACAGTTTATGAAAGTGGCACACCCACTGAACAGAATATTCTTCCAATGATGTCCTTACGGGAAGTTGTAATGTTTCCCCGTTCCATCGTTCCTCTTTTCGTAGGACGTGAATCGTCTATCAAGGCCATTGAGGAAGCTATCGCAGAATATGATAAGAAGATCTTTCTGGTTACCCAGGAATTTCCGGAGAAAGAAAAACCGACCCCGCAGGATCTCTTTAGAGTAGGTACTGTGAGCAAAATTCTCCAGATGCTGAGGCTTCCTGACGGCACAATCAAGGTTCTGTTTGAAGGGCTGCACCGTGCAAGCTGGGATCCTGAAATTGACGGGATTACCTTCAAGGATGATTTTCCGCTCGTTAATATCGAAAGAATCGATGACCTTGATGCTGAAGAGCATGCAACCGAGGCATTGGTCCGTTCGGTTCATGAAGCTCTGGAAAGTTTCGGCAAGGTGAATAAGAAAATAGCTCCGGAAACAATTCTGGCTATTTCCACTATTCGTTCTGCAGGAAAACTTGCCGATTCCATTATGCCTCACCTCAAGGTGGAGTTTATTAAAAAACAGTCCATCCTTGAAATGGTCGATCCTCTTGAGCGGCTTGAAGCTGTCTATGAACTGCTGCTTGGTGAAATCGAAATCGTGTCCATTGAAAAGCGGGTTAAAAACCGCGTTAAAGGGCAGATGGAGAAAAACCAGCGGGAGTATTATCTCAACGAACAGCTCAAGGCCATTAATAAGGAAATGGGTCGCGAAGATGATCCGCAGGCAGAAGCTCATGATCTTGAAGAACAGCTTGATGCCAAGGAAATGGAAGATGAGTCCCGTGAAAGAGTGCGCAAGGAAATTAAGAAATTGCGCCAGATGTCACCTTCTTCCGCAGAATATACCGTTGTCCGCAACTACGTTGACTGGGTAATGGAACTGCCCTGGAACAAGTACAAGAAAACCAAGCTTGATATTTCCGAAGCGCGCAAGATTCTTGATGAAGATCACTATGGACTTGAAAAGCCCAAAGAGCGCATTCTCGAGTATATGGCTGTTCAGTCTCTTGTTGAAACAATCAAGGGGCCCATTCTCTGTTTTGCCGGCCCTCCCGGTGTAGGTAAAACTTCCATCGCCCGCTCAATTGCAAGAGCTATGGGGCGTGAGTTTGTACGCCTGTCTCTTGGCGGAGTGCGTGATGAAGCAGAAATCAGGGGGCACCGCCGTACTTATGTAGGTGCGCTTCCGGGTAAGATCATTCAGTCAATGAGACGTTGCGAATACAGCAATCCTGTTATCTGTCTTGATGAAGTGGATAAGATGAGCACTGATTTCAGGGGTGACCCTTCCGCAGCTCTGCTTGAGGTTCTTGATCCCGAGCAGAACGGAACTTTCAGTGATCACTATCTTGATCTTGATTATGATCTTTCCAAAGTATTTTTTATTACCACAGCTAACGATCTCCACTCAATTCCGTTGCCTCTTCAGGATCGTATGGAGATAATCAAGCTTCCCGGCTATCTTGAAACCGAGAAGATGTATATTGCCAAGGATTTTCTGCTGCCCAAGCAGATCAAGGAACACGGCCTCAAGGAAGATAATCTCTCTGTTGCTGATGATGCAATGATCGATATTATCCGTACTTACACCAGAGAGGCCGGTGTTCGTAACCTTGAGCGTGAACTTGCCAGAGTCTGTAGAAAAACAGCCATGCAGATTGTCGAATCAGGTGACAAGGATAAAAACCTTGATGTAACTCCCGACAATCTCAGTAATATTCTTGGCGTTCATAAGTTCCGCTTCGGATCCAGCGAGGATAAATCGCTGGTGGGTGTTGCAACCGGACTTGCCTACACACAGGTGGGCGGTGAAATGCTCATGGTTGAAGTTGTGCTTATGCCCGGTAAGGGTAAGGTTGTTATCACCGGTAAACTGGGTGATGTTATGCAGGAGTCTGCTCAGGCAGCTCTTTCATACATTCGGTCACGCTCTGATCTGTTCGGTCTCAAGTCCGACTTTCATGAGAAGATCGACGTGCACGTGCACGTGCCTGAGGGAGCCACCCCCAAGGACGGTCCCTCTGCAGGTATCACACTTTGTACAGCCATTGCTTCTGCATTCCTGAATGTTCCGGTTCGTCATGATCTGGCAATGACCGGTGAAATCACTCTGCGAGGCAGGGTGCTGCCTATTGGCGGACTCAGGGAAAAGCTTCTTGCTGCACATCGTGGACAGTCCAAGACTGTGCTGATCCCTATTGACAACAAGAAGGATCTCAAAGAGGTTCCTGATGCAATTCTCAAGGATCTGGAGATTATTCCCGTTGAGAATATGGACGAGGTACTCAGCTGCGCACTGGACAGCCTCACAGCCGAGGAACTTTTCCGGGGAAAGAATAATGTTACTCCCATAGCCCTGAACCTGATCAAAGATGAGTATCAGAGTCAGCCGCACTAAAGGGATATTACATATCTGATTATAAAGGTGTCCGTTTACGGGCACCTTTTTTTGTGTCTGGTTTTAAACTTAATAGAATTATGCTATAGATTTATCAGGGGTGAATAGATTAACTAACAAGCTTTGCGGTTTATATTTTGTTTAAGAATATAATCAGATATTTATTAATAATTCTCGTAATATTCAGTTCGGTAAACCCGGCACTTTGCGCAGCTCATGAAGATGTGCAAAGGGTTTTTATTGACGCGGTCAGGGATTTTAACATTCCCGGCGCAGTCATGATTATTGAAACTCCCGGTGGAGAACGCTGGACCTTGAATACTGGGGTCCGCAGGGTAGGGAGCATGAGGCCGGTCACCAGCAGACACCGTTTCAGGGTCGGCAGCATCACAAAGACTTTTGTGTCTTCGATTCTCCTTATGCTGGTAAGTGAGGGGAGGGTTGCTCTTGATACCAGAGTGCACGATATTCTTCCTGAAAAGATAAGTTCAGATGATCCGGTAACGGTCCGTCATCTTTTACAGATGCGCAGTAATCTTGGTAACTTCGCCACTGATAACGACTTCCTTGTTGAGTTTCGCAGCAAGCCCTGGAAAAAATGGGCACCATCTCGCTTGCTTGAATATAGGGAGCTGCCGCCGGGGCCATCCGGGGCTTTTTTTGAATACAGTAATTCAAATTATGTTCTGCTTGGAATGATCATAGAAAGGTTGACCAAGGATACCTTTGAGAATCAGGTCCATAGGCGTATCCTCAAACCGCTTAAGTTAAAATCAACTTATTTTCCTACTTCATCTACCGATCTTAAGCCTCCTTTTGCAAGAGGACACGATTACAATCCCAATACAGGTAAGGTTAATGATCTCAGTTTTAAGATAAACCCTTCCTGGGCCTGGTGTTCTGGAAACGCCGTTTCCAATGCCCGTGATATTATGGACTGGATCATTGCTTATTTGAATGGATACGGAATTGATAAGGAGCTTCTGGAAGAGCAGTTTGAATTTAAGCCGGCTCTTCACTATGGGGTGTCTTACGGTCTTGGAGTAATGAACAAGTCTGATGCCGTCGGTCATAATGGTAATTTTGCCGGTATATACACATCACTTGCATTCAGATATCGCGGATTTTATTTTGTGATTTTAACAAATGGCCAGTCCCGAGGCGGAGGTCAGAACTCGACTGCTGAATCTGTGTTCTGGAGGGTCGTCAATAATAGCGGATTGTTTGAAAAATGGAAGGCCGATCACAATTCTACAGAAAGTGTAGCTAAAAACTGAGGCTGAAGCCTATTCCTATTCCCATTCCTTTTGATTCGTCCCTGGGGCCTTCATGTGATGGACGATCTTCACGGTCAAGACCGAAAATGATACCGGTGCTGACATCTTCGCTCAGATTAAAACTACCCATCATCTCGTTAAAAGACATTCTCTCGTTGAATATCTCGTTTCTATCAACTCTGTCCTGATGGGTTTCACGTTTCATGGATTCGATTCCAGCGGCATAAGTATTTGCTGATCCCATTGCAACCAGCAGGCTTGTAATAATAATGATGGATTTCCACATGGTTTACCTTCCCTTTAAAGTTGTGGAATGAGCTCCTAACTTCCCCCTTGTCCCTTGTATTTTCAAAAATCAGACCATAGAGGTATTGTTTCAATAAAACAGGCGGTTGATTTGCGCCCCTGACTTTTAGGTAATTTTTCGAGGGAAAAATAATCGATTTTTATGCATAAGCGGGTGGCTTATTTGCAACAGACAAAAATTTTCCGGAAGGTTTTTCCCATCAGTTCAGGCTGAATTTCGCTTTGCACCGGATTTCGTTGACAGAGTAATTATTGCAAGCTAACAGTGTTACGTATGTGTAATTAATATTACTAAGTAGAGATTAAATCAGGAGATGTCTGTGTCTGTTGCTAACAAAAAATATTTCAGAGTGTTTGTGCTTTGTTTGCTGACTTTTGGTGTTGTCTCTCTAAATCCTGTTTGTTCGGCTGAAGCAGCTGAGTTCAGGACAGTTGCAGATATGCGGGGGCAGCTTGTGAAAATCCCTGCCGACCCCAAAAGGGTGGTTACACTAGATGACGGTTTCAGCGCCGGAGTTATGACTGTTCTAGGCGTTCAGGACCGGATTATAGGGCTCGGCTCTCATTGTCCGGTTAAAGTTTTCAAGTACTCCTACCCGACTGCTTCCGGTGAAGAATACACCTATGTGAACGGGACCAACCCTGTCAGTTTTATCAACCCATGGCTGCGTAATATTCCTTATATGGCAACTTACGGGCAGACCACTAACTTTGAGGAACTGGCAAAGCTGCAGCCGGATCTGGTCTTTCTCAGGGTAGGCTCCTGTTATTCTAAAACCGGGAAAGGCAAGAATGAAGCCCTTCAGCGGCAGATCCGAATGATTGAAGCACTTGGTATTCCGCTTGTTGTGCTTAACGGACCACCTGCATTCTGTTCTCCGGACGTTAAGAATATAAGTGATGAGATCAGGGTAATCGGCGAAGTTTTCGGCAGGAATAAGAAGGCCGGGGAACTGGCCGACTATCTTGAAGGGATTGTTGAGCTGGTTCGTACACGAACTGCGGATGTTACCGAGGAAGAAAAACCTGCTGTCCTTCTTTTTGGACTGAGCCCCAAAGCAAGGGGTGAAGGAGGAGCAGGAACCACTCACGGCAAAGATACCATTGAATCATATTTTCTTGAAAACATAGTAAAGGCCCGCAACGCTTATGATGGTGGAGGAAGTTTCTCAATTATCAATACCGAGCAGGTTTTTGCCATGGATCCGGATGTGATTATTCTGCCTACTGCCTGGGGCTATCATCCACCCAGAGAGCTCTATACTGCTCCGTATTACAGCAAACTCGTAGGGCTGAAAGCTGTTAAGAACCGCAGAGTTGTAGCTCTGCCGTGGACTCCCTGCAACTGTGCCAAGCGCCTTGAATACCCCATTGAGATTATGATCATGGCCAAGGCCTGCTATCCTGAGCGGTTTAAGGATATCAAAGTCAGCGAATGGGTACTGGATTTCTATAAGAATGTTTACGGCGCCGATTTAAAGATGGCGAAAGGACTCCGTTCCACTCAGTGGTTGGATTGGACTGTTGAGGAAAACTGGTAATCGGTTATGGCTGCAGTAAAAACTGTATCTTCTTCCGGCGGGGCTATGCCTGCAGCTGTGGATTTCAGAGAGAAGCACAAGGCAATGGTCATTGTGCTTCTCCTTATTCTGCTGCTGGCAGCCATGCTTGGTGCTGCTGTAATCGGTCCTTTCGGTATCAGGTTCGAAGATGTAATAAGGGTCATCAGCGTACACATCTTTTCAACTGGGGATGTGGCATCCCTGAACAAGTTGCATAGTACTGTTGTCTGGGACATCCGTATGCCGCGAATCCTTCTTGCGACCGGGGTGGGGGCCGCACTTGCAGTTTCCGGGGGAGTATTTCAGGGTTGTTTTAAAAACCCCCTGGTTGAGCCGTATATTTTAGGTGCATCATCCGGTGCTGCGTTCGGTGCTGCGCTTGCCATTGTTCTTCCTTCATTTTTACTTTCCCTCCAGCTTTCGGCATTTGTGTTTGCCGTTATAGCGGTTTTCGGTTCTTACGGGCTTGCCAGAGTCCGCGGTGAAACTCCCATTGTCACCCTGATTCTTGCGGGTGTTATAGTCGGTGCACTATTTTCAGCCTTGCTTTCTGTTCTAAAGTATCTTGCTGCTGATGCAGCGTTACGGGAGATTGTTTTCTGGCTGATGGGCGGTTTTTATTATGCTGTGTGGAAGGATGTTGCCCTTGTGCTTCCAGTGGTTCTGGGCTTGACTCTTCTGCTCTTATCAATGGGCTGGAAGCTTAATATCCTTTCTATGGGAGATGAAGAGGCCCGTACTCTGGGGATCAATCCCGAAGTTTACAAGTCGGTATTCATCCTGCTGGCAACCCTGATGACGGCATTGTCCGTATCTGTTGTTGGAATCATTGCATGGGTGGGGTTAATGATGCCGCATGCAGCAAGGATGATGCTGGGGCCAGATCACCGTTTCATGCTTCCTGCCGCAGCTTTGACAGGCAGCCTTTACATGGTTGTGTGTGATACTCTTGCCCGCAATCTCACAAATTCGGAGATTCCGGTAGGAATCATTGCTTCCATTCTAGGGGCGCCATATCTGATATATCTTTTGCGCAGCAAGGGTAAAAGCGCATTTGGAGGGTAATATGCTCAGTGTTGAAAATCTGTCTTTTGAGTATTCAGACAGACATAAAATTCTTGATAACATTTCGTTCAAGGTCGGCAGGGGGCAGATTTGCGGATTGTTCGGCCCCAACGGATGCGGCAAGACTACCCTGTTCAAATGCTGCCTGAAGTTTTTAAAGCAGTCCTGCGGCACCGTATCAATGAATGGAGAAAGTGTTCACAATAAAAGCATTAGCGAAATGGCAAGAATCGTTTCCTATGTCCCTCAGGAGCATAAGCCACCATTTCCCTATCTGGTAAGAGATGTTGTGCTAATGGGGCGTACTCCGCATCTTTCCGGTTTTTTTGGGGTGTCCGCAGAACATAAGCGCAAGGCATTTGAAGCAATGGAGATGATAGGGGTTACTGATCTTGCAGACTGTTCATACAGCAGACTAAGTGGCGGACAGCGTCAGATGGTGCTTATTGCAAGGGCCGTGGCTCAGGAAACTCCCTTGTTGTTTCTGGATGAACCGACTTCCGCACTGGATTTCAGCAACCAGATAAGAATTTTACATATTTTAAGAGAGATAGCAGAGAAAGGCACTACTATTGTCGCCTGCACCCATGACCCCAACCATGTCCTCTGGTTCTGCGATAGCGTGGTTGTACTCGGCCCGGGCAGATTCGTTGCTCAGGGTCCGCCGCAGGAAGTCCTTTGCGATAATGTTCTTGATGATATTTATGAAGACATGTGCCGGGTCAAAGAATTTGATAATACGAGAATGGTTCTTCCACGGCATGTACTTAAAGCCGCTTCCGCACAGGGGAGGGCTTGCGGATAATTCAACCCTGTTACCCCGGTTTGGATAGGTCAGACTGTCCTACATTTATGGATTACAATTATTTGCTGCAATTAAATTCTTGTTTTTCATCTACTTTGCGCTTTGTATTTCATGGATTTTAAACTTGGGTATTGAAACTACTCTTTTCATGTGTGTCATGAAAAAACGTGTCTTTTGGCAATGTATGAGCTACATTGTGCGAAGGAGTAACTATGGTTAAAAGTTTCAATATTAGCTATGTCGAGCGAAAGGATCTGGAAGATGTCAGCTCTGAAGTAAGCGCTTACGACCCTCAAAGGGTTCTGGTGCAGATTTTCAGCGGCGTACTTGATAAGCTGGTTATAGAAAAGCTTCTCGCGGAAATGGGTGAATTGTATCCCGGGGTTGCGGTTATAGGAACCAGCACTGCGGGAGAAATTGCAGATGGAGAAGCGGTTGAGAATACCATTCTGGTTAATTTCACTCTATTTGAACAGGCCACGGTAAAGGCGGCACTGGTCATCCAGAATGATGATTTGTATCAGGCAGGACGTGATATTGCACTGGGTGTTCGTCAAGGATCAGACAAGGCGGTTATTGCACTTGGTTGTGGACTCAAGAATCACAGGACAATTAACGGAGAGCCGTTGCTTGACGGAATACGCTCCGCCTGCGGTGAAGCTGTAATTGCCGGGGGACAGGCCGGTGACAACGGCATAGGAGAGACCACATTTGTGTTTACCGGAGAGGGCATAACCGAAAACGGTGTTGCTGCTGCCTCCATTGCAGGAGAACGTCTTACTGTAAATAACACTTACAACCTGAGCTGGGTTCCCATTGGCAAAAAGCTCACCATCACGGAAGCCAATGGCCCGGAAGTATACACCATCGACGGATTATCTCCTTATGATATTTATGTTCACTATCTGGGACAGGAGGTTGCGGACGGGCTTCCGTTATCGGCTGCTGATTTTCCGCTGATCATTGAGCGGGATGGACTTCCTATGGCTATTCATGCCACGGGGGTGAATGATGACGGTTCTTTTACTTATATCCACAATTTTTATCCCGGAGAGCAGCTCCGGTTCGGGTTCTGCCATGCGGGGCTTCTGGCTCTGGGGGCTCAGACTACCCACAATGAGGTAAGGACTTTCCGTCCTGAAGCTCTTTTCGTATATTCCTGTGTTTCCAGAAAGTGGATACTGGGAGCTGACATCAGCGTTGAGTTATCCGCCTTTGCTGATCTTGCTCCGTCATCAGGATTCTTCTGTTACGGTGAATATTATCTGCACTCCACCGGTAAACCTTATTTCTTCAGCCAGACAATGACTGTGCTCAGCCTTCGTGAGGACAGTGGAAGCGGGGTATCGGAAGTTAATGACTATGACCCTTCAGTTGAGGAATCCCGGCAGTTCAAGACCATGCGGGTTCTTCACAGGCTCGTAGATACATCCACCCGTGAGATTGAGCACATGAACGCCGAACTTGCCCGGCTGGCAAACAAGGACTCCCTGACATCCCTGGCCAATCGCCGTTTGTTTGATGAGACAATAGATCGGGAACTGAGACGTCAGGGCCGCTCTGATGCACCGTTTTCACTGCTTCTGATGGATATAGATCACTTTAAGGACTACAACGATAGTTATGGTCATGTGCATGGGGATGATTGTTTGAGGGCTGTTTCGCTGGTTTTTCGCAGGCTTGTTAAGTGTCCCGGCGATATGGTCGCCCGTTACGGCGGTGAGGAATTTGCCTGCATTCTGTCTTCGACCAGCCATGAAGGAGCTCTTGCTCTGGCTGAGCAGATCAGGGAAGGAGTGGAACAGCTTGGTATTCCGCATCAGGCCTCATCTGTAGCCGGGTTTGTTACCCTCAGTGTGGGAGTCCTTACTGTTCACGATACCCGTGGACTCACTTCTCAGAGCGTTATCACAGCTTGCGATCAACTTCTTTATGAGGCTAAAAAACAGGGTCGAAACATGGTTGTCGGGAAGGAGATCGAGTCATTTAAGTAAGTTATGATTTAAATATGTTCTAAACTGAAAGACTGCAAACGCTTATTCCAGTGACTATAGGTGGAAAAGAATTCGAACAATTTCAATTCTTTTCCACTTTTTTTGTTATATGTAAAATATGTTACATATATTTTAGATATTCTTTTCGATTATAATTATAAATACATTTCGAAATGTTACAATTGTGTTACAGGAGTGGGGGAGCCAAAAGTGTTGAAAACCCCCATTGACATAATTTTTAATCAAATTAGGGTGATTTTAACTTTTCCAAATTCTTGGAATAGTAGGGGATGAGTAAGAGTGAAGTGATTTTTTCCGGGGTGGTGCCGGGCAGGTATTGCAATGAAATTTGTCCGACCAGTATTTTCACCGCACTCATTCATTTGTGTTGTTTTGCGAACCCTTGTTTTTCATTTATGAATGAATACAGGTTCGCGTGAATGCTTCGTGTATTTGCCGACTTAATTGATGCACGAGGCAAACCTTAAAATGGATTGGAGTGAGTATGTTAAAGAGGATTTTTCGTCCACTGACTCTGGCAGTCTGTATGTGTCTGCTGGCAGCAACTGCCTTTGCCGGAGCTCCCAAGTATGTCTTTTATTTTATCGGTGATGGTCTTGGCCCTTCCCAGCGTATGGCTGCTGAACTTTACCATAAGATTGAAGCCGGTGATCCTGATGCTAAACTGGTAATGAACACATTTCCTGATTCAGCTCTGGTTACCACCTATTCCGACAACACCCTGATTACCGATTCCGCTGCAGGTGGAACCGCTCTGGCTTGCGGATATAAAACCACCAACGGTTATGTTGCAAAGCTTCCCGATGGCACCGACATTAAAACCATTGCTGAAGCTGCAAAAGAAAACGGATATGCTGTAGGTATTGTTACCTCCACCCGTCTTACCCATGCAACTCCTGCTTCATTTACTGCCCATAATACTGACCGTAACGCTGCAAACGAAATTGCAGTTGATCAGGCAGATTCAGGTTTTGATTTCTTTGCAGGTGGTGGGTACCGTCACTATGTTGCAAAGAATAATGCTGAAGGTCTTAAATCCAAGCGCAAAGATGACGTTGATGTAGTTAAAATGTTTGCTGATCAGGGCTACAAAATGTTTGTAGGTGACAAAACCCGTGATGCATTCCGTGCTTACACACCCAAAAAGGGTGAGAAAGTATTTGCTGCTTTGACCTACAGCCACCTGCCTTATGAAGTTGAGCGTCGCAACAGCGAGCTGAAAGTCAACAAACTTCCTTCTCTGAGTGAACTGACCGGAAAAGCAATTGAATCCCTTTCCGCTCAGGATAAGCCTTTCTTCCTGATGGTTGAAGGTGGCCGTATTGACCATGCAGCTCACGCGCATGATGCCGCTTCCACCATTCTTGATACCATTGCAATGGATGAAGCAGTTAAACTTGCTTATGATTTCTACAAGAAACATCCTGAAGAAACCCTTATTGTGACTGCTGCAGACCACGAAACAGGTGGTGTGGGCCTTGGTATTTCCATGGACTCCAAAGGTTACTTCCTGAACCTCAAGGCTTTGGAAAAAGTAAGGGTTTCCGCAGAAGACAACCTTAACGGTTACTACAACAAGCTTGCTAAAAATGAGTCTGACCTTGAAAAACGTCATGCTTCCTTTATCAAGTATGTTGAAGAAGAGTGGGGTCTGACAGACCGTACTGCTGCCGAAGACAAAATCCTTATGGATTCCATGAAGGTTCAGGATAAAAACCAGTCTCTTGATGCAAAGGACAAGGTCCTTTACGGTTATTCCTATACCCCGACCATGGTTGCAGTTACTGACCTGATTTCTCAGAGAAGCCGTGTTTTCTGGACATCATTTGTTCATACCGGAACTTACATTCCTGCTTCCTCAATTGGTGTAGGTGCAGAGAAATTCAATGGTTTTATCGATAATACCGATATTCCCACCAGAATTGCCCAGATCATGGGTGTTGAGCTCTCTTCTGCTAAGAAGACTGATTCCAAGGCTCTCCTTGGTCAGACCTATGCTCCTCAGGATAAGTACGCCAAGATTCCTTACAACAAATAACAGCATTGACTGCCTGCTGTTGAATGCAGCACAATGTTTGTAGATGTGATTAAGCAAGGTCCCCGCCAAGGCGGGGGCCTTTTACTATATTCAAGAGGTAGTCATGAAAAGGTTTGTGTCACCGCTGATTTTCACCTTGATGATCTGTGGGATTATCTGGCTTCTGCAGCATGAGCAGGCAGCTCGCACTGGCGATCCGAATGTTAAGGAACTGCGTGCTGTTGTTACTGATGTGGATAACTCTGCCCTTGTGGAAATGGGGACTGCACGAATAGGTGCTCAGCACGTGGACGCTGTGCTTATGGAAGGTGAGGTAAAAGGACAGGCTGTCAGAGGGGTAAATCAGCTTACAGGGCAGCCGGATATGGATGAGTTGTTTTACCCCGGAGATACACTCCTGATGGCTGTTAAGCTGGAGAACGGCAAGGCGGTCAATGCCCGGGCTGTAAACCAGTACAGGCAGGGCTGGGAGCTGGCTCTTTTCGGCCTGTTTGTGGTGATACTGCTTATCTATGCCCGTTC
This sequence comes from Maridesulfovibrio sp., assembly GCA_963676495.2. GTDB lineage: Bacteria > Desulfobacterota > Desulfovibrionia > Desulfovibrionales > Desulfovibrionaceae > Maridesulfovibrio. The sequence goes on along the minus strand of CAXXRF010000001.1, from coordinate 518,768 downwards.
CATCGGCCTGAAGGCTCTGTTCAGCTTTGTAACCAGTTTTTACCTGATCTGGAAGTTTTTCATTCCCGGACTGCTGTCGGGTGGGAATCCTATTTTACTCACCGTGCTTACATTATCGCTGCTGACAGTTGTTATCATTACCTCTGTAGCGGGGTTTTCAAGAGTTACACTGGTTGCAACTCTCGGCACTTTGTGCGGGCTGTTTCTTGCCCTTTCCCTGACCCTTTTTTTCGGAGAAAAGCTCAAACTGGCCGGGATGACGGCTCCATTTGCCACCATGCTTGTTTTTTCCGGTCACTACACACTTGATCTGCTCGATATTTTTTATGCATCAGTGATTCTGGGAGCTTCAGGAGCTGCCATGGATATCGCAATGGATGTAGCCGCTTCAATGAATGAAGTTCTGGATAAGAAACCGGACATTACCAGAAATGAACTGATCAGCTCCGGATTCAACGTAGGACGCATGGTAACTGGAACCATGACTACAACATTGCTGCTTGCCTACTCCGGCGGATATCTGACCATGTTGATGGTCTTTGTCACCAAGGAAACCACTTTTACCCGCATGCTTAATTTCAAGCTGGTTGCGGCAGAGATTTTCAGAACTCTGGTCGGTAGTGTCGGGCTGGTACTGGTTGCGCCCATAACCGCTGTTCTGGCAGGGTTCATCCTCTGTGGATACAAGCATATCAAGGACGCAAATCAGTCATAATCATAAAAATATTATGTGATTATAGGGCAGCAGGCATCATGTGTCAGTGTGAGCACAGTCAATGAACATTTTATGCCGGAAATTTAGAAGTCATGTGATCATGGTGAGCTGCTGATGGTGATATTTAATTTCAGGAATATGTTTAACAATAATGGGCCGGTCAATATGACCGGCCCATTATTGTTTTGGTAGGATGAGAATGTAAATATTATTGCATTCCGCCTGCAGAGCTGAGTCTCTCGATGAGCTTTTCCAGTTCCTGGGCTGTTCTGGAAAGGCTTGCGATTGATTTTGCCGATTCATGCATATCCTGCTTAGTGCTTCCGGCCAGTTGTTTAAGGTCCTCTACAGACGAATGAATCTGGTCATGAGCTGAAGACTGCTGGTCTGTTGCATCGGCAATGCGCTGAATTTCCGTAGCGGTATCAACAGACATATCCGATATTTCCTTGAACGCACCTACGGACTGCTCAACCAGCAGACTGGCGTGTTCAACGGCCTGAACTGTCATGTCGGTGTTTTCAATGTTGCTTCTGGCAGAAGATTGAATGCTTTTTATTGCTTCTTCCACTTCTCTTGTAGATTGCATCGTCTTTTCTGCCAGCTTGCGGACTTCATCTGCAACAACAGCAAAGCCCCGTCCTGCTTCTCCTGCGCGGGCAGCCTCGATTGCAGCATTTAAGGCAAGCAGATTGGTCTGGTCCGCAATGTCGTTGATGACTCCAATTATTCCGCCTATGGACTCACTGTGCGATCCCAGAGTGTGCATGTTCTCTTTAACGATATCGGAAAGAGATTGAAGCTGATTGATGGCTACACTGGTCTCGGTCATGGTTTTCAAACCGTCTTCAGCTTTGGTTCTGGTCTGTTGTGCCTGCTCGGAGGCGTTATCTGCATTTTGCGCTGAATTCATCAGGCTTTGGTTCATCTCAGTGATTGCTTGAGATGAGTACTCAATGCGGTCAAATTGTTTTTCCGTATTAGAAGAAACCTGATCAACCTGCGTTTCAATTTCAGTCGCTCCCTTGGTAAGATACTGGGATATCTTCTTGGCCTGTTCTGTTATTTCCACCATGACCTTATTCTGTTCACTGATCTGGGCTTCTTTGGCTTTCATGTCAGTTAAATCCACAATGATTGCAAATCCGCCTAAAAGAGTGCCATCAAGGTCATAAAGCGGAGCTGCGTCAATGCGCACATCGCGCTCATTTCCTTTCTTGGTTTTCCATTTCCTTTCAACATTTAGCACCGGCTCCTTATTTTCAAGGCACATGGCCAGAATCCCTTTCTGACCTTGTGGTGCCTGCAGTAATTCTTTTACAGGACGTCCCACCCAGTTCTGGCATGAGGTTCCGCTTTCAAGCAGCTGGCATAAGGAATCATTAAGGTATGAAATTTTGGCATCCGTATCAGATATCAGGCAGGGGACAGTCATACCATCAAGCATCCCCTGTGAAAAACCAAGTTTATTCTTAAGTTCATCAACCATTACCTGAATCCCGTCTGCAAGTTTTTTGATTTCACTTTTAAACTTTCCTTCGAGTTCAGCCTTAAAGTCTCCATCAGCAACGGCACTGACAAAATCTTCAATGCGTTTGAGGGGATTGATGATGGAACGATTCAGGAAGAGAAGGGCGCTTACTACAACTATCAGCGCAGTTACTGCAGAAATACCGAGAGCAGCAGTTCTGAGAGTGGAAACCGCATCAAATGCTTCATCTTTGTTGATTTCAGAGATTAATGCCCATTTTGATTTTCCTATGTTTATGGGAGTATAGGCGGTAAGACGTGAAATTCCGTGCTCTCCTGGCAGGATTGAGGCTCCTGACTTATCAGAAAGGGCAAGTCTGACGGCTTCAGATTCAACCTTTCCTTTATCGGGGTTGGAGAATGATGTTTTTACTGTGCGGTAGCGCGGGTTGAGTTCTGAGTCGGAACGCATGTGGAAATCCGGGCCGACCAGATACGATTCCCCGGTTTCGCCCATACCGGAACGCTGGGTCATGATGGAGTTGATTTCCATAAGTGGAATTCGCAGGGCAACAACGCCCTGTATGTCTCCAGCATGAGAGCGGACAGGGGCAGCGACAAAAGCAACCGGAGTTCCGCCCATGGGAGAGTATGGCTCGAAGTCAGCAAAGGCTATTTCTCCCTTTACTGCTCTACGAAAAACTTTTGCAAGGCTGGAATCTTTGAATTTCCCTTTTTTGAGGTCTGCGCCAAGGTCTTTTTCTTTTTTTACAGTGTAAAGGACTCTGCCATAGTCATTTATAAGAATAGCATCATCGTAACCAAGAGTGTTTACAAACGGCAGGAAGGGCGGGGAGGCATACTTATGAACATCCACGTATTCTGCGGATTCAACATCAAGCGGTTTTCCCGGAATTTCATATTCCATGCAGTACTCACCGATCAGGCCGACAGCATTATAAACTTCTTTTACATTGGAAAAGAGTTTAACTTCATGAAACCATTTCTGGACAATATCTTCTACATTCTTTTTCTTGGAGTCCCTTACGGATTCCAGCTGGCTGAAAGCCTGTTCTGACAAAGCTCTCGAGGCCATTCCAACACTTAGTGCGCCAACTACAATCAATGGAATAAGACCGATTGCCACACAGAAAGTGATCAACTTTAATTTTAACGACATGCCGATTTCCTCCTCAGCGTTACGGGCGAAATGTATGTTTACCCGGTTAGGCACATGTGTCAGAAATGTTACGGTTGTGTTAATTTGATCCTTAATTTCAATAAGATATCCTTAATAGTGTGTTTTTTGGATTTTGAGAGCCATTAAACAGAGCATATTTATAAAAGACTTTTATGTCTGAATCAGTCTATTGTAATAAGTTTAATTTCAATGATGTTGACATTGAGTTTCAAGTTCAATACTTTCTTTTCAAAACGTGTCTTTATTTAGAAATGCTGAAATTATAAGTGGTACTTAATGAAAAATCATAATGGAATAAACGGGACAGAAATGACAGCCGGAGTATCTTTTGTATCATGCAAAGCAAACATGACAGTGCATCAGCTTGCTGAATCTTTGGGCAATGCTATTGATGCGAAAGACTCATACACCTGTTCACACTCTGAAGAAGTGGCGGTTATTTCTCATGCAATAGGGGTTCACATGGGGCTTGGGCCTGAAAAGTGTGAGCAGCTTCATATCGCCGGACATTTGCATGATATAGGTAAAATAGGGATTCCTGACTCAATTTTATTGAAAAAAGGGCATCTTACTGATGATGAGTTCAGGTTTATCCAAAAGCATCCTCAGATAGGGGCAGATATAATTGCTCCGGTTACAACACTTGAAGGTATTGATGTGTTGGCCAAAGCGATATTGCATCACCATGAAAGGTATGACGGCAAAGGATATCCCCATGGTCTCAAAGGCAGTGAAATACCTCTTGAAGCCCGAATAATTTCTGTAGCGGATACACTTTCCGCCATGGCCAGCAATCGGCCTTATCGCAAGGCTGTTTCCTTTGAAGAAATTGTTTCCGAGATAACCAGATGTTCAGGAACGCAGTTTGATCCGGCAATAGTGAATGTATTTGTTGATATGGCCGGTGAAGTTGAGCAGTATTTTAGATTTCTTCCAAATCAAAAGAGCAGTAACGTACTATCTCTGTATCCGAAAAATTCTCGGCCGATGTGTTCTGCCGTTCGTTGAAGGTCAGCCTGTATCAGTGTCTTCTGTGGCTGTTCATTTTCTTTTCAAGAGAACGAACGTAAAGGGAGCAGGGAAAGGTCAGCAGAAAATACATTACAATGACTATGCTCCAGATTTCAAAAGTCTTGTAGGTGGCAGACATCAACTCCTGTCCCGCGAAAGTAAGTTCCTGAATTGAAATAACTGAAACAATTGAAGAATCTTTTATTGCTGAGATGAACTGTCCCGCAAGTGGAGGGAGTGAGTGTGAAAATGCCTGCGGCAGGATGATATTAATCAACTGGGCACGTCTGTTGAATCCCAGTGCTGAAGACGCTTCCCACTGTTCCTTATCTATTGATTCAATCCCGGCCCTGACTATTTCAGTAATGTATGCTCCCTCAAAGAGGGACATGGTGACCACTCCGGATAGAAATGCCGGCAACTGTTCCACCGGACCGAACAGAAAGTTCAGGATGGGAGAGCTTTTGTCTTCAAGACTGTAGGAAAGCTCCGTTATCCCTGTGGCCTGCATTATCTGATCCCCGATAAAGAAATAGAATATAAAAATAAGCACCAACGGTGGAATGTTGCGGATCAGTCCGACGTATGAGCCGGAAATCATTCGCAGCAGGGGACGCGGGCTTACCCGCCAGATACCCATGACAGTACCTATGATCATTGCGAAAAGTATGGACCAGACTGACAGGCGGAGAGTGACCAGAAGTCCCTGGGTAAGCAGTCCTGCTTTCCATTCTCCGGAAGTGGTGGTTCTTGTTATATATCCGGGCACAGCGGACCAGTCCCAGTTGTAGTTCAACTGAGTTACAAGGAGATAGGCAAACCAGATCAAGCCCCCCGAGATGGCTGCCAGAAGCAGCACATCAAGGGAGGTAATCCTTTTCGGGGAATTATGCATTCGTCTACAATTACTCTACGAGGGATTTCCAGCCGTCGGTTTTGAACCAGTAATTGAAACGAGCTTCAAGCCAGCCTTCTGAGTTGGCTACTCTGATCCAGTTATTGAGGAAGTTCATGAAGTCAGGATCACCCTTGCGGACAGCAAAGCCGATGGGTTCCTGGGTGAAGTCTGCCTGCAGGGGCAGGTAGAGCTTGTTGGGATATTTTTTGACGAGGTTTTCAGGTAGAGGGTTTGATGCAACCAGTGCTGCAGCCTTGCCGTTTAAAAGTTCCTGAATTGATGCAGCTTCGTCACTGAATTTAAGCAGTTTGGCTTCCGGCAGGAAGTTTTTAGCAGCTTTTTCCGCAGTAGTTCCCAGGCGGACAGATATGGTGGAGGATTCATTGTTGAAATCCTTGAGATCGCTTTTGTCCGGGGCTACGTCCTTGTTTGCAACAATAGACATGCCTGTGAATTCATAAGGATCGGAAAAATTAACTTTGAGGTTTCGCTGGGGGGTGATTCCCATGCCTCCGATGATAATGTCGAATTTTCCGGTGAGCAGGGCGGGGATGATACCGTCCCACTTAGTGGGAATGAAGCGGACTTTTACACCCATGTCATCAGCGAGACGTTTTGCAACATCAATTTCAAAACCGATGAAATCACCGTTCTTGTCTTTCATGGCCCACGGTTTGAAGGTGGAAAATCCGACTCGCAGGGTTTTGCGTTTCAACACGGTTTCAAGGGTGCTGTCCTTGGACAGTTCAAGTCGGGCATCTCCGGCCCACACAGCCGATGAGACTCCCATGATCAGGACCATGGCTGTGATTCCGATGGTTACAGTTCTCCACAAAGTCATTTTTTCCCTCCGGTTATTTCGGGTTGGGGTTACCACCTGCTTTTGAATTTCATGGCCATTTTATCCAGTGTCCATGAAAGGAGCAGGGTTATGAAAAGATATATGGCTGCAACAGTAAACCATATTTCAAATGTCATAAAGGTGTCAGAAATTATAGACTGCCCCTGCATGGTCAGGTCGTAAATGGCAACTGTGCTGACCAGTGCGGAGTCTTTTACAAGGGATATGGCCTGTCCTGCCAGCGGAGGTGCTATGCGGGGAATTGCCTGTGGAAGAATTACATTGGTGTAGGCAAATCTCCTGTTTCCCCCAAGGCTGAACGCAGCCTCCCATTGTCCTTTATCTATGGATATAATTCCGGCCCTGAAAATTTCAGACGCGTAGGCTCCCTCAAATAAACTGAGTGCTATCACTGCTGCCCAGAAGCCGTTTATTCCCACAATGGGGGCTATTACAAAATAGATGAAGAAAAGCTGGATCAGCAATGGAGTGTTGCGGATCAGCTCCAGATACGTCCGGGCCAGTGCCGTTCCGACGAATGACCCGGAAAGACGAAGCATTGCAGTTCCCAGTCCGATCACAAAAGTCATTACAAAACTATATGCGGAAATCTCAAGGGTAACACCAAGTCCCTGCATAAGCTGTCCGGGGGCAATCCCTTCGTCTGTAATACTGACGATGAATTCGAGAATGCGAAACCACTGCCAGTTGTAGCCCAGATTTTCGGTTCCCTGATAAAGAAAAAGGCCGAATATAATCAGCAGGATTACAAATAAAACTGCATCCAAAAGATATTTTTTGTCATTTACCTTCAAGAAAAATGATGGTTTGCTTAGGAACATAATTCCGTGTGTTACTATGGATTTGAAAACAAATCCAGCATGTTATTAATAAAGTGGAGTCAATGGAAAAAGGGACTATTTTATGGTACTTTTTTATAATTCAGACAGTTGACCATAGTTTGACTGTCGTAAATCATTTTCAAAAAAAATCCCTCTTCAGTGTGAAACACTGAAGAGGGATTTTTTATTCAAATTGAACAGTCTTACATCATCTCAGAAACTTTCTTCATCAGGCGGACAAGCTGGTTGGTGAAGCTTGCTTCGTTGTCGTACCAGATGATGAGCTTGAGCATTTTGCCTTCCATTACTTCGGTAAGAGGACCGTCAACAACGCCGCCGTGGGTGTCGCCGAGGTAGTCAGTGGAGACAAGAGGTTTTTCTGTGTAGCCCATGGACTCTGTGGCTGCTTTCGCCAGAACTGCGTTCACTTCTTCCTTGGTGGTTTCGCGACCGAGGTCACAGGTAAGGTCAACAAGGGATACGTTTGGTGTAGGAACGCGAATGGACATACCGTCCAGTTTGCCGTTGAGCTCAGGAATAACCATACCAACCGCTTTAGCTGCGCCGGTGGTGGTGGGAACCATGTTTACAGCACAGGCTCTTGCGCGGCGGATGTCCTTGTGGGAACCGTCCAGAACTCTCTGGCTCATGGTGTAAGCGTGAACAGTGGTCATGAGACCGCGTTCGATGCCGAACTCATCGTTGATGACTTTTGCCACAGGAGCAAGACAGTTGGTGGTGCAGGATGCACCGGAAACAATATTGTGCTCGGGCTTGAGGGTGTCATCGTTAACGCCCATAACAATGGTGTTATCAGAATCGATTCCGGGGGAACTGATTATGACTTTTTTAGCACCGCAGGCCAGATGCTTTTTGCAGCTTTCGCGGTCACGGAATTTACCGGTGGTTTCAGCAACCATGTCACAACCCATTTCTGCCCACTTCCATTCGCCGGGAGCACAGCGGGTAACGATGACTTCCTTACCGTTGATGGTGAAGCCTTTTTCGGTTGCTTCCACTTCACCAGCGAAAGTTCCGTGGACGGAATCGTGCTTGAAGAGAAGAGCGAGGTCCTCGTTGGATGCACGGGCGTTGATGGCGACAAGGTCGAAATCCTTACTGTCGTGAATGAGTCTTACGAGGTAGCGTCCGATTCTGCCGAAGCCATTAATTCCAAGTTTTACAGCCATTATCAGTTTTCTCCTTTTCCGCCCCTGATACACCTGCGTCTGGTCTTCCCGGACCATTCGCGGCCGCACCCCGGGTAAAAGGGCACGAGCCGGCATTTCTGCATGCCGGTGGACATCTGTTTCTCCAAAAAGATGTACAGGCCTTTTCAGACCTGTTTTCCACACGGAATGCTGATTAATTGCAGCATGGCGACAGGGGCCTTCCCTTTAATATTGCATCTGTAAAGATGCTTTCCTTTGTTTATAGATAAATAAGGCCGCCTATTCCCTGGAGGCGGCCTTATTCGAGGCTTATGTTATGCTTTGTTGGAGCAACCCAGAACGTTCAGGATCTTGTGGCGAACCATTTCCTTAACAGCCTTTCTGGATTCACCAAGGTAGCCGCGAGGATCGAACTTTTCAGGGTTTTCTTTGAGGAATTTGCGGATAACCGCAGTCATTGCAAGGCGAATATCTGTGTCGATGTTGATTTTGCAGACAGCCTTGGAAGCAGCTTTGCGCAGCAGTTCTTCAGGAACGCCTTTTGCGCCGCCGATTTCTCCACCGTATTCGTTTGCCATGGCGACAAACTCGGGAACAACGCTGGAAGCGCCGTGCAGAACGATGGGGTAGTTGGGCATAAGTGAACCGATTTTGTCAAGACGGTCAAAATCCAGTTTTGCTTCACCGGTAAATTTGTACGCGCCGTGGCTGGTACCGATTGCGATTGCCAGAGAATCGCAGCCAGTGCGTTCTACGAATTCAACTGCTTCGTCAGGGTCGGTGTAAATGGTCTTTTCGGAAACAACATGCTCTTCAACACCGGCAAGGCGGCCAAGCTCGGCCTCTACCCATACACCTTTGCTGTGAGCGTATTCGACAACTTTCTTTGTCTCAGCGATATTTTCTTCAAAAGGAAGATGCGAGCCGTCGATCATAACGGATGTGAATCCGCCATCAATTACTTCTTTGCAGATTTCGAAGTTTGCGCCGTGGTCGAGATGAAGCACGACAGGCAGGTCACTTTCCTGCAGAGCTGCTTCCATGAGCTTGGTGATGTAGCCCAGTCCTGCATATTTTTTGGCTCCGGCGGAAACCTGCAGGATCAGCGGAGCGTTCTCCTCACTACCGGCTTCCATGATTCCCTGGATAATCTCCATATTGTTCACGTTAAACGCGCCGATGGCATAGCCGCCTGCATAGGCCCCTTCAAACATTTCTTTAGGCGAAACGAGTGGCATTTACTCCTCCTTGGTGGAATAGCCTGGATTATTCAAGTTGCAGATTTGTCCGGGGTTACAGCAGACAATTTTCCCTGGCGACTGCTGGATACCTTATTCCGGCTTCAATTACCGCATTTGGTTCAAATTAGTTTCTTATATACTATATAGAAATAAAATGTCCACATACAGAGTAAATTGTATATGAACTATGTTTTTAAACTTTTCTCCAGCGTGACAATTGCTTCACGATCTGTGAAATCAAAATGCAGCGGAGTAATTGTAATATAGCCTTTGCTTAGCAGGTCCCGGTCAGTTCCGGCACTGATTTTATCTTTTGGCATTTCCCCATCAAGCCAATAATATGTATGACCTCTCGGGTCCTGCCGAACGTCGTACCAGTCCTGCCACGATACCCTTGTATGACGGCAGATTTTCAAGCCCTTGCTGTCTTTAACGGGGATTGCCGGGAAGTTAAGGTTCACCACCGTCTTCGGTTCCAGTTCATTCCATGGCAGCCTGCGCAGCAGATCGGCGGCATAATCACCCTGATCTTCAAGTTCTTCAGGCTTGAAGCTGTCGTAGGATACGGCTATTGCCGAATATCCCATGAGGGCACCCTCGGTTGCTGCGGATACGGTTCCTGAGTAAAGGATATCCACCCCGACGTTTGCTCCGCTGTTAATACCGGAAACAACAAGATCAGGCTTTTTTTCAAGCAAAGTTGTAAGTGCGAGCTTGACGCAGTCCACCGGAGTCCCGTAAACACCCAGCCCGGTGAAGCCGTCTTCCTCAAATTTCTTCACTTTTAAAGGAGAAGACAGGGAAACGGCATGTCCTACTGCAGACTGTTCAGCTACAGGAGCAACCACCTGTACGTTCATTCCTGCTCTTTTAAGGCTATTGTAAAGAGCTCTCAGGCCGATTGCCTGAATTCCGTCATCATTGGTCAAAAGTATATTCATAAGCTTCTCCGGCAGCGGAAGGAGTAAAAATAATTGGACGCCTTCCGGTGGTTTGACTATGTATACAAATTCCGGACAGTTGTTTCTTAAAAACGGCTGTCAGCGGAAAAATGACAACGCCTAGGGGCGAGGTATCAAAGCAATTCAGGAATAGCAAGAAGTGTCGCAAAAAACTACATATATTAAAGATTTTATAAATGGAGAAAGAGTCAGGGACATCTTTCTCGTAGGTGATGCCCAGTTACGTGAATCAAGGAACGGACCGTTCTGGAACCTGCGTCTTCAGGATAATTCCGGTGTCGTAGAAGCTAAAATTTGGAGTCCTCTCAGTCAGTCTTTTCAGGTACTTGAAGCAGGAATGTTTGTTGTGGCCGGTGGAATGGTCGGTTCTTTCAGAGATAAGCCCCAGTTGACTGTAGAGATGATGGAAGTGTTGAACCCTGAAAGGTTCAGGCTCGATATTACAGAATTTCTGCCTTCCAGTAAGGAGAGACCGGAAGACATGATGCAGGAATTGGATTTTCTTATTGCCGAGCACATGGTTCATATTCCATGGAAGAAGTTCTGTCGCCGGGTGCTCAAAGATGAGGAAATATACAACCGCCTGTTGACAGCTACAGGAGCAAAAGCCGTCCACCATGCCTATGTGGGCGGACTGCTTGAGCATACACTCGCTGTTGCCCGTCTGTGCATGTCCATTTGTGATAACTATCCTGAAGTGGACCGGCAGGTCCTTCTGGCTGCAGCAATATTTCACGATCTGGGTAAGGCATGGGAATTGTCCGGCGGATTAACAAATGATTATACTGATGTAGGAAGGCTGCTCGGTCATATTCATATAGGTGTTGAAGTTCTTGACCCGTTCTTGAAGAAGACTCGGGATCTGGATGATCAGCTCAAGCTTCATCTTAAACATCTTATTTTATCGCATCACGGGGAGTACGAGTTCGGCGCGCCAAAGCGTCCAAAGACCCCTGAAGCTTTTATTCTGCATTTTGCTGATAATATTGATGCAAAGATGAATACAATTTTTGCAGAACTGGATAAACTTGATGGTAGCGGTTCCAATTGGACTCCGTACCAGCGATTTCTGGACAGGTATCTGTACAGGCCTGAAAAATCACCTGACGGGCCGGGCAGTAAGTGTGAATTGAAAAAATCGGAGGCTCAATGTTCATTACCTTTGAAGGGATAGAAGGAACCGGGAAAACAACACAGATCAAGCTTTTGAAAGCATTTCTGGAAGGTGCCGGGCAGGATGTTGATGTCACTCTTGAGCCGGGCGGAAGTCGTATCGGTAAGGAGTTGCGCAAGATCCTGCTTAATATGGACAGTACCGATATAACCGGTGAATGCGAACTTTTTCTCTATCTTGCCGATCGCGCACAGCATGTAAGTCAGGTTGTAAAGCCAGCTATCGAGGCCGGTAAAGTCGTTATTTCCGACAGGTTCGCTGATTCTACAATAGTTTATCAGGGGTATGGCAGGGGGCTTGATCCCAAGCTTTTGCGTGAGCTCAATGATGTGGCTGTATGCGGAAACTGGCCGGACCTGACAATTCTTTTGGATATTGACCCGGAAATAGGGCTTAAACGGGCAATGAACCGTAACCTGCAGGAAAATAAGATGCAGGAGGAAGGCCGGTTTGAAGCCGAGTCGCTGGAATTTCACGGCAGGGTAAGGGAAGGTTACCTTACCTGGGCAGCCCTTAATAATGATCGCATTATGGTTGTTAATGCAAATCAGACTCCGGACGAGATTTTTGAAGAGATCAAGACAAGAGTTAAGGAGATGCTTGAGAGTTAACCTTCTATTGTAGAGTTCATTTTGAACCGCAGCAGCCTGTTTAATAGTTTCTTTTATAGCGCGACCCCTCTAAGGGTCGCGTTTTTTTATGAAAATTTGGTGCGTGTTATATGTTGTTGTATGGTGTGAAGTGTGAACATGTTATAAAACGTAAAATAGTTTTCTCTGTTGTGATATTGTGTGCCATTTTGATTAGAATAAAGTGGATAAGATTTGTATAATTGTGTTATTAGATGTTGTTTTTGTCTATAATTGAGCAAAAAATGGATCTAAAACGATAATTTTGCATTTGGGGTTGACGCACTCATAGTAAAGTGGTTTAAGAGTAATTAGAATTTTCAATACATTAGCGATTGCGTGACTGTTGTAATAAGAGTGTTGGTGGTGTGCGCAGGGCTATTGTTAATAAAATTAAGTTTGCGTCCCGGTTTTGGCCTGGAAATGTTTCCGGACCCGGATCGAAAGCCGGGGTGCCTGGGGGTAAAACCCACGATCTTTAATTAGAGGATGGAGGTTTTTATGAAATTCTCTGTGGGACTCGGAAAAGATGGAGCGGAAAAACGCCTTGAGCAGAATGGCGTATCCCGCCGCGACTTCATGAAGTTCTGCGCGACAACTGCTGCTGTAATGGGTATGGGCCCTGCTTTTGCGCCAACTGTAGCGGAAGCTCTGACCCAGAAAAAGCGTCCTTCGGTTGTCTATCTGCATGCAGCTGAATGCACCGGCTGTTCCGAAGCTGTTCTTCGTACTGTTTCTCCTTATATTGATGCTCTTATTCTCGACACCATTTCCCTCGACTACCATGAGACTATCATGGCTGCCGCAGGTCATGCCGCGGAAGAAGCTTTGCATGATGCAATTCATTCTCCCGAAGGCTACATCTGTGTTGTAGAGGGTGGTATCCCCACAATTGATGGCGGTGCCTGGGGTAAGGTAGGCGGTAAAACCATGCTTGAGATCGTTCAGGAGATCGTTCCTCATGCAAAGGCTACCATCTGCATAGGCACCTGTGCCTGCTACGGTGGTGTGCAGGCTGCTGCACCCAACCCGTCTCAGGCTAAAGGCGTTTCCGCTGCTCTTGGCGGCGTAACAACTGTCAACCTTCCCGGTTGCCCGACCAACCCCTTCAACTTTGTAGGTACAGTTGTACACTACCTTACCAAGGGTGTTCCCGAACTCGACAGTGATGGCCGTCCTACTATTTTCTACGGCGAATCCGTTCATGACAACTGTCCCAGACTCAAGCATTTCGATGCAGACGAGTTTGCTCCTTCATTTGCTTCTGAAGAAGCTAAAAAGGGATACTGCCTGTATGAACTGGGCTGTAAGGGACCAGATACCTACAACAACTGTCCGAAAGTCAAGTTTAACCAGACCAACTGGCCCGTTGAAGCCGGCCACCCCTGCATCGGTTGCAGTGAACCCGACTTCTGGGATGAAATGAGCCCCTTCTACGAATCGTAGTCAGGCTGGCGCTTGTTTGGAAGCTTATTGAATTAACGATCAATTCCTATTGGAGGATTGTATATGTCTGGTTGCAAGGCAAAATCGGGCCCCGCTGTAATGGCGACCCCTTTCGATAAAAATTATACCGGTCCGGTAATCGTCGACCCGCTTACCCGTATTGAGGGCCACCTCAAGATTGAAGTTGAGGTCGAAAACGGTAAAGTAAGTAATGTATGGAGCTCTTCTCAGCTCTTCCGTGGTCTGGAAATCATCCTTAAAGGTCGTGACCCAAGAGATGCACAGCATTTTACCCAGCGTTCCTGCGGTGTCTGTACTTACGTACACGCACTGGCCTCCACCCGCGCGGTGGATAACGCTGTAGGCGTGGATAAAATTCTGCCTGAAAACGCCCGCATCATCCGTAACCTGGTCATGGCTTCCCAGTATCTGCATGACCACATCGTTCATTTCTATCATCTGCACGCTCTTGACTGGGTTGACGTTGTCAGTGCTTTACAGGCTGATCCTGTTAAAGCTGCCGCCATTGCCAACAGCCAGTCTTCCCGCGTGACAAAAGCCGAAGATCTCAAGGCTGTTCAGACTAAGCTGAAAGCTTTTGTTGATTCCGGTCAACTCGGTATCTTCACCAATGCATACTTCCTTGGCGGACATGATGCATACTACTTAAAGCCCGAAGAAAACCTCATTGCCACCGCTCACTATCTTGAAGGTCTGCACCTTCAGGTTAAAGCTGCTCGTGCAATGGCTGTTTTCGGCGCTAAAAACCCGCACACCCAGTTTACCATCGTTGGTGGTGTTACCTGCTACGATTCACTTTCCAAAGAACGCATCCAGCAATTCAAAGATCTCTACAACGAAACTCTTGCTTTCGTTAACGAGTGCTACATTCCTGACCTGCTGATGGTTGCTTCCTATTACAAAGACTGGGCCGGAATCGGCGGAACCCACAACTTCCTGAGCTTTGGTGAATTCCCCAGCAAGGAAGATGATATCAACAGCCGTTACATCCCGCAGGGCGTAATCATGAATCGCGATCTGTCCAACGTTGGCGATTTCAACCCTGATTCCATTAAAGAAGATATCAGGCACAGCTGGTATAAAGGTGATTCCTCCCTGCACCCCTATGACGGTGTGACCGAGCCTAAGTATACCACTTATGAAGACCGTGATCGTTACTCCTGGATGAAGGCTCCCCGTTACAAAGGCGAGTCCATGGAAGTTGGTCCGCTTGCTCATGTTCTCACTGCTTATGCAAGAGGACACGAAGACTTCGTACCGGTTGTAAATAACGTTCTCGGTGCTCTTGGTGTTGGACCCGAAGCTCTGTTCTCCACCCTCGGTCGTACCGCTGCCCGTGGTATTGAGACTGCTGTAGTCGGTAAGAAAATGGCTGAATGGGTTAACAACCTTGAAGACAACGTTGCTTCCGGCAACACTGATCTCGCAGTTGATTGGGAAATGCCTGACGAGGCGGAAGGTGTCGGATTTGTCGGCGCACCTCGTGGCGGTCTGTCTCACTGGATCAAGATTAAAGGCGGAAAGATCGAAAACTTCCAGCTTGTTGTTCCTTCAACCTGGAACCTCGGTCCCCGTTGTAACCAGAACAAAATGTCTGCAGTTGAAGAAGCCCTCATGGGTACCCCCATTGCAGATCCTAAACGTCCTGTTGAAATTCTGCGTACTGTTCACTCATACGATCCTTGCATCGCTTGCGGTGTGCATGTTATCGATGCAAAGACCAACGAGGTACACAAGTTCAAGGTTCTCTAGTGGCCTGAATTAAAGATGGTTTTACGGGAACCCGGCCTCGCCGGGTTCCCGTTTTCAATTTGGAGAGAGAAACGTTCCTTGTGTTGGGAAGCGCAATTACATTAAGAAGGGTGATATGACAGACGAGAAGAAGATTTTGGTGCTGGGTGTTGGAAATATTCTTTTCACTGATGAGGGTATCGGGGTAAAAGTTGTAACTGAACTCGAAAAAGAGTACTCATTTTCACCTAATGTTGAACTGATGGACGGCGGCACACTCGGTACCAAGCTGATGGGGCCCATGATGGAATGTGATTTTCTGATCGTGGTTGACGCAGTGCTTGGCGGTGATGAGCCGGGATCTGTTTATCGCTTGACAGGAGAGGATTTGCGTAGGAGTCTGGCTTTTAAGGATTCAATGCATCAGACGGACCTGCTCGATACCATGGTTCTTTGCGAACTGTGTGACCGGCGTCCTGAATGTGTGGTTATCGGGGTTGAGCCTAAAGATTACCAGACAATGAATGACGAGGTCTCTGATGTAACTCTTGCACGTTTGCCTTTTATGATGGAAAAGGTGCTGGAAGAAGTCGCTTCAGCTGGCGGCAGTTATGAAAAGCTGACTTAAATTTCTGATAAAGGGGTGTTTTCATGTGTTTAGCTATTCCTGTTGAAATTCAGTCCATTGAGGATCAGGTTGCTCGCTGTAGAGTGGGTGAGGGTGAAACCTTCCTTGATGCATCACTTATGCTTATGTCCGAGGAAGTCGAAGTGGGCGACTATCTTATCGTTCATGCCGGTTTTGCTCTGCGCAAGCTTGATCCCAAAGAAGCAGAAGAGACCCTGAAAATTTTGAGGGATATGGTTAAACTTACTGAAGCTGAAGGCTCAGAAGCATGTAATTTTTAAGTTCAAAGATATTTGAATAAAGAAAATCCCGGTAACCTTTAAGGTTACCGGGATTTTTTATTGTTAATACTTAAGGTTATCTTCCAAACTTACGCTTGAATCCAAACAGGGCGGCAAGTGAAGCTCCAAGAAGCCAGATTGCGCCGGGAATGGGGGTTGGGGCAGCCAGGGACTTTTCAATTACATAACCATTGATCTGTCCTGCCACATCAGCACCTTCATCGTTCCATTGGAACCCATATCTGGAATCCGCGCTGAGGTGGATTTCATTGATCTGGGCATTGTTGGGTTCAACAGAAGCCCAGTCGGTAAAACTCCATTCCTCTCCGGTTATCCAGTTCCAGTTTGCGGTGGGAGTCTGCCTGTTTTCGTCTCCGGTCTGATATCCTCCAAGCCAGTATGCCTTGTTGAGATCCTTGAAAACAGTGCTCTTGAAGAAGCTGCTTTCTTCTACCGAAGTTATTGTGGCAAGGTGTCCGCCTGCAGCCTCAGCTGCGATCTTGGCAGCGTCCCATGAAATACCGCTGGTCTGAATCAGGGTATACTGAGAGTTACCGAATTGATAAGTTGACGCCACTGCTGGAGTTGCCATAATGGCGATGAGCAGAAGCGTCACATATAATGTGGATTGCTTCATCATTTTTCCCTCCCCAGGGAATATTTTCCCAATGTATTAGTATGAAATTATCCGATTATAAAGATCTTATCAAGTCTAATCGGAGCAAATGACTGCAAGTTAAGGGCTCTTTGATTTAAATGGTCGTTAATGACTTAATATTATATAATATATTTTAATGTTTTTTTAGTAATATTGAAAATAGGTGTGCATGTAGCTCATTCTGTATGGGATTTCACTGTTCAATTGAAAGGTTAAGTGCTAATTGATCAAAACGAAAATTAAAGTCGCATTGGAGACATTATGATAAATAGAGAACGCGTTTTGGAATTGTTTTTGGAATTGGTCAGAATTGATAGTCCTTCATTGCAGGAAAAGGATGTAGCTGCTTTTTTGCGTGGAAAAATGGAGGAAAGAGGCTACGAAGTCCACGAAGATAAGGCTGGAGATGCATGTGGGGGCAATTGCGGCAACCTGATTGTTCGCATACCGGGAACCGGAGAGGGAACACCGGTTGCTTTTTCCGCACACATGGATTGCGTTCAGCCCTGTATCGGTGTTGAACCTGTGGTTGATGGTAATGTTGTACGCAGTGCAGGCGATACTGTTCTCGGCAGTGATGATAAAGCCGGAATTGCCATGATTATTGAGGCAATGATCCATCTTGAAGAAGAGGGAATTGCTCACCCTGATATTTATTTTATTTTTTCAATTTGTGAAGAAGCAGGTATGCATGGTGCTAAGAACATGGATCATTCCCTGCTTCCGGTAAAGGATGTTGTCATCCTCGACTCCAGCGGAGCACCGGGAACTATTGTTATCGAAGCTCCGTCAAAGGCAGGAATCAACATTACCTTTATCGGAAAGGCAGCTCACGCCGGAATTGCTCCGGAAGCAGGCATCAGTGCCATTCAGATTGCATCCGAGGCAGTATCCAATATGAATCTGTTGCGTATTGATGAAAGAACTACCGCAAACCTCGGGCGTATTGAGGGCGGAGGGGCAACCAATATTGTTGCAGAAAAAGTAACTGTAACCGCGGAAGCCCGTTCTTCACTTGATGAGTCCCTGAAAACTCAGCTTCAGCACATGGAAAAATGTTGTGAAGATGCAGTTAAAAAAGTTGGCGGCGAATACAGGTTTGAATATGAAATTTCATACCCTGCTTTGCATGTTGCTGATGACTCTCCCATTTTGCAGAGGGTTGAGGAGTGCTGCAGTAAGCTTGGTCTTGAGCCGAGCCGTGTTTCCACCGGTGGTGGCAGTGACGCAAATATCCTTTACGGAAAAGGCTACAACGCAGTCACATTGGGAATCGGAATGAGCAAGGTTCACACTACGGATGAGTTTATTGAAATTGATTCACTTACCGGGTGTGCAGAGCTTGTTGCTGAGATTATGAAAGGTTAGGCTGCACTATCCTGCAAATAAAAAAGGGAGGGCATTGTTACAATGCCCTCCCTTTTTTATTTGAAAAGATATTATGATTTAGAGCCCAAGGGAAGAAAGAAGGTCGTCCACATCACCCTGATCTGCGGCTTCGGTGGGACCTTTAAGTTCGCTCATTTTGTTCTTAGTTTCCATATCCAGCTCTGCGAGGGATTTTTCGGGAGCTTCTTCCCGAGCCTTGATTTTGAGTCCTGTAGACATGTAAAGGTCAAGAACGATTTTTTCTACACTTTTAATGGTATCAATAATGATTTTGATGCGCTGTCCGGTCAGATCCTGAAAGGAGAGGGTTGTCATGATAGTCATGATGTCGTTGCCGAGAGTATCGTTGATTTCGGCCAGCTTTTCGCGCTGTTCTTTTTTTACGCCACCGGATTCGAAAGCCTTGATGATATTTGCAAGGGCGGATTGTGTTTCCTGCGTTTTTTCAAGGATATCCATGATATCCTGAGTCGCTTTTTCGGTGGTTCTCATAATTGCATCAAGCTGGTCGGATGCTTCGTTGAAAAGATCATCCGGGTTGGCATCAACTGATACAGCTACTTGAGCCCCGACAGGGCCTTTCTTGGCTTTGGCTACCTGCTGATAAATATCACGCAGGCCGTTTTGCAGGTCAATGTTGATCCGGCGGTAAAATTCCCCTTCGAGCAGAGTTTGGGACATGCTTTTGGAAATTTCTTTCTGCACGGCCTGGGCAATGCTTTCCTTCAGGCTTGTGGCAAGGTCATCTGAAACCTTTTCCATCATTTCCCGCACTATTTGATCATCATTAATCACAACCCACTCCTTTGCGTTGCTTCTTTGAAAAATAGACAGGGCTATCCCAAACGGACAGCCCTGATTTGTTCTCGTTGTTCACTGAATACGAATTGAATTATACTTTCGAGATCATGTTCTCTGATTCGTTCGAATTCCATTATCAGGGTGTTCTCTTCATTTCCGGGTTTAACGTTACCGAGTGCTCCGGCAAGTCGAAGAGGGATCTGTTCAATTTCAATCACAGCTTCCAAAAAGCACGGGCATCTGATTTCGTAATCCGTCCTGAAGGTCATACCGTTTCCCGAGATTTCGATGATTTCCAGATCAGCAGGAAAGTCGAGCATTAGGTCTTTTTTGCTCTGCATTCCAAGCAGCTGGTCAAGCTTCCTGTCCAGTTCAAGCATATAAACCTTGAGCCATTCAGGAACCTTGGAATCATCAAGATCATCGGCAGGATGTTTTGTATGACCGCAGTATCCTCGAAAGACCGGCTCTTCCTTTGCTGATTTGCAAAGACGTGCGTGTCCCTTGATTCGTGTCTTCACACTTGCATAGTGCTCTGTGCGGTCCATAAACTGCTCCCGACTTAATCCTGAGGATCGACTTCCATGGCGCGAACCGGGCATACCTTGGTGCAAAGCCCGCAAGCGGTACACTTGTCTAGATCGAAAAGGACCAGACGGCTTTCCGGGTCAAGGCTGAGAGCGCCGGTGGGACACATGGACAGACACATGCCGCAATGCATGCAGGATTCATCGTCACGGGAAATTTTCTGAGCTACGGGAATAAGTCTGATTCCGTTTTCTTTCAGGTAGTTGATTCCCTTGTGGTAGTCTTCTTCAAGACCTATGATTTCAAGGGTCATGCTGCCTTCAAGACGGGGGTTGATGTCCGCCTTGAGAATGTTAAAGCTCAGGTTGTAGATCTTTCCCAGATTACAGATGACCGGGCGACCGGAAACTGTTGAAGGGAATGAAAGGTGGATAATCTTGTTGAATGTCTTTTTGTCTGCCATTTGTCTTGTCCGTTTATATAGTTATTTTAAATTCTGAAGGATTGATTTCGCCCGCTTTGCTTCCGCAGAATCAGGCGCTTTCTTTATCAGGTCTTCAAGTATGTAACGACCGGATTTGCTCTTGCCAAGTTTAATCAGGCAGAGTCCCTGCTTGAGAAGAGCGGATCTGTATTTGTTGCTCTTGGAATGCTCTGCAATCACCACCTGATATTTCAGCGCGGCGTTGGCATAGTCTCCAAGTTGATAGTAGCATTCACCTTCCCAGAAAACCGCGTTGGGAACAAGTTTATGTTTGGGAAAAGTTTTGGTGAATTCTGCCCAGTCCCGGATTGCTTCTTTGTATTTGCGTTCCTTGAACAGGCTGAGTCCTTTGTCGTAAAGGGCCTGTGCCGGGTCAACCGGTTCCACTTTCTTGGGTTCCGGTGCAACAACTGCCGCGATTCCACCTACTGCCGCCGTTGCATTGGCAACTGCTGGCTGGGTGGACTCGTCCTTTTGAGCTGTAGCTTTGATCAAACCGAGATCAATTGCAAGCTGGCTTTCAAGGGCCAGTCTCATATTTTCCACTTTTTCGGAAAGTTCGGTCAGGGACACAGTGCTGTTACTGTCTCCGGCTTCCATTTGCGACACGGCTTCAGACATTGCGATTACTGTTCCCTGAAGCTTGGCTACCTGCATTTTCAGTGCATTTACTTCAGCATACATATCTGCCTGACGGACCTGCATGGGCGAACTTGATTTCTTAATTTCGCTTTTTAGCTGTTCATCAGACTGTCGTAACTCGCTGTCCAGTGTATCGATTTTTTTATTGAGCTGTGACCTTGTCTGGCGCACTTCCATGCGCAGACTGTCCATGTCGGAAGTTGTAACACAGCCGCCGAGGCCTGTTGCAATGGGAAAGGCGATAAGGGCGGTGATGACTGTTTTCTTCAGATTACTCGGCATTGTACTTTTTCCCCCTTTTTCTACCGAGGATAAAGTAAGCCAGACAGCCCAAAAAGGGAATAAAAATCGAGAGCTGAATCCAGCCGACCTTCTCCATGTTCGAAGGAAATTCCCTTTTGAAGGCATCCCAGATCGCGAAAAGGGTCAATGCTGCAAAAATGCCGACACTGCCTAGGATAATGATCCAGGTTTCAAGGGGAAGAGTGGGGATTTTTCCGAAGAACATTAAGAGCTCCTTTTTTTATTTATGAATAACAGGTAAATACCAATTGAAAAAAAGACAAGTGTTATAAACTGGGTGGTGCTGACCGGACCGAAGGTTCCACGGTAGTCCGCCCTGAAGAATTCAATAATAAATCTGAAAACAGAAAACAATACAAGGAATAGCCCTGTTATTTTGCCATCTGTCTTAATAAATCTTCCAGCTATCAGCAGAGAACTGAAAGTGATCAGCCCTGCAAGTGAATGATAAAACTGGGTTGGGTGAAGGTGCTGGAAGAGCGGTGCCAATGAGCTGGTGTTTTTGAACATCACTGCCCATGGAAGTTCTGTTGGCTTGCCATAGCAGCAACCGGCAAAAAAACATCCCAGTCGTCCAACAGCCTGCCCAAGTGCAATGGCTGGCGCAAAACAGTCAAGCCATGGAAGAATCTTCTGGTTCTGAGATTTGAGGTAAAAAACACCCCCCGCAGAACCGAAAAGAAATGCTCCGGAAAAGACCAGCCCCCCGTTCCAGATGCGGAATATATTCATCAGATCATTGGCAAATTCCTGAGGGTAGAGGCTTACATAAAGCAGTCTGGCTCCGATAATACCACTGACTATTGCTATGATTCCGGCAAGCGGGGCTATGAGATAGTCCATTTCCCGGTAGCGGGCTTCGCGCATGGCCCACCCCATAGCCAGCAGACAGCCTGCGGTCAGATATACACTATAGCTGTATATATCAAGTGAGCCGATGCTAAACAGAACCGGATTCATCTTTATTCCTGTATAGCGAAATGATCATGCCAAAAGCTCCTACACAAATGGCAATGTCTGCCACATTGAATGCGGGCCAGTGGTATGAACCGTAGTAGAAATCAAGAAAGTCTGTAACTTCATGGTAAACGATGCGGTCTATCAGGTTGCCCACTGCGCCGCCGAGAATACAGGCCAGCCCGATGATCTGGAATTTGTCGTTGTCTTTGGTCGATTTCAGCAGAAAGCTGATAGCCCCAAGGGCAACAACAGTTACAACAATAAAAAAAGTTCGCTGCCAGCTTATGTCTGCGCGGTTCAGGAAGCCAAATGCCGCGCCTTTGTTTACCACATGTACCAGATTGAAAAAGCCGGGGATGATCACATCTGAAGCCCAAAGTTCCATCTTTTCGCGGACAGCAATTTTGGTAAGCTGGTCCAGAATAAGAACAAAGGTAGAAATTATCCCGGCTAAAGCATATTTTTTCATCAAGTATCCTTGTTTATATTGTTTCCTCCAGCCGCAATCTATTCAAAACATTTCAGCAGGTTTCGCGTGTGGCTCACCGCAAGTGGGTATATATGCCGCAGGGAGTGGCGAAGCCTTGTCAAAAGTTCATGAAGAGTCCGGAGAAACTTACTTAAAAAAGCTTATTTGGCTCCCGGAGGGAATCCCGGCAGGGCGCTCCGCGAGGCCGTCGGAGGCAATAAGTGTTGCGGATTACTTTGGCATTTCGTGCCATGCTTGTAAATATGCCCCCGTCTTCTTGGAGAAAACGGGGGCATTTTGTGGTCGTTATCTGCTGAATTGATTATTCGGCAGTGAGAACTGCTGCACAGCGGGGGCAGAGTTCAGGATGATCAGCATTGGTACCGAGAGTGTCATATCTCCAGCAACGGCTGCATTTTTCACCTTCAGCTTTAGCCACACCAACAGCCAGTCCTTCGAGCTCTTCGGGTCTTACTGCGCTCTCGGTTGCTTCAGCCAGAGGTTTTATTTCAACACCGGACACGATGAAGAATTCACGTCTTTCAATTCCCTCAAGAGCCTTGGCGATTTCGTCATTGGCAAAGAGAGTGATGTTGGTATCAAGAGAGTGCCCGATAACCTTTTCACGGCGCAGAGGCTCGATGGCTTTGGTTACTTCGGTACGCACTGCCATGAGCAGTTCCCATCTTTTACGCTCGGCATCATCGATGGCGGGCTTGAGAAGCTCGGGGCGGATTGCGAAAACAGTCTCGGCATCACCTTTCATTTCTTCAGGCAGGTAAGAGTAGGCTTCTTCTGCGGTGAAGGAAAGAATGGGTGCCATATCCTTAAGCAGCATGAGCATGGTCTGCCAGAGTACGGTCTGAGCGGAACGGCGCTCCAGGCTCTTTTCGCCGGACACATAAAGTCTGTCCTTGATGATATCAAGGTAGAATGCAGACAGCTCGGTTGTGCAGAGGTTGTGCAGGGTATGATAAACTTTATGGAACTCAAATTTAGAGTATGCCTTCTGGATCACTTCGTGCTGACGGTTTACCAGATCAAGTGCGAAATGGTCGATTGGCAGCATTTCCGCAGGTGCAACAGCATCTGTCTCGGGATTGAAACCGTCGAGGTTACCGAGAATGTAACGGCAGGTGTTGCGAACGCGGCGGTAGGTGTCCACCATGCGGCTAAGGATTTCGTCGGAGATGCGGACATCTTCCTGATAGTTTACCGCGGAAACCCACATGCGCAGAATTTCAGCACCATGCTGGTCGATGATTTCCTGAGGCGCAATGACGTTACCGATGGACTTGGACATTTTGCGTCCGTCCTTGTCTACAACGTAACCGTGAGTCAGTACAGTCTTGTAGGGAGGCACATCACGGGTTCCTACGGAAGCAAGCAGGGAGCTGTGGAACCAGCCGCGATGCTGGTCGGAACCTTCAAGGTACAGATCAGCGGGGAAGCGGTGTTCCTTGCGCTTTTCAACAACTGCTGCGTAGCTGGTTCCGGAATCGAACCAAACATCAAGGATATCGTCTTCCTTGGTCCAGTGGTTGCCTCCGCATTTGGGGCATTTGAGTCCTTCGGGAGCGATTTCTTCCACTGATTTTTCGAACCAATAGTCACAGCCGCGTTCGTGCTTTTCAAATTCGTCCACGACGGAGAATACCCACTGCGGGTCGTTATACACTTCGTCGCAGTCTTCACAAATCAGGGCTATGATGGGAACACCCCAGTTGCGCTGGCGGGAGATGCACCAGTCAGGGCGGTTCTCAACCATCTTGAAGATACGTTCTTCACCCCATGCAGGAATCCACTCAACATCATCGCGGATGGCTTTGAGTGCTTTACCGCGCAGGTCATTTTCTTCCATGCCGATGAACCACTGGGTGGTTGCGCGGAAAATGACCGGCTCTTTACAGCGCCAGCAGTGGGGGTAGGAGTGAGAGATCTTTTCCTGTGCGAGGAGGTTGCCCAGCTCTTCCAGTTTTTCGATGACTTTGGGGTTGGCTTCCCAAACATTCAATCCGGCGAAGAATTCGACTTCCTTGAGGAACACACCGCTGTTGTTCATGGGGGAGTAGATTTCAAGGCCATTCTTGAGGCCGGTTTCAAAGTCCTCGCGACCATGTCCGGGGGCAGTGTGAACACAGCCGGTACCGGAATCGAGAGTTACGTAGTCTGCCAGAACAATGGGAGACTTGCGGTCATAGATGGGGTGCTTTGCTACTGCGCCTTCAAGTTTGGCTCCTTCAACTGTTGCCAGAACATTCCAGCTCTCCCAGCCGAATGATTCCGCGCAGACAGGAAGCAGTCTTTCAGCAAGAATGTAGATGTCGCCGTTTACTTCAGTAACGGCGTATTCAAATTCGGGGTGAACAGCCACAGCCATGTTATCGGGGATAGTCCAGGGAGTGGTAGTCCAGATGCAGACATAAGTGCGGGTAAGGTCCACTTTGGATGCTACATCTTCAGGCAGCGCTTTCAGAACTTTTTTATCGTTCAGGGGAAAGCGCACGTAGATGGAAGGGGAAGTGTGATCTTCGTATTCAACTTCCGCTTCAGCAAGCGCTGTGCGGCAGTCGCAGCACCAGTGAATGGGCTTTTTGCCGCGGATTACGGAACCTTTTTCCATGAAACGTCCCAGTTCACGGGCAGTAGCCGCTTCGTATTCCGGCTTCATGGTCAGATAGGGATCTTCCCAGTTGCCGAGAACTCCAAGGCGTTTGAACTCCTTGCGCTGGATATCTACGAACTTTGCAGCATATTCGCGGCAGAGCTTGCGGATAACGGTGGTGGGCAGCTCTTTTTTCTTTTTCTTGAGTTCCTGCTCAACCTTGTGCTCAATGGGCAGACCGTGGCAATCCCAGCCGGGAACGTATTCTGCTTTCATGCCCTGCAGGTTGCGGGACTTTACGATAATGTCCTTGAGAACCTTGTTCATGGCTGTGCCCATGTGAATATGGCCGTTTGCATACGGGGGGCCGTCGTGAAGTACGTATTTTTCGGCATCCGCATTGGCTTCGACCATTTTTTCGTAAACAGAAATTTCCTCCCAGCGTTTGAGCATTTCAGGCTCACGCTGTTTGAGGTTGGCTTTCATGGGAAATTTTGTTTTGGGCAGACACAGAGTCTTTTTGTAATCGCTCATGACAGGAAAAGTCCTCCGGAACTCTCTTTTGGTACGATATTGAATTTTAAAAGTTGTCTAAAAGATCTGACGTTCAGAATGGCGAATGTTCATAAATATGAACTGCAATCTTGGTTCCTTATCATTATAAAGAACAAATTATCGCATTCTGTGTAAAATTAAACAACCCGACTTTTTTAAGAATAAAAAATAAAAAATGCTCAAAAAAGAGCGGCGTTATCTTGAAACAAGCCCTGATGGAAGTCAACCCGGACTTGCTATTTGATCTTATAAAGAAATGAGGCCTTCAATTGTGGCTGCTTTTTCGTAGATGTTCATGATCACTTCAGAGCTGTGGGCGTGAATCGTGACGGTTACGCTCGTGTATTTACCTGTTTTGGAGTCCCTTTCGGAATATTTAATTCCGTCGAGCATTGATTTTAATTCGTCCAAAGATTTTCCAGGTACGATAAATTTGAAGGTATAATCACAGGGCCAGTCGTGATGTTCATCCAGAGTCGCTTTGAATTGTTCCAGCGATGGTGCCATTTTATCTCCTTATATGTGCTGATATAATTATCTTTTTTTGTTTTCTGATCAGACACTGCTCAAGTCGGACCCGTTTTGGGCAACGAGCTGTGCAGAGTTCATATATGGATGGTAATTCCACCTGTCAATGGTGTGAAAAAAATTTCATATATCCCTAAAGGAAGTTAAAGCTGCTGCCGATATGCAAGTTAGATAGCTTTTATACAGCAGTTGTAAAATAAGGACGTAGAAAAATGAAAAAAAGAAATTTACATGCAGCAAATTTTCGAAGGGTGCTTGAATTGTTTCGTGAGAACAATGATGTTGAAGCAACAAAGCTGTTAAAGATAATTCAGGAAGATTATCTTGAACTGTATAATGAGAATAAAGAACTGCGTTTACAACTGAAGGAAGTTGCAGACATACTCGATCTTGCTGAGTGCATGGAGTTTGACGGTCAAAAATACTGGATTGATGAGGACTCTGAAAAAACAGGTCCATATTGTCAGGTCTGCTATGATCGTGATGGTGTTCTTATCAGGCTGCAGGAACGCACAAAGCACTGGGAATGCTACTCCTGCCAGAACCTGTTTGTGAAAATGCCAACCGGAAATGTTATCCATAAAAGCAGACCCAAGAAAGAATCAAAGCCTCCTTTAAGACTTCTCAGTTAATCGGCAATAAATTTCTTTTTTTCAGTCCTTAATCGTAGAAACGGGCTTGGCGGAATTCTGGTTCTGTCAGGCCCGTTTCGTTTATCTCGTCATAATCACTTCGGATGATCTTGCCCGCATTATTCTTTTTTTCAGGTCGTTGAATAAAAGTAACACTATAGTGGTGGAAAAATAATTTTGATTAACGTAAGCGGGGTCTGGTTTGTGTCTGAACTGTTACCGATGTGTCATTTTGAAGAAGCCGGAGGCTCCAGATATATGGTTCTGAATGAACGCCACATGCAGCTTTTAAAGCATGTAAAAAGCTATGCAGCTATAAAGAGATATCACGGTCTTCTTCCTAAGAGGGAAGCTGTATTTTATGAAACTGAACTGGTTGATGAGTTGCTGGAAGCCGGTTTGATTGAAGTGGGTAGTGTCTGCACATCATGCGGCAACCACATGGAAGGGTACAGACTATCAAGGAAGGCTGAAGCCGAGTTTGAGAAAAAGGGTATTGATATCAGGGATAGTGACTGGGAAAGGATTATTTGTGTTGATATCGATATTGATAAGTATTTGGACAGGGTTCACGTTAAGGCTTTGATGGATATTTATTACCTGACCCGCGTTTCGATGTTTGGTGGTATTGCGCCGACTGATGTGCTTGCTGGCAGCTATACAGAGGATGTTTTCAGTGTATTGCTTGATGTGGGGTTTATTTATCGCATTTCTTTAAAAGGACCTACCATTCGTTATGAAAACGGCTTTGTTCTCTCAGATAAAGCCTCGCGAATGTTGCAGCAGGCCGGACATGTAAAATAAATTTTATTACTAAAATGTCTTTTCAAGCTCTTCCTTCAGTTCTAAAGGGAGAGCTTTTTATTTAAGATCAGTCTGCTGTGGAATATAAGTCTTTTTGGGAAAAATAATCATATCTGTTTCTTTATATTGTAACTGAAATAGTTTTTGATGTAGCATGCAGTGATTAAAGTTAAAATAGTGAGGTCACATGATGTCGGACAATTTTTTGTGTATACATGGTCACTTTTACCAGCCGCCTCGTGAAGATCCCTGGCTGGATATGATCTTTCCTGAAGGCAGCGCGGCGCCTTTCAGGCACTGGAATGAACGAATCTGCCGTGAAAGTTACGGACCTCTCGCCTGGGCCAGACGCATGGGCGATGGAGGCGTATTTGATATCATGAACTGCTATGAGTGGATGAGCTTCAATGTCGGACCGACTCTGTTCCGGTGGATTGAAAGGTCCGAACCTGAGCTTTACGCCCGGCTTCTTGAGGCTGACGCCCGCAGTCTGGAACGCTGGGGCCACGGCAATGCAGTCGCTCAGATATACCATCATGTGATTATGCCCCTTGCTTCTAGGCTGGACAAACAGGCTGAGGTTGCATGGGCTGTTGCAGACTTTGAATCCCGTTTTAAACGGTGTCCTGAAGGGATGTGGCTTTCTGAAACCGCATGTGACACGGCTTCCCTTGAAGCTCTTGCCGCTGAAGGAATTGCTTTCACCCTGCTGGCTCCAAGACAGGCTGAAGCAATTGCTGATATCGGCTCGGATGTTTGGCAGGATGTTGATGAATCTTCCCTGAATATACGGGAACCATATTTGGTTGAACTTCCTTCAGGGCGGACAATAAGCATATTCTTCTATGATGGCGGCCTTTCTCAGGCTGTGGCCTTTGAGGGGCTTTTGCGTAATGGAGAGGACTATTGGAATAAGTTGTCCGGGGCATCAGGACCGGGGTTGCTCTCCATTGGAACGGACGGCGAGACATACGGGCATCATGTTGAGTTCGGTGAAATGGCCTTGGCTTATGTTCTGGCGCAGGGAGTTGAGCAGCGAGATGGAATCAGCCTTCTGAACTATGGAGCTTATCTTGCCAAGTTTCCGCCTAAGATGAAAGTCAGGATCCGGGAGAATTCATCGTGGAGTTGCTATCACGGTGTTGAGCGTTGGCGAAGTGACTGCGGATGTTGTACCGGAGGACATCCGGGCTGGAATCAGCAATGGCGCAAGCCATTGCGCGAAGGGCTTGATGAGATCAAATCCCTCATGGACAGTCATTTCCTTAATCTTGGGGAGAAAATTTTCAAGGATTCCAAGGCAGCTCTCATTGATTACGGCAGTCTGTTGAGCGGGATTGTTTCCGAACAAGATTTCTTCAAGAAACACTTTAAGTTTTCAGCAAAATCTAAAGATGTTGACCTTGGCTGGAAGCTTCTTTCAATGCAGAAATGGGCTCTTTCGTCTTTTGCCAGTTGCGGCTGGTTTTTTGATGATCTTGCCCGCCTTGAGCCTGTGAATGACATGAGCTTTGCTCTCCGGGCCATGGAGATTGCCAAGGATACAGGGCTGATCGGCCTTGAAGAGAAGTTTCTTTCAATTATTGGAGAGGCAAGGTCCAATGAGGATCGTTACGGCTCCGGTGTTGATTTATGGGAAAACAAAATAAGGACACAGAGTGAGACTCCAGCAAGTCTTATTGCTCAGGCTCTTGTTAGGCTTTCTGTGGAAGATGCATTTCCAATGCCCGGCGAGGATGGCCGAATTGAATGGCCGGGAGCTTCTGTTGTGATCAGTGTCGATGATACTTCCCTGATTGTCAGCCGTGGAGAAGCGAAGATCCGGTGGAACCTTGAATCCGAAGTGAGATCGTACAAGTGGGTATGGAACCGGGGAGAGAGGGTTTTATTGGGTAATCTGGAGGTTACCGGTTCAGGTGGCTTTGCAGAGAATATGGATTTTTCAAAAATATCATGGAAAAAGAGGCAGTCACTTTCACTGGCATGGGTCAATCGTGTTGCGAGAGAATCGTGGGAGGTTCAGACCAATAATACCGGGTGCGGTCCCGTCCTGTTTGGTGAATTTGAAGATTACCAGACAGAACAGACCTGGGGTGGCAAATGGCGTGAAATATGGAGTGGACTTGCTTGGAAGTTTCTTTTCTCCGGCGATGAGGTCAGTGATGATTTTATCGATTTCATGAAGGAAACAGGGCGTAATCATCCTGACGTTGATTATCTTGTTGAGCGTTTATCCTATACTTTCTGCCGGATGCTTCATGATGAAATCATGTTCTGGGATAATCTTAAAAGTGCCATTGAAAGAGCAAGGCTGATTGAACTTCCTCTTGATCTCTGGAAACTCCAGAATTGCTATTGGGATAAGGTTGTACAAGGAGAGAATGATCCGGAGCTGAGCCGGATGCTCGGCTTTGATCTTTAAGTGATATTAATCCGCGAATTAAAAAAGCCCGTTGAAGATCTGATCTTCAACGGGCTTTTTTAATTCGTTTTTTCAGATGATCACGGATGATCAGAAATTGTAGACCGCTCCGGACCCCATGGGCAGAACCGTGCATGAAAGTCTATCCTGCAGGAAGCTGAAACCATCCTTGCCGGTACAGTGCCCGGCGGAGATAACTTCGGGTTTGAACTCTTCAATGATCTTTGCAGTTCGTTCGAATTCATCTTCCTTGCAGTTGTAGAGGTGAAGCCCCCCTAAGACGGCATGAACCCTGTCAATCCCGGTTAGATCCCTGAGATGGTAAAGAGAGTTGCCTATGCCGCTGTGACAGCAGCCGAGGATAACAATCGGCCCCGAACTGCTCATAAGCAGCAGAAAGGCATCGTCAGGAACGTGGTCGGTTGCCGTCTGTTCCGGGTCAGTAAACAATCCGTTCGTTGCCTCGAAGAAACCTTCGCGGCGGGGGATGGACGTAATCATGAATAATCCGTCATCCAGCTCAACATGATCGCGTACAATGATTGTTCCCGGATATTCGCAGGGGAAGGATGCATCCTTGGAGCTTCCGTCGTCCTCTCTGGAGTACCTCTTTGCAGCAAAGTCAGGGTGGGCATAAACAGGTCCCATGAAATTTGCAGCCATAAGATCATCCATGCCGCCGGTATGGTCCCAGTGTCCGTGGCTGAGCGCAATCCCTTTGGCCTTCTCGGGCTGAATTTTCATTTCTGCCGCGTTTTTAAGGAAAAGAGATGTCGTACCGCAGTCCCAGAGCCAAAGAGAGTCTCCGGGCAGTTCTATCGCCATGGAGAGCCCCCATTCCTTGCCAAGGGAGTCATTCAGAGTTTCATTGTCACAGAGTACCGAAATCCTGCTTGGTTCGGTATACTGTCCGGTTACATTGAGGGCCATTTCTGAGGATCGTCCTTGAATAATTTGTAGTTGATTGAATCAACAAGAGCCTGCCAGCTTGCCTCGATGATGTTATGACTTACTCCCATCGTGGTCCACTGGGACTTGCCGTCGGTGGACTCAATGAGAAGTCTTACATTGGAGCTTGTTCCTGAGGCCTGTCTTACTGCTCCCGAAAGAACACGGACCTTGAAGTCCTGGAGCCTTACCTCTTTCAGTGAAGGGTAGAAGGGCTCGAGTGCCTTGCGAAGTGCTTTGTCGAGTGCGTTTACCGGGCCGTCTCCGGAAGCGGCTGTATGGTTCTCCTGACCGTGAACCTTTACAATGACTGTCGCTTCGGAGAATGGTTCAGAATCGTTTTTACGCTTGGCATCAACAACAAAGAAGTTGATAAACTCAAAGTAGCGTTTTGACCATCCCATGGCCTTGAAGAACAGCAGCTCAAATGATGCTTCAGCTGCCGAGTATTCAAACCCGATAGTTTCGCGTTCCTTGATGTCTGCGAGGATGGTTTTCACCGCCGGGTCATCCTTATCAAGGTCATATCCATACTGCTTGGCTTTGTAGAGTACGTTGCTTTTTCCGGAAAGGTCGGAAAGCAGCACACGGCGATCGTTGCCGACCAGCAGGGGATCAATATGCTCGTAGCTGGTGGAATCCTTGAGCACGGCACTAACATGAATGCCGCCTTTGTGTGCAAATGCAGCCTGCCCGACGAAGGGCTGGCGCAGGAAAGGACGCAGGTTGGCAATTTCAGTAATGTAAGTCGATGCACTCTTAAGCTGCATCAGCTTCTCTTTGCCGATGGTTTCGTAGCCCAGTTTGAGTTCAAGGTTGGGGATGATTGAGCAGAGGTTGGCGTTACCGCACCTTTCTCCATATCCGTTCATTGTTCCCTGAATCTGTACTGCACCGTTTTTTACTGCTGCAAGAGAGTTGGCAACGGCCAGTTCGCAATCATTGTGAGCGTGGATTCCGATCTTGCAGCCGGGAATTCTGTCAAGCACAACCTTGCAGGCCTGCGCTACTTCCTCAGGCATGGAGCCGCCGTTGGTATCGCAGAGTACAAGCACGTCTGCGCCTGCCTCGTGAGCAGCTTTCAGGCAGCTGATTGTGAATTCGGGATTGGCTTTGAAGCCGTCAAAGAAATGCTCTGCATCAAAGAACAGCTCTTCCACATGCGGACGTATGTAGCCTATACTGTTGCTGATCAGTTCAATGTTTCTTTCAAGTGTGACACCAAGGGCATTGGTGGCATGAAAATCCCATGTCTTTCCGAAAATGGACATGACTTTCGCACCTGAGTCGATCAGGGCATTGAGGTTGGGATCTTTTTCCGGAGTAAGCCGGTTCATGTGGGTGGAGCCGAAGGCAGATATCTTGCAGTTATTCAGGGCGTAGTTCTGAATTTCCTGAAAGAATTCCTTGTCTGTGGCATTAGATCCGGGCCAGCCGCCCTCGACGTAATGTACGCCGAGGTCGTCCAGCTTGCGGGTGATGCGTACTTTATCTTGTACGCTTAAGTTTATTTCTTCGGATTGTGTTCCGTCACGCAGAGTGGTGTCGTATATTTTTATTTTATTCATTGTTTAGAGCGTGTTTTCATCGGACCCGCTTTTGTCGAGCCCGAACGTGTTGTGGAGCGTTCTTATGGCCAGTTCAGTGTATTTTTCTTCAATCAGGCAGGTAATTTTAATTTCGGATGTGCTGATCATCAGGATGTTGATGTTTTCGTCACGCAGGGCCTGAAATGCGCGGGAAGCAACACCGGAGTGGTTGCGCATTCCTACACCGATGACGGAAACCTTGCAGACATGCTGATCGTAAAGCACTTCCTGGGCTCCCATGGGCTCTTTGATTTCGTCGATGATTTCAAGAGTCTCTTTTAGGTCGGCACGGGGGATGGTGAAGGTCATGTCGGTACGTCCGTCGCGGCTGGGGTTCTGAACGATCATGTCGACCAGAATTCCGGCTTCGGCAAGAGGAGTGAAAAGACCTGCGGATACGCCGGGTTCGTCTTTTACCTTGGCAAGGGTTACACGTGCCTGGTCTTTGTCATAAGCAATACCGGAAACAAGAACTGATTCCATGTTTTTATCCTCCTGGGTGACGTATGTTCCAATCTCATCGCTAAAAGTGGAGCGAACATGAACTTTAACATTATATTTTTTTGCAAATTCAACTGAACGGATCTGTAGTACTTTTGCGCCCATACTGGCCATTTCCAGCATCTCGTCATAGGAGATGGTGTCCAGCTTGCGGGCCATAGTGCAGATGTTGGGATCTGTAGTAAAAACACCTGGAACATCAGTAAAAATTTCACAGACATCAGCTTCTATCGCTGCGGCCATGGCAACTGCGGAAGTATCTGAGCCGCCGCGGCCAAGGGTGGTAATTCGTCTGTTTTCATCACAGCCCTGAAAGCCTGCAACTACCAGAATGTCATATTCATCAAGCAGTTTTTCCATCTGAGAGCGATCGATATCAAGAATACGGGCTCTTGAATGTGATGAATTCGTTTTGACCGGAATCTGGAAGCCGAGCAGAGAGCGGGCTTTGATTCCGCGGTCTTTAAGAAGCATGGCGAACAGGGCTACGGATACCTGTTCACCGGTTGATACCAGAGAGTCCATTTCTGCAAGGTCGGGCGTGTCGGACCATTCTTTAGCAAGGTCAATGAGACGGTTTGTTTCACCGGCCATTGCGGAGAGGACTACGATAACTTTGTTACCTTCTTCGTAAGGTACCAGGACTTTTTCCAGTACTTGCTTCATGCATTCGAGGTTCCTGACCGAGGTTCCACCGAATTTCTGTACTACGATGTTCATTTGAACATTATCTCCTTACCACATAAGTTCAACGGATGTTATTGGAATGACTTGAGAAGTGAGGCAAGCTCTTCAAAGAGGGAGGTCGCTGAACCATGCAGGGTCAATTCTATTGTTCTGCCGGATGCGGCAGGTATCCAAGTGAAGAGCAGTGCGTTTTCAGGCCAGAATTCAATCCTCAGATACTGAATCCACTCCACAACTGTCAAAGATTTTTTACTGTTTATCAGATCAAAGAAATCGTCATCGGGTGTTTGCCCCTCAAGACGGTATAGGTCAAAATGATTAACCTGCGGTTTTGTGGGGTAAATATTAAGAATATTGAAACTGGGGCTGCTTACTTCTGCGTTTTGCGCACCGGGGAGGCATTCCACAAGTGCTCTGACCAACGTGGTTTTTCCCGATCCCAGATCTCCATTAAAGAAAATCGGGATCATTTTTTTGCGGCCCATAAAAAAAGAAGCCAGCGTAGAGCCGAGTTCAAGGGTCGACTCCACGTCCGGCAGATGAATAGTTATTTTGTTATCTGTCATTTGGATTGAGTAAGAACTTTCAGGACATCTTCCTTGCCTACCACTCCGATGAGCTTGCCGTTATCTACAACGGGCAGGGTGTAGAGCTTGCGCTCGACCATAAGATCGGCAATTTGTTCGATACCTGTTTCAGGTGTTATTGTTACAGGGTCAGGGGTCATTGCGTGGGCTACTTTTGTAGCTGCAATTTTATTTACTTCTCTCTCAAGATCATCATTGGATGAAAATGAGATAAAGCCATCGAGAATGGTGAACAGAGAAGGCAGGGAAACGGTTTTCTGCTGCGCTACAAGGTCACTCTGGCAGATAACACCAACCAGCTTGCCGCTTCCGTCCACAACGGGAACTCCGTTGAGGTGTTTTTCCAGCAGCAGCTTGGCTGCACTTGCAATGTCACTCTCAGGTTCAAGGGTCAGGGCACCGGATGTCATAATGTCTTTGGCTTTCAGCATAGTTCCTCCTTGAGCACTGCGGGCAGTATATCTGCTATTTCAGTTGCTATGTTTCCACGGTAGGGGTATTTTTCGCCAAGGTAAAGACCTGCCAGTCCATGCCAGTATACCCCTATACATGAGCTTTGCATAGGAGGAATTGACCTTGCAAGCAAGGCTCCCAGCATACCGGCAAGAATATCTCCGGAGCCGGCGGCGGCGAGGTTGGGTGCTGAAATGGGGGAAATCATTGTTCTCCCGTCCGGGCACCCGATCACGGTTCCGGCACCTTTTAAAATCAGGTAAATATGCTTTGATACTGCATATTTGTGGGCAGTTTCTATTCGTGAGGACTCCACCTCTGCGATCGACCTGTTCACCAGGCGTCCCATTTCTCCCGGATGAGGGGTAAAAATTGAATTTTCGGGGACAGACTGCATAAGATGCGGGTGCCGGGCCAGCACGTACAGGGCATCCGCGTCATACACTGCCGGTGGATGACCGTTTTCCACAAGTGCTTCAATCAGCTTGTGTGCTCCCTCATCCCGCCCAAGGCCCGGTCCTATTACTAATGAATCATATTTATCAAGCTCAGGGATAAGCTCCGAGATAGCCTGATCATCCCATTGATCACTCCTGCCTAGTGCTTTGGTCATGAGTTCCGGTCTGCCGCCTTTTACCTCTCCGGCAAGTCCGGCAGGGCAAGCCATGGTTGCAAATCCTGCTCCTGACCGCATAGCCGCGATTGCCGCTAAATGGAGTGCTCCGGTCAATCCTTTTGATGCTCCGATAAGCAGCACATGTCCTGAGGAACCTTTGTGCATCTCCGGGGTAGGCAGGGGAATATGATCCAGTACGTCTTCATTGATCAGATAGTTCGCGGTAGGGTGCTTATATTTCACCTCTCCGGGGATACCTATCGGAGTGACAATTAATTTGCCCGTGTATTGGGCTGCCTGCGGAAGTGCAAGGCCTACTTTTGAATTTTCAAAAGTAACGGTTACGTGTGCTTTAACGGCTATTGGCTGAGGGTATCCGCTCAGCCCGTTCAGGCCGGATGGAATGTCTATGGCAAAAACAAAGCTGTCCTTACGGGCTTCGTTAACTGCTTCTACAATCTCATGTGAAAAGGAGCGCAGCTCTCCTTCAAATCCGGTTCCCAGCAACCCGTCGATGATAATGTCAGCCGGAGGCAGTGTGACTTCCTGAGTTGGCCTGAAGTATTTCATGGCTACCCCCAGTTTTGAAGCTATGCGCATGTGATACGCAGCATCGCCTTTGTATTTGCTTTTGGGGGAAGTGTGCAGGATCAGAACGTCGGCGCCCATATCTGCAAGCATGCGCCCCATGACAAAACCATCGCCTCCGTTATTTCCCGGACCGGTTATGATCAGTATTTGCTCGCCTGTGATATCCCCGTATTCATTAAGAAGTGCAAAAACGGCCTCTCTTCCTGCATTTTCCATGAGCATTTCGCCTTTGATCCCGATCTCGTTGATCGTGACTTTATCCCAGTTGGACATTTCAAACGGTGTCGGAAGGGGAGAGAACATGGGTGCCTCCTTCTTGTTTTGGGGGTCTGCGGTGTATATCTCAGGGTCAAAGGATATTTTTTGCTCTTTGGTCTTGAGCCCATCCTTTGCGGCATTTACTTGTTAGTGTTCGATATGTGCCACTGCAAATTACTTCAAAATGTCTTTGCAGACCTAAAAAATAATTGCGGTCATCCCGGTTGGGGACGAATGTTCTATGTTGGATTGTCAGAAAACCTGAATCAACTCTCGAGTACCACAACTGCTGCTGCGTTGTCGCGTCCGTGGGTGATGGAAATGTGGATTCCCTGCACGCCCAATTCTCTGCTGCGTTCGAGTGCTTTGCCCTGAAAGTTAAGCTGTGGTGCTCCGGATTTATGCCTTGTTATTTCGATACATTTAAAGGTGATGCCTTCGGCAAATCCGGTCCCAAGTGCTTTGACGGCAGCTTCTTTGGCTGCGAATCTGGCCGCCAGAAACGGGACCGGGGTTTTGGAGGGCATCAGTTCAAGTTCATTTGGGGTGAGTATCTTTTCCGCAAAGCGTTCGCCGAATTTTTCCAGCGAACGCTCAATGCGGTCAAGTTCTGTGATATCTATGCCCAGGCCTATGATCATAATTAATCTGCGAAGTTTCTGATTATTTCAACCATATCGCGCACAGCTCTATCAAGGCCGACCATGATGGCTCTGGACATGATGGAGTGGCCGATGGAATATTCGCAGATTCCCGGAACATCGGCAAAGTCTAAAATATTGATATAGTTGAGTCCGTGACCGAGGTTGACCTTAAGGCCCAGATCCTGACACATTTTGATGCCGTCGATAATGCGGGAAAGCTCGGCCTTTTGTTCCGCGCGGGTGGGTGCATCGGCAAAGTGGCCGGTGTGAATTTCCACGTATTCGGCGCCGATGGCCTTTGAGGCTTTGATCTGTTCCGGGTCGGCATCGATGAACAGGCTGGAACCGATTCCCTTTTCATGAAGCGGAGCAAGGTATTCAATGAGCCTTTTTTCCTGACCAAGGCAGTTGAGGCCGCCTTCGGTGGTGAGCTCTTCGCGTTTTTCAGGCACGAGGCACACGGTGGCAGGGTTGATGCGCAGAGCAATCTGCTGCATTTCTTCTGTTGCTGCCATTTCGAAATGAAAATCTGTTTGAATGGTTTTGCTGATAAGGTCGATATCCCGATCCTGAACGTGGCGTCGGTCCTCACGCAGGTGCATGATAATTCCTGCTGCGCCGGCAAGTTCGCACATTCCTGCGGCTATCACCGGGTCGGGCTCGGTTCCAAGGCGGGCCTGTCTTACCGTTGCAACGTGATCCACGTTGACACATAAAAGGGGCATGTTTATATCCTCCGATGGATTAATTCTTAATTGTCCGCCGGTTTTTTTCTTTGCCAAAAAAAAGGCTGAAAAGGGAATCCGGCTTGATAAGTGGACAATATAGTTAATGGTCTTGCTTGGCAACCGTGATGTCTTTGTAACTGAGTTGCTGTTGACATTAAAATTATAAAGACGTTATCCGCTTATGATTACACGAGACTGAGGCGGATATGAAATCTGCCGTATATGATAAACGAAATTAATAATCGAGAGAACTGCTAATGAACATTTGTATTGTCGGTACCGGATATGTAGGACTTGTCAGTGCTGCATGCTTTGCTGAGATGGGTAACCACGTATGGTGCGTTGATGTTAATCCCGATGTTGTTGAAACCCTGAAGCAGGGTAAAATTCATATTTTCGAACCCGGACTTGAAGATCTGGTTAAACGAAATTACGAAGATGAGCGCCTTTTCTTCACCACCAATCTTAAAGAAGGCATGGAGAAAGCCAAGTTCGTATTTATTTGTGTTGGTACTCCCTGCGGTCCTGACGGCAGTTGCGACCTGCGCTATGTCGAGACTGTTGCCCGCGAAGTAG
Organism: Maridesulfovibrio sp.; assembly: GCA_963676495.2. Lineage (GTDB taxonomy): Bacteria > Desulfobacterota > Desulfovibrionia > Desulfovibrionales > Desulfovibrionaceae > Maridesulfovibrio. Next base: position 480,547 of record CAXXRF010000001.1, on the reverse strand, counting down.
GGCAGGCAATGACCGAGCCGAAGATTGTTGTAGATAAGTCTACTGTTCCGGTTGGAACAGCAGATAAGGTCCGTTCCATCATCAGCGAAGAACTCAGCAAGCGCGGCGTTAATATCGACTTCGATGTTGCTTCCAACCCTGAATTTCTTAAAGAGGGCGATGCGGTAAGCGATTTCATGAAACCGGACCGTGTTGTTGTCGGTACCGAGAACATGGGTACCCGCAAGGAGTTTGAAACCCTTTATGCTCCCTATGCTCGCAGCCGTGACAAACTGATTTTCATGGGTACCAGAAGTGCCGAGATGACCAAATACGCAGCCAACTGCATGCTTGCAACAAAGATTTCATTTATCAACGAAATGGCAGGTATTTGTGAAAAAGTAGGTGCGAATGTCCGCGAAGTAAGAATTGGTATCGGTTCCGACCATCGCATCGGTTACTATTTCATCTACCCCGGTGTGGGTTATGGCGGATCCTGCTTTCCCAAGGATGTGAAGGCCCTGATCAACACAGCCCGTGAAGTAGGTGCCAGACCTGAGCTTATTGAAGCTGTTGATACTGTCAACAATCGCCAGAAGAAAGTGCTGGCTCAAAAGATTCTCGATTACTACGAAGCACAGGGTGGAGTTCGTGGAAAAACTCTTGCATTGTGGGGTCTTGCATTCAAGGCAAACACCGATGATATGCGTGAATCTTCCGCTCTTTCAATTATATCAGAGTTGACTGCTGCCGGTATGAAGATCAAGGCTTTTGACCCTGTCGCTCATAAAAAGGCTGCAGAGATTCTGCGCGATAATGATCTGGTGGAGATTGTACACAACCAGTATGAAGTGCTTGAAGGAGCTAATGCCCTTGCAGTTGTCACCGACTGGAACCAGTTCAGAAACCCTGATTTTGACAGAATCAAGAATTCACTGGTAGCTCCCATCGTTTTCGATGGTCGTAACCTGTACGATCCTGCTTACATGGGCGAAAGCGGTTTTGCCTACTTCAGCGTAGGCCGCAGAGCTGTAGGTGTGGACAAATAGCCGTTATAGAAAAAAGCAAGGCCCGCCATCAGGCGGGCCTTTAAATTTTAGGGATCCAGAGTTTTCATTGAAGACCTGAGCTGCAGTTCCTGCAGGATGAGTCTTTCGTACTCGGGATTGTATGGAATCTGATCCTGGTTGTCCTGATCCAGCATTTTGGCAAGAAATTGTGTTTCTTCCCAAAAATCCAGAAGTTCTTCATTTGCTAATGATTTGATCTGGTCTTCCAGTGTTACATTTTCTGTTGGGGAAAACTGAGCCATGCGAGTTCATACCCTCCTGAATCTTCGCCTTTTGCTTCTTAATTTGCTTCTCACGTGCTAGTAATAGTCATTTAAACAGTGAGAGTCAATTTGTGGAGTGACAAAATAATTCGGATTTGTTTTATAATCTATCGATGGCCTTGCAAATAATTCAGATCAATAATATTATACGATCAGAATCAGCAGTGTGCATGTTAATAAAATGCTATTTTTGGTTACTCAGTTAATCATCCATTATAAAAGCAACCAAACAGGGGGCAGATATGGAAGAAGGTAAGAAGATAACTCTTGATGCTGAACTTATTCAGCTTGTTACCTTCAGTATCGGTGATGAGGAATTCGGGGTAGATATCCTCAAGGTGCAGGAAATCATCAGGACAATGGAAATAACCAAGGTTCCCCGTGCTCCTCAGTTTGTTGAAGGTGTTATCAACCTCCGTGGTAAGGTTATTCCTATTATTGATCTCAGGAGCAAGTTCGGACTCACTTTCAGAGAACACGATCAACATACAAGAATCATCGTTATTGAAATCAATGACATGATTGTAGGATTTGTAGTCGATTCTGTTTCTGAAGTTCTGCGAATTCCTGCTTCCACTGTTGAACCGCCGCCGCCTGTTGTTTCCGGACTTGATTCTGAATACATCAGCGGTGTTGGAAAGCTTGAAGACAGGCTGCTTATTCTGCTTGATCTTAACAGGCTTCTTTCCAATGAAGAGCAGGAACAGCTGTCTCAGGTTTAGCTTTAAACCGGATTTTGTTAAATCCGGAAAGTTTGTATTGCTCCCCTGACTTTGGGCCGGAAGTACCTTGAACAGGTAAAATCCGGTTCTGTCCTCAATTTGCTGGACATCGATGCAAATACTCTGCAAAAAAAAGTCGTCCGCTGTCTCCGGCAGTCGGACGACTTTATTTTTCATCATTCTCTGGAGCTAAATTGTCTTTACCGTCAGAATTATCCGCTTTCGCTAACGGAAGCGGCGATAACATACGTATTTTTAAAAGTGGACACGGGACGCAGGCTTTTACCGCACATTCTCTGCATTCCCGCGGTCAGTCTGTTGTGCTTGTCGCTCCCGGAGCACGTGAGTATTCCGAACTGAAAGCTTTGCTGACTCTTTTGAGCAGCAATGATTCCGATAAAAAACAGACGACACCTGCATGGGAACGGGACTGGGTTTTTCTGCCGCCTTACATCAGTAAATCCCCCGCTGCGGCAGAGTGGGCAGAAAGATGGGCAGCGCTGCATGGTCTTACCCGCGGCGGAAGACAGTCCGTGCTCATGACAGCAGATAACCTGCTTCCCAAATGGCCTTCACCGGAAGTTCTGGAAAACAACTATATTGTGCTTGCCAAGGGCGAGGAAATGGAACCAGAGCTGCTCATGGAGCAGGCAGTTACCTGGGGATATTCCAGAACCAAGCTTGTTTCCGGATATGGCGAAATGTCCATGCGCGGCGATATTCTTGATATCTATGCTCCCGGTTATGATCTGCCCATCCGCCTCGAATTTTTTGGTGATATCCTTGAAGAAATACGTGTTTTTGATCCATCCTCACAGCGGTCAAAAGCTGATCTTGACGAGGTAACACTTCTTCCTGTGGCTCCGGCAATGCTGAGCGGTTCCTACATTGACGATGCTAATACCCATTGGGAACAGCTTAAAAAAACCGGAGAGATTTCTGCAGAAGGATACGGCCTGCTTCTGGAAAAAGCCGAGAATGCAGACGGTATGATCTGGCCCGGCCTCTACTATCCCGAATCAGTCGATCTGAAATCCTTTTTTTCCAGAAAGTCTGTTTATGTACTTTCATCTGCATCCAACCTTCGTTCAAAGCTTCAGGATCAGGAGTATGGATGGAAGGCATTTCTTCATGATGCTTCTGCCCATGCAGGCTGTAAGTGGCCCATGCATGCCGTCTGCTGGAATGAAGAAAAGGCCAGATCATGCTGGCGGGATGAGCGGCAGATTGTTTTCGAGGATCTGGTTCTTGGCAGGGAGAAGGATGGAGTCGATCTTTCTGAACGATCCATAACAGCTTTCAGCGATGTTTTCTGGAAGCCGGAGCAGATGAAAAGGCCATGGGCTGCTCTGGTGGCAGCGCTCAAGGAATGGAGTTCGGAGCGTTTCCAGACTGTGCTGAGTTTTCGTACCGAACGTTCCCGCAAGAAATTTTTATCATTGATCGAGCCGGAGCAGCTTGGGATTTCCACTGAGTATTCATCATTGAATAGAGGTATCTACGCTCTTGTTTCACCCTTGAAAAAGGGTATGGAGCTGGAGTGGAACCAGACCATGATTCTGGGTGAGGATGTTATCCAGCCTGAATCATCAAGGGCCACCCGCAGCAGGGACAAGACCTTTGAAGGCATGACCAGTTACGAAGATCTGCTGCTTGACGATCTGCTGGTACATCGGGACTACGGTGTTTCCCGTTTCGGTGGGCTTCATCACATGAATGTCGGAGATGTCTCAAACGATTACCTGCTGCTTTTCTTTGATTCTGATGACAAACTTTATGTGCCTGTGGACAGGCTTAATCTGGTTCAGAAATTTAAGGGTCCTGAAGGAACCTGTCCCGTCCTTGATAAACTGGGTGGTTCTCGCTGGTCCAAGACACGTGAAAAAGCACGTAAAGCCATTGAGAAAATTGCCGGTGAACTGGTGGAGATGTATGCCTACCGCAAGATCGCGAAAGGGTATGCTTATGGTCCGCTAAGTGACATGTACTGGGAGTTTGAATCAACCTTTGGATTTGAAGAGACTCCGGATCAGGAAAAGGCCATTCAGGATGTATTCAGGGATATGGAAAGTCCTGAACCCATGGATCGCCTTGTCTGCGGCGATGTAGGCTTTGGAAAGACCGAAGTTGCACTGCGGGCAGCTTTCCGGGCGGTGCTTGACGGCAAGCAGGTTGTGCTGCTTTGTCCGACAACAGTTCTTGCGGAACAGCACTATCAGACATTTATGCAGCGAATGGAAGGATTCGCCGTTTCTGTTGGCATGCTCAGCCGTTTTGTGACCAAGGCCCGCCAGAAAAGGGTTCTGGAAGAATTGTCATCCGGCAAGCTTGATATCCTTATCGGGACTCACCGTGTTCTTTCCAAGGATGTGGAGGCACCCAATCTCGGACTGCTTATTCTTGATGAGGAGCAGCGTTTTGGGGTGCGCCATAAAGAGCGCATCAAGGAAATGCGTAAGAATATTGATGCCCTGACCCTGACAGCTACTCCTATTCCCAGAACATTGCAGCTTTCCCTTTCCGGTGTACGCAGTTTAAGCACCATCGAAACTCCCCCCGTTGACCGTAAGCCGGTTGAAACCGCTTTGATTGAGCGGGATGAAGCAATGCTGGCTTCGGTTGTTAAACGCGAACTCGAGCGAGGCGGGCAGATCTTCTGGGTGCACAACCGTGTGCAAGGACTTGAGCGGGTGGCAGAATTTGTTAAGAAACTTGCACCGGAGGCAAAAATTGGTATGGCCCATGGCCAGATGACTGAAAAGAATCTGGAAGAGACCATCCATAAATTCTGGCATAAAGAGCTCGATATTCTGGTTGCAACAGCAATTATTGAGTCTGGACTTGATTTCCCCAATGCCAATACCCTGATTGTTGATCAGGCACAGATGTTCGGGCTCGGGCAGCTGTATCAGCTTCGCGGTAGAGTAGGGCGAAGCACACGTCAGGCTTACGCATATTTTGTAGTTTCATCTCTGGATTCCCTTTCTGAGAAAGCCAAGCGCCGGATGCAGATTATTCTGCAGCTTGACTATCTAGGTGCAGGATTCAAGGTGGCCATGGAAGATCTGCGTCTGCGTGGCGCCGGGAATATACTGGGTGAGGTTCAGTCCGGTCAGATGGCAAAGGTTGGGCTTGATCTATTCCTTGAGATGCTTGATGAAGAAGTGCGTCGTCTTAAGGGCGATGATTCATCAACTGTTACCGACCCGGAACTCAATTTTGTTTTCAAGGCGCATCTTCCGGAGGACTTTGTCCCGGATGGACGGGAACGGCTTCGTTACTACCGTGCTCTTTCCTCTGCTGATACTGAAGCAAAGATTGAAGAGCTGGCGGCTGAAATCAAGGACCGTTTCGGTCATTTCCCGCAGGAAGTGGAAAATTTTATTTCTGTTCTTTATCTAAAACGCACACTTGCCCGTCTCGGAGTTATGCGTGCAGACCTGTTTCCGACCCGTGCGGTTTTAAACTGGGATGAAAAGAACAACCCTGTCGATCCGGCCAAGCTGATTACCTGGGTCGGAGAACAGGGAGAAAAAGCCAAGCTCAAGCCCCCGGCAAGTCTGGAGATTCGTTTTAATCAGGAACTTCCTGTTTCTCAAGGGCTTGATGATATCTGCAAGAAACTTGAACTTTTACTTTAAGTTTATTTAACCGGATCTTTTTAGATTATTTATGAAAAAAATACTTATTTCCACACTGCTGGCGTCACTTCTTCTCGGAGGTTGCCAGAATAAATCCGAAGAGCCGGGCGTAGTAGCCAGGGTTAACGGAAAGCCTATTTATCTGTCGCAACTCGATTACAAGTACGATCTCAAGCATGACGGCAGTGAAGGTTATGTTCCTTCGGTTAATCAGGTACGTACCGAGTACGGCCAGATCCTCGGAGATATCATTGTGCAGGAGCTTGTTTCCCAGGAGCTTGAAGAGCGGGGAATTCCTGTCTCCGATAAGGAGCTTAAAGATGCTGAAGATGAAGTGCGCTCCGACTATCCGGATGACTCCTTTGAACAGATTCTGATCGAAGAATATGTGGACATCAACGCATGGCGTTCACAACTTAAATATCAGCTGGCTATGGAGAAGTTCTACCGGGAGATACTGAGACCTGAAATCAAGATTGATTATAAGGAAGCTGAGGAGTACTACCGGACACACCTTTCCGATTTCTATCAGCCTGCAGGATACAGGTTTGTAATGATCAAAGGGTTTGCAAAGGATCTGGTTCTCAAAGGAGTTGACCTTTACAGGGAAGGTTTGAAGCCGGTTGCGATCTCTTCCAAACTGCGCAAGGTTTCGGTTCGTGAGGTCTGGATTCGTGACGGGCAGATACCTTCTTCGTGGAAGCCTTTTGTTGAAAAACTGGAGCCTGGTGAGGCCAGTTCTGTCATCAATCAGGATAAGCAGGTGCTTTGCCTTATACTGGAAGAAAAGAAACCGGCAACACTGCTCACTCCCTTGCAGGCATATCCCAAGGTTGAAACCGTTCTGCTGGAAAAGAAACTGAAAGATAAATTTGAATCGTGGCTTGAAGCTGAGATGCAGACAGCAAAAGTAAATATCAGCAAGGATCTCCTTCCTGAAATCGAAAATGAAGTTACGGTTAAAGCAACGGGAGACACTGAACAGCCGTAAGTACGAATGTTCTTGTCCACCTTGCATAGTTGGTTGAAAGAGTTTAGTTAGTCAGAGTAATTATGAGGTTCTGGGCAGAAAATCTGTCCCGGCCTTTGATTTGATTGAAATCCGGCTTATGCCGGAACTATATATTTACGGGAGATTCCAATTGAAGCGTTTTATTGCTGCAATTATGATCGCGATGAGCTGTTTTTCCGCTCAGGTTGGCAGTGCTGAAGAAAAGACAGTTGACGGCATCGTTGCCGTGGTTAATGGCGACATCGTCACCATGTATGAGCTTAAAGACAAAATGGCTCCGATCATGAAGCAGTTCTCCGGCAGGGAAATTTCCGCTGTAGAAGAAGAGCAGATCAGAAAAATTCAGTCTCAGATTCTTGACCGTATGATTAATGAAATGATTATTGACCAGGAAGCTAAAAGACTTAAGGTCAACGTTTCAGATCAGGATGTTGAGAATGAAGTTGCCAGCATTAAAAAGAACAGCAACTTCACTGACGAAGAATTTGAACAGCGTCTTAAACTTCAAAAAACAACTCTTAAGGATTTCAAGGAACAGATTAAAAAGGATATTCGTAAGCACAGGCTGCTTTCTTACAAGGTCAAGAACAAGGTCGTGGTAACCGATGAAGAAATCAAAGCCGTTTGGAACAGCACCCGCACCGGCGAGGTTACACAGACTAAAAATGTTCACCTTAAGCTTATTCTTCTTCCGGATAATGTTTCCGTGGATCAGGTTCGGGAGCAGATTGTTTCCGGCGAACTTACTTTTGAGGCAGCAGCAGATAAGTATACCGTAGGTCCCGGAGCCGGTAGCGGCGGTGACCTTGGGGTTCTTAACTGGGATGATCTTGCCCAGACATGGCATGATGCATTACAGGGACTCAAGCCGGGTGGAATAAGTGAACCTTTTGAGGTTCAGGATTCAAAAGCTTTGCTGAAACTTGATTCCTATGAATCTGTTAAGCAGAATTCTTTTGAAGACAGCAAAAATGAAATTTATGAGCGGCTTTACCGACAGAAACAGGATGATGTTTTTGCAGATTTTATTAAAAAACTCAGGGATAAAGCCGTAATCGAGTTCAAATAATCGGGGAGAACTGTAGCGGACTGGGGTATGAATGTTCATGCCTGAAGATCACTTATCCGAGGTTAACACTTACGGATTTACAGCCAGATTTTATCAAGAGGATCGTATGGATTTGAAAGAGCTGGGTTCCCGACTTAGAGCGGAGCGACAAAGGCAGGGATTGACCATTGAGCAGATTATGGAAATTACCAAGATCAGCCGGGTAAATATCAATGCTATTGAAGACGGTGACCAGAGTGAATTCCCCCACGCTGTTTACGCCAAAGGTTTTGTAAAAAACTACGCTAAAGCCCTGGGTATGAATTCGGATGAAATCGGTGAAGAGTTTTCAAAACTGATCTCATTTTATCCTGAAAATGACGAAATCTTCAAAGCCGATGAGCCGCAGCAGGTCAAGTCTTCAGAGACCACCAAGAGCGGTTCTTTCGGAATTATAGTTCTGATCGTTTTATTGATAGGCGTTGTCGGGGGGCTTGTATACTACCTTCATGACAATTCCGTCTTTGATCTGGGCAGCAAGCAGCAGACTGAAGTTGTTGCAGAGCAGGCTCCGGATGAAGAACAGGTTCCACAGCCACCGGTTGAGCCGGAGGTTGAAAAGAATGTGGAGGAGCAGAGTAATACTGCTCCTGCAGTGGAAGAGACCGCCGAGGTTCAGCAGCAGAGTGCTGAACAGGCAGAGGAGCAGGCTGCATCTGAAGAAGCAGCCCCTGCACCTCAGGTAGAAGCTCAGCCTGAAGTTTCTGAAAAGCTGGTTGAAGTTACCGCAAAACCCGGTGAGGCCTGCTGGATTGAAACTATTGTTGACGGTAACCGCAAAGAGTATGTCCTTCAGGAAAACGATACTCTTTCCCTGCCTTATGATGAGTCTCTTAAAATCAAGCTGGGTAATGCCGGTGGGGTAGAAATCAAATCCGCCGGAAAACCCTTTGAGTTTGACTCTTCAAAAGGTAAGGTCATGACTTTTGAATTTACCGCAGCCCAGTAGTTTCAGTTTGTTGGGTAATGGAAGTTACTGAAAAGGTCGTTATTCTAAAGACCGGAAAATTCAAGGAAAACGACCTTTGGGTCAAGTTCCTGTCCGCTACGCGCGGGGTACAGAATGCTTTTGCGTTCGGTGGAAGCAGGAGTAGAAGACGTTTCGGCGGTTGTTTTGAACCTTTTTCACAGGTTCTGTTTAAGACAGGCAGTAATAAAACAGGCACGTATCAGGTGCTGCAGGAAGGAAGCCTGATAAAGGCCTACCCCGGAATCCGGTCGGATCTCAAGAAAATGGGACTTGCTGCCAACTGCCTTAAGTTTGTTGAAGCTGCTGTTCTTGAGCGCGAAGGCAGTCGCGGTGTTTTTGAGCTGCTTACAGAAACACTGGATGTTATTGAAGCGTGTGAGCCGGATGATTTCTTCCCTCTTTTCTTCAGAGCCAAGGTGGCTTTTGAGCAGGGATACAATCCGGACTTTACAATTTGCTCGCGATGCGGCAAACCACTGTTCAGTTCACGGCCTGTGGTTTTTGATATTGAAAAGGGCGTACTTGAGTGTCTCGACTGTACCGACGGGCGCAAAGGGGACACCATCAGCGCCGGAACAGCCCGTACACTTGCCTGGATTCAGGATACCGGACCTTCGAACTGGACAGCCCTGAATCTGCCTGCTGAGATTCGGCAGGAGTGCTTTTCCGTAATGGACCGATTCATGGCTTATCACCTCGGTCTGGTCTGGGAAGGGCAGGGCTACAGAAAAATATAAATTTCCCTCTGTCTGATGCTGGCAGAGATTGTTTTACAGATAACGCTTCAGCCCGCCTTTCAGGGTAATGCTCTGGATAAAGTCTGGACTTTTTCTGTACTGTTTGTTCATGAAGCGAACATTTTTCGAGATAAATACAGCGCGAAATATCTGGAAAATGAGTCGATAGAAAGTTTTGATTTTTTCTAGACGAGAGGAAAATTAATGAATTTTCAAGATGTTATTCTTAAACTGCAAGACTTCTGGTCAGACTACGGATGCTGCATTGTACAGCCTCTTGATATTGAGGTTGGAGCGGGCACATTCAACCCCTCAACCTTTTTCCGGGTAATCGGTCCCGAGCCGTGGAACACAGCTTACGTGGAACCTTCCCGCCGTCCCACTGACGGACGTTACGGTGAAAACCCCAACCGTCTGCAGCACTACTTTCAGTTTCAGGTTATTCTTAAGCCTTCTCCTGATGATGTTCAGGATATCTATCTTAAAAGCCTTGAAGTGCTCGGCATTGATGCCAAGGAGCACGATATCCGCTTTGTAGAGGATGACTGGGAATCTCCCACACTTGGTGCTTGGGGCCTTGGCTGGGAAGTATGGCTTAACGGCATGGAAGTAACTCAGTTCACTTATTTTCAGCAGGTTGGCGGAATCGATCTCAAACCTGTTTCCGTAGAGCTCACTTACGGTCTTGAGCGTATCTGCATGTATCTGCAGGGTGTTGAGTCCGTTTATGATCTCAAGTGGAATGATAAAGTCACTTACGGCCAGATCTTTCATCAGAACGAAGTTGAACAGTCCAAGTACAACTTTGAACTCAGCGATGCCTCCATGCTGCTTGATCTTTTCAACAAGTATGAAGCTGAAAGCCTGAGACTTTGCGAGGAAGGTCTGCCCCGTCCTGCTTATGACTACTGCCTCAAGTGTTCACACACTTTCAACATGCTTGATGCTCGCGGTGCAATTTCCATCACCGAGCGTGCTTCATACATAGGCAGAGTCCGCAATCTCGCATCCAAAGCGGCACAGCTTTACGCTCAGGAACGAGAAGACATGAATTATCCCATGCTTAACAACGATTAAAAAACGGATACTGAAATGGCCGATTTTATACTTGAAATTGGAATTGAGGAGATGCCCGCCCGCTTTGTTCCCCGTCTTGGCATCGACATCAAGGATATATTCAGCAGCCTGCTTGAAGAAAGCATGATTGACTGCGCCGAGGTTGAGGCTTTCGCAACACCGCGCAGGCTGACCATCTATGTTAAAGACATGGCTGCTGCGCAGCGCAAAGTTGTTGAGGAAGTTTCCGGACCTCCAGCCAGAATTGCATACGATGCAGACGGCAATCCGACTAAGGCTCTTGAGGGCTTTGCCAAGTCACAGGGAATTTCCCTTGATGATATCTACAAGGTAGAAACTGATAAAGGTGAGTACCTGGCTGCAAAGAAAGAGATTGGAGGCGGTGAAACCATTTCCATTCTGCCTGAGCTTTGTGTTGCTGCAATTAAAAAGCTTTCCTTCCCCAAGAAAATGAAGTGGGGCAATCTCGACTTCGCATTCGGTCGTCCTCTGCGCTGGATGCTTTGTCTTTACGGCTCTGATGTAGTTGAGTTTGAAATGGCAGGGCTGCCTTCCGGGCGCCAGACCTTCGGCCACCGTGTTATGGGTGCCGGACCATGGGAAGTTGCTACTGCTGGTGATTATTTTTCTGTCATCAAAGAGAAATGTTCTGTCATTATTTCTCCTGTTGAGCGCGGTGAGTACGTTCGTGAGGAAGGTGATAAACTTGCCTCCGAACTGAATGGCTCCGTGGTCTGGAAGGATTCACTTTTGCAGGAAGTCAGTAACCTTGTTGAACTGCCTGTGCCCATTATTGGTAACTTTGATGAGTCTTTTCTTGAGCTTCCGAAAGAAGTTCTGCTGACCAGCATGGAAAGTCACCAGAAGTGTTTTGGTCTTCAGAAGGAAAACGGAGAGCTGCTGCCTCATTTCCTGTGCACCCTGAACCTTGTTCCCAAAGATGTGGAACTGGTGCGCAAAGGCTGGGAAAAAGTACTCCGTGCCAGACTCGAAGACGGCCGCTTCTTCTGGAAAAACGACCTCAAAACAGATTTCGATACATGGCTTGGCAAGCTGGACAATGTTGTATTCCTCGGCCCTCTGGGGTCCATGGGAGACAAGTCCCGCCGCATGGAAAGACTGGCCGCTCTTGTTGCAGGAAAGGTGGATTCTTCCCTGCAGACCGAAATGGCCCGTGCAGCACGTCTTGCCAAGGCAGACCTTGTTTCTGAAATGGTTAATGAATTTGATAAGCTTCAGGGCATTATGGGTGGTATTTATGCCTCCAAGTGCGGAGAAGATGATGTCATCTGCAAAGCTATTTCCGAGCAGTATCTTCCCGCCGGACCAGAAAGCCCCGTGCCTTCCTCTCTCGGCGGTGCAATAGTTTCGATGGCTGATAAAGCTGACACTCTTGTTGGCTGCTTCGGTCTTAATAAAATCCCCACTGGCGCAAATGATACCTACGCGCTGCGGCGCGCTGCTCTGGGTATCGTGCGCATGATTATAGAATTCGACCTTAGATTGGATATTCTTGAGCTCATGGATATGGCTTATGAAGGCTATGCCAAGGACATCAAGTGGAAACTCTCCAAGGCGGAAGTTCTCGAAAAACTCGGCGACTTCATTTCCAGCAGACTCCGTGCCTACTTCACCGGACAAGGCTTTGAAACCAGGGTTGTTGATGCAGCCATTGGTGCCGGATTCCGTGATGTAACCGCTCTTAAGGCAAGAGTTGAAGCGCTGGCCGAATTCGCCAAAGCTGATGGTTTTGAACAGTCTGTCCTGACTTTCAAACGTGCAGCAAACATCATTAAAAAACAGGGTTCAGAAGAAGGCGTTGAACTCACCGGCGGTTTCGAAATGGATCGTCTGGTTGAGGAGCAGGAAGTTAAGCTTGCTGAAAAGCTTGATGAAACTGCAGATCGCTTTGAAGAACTCTGGAAGAATGATGAATTCGCAAAACTGTTCGCAATCCTCGGCGAACTGAGACCTTATGTTGATGACTTTTTCGACAATGTAATGGTTATTTGCGAAGATAAGGGCTTGAAAAACAACCGCCTCAACCTCTTACAGGCACTTGTTGACAGGCTTTCAAGACTGGCTGATTTCGGGGCTCTGCAGGTTTAAATCCTGCCGGGTTTTAACTGTTTTGGATAAAGTTCGTTTTTTTGTGTTTTTTAATACAAAAAAATGCTATCTAATCTTGACAGTTGCGGGTGTTTTTAGTTAAAGACACTCTTCGTTTGAACGCAATCCCGCCCAAGCGGGTTAAAAAAATAGAAATTTAATTTAAGGAGAAATACCTTGGCGAATCATAAATCCGCAATCAAAAGGCACCGTCAGAGCGTAAAACGCAACGCACGCAACACCATGGTACGCACCCGTATCAAAAACGTTGTTAAAGAAGTTCGTGCAGCTGTAGAAGCTAACGATACTGAACTTGCAGCTTCCGCTCTTCGTAAAGCAACTTCTGTTCTCGACAGCGCAGCTACCAAAAAGGTAATCCACTCCCGTGCAGCTGCACGCCGGATTTCCCGTCTTCACGCTGCTGTGAACAAGATGGCTTAGTGTCTTTAAAAGATTAGTTTTTTCTTTACAAGACGTTTTAGCCCGTCGCATACTGCGGCGGGCTTTTTCATTTTGCACATGTGGCATGGTCTTCAGTGCAACTTAATCTGCCCATATTCAGATCATTTCAAAAATTATCCTGATCACCGACTATAGATTTCTTTAACAAACCAGAAGTGAGTGGCAATGTTGCTGAATTTCGGCTATCAAGCTAAGAGCAACTGCTGATTTCAATTGCTTTTTTTTTAGAGTCTTTTGTATTTGGTGTGTCTTGCACAAGGAGTAACTTTTGAGGGTTATAATTGTAGGGGCCGGAGAGGTCGGGTTTAACGTAGCCAGACGTCTTTCCGGTGAAAGCAAAGACGTTGTTGTTATTGACAAAAACGCTAAGGCTCTTAGCAAAGTTTCTGATTCGTTGGATGTTCAGACTATTCAGGGATCAGGGTCCAGTCCGGAAATATTGGAAGAGGCCGGGATTCGTGAAGCAGATATTTTGCTGGCAGTAACTGACAAAGATGAGATTAATCTCATTGCTACATTCATTGCCAACAGGATTTCGCCGGATGTTATCAAGCTGGCACGCATCAGAAACGATGACTACACTAAGTACTCCCACATGTTTTCTGAAGGGGACCTGCGTATTGATACGATTATCAATCCTGATGAAGAGGTTGTAGAATCAATTCTTCGCGTAATGAGTGTCCCCGGAGCTGTTGAAATCAATGACTTCGTCGGTGGAGAAGTCCGCCTGATCGGTGTAAAGCTTCCTGATGACAGTCCCCTCAGTGGCGTGGCCCTCATGAATGTCCGTGAGCATTTGGGTGATGTTGATGTGGTTATTGCCGCTTTGGTGAGGGATGACCAGCTTATTATTCCCGGCGGTCTTGATACCATTGAAAAGGGCGATATTGTTTATTTTACCTGTATTCGAGACCAGCAGGAAACTCTTCTTAAGCGTGCTGGAATTCTCTCCGACCCCATCCGCAAGGTAATGATTGTGGGCGGAGGCAATGTCGGTTTACGTCTTGCTCAGGCTCTTGATAACAAGAAGTATCATACAAGGCTTCTTGATAACGACCCGGAGCGGTGTGCTGACCTTTCCGAGGAACTGGACAGGGTTATTGTGCTCAATGGAGACGGTACTGATCAGGATCTGCTGAAGGAAGAAAATGTAGGCGATCTTGATATGGTTATTTCCGTTACGGGTGATGAGGAAATGAATATCCTCTCCTGTCTGCTGGCTAAAAACCTTGGTGCGCGCAAAACCATTACACGTATCAACAACTTTGCTTATATGCCGTTGATCCGGCCCATTGGGATTGATCATCTTGTTTGTCCGCGTCTTTCCGCTATTAACTCCATTCTGCATTTTGTAAGACAGGGTAAGGTTATTTCTGCAGTATCCATCAAAGGTGAAGAAGCAGAAGCCCTTGAAGCAATAGCACAGGAAAAGTCAGGAATCGTCGGTAAGCCCATTATGGATCTCAACCTGCCTGCCGGAACATTGATTCTATGTTTTCAGCGTGGTGATGAGGTTATTATTCCTACAGGGATAACTGTAATTGAGCCAAATGACAGACTGCTCATAATTTCCACTCACAAGAATATCCCGAAAATTGAAAAAGCTCTGACCACCAAGCTGGAGTTGTATTAATGCGTTGGAAAGTAGTGCTGCATATCATCGGGGCACTTACGCTCTGTATAGGGCTGACCATGGTGTTCCCGTTGTTCTTTTCTTTCTATTATCAGGATGGCGGGATTATACCTCTTATCCAGTCAATTGTTTTGACTTCGATATTTGGTGCCTCCCTCTTTCTGCTGTTTAGAGATAAGGAAGGCAACAGGGGGCTCAGCCATCGTGAAGGAATGGCAATTGTTGCATTTGGCTGGATTGCTGCCGGTTTTTTCGGAAGTCTTCCATTTTATTTCGGGGAAGTTTTTCCCAGCTACGTTGATTGCTTCTTTGAGTCCCTATCTGGGTTTACGACCACCGGGGCCTCGGTGATGACCGACATTGAGAGCAATGCCAAAGGAATTCTCTTCTGGCGAAGCCTGACCCACTGGCTCGGTGGAATGGGGATTATTGTCCTTTCACTGGCCATTCTTCCTTTTCTCGGCGTTGGTGGGATGCAGCTGTACAAGGCCGAAGTTCCCGGACCTGTTCCGGATAAGCTGAAGCCCCGTATTAAAGATACGGCTATGGTTCTGTGGAAGGTTTATGTTCTTTTCTCGGCAATTGAAGTTGTCCTGCTTCTCTTTGGCGGAATGGACCTATTTGACTCCCTTTGTCATACCTTCGGTACCCTTGCTACCGGCGGATTTTCCACCAAGAACTCATCTGTGGCATATTTTCAAAGTGCTTATATTGACTATGTTATTACTGCGTTCATGATTATTGCGGCGGTCAATTTCAGTCTCCATTATCAGATGATCAAAGGACGTCCGCTGCTTATGTGGCGGGATCCCGAGTTCAGATTCTTCGGTATCATTTTTCTCGTGATTACAGCTGTTATTACATATTCTGTTTACTCGGCTACCAATTATGAGTCTTTTTCGGATGCTTTTAGGTACACCTCATTTCAGGTGGCATCCATAATCAGCACCACCGGATTTGCTACGGCTGATTATGAAATCTGGCCTGCCGTTGCACAGGGATTGCTCCTGCTGTGCATGTTTATCGGTGGTTGCGCCGGATCAACCAGTGGTGGCATGAAGAATCTGCGTATCATGCTCCTGCTCAAGCAGGCTTATCAGGAAGTTTTCCGTATTATTCATCCCCGTTCTGTTAACAGGGTAAAGCTTGGTAAGACTGTAGTTCAGCCTGAGACAATGAACGATATTCTCGGTTTCTTTGTACTGTGGCTCGGATTGTTTGTTGTTGGTGGTCTGGTTGTTGCTGCCACAGGAGTTGATGTTGTTTCCGCATTTGCAGCCTCTGTTGCATGCCTTGGAAACATTGGCCCGGGAATTGGAAGTGTCGGTCCAACCGAGAACTATGCTCATATTCCTGAGCTGGGAAAATGGGCACTCATTTTTTGCATGCTGCTTGGTCGCCTTGAAATATATACCGTGGTAGTACTTTGTGTGCCTGAGTTCTGGCGCAAATAATGGAGTTCTTGCCTTGAGCTTGTATAAGTAAAAACTATCCTAACTATTTTTTGCTCCGCTCAATGAGTAATTCTGGAATTTAATGTAGATAAAAAACGGTCCTACTGAATAGATTCGGTAGGGCCGTTTTATTTGATTGGCAAAAATTCAGATGAGAGCTGGGTAAGGAATATTCCATGGAAATTACCTTACCCAGCCTCCTGATTTCGTATTTTTAGTCTGCCCGGTAGTGACATCCTATGCTTTTCTTGTTCCTGAGAGCTGCAACAGTAACTGTCAAAGCAGCCTGACACCCGTGGAACAGGTCGATAATAGGCCTGCTGATAGGAGTTCTCTTGTAGAATGAACGCAGATTTCGATTCAGGTTCTGCAAGTCATCCATGGCCCTGTTCAGGCGCGATGTGGAGCGGGTGATGCCCACGTAGTTCCACATTACACTGCGAATCAGTGCCCAGTCCTGTGCTATGAGCGCCGGATCTTCATTTGAATTGTTTCCGGGGCTTTCCCAGTCCGGGATGCTGTTAAGAAGCTTTTTGCTCAAAGATGATTTTTTGGAAGCCTTTGATGCAATGTCTTCCCCTGCTGTGTTGCCCCAGACCAGTCCTTCAAGCAGGGAAGTGCTTGCAAGACGGTTTCCACCGTGTACGCCGGTACATGAACATTCCCCGATTGCATAAAGCCTGTCGATGGTGCTTTTACCTCTTTCATCAACAAGAACGCCTCCGCAAAAGTAATGTGCTGCGGGCACAACCGGGATAGGTTTCTCGGTGATGTTTATACCATTTTCAAGGCATCTGCCGTAAATGGTTGGGAAGCGAACCGTAAGATCATGGTTTACATGATTTGCCGCATCCAGGTAGACACATTCTTCTTCAGTTCTGAGCATTTCTTCCAGAATCGAGCGAGTGACTATATCGCGGGGAGCGAGGTCGGCACGCGGGTCGTAGCGATGCATAAATGCTTCACCGGAAGAATTGATCAGTTTAGCTCCTTCACCGCGAACAGCTTCGGAGATAAGAAACCTGCGGCTGGCACGGGAGCGAGCTCCCTGATAGAAAGCCGTGGGGTGAAACTGAACCATCTCAGCATTGATAACTCTTGCACGGGCCCGGTTAGCCATGGCAATACCGGAACCAATGGAACCGGTTGTGTTGGTGGTGTGCAGGTAAATCTGCCCGAGTCCACCTGTTGCCAGAACCGTGTAATCAGCCAAGACTGTTTCAACTGCATCCCGGGCTTCATTGTAAACATACGCGCCCAGACATTTGTTGGACAGGCTGTACATGAATTCCGGACCTCTGGCATGGTGATGGCTTGTGATGAGGTCAATAGCCGTCCTGCTGGTGCAGACCTGAATATATGGATGATCTGCAACGCATCTGCTGAGGATTTCCATAATGGTCTGGCCGGTATGGTCAGCGCAATACAGGATTCTGGGAACAGCGTGCCCGCCTTCACGGGTCAGGCTGTATTCTCCGTCATCATTTTTATGAAAGGGCACCGGATATTTCTCAAGAAGAAGTTTCTTGAGGACAACCGGTCCGTGTTTTGCGAGAAAACGCACGGCTTTAGTGCTGTTGTAGTTCCAGCCTGCCGTATTGATATCCTTTTCAAGTTTTTTGGGAGTGTCACCCGGACCGGTATAAACTATGCCACCCTGGGCCAGTCTTGTGTTACCGGTGAAGAGATCGTCTCCCTGGGTCAAGAGAGTAACTTCAATACCTTTTTCTGCTATCGTCAGAGCTGATATACATCCGGCGATTCCTGATCCGATTACTAAAACCTCGGTTTTCATTCGGTTTTCCTGCATGCCTTATATCTCATAAAACGGCAGCCTTTTCAGGTTCCGGCTAAAGGTTCGGTTAAACTTTTATGCGCAGACTTCAAGCATCCTTTCCAGGGCTTTTTTCGCCGGTTCCCTGATTTCATCTGAAACGTCCTCATAGGGAACTGTTTCCAGATTCTGCAGGAGATTGGCAAGATTCTCTTCGTTGATTTTGGCCATATTGCTGCAAAGGCTGATTCCAAGTGGAATGATATTCTTATCCGGGAACATGTCTTTGAGACGGTTGACCAGGTTGGTTTCAGTACCGATAACAATAGTTGTTCCAGCAGGAGCTTCTTCTACATATTTAATGAGATATGAAGTAGATCCGTTGCCGTCGGCAGCCTGTACCAGTTCCGGAGGACACTCGGGGTGAACCACTATTTTGCAACCGGGATATTCCGTGCGGAAGTTATCCATCTGCGCAAGCTTGAATCTCTGGTGAATGGCACAGAGGCCGGGCCAGATCAGAAGCTGCTTGTCCATGGTTCCCTTGATATCAACCCTTTCTCCTTTTCCGCGAATATCGAGAATCATACGCTTTTCAGCGGGGATTCCGAGTTTGTCCGCAGTGTTAAGGGCGAGGTTTTTATCCGGAAGGAAGAGAACTCCGTCACCCTGCTCGAGGGCCCAGCTGAGCATTTTCTCAGCATTGGCGGAGGTGCATACGGAACCACCATGTTTCCCGCAGACTGTTTTTACAGCAGCAGGGGTGTTTACATACGCAAGTGGGATTATTTTGCGTCCGCTTTCTTCAAGTATCTTGGTTAGTACTTTATCCACAAGCCATGCTGGGGCCATGTTTGCCATGACACATCCTGCGCTTGCGTCCGGGATATACACCTTCTGGTTATCACGACGCACTATTGCTGCGGATTCAGCCATAAAATGCACCCCGCAGAACACAATGTACTGCGCTTCCAATTTCTCGATCTGACGGGCGAGTTCAAGAGAATCGCCTTTTAGGTCGGTATGGCGGATAATTTCATCCGACTGGTAGTGGTGCCCTAAAATGGCCAGTTTTTTTCCGTACTTTTCCTTCTGTTCAGCTATAATATCTGAATACATCTATAGTATTACCTACATTGATATAATCTTCATGCTCATGTCCGAGCATTTTGCGGAGTGGGTAATTCTGCCAACTGAGATGTAATCCGGACCGGCTTCCGCCAGAGCGGCAATAGTCTCAAGAGTCACGTTCCCGCTGATTTCTGTTTCAATTTCATCAGGAATGGTTTCAATGGCTGCTTTTGCCTGGTCGAAAGTCATGTTGTCGAGCATGATACGTTCAACCTTGCAGGCTACAGCTTCGTTCACTTCATCCTGATTGCGGCATTCAACCTCAATGGGAGGACAGCTTTCGTATTTAGCACGAAGTTTGTCCACAGCCCCGCTGATTGATCCTGCGCGGTCAATGTGGTTGTCCTTGAGCATGAGCATTTCCACAAGATTGAGGCGGTGGTTTTTGGCTCCACCAACCAGAACGGCATACTTTTCGGGGTAGCGCAGTCCGGGCAGTGTCTTGCGGGTATCCAGGAGGATGGTTTCGCAGTGGTCAAGGGCATCTACATATTTACGGGTTTCAGTGGCAATGCCGGACATGTGTGATATGAAGTTGAGGATAACCCGTTCTGCCTTCAGGAGCAGGGCGGCTGGGCCCTGGATTGAGGCAATGAGTGTTCCATTGGAGATTTTTTCACCTTCATCCACATTTAAGTACACCTGACACTTCTGTTCTTGATCTGCAAATTCAAGAATAAGTGGAATCAGGGGCAGTCCGGCTACAACAGTATCTTCCTTGGCGATGATCTGAGCGGTAGCAATATCTTCCGGCTCAAAAAGTCCCAGAGAGGTCAGATCCGGTCCATCTTCGCTAAGTGCTATTTTGATAGTGGCCAGAAGAAACATTTTTGCTTCGGCCTGAAAGAAGTCATTAAAAAGGTTTTTGGTCATATTATTCCTGTTAATTTTTAGTAACATTTAGTTTGAGGTCATGTAACGGAAATTCATATTCGTTTTTATCAAGTAATACAAGGGCTGAGAAGGATTTCACAAACTAATTTATATTGTGTAAAAGAGTCTTAAATTTTGACCTTTCATTGTATTTAAGATAGTTGGTAGCGCCATGACAAAGGCTAAAGGAATACCCGAACCGCTGCGGCAATGGCAGGAGAGCGGAAAAGGACGCGCTGGTGCAGTAGACCAGCGTGTTATTGACGCATTGCACCCTGCTGACGCGGCTGATCATATTGAAGAACTCGGTCTGGAGGAACAGGTCAAGTTCATCAAGCAGCTTCCTATCAGGGATGCTGCCGACTCCATCGCAGAGATGGAAAAATACGATCAGCGTGATCTCATTGAACGTCTCAACGTAGGGTTGGCCGCCCGGGTTCTTGAATATATGTCGCCGGACGACGCGACGGATATCCTTGAAGAACTTGGTGATGATCTTCGGGAAACCCTGTTGCGTCAGATCAAGGCTGAAGAGCGTGAGGAAATCTCAACACTTCTGACCTTTGATCCGGAAACCGCTGGTGGGGTTATGACCACCGAGGTGGCAGTTGTGCGTGACAACATGACTGTCGATCAGGCCATTTCCGCTATCCGCAGAGAAGTGGAAGATAAAAGTATTCCTTATTACGCCTATGTTGTTGACCGCCGCCATCATTTAATCGGTGCGGTTTCCATGCGTGACCTGCTTATTTCCAGGCCCGGTAAAATGCTTACCGAGCTTACAAAGAACCAGCACCTTATCTCAGTGACCTACAATGTGGATAAGGAAGAGGTTGCCCGTCTCATCGCGCACTATAATTTTCTGGCTATGCCGGTTACAGATTTTGATCACCGTTTTATCGGCGTTGTTACTGTTGATGATGTCATTGACATTATTAATGAAGAGGCAAGCGAGGATATGCAGGCAATGGTTGGTGCGGGTACTGACGAAACAGTTGATTCCCCTTGGGGATATTCTGTTAAAAAGCGTCTTCCGTGGCTTGTCATCAATGTTGCCAACTCTGCTATTTCTGCATGGGTGGTACACCTTTTTGAAGCTAATATCGCCCAAATGGCAATACTTGCCGTGCTTATGCCTATTGTAGCAAACCAGGCCGGTAATACAGGGCAGCAGGCTCTTGCTGTTATGATCCGGCAATTCGCAACTGAAAAATTTGACCGTAAAAAATCATGGTCAGCTGTTTTGCGTGAATTGAAGATTGGTCTTGCCAACGGTATCTGCATTGCGTTGCTTGTACTTATGGCTGTCTTTATGCTTACCAGCAACTACACGCTTGCTATGGTTATGTCCGGGGCGCTGTTTATCGATATGGTGCTTGGAGCTGTAGTCGGAGGAGCCATTCCTATTCTGCTTAAAGAATTCGGGCGAGATCCGGCGCAGGCCTCATCTATTTTTCTTACCACGATTACAGACAGTTTCGGGTTTCTTTCCCTGCTTGGTCTGGCGGGTGTGTTCCTGCTGTAATATCTCGACCTGCAGATGTTTTTGGGAAAAGAGCTGAATTGTACTGAATTTATTTAATATGCTTCGTAAATAGTTCGTCAATACGATTTCGAAATATATAATCAAAGTCCCTGCTGAAGAAGTTCAGCAGGGACTTTGATTATTGGCAGGAATTATTAGAAGCTAGGAATAATTTATGCTTCAACTTCGCGCGGACTTGCTACTTCCAGTTCTACTACCTCACAGTTTGGGGCCATTTCAGCGCAGTGTTCGGTGAATGATTTGGCATCCTGTTCGAGGATCGGGAAAGTTCCGTAGTGCATCGGGATAACTTTCTTGCAGTTCAGGAGCTTGCAGGCATAGGCAGCTTCTCTGGAATCCATTGTGAACCAGCCTCCGGTAGGCAGCAGCGCTACATCAATATCATGCAGCTTTCCAAATAGTTCCATGCTGGAGAAAATACCGGTGTCACCTGCAAAGTAAACGCAGAAGTTATCCGGGTAGGTAATGATGAAACCTGCCGGAGCTCCGGAGGCAGAGGAATGCATGGCCTGAACCATCTTTATCTTGATTCTGGAAACTTCGACAGTTCCGCCGATGTTCATGCCGATTATGTTGTTTCCATCAACTCCCTGACCTATCATGTCTTCTATAAAGTCGAAGATGCAGACCAGCTGAGCTCCGGTGGCCTTGCAGATCTCTGCCGCCTGCCCTACATGGTCGCCGTGGTCGTGGGTTACCAGAACGGCATCGGCATGTTTGATGGAGTCCCATCTTTCCGAAGCCATAGGATTGCCTTCAAAAAAAGGGTCGATGATGATTGTTTTGTCATCGGACTGAATGGTGAAATTTGAATGTCCGTTCCATGTAAAAATGTGTTTCATGATTTACCTCTGCGAATCTTCGCACCAGCGTTTATAAAGATTATGCGGGATATCCAGTTGTTCCAGAACCCGTCCAGCCATGTGAGAGGCGAGGTCCTCTATGTTCTGTGGTGAATGATAGTATCCCGGTGAAGCGGGCATTACCGTTGCACCCGCAAGGGTTACTGTTTCCATATTTCTGATATGGATCAGGTTGAGAGGTGTTTCGCGGGTGACCAGCACCAGTTTTCGGCGTTCCTTAAGGCAGACGTCGGCAGCACGGTGGATGAGGTTTGTACCCAGTCCCTGAGCTATGGCTGCCATTGAGGCCATTGAGCAGGGACATACTATCATTCCTGCATGGGCCCATGAACCACTGGCCGGAGGAGCGGCAATGTTATTTGGACTGTAGACGAAGTCAGCACATCCGGTCAGGTCTTCCTTGGTATATTCCGTTTCCAGCTCCATAACTTTTATTGCAGCATCGGAAAGAATTAGATGAAGCTCAATTTGATCCATCGATTTCAGGTGCCGGGCAAGTTGAACGGCATAAACCGTACCGCTTGCACCGGTTGAAGCGAGAACTATTTTTTTTCTATCCATTCTAAGTGTTTGTTACCCATGTTGTGTCGTTGATTGAATCAGAACATCTACATCAGCCGGAAGCTGTTGACAACATCGGAAATAATCCTGTTCCAGAGTTTATAGCAGTAAACAGGATACCGTGCCTTAAAAATCTTGAATTTTAATGCATCCTATGCGAGGAGAAACACAACTTTTTATATCTAAGCCTTTATCACCCTCAGGGATTTCAATTCTCCATGGCTTTGGATGAGAATTTTTACTTCTGATCTTAGGTCGCTAAACAGCAAAATGGGGTATCTCTGTGGCCGCCGGAGGCGAAATCACTATTCAAAAGCGCGTAGCGCAACACCTATGGAGAAAACTATGGTAACTCTCGGTACTGCAGGAACTTCCTCCGCCCGCAAGATGATGCTTCTTGGCGGCGGTGAACTTGGCAAAGAAGTTGTAATTGAGGCTCAGCGTCTTGGGGTTGAAGTCATTGTCGTAGACCGTTACGAAAATACCCCGGCCATGCAGGTGGCCCATCGCAGCTATGTAATTTCTATGCTTGATGCGGATGCACTGCGCAAGGTTGTTGAGACCGAGAAACCTGATTTTATCGTACCTGAGATTGAAGCCATCGCCACAGAAACTCTTCTGGAGCTTGAAAAAGAAGGTTTTAACGTTGTTCCTACCGCCATGGCGACCCGCCTGACCATGGACCGTGAAGGTATCCGCAGACTTGCTGCTGAAGAGGTAGGCCTTAAAACTTCTCCATATAAGTTTGCGGACACCAAAGAAGAGTACCTTGCTGCCGTCAAAGAGATCGGTATTCCCTGTGTTATCAAGCCGGTAATGAGTTCATCCGGTAAAGGGCAGAGCACAATTAAAAGCGAAGCTGATATTGATCATGCCTGGGATTACTCCCAGTCCGGGGGACGCACAGGTGAAGGGCGTATCATTGTCGAAAGCTTTGTGGAATTTGACTACGAAATAACCCTGCTTACTGTTCGTCATATCGGCGGCACATCTTACTGCGCTCCCATCGGCCACCGTCAGGAAGATGGGGACTACCGTGAATCATGGCAGCCCCAGCCCATGACCGAGACTGTCCTTGCCAAAGCTCAGGACTACGCACTGCGTATTACCGATGCCCTTGGTGGTAGTGGTCTTTTCGGTGTAGAGCTTTTCATCAAAGGGGAGGACATTTACTTCAGTGAAGTTTCTCCCCGTCCTCATGATACCGGTCTTGTAACGGTTATTTCTCAGGATCTCAGCGAATTTGCACTGCATGTTCGTGCTATACTCGGTTTGCCGGTTCCGGCGATCCGTCTCTATGGTTCCGCTGCTTCCAGCGTAATCCTTTCCAATGGAAAGTCTGAAGCTCCTGCATTTGCCAATGTAGACAAAGCTCTGGAAGAAGCTGACACCAAAGTCCTTATTTTTGGTAAAGGGGAGTGCAACGGAGTTCGTCGTCTTGGAGTTGCACTTGCTCTCGGTACTGATGTTGAAGATGCAAAAGCCCGTGCTGTCCGTGCTTCTTCAGCTGTCGATATTGAGTACTAAAAAGTCAGGGTACCTTTACTGCAAGAAATAATTCTTGCCCGGCTTACCAAACTGTTTGATATGATTTGCCCGTAATATCCTTTAGGATATTGCGGGCTTTTTATTTGGAGTGGTCAAGTTCGGCTGTTAGGTCATCCAGAATTAAAAATGTGTTTGAAAAAAATACTTCAAGTATAAAATTATAAAATTGAAGTAACACTTTAAGAAATGGCTTTCAGTTTTTATTGACATAACTAAAGAAAGGTGGGCATTTTATGGGTTCGTGAATGGAACGCGAAAAATGAGTGAGTGATTTTTCTTATTTCATTTGAAATAAGCCTCTCTATCCTTTTTTCATGAAAACGTTTGAGTGACAGCTCAACCGCTTAAAATGCTGCACTTAAACTATATGCATAACTTCTTATATAAGGATATATACCTATGAAACAGGAAGCAAACGGCTTGGCCCTGGCCCCCTTGGGGCTATTCTTGGCTATATTTATCGGGACCGGGACTTTTCTTACCATGAACGGGACCAGCATGGCTTTCTACCAATTGTCTGCGACTGTTGCCATTCTGCCTGCTATTGCATGGGCTGTATGGATGGGACATGGAAAGATAACTGAAAAAATCAATATTTTTCTGCGCGGAGCAGGAGAGCCGGGCATCATCACCATGTGCATGATCTACCTGCTTGCGGGTGGTTTTGCTGCTGTAGCAAAGTCTATTGGTGGTGTTGAATCCACTGTTAACCTTGGATTATCAATTGTTCCTGCTTCAATGGTGTTGCCCGGTCTGTTTGTGATAGCAGCGTTTATCGCAACCGCCATGGGTACTTCCATGGGTACTATCGCTGCTATTGCTCCTATTGCTGTGGGAGTTGCCGGAAAAACAGATATTCCTTCCGCGTTGCTTATGGGTGCAGTTGTGGGCGGGGCCATGTTTGGTGATAACCTGTCCATGATATCTGACACCACTATTGCTGCTACCCGTACCCAAGGTTGTAAGATGAGTGATAAGTTCAAGATGAACTTCCTTATCGCACTTCCGGCAGCGATATTGACCGTAATTATCCTTTATTTTGCTGGAGAGGGTGGTCAGGTTGTGCAGGAAGGAAGCTACAGCCTGCTTAAGGTTCTTCCTTACATAACCATTCTTGTGATGGCAGTTCTTGGCGTGAACGTGTTTATCGTACTTGGCGCAGGTATCATTTTTACCGGTCTTGTAGGTGTTGTCTCCATGGACAGCTTCAGCCTCCTCAAGTTTTCGCAGGATATTTACAGCGGTTTTACCGGAATGCAGGAAATTCTTGTGCTTTCACTGCTGGTCGGCGGTCTTGGTGAGCTGATTAAATATCATGGTGGTATTACTTATATTATTGAATTCATCGGACGAATTACCCGCGGTACAAAATCCACCAAGGCTGGTGAACTCAGTATCAGTGCTCTGGCTGTGCTTTCTGATCTTTGCACTGCCAACAACACCGTTGCAATTATTCTCACCGGGGGTATGGCAAAGGAAATTGCTGATACTCATGATGTTGATCCGCGACGCAGTGCGAGTCTGCTGGATATTTTCTCCTGCATCATTCAGGGGATTATTCCTTATGGTGCACAGATCCTTCTGGCCGGGTCAATTTCTCAGATGTCACCACTGGAAATCATCGGGAATATGCACTACTGCTTCATCCTTGCCATAATGGCGGTCCTGAGCATCATGACCGGATTTCCTAGAGCAAGACGCTAAATTTATATAAATAAAATTCAAAAGGCGGTACTGATCAAATCAGTACCGCCTTTTTGTTTGATGTGCTTATTTAAGAGCGATCAGCACTATTTTTTATTAGTGCCAAATCAGCAACGCTAAGCTCATTAAAGGCTGGGATACTTGGCCCTTTCTGCAAAATGGATTTTGGTCTTTGAAAAGAAAGATCAGGTATTCCTAGACCATAATAATTCTAGCAGCCAGCACGACCATCGTCAGAGCCGGAAATTAGTGAATTTTTCTTTGCGATAGCCGATCATAAATCATGCGGATCCCGATATATCATACTATCAAGGCCGTTATTGAGCATCATGTAGCCACTTTATATTGACTTCACCCATCTTCAGATAAGACATGAATGGGGAAACTGATAAGATCGGAAATACTAATGCGGTGATAGTTGCAATTTACTTCGGTTGATTACGTCAACTGATTTTAATGAAAAGATACTACCAACAGCTTTCGTTCTAGATTCTGGTCTATTCTGTAAATAGATCTCTGCAAGTAATTTGAGATACCAATATCTGTCTGAGTTTGCAGGAAAAGAAAAACCCCGCCGAAGCGGGGCCTTTCCAGTGGAGTGCAAGGACAAGGCCCTTGCATAGAATGTAGACTGTGTTTGGTTACTTTATCCCTTCAGGGTGACATGCGGAATTGATACAACCGGTCATTTCCTTGTCATTACCGAATTCCCTCACGTGACAGCCGAGGCAGGAGGGGCGTTTGGTATTGTTGCGCTTGAAGTGCATTGCCTTGAAGTAGGACTTGTAGCCCTTGACCGGCATAGCTGAGAAGTTGTCGTGACAGGTCGCGCAACTTGTGGGCTTGCCGGATTTTTTGATGTTGTGATGGCAGTCAACACACTCATAGTTGGTGTGGCTTGAGTGGTTGAATACGACGCCAATGCCTTTATCGGGCTTAATGAAATTGATGACAAGGTCATCATCAGGAGCAGTGTATTCTTCCTGAGCTCCAACGCCGATGGCTACAAACATCATGCCCATGCAGCACAGGCATGCGATCAATAATTTTTTCATCTTATTTCTCCCTGCCTGCTAGGCTTTGTTTTTCTGTCCAAGGGAGGCAGTGAGGAAACTGCGTCTTGAACTCTTGGGCGGAGTTGCCCGGTTGGCCATGATTGTCTTGCGCTGTTCTGCTGAAGCCACCAGAGATTCGTGGTAGTTCTCGGGTTTGGATTCGCAGAGGTAAATCACACGCACATCCTCGGGATCGGCGAGGTAGGCGTCTGGTTTGGTTTTCTGCACTTCGGCAAGACGTTCTTTAGCCATTTTAAGCATGTCTTCACGGTCACCGAAGTTCATGGTTCCGGTAGGACAGCTTTGAACACAGGCCGGGAGCATTCCCATTTCTACACGATCTAAACACATATCACACTTGGACCACATTCCGGTCTTTTTATCCTGACGGGGAATGTTGTAGGGACAGATTTCCCAGCTTTCCAGCTTGCCTTTGCGGATCACGGCCTTATCGGTCATGACCACAGCGCCGGTTTTGGGGTCCTGTTCTACTGAACCTGGTGCGTACATGTTAGCAATGTACTTGCAGGGAGGCTCGATGCAGTGTCGGCACTGCTCGGGAAAGAACAGCCACTGCAGTTTACCTTTATCGTCACGGGCTTCGTTGAAGCGCACAAGACGGATTGTGTTGAAGGACAGATCCTGCGGGTTCTGGTGTGAGCCTACGTTGCGGGTATGTTCCGCGGGCAGCTTTTTCCACTGCTTACAGGCTACCTGACAACCGCGGCAGGCGGTACAAAGGGTGAGGTCTACAAAGAAGCTTTTACCTGACATTAGTTGTCACCCTCCTTCCACTTGCGGATATTGACCATGAAGGCCTTGTATTCGGGGATACCGGTGTTGGGGTCACCAACGTTTGGAGTTACAATGTTCGCGGAATCACCGCCGTTGATCGGGGTAACCCAGCCGTAGTGCCAGGGCATACCGACCATGTGAACTTCAGAGCCGTTGATGTTGTACGGCTGGATACGTTCGGTGACCATGGCGATGGCCCAAAGGGAACCACGAACACTTTCAACGGTAACCTTTTCTCCGTTTTCAATACCGCGCAGCTTTGCAAGAGCAGGGCTGATCTCAACAAACATCTGGGGCTCGGCTTCTACAAGCCAGTCCTGCCAGCGGGTCATTGAGCCGGTCTGCCAGTGCTCGGTGATACGGTAGGTGGTGGCAACAAAGGGATATCTCGGATCGCAGACAGCCTTTTCTTCGCCTTTGACCTGAACCGCAGTCGGGTTGTGCAGGGTCTTGGAGAAAGGATGGTCCTTGACCGGGCATTCCAGCGGCTCATAGTACTCAGGCAGGGGACCGTCAGCGCGTCCGGGGCCGTAGAGCTGTCCATAGCCGTTCTTGCGCATGATGAACGGATGCTTGGTGCCGGGCTTCCAGCCACCGTCAGGTACGTCACCAACCCACTTGGAACCGTTCCACTTGATAACAGCTTTCTTGGGGTTCCAGGGCTGTCCTTTCTGGTCAACAGATGCTCTGTTGTAGAGGATGCGGCGGTTGACAGGCCAGCACCATGTCCAGTTGGGGAAGAGGCCGATGTTTGCCTGTTCCTTGGTCTGGCTGGAATCATGACGCATAGCTTTGTTGCCGTCATCGGTAACGGAGTTACAGTACAGCCAGTTACCGGAGGTAGTGGAACCGTCTGCCTGCAGGAAGGCAAAGCTGGGGACCTGTTGTCCCTTCTTGAACGTTTTGCCGTTCACAGTGGTATCACGGGTGAACCAGCCGTTACAGAGCTTTGCAGTTTTGCGAGCACTGAATTCCATGTGGCCGTGTTCATTTTCTTCACACATGTTTTCAAAACTCAGGTGGGTGATTGGCTCAGGATATGCGCCGCCTTCTTTTTCATAAAGGTGTTTGAGCTCTTCCCAGATTTCATGGAAGTAGTGTCCGTCGGTCATCACATCGCCAAAGGGCTCGGGACCTTTATAACGCCACTGCATCCAGCGACCTGAGTTTGAAACGGAACCTTCTTTCTCGATTGCCGAGGCACAGGGGATGAAGAAGGTTTCAGTTTTACACTTCTTGGTGTCAATCTCGGGGCCCTGCCAGAAATCACTGGTTTCGCAACGGAAGAGGTTGACGTTTACCATCCAGTCCAGTTTTCCAAGAGCCTTACGGGTCTTGATGGCATCGGAGCTGGAACATGCCGGGTTCATACCCCAGACGAGTCCGCCGGTGAATTTACCCTGATACATGCGGTCAATAAGCGGAATCCAGGAATAGACACTGGCCTTGTGGTTATCAAGGCGAGGCAGATACTGGTAGCCCTGTTCCGGAGTGTCTTCGGAGTACATGGCTTTGATCAGGCTGGCGGAATACTTGGGATAGTGCTGCCACCAGTTTGCTGATTCAGGATCATTACTCTTGGGAGTATAGGTGTTGTTGTACTGCTCGAGAGTGTCCTGTCCTGCCAGGGGAGTTTTGAGGTAGCCGGGCAGAATATGGTAGAGCAGGGCATAGTCAGTGGAGCCCTGTACGTTACACTCACCGCGAAGCGCGTTAACACCACCACCTGCAATACCTATGTTACCGAGCATCAGCTGGATGATAGCCATGGCACGGATGTTCTGTACGCCAACCGTGTGCTGGGTCCAACCCATGGCGTACATAATGGTACCTGCTTTATCCGGCTTACCGGTAGCGGTATAGGTGTCGTAAAGCATTTCAAGGTCTTTTACTGATACACCGGAGATGGAGGAAACTTTCTCGGGGGTGTAGCGTGAAAAGTGCCTTTTCATGACCTGAAAGACGCAGTTGGGATCCTGAAGGGTTTCGTCCTTCTTGGGGACACCCTTATCATCCATTTCAAAAGCCCACTTGGACTTGTCGTAGGAACTTGAGTTTTTATCAAAGCCGGAAAACAGGCCGTCTTTGAAATCGAAGTTCTTGCCTACAATGAAGGAAGCGTTGGTGTAATCAAGCATGTACTTGTGGAAGTAACGCTTGTTATTGATGATGTAGTTGATCATACCGCCGAGAACAGCGATATCAGTACCGGAGCGCAGAGCAATATATGCATCCGATCTCGCGGAAGTACGAGTGAAGCGGGGGTCAACGTGGATGATTTTACCGCCACGTTTCTGAGCTTTCACTGCCCACTTGAAAGAAATGGGGTGGTTTTCGGCAGCGTTACTGCCCATAATTAAAATACAGTCACTGTTCTGAAGATCATTCCAGTGGTTGGTCATCGCACCGCGTCCGAACGACTCTACCAGAGCCGCAACAGTTGCGCTGTGTCAGATACGTGCCTGGTGCTCTACGTACACCAGGCCAAGGGAACGCATGAAGGCGTGCATTGCATAACATTCTTCGTTATCCAGTGCAGCCGAACCGAGAGAGGCGATACCCATGGTACGGTTTACAACCTGACCTTTGGCGTTCTTCTTCTCGAAGCTTTCGTCGCGTGATTTTTTGATAAGCTGGGCAATGCGCTTTTTGCAGAAATCCCAGTCCTTTTCTTCCCACTGCTCACTGTAGGGAGCGCGATAAAGGAATTTGCCGGGGCGCTTGGGGTTTTCGGTCATCTGAATAGTGGCAGCACCCTTGGCGCAGAGTGAGCCTTCGTTAATAGGATGGTCGGGGTTACCCTCGACGTTGACCGCACGTTTGGTTTCAAGAGAGGTGTTGACCAGAAGTCCGCATCCAACTGAGCAGAATGCACATACGGATGTAGTTTGGCTGGTCCATTTCGGACTAAGCTGTTTTGCCCTTTCCTCAGCGGTGTTGGCAAAGGCCTTCCCGAGCCCGCCAAACGCTGGAACCGCAGCAATACCGGCAGCCACAGCAGTCGTCATTTTTACAAAATCTCTACGATTAATTCTCATTATCGCTCCTAGAATTTTGTTTAGTTATCTTCCACGAATTTCACGCCCTAAAGTCAACAGCAGTTCGTATCCGGATGTTCCGGTGAAAACATGACAGACAGGAATATCATGATCCGGAAGGGCAGGTGCAGATACCTCACTGTATCTTGCCTCCATTTTTCCGGCTTTCTCCGCACATGCTTCCAGAGAAATGCCAAGACCGGTAAAGGGCAGATGAAATAACGTTTCCCCAGCAGTTTTTTCAGAGCTTTTCATTACTGACCAGTTCTATAAAAAGTTAAGGTTAACGTTTCCCCAATCAGTCGCAGGACGGTGTTGAAAACAATTTCCACACCCGGCACTAATTTATCCGAGAATGGCCTTTTTCATTTTCTGAGTACAAATTATACATTGAAACGAGTTTTTTAAAAAAAAATTTGCTTGCGATGTGATTGACACAATTTGTTTTATGTCTGGCTGGTCATAATAGAGTTTCAAATACTTAAGTTTCTGATATTATGATGTAAATTTGAATAAGTGCTAAAAATGATTTGTTAGGTTTTTTAGAAGGACAGGAGATATTGATTATAATGCCACTCGTGTGTGTATACTTAATAAGTATCTGTAATTATACGTTATTAATCATGTGAGATGTGCAAGCAAGGTAAGTTGTGTGTTAATTGTTTAAAGTTTGACATAATAGTGGACGCAGAAATGGAAAAAGGCACGTTATCAAAAAATTATAACGTGCCTTTTCTATTATTTCAGTTACTTAGTGGATATTATTGCGAACTCATTACTCTCGGTTTGGTACCGACTTCCAGCAACATCTCCGATGAACTCAACTTCGGAGAAGCCATTCTCAATGAATTCAGCTTTAAGTTGTGCCGGATCAAAGTGTTGGAGCCAGTTGAAAACCTCACGGGTGCGTTTTGCTTCGACTATTGTGTATTTATCAAGAACAACTTTTTCGTTTTCATATTTGAATCTGTTCATGAACCCATAGTATTTTTCTGCAGACCAGAATCCATTCATAAGGTTTGATTCATATATTTGCTGTTCTTTAGAGCTGTTGAATGCGTTTATGGAAAAAACATCCAGCAGCACCGATCCGCCAGGTTTAAGGATTGAGCAGTATTTTTGAATCATCAAACGGCGTTGTGCCGGACTGAGAACACAGAAATCGCACATGATCATGGTTATCAGATCAAAACGGGTTTCAGTGCTGAAGTTCAGGTAGTCTTTATTAATGTAGTTGATGGTCAACTCATTTTCATCCGCTACGCTTTGGGCGTATTGAATGGAATTTAAAGAGAAGTCGATTCCGGTAACATCCGCTCCGGACATGGCGAATGCGGTAGTATATAAGCCGGGACCGCAACCGAAATCAGCAACCATTTTACCAGAGCCAAGATTGAAGTGCTTGATTATCCAGTCTGATGATTTGGAAATGAATTCCAGATTACGCGAAGCAGCATCAATATCAGGGTTGAGATGATACTGAAGCATTTGCTGAGCAATGTGGGAGTCGGTCCACAGGTCAGGAGAGGAGTATATTTCAAAGGGTAAGGGACAGGAGTTTATTTTATCCAGTGCTTTAAACATAACAAAACCTTAATATCCTTATCTAGAATATTAATAAAAAAGGCTGTGTGGACTTATGGAAAAGCCTCACAGCGTAAGAGCCGAAAGGATCTTTATATGCCTAAAGCTGGTACATGAGCAGACAAATAACTGTACTTCAATGAGAAGTCAAACATATCATGTTATGATAAATATTTAAGTTGTTAGTTAAAGAGATTGCGAAGCGGGCGGATGCGTCTGTTTTTACGGTTTTCCGGTTGGGGGGATTGTAGAAAATTTATTATTTTATTTGAACCGGCAATTTTTTCGACCGAATTAAGTACTATTTCCTGATCATTCTTATCAAGAACTCCCAGTAGCACTATGTGATCCTGAACAACTTTTACTGTAAGTTTTGAGGAAGGATAGTCCGGTTCGAATATCCCTTTTAGTTTAATTTCCAGTGCAGAAGGTTCATCTGATTGAGTCTGGAGTTTTACCGGGAGATAATATCCTATTGCGTTGAGGCCGGATACAGATTGAGCACTCTCTATGAGGTTAGTGCGCTCAGTTTCATCAGATACTTCACCGATTATAAAACCGTGCCCAAGATATACATAGCTACTGATGTAAAGGATGGAGGCAGGGGCGTTCAGTGCCAGCGCTTTATGCAGTTTGATTTGTAGTCTGGTGTCCTGAGCCTGTGTAATATAGGTCCTTTCATCCTGCGTGGCCTTGAAAATTCTTCCATAAGGTACAAATCCGGATTGGGCGGACCCTGCGGTAATGAAAAGTATAATCAAAGAAAGGAGCACATGTTTCTTACTAATCATATAATAGGTTATAGCCGGAAAAGGCATTTTTTTGTTTGGTACAATAAAACCCCGCTACCATTTTGGTGAACGGGGTTTTTAGTGCAGTCAGTGAATGGTTTTTAATCCAGTTTTTTGCGAGCAGTTCCTTCTTTATAGAAGGGAAGCTCTGCTTTTTTGGCTTCAAGTTCCTTTTTGCCTGTGTTGATAATAAAAGTCTCTGCCTCGGCAGAATCTTTTGCAACATAAGCAAGTGCAATGGAGAAGCCAAGAGTGGGAGAGAAGGAACCGCTGGTTACCACACCCACTTCCTTGCCATCCAGAACAACCTTGTCGCCATGACGTGCAGCCCGGCGTCCTTCAATTGTCAAAGGAATGAGGAGCTCCTTCACATCAGTGTATGCGTCGGCCGGGAGCAGAAAACCGTATCCGCCTTCACGTGGATTGTGTTCGGTATCGAGATCCTGTCCATAGAGGGGGTAGCCGCATTCGAGACGCAGGGTATCGCGTGCGCCAAGGCCGATGGGTTCAACCCGATCGTCTGCAACAAGTTTTTCCCACAGGGAAAGGGCTTTGTCAGCAGGTAGGTAAAATTCGTATCCAAGTTCTCCGGTATATCCGGTGCGGCTGACAATCAGCTTGTAACCGTCAAGCTCTGTTTCTTCGAAGTTAAAGTACTTGAGGTGTTTGTAGTCGCGACCAAAAACTGCTTCAAGGACTTCCAGTGCTAAAGGACCCTGCAGGTCGATCTTTGCGGTTTCATAAGAGATATTGTCGAAATTCAATCCTTCAGGAAGGCTGGAGTTAATCCAGTTGAAGTCTGTTTCTTCACAGGCGCCATTCACGACCAGCATGTAGGAATCTTCAGCAAGGCAGTAAATGATCAGGTCATCAAGGACTCCGCCTTTCTCATTAGGCAGAAAGCCGTAACGGCATTTGCCGGGAGCAAGGGTATCCAGATTCTGGGTGACCAGTTTGTTCAGGGCATCTTTTGCGCCCTTGCCGGAAAGCTTGAATTCACCCATGTGACTGATATCAAAGACACCTGTTTTTTCACGGGTCTGTTTATGTTCCGCGATAATTCCCTTGTACTGTACAGGCATTTCAAAGCCGGCAAAGGGAACAAGTTTGGCGCCGTTTTCACGGTGCCACTCAGTAAGTGGGGTAGTGCGCAGTGCTGACATTTTTTCTCCATATAATTTGAGGGTATTATCATTAAATAAGATAATACCCTCGCAATTTTTTAAACCAGTCCACTTATGCTTGCCCCTTCTTCATAAAGGGATCTGCTTTTGCGGATGGACCTGAATTCATCAAGGATGACGACCAGTCTTCCATAAAGCTTCTTGATTTTCATGCCATACTCGGTCAACTCATCCTCATGTTTGAGAATATAGTTGCGGCGCAGGTATGAATCATTGAGGACACGGTCGCCGATTTTAAGGGTCGTTTCAACTAATTTGTCAAAATAGTTTACAATCTCGAACTTAAGTTCGTTCAAAATTTCTGTCATGATCTGCAGCATTTCAAGGTATGAAACCTGTCTGCCTCGATACTTTCTTTCTTTAAGGTCTTCAAGTGCTTTGAGCTTTCTTGCCTGCTGAATGAAACTGTATTTGGACCACACTTCCTGATACAGTTCAGACATATCATTAAAAGGCTCATAGTTGTCCGGGGCCAGCAGATAGCTGTCCAGCACTTTGACAACGCCGGAATAGAATTCATCAGAATATCCTATGATTCGGCGTTGATGCTTGGAGAGCCATGCAAAAAGGAACTTCAGCCTCTTTTCATGGGTATCTGTATCCTGGATTATTTCATTTCTCTTGTAGACGATTGAACCGTTATATTCACCACGGACTATATCGTTCAACAGGAGAGTCATGCTGGATGCATCTTTGATTACATTGAAATGCGAGACTGTTTCCCCGGTAAGAGGGTGTATGACTTCCTGTTTGTAAACAGAAAGGGCACGGTCTTCACGAACGTTTTCGTGGTTGAACTTATGCTGGCGGTATTTGACCTTGAGAATGACAACTCTGTTTTTCTCATCAACAAAGAATCCGCCCTGTTTGAGTTCGGCTATGGCTTCCTTGTTGTCTTTGCTGATCTGAACCAAAGCAATTTTTTCTACTCTGGGGTAGTACTTGGCTTTTGGATGAGCAAAAAGAGAGGTTATTGTGCGGTCCGACTGCCCAAGTACCCGAACCATGAACTTCTCACCCATACGGAACAGACGTCTTGCAAAAAGAGCTGAGGAAGTGCGGCGTTCTGAAACAATAGGAAAACCATGCAGCTCCATGAGGAAATTGTACACGAAAAGTCTATTGTATTCGTATAGCAGGTTGTCTCCTGCTTTGAATTTGCCAATCTGAATACCGAATCTTTTCAGTTCCGTATCGAGGTCTGATGGAAATGAACCGAATACGCCGGAAAGATAAAACTGGCCGTGATTGTCCTGAGCCATTACATGGCCTCTTTCTATTTCAAGGAGAAAGGGGAGGATCTCGCCATAGTTTTTGATGTCGGAAATGTCGGTGTTGCCGTATTCCTGCTGAAAATCCTTGTGGGATCTTTTGGGAAGCCTGCTTTCAAAAGTTTCAATGTTGGTTCGGCGAATTGAATCAAAAAGAGGGCAGGCGTCATCAGTGGTGCTTTCATCAAGCAGCCGTGGGCTGTGCAGAATATCGAATTGGAAAATTTCCTGAAAATAATTAAGCGGGCGCTCTAACGCAACCATATTGAAGCCGGGAAGCTCTTTATGCTCGTAAAGGTCAACCTCAAAAGAGGGCAGCAGTTCTCTTGATTCAACAAGAGGATATTTTTTCTTCTGATCGAAATAGGGACGAAGCAGGCAATTTTTTATATGCATGTGGTCAAGATAAATCCTTAAGCCCTCAAGAGATTTGAGGTCATAGATTTCGCCACAGTTTTCGGGCTCTGAGTCACAGGCATTGCCTGTGTATTTGGAAAACGCATCCTGCCACATATTATCACCCTGTATGCCGGTATTAAAACTGAAAACATCCCCCGACCGGCTTAATGAACAGCCCCTTTTTGCCTCTATCTATATTTATAATGTATGATTATCCCGAACTGCAACTAATTACAATACAAATTATCTAGATTTTGTATAGAATATGATCTATTTCTTTTTAAAGCGGAAAAAATTAGCCGGTTTTTAGCTGTTAAGAATGATTTTTACACTTATAATTTTTTAAAAATGAATTTTTGGGAAAACCGGACTGAAGGTGAGGTGAAAAATAATTATCGCTAAATCCACTTCGAGTTGACCGTCAAGCTTCTTTGAAATAAGAATGGTACGGATTTCTTTTTTTCTTTGAAAATTATGATTAATTAAATTTTAATGAGGATTATTATATATGGCAGATAGTAACTGTGCCCAGCAAAATGGCGGAAACAAAAACTGTCCATGCACTTATACGAGCTGTTCAAAACATGGTAATTGCTGCCAGTGTGTAGCCTACCACAGCAGCAAGGATCAGCTCCCGGCCTGCTATTTTACTGCTGAACAGGAAAAAACCTACAACAGGAATATTGACTATTTCATCGAGTGCAGGACTAAGTAGAAAATGCCCAGAAATGAGATTCTGATTAATATCCTCAGCATTGTCTGCAATGTTTTTGAGGCCCACACGGTTGTATTGTATCTGCCCGATGGACAGCACGGCTATGCACTGACAAATTATTTCAGCCTTGGTGACGATGTATCTTCCACCGGATCTCCGCTGCCCAAGAAAAGTCTGGCCGGAATTGTGGTTGGGAAAAATGAGCCCCTTTTCATTAATAATATGGACCGCAAGGGTGCTACGACACTCGGGTACTACGAAAGCCGTGAAGAAGGTAAGGTTAAAGCATTCATGGGAACTCCTCTTGAGAACGCCATGGGAGCAATCTGTCTTGACAGTAAACGGACCTATTCTTTCAGCACCAAGGATCTGAAGATACTTTCCCAGTTTGGCAAAATGATCACTTCAATGCTTTCCTGCATTCGATCTGTTGATGCTGACGGTAAGAAAAATGATTATTTTATGACCTTGAAGCTGCTGCACGACTTAAGAAAACGCCAGCCCAAGTGGAATTCTTTTCTTGATAATCTTCTCGGGATGGTTGCTGGTACCAGTGGCTACTCCCATGCTTTTCTTACT
This sequence comes from Maridesulfovibrio sp., assembly GCA_963676495.2. GTDB lineage: Bacteria > Desulfobacterota > Desulfovibrionia > Desulfovibrionales > Desulfovibrionaceae > Maridesulfovibrio. Next base: position 442,899 of record CAXXRF010000001.1, on the reverse strand, counting down.
GTAATCGATCAGCGGGGATCATCTTTTTACGTGGAAGGTGAGAATCAGCCCATTTTGCACCGCGGGGATTCAAAATCAATGGAATATCCTCTTGGAAGCGGGCTGGTCGGTTGGGTTTACAAAAACAATGAACCGGTTTTTATTGAGGAAAATGGCGCAGGACAGGCCACAACAAGTCTGCTGGGTGCCAGTGCCAGTACAAGAGAATTCCTCAGTGTTATATGTCTTCCGTTGGTATTTCAGCGTAAAACCAGGGGAGTTCTGGTTCTTGCTCATGAAAATTCAAAACGTATTGATGAAGACTTGAAGGATTTTCTATTTATGGTATCAGAGTATCTGACTCAATTCCTTGAAAATCTTTTTCTCAAAAGCAGGCTGGCCGAAGCTCGGACCGCTCTGCAGAAAGTGAGTCCGGCCAAGGCAAATCCGGTTCTGATAAATGACAGGTAACCGCTTCATGCAAGAGGTTTAACTATATGATCTGGGCTAAATTAATGAGTTTTCTGGGCAAAGATCTTGCCATGGATCTCGGAACAGCCAATACCCTGCTTTATACTCCAAAGGATGGAATCATTCTTAACGAGCCTTCTGTTGTTGCTCTTGATGCGCGTGACGAATCCGTTATAGCCGTGGGTAAGGAAGCCAAGGAATATCTTGGACGAACTCCGGATAAGATAAAGGCTATCAGACCAATGAAAGACGGTGTTATCGCCGACTTTGAAGTGACAAAAAAGATGATAGCCTATTTTATCCAGAAGGCGATCAAAGGCAGGAATCTGGTAAAGCCCAAAATCATTATCTGTGTTCCTACCGGAATTACTCAGGTTGAGAAGAGGGCGGTTATTGAATCTGGACAGCAGGCCGGAGCCCGTGAAGTTCGTCTCATTGAGGAACCGATGGCCGCTGCGATCGGTGCCGGGCTGCAGATTCATGAACCCATCGGAAACATGGTTGTTGATATTGGCGGCGGTACTACCGAAGTTGCTGTCATCACCCTTGCTTCTATTGCCCACAGCCAGTCTGTTAGGGTTGCCGGCGATGAAATGAATAACGCCATTAAGCGTTTTGTTCAGGATGAGTTCAAGTTGCTCATCGGGGAAAACACTGCTGAAAAGGCAAAGATTCAAATCGGTTCAGCCATAGAACTTCCACAGCCGTTGACCATGACAATCTCAGGACGTAACCTCATTGACGGTAAGCCCAAGTCGATTGAAATCAACGATGCCCAGATCAGGGCCGCAATTGCCGACCCGGTGGCCGCCATCGTTCATTCAGTAAGAGTGGCTCTTGAAAGCACACAGCCGGAACTGGTTGCGGATATTGCTGATAACGGGCTTCTTCTTGCCGGTGGCGGAGCTTTGCTGAAAGGCCTTGATGTTCTGATCAACCGTGAAAGTTCTCTTAAGGTCATCATTGATGATGATCCGCTTACCACGGTTGTCCGCGGAACAGGTTTAAGCCTTCAAAAGGACAAGGGCTTCGAAAAGGTTTACATCAATTAGGCCGCTTAATATGAAATCCATACTCGAGAGTGCAACCCGGATTGTTCTAGATGCCGGGGAGATTATTCGTGAAAACTCCAGAAAACCGAGACAGGTAAAGCATAAAGGCCGTATTGACCTTGTGACGGAAACTGATCTTGCTGTGGAAGAATTTCTTAAAGTTAAACTTTTAGAAATTCTTCCGGAAAGTTCCTTTTTGGCCGAAGAAACAGCTGGAGACGCTGATCTGGTTGATTGTACATGGGTTATTGACCCACTGGATGGGACCACCAACTTTGCCCATGGGCTTCCTTTTGTCGCTACCTCGGTGGCTTTGTGGAAAGACGGGAAAGTTCAGCTGGGTATAATTAATCTTCCCCTGCTTGGCGAAGTTTTTACAGCGGTCAGAGGTGGCGGTGCTTTTATGAACGGTGAACCTGTCCGGGTTTCCGCATGTGAGGAGCTTGAGAGTTCTCTGGTTGCCACCGGTTTTCCTTATGCAATTGAAGATCATGTCGATTTTATCACCAGCGCGTTGCGCAAGGTTTTGCTCAGCACACAGGGGGTAAGAAGGCCCGGGGCTGCTGCTCTGGATCTGGCTTATGTCGCCTGTGGCAGGTATGATGGATTTTATGAGAACAGCTTGAGGCCATGGGACACCGCAGCAGGATGGTTGCTTGTTGAAGAGGCTGGCGGAGTTGTTACCGGTTACGGCGGAAAGAAGTTTGACCTTTTTTCCCCGAATATCCTAGCTGCAGGACCGGGGATTCACGGGAAAATTGATGCCTTGCTGAAAGAAGCACTCGATTCTATTTGAGTTTAAATAAGACGTCCTTGTCATGAAGAAAAACGAGGGCGGGAGCAAGAAGTTCACGGCATTCCCTGATCAGCCACTCCAGTTCATTTTCAGAGTAATAATACCCTGATTCCACTTCGTCCGGATTTGGACTGGGAATACTGTTGATTTTATCCAGTACATAAATAGTTATGAATTCATTGCCGGTTTCAGCAGATGCTTCTATTTCGCTGAGTAGACGCAGGTTGCTGTTTTTTATATTTAATTCTAGATCAAGTTCACGCAGGGCTGCATCGAGGCTGGATTCTCCTGCATAAACATGTCCGCTGGCGGAAACATCCCAGCGACCGGAGTACATTTTTTTTTCCGGGCTGCGTTTTTGCAGGTACAGCTTACCTTCTGCATCATAAACCAGAATAACTACTGATCGATGCGGAAGGGTTTGGCGGTGAACCTCTTTAACATCCATTGTGGTGAGAGGACGATTGGAATTGTCCACCACTTCGATCAGGCTTATTTGCTTTTTCACTTTTTTTGAATCAGTATTTGTTTTATACATTAGCTGTTCTTTCAATTTGCCGGAATCAGGTGTAAAGGGTTCTCGTTGACTTTAACGGTAATCGCATTATTTAACCCGCGTTGCTGACAGATACTTTAATTATGATGAGCAAAGAAGTCACCTCCGGTAATCACAAAATTTTGAATCTGGGTCCAGAGCATATTACACAGCTCAGGGTGCTGGAATCTTTGTGTTTTGAGTATCACTGGTCTGAAGAGCAGTTCAGGATAGGTCTTGAAAAAAAAGCTTTTTATGTTCTGGGATACGAGGAACAGGGAATTTTGGTCGGATATCTGGCCTATTCAATTGTTTTAGGAGAAATGGAAGTCCTGAATCTGGGTGTTCATCCGGACTTCAGACGAAGGGGAATTGGTAAAGCACTGATGCTTACACTTTTGCAGAAGTGCAGGGAAATGGAGATCAATCGAGGATTGCTGGATGTAAAAGAAACAAATCATCCGGCCATTGCGCTGTACGAAAGTCTGGGCTTTAGGAAAGTCGGAATCAGGAAAAATTATTATCCCGACACCAGGGAAGACGCCCATCTTTATGACTTGGAATTCTGACGGCTTTAACCAATTTAACAGCAAAACAAACACGGAGTGATCATGCGCTTCATTGACCAACTTGACATTGCAGGAAAGAAACTGCTGATGAGAGTTGATTTCAACGTCCCTCTGGACGGCGAAACCATCACAGACGACAACCGCATCAAGGCCGCTGTCCCCACCTTTAAGTATGCACTTGAAAAAGGTGCATCGGTTATCGTCATGGCTCACCTTGGCAAACCCAAAGGCCAGAGAGTTGATTCTCTAAGCCTTGCGCCCGCCGCAAAACGTCTTGGTGAATACCTCGGAATGGAAGTTCCCCTGGCTCCCGACTGCATCGGTCCCGAGGTTGAAAAAATGGCTGCCGAGCTTAAGCCCGGACAGGTCATGATGCTTGAGAACCTGCGCTTCCACGCAGAAGAACAGGCAAAAACTCCCGAAGAAAGGGGAGATTTCGGCAAGCAGCTTGCTGCTCTTGCTGATATTTATGTTAATGATGCATTCGGCGTGGCTCACCGTGCCAATGCTTCTGTTGTGGACGTTCCTTACGCAGCTAAAGAGTGCTGCGCCGGCTTCCTGCTCAAACTTGAATGGGAATACCTCGGTGAAGCGCTCAAAAATGCTCGTAAACCCTATATTGCTGTTTCCGGTGGTGCTAAAGTCTCCTCCAAGCTCGGAATTCTCAATAACCTTATTGGTAAAGTTGATGATTTCATCATTGGTGGAGCTATGGCCAACACCTTTCTGCTCGCTCAGGGTAAGGCTGTTGGAAAATCCCTGGTTGAAGAAAGCCTTGTTGATACCGCAAAGGAAATCATGGACAAAGCTGCATCCTCCGGAACCACCTTACATCTTCCCGTTGACTTTGTATGGGGAACAGACATTGAAACCGCGCAGGGTATCTGCGATGGTGACAGTGTACCCGAAGACGGTATGCTCCTTGATATCGGTCCTGAAACAACCAAAAGATTCTGCGAAGTGATTGAAAGATCCAAGACCATCGTATGGAACGGTCCTATGGGGCTGTTTGAAAAGCCCGCTTTTGCCAATGGTTCTCTTGAACTGTGCAAAACCATGGCCAACCTTGATGATGCCACCACTATCGTAGGCGGCGGTGATACCGACGCAGTTGTTCACCAGGCCAAGCTTGAAGATAAATTCACTTTCATTTCCACCGGCGGCGGATCTTTTCTTGAATTTCTTGAAGGTAAAGAGCTTCCCGCATTCAAAGCACTCAAGGAGAACGTCTAATGAAAAAACTCATGGCAGCAAACTGGAAGATGTACAAGACCCGTGCAGAAGCAAAAGCAACTGCTGAAGACCTCATGAACAGAATTGAAGGTAAACTTCCTGAAGATCGTGAAGTTGTCATCGCTGCGCCTTACACCGCACTTGAAACTGTCGGTTCCGTGCTTGAGGGTAAGGCTCGTTGCTCTCTGAGTGCTGAGAACCTTTATCCTGCAGAAGAGGGTGCATATACTGGTGAAATTTCACCCCGTATGCTCAAAGATGTGGGCTGCGTTTATGCACTGGCCGGTCATTCAGAGCGTCGCTCCATTATTGGTGAAACAGACGAACTGGTGGGTGAAAAGGTAGCTTTCGGCCTTAAGAACGGTCTGTCCATGATTCTGTGCATCGGTGAGACAATCGAAGAGCGGAAGGCTGGCGAAGTTCAGCAGGTCATTGATAAGCAGCTTGAAGCCGGTCTGAAAGACGTTCCCTCTGATTTTGTACCCGAAACCGTTGTTGTGGCTTACGAGCCTGTGTGGGCAATCGGAACCGGGGAAGTTGCAGGAGAAGATGAAATCGTAGAAGCTCACGGTTTTGTTAGAAAAAAACTGGAAAATATTTTTCCTGAAAAAGCTAGTGAAATCCGTATCTTATACGGAGGAAGTGTTAAACCTGGTAACTGCGCTCAGATAATTGCACTTGACAATGTGGACGGTGTATTGGTAGGAGGCGCGAGCTTGGACGGCGAAAGTTTCAGTCAGATTGCTCTGGCTTAAAAATCACGCCAAAATCCCGGTGAAAAAAAAAGGAAAAAAAAGCTTTGCAAACGCTCGTAATTACTGTACACGTTATCGCCTGTGTCTTTCTGATCATTTTCGTTCTGCTTCAGAGCGGTAAGGAAGATATGGGGGTAATCTTCGGCGGAGGAAGTGGGTCTGTATTCGGCAGCACCGGAGCAGGTGGTATACTTGCTAAGATCACCGCGTTTCTCGCAGCGGTCTTTCTGGTAACCTCCCTGACTTACAACGTCATTTCCGGCAACAAAGTTGCAGATGATTCTGTAATGCTTCAAGGTGACACTATCATCACTCCCGAAGTTGAAAAGCCAGCGGTTACTTTTGAAGAGCCTGCAGCTCCTAAAGCTGATGCTCCTAAAGAAGAAACCAAATAGTTTTTAAGAAAGTTTTAAAGGCTTAATTTAAGCTCTTTAATATATAGCTCATATTTCAGAGCCGAGGTGGTGGAATTGGTAGACACGCTGTCTTGAGGGGGCAGTGGAAGAGATTTCGTGGGGGTTCGAATCCCCCCCTCGGCACCATCTGAAAAGAGGGTGCTTTCGAAAGAAAAACCTAAAGATTATGAGCAATTATTTGCAAAAAAAGCTTGCAAATATGTTTCAAGAACGTTACTTATTTCCTCGTTGAGGCGTTCTTTGAACACAACACCTCAGCCGAGGTGGTGGAATTGGTAGACACGCTGTCTTGAGGGGGCAGTGGAAGAGATTCCGTGGGGGTTCGAATCCCCCCCTCGGCACCATGCAACTGAAGAAGGGTTGGAACTTAGGTTCCAGCCCTTTTTGCGTTTTAGGAGATTTATCATGGAAATAGTATCCGCGAAAAAAAGTGATTATGCTGAGCTTATTAAACTTTGGGAAAGTTCAGTAAGGGCAACGCACCATTTTTTGTCAGAGCAAGATATTGTCCGGTTGCGAACTTTGATACATGATCAATATTTTGATGCTGTAGACTTGCTATGTGCTAAAGACGTTGAAGGTCAGATTTCTGGATTTTGTGGTGTTGCTGATTCAAATCTGGAAATGCTTTTCGTTGCTCCTGAGAGCATGGGTACTGGAGTCGGTTCTGCCCTATGTCAGTATGTCATCACAAATCATCATGTGCGCAAAGTTGACGTGAATGAACAAAACCCCAAGGCTTTAGGTTTTTACGAGCATTTAGGTTTTACCGTAGTAGGGCGGTCGGATCTTGATGGAGAAGGCAATCCCTTTCCGTTACTGCACATGAAGTTGACCGAGAACACATAAGCTAAGGCACAATATCCTTAAGCTGTAACTGAGAGTAGGTTTTGTTGGGATTATAATACCTTGCTTAAAAATATCATCTCCAGAATCGTCTCCAGATGCATTTTTAAAATATTTTGGATCTAGATCCTCAGACAAAGATGAAACGCCTTTAAAACAGATGTTTAGCCTTAATTTGTAAGTTTGTTGGAAAACGACATCTAAACGAGCTTGTGAATGTTATTTTTACAGAGCATGGTGCAGCTTATTTGGGTTATACTTTGTAATTTTTAACTACCTAAATTTTTTTTAGATTATTTCAAAAAACATCTTGCATAGCATCCAGTAATTACGTAAACACTTCTTCACCGAGACGTTCTTACACAGAACACCTCAAGCCGAGGTGGTGGAATTGGTAGACACGCTGTCTTGAGGGGGCAGTGGAAGAGATTCCGTGGGGGTTCGAATCCCCCCCTCGGCACCATGCAACTAAAGAAGGGTTGAAGCGAAAGCTTCAACCCTTTTTGTTTGTGTCACACATCAACCAGAAAATTACCAAGATTGAACAGAATCTATATTCAGGTTTGATGATGTTTAAGTTGATATCTTTGTAGTTGATTTTATTAATAAAAGTAGAAAAAAGTTTTTTTGTTTTTTTTTGGAGAAAAGACTTGCAATGCTTGCTGGATCTCTGTAAACACTTCTTCACCGAGACGTTCTTACACAGAACACCTCAAGCCGAGGTGGTGGAATTGGTAGACACGCTGTCTTGAGGGGGCAGTGGAAGAGATTCCGTGGGGGTTCGAATCCCCCCCTCGGCACCATGCAACTGAAGAAGGGTTGAAGCGAAAGCTTCAACCCTTTTTTGTTTGCCCATAGATAGAATAACTGATATCTATGGTTGTATATTTGATTTAATATAGACTTGTGTAATTAAATATGGCTTATCGTGTTTGTCTTTATAGATGAGGAGAGATATGAAACATTTTGTGTCCATTCTGATCTTAGTGATAGTTTTAATCTCATTGCTTGCTGGACCAATCAAAGCAGAAGAATTTCAATATGTCCGACCCAAGGATGGAGATTCCTTTTCTATAAAGTTAAGAGGGTTGTATATTGATTTACGTCTCATATCAGTTGACTGTCCGGAGTATAAGCAGGAATTCGGTCTCAATGCTCGTAAGTTCACCGATGAATGGTTACGGAAGGGAAATGCATATATAGAGTACGACAATCGAACTCAAGACAGATACAACAGGGTGCTTGGTTATGTCTGGAGAAAAGGTGAGATGCTCAACTACGAGTTGGTTCGACAGGGATATTGTGTTGCAGATTATTATGAGGAAACGCACGCTCATTATGCTGAGATCAAACAGGCAGAGAAAATAGCCAGAAAAGATAAGCTGGGTATCTGGATTAGCGGCGGCCTGGAAATGACTCCGGCCGAATTTCGAAAAAGCAAAAGGCAGCGCAGGATTAATGGCCAATGATCTGCTATAAAAGTTTATGGATATTTTTGAGAGCCTCCCTCTTGCTTAGTCCCGAGAGTCTGTTTTTATTTGTTTCAACGTAATCTTTAACATCCTGAGGAAATGTCCAGGCGTGATCACGCAGAGCCCAGCCTATGGCTTTTCGTAAAAAGAATTCATTTGATTCAATACTGGGCTCGATACATTTTTGAAGGAATTCAAAATCAAGGTCTTCTTTGAATCTTAATTGGCAGAGAATGGATGAGCGTTGTTTCCAGATGTCTTCATCTATTGACCATTCTTCCATTAATTTACGCATTTTTTCAGGTTCTGCCCTAAGGATATTGCCAAGAGGTCTGCTTAGGTTGTCACAATAATCCCACCACGCTCCGGTTATGACCATTTCCTCCAGCATAGGCATAGCTTCCCATGTGTGGAATTTTTTACAGGAGGGCTCCCATTCAATCAGATCAATGGCACAGTATCGCTCTTCTCTATAGCTGGCACAACGCCAGAGTTGTAGAATTGATGATGTCCATTTTTCGAAGGTCCATGGTTTGTTGTCTTTGAATACGTTCCTGCTGGTCTTACGACGAACCGGAGTCGGTATACCGTAAAAGGGCATTTCTGATTTCATATATCGCTGCATCTCCGGTGCGCGCTCAGGATCCGTTAAATTTTGCAGGGCGGTGCGTATCGAATCAAACAAATGCTTCCGGGAATCTTTCATAATTAGATCTCTTAAATATGTTAGTCTTTTTTTTGTAAATATTTAACGTAATTGCGGTCAGTGTTGTTGATGTGATTGATGATCCAGTCCTGAAGGAAAGAATCAACGCTGTCCGGGAATACGTAACTTTTATCTCTATTTAATTCCATTACTTCTCTGGTAATGCGCCGATGCTCAAGCATGTGTTCTTCGATGTCAGGATACCCGCGTTTCTGCATGAAAGCCTCTTCTCTTGCAAAGTGGCTGGATGTGTATTCCAAAAGACGGTCGAAAAGGCGAGCAATAGCCTCATGGTCATGTCCGTCGCGAAGGGCTGTTTGGAAATCTTCAGCATATCGTACAAGTACCCGGTGCTCGGCATCAATTGAGGGAATACCCAGAAGCAGGTCTTCTGACCATTTGATTGTATTTTGCAGTTCACAACTTGATCCTGTTTTATGGACCAGCATCAGAACTGAGTCCCCCTTGTTGATTTCAAGTTCACCTGTCGGGTTTTCAATGTCTTCCCCGTTCTGACGATGCAAAACAAGAGCGTTGATGGCATGAGTCTTGTCCATAGCCTCTGAAATTTTGATAGGTTCAGTTTCATAATGTGAATATATTTTAAGACTGTATCCCATCACTTCATGAACGGCTTCTTTCCTTGTATCTTTTTCAGCAACACCTGCGTGACGGGCAAGAATGTGAGCTATCTGCTCCCCGCCAAGAGCAAGAGGGTAGACCACCGTATTGGCCCCGGCGCGTAACATTCTATATTCAATGGCTGGGTCTGATCCTCGCGCTACAGTGAATATATCAGGATTAAGTTCCCGTGCAGCTAATGAAATATTGATGTTTGATGCATCATCGTTAATACATAGAACAATGAAATTGGAACGGCGTATTCCTGCTGAGAATAAAACACCGTCATTGGCCCCATCGCCATGGAGAACAAGGTATCCGCGGTGTTCAGCTTCAGCAAGCCTCTCCTCATTCATATCAACTACAACAAAATCCAATCCCAGTTCAAAAAGCTTAAGTGAGATGGCTCTACCTATTTTTCCATAACCGCACACAATTGTATGATTTTTGAGTTTATTGATTTTGTCGTTCATTCTTTTTTTCTCATATATGTTTTTAATTCCGGATTGGACTATAATTTTTGCAACCTGAGCTACAAACACTGCTGCCAGTCCAAGTCCTGTAAAAATCAGTAAGATGGTAAATATTCTTCCTGCAGCGGAAAGGTTGTGTATTTCACCAAAACCGATGGTGGTTATGGTTATTACAGTCATATAAAGCGCATCAAGAACCGACCATCCTTCTTCAAAGTATAAATAGCCTGCTGTTCCCCCAAGCAGGACTGCAAAAAAGGCCACGATAAGTTGAATGTTCTGTCGTAAATTTGAGGACATTTCCTATATGGATCCGTTTGATTTGAGTGTTGATTTCCAGAGATGTATCTGACGTGTATTAATTAAACATGAAGTTCGGCTTAAATATTTAGTTACAGTAAACCAGTTGCAGCATATTTTCCAATATGATTATATGTAAGGTGATTATATCTTCCTTTGTTTTTAATACCTTTTAAGGAAGTTAACCTCAATCTTACGGGGAGCCCCATGCTGCATCACGTGAAGAAGGCCAAGAAAAATACTGATGACCGTAAAAATTATATAATGCCGGTTTATGGATCACGGGATCTTGAAGACCCCATCCCTAAATATTCAATTCCGGATGAAAGCATTGATCCGCGCCATGCGTATGCACTCGTGAAAGATGAACTCATGCTTGACGGAAACTCCCGGCTTAATCTGGCCACTTTTGTAACAACCTGGATGGAAGATGAAGCCCGACAGTTGATGACCGATACTTTCGATAAAAATATGATCGATAAAGATGAGTATCCGCAGACAGCTGAGCTGGAAGATCGCTGTGTTCACATCCTGTCCGACCTATACAATATTCCTGATGAAGACAGAGCCTGCGGTTGTTCAACCACAGGTTCAAGTGAGGCAGCCATGCTTTGCGGTATGGCCCTCAAGTGGAAATGGCGTGACCGGATGAAAGCAAAGGGTAAACCTGCCGACAAACCGAACATGGTTATCAGCACCAGTGTTCAGGTCTGTTGGGAAAAATTCTGCCGTTACTGGGAGGTTGAACCACGCCTTGTTCCGGTTTCTGATGGTCATTACAGTATGAAAACTGAGGATGTCATTTCCGCCTGTGATGAAAATACAATTGGAGTCGTTGCAATTCTTGGAACCACTCATACCGGAGAGTTCGAGCCGGTTAAAGAGTATAATGATGCACTTGAAAAATTCAACTCTGAAACAGGGTATGAGATTCCGCTGCATGTTGACGCCGCCAGTGGTGGATTTATCGCTCCATTTATCGATCCTGATCTTGAATGGGATTTTCGTCTCAAGTGGGTTAAATCCATCAATGTTTCCGGGCATAAGTTCGGTCTTGTTTATCCCGGAGTGGGGTGGGCCATCTGGCGCGATACCTCGGAACTTCCTGAGGATCTTGTTTTCAGGGTTAATTATCTGGGCGGTGAGATGCCGACTTTTGCATTGAATTTTTCACGTCCCGGAAATCAGGTTGTTGCTCAATATTATAATTTTATACGTCTGGGCAGGGAAGGCTACACAAGAATTATGCAGGCCTGCATGGATACAGCACAATTTCTTAAAGAAGAACTTGAAGGAACCGGAGTCTTTGAAAGTCTCATCCGGGAATTGAAAATGCCGCTTATAACGTTCCGAATCCGCCGTGATGTAGACGCAGGCTTTGACGTTTTCACTGTGTCTGAGATGTTAAGGCATCGCGGATGGTTGGTTCCGGCTTACACCATGCCTGAAAATTGTGAGGAAGATGCGGTTCTTCGTATAGTGGTAAAGGAAGGAATGAGCATGGATATGGCTCATCTTTTAATGGAAGATGTAAGAAGGATAATTGAAAAATTCGATAAAACCCCCAAACATGTTCAGAGTACAAGGTCAACAATGAAACAATGTTGATAATTGAGCGGCGGGTCAAAGGGCTCGCTGCTTTTTATGGTTTAATGTAGGCGCAGCCATCCTGCTGCAAACGACAAAGCTCGGCGACTCCAGCCGGAACAACTTCACAAATCCTGAGCATGTCCTTTCTGCTGTAGTTCAGTTTTACAAGTGAATTATTGCAGATACAGAAACGAACACCTCTATGGTGAAGTCTTTCGATGGTATCTCTGTTTCCATCTGCAAATTCCTTCCTGAAAAGCCTAACAGCCTGACCGTTTGCAACCATGTGTATCTCCGATCCTTCTGAATCTGGATCTTTGAGAAGGTTTGTAATATTGGCAAGTCCCATTTTCAATACCTGATCGTCATCCCAGTCGACATGAAATACAACTTTATATGACATCTTTTTCCCCCTGTTAGAAATAATGAAAAATGCCCGAAAATTCTTATTTATTCGTAGACATCACCGAATACAGCCCATACAATTTAACTACCCTGAGACTATACATTATTTTTACCAGAAGGAGAGCAAAAATGAGTGATATTAAAAAAAGTGTTGAGTATATTTTTCACGGTCTGGATGCACTCGATGTACTTCTCTGTTCAAAGGAAGCCGAGAATCTTAATGTAAGAAATATTGTAGGACTCCTGCATCCTATTCTTGAAGACGCTAAACGAAGAGCACATACTGAAATTTCGGCCCGTGGCGGAAGCAGAGAAAAAGAATAGGGAAAGGTCTGGCTAATGGAACTCAAATCTAAGGTTCAGGAAGAACTTAGCGGATTGGTGGAATTATATAAATATCTGCATGCCAATCCGGAATTGTCCGGTAAAGAGATAAATTCTTCAAAGACCATTGCTGACAATTTGGAGTCTCTTGGAATTGAAGTCACCCGCGATTTTGGCGGGCACGGTGTTGTTGGTGTTCTTGAAAACGGTGCAGGCCCCACAGTTATGGTGCGTGCTGATATGGATGCACTGCCGATAGTTGAAGAGTCCGGTCTTGATTATGCCAGTAGGGTTGTATCATGTGATGATGCGAGAAATTCTGTTGGCGTGATGCATGCCTGTGGCCATGATGTGCACATGACTACTTTGGTCGGCTCGGCAAAAGTTCTCTGCTTTCTGAAAAATATATGGAAAGGACGCATTCTCTTTGTTGCCCAGCCCGCGGAAGAATCCATGACCGGCGCAAAGGAAATGCTTAAGCAGGGACTGTTTGAAAAATTCGGTCGCCCTGACTATTGTTTGGCAACTCATGTCCTGCCCAAACTGGATGCCGGAAAAGTAGCCGTTCGATCAGGGCCGGTGATGGCCGGGACATATCAGCTCAAAATTATTGTCCGAGGAGTTGGCGGTCATGGCGCAATTCCTCATGAGAGCAGAGATCCTGTAGTTCTGGCTGCCCGCATAATCACTTCACTTCAGACAATTGTGAGTCGTGAATTCAGTCCTTTAACTCCGGCAGTAGTGACTGTTGGATCAATTCATGGCGGTATCAGATCCAATATTATTCCAAATAAAGTTGAATTGGAGGTTACAGCCAGGTTTTTTGATTCAGAAGGACGCAACAGAATTTTAAAGTCCATTAAAAGAATTTGCCGCCACGAAGCTTTATCCATGGATATTCCTGATGATCTGCTTCCTATTATTGAACTGGATGAAGAAGGGGAGTTGCCAGCTACAATTAATGACAGTCGCCTTGCTTTAATTGTAAAGGATGCTGTTGCCAGCCAGCTTGGTTCTGATGCCTGTGTCGAGGCCGAGATGCTTATGGGCAGTGAAGACTTTTCCCTTTTCAGAACAGGTGCTGAAAGAGAAGTGCCTTGTTGTCTGTTTTTTACCGGGGCAACTTCTGCGAATGATATGGAAACTTTTCATAAAGAAGGAATCAATCCTCCCAGTCTCCATAACAGCAAATTTTATCCGCCGCCCGAACCAAGCATAAAGGCAGCAGTTGTTGCGATGAGTGCTTCTGCACTGAAGTTGCTGTCTTGAATTTAAAAAATAGAAAAACAAACCGCCCGGTATAATTTTATCGGGCGGTTTGTTTTTCTCGGTTTTATCTTTTCGAAGTTTAGAATGGGAAAGATGTATCCTTGTTGGCTCCGATTTTAGAGAGTTTTCCATCAATGGCATTAAGCCTTGTTTGAGCAGCTTCCTTCTGAGCCTTGCGATCAGCAAGTTTGATGACTGTTTTAAGAAAACGCTTTGCTGTCTCAAACTGTCCTTTGTGTTCATAGATCATGGATGCGCGATACATGGCGGTAACAGCCCAGATATTCTGCTCCGGGAATTCCCACGCAAGTTCAAGGTAATGTTTGAGGGCTTTATCCTTGGCACCCATTGCATGTTCACCCTCAGCTATCCAGAACAGGATTTCAGCTTTAAGATCATCCTTTAAGTCAGCTCTGTCGCTCCATATTCTTTCAAGTATTGCTTGAGCTTTCTGCAGCTCTCCTTTTTGCTGGATCATGAGGGCCAGTTTTAGCTCTTTGTCAGGTGAAAGAGATCCTCCTGATTCGAGGATTTCATTGTATCCTTTTAAAGCCTTGGCATCCTCACCCACTGCAAGGTTGTAGGCAACAGCTGCTATCAGCCATTTCAGGCGAATTTCCTGCCCGAACTTATCCTGATCAACCCGTTTAAGATAGAATGCCGAAAGTTTGAAATCGCGGTTTTTAGCTGCATTTTCCGCAAGGTAGATAACACTTCGTGCTCCAAGTTCTGATCCTGAAAATAAAAAAGCACTTCTTCTAGCTATGTTCAGGTCCATTTTTTTATCTGCTGAGGAACTGAGATCTGCGAAAACCAGAAGCCTATCAAGTGGATTCTCGTTAATTGCATTATTAAGTTTCTGACCCGAAAGCTCATTCCAGAAGGACTGTTTCATATTAGCAAAGTATTCAATTCCGGCGGATTCAAGAAGATTGGAGATTATGAAAAGATGTTCTGTGTGACCGTAGTCGCTGCTGTTAATGACTTTAGAGAAGTGCGGCTTAAAAACAATTCCGGCAGCAATTCTAAGGCTCATGGGTAGAGTGTCATTATCAAGTTTTTTCCATACTCTTTTTGCCAATTCCATATCACCGCTTAGAAAAGCAAAAGCTAAACGATAGTTCTGAAGGGAATTAACAAGATCCCCTGAAAGAAGCATTGATCCGGTTTCGCGGTCAATTGTTTCGAGGGCGGCATGAGGGTCCATTTCCAGAAGCTTTTTGCGGAATGATTCCCAGGCAGGGGAGGAGGGGGCTGCCAATTGCCAGAGAGCAGGGGATGCTGTTGCCGGATCAAGAACTCCTGCCTCAAAAAAGGCCTGTGGATGGATCAGCCCTGCTTCGCTGAACTCATTCAAGTTTTCAGGGCGCTTTCCGGTTTCAAGAAAAGTTCCTACTGATTTCCAAAAGCCGCAAACAGTTGAGTTGGACACAGCATCTAAAGCAGCATGTGATTTGGACCATTCACCAAGGCTGGCTGAAGCAAGAGACTGAGCAATAATTTTCCGGTCGCTATCATTAACAGTTGTAGAATTGCTCAAAGAAGGACTGTCAGTAAGAGAGGCGTTAAGATCAGCCAGATCGGGTTTGCTGTTAATAACAAAGTATGTCTGCGGCCATACAGTTTCTGCCTGCTCAAATGATTGTGTCAGCAGCATCTTACGGGCTTCTTTAGCTGATTGGGGGGTTACAAAATATCCCCAATATAAAGACCTCCAGACATCAAACCAGATATTCTTTAGATGTGGCTCGGAATTGAATCTGGCAACCAGGGTATCCTGATCCATGAGTCTGGCTGCCTGACTGAACCAGATAACTGCTTTGACAGGATCTCCCAAAGCTCTTTGGGACTGACCGCCAAGCCAGAGTCTGTCCATTTCTTTAGCTTTATCTTCAAAAGCCGGTGTTCCCTGAAGAATGTTCAGGCAGGACGAAAATCGTCCAAGCTTGAATGCCGTTTCAGCTCTTTTAAGAATAAGATCTGGCGATTCATCATTTGCTGAGTAGTTACTTTCAAGAATGTCCCACGCACCATATTTTTCAAGCCAGTTTTCAAAGGATAACTGTTGAGATGGAGCTGCAAAAATATTTGTTGAGACAGTCGAACTCAGAATCAGAGCTGCAAGCAGTGGTCGAAATGATTTTTTTAAAAAGTGGAAGTTCATGCTTTCCTCATAGACTCGAATTTGGAGTCGTCTTTAAGATTACTCCAAGAGCAATAAAGAAAAGTGCGGCAGGAGGCAAATTTGGAAGACATAATTTAAAGGATAACACCAATCTAAGATGGTATTTTAGCAATAAATACATATCGTAAATATAGTTAAGTATCAAGTGCTGGAAATTTAATACTTTTTTAGTTAAGCGCTTATCGACTAAAAATTAACTCAGGCAAGATCGGGATGATATCAGTCTCAGTATTTTTAGCAAAGTTTACATAATTTACATTATGAGACAATTGTATAACACACTGAAATATAAGTACTAAATTACAAATTACTAACTGCTGATGCCTTTGGGACCCATCTGGTCTTAAAAACTGATTTTATCTTAATTGCCGGATGATACTTATGTTCTTTTTTAGCGACTTGGTCTGACTGGCAATGTCGTAACTGTTTATAATTGCGTATGTTGGTTTATAACTTATCGAAAGCAGTTGTTTCCTAGCTACTTTAAAACTAAGTTTTCAAATTTTGCTTTTAAGCGTTTAAAAAAACAAATTCGACCTACGAGTCATTCTTTTATCGTAAGTCCCTTAGGAGGCATCTGTTTTATGAAAAAAAAATCAGCCCTGAGCACAGATTGTACTCAGGGCTGATTGCATCCTTCAGGTCAGCACATAATGCGGTCGCCCGAGGCTAATTGTTCAGTTTTATTGGTTGCAAAGTTTCATCAATAATTCATAGCTGACTTCAACAGCTTGAGCCCCTGCCTGAATTGTTCCATTCAGTGATTCAAGGTCTGTTATATTGTTTGTTGAAATTTCAGATTTTAGGTCATGGAGTTTTATGACAGATGTGCATATTGAAATTTCATTTGATTCATTACGTGCATTTGGTTTGATCTTTTTGGTGTCGAAAATGCAGAAGTCAGCGCCTGCCTTTGCTCCCAGAATTGCCTGGGCCGTGCTGGATATCCCATCAAGGGCCACTGAAACATCTCTACTTGAAAGTGCCCTGCATGCTTTTAAACCTTCAAGTGAAAGTTTAAACTTAATGACTATATTTGGTCCTAATTGCAGCAGTTCCCGCGAATTCTCTAAAATTTCTTCGGCAGTACAGCCTGTAGCTCTGACAAACACCGGCCCATTTATACTTCGTACAATAGAGTTCATGTCACTGTCAGGCGCGACGCAAGGTTCGTCATCTTGTCCTGATACAAGATAAACACCATCAATGATACCGTATCCATAAGCATTTTTTACTTCATAAAGCGAACATGATTTCAAGTAGATTTTCATATTCAACTCCCCTGCTCTTTCAAAATAAAAGAGCCCTTCTAACGGCAGGTCAAAAGGGCACTTAGAGAAAATTGTCTTGGACTATTCGCTTTTTTCAGCTTCCAGACTTTTCACGTATTTGTCGCGGCATTCATAAGAGCAGAAATATTCCAGCTTTTCACCATTGCGGACACGAATGTCACCATCTTTTTTGACGTATGCTCCACAGACCGGATCTTTCACCATTTCACCAGCCTTGATGTCTTTAGTGCGCTGCTTTTCCGCCTGCTCAGATTTTTTTTTCTGATCACCACTGAAGAGCTTCCACATGACAAAGCAGGCAATGGCGATAATAACAAATTTCATCATAATGTTTCACCTCTGAAGCCAAAAAAAGGCCGCACCATTTCCATGGTGCGGCCTGATAATTAATCCTGATAGATCTTGTTTCCTTCTATGCGGTACTCGATCTTTTCTAATGCGTCGGCAACATTTGTCCCGTCAGGGAACACCAGGTCCGGATCCATTTCTGCCAGCGGATGCAGTACAAATGCCCTGTCCATAGCGCGCGGATGAGGCACAGTAAGGTACTCTCCACTGTCAATGACTCTATCTCCAAAGAGAATGATATCAAGGTCAATGGTTCTGGGGCCGTTCTTAATTCCTCTTACCCTGTCCATCTGTCCTTCCACAGCTTGAAGTGTGGACAGGAATCCTTCTGCGGACCAGAGTTCCGGGTCAACGGCAAAGCGAACAACCTGGTTGCTGAACCATGGCTGGTCTTTGAGTTCTTGCGGTTCTGTTTCGTAAGTCTCGGACCAGAGTTCAGGGTCAATGCCTTCGTATTTTTCCAGTCTTGCTACAGCCTGGTTCAGATTGTCATCGGTATCTCCGATATTTGAACCAAGGCTGACGTAGACCTTTATAGTTGGGAAATCCGTGATACTGCCTCCTTGAGTCTTTCGGTATCAACAGTCAGCGAAATTCTGAAATACCCTTCACCGGATTCGCCGAAGCCGTTACCGGGAGTAACAACAACGCCGGTTTCCTTCAGGAGCTTGGATACGAACTCGGAAGAAGTGTAACCTTCAGGAGTTTTTGCCCATACAAAGATGGATGCATCAGGCACCTTGCAGGAAATGTTGATCTTTTCCAGAGCTTCAATCACGCAGTCACGACGCTCTTTGTAGATCTTGCGGAATTCCTTAACGTAAGGTTCGCCTTCTTTAAGTGCAACAATTCCGGCTTCCTGTACAGCCTGAAAGATACCGGAGTCGACATTTTCTTTAATTTTTCCAAGACCGGCAACCAGAGTCGGGTTACCAACAGCCATACCGCAGCGCCATCCGGTCATGTTGTAAGTTTTGGAAAGTGAGTGGAATTCGATGGCCACATCTTTAGCACCGGGGGTTTCCAGAATGGAAATGGGCTTTTTGTCTTCATCGTAGTAAACTTCGGTGTAAGCGGCGTCAGCTGCGATGATTACGTTGTGTTTTTTGGCCTTAGCAACCAGTTCTTTGTAGAATTCGGGAGTTGCAGTAGCTGAAGTCGGGTTGTTGGGGTAGTTAACGAAGATGATCTTGCATCTATCCCACTTGGCGTCATCGATTGCGTCAAGGTCGGGCAGGAAGTCGTTTTCTTCCAGAAGAGGGATAATCTCAACTTCGCCACCGGCAAAACCGGAAGCTACGGGGTAAACAGGATAGTTGGGGGAGGCAACAAACACGAGATCACCGGGGTTTACAAACGCCAGCGGGAAGTGTGCAATACCTTCTTTTGAACCGATGAGGGAAACTACTTCAGTTTTTGCATCGAGTTCAACATTGAATCTTTCCTTGTACCAGTCAGCAACAGCCTGACGGAAAGTCAGCAGACCTACGTATGAAGGATACTGGTGGTTGACAGGATTTTTTGCAGCCTTATGCAGGGCTTCAATAATGAAATCGGGAGTCGGAAGGTCAGGATCGCCGATGCCGAGGCTGATGATATCAACACCTTGAGCAGCAACTTCCGCCTTGAGTCTGTCAATTTCAGCAAAAAGATAAGGGGGGAGAGTTGCAAGCCTGTCGGCAAGTTTGAATTCTGGCATTTCGTTATACTCCTTACGAATTTTTGGTTAAATTATTATCAATACTGTTTAATTGGGCTTGTTTGCTCTGTCAATCAACTTGAGCAGATGCAGTCATCGGTGTAAAGAATAACCGATATGACTGAAAACGAGAACAAAACATCCGCAAAACACCAATGGATTGACCGCTATCTTGAGCACCTGCTCATTGAGCGGGGGCTTTCCGAGAACAGCCTTACTGGATATCTGAGTGATCTGGAGTCTTTTCAGGCCTTTCTGGAGGAAAGGTCAGCTAAAATTGAGGACGCCACAGGTCAGACACTACTGCTCTACCTTACATATCTAAGGTCGAAAGCTCTGAAATCAACCTCGCTGGCGAGGCATCTTTCGTCTTTACGGGGTTTTTTCGATTTTTGCATGTCACGTGGGTTTATTAATGATAACCCCGCTACTCTGCTGGAAAATCCAAAACTTCCCAGAAAAATTCCTGAGTTCCTTTCACCGGAAGAAATCGGACGCATACTTGCCCTGCCCGCTTTAACCGAAAAACTGGGTTTTCGAGATAGGGCAATGCTTGAGCTTTTGTATGCAGCCGGAATGAGGGTTTCAGAGCTGGTAGACCTCAAGGTTGAGGACTTTGATCCGCAAACCGGAATTCTCATTATCTTCGGCAAAGGCTCAAAAGAACGGCTGGTGCCGATTCATTATGTGGCGCAAAATTACTTAAACCAATACATTAAGGATTGGCGTCCTGCCTTTAACCCCAAAGTCAAAAATGTCTTTCTCAACAGATCCGGTAAGGGGTTGACCCGACAGGGGGTCTGGAAAATGATAAAGAAGTACGCGCTGGAAGCGGGGATCAAACGATCAATATCTCCGCACACTTTTAGACATTCGTTTGCCACCCACTTGCTGGATGGCGGTGCGGATCTGCGTACAGTCCAGTTGCTTCTTGGTCATTCGGACATTAATGCTACTGAAATATACACACATATTCAAGCCGGAAGATTGGTCCAACTTCACAAACGCTTTCACCCACGTTCTGTAATGTGAGATTTTAAGAATGTCAAAAAATGATGAGCTTATAAAAGCGGAAACAATAATTACAGGGCATGTAAATGCCGATTTCGATTGTCTGGCCGCGATTGTTGCTGCAGGTAAACTCTACCCTGACGCCACATTGGTTTTTCCCGGGAGTCAGGAAAAAAACCTGCGTAATTTTTATATGGAAAGTGCTACATATTTTTTTAATTTCAAACAATTGAAAGAAATAGACAAGAGCGCGGTAAAACTTCTTGTTGTGGTTGATACTTCAAGGAAAAAACGAATTCTTCATGTGCACCCAATCTTGAATAATCCCGGGCTTCGCATCCATATTTACGATCATCACATGAAGTCTGAGTGCGATCTTGATCCCGAACTGATAATTAAAAAACCATGGGGATCAAGTGTTGCGATCCTTTCTCATGAGATTCGCCAGCGGGGAATAGAAATCAATCAGGAAGAAGCTACAATCATGGGACTGGGTCTTTATGAAGACACCGGCTCATTCGGATTCAATTCAACAACTGAGCATGATTTTGAAGCCGGTAAATGGCTGCTTAAAAACGGAATGGAGCTGGATGTAATTACCGACCTGCTGAACCGGGATCTCACGGCCCAGCAAATCACATTGCTTGGGCGTCTCCTTGAGGGCGCAACTACTCATACAATCAATGATCTCGAGATTGTCATTACCGAAATAAGCACAGCTGATTATGTTGGCGATTTTTCTGTTTTAGTCCATAAATTCATGGATGTTGAGAATATAAAGGTCCTTTTCGCACTCGCCCGTATGAATGACCGGATTCATCTTGTAGCCCGGTCACGTTCAAATGATATTGATGTCGGGTCGGTCTGCTCTGCTTTCGGCGGAGGCGGTCATGTTTATGCTGCTTCTGCTACCATTAAAGATAGAACCCTTGCGGAAGTTCGTGATGAGCTTTTCGCTCTTTTGTATTCCAAGGTTACCTCTCGGATGAATGTCGAGTCTATTATGTCTCGACCTCCGGTTGCGATTCCACGTGACATGTCCATTGAAAAAGCTGTGGAACGTATGACTCAATACAGCCTCAAAGGAGTTCCCGTTGTGGACTCCATGGACAATATGCGCGTCGTTGGGATTCTGGAGCAGAAAACAGCCGATAAGGCGCTGGCTCATAACCTGGGCGATGTGGAAGTTGAAATTTATATGCAGAGCCCATTCTCCTCAATCAAGGTTGATTCTGGTCTGCACAGGGTTATGGAAATTATTCTGGGACAGAAACAGCGTATGGTTCCGGTTGTGGAAAATGATCAGATAATAGCAGTTATAACCCGCACGGACCTTATCAACCTGCTGGTTAAGGATCCCTCAAGGATTCCCGAGTCTTTGTTTCCTGATAAAAAACAGGAAAGAAATATCCGCAATATCATGCGAAATCGTCTCCCCAATTCCATACTCAAAATTCTTGAGACTGCCGGTGACATGGCAGAGGAAATTGGAACTGAAGCTTATGTGGTCGGCGGTTTTGTCCGCGATGTGCTCCTGACCAAGACTAATTTCGATCTTGATCTGGTTGTGGAAGGTGACGGTATTGCTTTTGCCAAGAAGCTGGCCAAAAGAATGGAGGGGCGGGCAAAGTATCATCGTAAATTTAAAACAGCGGTTGTTATTCTTCCTGACGGGCAGCGTGTGGACGTTGCTACTGCCCGCCTTGAGTATTATGAATACCCGGCCGCCCTGCCGACAGTTGAGCTTTCATCAATAAAAATGGACCTGTATCGAAGGGATTTTACCATTAACGCATTGGCCGTGCATATCAATCCTTCAAGTTTCGGTAAACTTGTGGATTTTTTCGGCTCCCAGCGAGACCTGAAGGACAGGACGGTTCGTGTGCTCCATGCTCTAAGCTTTGTGGAAGATCCTACCAGAATTATGCGTGCCGTTCGTTTTGAACAACGTTACGGATTCAGGATCGGCGGGCAAACCTTAAGCCTGATTAAGAATGCGCTCAAACTGAATCTGATTACCAAGCTCTCCGGATACAGGTTGATGCATGAGCTTAGACTAATCCTGGATGAAGATACTGCCCAGAAGAGTATTCTCAGGCTGAATGAACTGGGTGTTCTTGAAGCAATTCACCCCATGCTGGCCATAAACAATGCAAGAACGCAGGTTCTTGTTGAGCTGGATAAAGTTCTGAGCTGGTACAGCCTGCTCTACCTTGATCCGCCTATTGAAAGCTGGAAGACATACTTTCTTGGTATGTGCATGGGAATATCCAAGGGCAAGATGGAACAGATTTATGACAGGTTCAGCTTTTCACCCAGTGAGCGGCGTGAGTTCGTTCATTTGCGTGATACCATTTTCTGGGCGGCTGGAAACATTATGAATATTAAACAGGAACTTAAGCCAAGTGAAATCTACGATATCCTGCATCCGGTTCCCCTTGAAGGAGTTCTTTTCATCATGGCCCGAACCAAGCGAGAAATGATCAAGAAGTATATTTCACAGTATCTTAGCAGTCTGCGCCTCCAGAAGATTGATGTTACCGGTGAAGATCTGAAAACTCTTGGATTGGAACCAGGGCCCCACTATTCCGATCTATTATATAAGACAAGGCTTGGAGTTCTTGATGGTGATCTTAGAGGGCGAAAAGATCAGTTGGAATTTTTGAAAAAGAAAATTGCTGAAATTAAAAGTCAATAAATGCATTTTTTTGCATTTACGGTCAAAAAAACACTTTAGAAGTGGTATCAGGCTGATAAAAACCGGGGTTTCGCTTGCTCTTGAAGTATAACCCGTGTAGAACATGCACACTTTTTAATTAACTAGGATGACGATTGATAATGACTTTTTCATGTAAAAAGTAACGTTTTCTATATTAGTTGTTGAAAATTAGTTCGTATTTAATTAGTGGAATTTTATATTGTTTGATGAAACAGCAGCTGACGCCTTCTGTTTAATATCAAACATAATAAACAGTTTCTTTACTGTTTAGATGAAGATATTGTAAAGGTTGCTTGACATTATGGACGTATTATGGGCTCCATGGCGAATGGACTATATCTTGGGTCCCAAGCCTGACGAATGTGTTTTCTGCATTCCTGAAAGCACTGACGAGGATGAGGAAAGATTGATTCTGCACAGGGCTGAACACTGCTTTGTAATAATGAACAAATTTCCATACAACAACTGTCATCTGATGGTTACGCCTTATAGGCATGTTAGCAAACTAACTGATCTCACTGAAGCGGAGGCTTCAGAGGTCATGAAGTATATAACAATATGCTGTGATATTCTGGAAAAGACATGTAATCCTCAAGGAATCAATGTCGGCCTGAATATAGGGGAAGCAGCCGGAGCTGGGCTCGCCGCCCATCTCCATTTTCAACTCGTTCCACGTTGGAACGGGGATGCATCGTTTATGGCAGTGTTCGGAGAAACCAATGTTATTCCCGATCACCTGTCCGCAACTTATAAAAGGCTCAAGCCGTTTTTTGACAGCATTGTCGCTAAGTAACACTAAGGAGGGTTTCATGCGTTACTTGAAGGTTTTGGCTCTGGTAATCCTGTTTTTCTTTTCCATGGTATTCTTTGTTCAGAATACCCCTGAACTCGGTAAGACCGTTGTTCTGTCCATCGAACTCCTGCAGTATAAGTTCACTAGCCAGGAACTTCCCTACTATCTGTTGATCCTGACTGCCTTTGCGGTTGGCGCAGTAATTACCCTGCTCTATTTCATGGGCGACAAAATCCGTCTTTCCGGTCAGCTGCGTGCATGCCGTACCAGAATGGCCAACCTTGAGCAGGAAGTTAACTCCCTGCGCAATATGCCTCTTGATGAAGGTAACTACCCCTCCGCAGCAGCAGAACCTGCTGAAGAAAAAAGCGCAGAACAGGCTTAAGCTGAACATGAATACGGAGTATACGTGTCTCTTTTAAGCGTATTCAAAAAGAAAAAGACGGTGTCCGATAATCGGGCACCGTCTTCTTATTCTTCTGACGGCCCAAAAAATAAAACAGGCCTTCCCGATACCCGTGCGGCCATTGATGAGCTCAGCAAAGTCGTCAAGGATAATCCTGAGGCTGTTGAGATTTATCTTGCACTTGGGAACCTCTATCGCTCTCAGGGAGAGATAGAACGCGCAGCCCAGATTAGAACCAGCCTTATACTTCGTCCCGGACTTGCTCCGGAGACAAAAGCCCGTGCTCTCTATGAGCTGGGACGAGATTTCACCCGTGGCGGTTTTCTTGATCGCGCGGTAAGTGCATTTGAAAAAGCCTGTGAAATTGAAGGAGATTCTCCTGAAATTTTAACTGAACTTGCTGAAATTGCAGCCAGAAGCCGTGAATTTGAAAAGGCTGCCTCCTACTATTCCATTCTTTCCCAGCCGGTTCAGGAAGCACATTATCTGGTTTGTCAGGCTGAAGAAGAGTTTAATGAAGGCGAAGAAGCCAAGGCTCATCGCACTCTGAAGAACGCACTAAAAATTTCCCCAAATTCTGCAGAAGCCTGGTTGCTTGTTCTAACCAGATTAAAAAAAGAGGGCTCTCTGCAGGAGTTTACCGAAAAATTTAAAGAATCTCTTGCCAAGGTTCCGGTAAAGCTAAGGTTTGTCCTTACCGAGGGACTCCTTGCAGAGTCTCTTGTATTTGGCGATACTCTTTTAAATAAAGTAGATGAAGACAAGGACCGCAATCTTCCATTTTATCAGGTGATGATTGAAGAAATTGAGAAATCTGACCCGGATGTGATCATGCATTACTATGGCGCCAGATTGCTTCAGCTGTGCGGTCGTGAAGAAGAAGCAAGTGTCTGGCTTGAAAAGACTTTGATGCTTAATCAGAATTTCTGGCTGGCAAGGCTTGATCTTTTCAGACTTGCTCAGGTTCATCAGCAGCTTACCCCGTCATTTAAAAATCAGCTGGATTTTTTTGTCAACATAGCCAGAAATGTGCAGAGATTCACTTGTTCCAGTTGCGGTATGAAGCGGGATAGAATATTTTTCATCTGTCCGAGATGCCGCAGTTGGCACTCCATCATGTTCCGTAAAGAACTGAACCAGTAAGCCATCCATATATTATCGTGAGCAAAATGAAACTCACCCCCATGTTCAAGCAGTACCTTGAGATCAAGGATGAACATCCTGACTCTCTGCTTTTTTTCCGTATGGGGGACTTTTACGAATTGTTTTTTGAGGACGCCGAAATTGCGGCCAGAGAACTTCAGATAGCCCTTACCTGCCGTAACCCGAATTCGGAACACAAGGTTCCAATGTGCGGGGTTCCGCATCATGCAGCTAAAGGGTATATCTCTCAGCTTGTGGAGAAAGGATTCACAATCACTCTTTGTGATCAGATTGAGGATCCCAAACAGGCCAAGGGGCTGGTAAAAAGAGCTGTTACACAGGTTTTCACTCCGGGAACTGTTATTGATGATGACACTCTTTCAGCCAAGGCAAATAATTTTCTTGCTGCAGTTCACTTTGATGATTCCAAGTCGGCAGGCGGCATTGCCTGGGTTGATTTTTCAACTGGGCAATGGAGCGGACTGCAGAGCAAGAATGAGAATGATCTCTGGCAGTGGGCTTTAAAAATCAATCCTCGCGAGATGATCCTGCCGCAGGGCAAGGTGGTCCCTGCGCAATACGGTGAAATTGATGCTCGTATCACCCCTGCTCCCTCAGCCGGTTTTTTCAACCTGAAATCCGCCACAGACAATATTCTGGAGGTTCAGAATGTTGCAGACCTAGGGGCTTTGGACCTTGAAGACAAGCCTCAGCTTACACAGGCCTGTGGAGCACTTCTGGCCTATCTGCGTCAGACCCAGATGCAGGAGTTCACTCATCTTGGTGAATTCAAGCCGCTTAACCTGACCAAAACACATGATTCTAGACGAGGTTACAGAACGTAATCTTGAAATATTCAGAAGGCTGGACGGTAAGAAAGGCAAAGGCACCCTGCTGGCAGTGATGGATAAAACCATTACCCCGATGGGCGGGCGTCTTCTGGCTTTGAGATTGAAACAGCCCTGGCGTGACCTTGCGCCCATTGAACATAACCAGCGTGCGGTATCTTTTTTTTATAATGATGATTCACTCAGAACACGTATTCGTGAACTTCTTGATACAGTTTATGATCTTGAGCGTCTTTCAACACGTGTTGTTCTGGGCCGCGCCACGCCTAAAGATTTTATAGGACTTCGTCAAAGCCTGAAAACCCTGCCGCCTATACATGATTTTCTAATCAAGGCAGCCGCCAGCGATGAGGATGACTCCAAAGCCTTGGCCCCTGCCCTGCGTACCATTGTTTCCAAATGGGATAATATGCAGGATGTTGAGGAGCTTCTTGATCGCGCTCTGGTGGATAATCCTCCACCGGTTATCACTGAAGGCGGGCTGTTCAAGACCGGGTACAATGAAGAACTTGATGAACTTATTCAGCTGACAGAGCACGGCGAATCAACCCTTGCGGATCTATTGGAGCACGAGAAGAAGAGTAATGATCTTCCTAAACTCAAAATGGGTTTCAACAAGGTTTTCGGGTACTATTTTGAGTTGTCCAAAGCATTTAAAGGGCAGGTTCCGGAATATTTTGAGCGCAGGCAAACCCTTGTAAACAGCGAACGGTATATCACCCCGCAGCTAAAGGAACTGGAAGACAAGCTTCTTTCCGCTTCTGACAAGCGCAAGACTTTGGAATACAGCATGTTCCAGAAAGTCCGTGATGAGGTTGCCGGTAATCGCAGCCGGTTCATGTTCATGGCAGATGCTGTTTCAGCAATTGATTTCTGGCAGGGGCTGGCAGAAACCGCACGGGTCAACCGCTGGGTATGTCCTGAGATTCATGCCGGAATGGAAGTTGTAATTGAGGAAGGACGTCATCCTGTAGTTGAAGCAGTGCAGGGCTCTGCCAATTATATTCCCAACTCCCTGACCATTGATGAAAAACGGCGTATTCTGCTTATTACCGGCCCTAACATGGCTGGTAAATCAACAGTGCTGAGACAGGTTGCTATAATGGGCATAATGGCTCAGATCGGGTCCTATATTCCTGCTTCCCATGGACGTATCGGGCTCATGGACCGTGTCTTTTCAAGGGTCGGAGCTTCCGACAACCTTGCTCAGGGCCAGTCCACTTTCATGGTTGAAATGATGGAGACCGCACGCATTCTGCGTCAGGCTTCCATGCGCAGCCTTGTTATTCTTGATGAAATCGGACGCGGAACCAGTACTTTTGATGGCCTTGCACTGGCCTGGGCCGTTGTTGAGGAACTTTCCCGCCGTGCCCGTGGCGGTATAAGAACACTGTTTGCCACCCACTATCATGAATTGACTTCCCTCGAAGGAGTCATAGACGGTCTGCGAAACTTCAACATCGCGGTTCGTGAATGGAAAGGAGATATTCTTTTTCTCAGAAGGCTTGTTCCCGGTCCTGCAGATAAAAGCTACGGAATTGAAGTAGCCAGACTTGCGGGGGTGCCTAAATCTGTAGTAGTCAGGGCAAGGGAGATACTGGCCGATCTGGAGGAAAAATCCAAGGAAGGCAGCGGAGAACATGCTCCCAGAGCCTCTGCGGTCCAATCCATTCTTCCGGGAATGCTCTGCACCGGTAATGAAAAGAATAATGAAGCTCCGCCGGAAGATCATGCTGTTGTAAAAGAACTGCGTGATCTGGACGTAAACGGACTTTCACCCATAGAAGCCCTCACTCTTCTTAATCAGTGGAAAAACTCACTGGGAGACTAATTGATGAAATCTCATTTTTTAAAAAGAAATTTATTACTGGCTGTTCTGGCTGTATTCCTGCTTGGTGCAACCGGTTGCGGTGTTAAAATATGGCCTGCCCCAACCAAAAGTGATGACATTTTTACTTTTGCTTCCGTTGAAGGTCGCAGAGTGGGAGAATGTCTTAAAGTCGTAGTAAGGGTTGACGGCGCACACCAAAATGTGGACAATCTGAGCCTTCAATTCCAAGCTGACGGTTCCGGTCCCGGTGAAGGCTGTCCAACCTGTCCTTTCTTCCCGGCAATCAGAAAAGAATTTGTTCCCGGTTCCGAAGGTATTCAATCTGACGGCCCCACTTTCGTATTCAGCGAATGTGGACTTGATCCCGCAAAAAGTTATCGCTGGAGAGTTGTAGCGCGCAACGTCTACGACACACTCGGAGTAGTCATCTCTGATGTGTATACAGCTGCACCTTAATCTAAATATGGAGTCCTTCCACCATGCATCATTTTGAATTTAAAGATAATGTCCTTCACGCTGAGAATATCAGCATTCCTGAACTTGCCAATGAGTATGGCACTCCCCTTTACGTATATTCCGCAGCTACTCTGCGCAGACATTTTGAAGCATTCGATTCCGCATTCACCGGCGTGGATCACATGACCTGCTATTCCGTAAAAGCAAACTCCAACCTCAGTGTACTCAAGCTTCTGGCAGAACAGGGCGCAGGTATGGATATTGTTTCCGGCGGCGAATTATTCCGTGCACTCAAAGCCGGAGTTCCTTCAAGCAAGATTGTTTACTCCGGAGTTGGCAAGAAAGCATACGAAATAGCTGAAGCACTCAAAGCCGATATCCTGATGTTCAACGTAGAATCCGTTGCTGAAATGCATAAAATCAACGAGGTTGCACAGTCCATGAATAAGACTGCGCGCATCAGTTTCCGCATCAACCCGGATGTTGACCCCAAGACTCATCCTTATATTTCCACCGGAATGAAAAAGAATAAGTTCGGTCTTGATATGGAAACTGCCAAGGAAGCCTACAAGACAGCTAAAGAACTTTCCAATATTGAGCCAGTTGGTATGGATTGCCACATCGGTTCCCAGCTGACTACCATCGAGCCCTTTCTGGAAGCTCTTGATAAACTTCTGGCATTCCGCGATGAACTTCATGCAATCGGTGTTGAAATAGAACACCTTGACCTCGGTGGTGGACTCGGCATTACCTATGATGAGGAAACTCCTCCGCATCCCAAAGAATTCGGTGAAGCACTGAGCAAGGCTCTTGCTGGTAAAAACCTTAAAGTAATACTTGAACCCGGCCGTGTCATCGCCGGTAACGCAGGTATTCTGGTAACAGAAGTGATCTACACCAAGAAAACTCCCACTAAAGATTTTCTTATTGTAGATGCTGCAATGAACGACCTTGTACGTCCTTCTCTTTACCAGTCTCACCACAATATAGGTGAGGTTGTTAAGAACGAGCGTCCTGTTATTGATTATGACGTTGTCGGTCCAATCTGCGAATCCGGTGACTTTCTTGCAAAAGATCGCAATCTCCCCGAAATTATGCAGGGTGAACTTCTTGCGGTATACTCCGCCGGTGCATACGGTTTCACCATGTCTTCAAACTACAACTCCCGTCTCAGGGCTGCTGAGATTATTGTTGATGGTGACGATGTAATTGTTGCCCGCAGAAGGGAGACTTACGAAGATCTGCTTAATCTTGAATCCTAATTGAACTATTCCCGGACAGGGATGATTTTACGGTCTTCCCTGTCCGGTTTGCTTTGGCTATCCTGCCGGAGTGTGATTTGCTGATCTTCGCACTTATTTTGGATTTTTTCCGGCGGCAGGATGATCGAGGTCTTTCAGTACTCCCCGTCAGGGGATTTTCTTATTTATGGAGTATTGGGCTAACTATATGGCCAGACTTAATTCTTTTTATCTGGAACCTGAAAACTGGAAATCCCCTTTCGTTCTGGAGGGGGGAGAAGCCAAGCATTTATCAAAGGTCTTACGTACCAAACCGGGAGAGACCGTGCGTCTTTTTGATGGATGCGGGCGAGATGGGCTTTTTACTGTTGCAGAAGTTTCCAAGTCACGTGTTAATCTGGATTTGGTTGAAGAGAATATTCATGCGGACAAGCGTGGATTGACTCTGGCGATCGGCTGGAATAAATCTTCACGTCGGAATTGGATCCTTGAAAAGTCAGTAGAGCTTGAAGCCAAGGGACTGATCTTTTTCCAAAGTGAGTTTACTCAGGGTAAAGTTCCTGCTGAGATCAAGGATACCTGGGATGAAAAACTTGTGGCAGCTGCAAAGCAGTGCGGCAATACATGGCTGCCGGAATTAAGTACTGTTTCCGGATCGGTAGAAAAGCTGATTGAGGCTGCAAAAGATTTTTCAAATAAACTTTTTCTCTGGGAAAAAGCCGATAAGGACGCCGTTCCTGATTATTCGGAGCTTGCGCAGGAATCAACTATTGCGGTAATTGGGCCGGAAGGCGGATTCAGCCCGCGTGAAGCAGAGATGCTTATGGATAACGGTTTCAAACCCTGCAGTCTTGGTGAATCAATTCTTCGCTGGGAAACAGCCGCCCTGCTCTGTCTTGGTACCGCTTATCTGGAACGGCAGAAAACAGAAGAATAATTTTTTGATGAAAATGGCGTAGGCTTCAAACTATTTTGAGGATTCGAAATGTCTTTCATGAATCCAGCTGATTGATGGATTCGGAAGCAGCCATTAGAAACGTATCTTAATAAAGACAGGTCCTAACGGGCTGGTTCAATAAATATGGTTCCATGAGCTGCTGCAGCTCCATTGGGCATGTGTTCGGGAGTAAAAAGTGAAGTTAGAGTTGACTGACAACCAGCCGTTGGCTGACCGTATTCGTCCCCGTAAGATTGATGAATTTGTGGGGCAGAATCACATCCGCGAACGTGTGGAGGCATTCGAAAGATCCAAACGACTTCCGAGCTTGCTGCTGTTTGGTCCCCCCGGTTGCGGAAAGTCAACTCTTGCCCTCCTGCTTGCTAAATCCACCGGACGTCACTTTGTTCGTATCAGTGCTCCGGAAGCCGGAATTGCCGCTCTTCGCAAACAGCTTGCAGGTATGGATATTCTTATCCTTGACGAATTACACCGTTTTTCAAAAGCGCAGCAGGATTTTTTTCTGCCCATACTTGAGTCCGGTGAGATTACTCTCTTAGCTACTACCACCGAGAACCCTTCTTTCAGTATAACCCGGCAGCTTCTTTCCAGACTGCATGTGCTGCGGTTGAGATCTCTTAGCAAGGTTGATCTTATAGCTATCTGCAAAAGAGCATGCGAAGAACTCGAAATGTCTCTTGGCGCTGACAGTCTTAATCTGATTGCATCCCTTGCCGGTGGAGACGGACGCACCCTGCTCAACCTGCTTGAGTATACATCCCAGCTTCCCGAGGATAAACGTGAAGCAGATAAGCTGCGTTCAATCCTTCCCGATACCGTAATCAGGGGAGATCGTGATGGAGATTCCCATTATGAGCTGGCATCGGCACTGATCAAATCCATACGGGGCAGCAACCCTGATGCAGCCCTTTATTATCTCGGCTGCCTGATAGAAAGCGGAGAAGATCCCAAATTCATTACCCGCAGGTTGATCATTTCTGCCGGTGAAGATATCGGTCTTGCTGATCCGTACGCGATGACCCTTGCGGTCTCCTGTCAGCAGGCGGTGGAATTCATTGGAATGCCGGAAGGCTTTATTCCCATGTCTGAAACAGTGGTTTATCTGGCTTTGGCTCCTAAAAGCAACAGCACTTATGCTGCATATCACACTGTTAAACAGGAAATCCGTCAGAACGGCATGCTGCCTGTTCCGCTGCATCTTCGAAACGCAACTACCAATCTGCAAAAAGAATGGGGGTATGGTCGTAACTACAAATACCCGCACTCATTTCCAAAGGCCTTTGTGGAACAGGAATATCTACCGCCTGAAATATCTGATCGAACTTTTTACGCTCCTAAAGATCAGGGTGAAGAACCGCGTCTTAATGCATGGCTGCAGGGACAGCGCCGAGCAAACAGACCTCGCACTGATATTACTCCCCCAAAAGGAAGAAAAAAATAAAAGGTTTAATATATTTTCTAACATATTGCTTCAATCCTTTCCGGGATGTATACTTTTGTAAAAATATCTCTAAAAAGGTGCGAGCATGGCATCATTCAGTTCCCTAATAGTCGAAAATATTATTGAAAGCCTTGATGTTGGATTGATGGTAATTTCCCATGAAGGGAAAATCGTCTATCTTAACAAAGCAGTGTGCAGTATTCTTAACCTCAGCAGTGAAGAGCATATCGGTTTTGGCTGGGGGGAACTGTTTATTACCGATGAAAGTTCCAACACGGAATTTAATCAGGTAGTTCTTGATGTTATCAATCAGCAGACAATCGGCCTTAAGCACATTGTTCCATATCACGTAAAAAATCACGAATGTCCCAAACGTCTGTCAGTCACCTCATCTTTTCTCACCGAAGATGATTTAACCATAGGCATGGTCTTTCTTTTCGAAGACATCACAGAAATATACAACAGTGAGCAGCGCGAGAAAAAAATCCTGTCTCGAAATGCAGAGTTGCAGAAAGAAAGAATCGAAGGTCTGGACTCCTTATCTCAGGCTGTTGCTCATCAGGTTCTGAATCCCGCCACAGTCATAGGAGGGATGGCCAACATAATTTCCCGCAAACTTCCTGAAGGTGATCCTTTAAAACGGGATGTTCAGATTATTACTGAAGAGGCCCTCAAGCTTGAAGGACTTGTTGCTGCAGTAAGAACTTACTCGGATATTCCAAAGCCGGACCCTGTTGAACTGGATGTTACCGAATTATTCCGGGAAGCAAATGTCAATGCTAACAAAATTCTTGAACGCATCGGTGAATGTATTGAGATGAAACTGGAGTGTTCAGTTGATACGTTTATTGTTGATAAAAATTTGTTTCAGATAGCAATCGTTGAGTTGTTGCTGAATGCCAGTAATTTTACGCATGAAAAAGTTACAGATGTTCTTGTTCAGATTGAGCGTTCCGGCGGTATTATTGTAATTCGTATAATAGATCATGGAATGGGAATAACGGAGCATTATCTGAATCATGTCTTCGATCCGTTTTTCTCAACCAAGGCTAAAGGTGTCGGGATGGGGCTTTCAAGGGTTAAAAAAATAGTTTTTGAGCATCAGGGGAAACTCAAGATCGACAGTGCAGGACCGGGAAAAGGGACAACTGTTACTATAGAACTGCCCTGCCCGCATAATGATTGCTGCAATCGTCATTCAGCATGATTTGATCAGAAAAAGGTCTTGAATAACTCACTGATCTGATAGTCGTAATCCTTTACGATTTCTGTGAGCCTGTCTTCATTTACGCCGAGTTCTTCCCATACTCCTTCTTCAGTTCCGGGAAGAACATACATTCCCCCTTCTGATATTCCAACCGCCAACGCAAGGTTGTCACCAAGTTGCAGCACAGCCGATTCGCTGTAGTTATCTGAGTTTTTGGGAGAATGGTGGGATGCGATGATATCAATTAAGGATTCAGGGAAATTCCATCTTTCAAACATCCCTCTTGCAACGTCAGTATGGTTAAATCCAAGGACCATGTCTTCAGCTTCCACAAGGGGAATGAAGTTTTCGCGGGCATAAATCATGGCCTGTACTGCGCTGCATGGCATTTTCTTGAAAAGAATCAATCTGCCTACATCATGGAGCAGCCCGGCTGTAAACATTTCTTCAGGGCTTACCCCCTCAACCTGTTCAGCTATAACCTTGCAGAACACTGCACTGGTAAGTGAATGCATCCAGAATGCCCGCATATCGATTAATTCCGGCGGTATATCCCTGAAATAGCCGATGGTGGAAAGGCCAAGGGCCAGAGTGCATAGTTCCTTGCCACCGATAAGGGCAACGGCGCGGACAAGAGAGCTGATTTCTGAAGGAAATCCGTAAAGAGGACTGTTGACCAGTTTGAGTATCTGGGTGGACAGGCCAACATCAAGCCCAACCACTTCCGCAATATGTTCTGCTGAAGTATGAGGGTCGGCAACGGCTTCTTTTACCTTGAAAAAAATATCAGGGAAGGAAGCAAGTTTTAGTTCATCATCAACAACATCCTTTACCGAACCTTCATCGCGATAAAACAGGTCTCTCATTTCATCCAGTTCGACTACAGTCTGCTCTTCCGGAGTCGGCAGACGCCAGCCCTCCATCAGTTTCAGAGCTGTTTTATAAACGGCAATGTCAAACAGCCTTACAATGGCCGGATGATCATGATCAACAAACATGAAGTAATCACGCACATACATAAAGGCCCGGTCGATACTCTGTTCATCGGGTTCCTGTCCTTCCGAGGTGACAATCAGTACAGATTCCACACCCTGCCTTTGAAAGACAGCGATGTTGTTATTGGTCAGAACCGATCCGGCTGGGAGAAGTAATCTTCCTGATTGCTCAATGTCAGCAGCCAGAATCATTCCTGGTTTAACTTCATCTATACTTACACTCTGCATATATGACCTCAAAAATAGTTAATGCGCGGTTCAGATTTTTAAATATGATATAGCCCCTGAGTGCTGAATAGGCTTAAAATCTTTGGTTATGAGATGCAGGGATTCTGAATGCCCCACATACAGATGACCTCCATCAACGAGGTTGTTATAGAATCCGGATAGAACCTTTTTTTTCATTTCCCGGTCAAAATAGATTATTACATTTCTGCAAAACACTATTTGAGATTTTGGGACCATTTTAACCGATCTTTCCTCGTTGAGGTTGATTTTACCGAAGTGGACCAGTTTTTTTACTTCCGGTTTAACCTCGAAAAGATCACCTTCTTTCTCTGCAAAATATTTAGATATTATTGGTGCAGGCGTAGTTCGCAGGGCGTATTTGGTATAAACACCTTTCTTGGCCATCGCCAATACGTTAGTTGATATATCGTTAGCGGTAATTCGAATTCGCCACTTCTTCAAGTCATGTTTCAATGTTTCATGAAGTATTATAGATAAAGTGTATGGCTCC
Source organism: Maridesulfovibrio sp. (assembly GCA_963676495.2). Lineage (GTDB taxonomy): Bacteria > Desulfobacterota > Desulfovibrionia > Desulfovibrionales > Desulfovibrionaceae > Maridesulfovibrio. Next base: position 407,775 of record CAXXRF010000001.1, on the reverse strand, counting down.
TCACCGGAAGAACAGCCTGCAGACCATATTTTTATCTCACGCTTTCCGCTTTTATTTCCAGCATCTATGAGTTCCTTGAGAGTGTAGTTCCTAAATGCGGTAAGCTGCGGATTATCTCTGAAAAAACTGGTCTCATTGGTGGTGATGAGTTCCAGCATATTCATTTCTTCGGCCTTACCTTTCAGGCCGTTTTTCAGATATTTTATATATTCAGTGTAACTGTTTAAATTTAATTCCGTAAGCCGGTGCGAGAATCTGTTTTCGACTAGAAATTTCCTGTTATCCTGTAAAAATATGCCGGAAAGTTCATAAATGAGATTTCTGAGATCGTTAAATTCGTCAGAAGTTATTTTTATACTTCCTTTGAAACCTCTTGCAGAAAATAGATTAGCCATAGAAGCACTCTCACACTTTACATTTGTAGTTATTCGATGATTTTCGAAATAGCTATCTGCTTGTAAAACCTTTGTTTTTAATTGTGATATATAATTTATATTTACAAACTTGCCCTAAAAGTAAAGCCTTAAATTATTGATACTACCTTTTATAAATCTTTTTCCATTCATCAAGAAATAAAACTGCAGCATCAATGTGGCTAAGCTCTCCATGCTGCCCCCTAATGGCTGCTACAAGATCTTCAAAACCAACATCTGCCGGTAGGCCAAGTCGCTCAATCAATTGCAGTATTTCATTTTTCAGCTCTTCAGGGAAATCAGCACCAAAGAGATAGTCCGTTGACCGTTCTACGGGCCAGTCTGCAAATGTTTCACTCGTAAAATCAATAAGACTCTGCATTCTTACAGCATAGGTGTGTTCGCTTAGAACCCGCTCTCTGGCCCTGGCTGCAAAAGAGGCTCGCTCCTCAGGATTTGCAAGATAGTATTTTATCTTCTCATCAAGATCTTCAAGGCTGTCAAAATGTGCCAGTTCACCGTCAGCAAAGGCTTCATCCATCAATTTACGTCTGTCCACCAGTTGAAAAGCGCCGCAGGCTGCCAGTTCAAAGGTTCGGGGATTAATGAAGTCCCCTCCACTTACCAACTGGTCCGCGTTAATGGATGAGTGAAGATTAAGGTTGATTTTCGTTCCATTAAAAATTTTAACACATTCCTCCGAGGAAACCCGACGTCCGCCAAGCTGGAGATAAGGCTCAAGGACATGGTCCCCTTCCCATTCCGAGCCCCATATTTTAAGCCCGTGATGGATGAGTTTTCTGAAAGCAAGACGCCGGTTGGGGTATCCTGCCCCCATGAAGGAAACGTCTCCTCCGTATTTTCTGCTGTCACCGGGGTTGAGACCCATAGGTTTGTGAAAATCAGGGTGAGCAGCAAGCGGAAGGTAAATTATGTTATTTGCGCCAATTTTTTTCAGTTCCGAGAAAAACGGTTCCTTTTGAATGACAGCGAAAATATCGTAAAAAGGAGCAAAGCTCTGCCAGTAAGTAAAGAGTCTGAAATCTTCCACAAACCACATGGCTGTTTTTACATTGTCCCTGCGCAGGCGTTTTAAAGCCTGATGGGTAAGTGGTGCCTGAGCCATTGACAGGACCATGTCCGGTTCAAAAGTTTCCACTTTAGCCAGAACAGCCTGTGACAGCATTTGAAGAAAGCTGTTTTGAAGATACTGATGCCGATCGGCTGTTACTTTTAGGTCATCAAGGGCGTTGTAGGCATCGTAAAAAGAAGGAGCTTCAAATACTTCAACAAGATGTCCCATCTCTTTTAATGCGGAAACACAGAATCTGCCTACAGGCAACGATCCTCCGTAAAGCGGGAGAACAACCAGAATTCGCAGAACTTTTTTGTTATTCATAGCATAGACCTTTATGATTAAGCCGTTATCCAGTCTTTTTCTTTGTAAAATTTTTCAGCAAGTTCAGGAAAAGGACCATGTTCACCAATATCCAAAAGTCCTAGATGGCAACCGATAAAATGTCTGATTCTATTTCTGCGGTCACCTGTTAAATCATTCCCGGCCTTAGACATATATCCGGTTCCCAGAAAATCACATCCTGATTCAAACAAAGTTAAACCAGCGGGGAGATGTTCGGGCTTACGGGTGGCTATAAAGCGGGCCATTCCTGTTTCCCTGAATGGATTAAGACACTTCTGCTGGCAGTAGCACGGCTGGGACTCAACACAGGGGGAACAATCCGTATCAGCCTGAATTATGGTGTGCCCTGCTCCATAGGGGCCTGTTTCGGAGCACCATGCAGAGGAAAGAAAGAAGCCGAGAACAGGTACTCCAAGATGAGCAGCAAGATGCATGGTTCCGGTGTCCGGTGTCATGACGGAGTCCAGATTCGAAACAACGTCCACAAGGCCCTGCCAGTCCGTTTTTCCGGCAAGGTTTGTGGTGTCGGCTGTAACTGCTGCGGGAAATTTGGATATCAGCTTTCTGCCGACATCCCGTTCAGCTTCGCTCCCCAGAAGATATATTTTCTTATTTTTGTTTATAGATCTTGCTGACATTACCAGGGGGGCAAGAGTCTCATAGGGAAGGGACCGACGTGATTCACGGCCGGCCAGAACAACGCCTATCCCGCCTCCCTTGGATTGTGCAGCCGGATTCACTTTATCGGCCGGAGTCATTTCCGGGCTGAGTGCAGCCCAGTAATCTACAAGGTTAATGTTGTTCCTGCGTTCCGAAGCAAGGCGGAAAGCAAGTTCAAACCAGGGAGATTTTACCGGCTGACCGTTGATCATTTTGTGGCCTTTCACTGTTTCAGGATCAAACATTGCGGCCATTGCATAGTTCATGGGAGAAAAATTAAGGTTGTATACTTCGCTGAAATCAATGCTTTTCAGCCTTCTGAAGGCTGCAATGTTTACTGGGAGAGCTGAGTCCATCCCGTTTCCCGCAACTCCGGTGCCATGAGCGATAATAGGGTGGATTACAGCGTCCGGATAAAGAATGGCTGCAAGTTTCTTCAGGGATCTATCAACGCAGATGTGGAGTTCGAATTTACGGTTTTGAAGCGTCAGTACCAGCCTCTTGGTCTGGACGAGGTCGCCAAATCTCGTAAGTTGTATGATGAGAGCTCGATTCATGAAAATCCCTTTAAAGCAATAAGTTGGGTACTTAAATCATAACCTTTTAATATCATTTTGTCATTTTACAATGCGGGCACACTTTTGTTATGCAGGACTTCTATGACCTACTACCCTATTTTTCTAAAAGTTAAAAATCGCAAATGTCTGCTCGTTGGAGCCGGAGCGGTGGGAATTCGCAAGCTCAAGTCGCTGCTTGAGTGCGATCCGGAATCTGTCACCGTACTTGATACTTCACCGCCGAGCGATGAAATGACAGAAATCTGTCGTAATCCGAAAGTTCTTTTTGAACAGAGAGCTTTTGCCCCGCAGGACCTTGATGACAAATTCCTTGCTTTGGCATGTACAAGCAACACCAAAGTCAACAGGCTCATCGCCGATCTTTGTGAAGAAAATAATATTCTTTGTAATATCGCGGATTATCCTGAAGGAAGCAACTTTATAGTTCCATCGGTGATTCGTCAGGGAGACCTTACTCTTGCTGTGTCTACAGGCGGATGCTCCCCGGCTTTCACTCGTAAGGTGCGAAGTGAACTGGAGAATGTTTTTGGACCCCATTATGCGGCTTTTATTACTTTAATGGGAAGAATCAGGCCGATGGTCCTTGACCTTGGCAAGGAAACAAGCCAAAACACCGCTTTGTTCAGACTGCTTGTTTCATCCCCGATTCTAGATGAACTGGAAGAGGGAGACATGGACAGGGTTGCTGAACTTTTGAACCAGTTTCTGCCTGATGAACTTGTTCCACGTATACCGGAGTTAATTAATGACCTTATTTGAAGTATTCCAGTATGTTATTATGTCCTGCTACCTTGCAGGCACGGGATTGTTTTTTGCAGGAAGAATCAAAAATAACGAAACACTGGGTAAACTTGGCAACATGGCCGCCATCGGCGGATTCGCATTGCATACCCTTGATCTCCTTCTGGCTGTAACTCTTTACAGAGGATCAGTCTTAAGCGGCGGTTATTTTTATTTCAGTCTGCTTGGTTGGAGTATCATTCTGGTCTATTTCGGACTCTGGTGGAAAGTTCGCAGCACTTTTTTTGCTCTCACAGCTTCACCGCTGGCCTTGCTTCTTTTTATTATTTCTCTTGCAGCTCAGAGCTTGAAGGTAACCCTCCCCGCTCACCTTGCAGGACTTTTCATAGGTCTTCACATTGGAACCATTTTCGTAAGTATTGCTCTTATGGCCATGGCCGCCGGTGCCGGAGTTGCTTTTCTGTATCTGAACAACAAAATTAAAACCAAGGCCAACCTTACCGGAATGGGTAAGGATATGCCTTCCCTAAATACCTTCGACAATGTGAATCATTGGTCGATTCTGATTGGTTTTCCCCTTTACACTTTGGGACTTGCTGCCGGTTTTCTCTGGGCGAGAGGTGCTTTTTCCAAAATGTTTTCCTGGGATCCCAAAGAAATTGTTACTTTAGTGGTCTGGTTTCTGTTTGCGTTTCTCTTCCATCAGCGCCTGGTTGTGGGATGGAGAGGAAAGAAACCGGCAATTCTGGTGATCATCGTTTTTGTTATCACCATGATTTCACTGTGGGGAATCAATTTTTTTGTACCCACTCACCATAGCTTTAAAGTCTGATTATGGACCATAATATCTATCTTATAGGCCTCAACCACCGCTCTGCAGGGGTTGATGTGCGTGAACGTTACGCCTTGACCAATGTGGAGGACTTCGAAAGCGGACTGCTGGATGGCGGAATGCGTGAAGTCATGGCCCTTTCAACCTGTAACAGGGTTGAGATACTTGTCGTCTGCGAAAAGGATAAGTCCGAAAATGACGTGCTTAAGTATTGGGCTAAAAAATGCTGCGGATCAGTGAGCGAGCTTGAACCTAATGTTTATTGTTACAAGAATCTTGCGGCTGTTAAGCACCTGTTCAGGGTAGCATGCAGTCTTGATTCTATGATCGTCGGTGAACCGCAGATTCTGGGGCAGCTTAAAGATTCCTACCGCAATGCTGTTGATGTGGGAGCAGCAAGGGTCATTATCAACCGTATGCTGCATAAGGCCTTTTTTGTTGCCAAAAGAGTGCGCACGGAAACTTCCATTGCTTCAAGTGCGGTATCTATCAGCTACGCGGCTGTTGAGCTGGCCAAAAAGATCTTCGGTGAACTAAGCGGCCAGAGGGCCATGCTTATCGGCGCCGGTGAAATGGCCGAGCTTGCGGCAACGCATTTGCTTAACAGTGGTGTGGAACATATATCCATTGCCAACAGGACATTTTCCCGCGCTGAAGATCTTGCCAAAACAATGGGTGGAAAAGCTGTTTCATTCGACAATCTCTATGATCATCTCGCTGAAACGGATATTATCATCAGTTCCACTGGTGCTCCTCATGCAGTGATCAAAGCCAAAGAGATGAAGAAGGTCATCAAGAAGCGTAAGTTCAGACCTATGTTTTTCATCGATATCGCTGTTCCCCGAGACATAGACCCGGATGTCAACGGTCTCGACAACGTTTATCTTTACGACATTGACGACCTTAAGGATGTTGTTGAAGAAAACAAGGCGCAGCGTGAAGACGAAGCGCACAAGGCTGATTCCATTGTCGAATTTGAAACTCTCTCTTTTGGCAACTGGCTTAATTCCCTTGACCTGCAGCCCACCATTGTAGACCTGTTCAATCGAAGCGAAAATGTTGCCCAGGCTGAACTTGCCAAGACTTTGAAACGGCTTGGGGATGTTGATTCCAAAACCCATAAGGCCCTTGAAACAATGGCTATGGCCATTGGCAAGAAACTGCTGCACGAACCTGTCATTTTTCTTAAGCGAAGGACAGAAGAAGAGGGTAACGCAGATAAGTTCGTGGATCTTGCTCGCCGCATGTTCAATCTGGATAATGATACTATTCCAGCTGATGCTCATTGTGGACGGAAAAGAAAGAATAACCCTGAAGAATAAAAGGATTTCAAGCTATGAGAAACTACCTGCTGGATGAAATATACGAAGAAGACGTAAAAAAGATTTCTGATGCGCTGACTGAACTTGAATTTCAGGGTCCGATTGAAGGTATTTTTTATATTCCGGTTCCTGAAGACCTTTTAAATGATGAGCAAAAGGAACATATCGGCGAATGCGGACCGTTTTTTATGGCTCTAGAAGTAGAAGAAACTTCTATTAAAATCGAGCTTCTGGTACGGGCTCGCAATAAAATACGCTGTTCATGTGTAGCCTATGCAACAACAGAGCAGCGCAATCACATGATGAACTATATTGATCAGTTCATCGCTGATCTTGAAGTTGCCTGCTAGATAAAAGTGGAATCAGGTGGCTTTTAAGCACCTTGAGGTTCTTTTACCCTGGCAACCATCCGGGGATGAGAATTAAGGAAACCGTTTCTTTTTTTGTACTTCGCTGCACGGATGCTTAGTCTGACTTTACCATAGATCAGTCTTATAGTGCATAAGGCGGGGGCTAATTTCGTTAAGAGAATTAATGATGGAAACACTGCCCCGCTCTATTCAGGAACTTGATCCGAAACAGGCCAGACTGTGTTTGGATGTTGAGAAATTCGGGAACCTGAAATGCGGTTCAAACTTTGCCTCCCGCCCTCTGCTTGTGGGTGTTTCCGGTGGAATTGATTCCACAGCCCTTTTGATTATTTCAACCCTGCTGACCAGGAAATCCGGCGGCAGGGTTTTCTGCGTTCATGTGGATCATGGTTTACGTGCTGAGTCAGCTGGGGACTTGGAATTTGTGGCAGAACTTTGCCGTATTCTTGGAGCAGGTTTTGAAGCCTTGAAAGTGGATGTACGGGCATACTCCCATGAGCATTCCATGGGTATTGAAGAGGCCGGGCGGACAGTTCGTTATGATTTTTTCATGAGCTGCATGAAAAAATATGAAACGGACTACCTTTTGCTTGCCCATCACATGGATGATCTATGCGAAGATGTAGTCATGAGGCTGATTCGAGGTTCGGGGTGGCCAGCCCTTGCCGGAATGGATGCATTTGACCCAAAACGAAATCTGCTCCGTCCCTTCCTCGCAACCGCCAAGGCTGACCTTCAAACCTTTCTTGAAGATATTGGCTGTTCATGGAGGGATGATGAATCGAACCTGTCTGATGAATATACCAGAAACAGGGTCCGTAATCGGATTATCCCCCTACTTACCAGAGAAAATCCCAGTTTTGGCAATGGCATTATCCGACTCAAGAATCAGGCGGAACTTGATGATGATTTCTGGGCCGGTGAGGTTTCAAAAGCCTTATCATGCATTGTGAGGGATAATTCAGGTGATTTATTACTGCCTTGTTCAATTTTGAACAAGGTCCATCCTGCATTAAGACTCCGTATTTACAAAGAAATATTAGATTCATTGGGTAAAGGTCATGCTCTTTCAGACTCACTGTCCCGGCTTGATAAGGCTTTTACCGAGAAAAAATCCGGTTCAAGCATCCAATTTCCGGGTAGCAAGCTGGTAACTGTCAATAAAAAAGGACTTTTATTCAAAGTGATAAAGACCATTGACAGTGCGAGCGGCAAGGTTTAGAACTTTGTGAAATTTGTTACTAATTCTTTAGGAGGACTACAGATGAATATTCTTATTTTTGGACCTAACGGCAGTGGTAAAGGTACTCAGGGTGCTCTGGCCAAGAAAAAATTCGACCTCGATCACATTGAATCCGGCGCTATCTTCCGCAAACACATCGGCGGTGGTACCGAACTTGGCATGAAAGCTAAGGAATACATCGATAAGGGCGAGCTCGTTCCTGATGATATCACCATTCCCATGGTTCTTGACGTTCTCCAGTCTTCCGGCGAAAACGGCTGGCTGCTCGACGGTTTCCCCCGTTCCATCGTACAGGCTGAAAAGCTTTGGGAAGCTCTCGAAAAAGACGGCGTAAAGCTTGACTTCGTTATCGAAATCCTGCTGCCCCGTGAAGTTGCTAAAAACCGCATCATGGGCCGTCGCCTCTGCGAAAACGATCCTAACCATCCCAACAACAAATTCATCGACGCTATCAAGCCCGACGGAGACAAATGCCGCGTATGTGGCGGTGCTCTCTCCGAGCGTGCTGACGACCAGGACGAAGATGCAATCAACAAACGCCACGACATCTACTATGATGACAACACCGGTACTGTTGCTGCTGCATACTTCTACAAAGATCTGGCTCCTAAAGCTGGCTTCAAGTACATCGAACTCAACGGCGAAGGCTCCATCGAGTCCATCAAAGAGACTCTCATGGCTCAGCTTGCCTAGTTCGACGGAACTGCCTATAAAAAAAAAGACCTGCTGTCGCAAGACTGCAGGTCTTTTTTTTGGAGAATCCTAAATTAGTAAATTTCTAGTATGATGAGCTGCTAACAAGGACAAAAAAAGGGAAAGCCTTCGCCTTCCCTTTGTAAGTCATAAGATGCAATTTCTACTGGTTCTGAGTGTTGTCTTCGACCTCTACTCCCTTAGGAGGCGTGAACTGAAACTGAGATTCAGCCACCTCGGGGTCAATTTCAATGTTTTCCATGGCAACTTCATTCCCGTTGCCATAAAAATCTACTACCAGAATCCTGGTCAGCATTTTCTTTTCAGGATTGACCCATACATAGGCAAGCACCAGACCTGTTTCAGGCTCAAGGGGCAGCAGTTTCAGTTTGATCAGCCCGGCGTCATCTCCCTGATTTTCAACCACAAAATCTTCTTCCAGACGAGCCTGCCCGGAAATGAATTTGATCATGGTTTTAGAGTTGAAAAGCTGTTTGGTGTGATATTTAAGCGCCAGTTCATCTTCAGGGAAATAATCCCATACAACTGAATCACCTACTATGAGCAGTTCTTTTTCCGGTTTTACAGATTCCCAGCGTAGGAGAGATGGCTGTTTGAAAGTGATTTTACCGCTTCTTATCTCCTGTTCCTTACTTGCCGCGTTGGTCAAAGTCTGTGTAAAGTCGGCCTTAAAGGTTTTGATGGAATCGTATGTTTTCTGAATTTCGGCAGTTAGTTCATCTGCAACAGCAACTGAACTGAAAGCCATCAGAATTGAAATTGTGAGAAAAAAAATTCTGAAACGCATATATCTCCTCTCGAATTTATTGTTCATCTACAACGTTTTCTTAACTCTTTTAGGTAAATTATGAAAGAACAACCTGTGTCACAAATTACGCGTCGTCTGATTGAAGCCGAGCTTTATGGGCAGCTCTATGAAACTATGGTTTCAGAGCTTGGTGCCGAAAAAGCTCTTGGCATCATTAAAGAGAACCTTAGAAGATCCGCTTTTGCTGCTGGAGAGGGATTTGCCGCTTCAGTCAAAGAGCTGTCTTTAGATCATTTTTCCACCGTTGTTGAAATATGGAAAAAGGGTGATGCAATCCATGTTGAGGATATTTCCATTGCAGGAAATAAGCTCAGCATTAAAGTTACCCGCTGCCATTATCAGGAATCCTACAGAAAAATGGGTCTTCCAGATGAGTTATGCAAAATTCTTTCCTGCAGCCGCGATGAACCATTCGCCAAGGGCTACAGCGACAGGTTGAATATGAAACGGGCAACAACCCTGGCCGAAGGCGGAGATTGCTGCCCGTTTGAATTTACGTGGGAGTAAAGTTTAAAAGAACTTTCAGGTGATATACTATAGGATTCTTGAACCCTTTCCTTAATAAGGGTTCGAGAGTCCGTGAATAATAAGCGGAACCTAGTCCTTTGTGATCAAAACGGTGCGCGGCTTACTACCGTCCTGCGGTCCAAGAATGCCGTCCTGTTCCATCTGCTCAATGAAGCGGGCTGCACGGTTAAACCCGATACGGAAGCGTCTTTGCAGAAGTGAAATGGATGCCTTGCCCTGCTCCATTACAAACTGGACAGCTTCGTTGTAGACGGGATCATCTGATTCCCCAGGCATTCCACCGTTGCCGCCACCTGCACTTGATCCGGAATCCTTCCAGTCGGTAAAGTCGAGCTCAAAATCCTGAGGATACTTGGTCTTCCAGAAATCAACGACTTCTTTTATCTCTTCATCTTCAACGAGAGCACCGTGCAGTCTGCGTAGCCGTCCTCCACTGGGTTTGAAAAGCATGTCACCGCGTCCAAGCAGTTTCTCGGAACCGATGGTATCTAAAATTGTTCGTGAGTCATGCTTGGAAGTAACCTGAAATGAAATACGTGTTGGAAAGTTTGCCTTGATCAGGCCGGTAACTACGTCAACAGATGGACGCTGGGTTGCAATGATCAGGTGGATACCGGCTGCACGGGCCAACTGGGCAAGACGCACGATACTCTGTTCAACATCCTTACCTGCTGTGAGCATGAGGTCGGCAAGCTCATCTACAATAATTACCAGAAAAGGCATTGGCTCAAGATGCTCAAGTTCTTCGGGAAGCTCTCCTTCCATCTTGGCAAGCTTCTTATTGTAGCTTTCAATATTTCGTGCACCGAGCTTGGCCATGTTGTCATAGCGCTTGTCCATTTCGTACACAGCCCATTCAAGAGCACTTTTTGCCAACGACATATCTGTAACAACAGGATGAACAAGATGCGGAAGCTTGGCATATACAGCCAGTTCAATACGTTTGGGGTCGATCAGCAGCAGTTTGAGTTCTTCAGGTCCGGCCTTGTAAAGCATACTCATCAGAAGACCGTTCAGGCAGACACTCTTACCGGCTCCTGTTGCACCAGCAACAAGCAGGTGAGGCATCTTGGCGAGGTCGGCAGAAACAGGTACGCCTTGAATATCCTTGCCAAGGGCCATGGTCAGTACTGATTTGGAATCCGTAAAAGATGTATGTTCGAAAATTTCACGAAGAAAAACAATCTGGCGGTTATCGTTGGGAATTTCGATACCTACTGAATCTTTTCCGGGGATGGGAGCTTCAATTCTAACTGAAATGGCACGCAGCGCCATAGCAATGTCATCAGTCAGGTTGGCAATCTTGCTTACCTTGATTCCCGGAGCCGGTTTAAATTCAAACATAGTGACAACCGGACCAGGGATAACCTGCTGAATTTCACCGTCGATATTAAAATCATTCAGGCAGTCACGCAGACTTTCTGTCTTCTGTTCAAGGTCCTTCGGGCTGAACTGAACTCCGTCCACTTTCGGTTCTGCAAGAACATCAAGTGGAGGAAAGTCGGTACTTGTATCAATTTTTTTAGACTTGGGCTTGGCCTTTTTGACAGGCTTTTCTTTTTTTACCGGTCCCTCTTCAAAAGGCTTAAGCAGAACAACAGTTTCATCTGTCTCTTCATCATCAAAGGCTGATGCAGCTATTTCTGCTTCTTTATCTGCAGCCTTTTTAGCTTTTGCTTTCTTTCTTTCAGCTTTTTTTATGGCCCTTTCCGCTTTCATACGCTTGGATTTACGTTCAACGCGTTCTTTATTCTTGAACCAGAAATCAAGGAATATTGTACGAAGACGTTTACCAATAGATGCCCAGCTGAGATTAAGGGTGAGCTGAATTCCGGCAAGAGTTGTGAAAAGCCAGAAAAGAAAGGCTCCAACAGGCTTGAGATATCTGAAAGACCATTTGGAAAGGATGGTGCCGAAAAATCCGCCTTCATGAATGGCAAGGGCTTTCTGATACTGGACCAGCCATGGATGGGAAGACCATGCCAGAAGACATACATAAAGAAGGCCGAGTCCTGCCCAGCGCCACCAGGGCTGTTTGAGAGACTTGATGAATGAAGCTATGCCTAGGAAAAGGACATAAAAGGGGATCAGCCAGGAGCCTACCCCGAGCATATCAACCAGCAAGCCGGCAACGTAGGAGCCGGCAGGTCCGATAAGGTTTTTTACCTTCCAGCTGGAGCTTACAGCCTGGTTCAGGGTAGGGTCACCCGGATGGTACGAGTACATGCTGATAAAAAGAAATACTGCTAAAAAAATCCAGAACATTCCGGAAATTTCTTTTGCGAACTTTTTGTCTGGCAGCGTCTCATCCTCCGTTTGATCCCGTTCTGCGCGGGGGTTTAAAGAAATACCGGGGAGCAAAGCCCCCCGGTTATTGTAATCCAGATTGCGGCTTACTTTTCGCGTCCGAGATATTCACCGGAGCGGGTATCTACTTTGATCTTGTCTTCTTCATTGATAAAGAGCGGAACGTTTATGACCAGTCCTGTTTCAAGGGTGGCAGGTTTGGTAGCGTTACTTACGCGGTCACCCTGTACGCCGGGATCAGTCTGGGCAACGGTAAGGATAACTGAAGCAGGAAGATCAATACCGATAACGTTTCCATTATAAAGCAGGGCCTTGTTGGTTTCACCTTCTTTAAGGTATCCACCTGCAGTGCCTACAACGTCTGCAGGAACGTTCATCTGCTCGTAGGATTCGAGATCCATGAGCACATAATCTTCGCCGTCTTTGTAAAGGAACTGCATTTCTTTGGTAGCCATGTCGGGCTTGTCCACTTTTTCGCCGGAGCGGAAAGTCTGATCGGTTACACGGCCTGTGAACATGTTTTTGAGTTTGGTGCGAACAAATGCGCCACCTTTACCCGGTTTGAAGTGCTGAAATTCAATAATTTCATAAGGCTTACCGTCAATTTCAATTTTAAGTCCGTTTCTGAAGTCTTTAGTGGATATCATTTTTCCTCCGATAAAATATTGTTTGCAGGGCCCGCAAAGGCCATTAGCGGGCAAAGCCCTGCTGTCTTCAATGTAATTTGTGACAGCTTTTAAATACTATAAGTTCAGCAGGTTGTTTACTATGAATAGAATTGGATAAAATCATAATCCAGATAATGACACGGCAAACTTTGAATCAGTCGGCTGTCACATGTGAAAACAATGCTTGAACGGCCAAGGCATAGCTCATAATTCCAAATCCGGCAATTACTCCAATGCACTGTTTTCCCATAAAACTTTTCTGACGTACCGGATCTTCCGTGCGTGCCCATATATTACTGATGTGAACTTCAACACAAGGAACTTCTATCCAGGCAAGTGAGTCTGCAATAGCTAGACTGGTATGTGTATAGGCTCCTGCATTGAAAGCAATTCCGTCAATTTTATCTTCACGGGCTTTTTCAAGTCTGTCTATCAGCGCACCTTCAGAGTTGGACTGAAAAAATTCGAGTTTGATTTCGTCAGCTTTATCACCCATGATTCTTTTGAGATGATCAGGAATATCTTCAATCTTATCAGAACCATATATTTCAGGCTGACGTTTACCTACATAGCCCAGGTTCGGTCCGTTTAAAATCAGAAATGTCTTCATGTAACACACCGTAATTATTTTTCAGGTTGACCGGAACATTTTCTTGAAACATCATTGAACTTGACTGATAAACATAAATAAGACATCAGTCTTCGCTGCAATTAATAACAATAATCAAGGAAAGTTCCTTATGGATAATAGCCTCAAGTTAATTAAAACTGTGTACGAGATCAATCAGCTTGAAGAAGTTGCCGCCCCCCAGATTATTCTGGCCGGACGTTCCAATGTTGGTAAGTCTTCGCTGATCAACAGTCTTGCGGGTCAGAAAAAACTCGCCAAGATTAGTTCAACACCCGGTAAAACCAGAAGCCTCAACTACTATGAAGTAATTCCACACGGTTATTACATAGTAGACCTGCCCGGTTACGGATATGCCCGCTGTTCCAAAAAAGAACGGGCAAAATGGGGTGAGCTGATTGATAAATATCTGCAGGGCAATTCCTATATTGCCGCCGCCGCAGTCCTTTTGGACAGCCGTCTTTCCCCTCAGAAGAATGATCTCGAAATGATTTCATACTTCAAGAACTGCAATATTCCTGTTTTGGCAATCATGACCAAATCTGACAAGACCAAACAGAAGGACCGGGCAAAAATTCAGAATCAGTGGGAAGATATCCTCAAGGTCAAGCCGCTTTGCACTTCAAGCAAAAGCGGGATGAACCGCACAAGACTCTGGAATCTACTCGATGTGACAGCCATGCCGGAACTGGCTGCGGTTGAGGTCGAAGAAACCGCAGATAGTGCAGAATAACCCAGAGGCCCCCGCAGGTAATACCTTCGGGGGCTTTTTATTATCTTTTGCTTTTGAATTTCGTAATATACTTACCTGCCGACTCAGGCACAAGAACCCACCCAATCCTGATCAGTGCCAATGAGCTGACCAGAATATTTCCCAGCCATGCTGCAATTATCGGCGGCATGAATCCTGAATCGCCTGCTGATGCTCCGACCATGAATAAAGCGTAGTAAACAAAGGTAAGGGCCAATCCCAGACCTATATTGAGATAAATATTCTCAGTGATTGTAACCAGTGCCAGTGATACCAGTGCCATGGTGAGCAGGGAAAAAGCATAAGACCATTTGGAATGCCAGGCGGTAATAAGCCTGTCCACATGCGAGCCTGATTTTTCGAGCTGATTGATGACCTTATCGAGCTGCCACAGGGGGAGCTGGGCCGGGTCGAGATCAGGGTCTACAACCTTGAATACTTCAAGGTTAAGCTTGATGGGGATGGTAAAGATTGGATGCTTGCGCGATGCAAAGCGGTCAGGGGTCAGCTCTACTGCGTTTTCAAGCTTCCAGCCGTATTTATCGCTTACTTCCGCACTTTCTGAGGTGATCACCCGCTGAATGCCGCTGTTATCATCGGCAAACTCATAAAGAGTGATGTCCTTTGCCCTGTTGGCAAAAGGCATCACTTCCTTGGCTTCAACTACAAAGCGTCCTTCTTTCAGCCATATATTTCGCAGAACCCTGTTGTCCAACTGGTTTTTACGCACATCTTCTTTCCAGATGCGATATGCTTCCTGCTCTCCGTAAACGCCGATTACCTGTGAAAACATCAGCTGTCCCAGTGACCAGATAATGGCATAGATAACAAAAAACCGTAAGAACCAAGCAAGTGACAATCCACCTGTGCGAAGCGCCAGCAACTCCTTGCTGCGAGCCATTACGCAAAGCTGTACAGTCATGGAAATCAGGAATACTGCCGGAAGAATCTGGGAAAAGATAAGCGGCATTTTGACTATGAAGTAGCGCAGAATGGTTCCGGCACCCAGTCCGGCCTCGATGAAATCGTCAAGACGGTCAAAGAGGTCCGAGAGCAGATAGATACCTGTTCCGACTCCAAGGGTGACGCACATAAGGAACAGGTTCTGTTTCAGAACGTATGACGCCAGATGTCCGGGAAGCAGTCTGTTTATCATGCTGCTTTCCTCCGAAGTCTTTTAATAAACGATAATCTGAAACTGAATGAATGTTCCATTACGGCCATCTTTAATAATATGAATGAAATTATTGCAAAAGTTATATTGGGCAGCCAGAGTCCTATCACAGGTGTCAGAACCCCGCTTTCCCCGAAAGTAACTCCAAGTGAAAGCATGGTGTAGTAAACCAGAAAGAGCCCCATGGAGATCAATAGACCATACTGCTGCTTAAGACCGCGGAAAATGCAGGCAATTGGCATGGCAAACATACCGAGCACCAGACACGCCACAGGCAAAGCCAGTCTTTTTTGAACCTCTACTTGAACTTTTCTGAAAAAGTTGGGGTCAATGTCTCCGGCGCGGTCCCCTGCCCTGCTTATTCGGATAAGTTTTTCCCATGACATTTCCTTTGGTCGCAGCTCATCCACGTCGTAGCCTTTAAGGATGTTTGCCAGGGGAATACGGACATCATAATTTTTGAATTTAAGTACGCTAAGCTGTTCCCGTTCCTGTTGATAGATACGTCCGTTTTCAAGATGGATAAGGAGTCTTCCCTGTGAAGGATCAGTCAGGATTTCTCCCTTGGGGGCAACAATAGTTGCGGTCATCCCCTTGCGGGTATTGTCACGGACAAAAACGGATAGCATTGCTCCGTCCTTTTCATCAATTTTGTCAGCGTAGAATACCAGGCCCGGAAAATCTTTGTTGAAAACTCCGGGTTTAAGTGCCAGCTGGCTTTGTGTTCGCGCGAGTTCCATAAGGGAGTTACGGAAGTTTTCCGTTCCCCATGACAAACCGTACAAGGAGAAAAAGACATCCGCTCCGGTACAAAGCACGCAGAAAATAAGCGGCGCAGGCAGAAGCCTGTATAAACTCAGCCCGCCCGATTTAAGAGCGGTTATCTCGTTATCGGCGTTCATCCTCAGAAAGGTGAGGAATATGGACAGCATGGTGGCAATAGGAGTGAGGATGAGCAGAAAGAACGGGCAAAGATATATGAAAAGTTTGCCCATTTCCAGAATACCGATGCTCTGGCCCATGAAAAGATCACGGAACTGCAACAGCCTGCCTATGAGGATGAGTCCCATGAATCCGCTAATACTCAATGTGAATATGGATATAAGTTCTTTAAAGATCTGGCGATGAAGAAGTTTCAATTTAGTTCCCGCTAAGTGCAGCAGATAATGTTCAGCAGGCGCAATTTTTCCTGCTTTTGTCATTTTAAAAATGACATGTCGCAAAGAACATCAGCCGGTAAATTCTGTTAGTCACACTCAGGGAGTTCTGTGGAGTTCTCAGCGTAAAAACGTTCCATAAATTCCATATCTTTGGGGGAAAGATTGAATCTCATGGCCGCTTCCTCAAGCAGTGATTCAACTGATTTTCCTGTTTCTGTGCGCTGTTCGGATATCCACTTAATTGCTTTGCGGGTAAGCTCGCACGGAGAGATTACAGTAGTCATATATATTTTCCTTATTTAAAACGTGGGTTATTAATTTTTAACAGTACACCAGCTTTAAGGACCTTGCAACTTTGTGCAGGCTGGCATACCCATTTCCAGATAGTATCGAACTCTGAAGCTCAAACACCAAAAAAATCATAAAGGTATACGAATGACATCTCTTTTCACTGCCGCTATTCTTGGCGTTGTTGAAGGTCTGACTGAATTTCTACCTGTTTCAAGCACAGGGCACCTGATCATTACGGGGCACCTGCTAGGGTTTACGGGAGAAAAAGCGGCTTCCTTTGAAGTTGCAATCCAACTTGGGGCAATCCTTGCCGTGGTTGTCCTTTACTGGTCGCGTTTCTGGGGGCTGCTTTTTCCTGCACCCGGGCAGCGTTTCTCCGGAGTAAGAGGGCTTTACATGCTTTTTCTGACCAGCCTCCCCGCTTCTGTGCTTGGGCTTCTTGCTCACGGGTTCATCAAGGAACATCTCTTCAATCCTTATACCGTTGCTTGGGCGCTTGGGGTTGGCGCGATCATGATCCTTATTGTTGAAAAGAAAGAGATGACCCCCAGCTGTATGACAGTTGATGAAATTACACCTAAGCTGGCGCTTGGTATCGGATGTTTCCAGTGTCTTGCATTATGGCCGGGCTTTTCCCGCTCTGCTGCCACCATCATGGGCGGCATGCTGCTCGGGGCAAAACGCAAGGTTGCAGCTGAATATTCATTCATCGCCGCTGTGCCGATAATGTTTGCCGCAACAGGATATGATATGCTTAAGAGTTATCAGCTGTTTACATCTGCGGATATACCTTTTCTTGCGGTCGGCTTTATTGTGTCATTTATTTCGGCCTGGGCTGCAGTTAAAGGTTTTATTTACCTGCTCGGCAAACTGACCCTGCGTCCCTTTGCCTATTACAGGCTGGCCTTAGCACCGCTCATTCTCTACTTCTGGGCCTAAAAGCCGTAATTGCAGGCAATGTCTTGGTTAAAATTGAATGATTTCTAGAAAAAATTAAAAAAAGTTCATTTTTTACTTGCCAAGACCTCCAGGAGTGTATAGTTACTCTCCTCGTTGGACGGGAAGTCCACAGCACGGCGAGGTAGCTCAGATGGTTAGAGCATGCGGCTCATATCCGCAGTGTCGGGGGTTCAATTCCCTCCCTCGCTACCAAGAAAATCCAAGCCCTTTGTTTTCAGAGGGCTTTTTTCTTAGCAAAAAGTAAAAAGTTCTAAATATTTTTAATTTAAGTCATTTTTTACTTGCCAAGACTTTCAGGAGTGTATAGATACTCTCCTCGTTGGACGGGAAGTTCACAAGACGGCGAGGTAGCTCAGATGGTTAGAGCATGCGGCTCATATCCGCAGTGTCGGGGGTTCAATTCCCTCCCTCGCTACCAAGAGAATTCAAGCCCTCTGTTTTTACAGAGGGCTTTTTCTTTTTTTAAAGCTTATTCTGCTGTATATAACTCTTCTTGATTAGGACCAATATTCTGCTTTTGCGTTAAACCTTTCATTTTCAAAAGTTCATCTTTTTGATATTATTCGTGGTAACCATAATAACCAGACTAAAAGGTTGCCACTTTGATACATTCTCTGCCATTTCGCTCAAGTTTTTCATGCAGGACAATTTCTGCCTTCGGACTGATCGCTGCTGCTGTCGTGTTCTTGTTTTCCACTCCTGTTTCTGCTGTAAAGCTTCAACCCGTAACCCTGCAACTTAAATGGTTCCATCAGTTTCAGTTTGCAGGATATTACGCAGCGCAGGAAAAAGGTTTTTATGCAGAAGAAGGGTTGGACGTTACTATTGTGGAGCGTGATTTAAGCTTGAATCCAGTGGAGCAGGTTCTGGAAGGACAGGCGGATTTCGCAATCAGTAATTCGGCAATTCTTCTGGATTATCTTCACGGCAAAAATGTTGTTCTCCTTGCTTCGATTTTTCAGCACTCTTCTCTTGTTTTCATTTCAAAGACGTCTCCCCTATTGCATGATCCCCATGATTTTGTGGGGAAGACTGTTCTTATGAGTATGGCCTCTCAGGACGTTGAATTAAGGGCAATGCTTTTGAAGCTAGGAATTAATATTGACGAGTTGAGCTTGATTGACAGGTTTGCCACTCCTGAAGACTATTTCGATCCTGAAATAGATGTAATTGCGGCATACATAACAAATCAGCCTTACTATCTTGAACAGGAAAAGGTCCCATATTCAGTAGTTTATCCTTCCACCTATGGTATCGATTTTTATGGCGATACTCTGTTTACATCGCGGGCACAGGCGGTCAGCTATCCTGAGCGTGTACGAAAATTTCTCCGGGCAAGCATAAAGGGCTGGATCTATGCTCTGAAAAATACGGATGAAATGATTGAAATAATTGTTAACAATTATGGCTCATTAAAATCTCGCGAGCATTTGAGGTTTGAAGCAGCGGCAATCAAAAAGCTTATTCAACCGGATCTTATCAAGGTCGGGCATACCAACCCTGCCAGATGGGATCATATTGCAGATAGTTTCAGGTCTGTTGATGCCAATCTGCCCCAAAGACCCCTTTCTAACTTCTTTTTTGACCCTACAGCAGGAAGTCTGATCCTGAAAAAAGAGACCGCAATTTTTGTAACCACCCTGTTTTTGATCATAATTGCTGTACTCATTTTTGCTTTGTACATTGCCAGAAAATTAAAGAATGAAGTCCATTCCAGAAAACTCTTTGAAGAAAAACTCCAGAATAGCGAAAAATATTATCGAAGCCTTTTTGAAAACACGGGCACAGCTACAGTTATTTTGGGAGATGACTATATGATCAAACGCTGTAACAGCAATTTTGCTGAACTGTGCGGCGTGGAGGCAAAGGAAGTAGAAAATAAGCTGAAGTGGATTGATTTTGTTGCCCCTGAGGAATTACCACGCATGCGTGAGTATGCTTCAGCAAGAAGCGAAAGCAATATTTCGGCTCCGACCTCTTATGATTTCAAGTTTCTCAGTAGAAATGGGGACGTAAGAAATGTTCATGTTTATGTAGAGCTCATTGATGGCAGCACTGATCGTGTTGCTTCACTTATAGATATGACAGAAAAGGTCAAAACACAGGATTTATTAATCCAGACTGAAAAGATGCTCTCAGTGGGAGGTCTCGCAGCAGGTATGGCTCATGAGATAAACAACCCTCTTGCCGGTATACTGCAGGGAGCTCAGAATATTAAAAGGCGCATTTCTCCGGACATCAAAACGAATATTCAGATTGCAGAACGAAAAGGAACAGACTGCCAGATCATATATGACTACCTTGAAGAACGCGGAGTAGTAAAAATGCTGGACGGCATTCAGGCATCCGGCGAACGTGCTGCAACCATCGTTAAGAATATGCTGGATTTTACTCGCAAGAATGAAATAGGCAGAACCGGCTGCAATGTGAATGATCTTCTTGATGGAATAATTGATATTATCTCATGTGACTATGATCTTCGCAGAAAATATGATTTCAAACATACGGAGATAATCAGGGATTACGATGAAAGCATGGATTATGTAACCTGCTATCGAATTGAAATAGAACAGGTTTTTCTTAACCTGATCAAAAATGCGGCATACGCAATGTATGAAACTTCAAAGATCAGGCCTCCGAAACTTATTTTACGTACAAAACAGGATCAATACAGCATTACAATCGAAGTGGAAGATAATGGTCCGGGTATGAAGAATGAAGTTAAAAGACGTATATTTGAACCCTTTTTTACAACCAAGTCTCCGGGACTGGGCACTGGGCTTGGACTTTCAGTTTCTTTTTTTATAATAACCCAGAACCACAGGGGAACTTTTGAAGTAGAATCTGAAATTGGTATAGGCTCAAAATTTACCATCAAGCTGCCTAAGGATTAGATTTAGATATGAACAGATACTCAAAAATAGCTATTCTTTTAATTGTGATTATTGTTGTTGCATGTCCGGCCTGCGCAAAAAAGCCTAAGCTTTACCCCAATGAACATTACAATGAGGTTGGAGAAGCCAAGGCTTCCGAAGATATTCAATACTGCCTCGACTTTGCTGATCAAAGTGTAGGCAAGGAATCACGCGGAAAGACCTCTGTGAAAAGCGGAGTCAAAGGCGGGCTTATAGGTGGAGCAATCGGTCTTGGCATCGGTATTGTTACCGGAAGTCCGGGAACATCTGCTCTTGCTGGTGTGGCCGGTGGAGCCGCAGGAGGAGCTGCAGGCGGTGCAATGCAGGATACTGAAGACTCCCTTTACAAAAAATTTGTAGAGCGCTGTCTGCGAGAGAAAGGTTACGAGCCAATTGGTTGGAGATAGCTTGCAGTTTTAAAAACCATCATGGACAGGGATATATTTGATCACGATTGATCTGTATGTCCCGTCCTCAATCATCTTTTCCAGCTCAGCATTAACTTTTTTAAAAGGGACCTCACTCTTCTTTTTTGAGAACGCCAGAAAGGTGTCTGATTTGGAGTATATCATAGGAAGACCTGTTGAAGGGTCAAGGATTGCTTCAACTTTATCAAGAAGTCCCTGCTCATTAAGATATTTAATCACCGGGTAGTAATCGCCGAAGAAAATGTCGATACGGCCTAAAAGAAGTTTTTTGATGTTCAAATCGATATTGGGAACTTCCTCAACACGCAGGAAAATGTTCTGATTTATAGCTTTTTGAATTCTATCGCCATAAAAAAATCCCCTGCCGACACCAACAGTAAGCTGCTCGGCCTCACTCAGGTCGAAGTTCAGGAAAACTTTTGATCCTGCTTTTCGCATGGCTACAATTTTCTCCGTCATCAGGACAGGCTTGGGATATCTCAGGTACATTTCACGCTGTTTATTGAATCCGGCATTAAATACTGCGTCAGCAAGGCCTTTTTTGGTCATTGCCAGTGCTCTTTGCCACGGAACAATTTTAACCTTGGCATCGTAACCGGCTCTTCGGGCAGCTTCAGTTACTATCTCAGTTAAAAAACCGGTTACTTCTCCATTTTCATAGTATGCCTGCGGGGTATTATCTAAAGTAACAAAAAGAAGTTCTTTTGCCTGAGAGGGAATCGGCAAAAGTAGAAGTATCAGAACCAAGGCAGCAGCAATTTTCCCCATTATTTCTCCTATATTGAACAGCTGTTGTTTAAACATTACCATCAATAATCATTTCTAACAAATTTAACTACTGATTACAGCCCGTATCAGCTATTCTAAATTTAAATTTTTAAAAATATACAGAGTCAAATTATAATACGGGATCGGGTTAAGTTTCCTGAAACATGACCGATCAAAATTTAGAATAAGATTAAAATCCAACTTAATGGTTTTTATTATGAAAAAAACAATTGCAGCTTTTATTATGGCCTTTCTTGCATTCCCTTCACTGGCATTAGCCTGGCCGGGAAAAATTGTTGCCGTTGAAAGCGCGGATACATTTATAGTTCTCAAAGATGGAAGCACCCCTGTCAAAATCAAACTGGCCGGGGTTAAGCCTTCAAGTGATATCACTTCTGATAAATCCCTTTTGGACAGTAGTAACATTGCTCTTATGAAAGATGTTGATGTCAGAGAATTAAGCAAGTCCGGCGAGACAATAATTGCCGAAGTAACTCTTGATGGAAAATCACTGACGAATCAACTGCTCGACTCAGGTGTTGTTCAAAGTATCGCATCCATGGCTGAGCAGGAAACTCCAGCATCTGTGCAGGAATCAAATACCCCCCTGCAAAATGATCAGCCAGAGACATCAGCAATGCCTCAGGGGGAAGCTTCCAGCGATGAAATTATTGCTGAGCTCGAAAGCCCTGCTCCCGAACAGCAAATCGGGACAGACAAGACTCCGGTACTGAGCAAAAATTCAGGCGCAGCAACGAAGGATATGTCCCCTTCGACTACACCGCCCCCAAATGCTCCGGCAGTACGTTATGTGCAGGTTGCGCAGCAATCTGATGGTCTGGGACTTTGGCCTTCCCGCCCTAAAGTAACGGCTGTGCCGGTTGTTTCAGAACAAGCTTCCATGACTTCACAAATGGCCGCCTCCGTCCCGTCATCCATTATGCCTTCAGAAGAGACTAAGCCGCCCAAAAAGCAGGCTCCCGGAGATATTGCCAAGAAAGACTATGAGCTTGCCGTAAAAGTTCAGAAAGACGCCAGACGCAGAAAAACAAGCGGATTCTTTCTTCCCAAAAACAAGTCTGAGACATTCGCCGGGGCGGGGTTGGGAGCACAGCTGAAAACAACCTCATCAAGTACAGAACCCTATTCCACTTTTGGAGCAATGGGGGGAGCTACTGTGCGTCATTTCTATCCATCGGGCTGGGGAATTGGTGGAGATTTCACCTATAGTAGCACCTCAGGTAAAACAGGAACATCTTCAAACTCCACCTATGACTATAAAAACAAGAGTTTTAATACATATATTTTTACGGGCTCCCTGCTTTACAGGTTTTATACTGATCCTCACTGGACTCCTTATGCAGCACTTCACGGGGGATATTCATTTTTTTCGTATCCGGACACTATTTTCAATATATCAAATGGTGCCCCTGTTGCAGGTGGCGGTGCAGGTATAATGTATGAATTTGATTCCGGTTTCACCATTGGAACAGATATGCGCTACCTTAAGACATTTGGAACTAAATCCCATGATCCGGAAGGTTTTTTTGATACTACTATTAATTTCGGATACACTTTTGATTGACTTATAGAGTGTATAACAAAAACAGGAATAAGCCGGATTATCCGGCTTTTTTTATTTGTTCTCACTGAAATGCATTTTCTGCATTGACTACATAGTGCTACAGATGTATCACCTTTTTAAAACAAGTAGCACAACATGGTGATCGCTTTCATTTTGATAAACAGAGAGGTCGTAAAATTGAAATTTAAATTTGCTAAAATCAATCAACTATTTCTTATAATTCTTTTTTTATCACTTCTGGTCTGTTCGAATGCTTACGCACATAGAGTTAATGTTTTTGCGTATGTCGAAGGAGATACTATTTTTTCTGAGAGTTATTTCAGCAAAAAGAAGCGAGTGCACCAAGGCAAGATTGAAATTCGCAACCTTAAAGACGACAAAGTTCTCCTGGAAGGTATAACTGATGATGACGGTAATTATAATTTCAAAATTCCAGAAGAGATTAAATCCACAAAATCAGGGCTGAAACTGATTCTGCATGCTTCTGAAGGTCATCGGGGGGAATGGACTCTCACCGCAGATGAAATATTTCCTGATTCAGCAGCAGCCTCTGTTTCACAGGAGAACAATGACAGTGAAGTTGTGACTAAAACCACCCCTCCCGATATCTCCTCCTCTGAACTGTCCGATCTTAAAGAAGAAATTCGTGCTCTTAATTCTAAAATTGATACTGTTAAAAGAATGCATATAGACCAGCAGGAAAAAGGTCCTGGGGTCCACGAGATATTTTCCGGAATAGGCTATATTTTCGGCTTGTTCGGAGTTGCAGCTTTTTTCTCTTCCAGAAAGAAGTAGTTACATAACCTTAAATTTACGGAGTTGCTCCATGCGAAGACTGACCATCTGTATCCTGACAGCTATTCTTACCCTTGCCTTTTGCAGTTCTGCTTTTGCCCATTTCGGTATGCTTATCCCTGATAACTCCATTATTTCTCCCAGCAAAAAAACAGCAAATCTGGAACTTTCCTTTTCACATCCATTTGAAATGGTTGGGATGAATCTTGTTAAGCCCAAAAAAATCAGCGTATATTATGACGGTAAGGAAACCGACCTGCTTTCTTCACTTAAAAAAAGTAAAGTAATGGGACATGAAGCTTTTAACGCTGAATACAGATTCAACCGCCCGGGAATGTACACATTTTATATGGAACCAACTCCCTACCCCGAACCTGCGGAAGATAACTACATTATTCATTATACTAAAACCGTGGTTTCCGCTTTTGATGAAGGCGAGGACTGGAACAAGCCTCTTGGTGTTAAAACAGAAATTGTCCCCCTTACCCGTCCCTGGGGCAACTATGCAGGAAACGTTTTTCAGGGAATTGTTCTGGTGGATGGTAAGCCCGCGCCTTACACCAGAGTTGAAGTTGAATATTACAACAAGGATTCCAAGTTCTCAGCTCCCTCAGAATGTATGGTCACTCAGGAAGTTCTTTGTGATTCAAATGGAGTATTTACCTTCGCCTGCCCCAAGGCTGGATGGTGGGGTTTTGCCGGACTCAACGACGCGGATTACAAGATCAAGGGCAAAGATGTTGAACTGGGCGCGGTTCTGTGGATTGAAATGCTGCCTTATAAATCAAATTAATAAGTTAGGTATATGTTTGTGCAAAGGCCGAAACAGTTCGTTTCGGCCTTTACTTTTAGGTGGTGTATATTTATGAGAATCTAGGTACCTGTCCCTGAATCTTATAAAAAATATAAAATAGTCTGGAGATTGAATGCGTAATCCGCAGGTTTTAATTGTAGATGATAGCAAAACAATACGTTCTGTCATTTGCTCCCAACTGCGCAAGCACTCAATAGACGTGACAGAAGCTGTAGATGGTCTTCAGGGGCTTAATTTCACCCGTGAAAACCACTACGATCTGGTCATTACCGATATTACAATGCCGGGAATGAACGGCTATCAGCTTTGTACTGAAATTAAAAAAAATCCGGACACCCAGTCTACGCCTGTAATCATTCTCTCCAGTAATGAAAAAAATGAGCAGATCGAAAAAGGGTTTGAAGTAGGCGCTGCGGCCTATATCACCAAAAATAATGCCCGGCAGGATCTCATTCCTTACATCAAGGAAATATTGGATCGTTCCAAAATTTTACGTGACCGGCTGGTTCTGGTGGTCGATGATTCCAGGTATATTCTTAAACTTGTAAAAGCTGGTCTCAGTGCAGCCGGGTTTAAGGTTATTACTGCCAGCAACGGAGCTGAGGGTTTTGAAATTGTGAGCGAAATCGTTCCTGATCTGATTCTATCGGATGTATACATGCCTGTTATGGATGGCATTGTTTTCTGCGAAAAGGTTCAGAATCATCCTCAGTTATCCCATGTGCCTTTTGTTATCATGAGCTCTGGGGCAGACCGCAGAACAATGCGTGAGTTGCTTCATAAAGGGGCATCGGCCTTTCTGGTCAAACCTTTTAATATAGATCAGCTGGTCATCACCGCTGAAAAATTATTAAGTGACCATTTTCAGATTGTTCTGCATCAGCGCGAGCTTTTTAAAAAAGAAAGAACCCTTCTCATGGGCAGCATTACCAGCCTGATTCAGGCCTTGGAAGCAAGAGATTCCTATACTAGAGGACACTCGGATACTGTTGCACACCTGTCTGTTAAGATGGCTGAAAAGCTGACTTTACCTCAGCCTGAAGTTGAAAGAATTGAATTTGCCGCGCGATTGCATGATCTTGGTAAGATAGGAATTCGGGACGATATTCTTCTCAAGAATGGGCCTCTGACAGATCAGGAGTTTGCAGCTATCAAACAGCATCCGGTTCTGGGGGCAGAAATTCTGAAACCAATTCCAAGTATGGAGGATATTATTCCTGCCGTGCTGCACCATCATGAGAAGATGAATGGAAAGGGATATCCGCACGGTCTGGGTGGACTAGAGATTCCATTGTGGGCCAGAATAATATCTGTTGCGGATGTTTATGATGCGCTAACTACAGACCGTCCATATAAAAAGGCTTTCACCCACAACGCAGCTATGGATTTTATAGAAAGTAAAGCCATCGAAGAACTTTGCATTGAATGTGTAAGGGCGTTCGGGGAAGTTATGACTGAGATTGAGTCACAATTCCCCGAGAACCTTAGCAAGGCTGCAATTTGTCCAGACCGCAGATTTCCCATGCCTGTTCCTTACTGATTTCATCACCCTGCTCCAGGATCATTTCCTGGGTCTTTTCATCAACATCCGCGCTTTCATCCACTCCCATCTGGAAAATTCTTTTCTGATTGGTATCGTAGATGTAAGCTGAATTTTCATATTGGAAAAACTTAAAAGGATTCTGCATGATTCCTCCAGATCTCAGGTTTAAAAGACCAGAGAGTTCTAGCACTTTGTCCAATGACAAGAAAGAGTTATTATTATAACATTTAAGCAAGTGTATATTAACCGGTGTAGTTGGAGGAAAGCTTGATGCAAATATATAAAATACCTTTTTTTATCCTGATGTCTTCTTTGATGCTAATTTCAACCGCCCATTTAGCACTGGCAGATGTTGTTGAATACCGATGTGAAAAGCAGACTGGTTGTATTGACGAAAGAATTAATTTCGGGGCAATTCAGATTAAATGTACTGATGTTAATGGAGATGTGCTTTCCGACTGGGTTTGTGAATATGAACTTGACTATTCATGCAAAAACGTACTGACCGGAGAAGTTAGGAAAGGTGGTTTTGATCCTCTTTCCAACTCCCTTTGCAATAAGCTCTGCGGACCATGCCGACAGGGTTGGAATAAAAATTAGTTTTGATTCAAGCTAGCACTTGCCAACCGGTTAACAATGAGATAGAGACTAAACTCTTCACCCGCAAGGGAAGGCAAAAATCTTTTTGTTGTAACCCCTTGCATCATCTTCCTGCGTGTATATCATATAAGTAGGAAGTGTTCTTTGAAAATGGGGGCGCATTGGTTTCGACGGGGGTGAATGAAGCCAAGGTTGCAGGTCGTGGCGCCGCTGGCCACGTAAAAAGCGGCACAATCATAATTGCAAACGACAATTACGATTACGCAATGGCAGCTTAATTAAGCTGACCATGTCTAGCTTTGATGTCTGATAAGAGCTTTGACAACAACCCCATCAGGCTGGCTACTCTCGCGTTGCACGTCCGTGAGAGGGTGAAAACCTAGCACGCGCTGGCTTATTTGTTGCCTGTTCAGGGGCGTTCAGATAGGCGAGATACAATACTTGAACTAAACCTGTAGACATCTTGGTGGAGCATTCTCGGACGGGAGTTCGACTCTCCCCGCCTCCACCATTTCATTGATTTCATACTGTCCCATACAGTTTCACAAAGAACGTTAAGCCCTTGTTATTCACACGAATAGCAAGGGCTTTTTCTTTCTGGGTGTTGAGGGATTACAATCAACTCAAGTGATAACAGATTCTCCGCCTGTAACTCTCTCAATGCGACGTGCGTGGGCTGGTTGAAATCATGGGCCGAATTGATCATGAAGGTATCTTGAATTTCACCTTGCAGTCCTTACGTATTCATGCAAGTTCATTTTTTGCGACTCGTAAAATCGCAATGGCAAGACTACAAGGTTAATTAAAATTTTTATATTAAAACTTATAGGAGTACGTAAATGACAAAAGCATCTGCACGCCATCTTTTGGTTAGTGATGAACAGACCTGTCTGGACCTGAAAAAACAAATTCAGGACGGCGCAGACTTTGGTGAACTGGCAAAAAAACACTCCAGCTGTCCTTCCGGCCTGCGCGGCGGCGAGCTCGGTAAGTTCAGCCCAGGCCAGATGGTCCCGGAATTTGATACCGTTGTGTTCAATGAAGCCGTTGGCGAAGTTCATGGCCCAGTAAAAACACAGTTCGGTTACCACCTGCTGATCATCGATAGCCGCGAAGACTAAACAACTCTTCACCGCTATAATAAATAAAGCCCCGACTAAGTCGGGGCTTTATTCTTTTTGGAGTTACACACTGCCTTTCTGCAAGAATATCCACTCACATGGATTCACGTCTCAAGAGTATCTACTGAAATAAGGGACCTTGGCGTACCTGTTCTCAGCCTCCGAAGCCGCTAAGCTGTAGCTACTGTAAACCTCCCCAATTAGTGCCATCCGTAAGTAGAGTTTTCTTGGGGTGAATGTGTTTGGACATATTCGACAGGAGTCATGTCTCCGAGCGCTTCATGCCAGTCATAGAACCTACACTTGGTTAAAGGATTCGCCTATAGGTGTGTGCATTTCAACGCTGCTGCCGATGGCGGACGTCTGTCAGTTTGGAAATGTCCTTTTCAGCTTTTTATGAGAAGTTCGGGCAGTCTTGATGTTCGCCGAGGAGCATTATTTTGTCCTTTTTTCGTCAGGCAGAAATCAATGTAAATTTCAAAACTGATTCTGATAACACAGCATCAATATAATATTGGATAGCTGATCAAGTTTTAGCCTTGATTGAATTTAGCGAATATGAAATTGCACCTATATTTTTTTATTAGGCCATAAACAAGTAAAAGCTCACTTCTCTAATCTTCCTTTATCTAGTCTTAAATCACTCATAGTTTTTATCTATGTATACTATTGATCAAATCTATAGATTGTTCCAAATAATCTCGTTATTTAGAACCAAAATGACAATCGTTTTGAATAACACAATTCCATCTTTTGTATACGTGTTTTTATTAACATAACGTAATAACTAGATTTTTTGCTAAGATAACTCCTCACAGAAATGGTATTTCAAATATAGCAGCGGCAATTAAGCCTCTGCTTAATCAAGGAGGCCATCCTATGAAATGTGACCGCCGAAAATTTTTGAAGCTCACAGCCTCGTCAGCTATGTGCCTTTCACTGGCACAGATCGGTATCAATATGACTCCGATTAAAAGCTATGCTGCCAGCCTGAAAATCGACGGAGCAAAAGAGGTTTTCACTGTCTGTCCATTCTGCTCTGTTAGCTGTTTTGCTATCGGTTATGTGAAAAACGATAAATTGGTAGGGGTTGAAGGTGATCCGGACTACCCCATTAACGAAGGTTCCCTGTGCGCAAAAGGCGCTGCCATGTTTACCATGACCACTTCACACCATCGGTTGCAAAAACCGATGTACCGCGCGCCGTATAGTGACAAATGGGAAGAGAAAAGCTGGGACTGGATGATTGATCGAATTGCCAGGCGGGTTAAAAAAACACGCGATAAGGAATTCATTCGGACAAACAAGGACGGTAAGCAGGTCAACCGTTTGGAATCGATGTTCCTCATGGGAACATCTCATGCCAGTAACGAGGAATGTGCGCTGACCCATCAATTCGCCAGAGGTCTTGGTGTGGTACACATGGACCATCAGGCCCGTGTATGTCACAGCTCAACTGTTGCAGCACTGGGTGAAAGCTTTGGTCGTGGCGCTATGACCAACCACTGGATCGATATTAAAAATGCTGACTCGATTTTGATTATGGGCAGCAATGCTGCGGAGCATCATCCCATATCTTTTAAATGGGTGCTCAGAGCAAAGGATAAGGGTGCAACCGTAATGCACGTTGACCCCAAATTCTCCAGAACCTCTGCTCGTTCCGACTTTCATGTGCCGTTGAGATCGGGAACAGATATCGCCTTTCTCGGCGGTATGATCAAATACATAATTGAAAATAAGAAATACTTTAATGAATACGTTGTAGAATATACCAATGCTTCTGTAATCGTAGGAGAAGAGTTTGATTTCAATGACGGTCTTTTCTCTGGGTACGATCCCAAGAAACGTTCCTACGATAAAAGCAAATGGGCATTGGAATTCGACTCTGATGGTATTCCTAAGCGAGATAAGTCCCTCAAACACCCCCGCTGCGTATTTCAGCTGCTGAAGAAACACTATTCCCGCTACTCTCTGGACAAGGTCTCATCAACAACAGGAGTACCTGAGGAAACACTGCTTCGCGTATATGAAACCTTTACCGCAACAGGAAACGGCAAAAAAGCAGGCACCATCCTTTATGCTTTGGGGTGGACCCAGCATACTGTCGGTGTACAAAATATCCGCAGCTCAGGTATCATCCAGCTCCTTCTGGGTAACATCGGAGTAGCCGGTGGCGGAATCAACGCACTTAGAGGTGAACCGAACGTTCAGGGGTCCACCGACCATGCCCTGCTCTACCACATTCTGCCCGGATATATGGCAATGCCTCAAGCAGAATGGTCCACCTACGATAAATACAACAAGGCTAACACACCCATCAGTACTGATCCTAACTCTGCTAACTGGTGGCAGCATAAACCGGCATACTTTGCATCCCTGCTCAAGAGCTGGTTCGGAGATAATGCCACGCAGGACAACGGTTTCTGTTATGAGCTTCTGCCTAAAGTAGATAAGGGCGTCGACTATTCATACCTGTTTATGTTCGATCGTATGTATCGCGGAGAAATGACAGGCGGCTTTTTTATGGGACTCAACCCCATGAACAGCGTTCCCAACACCAATAAAATCCGCAAGGCAATGGACAACCTTGACTGGGTTGTATGTGCAGAACTGCACCACTCTGAAACAACAGAGAACTGGTATCGCCCTGGTGCTGATCCTAAAAAGATCAAAACAGAGTTTTTCCTCCTGCCTTCTGCTCATCGCCTGGAAAAATCAGGTTCTGTTACTAACTCAGGACGCTGGCTGCTCTGGCATGGTCAGGTCATCCCACCTCAGTACGAAACACGCCCGTTTGCTGAAATGTATATCCCGATCATGAATAAAATCCGGGAACTCTATGCAGATGAAAAAGGGACTTTCCCTGACCCGATACTCAAGCTTGACTGGCCGAAACAGTTCAATCCGGATGATTTATGCCAGCGCATTAATGGACGTTTTACCCGCGATGTAGTGATCAAAGGTAAAAAGTATAAAAAGGGTCAGCAGGTTCCAAGCTTCGTTTCCCTTGCTGATGACGGCTCAACACAAAGCCTGAACTGGCTCTACTGCGGCAGCTGGACTGAAGAAGATGGTAACAAAAGCCTTCGCCGCGATACGAAGCAGACTCCCATGCAGGCAAAAATCGGCCTGTATCCCAACTGGTCATGGTGCTGGCCCGTCAACCGTCGCATTCTCTACAACCGCGCTTCTGTCGATGTTAACGGTAAGCCGTTTAACCCGGACAAGGCTGTCATTGAATGGAAGAATGGCAAATGGATCGGTGATGTTCCTGACGGGGGATGGCCACCGCTTTCAACCGGCAAGGGCAAATATCCCTTCATCATGCATCAGCACGGTTTAGGGCATCTCTTCGGTCCGGGCAGACAGGATGGTCCTTTCCCGGAACATTATGAACCGATTGAAACTCCGGTTAAGAGCAACCTGTTTTCCAAGCAGCTCAACAGCCCGGTCTATAAATACACAGACAGTGCGCCGGACGTGCTCGCCAAAGCTGCAGATCCGAGATTCCCCATTGTACTCACGACATACAGCCTCACCGAACACTGGTGCGGTGGCGGCGAAACCCGTAATGTGCCGAACCTCCTTGAAGCAGAACCGCAGCTCTACGTTGAGCTTAGTCCTGAACTGGCAAAGGAAAAGGGAATCAAGAACGGCGATGTAATTATCGTTGAGAGCGCACGCGGTAAAGTTGAGGCCGTTGCCATGGTTACTGTGCGTATGCGTCCTCTTAAAGTTCATGGCCGCATTATTCACGAGATCGGCATGCCTTACTGCTTTGGCTGGACCACTCCGGGATGTGGAGATTCCACCAACAGGCTCACACCTTCAGTTGGAGACCCCAACACAACCATTCCTGAATATAAGGCGTGTTGCGTGAATATCCATAAGGCAAAGAAAATAACTGAGCTGGCTACGCCATAAGATAAGGAGACTGTCATGTCCAAAACAATACTGATAGACACTTCTCGCTGCACGGCATGCCGCGGGTGCCAGATCGCCTGTAAAGAATGGCATGAACTGCCGGCAAACAAGACCTACCAGGTCGGTTGGGGCAGCCATCAGAATCCACAGGATTTAAACCCGAACAACTACAAACTGGTTCGTTTCAACGAACATCTTACCGATGGTATTATCCGTTGGAACTTCTTCCCGGACCAGTGTCGTCATTGTGAAATTGCACCCTGCAAGGAAACCGGCGATATGTATATAGAAGAAGCCATAGTTCAGGATGAGAAGACAGGAGCAATCGTCTTTACTTCCAAAACGAAAAGTTTTGATAAGGAACAATTTGCGGAAATCAAAGAAGCCTGTCCCTATAATATTCCCAGACGGGATGAAAAGACCGGTCTGCTTTCAAAATGCACTATGTGTAATGACAGAATTCACAGAGGTATGCCTCCGGCCTGTGTGAAAGTCTGTCCTACCGGAACCATGCAGTTCGGAGAACGGGAAGATATGCTGAAATTTGCTGAAAAGCGTCTGGCTGAACTGAAGAAAGACTGGCCTGAAGCCCGGTTGGCTGATCCGGATTCGGTTAACGTCATCTATCTGCTCATCGACAAACCGGAAAACTATCATGAGTTTGCCGTGGCTGAATCAAACATCGGCCCAATGTCGAAAAAGCAGTTCTTCGCCACACTGGCAAGACCATTCAAGGCAATGAAAGGATAACATATTAAGTTGATTACTATACAGGGCGTCCTAAAAGACGCCCTGTTTCAACAAAGATACGGAGCGACCGCATGGAAACTACTTCCGACCTTAAACAAATTGAATCCACGCTCGAAAACATTAAAAATCGTGATGCTTCATATAATGACCTAGTTGGCAGATTCGGCTCTCTCTTCAAAAAAACAGATCAGGTTCGAACCCACCTGGCTACCACGAAACTGCACTCTCCCATTATTGAAGACGCACGTTTAGCTGCCGGTGTTCCCATCTTTGCCGATGCAGACCTCTTTTATTGGTCCGATGCCTTCAAACAGGCAGACGAAAGCCTCCTTCCGGTTATTGCGGAAGTCCTGCAGCTGGAACCGGATATACATCGCAATCTACTGGCCTATATGGATGTCACAGAAAATCTTCTTGGGCTTGTAGAGGCCAGTATAGAGGGAAACCTTAATCATTTTGAACTGATATCTGAACAGGTCGGAATTACTCCCCCTGCAATGCTGCACTATATTTCCGATACCATTGCAGGACCGGTCCTGAACGCTGTTGCGCGAATGATGGGAGAGCAGCTTTCCTCAATTTCATGGGAGCAGGGCTACTGTCCTGTTTGCGGTTCATCTCCTTCAATTTCACAGCTCTCGCTTAGAAATATGGCTGACTCTGAATATCTTGTTGGTGGAGGAGGTAAAAAATTTCTACATTGTTCCCTTTGCGGGCACGATTGGCACCACAAGAGAAACACCTGTGCAGCATGTGGTAATGATGATAGCGATACCCGAGAGTTTCTCTTTATGGACAATGTTGAGCACGAACGCATAGAAATTTGTCATAAATGCGGTAAATACATGCTGAATATCGACATGCGTGACTATGCTGCACTACCTCATTTAGATACCTTACAGATGGGGCTCATCCATCTTGATGTACTGGCTCATGAAAAACAACTGGCTCCGGTTTCCTCTACTCTCTGGAACAGCATTGCTTAAACATAGTTCTGAATTCAATAGCGTTTCAACTGCTAATATCAGAAGTTTATTTTTATAGATCTCCTCCCCTCACCTGAAAAGCTCCCGGCCTTGCTGGTAGACAACGGGAGCTTTTCAGGTTCAGTTCTTTAAAAATATGAACTATTCCAAAGTCTGTATGCCTTAATTCTTTTGTTCTTTTCCGTGAAGCTCAGCCTGGCCGACAGCTGGAATTTTAAGAAGCCATCGGCTTGATATCTTTCCGAATTCTAAAAGCATATATCTAAATTTTATCAACATTACAGCCATATAACCAACACAAATTCAGCAAGCAAGTCAGGATGAAGTTGAGATATGAATCAATCAAGTTGCATTTTAAAAACTTAAAGTACTACTTTAGAAAACAAAGCAGCCCCTAAGGTTAACCAGAGGGGCTGATAAAAACTATTGCAACAAGTTAATTGCTGGATGGCGGCCAGCAGTACCTGCTTACATACCTGACATACCCTTTACTTCTTCAAGAGACTTCTCCATTTTTTCAAGACCACTATCCATCATCTCAAAGCCCTTGCTGTCACCTTTTTTGACCAGTCCCATGCCTTTCATCATCTCCATCATACCCTTGTTTGCATGGCCCATTGAACCTTTAACCATGGAATGATGTTTACCGCCCTCGGAGCCTTTTTCAATCATCTGCATTCCGTTATGCATAGGCATCATTTCCTTGTTCATCAGCCCCATGCCTTCTTTCATTGTAGCAGGATCATGCATCAGTTCTGCACCGTGCTTCATGTGAGCCAGTCCTTTTTCCATCATGGCAATACCGTCATGCATGGAGCCTTTCATTTCTCCATTGCCGTGCCCGGAATGATCCATATTCATGGCAAATGCTGAAGTGGAAATAATAAGGATAAAAGTCAAAATAGCGCTGATGTTAAGAATCTTCTTCATTTTACAACTCCTCTGGCGTGTTGTTGCTTGCTTTTTTTATGACCACAACGGTCAAATCATCTTCCTGTTTACTTCTTCCGGTAAAATCCTGCACGGCAGCAAATATACCGGATGCTATAGACTGTGCTGTTGAATCCCTTTTCAGATCAATCAATTCCCACAACCTTTCCTTACCGAAAAACTCGCCCTCATTGTTTGAGGCTTCCCAAATTCCGTCTGTACCGAGAATAAGAATCTGCCCATCTTTAAGCTCGGCACAGCATTCTTCAGAGTATTCAACGTCCTCAAATGCTCCAAGAACAATCCCTTCTCCTTCAAGTCGTGAGAAATCATTTTCTGCCGGATCATAAATCAGAGCAGGCTCATGCCCTGCTCTGACCCAGCGTAATTCACTGTTCTCAGGATCAAGTTCAACCATTAGCATAGTCATGAACTGTCCTGTCTTATAAGTATCCTGTGCCACTAATCTGTTCACGTCAGTTATGATCTCTCCAAGTGATCCCCCGCTGAGTGTCCTTGCACGCAGATACCCCCGAACAGATCCCATGAGCATCGCTGCCGGAACACCATGACCGCTAACATCACCAATAGCGAAACGTATGTTTTCTCCGTCACTCTCAGGCCGGATGTAATCAAAATAGTCTCCGCCCAGTTCGTCGCAGTAGCGGCTCTCTCCATAGACATCATACCCACGTATTTGAGGAGATGTTTGCGGAAGAAGATTGGTCTGCACTTCCATGGCAACATCAAGAGAACTTTTTATTTCTATGTGCTCCATCAATGTTGGAACCATTGTATTGAAATCCTGTGCTAATTCTCCGATTTCATCCTTGCCGACAACTTCAACCCTGGTTGAAAAATCTCCCGAAGCAATACGTTTAACCCCTTTTGCAAGAATCAGAATATTCTCGGAAAACCTCCGTGACAGCAAAAATGAGAGAATTGAAACCAGTAAAAGCACAGCACCAAGAATAATAACAGTCTGTATGTATTGGTTTTTTATTGCCAGCTGAACGTACGATTTAGCTTTGTCCGCCGGAGCTACAACGTCATCGTGAGGTAAAATTAGAACAAGAGATATGCCACGGTCGTCCGGCGAGGAGAAGGCCCAGATGCTATCTCTTCCGTTATAAGGCATGCTCAAAACGCCGGATTTGCCGTTTTTCAAATATTTTTGAAATCGTGAAAACAGTGTTGCGTCTGTTGAAGAAAGAAGCATTTGAGTCGTAGGAGGCTCCCACATGTGCATCATGCTCTTACGGCTGGATGCTGCGACCTCTTTTGCTACAACTTCCACTTCTCCATCATTAACAGCATCAGAATCTATTCTTACCAGAAGCGAATCAATGTTGTGAGAAAAGACATCAAGATGATTGTATCCGTGTAAAAGAGTATCTAAAGGAACATCAATAGCTACCGTTCCTACTGCTCTATTGTTTATAAAAACACCAAGTGAAGCAGTAAGAACAGTACGTCCGGTCAGGTTGTCCTTTTGCGGCAGAGACCATGATGGTATTGCATTTTCATTAATTACCGGAACTGTATTGTGCATACTCATTTTCATCCCGCTGGCAGCAGGATAAACAAGACTCTCGCCGGAGTTGAATACTGCCCTGATCCATAAAGTTAATTCCGGATTTTTGATTTCAACGGCTTTTAATAAAGGCAGAACAGCGTCTGATGTTCCATAGGGAAGTATGGATTTATGATTGGATGGGTAGCCTGATTTGTAATTAACTGAATCAAAATCCAATACATAAGTTCCATGCATCATGCTTTGCTCGTGCTGCTTGTACTTACTTTCCAGTCGTTCAATATCAACAGGATTCAGGTTGGTACCTAAAAATACTTCAGGAAGACTGAACTCACTTCCATCCTCAATCCATGCTGACAGCTCTGCAGAAATCTGTTGGAGATTCAGTTCAACAATTCTGCGTTGTTTGGAAAGAACCCGGGCATGATCTTCAACAAGTCTTTTGAGCTCCACGCTGCTTTTGCTTACCAGTTCACTGCGGACCTCATCTCCTATTTCTGTAGAAAGCGAACGCAAAGACTCCTGAACTCCGGTTTGAATAATAATCAGGGGTAATATGGATACAGAAAATAAGAGCAGGAGCAATTTAAAACGTATTTTCATTTACTAACCTTCAAAATGGGAGTGGGAAATTATCAAAGCTTATATTTTACGGACTATTAAAATACCCGATTTCGGGATTTACTCCCAGTGTTAAGAATCACTTTTTTCATTTTGCATTCCATCATTAGATAATAGATATATATAAGACATTTACGATAAGAGCGATTACTATATATATTTACAAAGGATAATTATGTGAAAGATATTGCACATTATATAGATATATGTTTTTTTTTGAATTTTATCATACTGTTTTGGTATGATTTTGCAATAGGTTAGGCGGTGCTTTTGTGCAAAAAAAGTGCATATCCTACATGCAACTTACTAGAATAATACGCTATGCACATACGTTTTTTGCACATCTGAAATCAAAACGAATAGATAATTCAAGACAGATGAATTATATTCATTCTTAATATAAACTATTCGCTAATAATATTGACATGGAATAGTATTTGCTCATGTAAGTCATCCGCCCGTCAGGCTTCCTCATCAGGAGAACAAATGATTAAAGCATTTAAAATTAACACCACAATTGTCATTATGTTATTTGCGTTCGTTTTAATGCGTAACATTCCCGCTTATGGACAAAATGGGACTAATGACAACCCGCCAGTACAAACCGTAAGCAGTGAGACTGAAGACTTAACCAAATACCTGATACAGGCAGCCCGCAATAATGATGACTTATACGCAGCTTTTTATAGCTGGAAAGCGTCATTGCAGCGGGAAACCAGTGTCTCAAGCCTCCCCGATCCCAGATTCAGTTTTGCCTGGTTTATCCAGCCGGTTGAAACCAGAACCGGACCTCAGGAATTCAAATATGGACTGAGCCAGACCTTCCCGTGGTTTGGTAAGCTGGGCTTAAAAGGTGAGCAGGCTCTGCGCGATGCAGATATCAAAAAAGCACGCTTTGATAATCTCAAACTGACAATATTCACTGAAGTAAAAAAAACGTATTACGACTACGCATATTTGGCACAGGCAATTCGGATTACGAGTGAGAACATAGAACTTATGAAATATCTCGAAAGCGTGGCCCGGGCACGATATTCCACAGGGGCCGGTGCCTATGACGGGGTGATCAAGACACAAGTGGAGCTGGGAAAACTTGAAGAAAGACTGCGTTCTCTTGAAGAGCGTAAAGGCCCGACAGTAGCAAAACTTCTGGCAGCAATGAACAAGGCGGATACTAAGACTCTGCCCTTCCCTAAAACCATTCCTTTAATGGAAATCGGCATGTCCGTTGATGATTTGAAAAGTGAGTTCAAAGATGGCAACCCCCGCCTGAAGGAACTGTCACATGCTGTTGAAAGAGAGAAGATTTCTGTCGAACTTGCCCACAAGGATTACTACCCGGACTTTTCATTCGGTGTTGAATATATACAGACAGGTGACGCCAGAAGCCCTAACGTTACCAATGCCGATAAAGACCCGATCATTACCGCAATGTCCGTAAATCTTCCTATCTGGCTGGATAAGCAGGATGCCCAGCTTAACGAAGCTGAAAATAAAGTTAAGTCCGCCTCCCGCAAGAAAGCCGGCCTGGAGCGAAACCTGAGTGCTGATCTTGAGCTGGAATTCTACAAATATCAGGACGCAATCCGCAAAGTAAGTCTGTACAGGGACAGCCTGACTCCAAAGGCGGAACAGTCCCTTGGTGTATCCATTGAAGCTTTCCAGTCCGGAACAGCAACTTCCGGGGACCTGATTGATGCGGAGCGTACTCTTATTGAGTTTCAGCTGGCCTATTATCAAGCTCTGGCCGAGCAGGCTAAACAAGTCGCTGCTATCGAATATCTGATCGGCCGTGAAATCCAGTGCACTGTACATGGACAAACCATGCCCGAATCCAGTGTTACCTTTCCTGTAAATGAGTAAGTAGAGAACACCATGAGCAAATCCACAAATTTCAAGAAAATTCTGATTCCGGTTGTTTTCGTAGGTATCATCGCCTTTATGGCTGGATACTTATTATCCGACTCCCAAGAAGAAGGTGGAGGAGAAAATGCAGTAATCAACCACGAAGATCATGACCATATAGCAAGTGTGACTGATGCAGGAGATGTAGTATGGACCTGCTCAATGCACCCGCAAATCCAGTTGCCGGAACCGGGAAAATGCCCGCTATGCTTCATGGACCTGATCCCTCTGGAAAAAGGCGGAGAGTCCGGTGATGAAGCCGTCAGTCTGCGCCAGATAAGCCTGACGGCTTCTGCCCGGAAGCTCGCAGGGATTGCGACCACCCCGGTGACAAGACAGGGGGTTAATGTAGAAACCCGCATGCTTGGTAAAGTAGACTATGATGAGACCAGAATCGGAACCATTACAGCATGGACAGGTGGAAGAATAGATAAGCTTTACATTGATTATACCGGCAGTTCGGTGCGTAAGGGACAGGCCATGGCTTCGATCTACAGCCCGGAACTGCTTACGGCTCAGGCGGAGCTGATTCAAGCTGTAAAAGCCAAAGCAGCACTGAAAGGAAGTTCACTACAAGTGGTTAAAGATACCGCAGCCCGCACGGAGCAGGCAGCCCGGGAAAAGCTGCGCCTGCTGGGACTTTCTCAAACTCAGATCGCAGGTATTATCAACCGTGGAAAAGCGGCTGAACATATCACACTTTATTCGCCCATGAGTGGCATTGTTATCAAAAAAGACGTGGTTGAAGGTGTTTACGTCAAAACCGGGACCCCAATTTATACCATAGCCGACCTTTCAAGGGTGTGGGTGATCCTTGAAGCATACGAATCAGATCTTCCGTGGATCAAAATGGGTATGGACGTAAGTTTCAGTACCGAGGCATACCCCGGCCGTAATTTTGAAGGTAAAGTCGTTTATATCGATCCGGTAGTGAATGAGAAGACCCGTACTATCAGGGTCAGGCTGGAAGTTCCCAACAAAGGCTTAAAGCTCAAACCGGGAATGTTTGTCCGTGCCGTGAACAAGGATGAAAATCAGGCTGAAGCTGAACTTGTCATCCCTGCCTCCGCCCCGCTGATTACCGGTAAAAGGGCTGTGGTTTATATTGCCATCCCCGGTAAGGAAGGTGTTTTTGAAGGACGGGAAATAGTTCTTGGACCCAAGGCCGGAGATTTCTACGTGGTCAAGTACGGTCTTGAGGAAGGCGAGGAAGTTGTTACCAAAGGAAACTTCAAGATCGACAGTGCAATCCAGATCATCGCCAAGCCGAGCATGATGAACCCCGAAAGCGGTATTAAACCGATTGCGCATGATCACGGAAACGATCCTGCTACCATGAAGAATATGCCTCAGTCAGATAAGCCGGATCGTACTCTTCCGCCTATTTTTGCTTCCAAACTCGGATTTTTGAAGAAAGATTTTGAATCCCTCATGGAAACTGCTGATTCAGGTAATCTTGAAGATAGCCGTAAACAATTCTCTGCGTTTTTTAAAAGCCTTGGAAAAATTGATGGTTCCGGGCTTAAGGGAGATGTCTCCCTTGCATGGAAGGAACTGTCTATGCTCCTTAAAAATGATGCTGTTCTGGGAAGCAGTGTTAAAGATGTGCGCAGGCTCAAATCAATCAAAGCCGAAACAGAAGATCATTTCAGGAGATTGGATACAGCCTTTGGAATATCCGCTTTGGCTGCCGATTCCGTAAACAGGTCGGAAGCTCCTGAAGCTTTTCAGGTTCAGCTCGGCAAAGTCTTTAATACCTACTCCCTATTCACCAAGGCCCTTGCTGCGGATAACCTGACGAATGCACAGAAACAGGCCGCCCTTATGGCAGAAGAGTTAAAGAAGATAGATCACACATCCTTATCCGGACAAGGCCACAAAGTATGGATGGATGCTCTTGAAAACATAAACGACGGCATGTCCGCCATTCGCGAAGCCAAGGATATAGTGGGAGTCCGTGCCGGTCTTGAACCTCTCTCATACGGTATGATCGACGCAGTGGAGAAACTCGGCATCAAATCCGACAAACCGGTCTATGAACTATTCTGCCCCATGGCTTTTGACTTCAAGGGAGCCAAATGGCTGCAATACGATGAAAACATCCGTAACCCCTATTTTGGCGAAGCCATGCTTCAGTGCGGGGAAGTGGAGCGTCAGATCAAGGCCGGGGAATAGGTTCGGAGAACGATATGAGCGATAATAATACTCAGGAAGCAAAGCGTCCCGAACCCAAGTCATTCTCAGAAAAGACTATTCTTTTCTGCCTTGAACAAAAGCTTATAGTTGCCATTCTTCTGCTTATGGTTATCGGTGGCGGAATTTACACCGCCCCTTTCAACTGGGATGTTGGAGGTATGGAGCGTTCCCCGGTTCCAGTAGATGCAATTCCAGATATCGGAGAAAACCAGCAGATAATTTTTACTCAGTGGATGGGGCGTTCCCCTCAGGATGTGGAAGATCAGATCAGCTATCCGCTGACTGTCGCCCTGCTTGGAATTCCCGGAGTGAAAACAGTCCGCAGCTACTCCATGTTCGGTTTTTCCACCATCTACGTTATCTTCAATGAGGATGTAGACTTTTACTGGTCACGCTCGCGGCTAATTGAAAAACTGAACAGCCTCCCTGCGGGGACTCTGCCTGCCAATGTAAAGCCTGCACTGGGCCCTGATGCGACAGCTCTTGGACAGGTCTATTGGTATACCATTGAAGGCCGTGATCCAGAGGGCAATCCCACCGGAGGCTGGGATCTTGATGAATTGAGATCCGTACAGGATTGGTACGTCCGCTATGCGCTTCTCTCGGCTGAAGGGGTAAGTGAAGTGGCCTCCGTCGGTGGATTCGTCAAGGAATACCAGATTGATGTCGACCCTAATGCCATGCGCGCAGCAAAGGTAACACTTAATGACGTCTATCAGGCAGTTAAGATGTCCAATCTCGACGTGGGGGCAAGGACAATTGAGATTAATAATGCCGAGTACGTTATCCGCGGTATCGGTTTTATAAAAAAACTGTCCGACATTGAAAATTCAGTTGTCAAAGTGGTTAACAACATCCCCATCTATGTGCTCGATGTAGCCCGTGTAACTGAAGGACCTGCACTGCGCCGCGGCGCGCTTGATAAGGGCGGAGCGGAAGTTGTAGGCGGTGTTGCCGTCGTTCGTTATGGCGAGAATCCACTGCAGGTAATTGAAAACATAAAAAACAAGATCAAGGACATTTCACCGGGGCTGCCCTCAAAAGTATTGCCGGATGGAACTGAGAGCAAACTGACAGTTGTTCCGTTTTATGATCGCTCCGGTCTCATCCACGAGACTTTGGGAACTCTCAATACAGCACTCACCGAAGAAATCCTGATCACCATCATCGTGGTTCTCATCGCGGTGATTCACCTCAAAAGTTCACTGCTGATATCATCACTGCTGCCACTTGCCGTGCTCATGTGTTTCATGGGCATGAGATTTTTCAAGGTGGATGCAAACATTGTTGCCTTATCAGGTATAGCCATTGCCATTGGTACAATGGTCGATATGGGCATTATCATCTGCGAAAATATCCTCAAAAAGATTGAGCATGCCAAAGAAGGCGTCAGCAGGTTAAAACTTGTTTACGAAGGCACAGCCGAAGTCGGCAGCGCAGTTATGACCGCTGTTGCGACAACAATTGTAAGCTTCATGCCAGTTTTCGCTATGGACGGAGCTGAAGGAAAACTTTTCAAACCTCTGGCCTATACCAAGACATTTGCTCTGCTGGCCTCGATTATTGTAGCTCTGACTATTCTTCCACCTGCAGCAGAACTTCTTTTTACTGCACGGAACAGGTTCCTTAAGAACCGCCGGACATTTGTAACTGCCGGATTTTATCTTGTTTGCGGACTTGCTGTTTCAATTCTGCTTAAATGGTGGGCCGGACTGTTCTTCTTTTACGTCGGCTTAAAGCACCTTGCACTGCCCTTTATCCCTGAAAGATTCCACAAGTACGCAAACTATGCGGAAACATGGATTATTGTTCTTATGGTTGCCTATGTACTGACCAAATCATGGCTTCCATTGGGACCGGAAAAGGGAATGGGCAACAATTATCTCTTCGTTGCGGTCGTCATTGGAGGCTTAATGCTCTTTTTTGACATCTTTCGTCGCGGATATCCGAAAATGCTCGGCTGGTGTCTGAACCATAAATTGTTTTTTCTGGCCCTGCCTACTTCTATCGTTGCTCTGGGATTATCCATCTGGCTTGGCTTTGCCAATATCACAGGATTCATGCCGGAATCGATCAGGTCATCCTCTCCGTATGTAAAACTGGCTCATGTTTTCCCGGGGCTTGGCAAAGAATTTATGCCTGACCTTGATGAGGGAGCTTTCCTGTTCATGCCCACCACCATGCCTCATGCCTCCATAGGTGAAGCAATGGATGTACTGCGTAAGCAGGACATGATGATTCAGTCCATCCCGGAAATAGAGTCGGCAGTGGGCAAGCTTGGACGTGCAGAAACCCCGCTGGACCCGGCTCCCATTTCCATGATCGAGACGGTAATCAACTACAAATCAGAGTATCTGGTAGATAAAACAGGTGAAAGGCTCCGTTTCAGATTTGATCCTGACCAAAGAGATTTCTTCCGCAGCATTGACGGATCCCTTGTTCCTGCAAATGACGGATACCCCTATCTGGTTCAGGGATATTTTGAACGGGACAATAACGGAAAACTGATCCCCGACCCTGACGGCAAGCCTTTCAGGGTCTGGCGTCCAGCACTTAATCCGGATTTCAACCCGGATCGTAAACCCTGGAAAGGAATAACCTCTCCCAACGACATCTGGGATGAAATTGTTAAAGCCGCAGAAATTCCCGGAGTAACCTCCGCACCGAAGCTGCAACCTATTGCGGCCCGTATTGTCATGCTTCAATCAGGCATGCGCGCTCCAATGGGAATTAAGGTCAAAGGCCCGGACCTTCAAACTCTGGAAAAGGTTGCTCTTGATCTTGAAAAGCTGCTCAAGCAGGTTGGATCGGTTCAGCCGGAAGCTGTTATTGCCGACCGTATTGTTGGCAAGCCCTACCTTGAAATTGTGATAGACCGTGAAGCCATAGCAAGGCACGGTGTCATGCTCTCGCAGGTTCAGGATGTGATTGAAGTGGCTGTGGGAGGCAAAGTCGTCACTACC
Source organism: Maridesulfovibrio sp. (assembly GCA_963676495.2). Taxonomy (GTDB): domain Bacteria; phylum Desulfobacterota; class Desulfovibrionia; order Desulfovibrionales; family Desulfovibrionaceae; genus Maridesulfovibrio. The sequence goes on along the minus strand of CAXXRF010000001.1, from coordinate 363,828 downwards.
ACAGTTGAAGGCCGTGAGCGTTATCCTGTGAGAGTTCGCTATCTGCGTGAACTGCGTGATAATATAGATGCTATCGGCAACATTCTGGTCAGTGCTCCCGGAGGGGAACAGGTTCCCTTAAGTCAGCTTGCCGAGATCAGATACGTGCGCGGACCGCAGGTAATTAAAAGTGAGGACACTTTTTTAGTCGGCTATGTACTCTTCGACAAACGCCCCGGATTTGCGGAAGTTGATGTTGTTGAACAGGCCCAGAGTTTTCTGAATTCAAAAATCAAGTCCGGTGAACTGGTTATTCCGGCCGGTGTTTCATACGAATTTGCAGGCAGTTACGAAAACCAGATCCGGGCCCAGAAGAAACTTGCAGTTATACTGCCTCTGGCCCTTCTTTTCATCGTGTTGATCCTTTATCTGCAGTTCAAGTCCATAGCTACAACTCTGATGGTTTTTTCAGGGATATTTGTAGCCTGGTCCGGTGGATTTCTGATGGTATGGCTCTATGGTCAACCATGGTTCATGAATTTCACGATGCTTGGAACAGATATGCGTGAGCTTTTTCAGGTGAGCCCCATCAACCTCAGTGTTGCAATCTGGGTCGGCTTTCTGGCCCTGTTCGGTATTGCTTCAGATGATGGTGTCATTATGGCAACCTACCTCGATGAAAGCAAAAAAGGGCAGAAAATGAATTCTGTTGCAGAAATCCGGAAAGCAATCATTTACGGAGCACAGCGCAGAATCCGCCCTGCTCTTATGACTTCGGCTACCACCATTCTTGCCCTGCTGCCGATTCTGACATCAACAGGCCGGGGCTCGGATATAATGGTGCCTATGGCGATCCCTTCATTCGGAGGAATGACGATCGCAATTATGACTGTATTTGTTGTACCTGTGCTTTATTGCGGAGTCGAAGAAATCAAGTTTCGTAAGCACATTAAATCTACTCCAACTGAAAACTAACCCCTCATTTCCTGCGGGATTCTGTACCGGAATCCCGCAGGAATATTCATCAGCATATCTACCCTTCCTGTCCGAATCCGGGCTCTTGTTCGCATAAAATAATATATCCTGCCTTGCCGGGATATTCATCTTTCCTGAATTTCTTATATCGCCCAGCCCTGCTGCCAGACCGTGCTAACTATCCTGAATCAAGGCTGATTATTTTTGAAAAAGCCATAAAGCAATAGTTCTCAAACTTGGTTATTTTATACCTCCCATTGAGCGAAACTTCCATTTATCAAATAATCAACTGATTTCGGCAGTAGTTAATAGATATTATCTATTTGTCCGCTTTTAATAAGCTGTTATCGTCCATTTTTAAAATAAATCCATTTAATGTTGTTACATACAATATTATTTATCTGTAACATCACTCTTTGTCTCAAAATTTTAAAGAACGACTCGTATAATGCTAAATACAATTTCACTCAGACTGCGACCGGGGCAAGACCTTTTAAATGAGCTGGACCGAATTGTTATCGAAAACAATATCGACGCGGCATGTATTCTTACCTGTGTTGGCAGTCTGACCAAAGCCACATTGCGATTTGCCAATCAAAACCATTCTACAGAACTCACCGGTTTTTTTGAAATTGTTTCCCTTACCGGTGTTCTTTCAAGGCATGGTTCACATTACCATATTGCCATTGCGGATAGTGAAGGCCGAACTTATGGAGCACATCTTCTTGAAGGGTGCAAAATATATACAACTGCTGAAATTGTGATCGGTATTTGTGCCGGGACCCAATTTTTACGGACATTTGATCCGGAAACCGGATACCCGGAGCTTGAAATAAAACAGTAACCAAGGAATGAGGGTGTGGTGATGGGATTTTCAGACAGTCTTAAAAAAGACTTTTCTACTTTTACAGTGGTTCTGATTGCAGTTGCAATTGTCATGAACATTGCTGTGGGACAGCTTGTTTCCCTATTAAAGATTCCAGTATTTTTAGATTCGATCGGAACTGTTCTGGTTGCAGTCCTTGCAGGTCCTGTTGCAGGCGGTCTTACCGGTCTGCTTACAAATCTTATCTGGGGAATGATCAGCTCTCCGGTAGCTGCAGCATTCTCACCTGTAGCAATGATTATCGGGGTGGCAGCAGGACTTTGCGCACGCTACGGTCTTTTCAGGACTTTATGGATGGCACTTGTCAGTGGTGTAATAATCACTGTATTCGTTTCCATTGTCGCCGTTCCTATCCGCCTGTACATGTTTGGCGGAATCACCGGTAGCGGTGCTGATTTCCTTACCGCCTACATGCTCGCTCTTGGTAAAGATCTCTTCGGTTCGGTTATTGTTACCGTATTCACCTCCAACCTCATAGACAAGGTTGTAACTGCCGGTCTTGCATGGGCAATCATTAAAGCTCTTCCGGCTAAAACAGCAAACCGTTTGAAACGTTCTGAAGCTGTAAGCTAACCAATAAATGCAAAACGAAAACACCACTCTATTCATAGAAGGTGAATCATTTGTTCATAGGCTATCGCCCTTCACCAAGCTTGCTTATCTTTTGCTGAGCGGGGCGATAGTCTATTCTTTCAAATCAGATTGGAGGCCGATAGCCATTTACCTGCTATTGAACCTGTTGCTGGCTGGATATTTCAGGTTATTGAAGCCTATCTGGAAAGTTCTATGGAAGACCATACTGCCATTGATTCTTTTTATGATTCCCATCCACGGGCTCCTGCATCCGGCCAATCATACACCCATCGCCACCTATGAATTCATTACTGTTTATCAGGAGGGACTGCTTTACGCAGTTCAAATTCTATTACAGCTCTCGGTCGTGCTCATTTCATCACTTTTCTTTGTTTTCAGTACACATCCGGCTGATTTCATAGCCGCCACAACTCAGGCAGGATGGCCTCCTGCCTTGGCATATCTGTTTGGCAGCCCCCTTCTTATGCTTCCCGCCATGCGATCAAGGGCTAGAATGATTCAAGCAGCTCAAAGAGCAAGAGGGTTAGATTCTGAAGGAAATTTCATTCAAAGAATGAAGGGAATTAAACCGCTGCTTGCCCCTTTTGTTCTTGGTTCACTCATTGATATTGACCAACGTGCAGTTGCTCTTGAAGTTCGCGGTTTTAATTCCGGAGTTGCAGTATCTACCCTTCGAATCGTCCCTGATTCAAGGCCTGAAAAATCAGTACGCAGGCTGGCCATTGCTCTTGCCATGATTCTCATCATTTACCGGATAATAAGTTAAGATATGTCAGCAATTAAAATAGAAAATGTTTCATTCTCTTATTCAGGCTACGAAAACTGCTCCCTTAAAAATATTGATCTTACAATTTCAAATGGAGAATTCATTGCAATTATAGGAGCAAACAATTCGGGAAAATCATCTCTTTGCTATGCCCTGACAGGGGTCATACCGCATCTTTATCATGGTAATATGCAAGGCTGCATAAAATTATATAATCAGGATATAAAAGAAAAAAGCGTTCCTGAAATTTCAAATATTGCAGGACTTGTGATGAACATTCCGAAGAATCAGCTTTCAGGTGTTCGCTATACTGTTTTTGAAGAAGTCGCTTTCAGCCTTGAAAACCGGGGAGTTCCTCGAGAAGAGATTAAATGCCGTGTTGGAAAAACTTTAAAAACAGCAGGTATTCAGGAGCTTGCAGAGCGTAATCCGCAAAATCTTTCCGGCGGACAGCAGCAGAAGGTCGTGCTGGCATCGGTCCTTGCCAACGATCCGGGCATCCTGATTCTGGATGAACCGACAACATTTCTTGATCCCCAAGGCACAATACAGGTTTTTGAAATTCTGCATCAGTTGCGCAGTAAAGGGAAAACTATTGTAATTGCCGAACAGAACCTGGAATTAATAGCCATGTATGCGGATCGGGTTGTTGTTCTTAATGAAGGGGAAATTGTTCTGAACGGCCCTCCTTCGAAAGTCCTTACCAATTCATTATTAATAGAAGTTGGATTGGATCTGCTGCGCTATACCAAAGTTGCCGGACTTGCGGAGAAAAAGGGACTGTGGAAACCTTTGACGACCCCAGCCATCACCTTGGAAGAAACAATTGAAGGGCTTAAATTTGTCTAGATCAACCAGTTCTCTTTTAATCGATATTCAAAATATATGTTTTAGTTATGAGAACTCCCCCAATGCACTACAGGATCTATCGCTTGAGATAAGACAGGGAGAGCAGATCGCGCTGGTCGGTCACAACGGCTCCGGCAAAAGCACTCTCGCAAAACATTTAAACGGGCTTCACAAGCCTTCTTCAGGGCAGGTTCTTATTGAAGGACAAAGTACTGAAAACAGACGTACCGCCCAGCTGGCCAAGAGTGTTGCCCTGTTGTTTCAAAATCCAGATGACCAGATATGCAAACGTACAGTTAAGGCTGAGGTTGCATTTGGGCCGCAGAATCTAGGATATCCCGATGAGAAGGTCAAAGAGCTGGTCCATGATTCTATGGATATGTTCAAGCTGCTCCAGCATGCAGAGCTGAATCCTCATGATCTGGGTTACAGTCAGCGTAAACGTCTGGCTCTTGCCTCAGTAATAGCCATGGATACTTCGGTAATAGTTCTGGACGAACCAACGGCAGGTCTTGATCCGCAGGAAATAAGAATGCTGGAGTCAGCTATGAAAAAGATAAAAACTGTTGGCAAAACAGTTATTGTAATAAGTCATGACATGGATTTTATCGCCGAAAATACAACCCGTGCGATCTGCCTCAATGGTGGACGCAAAGTATTTGATGGAAGCATCCTGAATTTTTTTCCTGATGAAACGCTTATTGAAAGCTGTGGATTGCTAAGTCCTCAAATTGCCAGACTCAGTGCATACTTCAAATTACAGCCAAAAAAACTAACCCCTGAAGCTTTCATCGCTAAATTGGCTGATAATTAGATATTTAAGGCTTTGCCTGAATATCATTTCAGGATGCAGATAAGTTACATTGCACCTGAAACACTCTATTCAAGCAGGCATTACTTTTAAAAACAATCCGCCCTCACCTGATCTGGTAAGGGCGGATTGTTTTAAGTCTAAAATCAGCTCAGGATTTTTCTCAATCCTTGAACTCTAATATTTTTATTTTCCGAAAGGACATTAGGAAAAGTACAGGACCGGCAATTAAGACACAATCCACCCTCGGCAATTCGGGCTAGGTCTTTGCGGGTTATGGTTTTCCCTGCAAGGATACGCGGGAGCAACAGGTCAAAGCTGGTGGTCTTGTAAAACAAGGCACAGGCTGGGACACCCACTACATCCGCATTGGCTATTTTACCGATCAGGAGCATTGTTCCGGGCAAAGCCGGAACTCCGAATAGAGCATCTTCAAGCCCGGCATCAATCAGCCCTGTCCGGGTGGCATCATCAGGGTCCACAGACAATCCGGCGGTTGTTATTATAAGGTCCGTTCCTTTCTCAAGCAGATCATCGACTCCGCTGGAAATGGCATCCCGATCATCAGGAACTATCAGGTTTGCAATAACCTTACATCCAAGATGTTCTACCTTACTGCTGATTATCGGAATGAACTTATCATCAATCAGCCCTTGAAAAACCTCTGTGCCGGTAACCAGTATTCCAACCTTGGCTTTTCTAAGCGGTGTTACGGAAAACAATGGAGCTTCATCCAAAATATTAAGTGCATTCTGAAAAACAGTTTCTGAAATATGCAAGGGAATAGCCCTTGTTCCAGCTAACGGCTTGCCTTCATCAACAAGGATATCTCCCTGACGGGAAGTACACATAACATCTGGAAGCAGGTTGAATCGTTCAAGAATATCACGATTTATAGAAAATAGACCTTTGCTGGAAGCGCAAAAGCTTATTTTCCCTTCTTCCGGTGGAGTCTCAAATACAACGCCCTTCCCGGCCATCCGCTCAGCAAAAGCCTGGGCTGCGTCATTTTCATGCACCATTTTGCCGATTGTAGTCTCGTCCTGAACATAAACGCGATTACGCCCCATCTGCTGCAACCGGCAGACATCCCCGGCAGTTATCTCCTGACCGGCTTTGAATTCAGCGCTTTTTGAAACTCCGGCCTCAATACGGGTCATGTCGTGTAAGGCTTTTTTACCAACGGCATCTTCAACTTTTACTGCGATGGTACAGTCCTCACGAACTACTTCGCGGGAACCTCCCATATAAGGGACTTCCCCCTGACATCCCCGACAGACTGCTCCGTCACTGAGCGGATATGCCTCGTTGCAGGATGGGCAGACAGCAATCTTACTCATGTGTTTATGTCCCATGAAATCGGCAGCAATCTGTACCTTGGTTACAGTGCATAATGAAGGACCTGCTTTGGATATCTCAGCAAAGAGTCTATCGGTATCCTGATCTTTCTTAGGTTTGAGCTTGAGAAACCATGACCTGATTTCAGGCCAGTCTTCAAGCTTATCTGTATCAATATGGATGCGAACCCCTTTGCCGGTATATTTATCATAAAGGGAAAGGGCGTAGCGTCCCAGATTGATGACTTTCATCCAGCCGTTTCCATAAGAGCAAAGCGTGAGTACCTGAACGGCATCGGGCAGACATTTTCCTGTTTCCACAACAGCATCAAACAAAGTGTCCGCCGGCAGGTGTTTCCTGGCTTCCTCCACCATATAACCGCCGATAAGCAGTCCCGGCGCGGGGTAACCATGAAATTTGCGGGCAACTTCCTTGAATTCATCAAAAGTATATGGTCCAATATTCATATATCCGGCAATCCTTATAAATTATGGCGACAATGGAATACTTCCGGGAACGCCTTTTTATTATTATCCCTTATTTTTGTCGTATTTCTACTTAAAAACAAAGTAGTTCACTAAAAAACTGTTCTTCCATGGATTTTGAAACGACTGTAGTGTATAATTGGGCAGGAGGGATAATACTGAATCATATTTTATCCTCGGTTAATGAATTATGATTTCAGGGTTGCGTTTCACAAAACCATCATCAAAGTGAGATGGAATCATTAAAAAACATGCTGATACAATAGTAAATTGTATAGTCTAAATAGGTGAGACTGAATTGTTAATAATAAGTTCAGGCTCTACGGGACAGTGAGGGTGTATGAAAACGGTTTTAAGAATTATGTTTTGCTGCATACTGCTTTTGTATGCATCCGCTTCCCTTGCTGATCAGGACGAAATTCCGGAAGCTAAAGTAGCAACAGACTACTGGCCTCCTTTTAGAATCAAACAGAAGGACCATGAACTGATCGGTATTGATATTGATATGATAAAACTGATCGGGGAACGCTTGGAAGTAAATTTTATAATTAAACGCATCCCATGGCCGCGCTGCCTGCTGTATATGAAAAGCGGCGAACAGGATTTTATGACCGGTATTGCTAAGACGAGCGAACGAGAAAAATATATTACATATTCAGAAATACCTTATCATTCCTGCCATCCTGCATTCTACAGCCGTAATGGATCTGGAGTTGTCGTCCAAAAATATGATGATTTGAAAAATATCAAAGTAGGGTTTACTCGCAATTCGGCATATTTCCCAAAGTTTGATACAGATATTACTCTGAATAAATTTGGAAAGGATTCAGAAAAACAGTTACTGGATATGCTCGCAGCCGGTCGTCTTGATGTCATCATCGGAACGGATTGCCAAGTTGACTACGAACTTGCGATGAGAGATCTACAGGATATTATTATAAAGCAACCATTCGTTCCAGACTACAGTGTTGATCTTTATATCGGTGTTTCCAAAAAATCTCGCTGGAAATTCAAAATGAGGGAATTGAATCAGATTCTTAAAGAGTTGAAAAAAGAAGGAGCTATCAGCAGGATTGCTAAAAAATATCTTGGTGATCATTAATCTTTTATCAGGCCTGCCTAAAATGAGATAAAACTGAGAGCGAAATGTTAAAGAAAGCATAGGGCACACTCTTTTAGCGCAATAAATGAACTTCATAAAAAACGCCCCCAGCTTTGCGCGAGGGACGTTTATCACCAACTTCAGACTGATCTAGTGTTAATTTTTACAGGAATTGAGATATTCACGTACATAATCAAGCCCGCCTCTGATAGCTGCAATCTGTGACTCAACACTTGATTCAGGAGTCATCCAGTCGCCATCCGGATATACTTCAGTGGTGGTATGAAATCTGGCTGTTGTCAGAGTTCCGCTTAAGCCAAGTTTATGCATGGCATAATAAATTACCCCATGAGCTTTGGCCGGCTCATTCAAAATTCTGCCCTGCTCATCCTTATCCGCAATCAGGGTAACTTCTTCAACTGAGCGAACCACCGCTTGCTGAAAATCAAGTTCCGGTCTTTCTTCATCTGCAACCAGGTAAAATCCCTGAGGTATATCATCATTCAACTTTTCCAGCCCATCCCTTGCCGCAAGAGCCGGGCGAAAAACAGTTTTATCGCGATCAGTTGTTTCATGAAGATCTATGTGAACAAGAATTTCTCCGGGAATCTTTGCTGCAAACTTCTTTAGAAAATCTGATTCCTCCGCAAAGTTATCTCCCGTGAAGGATCTGTTAGGATCAACTGCATAAGGATTCCAGCGGTTATTTGTTTCAAATCCCCAGGGACTGACACTGGGAATAACTATCAGATTAAACGATTTTAAATAGTTAAGCGCCGTTTCTTTAAGGAACTTTAACGCAGCATAAACACCGCCGATCTCATAACCATGAACACCGGCCGTTATCAAAGCCGTCGGCAGATCATTATTCCAGTCTCTGGAAAGGACAGCATAAAGCGGATATCGATCAGGATCATAAGAAAGCTGACCATACTGCTCCAGTCGATAACAATCAGGAAGTTCAAACAGCTTATCCAGTACTTCCTGCTGGTAATTTTTTTCAATTACAGCTCTGTCCTGCCATTCTTTTCTTTCCTCTGGTCCCCATTTCTTTCCGGTCATTATTATTCCTGTTAAGCTGTATTTATCAATGTACTTCCTACAAGCAGGCAATCAACCATCGAACAATTTATTTCAATATATCAGCATAGTACTGATCTTTAAACAAAGAGGCAAGATCATAGCTTATCATGTATTGACATGGTGGATCATAAGCTTGCAGCAGTTATCTCATATTTCTGGTCAATACAATTTTGCGCTTATTAATTTATCTTCTCAAGATATGAAAAATCACTCACCTCTCTAAAGTCAGGCACATTGCGAATGATCTTTTCACTACATAAAAAATGTGCCGTATCTTCAAGGCTGATGATAATTCCATCATCCAGCCGCAGGCTGTACTGATGACGTTTTACTGCCCGTTTTGCAGCTTCAGGAGACAAGCCGGTCTCCTGAGACATAATCCTGATCACCTCATCAGGATTTTTACCGATGAATTTTTCCGCCCTTTTCAAGGCTTTTAGAAAGGCTTCCATATCTTCTGCACGATCTTTAAAACAATTATGATCAGCAAGAATCATTATGGGATATTCATTTCCCAATCCGCCAAATGTGGATAATTCTTTAAAAAGACTACCCTCTTTTAATGACGGGGTAGGTTCACTTGCAGCAAAAGCATCAATTGACCCCGCTGCCAATGCATCATTCATAACTGAGGGAGAAAGATCGATAATCTGAAACTCATAAGGCAGAATACCCTGTTTTTTCAATGCAGCAAGCAGGCCTCCATAAGTCGAAGTTCCTTTCTTTACAGCAAGTCGTTTTCCTTTGAGATCTGCAAGATTTGTAAATGAGCTGTTCTTTTGCACCATAACCCTGTGTCTGTGCTCTCCGGTCGCATGACTGGCAATAATTCTGAACCTCTCAGTTCTGCTTACTGTAATAATGGCAGTAGTATCCCCCATGGCTCCTATATCTGCAGCACCGGAGTATAAGGCTTCTGCACATGCGGGTCCACTGCTGAAAGTCAAAGGTTTTACGTTTAAACCTTCATCTTTGAAATACCCGTTAGCGACAGCAACAATGGGGATTACGCTTCCTATTCTATCCTGAAAAGCAAATCTGATCTCTGCTGCTGAGGCCTGAGTATAGGAGAATACAGATAAAATAAAACTAATTGCCAATGGAATGTATAATACTCTTTTGAACATTTTAAAAAATCCTTATCGACTTATACAGCATGGAAGTTCTGCCAGTGCTGCACGTAATTCTTTTTTAATAATAGAAAATTCTTCAGATATTCTTTCTTTCGGACCCGACCTCTTCAGGCAAATATCTGTGTGGATACCCATTGCAGCGTCTCTCAATATTATAACTCTATCCGCAAGGTAGGCTGCTTCATCAACACTATGAGTTATATAAATGACAGTCCTGTCAAATCCGCTCCAGTCGTTAATCAGATGATTCTGAAGATGTTCACGGGTATTGGCATCAAGAGAGCTGAACGGTTCATCCATAAGCATAACTTTAGGAGCAAGAGCCATGACCCGTGCAATTGCCACCCGCTGACGCATTCCTCCCGAAAGAGCATGAGGAAACTTGTCTGAATGATCAGCCATTCCGGTCTTCTCAAGGCACTCCATGGCAATATCACGACATCTTTTCCTCTCGGTTTTCATGCGCTTTAAACCATACTCGACATTTTTGAGCACACTGAGCCATGGAAACAGATTTGAATCCTGAAAAACGACACCTCGATCTGGACCGGGACCTTTAATTTCTACTCCATCAATACTGATGCAGCCGGAATCAGGAGCAATAAATCCGGCAGCAAGGTTCAGAAGTGTTGTTTTTCCGCATCCGCTCGGACCGAGCAGGCAGAGAAATTCACCATCTTCAACTTCAAGATTTATATTGCTGAGCACCGGTATGTAACCTGAACCATTAGTCCTGAATTTTTTGCTTACATCTGCATACCTGATCATGAATTCTCCGGTGCAACAGACCATAAATCAACGGTCCTCTTCTCCAGTGCGCGCAGGAGAACCTTTTCAAAAAATAATCCGACAGCAACAATAATTACGATACATGCAAAGGATGAGGAATAATCGAGAGTCCAACGGGATTGGATGATGGAATATCCCAGCCCAGTTCCCGTTCCCACTACCATTTCCGCTGCAACGAGAACCCTCCAGCCTGTTCCAAGACCGATTCTCAAACCGCTCAGCATCGAAGGAAGAGAAGCCGGGAGCAGAACTTTGAAAAACAGTTCTGCCCGCCCTGTTCCCATCATTTCAGCTGCCCTTATGTAATTGATATCAACTCCTTTGATTCCTGAGATCACACTGATCGCAATCGGAGCAAATGCTGAAATACTGATCATGGCCACAGTTGCTGCCTCACCAATTCCAAAAATTAGAATTGCAACAGGAATCCATGCCAAACCGGGAATTAGAAGCAGAAATTGAGGAATACCGGCGGTGATTTTTTCGAACCATCTGCTCCAACTGGCCAGCATACCGAATGAGAGCCCGCAGCCCACTGCAATTCCGAATCCTATAAGCCAACGCTTAAGGCTTGAACTGATATGCTCGTAAAGATTATGGCCTGAGAGTTCACGGCCCATCAGCAGCTGAAACACTTTCTGAAGTGTCTGAAATGGATCAGGAAACTCAACCCCACGGAACTGGTGAACCGAAACAGCTGTAATTTCCCAGAGAATGAGAACAAGAAATACAGGCAACAGCTTATAAAAAATACTGACAAAACTCCTGCACATGACTTACTTAATCCTTGGGGGTGAAAAAATGATCAGGAACTTTTTTTTCAGCAAGATCAAAGAAAGCCTGAATAATACCGGCCTGACTTTGCATGGTACCAATCCAGTTGTGAAGACAGGATGCTCCGGAGTCCGTTAGTTTATATCTTTTTCTGGAAACTCCTCTTTTGCCCGGATCAATTTCTGAGATCAGCATTCCCCTGTTTTCCATTGCTGCAAGGTGGCGATACACACCTGCGATATTAAGGCCGAACCCGAATTCCTCAAGCCTTTTCCTGATTACTTCAGCCAAAGCATATCCATGCATTCCTTCACTTTTATAAAGTGTAAGCAGAATCCATGGAGCTGCAAAATTACTTGAGCCCTTACCGTTACACGGGCAGTTTTCAATCATATTTTCCATATTCTACGATGTAGAATATTATTTTTGATCAGTCACGAAATTAAATAACTATTTACAGAACTCAGAAAACCGAATGCTCAGTCATCAGCATGAATAATAAGGAATTTTGGAGGCTCACTTCTTCTGTATCTCATCAAAATATAATATATTTTAGCAAGCCAAGACAAATCACAAAGATCGTCATTAATTTATAACCCCTCAAAGTTTCGAAGTTTTTAATCCAATCTCACTCATCCCCTGTAATTTAATACCAATTTGTAGCATTGATAACGATAATCGCTGACTGCTTTTTCTTGACAAAACAAATGGATTGCCCGATTACTCAACTGGAGTTGATTGTCGTTTTCAATTAAACAAACAGGAGGTTAATATGCCTGGACAAAGAAGAATGGGAACGCAGAAAGATAGGTGCTGCTTGCTCGGTGATATCAAGTCCGGAAACCGTGTTAAAATTATTTGTCATCGTTCCAGCGGTGCAGTTCGCCAAAGGCTTTTGGACCTTGGGTTTGTTCCGCAAACCGAAATTGAAGTAATTCGAAGGGCTCCGCTCGGAGATCCTATTGAATGCCGGGTTGCAAACTACAAAGTGGCCCTGAGAGAATCTGAAGCTGACCTCATTGAAGTTGAATCTATCAAACAGTAACTGCCCCACAACCAATAAACCAGAGACAACCAATAATGAGTACCACGACCAAATCCAGCTCGCAAAAGCTGCTGGTGGGGCTGGTTGGACAGCAAAATGCTGGAAAGTCGACCACCTTTAACATGCTCACCGGAGCCAATCAGCACATTGCCAACTACCCCGGTGTAACTGTTGATAAAAAATCCGGAACCTACCGTCACAAGGATGTCAGGGTTGAAACTATAGACCTTCCCGGTACATATAGCCTGACATCCTTTTCGCTGGAAGAACGCGTTGCCAGAGATTTTCTAATTGAGGAAAAACCGGACGTCCTTGTAAACGTGGTGGACGCATCTTCTCTTAAACGCAGCCTGTATTTCACCTTTCAAGTACTTGAGATGGGATTTCCCGTCATACTTGCCCTTAATATGATGGACGTTGCCAAACGCAACGGTACAATCGTTGATATAACCCGTCTTGAACACCGTCTCGGTGTATCAGTCATCCCGACAATTGGACGTAAAGGTAAAGGGAAAAACGAGTTACGGGACTGCATTAACGAAACAGCAAACCGTAAAGAACATAACGCATTAAATATTACTTACGAAGATCTTGAGCCTAAACTTCAAAAACTGCAAAGTGCACTTGAAGAAGCCGGACTTGGAAAGAATTATCCCCTGCGCTGGCTGACAGTAAAACTTGTGGAAGGTGACAGTGAAGCGGAGCACATAGTTCAGAAGGCACTGGGTCCGAATTGCAGTCCCATGCTTGAAGCCAAAGCTATAAGGGAGGATTTTGAAAACGAGCATTATATGGGTGTAGCTGATTTTATGGTCGGATGCCGGGACAGACTGGCAACAGACATCATAGAATCTTGTGTGACTGAGGAAAAGGAAGGCAAGGATACCATTACCGACATGATTGATAATATTGTCCTGAACCGTTTTGCAGCACCGATATTCCTTATTGCTACCGTTTTTATCATCTACCAGCTTTCCATCGTAAAGGGATATGAGCTGACAAACTACTGGTGGCCGTATCTGGCTAAAATCAGAAGTTTGATAGCCATGGTCCTTCCCGATGCCGGTCTTCTTCAGGACCCTTATCTGCGTTCAATGGGCCTATGGATTGTTGATTCCGCAAACGGCTTACTAAACTATATTCCGATCTTCCTGATTCTGTTCGCTTTGATTGCCATTCTGGAAGACAGCGGCTACATGGCACGAATCGCCTTTATTCTGGATAAGTTGTTCCATTCATTCGGATTGCATGGACAGTCAACACTGCCATTTATTCTCGGCGGCGTATTTGCCGGCGGATGCGCAGTGCCCGGAGTAATGTCCACAAAGGGTATTCCTGACGAACGATCGAGAATGGCTACCATTCTCACGGTTCCATATATGAACTGCCTGGCCAAGATTCCGTTTTATACATTGCTGGTAAACGTATTCTTTGCACCATATAAATCATGGGCAATGCTGTTTTTGTCCACTTTCACAATCTTTGCCGCTCTTCTTATTGCAAAGCTGCTGACATCTACCGTGCTTAAAAGCAAGGAAACAGCTCCTTTTGTCATGGAGCTGCCCAAATATCATCCACCGACCCTATTCGGCGTGGGACAGCGTGCCCTGGAACGAACCTGGCAATACATCAAAAAAGTAGGAAGTATTGTTGTTGCCGTATCCGTATGCGTTTTTACCCTGCTTCAGTTTCCGGGTGTGCCTGAAACAGACATGGTAAAGTTTCAGTCGCAGATGGATTCAGCCGTTATTAAGTTTCAGAAAAAAATATCTGCAAGCGCCTACGCTGATCAATTTAAGGATGAGGCTTCCATTGTTTCTCTGCTCAATGTCTATTCCGATTATAGGGCAGAAAGAATGACCATTAAAACCAAGGAAGCATCACAGGCCCTTTCTGACCGATACATGGAAAACCATCCATATATGTTCAGATTCCTGAATCCCAAAAAGGACAAGGACGCTAAAAAAGTGAACAAGGCCTTGAGAGGACTTGCATCCGAACGAAAATCCATCAGACGTGAGATGAAGGAAGTTCAGATCAGCACCAGTTTCCTCGGTATGATAGGACGTTCACTTGAGCCTATTACTCAATGGGCAGGGTTCAACTGGAAAATCAACGTAGCAATACTTTCCTCTTTCGCAGCACGTGAATCCAGCGTTGCGACCATCGGGGTTCTGTACCAGCAGGGAGCTGATGAAAATAAAAGTCTTGAAGAAAGAATGGGTAGCGAGTCTGAAGAAGGAGGATTTACTCCGCTTCATGCTTTGGCGGTAATGGTCTTCTTTGCCCTTTACCCGCCATGCCTTGCCACCACCATCATGATTAAGGTTCAGACCGGATCATACAAGTGGATGGTATTTTCAATGGTGTTCCCTACCCTTTTAGGGTTTGCAGCATCATCAATCATCTATACCGGTGGAAATGCTCTAGGATTCAGCGGAATCCAGATGATGGGAGCTTTCTACGGATCGGTGGTGCTGATGACAATTGGCTTGGGACTGTTCAGGAGCTGGCGAAAGCCTCCGGTTCCCTTGCCTGATTTCCGGCAGGAGCAGTCGATAAAAGAATAAAATAAATGAGCCCAGTTCCGAATCGGAACTGGGCTCATTTATTTTATTTGATATTTCCTGCTGTCTTACTCGATGTGAGTCAGGTTTTAGTTTTTTACATACTTTTATACCACACATTCATCGATTCAAGACTGCCGCTGATGTTGGTGTTATTTATCAGTCTTCCGGAAAAGGAGTAATCACCTTTGGAAAACAGAGAGTTGATTCCATGGGAACAGGCACGGGCAATCGTAAAGCAGCATTTAATATCAAGATCACAACACTCTTCTTCAAGAGCTCTCAACAAGGCTCCAGCTATGCCCATTTTACGGTAATCCGGATTTACAGCAAAATCCGTCATCTCCGCACTGTAACCATCGCTGCTTATCTCAGCAGAAGCCGCGCCCACAAGCACATCGTCCTCAAATACTCCCATAAAACGTACACCGTCGGCCATTTCCTGCCCTATAAAATCCGGGTCCGTAATAGGAAAAGGATAGGTTTCAAATGTCTTATCATACAGGCGAGTGAGTGCATCGACATCTAACGGATCAAGCCTTCGCATAGTCAGGGTGCTGGGCAGAGTTGATACATTCCCCTTCCCCTTTTTGGTCTCAGCAACTGAAAGCACCTGATCCAGCTCTACCTTATTGCCCTGCCGCTTTCTCCATGGATAACGGTAAAAGCTTAGAAACATACCATCTTCTTCAGCAAACAGACCAGGAACAACAGCTTCTTTTTCAAATCCATTGGAAATAAATGAATCTGCATAAGAGTTCGGAATCTTGGCAAATATTTTAGAAAAGTCTTCTGTTGTGGCCATTTTAATCAAATCGTCCACTATTTCAGGCATATCTTGTTCAGATAAAGACATCAGATAGATCCGATCGTTAAAAGAGCCCTTCTGAATCAGGCTGTTCCCAACGGTAGTGATTGAATCATGCGACATTGGAATTGCGCTCCGCTCTTTCATTATCTTCCGGGGTTAGGCTCAGGGTATCATCCCAATCTGAAATAAGCTTTTCAATACCGATCGCCTTTTCTTCTGCATCTTCCTCTTTTAACTGCAGATTACACTCACTGCAGTTTCTATCGCAATAATTGCATTCGTATGAATCCGGTTCGGTATAGGTTGTGATAACACCTTCATAGTTTCTGAGAACAACTTTGTTTGTCGCCCATGAAACGATGTAATTAGGCATTACCGGAATCTTGCCTCCTCCACCGGGAGCATCGACAACATAGGTTGGAACTGCGAAACCACTGGTATGTCCGCGCAGGCTTTCAAGGATCTCTATTCCCTTACCGACGGGAGTGCGGAAATGACTCAAGCCCTCAGACAAATCACACTGGTACAGGTAGTATGGACGAACCCTGTTTTTTACCAGCTTCTGATTCAGGGTTTTAATCAATCTGGGGCAGTCGTTAATTCCGGCCAGGAGCACACTCTGGTTTCCTAAAGGAATTCCTGCATCTGCAAGCTTGGCAAGTGCTCTGCGCGACGAATCCGTTACTTCACGTGGGTGGTTGAAGTGTGTGTTGATCCAGAGCGGATGATGTTTCTTTAACATCTCAATCAGATCGTCAGTAATGCGATAAGGCAGCACAACCGGCATTCTGGTACCGATACGGACAACTTCAACATGCTCTATTTCACCGATTTTTGTGAGAATCCAGTCCAGCTTCTCGTCAGAGAGCATAAATGGATCACCGCCGGAAAGAAGAACATCACGAACCTGCGGAGTATTACGGATGTATTCAATTCCCTGTTCCAACTGATCACGCGAAGGTATTGAATCGTGATCTCCAACTTTGCGTTTACGGGTGCAGTGTCTGCAATACATTGAACAAAGGTTGCTTATATGAAAAAGCACCCTGTCCGGATAACGGTGAGTAATTCCGGGAACAGGACTGTCTTTGTCCTCATGCAAAGGATCCGACATATCACAGCGTTCAATTTTCAGCTCTTCAGGACTAGGGAAAGACTGAAGAAAAACAGGATCGTTTTTGTAATCATTCACATCTATTAACGACAAATAATAGGGAGTGATCGCCAATGGGAACTTTTTCAAGGTCAGCTCATGTTTTTTCCGCTCCATGTCGCTGAACTCTATACCAAGGGCTTTTTCGAAACTGGAGACCGTTTTGATGGTATTACGAATATGCCATTTCCAATCGGTCCAGTCAGATTTGGATGATTCGTCGTCAATAACGCCTGCCAATGCTTCTTGTCGTTCTGTGTAAACAGTCATAATTTCCTGTAGTTTGTATTTATATAATTTGAGAAAGGAATTCCTGAGTTCTGGGTTCGGAAGGAACCGAGAACAAACGGGAGGGCTTATCCTGTTCAAGGATTATTCCCTGATCCATAAAGGCCACTGAATCCGCTACCTCATTTGCAAAGTTCATTTCGTGAGTAACAACCATCATAGTCATTCCATCATCTGCAAGATCACGCATTACACCAAGCACTTCCCCTACCAGTTCAGGGTCAAGGGCTGAGGTTGGCTCATCAAAGAGCATTACTTCCGGCTCCATTGCCAGCGCGCGTGCGATTGCCACTCTCTGTTTTTGTCCCCCGGAAAGAGTTTCGGGGTATGCATCCGCCCAATCAGCCATCCCGACCTTGTCCAGAAAAGACATACTCAGATCAACTGCTTCAGCTTTTGGCATCTTTTTAACCTGGGTCGGCCCTTCTGTTACATTGCCCAGAACATTCATGTGGGGAAACAGGTTGAAGTGCTGAAAGACCATTCCCACCCGGCTGCGCATGGCATTTATTTCCTTTTCGCCACTTGGAATTTTATCCCCGTTGATACTGATTTCGCCTTTGGCGTATGTTTCGAGCCGGTTTACGCAGCGCAGAAGTGTAGATTTGCCGGATCCGCTGGCCCCGATAATCACAACCACGTCAGAGTTACCTACATTCAGATCAATCCCTTTGAGAACATGATGGGTGTCGAACCACTTATGGACACCTTCAATGCAAATAGTATCCTGCATAAATCCTCCTATGCTCGACTCGTATCGAGTCTTCTTTCAATTCCATGAAAAAGGAAGGTAAAGGCACCTGTGTAAATCAGATAAAAAATACCTGCGATAGTCAGCATTTCCATCATCATGAAATTAGATGAAGCGAGTTGCTGAGATTTGAGCAGTAACTCATTGATAGTAATGGTGCTGGCGAGTGATGAATCCTTAAGTGCAATGATAAACTGGTTGCCAAGTGCCGGTACTGCACGTTTAAATGCCTGCGGCAGAATAATTCTTATCATGGCCCGTGGATAACTCATCCCGATACTGCGCGCGGCCTCCATCTGCCCGGCTGAGATTGAAGAGATTGCACCTCTGAATATTTCTGCGATATAGGCTCCATTATGAACCCCGAGTGCCAGAACAGCAGCTGGAAGAGCGGAAAGCCCTATAAGGCTGCGCATTCCAAAATAAATAAAGAGCAGTTGCAGTAAAAGCGGAGTTCCGCGAATAATATAAATATACGCATGTGCTGGAACATTCAGAATTTTCTTATCGGAAATCCGCATAAATACGGTAGCAAGCCCCAATACAAGTCCTAATAGAATTCCTAGTACGGTAATTTCCAGGGTCATCCATGCCGCCGGAAGAAAGTACGGCAGATATTCCGGCAAAGATGAAAAATCGAAATACATTAATTTTCCCTTGTTCTAAAAAGTAAGGAGGCTTTGCGCCCCCTTTCTTCGTTATTTCTTAGTAATGTCTACCTTGAGCCACTTCTTACTAAGCTTGGTAAGAGTGCCGTCTTCATGCAGCTGTTTAAGAATTTTATTAACTTCATCCGTAAGCGTCCTGTCTTCCTTCCTGAAGGCAACAGCAATATCTTCCTTGCGCAAGGGAGAACCAAGAGGCTTAATGTTGAATTTGCCGCTGTTCATGGCATTAACACCAACAACACGGTCGGTTATAACTCCGTCAATAACACCATTTGAAAGCTCTGTAAGAGTGTGGGTATCATCTTTATAAAGACGGATATCGCTTACTCCAAGCTTCTTTGCATCCTGTTCGAAGGTGGTCCCGGTTACCAGTCCAACTGCTTTTGATTTGAGTTCTTCCGGGGAGGAAAAAGGGGCATCTGCACGAACAAACATCTGCGCACCGGAATAGTAATAAGGTGTAGAGAAATCGACGACCTTTTTGCGTTGCTCCGTCGCAGCCATGCTGCCCAGAATACCGCTGTAAATACCAGCTCTTAAGCCTTCGATAATCCCACTCCACTCAGTCGTTACCGGCTTGAGTTTGACGTTGAGGTGTTTTGCAACCTCTCTGGCCACATCCACATCAAAACCAACAAGCTCATTTTGCTTATTGTAGTAGTTGAATGGAGGATAGCCTCCACTCATGGCAAAACTGATCTCTCCGGACTCTTTTACTTTGGCAAGACCGGTTTTTTCCTGTTGGGAACACCCGAAAAGAGACACAGCTAAAAACAGCGTGAAAATAGCAAGGTATAAGGCAGTAAAACGTTTCATGTTTTCTCCTGAATATGTAAACTAATTTGTTATGTATACGTTTTTGTATACCATAGAAGAGGAAGTGGAAGAGATGTTTTGTATTTTACTACGATGCATAAATGACATACCAAGAAAAACAGCTAATGCAATTACAGATAAAACAATAGTAACTGCAGCATTCTTAGTGTTGATTTTATCTAATTCTTCAGAAGTCATTTGGGGCGCAAAAAGTAAAAAGTAAAAGACAAATAGCCAGTCGATGTTTGTAACAATACAGATTTATCTTCTACCCACAAGGCGATCTATTAGGTATGAATTGGGTATCAGGGGTACCCAATAAGGCTATGAGGCTGCCTGATGCTTTAAATATGAAATCAAAGTAATGTTTTTTCCACGTAATCCCAGTTTACGGCGGATATTCTTACGATGTGTCCGAACTGTGTCAGCTGTTATGGAAAGTAACTCAGCTATGGTTTCAGTGCTTTTATCGGACTCAATATATCGACATATTTCGACTTCCCGAGGGGTTAGCTTAAGCAAAAGATTATCAAAATTGTCCCCGGTCTCCCCTGTCAGTGCAGCAAGTCTCTCTTTGATGAATTTGCCGAAACTTCTACGCATCTGCGGAAGCGGCTCCTTGATCATCCTATCCAGTGCAGGCAGAATCTGTTCACGAACCTGCAGGGCAAATTCCTCATGCATGTCGCGCTTTTCTTCCTCCACAGATTCAATAACCGTTCGCAATGCCACATTCATGCCGTCCACCTGTTCCCTGCTCTCCTCAAGCCCTGTTTCAAGGCGTTGAATATCACTCATATCCCGCAGTCCAAGATGAAATACTGTGCCCGACTGAAGGCTGACTTTATGCATTGTTATTTCAACCGGAATCTCATTTCCCTTTGCATCTCTTGCTGTGAGTAATTCATCAAAGGGAACTGGAATTTTTGTTGTGCAGGTTTCCAGATATTCACGAACGACAATAGCCGACCCGGCATCGAAAATATTCAGACAACAGTTTCCGGATAAAGAGGCTCTTCGACCGAACAGTCTTTCGGAAGCCGGATTGGAAGTCAGGATTCTAAACGATGAATCAACTAGAATTGTAGGATCCTGAGCAGCTTCAAACAAGGCATTGAACAGGGAAACACTATCATCAAGAGCTGCAATATTATCTTCAATGCGCTCCTCATAAGTTTCATGTAATTCAACGAACGGGGCATTATTGGTGACAATTGCGACATATCCCTGAGAACAGTACGGCCCACTTAAAGGGACCATACGTAATGAATAACTACCCCCGCTTTCTCCGTAGGGGATTTCATGTACGTTCCCTGCCGGGTAAAGCTCTAAAAAGGACGAAATTTCAGAGACTTCAACTTCAAGAAGATTCCAGATGCTGCGTTTGTTCAAAGGACCATCAAAAAAATCTGCAGCCGGAGAATTTGCTGAGCAGATATTACCACTGTCATCAGTGAATAAAATAAAATCAGAAAAGGATTCAAAGACTTCCGAAATCTGTTCCGGTAACCTTTCGTTATTATCATCTATATTTGAACTCACAATAATTCCTGTTTTTAAATTTGGACTTCTTAATTCCTAGCAGTCATTTGAGCTGATTTCAAATAGGTTAAGTATTTCATACATTTTTAACATCTCAATTTATAATTAATCAAAATCAGA
Organism: Maridesulfovibrio sp.; assembly: GCA_963676495.2. GTDB lineage: Bacteria > Desulfobacterota > Desulfovibrionia > Desulfovibrionales > Desulfovibrionaceae > Maridesulfovibrio. The sequence goes on along the minus strand of CAXXRF010000001.1, from coordinate 342,503 downwards.
CGAACAGATTCTATCTCGTCCGTCTGATTTTGTTAAAGTAATACTTTAACTGTTTTTCAATCAACTATCTTTGGTCCAACATCTGATTCAACTGCATTACGTAAAAAATTACTGATCGGATCTATTTGCGATTGCCTCAAACTATGCGCAGGTATTTCTCTGACATACCACCACTCTTGAAGGTGACAAAATAAGTTATACTTCGCTTTACAGGTCTGAATCTGTGAATTGAAAATTAAAAAGGGACTTTGTCTGTATATTTCAATCAAGATTATAGCTGCTCCCGGATATGAATTTACTACTGCCGGGGGGCGCTTAGTAAAGGGAAAACATATAGTCCTGCAACATAGAGATTATCTTCTGCCAATGACAACAAAAAACATAACAACCATAAATAATTAACTAAAACACCATGCATTCAATTTGCAGAGAGTCCATTACCCGAAACATTGGAAATTAGTATCTCGGATTTATCGACATCTGACATGGTCTGCATAAATTCTGTAAATGCATCCTGGCTGCCCAGTACTGCTCTCCTGCCATCCAATATTCCCGGTTTCGACCCTGTCAGCGGACAACCTTTTGTATCAAGCACAGTATTACCCGTGTGGATTCTTACATAGGTACGATCTGGAACATTTTTTATTGTCCATAGTTTCTGTTTTTTGGAAGGTGAATATTCCAGCTCCAGAGGATAACGGCCTTCAGGTATACATGATACATCCTTACGGTTATCGCGCCAGGGCTCTTCAAGAGTCCAGCACACGCACACTCCATCAACCATTAAAACTCCTACAGTTGCCACCTCGGAGCACTCAACTCTCTTAATTTCAATATTTTTCAAACCGATCTCCTTTCACTATAAGTTTATTCCTGTTCACTGAAAAGAGTATCCATTTTAAAAAGGACCTCAGGTCGGTTGACAATGGCCGTTTTTATAAATTTCATAAAAAAAATCTCCCAACCAAAGGTCGGGAGATTCATAATTCCGGGGATCTATCGAAAGAAATCAGCTGTTCCAGCCGACTCGATTGATATTGGCAGCCCCGCGTTCAATAGTTCGCTGATATTGAATCGCCGGTTTTCCAAATATCATGGCATATCCGATTTCATGATCCTCAGGGATGCCTAGCTTTTCTCTCAAGTCAGGAAAGATTGATTCTACAGTGGCCTTCAAAATACCATTCCACAATGTCCCTATTTTCATAGATTGCGCCATCAGTTCAAAATAGGATAGAAAAATATGGGTATCTGCCACCGGACATGGAGCAGTCTTGGGAGCGGAAACTATCATCAGATGGGGAGCACCGCGAAACAGCATATCCACCCCGCTTTCACGCGCTTTGAGTGCCCATTCGAAATAATGGCTGATTGGCGTATTAAGTAAAGTTCCGTTTTTTACCCCATCTTCAATACGCGAATGAATTTCATCGCTAAAGGACTTAACATGATCGGGGTCTTCCATCAGGGTCACATGAACACACTGAGAGTTAACACCTGTGGGAGCATGCCACGCAGTATCCATAAGCTTCTGAATCACTTTTGGATCAAGAGGTTCAGGTTTGTACTTACGGACCGAGCGACGCCCTTTTATGAGTATGCTCATCTGATCTTCTGAAGGAATATTTCCCTTAATCGGACTCGAATCTTCAGGTGAATTACCTATAATTGAAAGGGCACCGGTAGGACAGACAGCAAGGCAGTGCTGACATTTAATGCACCGACTCTCGTTAACCATTTTTGGATAATCATCCATCTCAATAGCCGCAAAGACACAGTCCTGCACGCAAAGCCCGCACTGTATACAAAGCTCTTCATTAATCTCAAAGTTTATCATCATTTGTCTCCCAGACAGTTTTTACCTTTTTACATCAACCTTTTACCCGAACTGAAGCCGGTACCGACCTGACCTCCAATTGCCCGGTATGACTTACCAGCCGGAGCATAAGCAAATGGCTCAGCCTTACTCATCATGGGCAGTCCTTTATCATCCAGGATGCCTTCATCGGCTTTGATTCCGAGAATTTCGCCCACAAACTGAGTATGCAGGCCAATCTCAAGAGTATGAATTACCTTGCACTCGAAAATCAGTGGAAATTCCTGCACATAAGGAGCATCAACAAGCTCTGAACGAATCGGTGTCAGCCCGCTTATTGCAAATTTATCTGTATTTTTGCCACTGGCCATCCCGAAATAATCAGCCTCGTCAACATATTTTACCGATGGAACTGAAACGGTATAAGCACCGCGCTCCATGATTGAGCCATAGGTGTATGTTGCTTTGCGCAGAGATATTGTCAGACACGGAGGAACTGAACAACAGATGCCTCCCCAAGCAATGGTCATGACATTGGGTTTATCATCAGCATCATAACTGCCTACACACCAAACTGGAGTAGGAAACGCAAAATTACCTGGTTTTACATCTTTTTTCATTATACACTCCTGAAATTTAAAGTAATTTAATTCATCTGCATTTGCAGAAACAGTATACATAAAAGCTAGTAAGATATGTTCAACTACACTTTCTGCTTTGATCTGGATTTCTCAAAACCATGAGCTAAGCCCGAAACATAAAATAACGCCAATCTATCAACAACATTGTTTTTTTCCTGTTTTCCCAAGCATAACCCAGAAATCAACAGTAGGCTGCTCATGAAGAATATCAATCAACTTGTCCTGAACCTTACGAATAACATCACTATCCAGATGCATCCGGTATGACGCCTCAGATGTAAACTGTTCATAGAGCATAAAAACAGCCGGATCATTCTTTCCCTGATGTAGACAGTAAACCATCAGTCCTTCCTGACCTGAACATTGTTTTACTGCATCTTCAAGAAGCAGCCTTAGACGTTCTTCACATCCTTCTTTTGCTTTCAACCTGCAGGTCATAATAAATGGATGGCCGCACAGCATAAATCACCCTTCCCATTTTTCTTGAAGAATCCGCTCTGACCTGAACATTTCCATGGGCTCGCGCTGCCACTTAAGACATCCGGTAACAAACAATGAACAGTCCAAGAAAATGGCTTTCAAAACAACTGCCCTGGATTTGCATAAAGACCGTTTATAATAATTTTCCATCTTCATCATTTTATAACTATCTCAACAAGTTCACTTTTAAACAAGAATGAGTAGATTTTCATTCCCGCCCTAAAAACGATATAAACATACTCACCAGTCTAAATCTTCGGATTGAAGTTCGAATATCAACTTCTCATTTTATCAAACATTGATATTAGATGCTTACGACTTTTGTCGTAGTACAAAAGAAAAGGGAGAAACCTAATGGAATCTCCCTTCAAAAAACGCACTATATATTGATACTGGCTATAAAGAGGCTATACCTTCCCTTAAAGCATAAAGAGTAGCCTCCACCCTGTTGGCAAGATGCAGCTTGGATAAAATACTTGTCATGTGCGTGCGCACAGTCGCTTCACTTACAAACATCTCTTCCGCAATTGCCTTGTTGCTTTTCCCCTTTGCAACAAGCTTTAACGTATCCAGTTCTCTGGGAGTAAGTGGGTCCGGAGTAGGTTTTGCCTCATCTCCGGGATTTGACAGTTCAGAAAGAACTTTCCTCGCAATATCAGGAGCAAGAGACGGCTCTCCGCGATATACCCTCCGGATGGCTTCAAGCAGTTCATCCGGGGTTGAATCCTTCAGCAAATACCCCATTGCACCGGCTTTGATTGCAGGAAACAATTTATCATCTGTGGCAAAGCTGGTCAGGGCAATAATCCTCCCCTCAAGCTTGCGGTCACGAATCTGCCTGATAGCCTCAATCCCGTCCATTACCGGCATAAGCATATCCATAAGAATAATATCCGGTGAAAGTTCCGCTGTCAGATCCACGGCTTCCTGTCCGTTGGCCGCCTCGCCAACGACTTCTATATCGTCAAAACTACCCAGAAAACTACGCACACCTATACGTACAATGTCATGATCATCAACTAAAAGAACTTTGATTACCTCACCCATTATACCGCCTCCTGAGACTCTGGGTTATCATATATATCCACCCGGACGGTTGTTCCGCTCCCGGGAATACTATCAATTGAAAGTTCAGCCTTAATACGCTCAGAACGTTCACGAATTCCGCGAAGTCCCATACCGCCGGTCGGCAGAGTCTCGGGATTGAAACCATTTCCATCATCAATAACCTGAATTGAGGTATAGCCATCGGCAAAATCAACTCTGACTATTACAGACTTAGCTTTTGAATGTTTGGTTGAGTTGTTCAAAGCCTCAATAGCAATCCTGAAAATTTCTTCTTCAACCCTTAACGGCAAACGTCTTTCTTCACCTTCCACCAAAAGGTCCGCACTCAATCCTGAACGAATTTCAACGGAGTTTAAGCGGGCCTGCAGGGCTCCCACAAGTCCTTCACTTTCGAGTTCCGGAGGATGCAGATCAAATATGAGTGAACGCATATCCCGCATGGCTTGCTGCGCCATCCCCTGCAAGGCTTTCAACTGCTCGACAGCAGATGACTCCTTACCTGATTCAAGGGATCTGACAGCCGCATCAGAACAAAAGGTAATTGCATATAAAGCCTGAGTCACTGAGTCATGCAGTTCTCTTGCTAGCCGCTGGCGTTCATCCTGAACAACAAGTTTTTCACTCTGTTCAAACATTCGGCTGTTACGCATTGCCAAAACAGCCTGGGCCGCAAACATTTCCATGATGCGTTTATCTGCGTGATCAAAGCCTCCGGGTTTGTTGGATACAAGCAGAAGCCCCAGATTACGACCACCTTCTTTTAATGGAACAACTATCAAAGTTCGTATTTCAGGGCTGCACTCCCCTTCGGGAATTTCACTCTGTGCATCACGCACGATTGCGGTATTTCCATTTGTAAGAACATTACCATAAAAACTGGATTCTACGTCATAATATTCTTTTGGAGGCTGCGGGCTACCCGCGCCATAAACATATCGCAGCTTCTCGCCTTCATTAATCAAGATGGCACTTCCGCCGCCATCAACAATTCCTCTGGCTTCATCTGCAATGAGAGTCAGTACTTCACCATTTCTGCCATCAGGACGCTGCAGCAACAGGTTGGCTACCCGGCGCAGACTTTCACTTTCCTTGAGCTGTCTTTTAGTCTGTCTGGCAGTAACGGCACTTTCAATTGCCACAGCTACAGCATTCAGGATTCCGCCAATAAGCTCCTGAGTAGCGTCATCAAATGTAAATCCTTTCTTGGCAGATGAAACCAGTGCCATTCCGACCATTTTAGTCCCGTTATTGATCGGGAAAAGGGACACCGAACCAGACCTGACTGCATCAGGAAGTATATCGGCAAAAGACGAACTGGCCTTGTTCACGGAACAAAATCCGTAACTTTTGCCATCCACTCCGGTTATCGCATTTCCTGACGGACACAGCCGCAGGCCACGCAAGGCGCTTTGACATTCTGCACTGGCATAACCAAATCCGGCACTTGGAGCGAGTCCTCCTGTTTCAGGATGGACAAGAAAGATAGTACAGCAGCCATCATCAACAGTTCCGGCCAACACCTCTGCAAGTTTATCCAGAACTTCATCCGGATCAAGTGCGCTGGTTACGGTGCTGGAAGCCTCCAGCAAAAGCTTGTTACGTACATGCTCTGTATTAAGACGGGATAAAAGCATACCCGAATATCGGTCAGTATTCAGACTGAGAACTTCAAAATAAAAGTCTTCCAGCTCGTCAAGGAATTCATGATAGTCATGATTCTCGTCAAAGAACTTCCGCCCGAAATCCCTGATTGCCTGTTTCCCGAGCAAGGCCCCTTCAACGACATCTCTGATGCCGACTCCCCGGTCCAGCTTGATGTTGGCGCAGCTGCTGAAATATTCTTCCATAACATCAAGATCACCACGGACGAAGCACTCAAGAGTACGTGAAGCACCTTGCGCAGTCATATTTTTCAACTCTTTAAAATCAACATTGGCATACCAGCGAGGCTGATGTTCAACCAGAAGAGCTGCAAAACTTTCTGCGACAAGGTCCATGTTTCCCAGCAGATATTGACCTACAATTTTTAACTTATCATTCTTCATATATTAATCCTGACCAAGCGATAGGCTTGAAATCTGAAATTCAATTCTTGACTACCTAAGTAGCACAGTCAATTTCACCTGAAATCATCAAAAAATATGATATGACTTTGATTCTTTTCAATCCATAATCAGCTTGATTTCAATAATTCTTTAAGTTTTACTTAGCCTTCAAAAGTTAAAGTAAAACTTAAAGTAAACATGCAACACAAGGAAATAAAATGAAAAATAGAAACGTACTCATAACCGGCGGAAACAAGGGCATCGGCCTTGTTCTTACCGAAAGATTTATCGAAAACGGAGACAATGTCATTATTGCTGCCCGTGACTTTTCAAACTTTAAGTACAATGACCACCCACAAGTCCAGACTGTTGCCTATGATTTCAAAAATGTTGCCGGAATTAAGGACTTAGTTGAAGGACTCCCGGGAATTGATGTTCTTATCAATAATGCCGGGGTAATGTTTGCAACTCCATATAATGAATACACTCCTGAATCTGTTCAGGATGTCCTCAAAATCAACATCGAAGCACCTGTAGCACTAATTACTGAAGTATCAAAGTCCATGATTGCCCTCAAAAATGGAAGAATTGTCAATAATGCTTCAATCGCCGGTCAGATTGGCCACCCTGATGTCTGGTATGGAATTACCAAGGCAGGCATGATCAATATGACAAAGAGCTTTGCCAAGATTCTCGGTCCCCACGGAATTGTAGTTAACGCTGTCGCTCCCGGACCAATTGAAACAGAAATGCTGCATACAATTCCAGTTGAACGCAGAAACCATATAAAATCAGTTGTCTACACAGGAAGATTCGGTAAACCCGAAGAAGTTTCAGAAGCCATGTTCTGGCTGGCTACAGACTGCCCGGAATACATTAACGGAACCTGCATCGATATAAATAACGGTTCTTTTCCCCGCTAAAATGAACAGGCTCCCGGCATCTATCCGGGAGCCTGTTTTTTTAAATCCATATCAGGTAATTTTAAATCAACTAGTTAAATTTTCAGTTTTACGAGAACTACTTCCGGCCTGCTGTTCGTTCTTAAGGGCGGCCCCCAGAAACCTACTCCGCAAGTCACATAATAAAAAGTTTTCCCCCTTTGATAGAGGCCGAATGCCTCCTCATAAATCTTTTTTACAATGTAGTTGAATGGGAAGAGCTGCCCGTTATGAGTGTGCCCTGAAAACTGGACGCTGACTCCGGCTTTTTCTGCTTCCTCAAGTTTTCGGGGAGTATGATCAAGCAAAATGACAGGCAGCCTGTTGTCCTGAGGAATAATGTTTTTCAAGGCAATACGTGAGCCGTTGCGTAAAGGGGCGGCAAAATCATTTCGGCCCACAAGAAGAAAGCGGTCATCAATTACAATACTTCTATCATCAAGCAGGATTATCCCCTGCTTCTCGAGCATATTTTGTGACCAACGATCACCGAGGTAGTATTCATGGTTACCTAAAACAGCATATTTCCCAAGTGGAGCCCTGATTCTTGCCAGCTCGTTTGCCGCACCGGTTAACTCTGCATCCAGATCGTCCAGAATATCTCCCACCATAAATACAATTTCTGGGCTGAGAGTATTCACCAGATTCACTACCGCCCCAACTCGGTCACGGGTCATAAGCTTACCTGCATGAAGATCGGCAATAACTACTGCCCGGTACTCTTTGGCTGTAGAACTGCCGCCGGACAGATCAAGTTCAAGTTCTTTGACCACAGGTGACGCCGCATTGATGTAACCGCCAATTGTCATCACTGCTGAGACCAGACACAGTACAGCAAAAATCTTCAACCGGGGAATTCTGATCTCGTTACCAAGGATCTTCAATCCCCACCGGATGGGCTCAAAACATAAACCCAGCGGGACCATACAGGCAATAATCGCCGCCCAGCTGTATCCGGCTCCCTGTAAAATAATTTTTAAAATATAAGGAAGCTCAGCACGATAAAACAATGTTACAGGAAGTGCTATGGTCATAAGATCAGTTGCAACCAGAATCCCGCGCTTTATTTTGGGATTTTCTAGAAGCATCCTGCATATCCATAGGCGGATATAAAAATAACAAAGAAAATAAATTATTGTAGCTTTTACGTAAAATGACATGGATAAATCTGTGTTGGTTAAGTTGTGATCTGAAATAACAAGATAATCATTCAAAACTAAAATTACAACATCATACGAAAGTTGTATTCATAATGAAAAAAGGCTGCCTTTTAACAAGACAGCCTTTCACAAAAATCAAATCCCAAAAACGGATTCAGATCGGTATCTATCCCTTACAGCGGGAATTATACGCTTTTGCAAGTCCACCGCCTGAGGTTTCCCTATACAGACTGGGAAGATCATGTCCGGTCTCACGCATTACCGAGACCACTTCATCAAAAGGAATACGATGGCTTCCATCTGAAAGAATGGACATCTGTGCACGCGCCAAAGCACGGGTAGAAGCACATGCATTACGCTCAATACATGGAATCTGAACCAGTCCGTCAACAGGGTCGCAGGTCAGTCCGAGATGATGCTCAAGACCCATTTCTGCTGCATATTCTATCTGGCGCAGAGTTCCACCCATAAGCTGGGTGGCTGCAGCTGATGCCATGGCGCAGGCAGATCCTACTTCCCCCTGACAACCTACTTCAGCTCCAGAGATTGAGGCATTTGTCTTAATCACATTACCGAAAAGACCGGCTGTAGCCAGCGCTCGGATTAAATCATTTTCCTTAAGATCCTGAATCTGCTGCAGGTACTTAAGCGTGGCAGGAACAATCCCGCAGGACCCACAGGTCGGGGCGGTAACAATAACACCACCGGCTGCGTTTTCTTCTGAAACCGCAAGGGCATAAGCTGTGGTCAGGCCAGTCAACTGCATATCTGGTCCGGCAAGACGGGTACGGCGATAGTAAGATTTTGCCTGTCTGCGAAGACCTATGGAACCGGGAAGCACACCTTCCGCATCAAGGCCGCGCTCGAGAGACTCGTCCATAACTCTCCATATTTCACGTAGAAAATCCCATATTTCAGGACCTTCACACTTTTCCACATACTCCCAATAGGTAATCCCTTTATCTTCGCAATGAGCCATGATGGAAGCAATTGTGCTCAGGCCGTAAACAGGCTGGTTACTCGAACTCTGAGCACCTTCTTCTCTTATAGCCCCTCCGCCGACACTGTAAACTTTCCAGGAATCGAGAACCTTGTTTGAACCGTCGAGAGCCTCAAAGAACATACCGTTAGGATGTTCAGGCATTTTTTCTTCAGCTTTCCACAGCAACTCGGTCCGCTCTTCTCCAAGAACACTCAATACAGCCCAATCAGTCAAGTGACCCTTGCCTGTTGCAGCAAGGCTTTCAAACAGGGTAACCCGAAACTTTTCAGCACCGGGGTTTTTATCAAGAAATTTTTCAGCGGCATATTTGGGCCCCATGGTATGACTGGATGAAGGCCCTACTCCTACCCTATATAACTCCCTCAATGACTCCATAAAATACACCTGTAATTTTTCGTTGTTAATACGGTATTGCGAAATCTCTGTTGAATATATTACGATTTAAGTAAAAAATACAGATAATTTTACTCTTTAATAATTTTTAATTATATACAGGGTTCTATCCTTCAAAGCCGTGCAACTATAGCTGTTTTATTGGAAAATTAACAAATAAAAAAGCCGGTCCCCTAAAAAGGTTCCGGCTTTTTTGGCAAGTGTAAAATCAAGAGTTTTAAACAAGTCCCTCAGGTAGACCTTCTACAAATTCTCTAATCTGATCACGGACTTTACGGTAGCAGTCAAGCTGGTCTTCTTCTGATCCGCCTTGTTCCGCCAGTTCTCTGGCCATCCTTGGAGGATCATCAAATCCGACATGGACAACCTTGCATCCGCCAGGAAAATAAGGACATGTCTCATGGGCGTGATCACAAACAGTAACTACAACATCAATCTGAGTCTGCCTGAATTCATCAATATGTGTTGATGAATGTGCAGATATATCCACACCTGCTTCAGCCATAACTTTCACAGCGCTGGGGTTAAGACCGTGAGTCTCAATTCCTGCTGAATAAACATTGATCTGATCACCTTTAAGGTGACGGGTCCACCCTTCTGCCATTTGGCTGCGACAGGAATTTCCTGTGCATAAAAACAAAATATTTAATTTATCCATTTCTCATCCATTACAAAAATTAGCAGCCCAAACGGGATGCATTTGCTTACTTTGCCAAACAGCAAAATTCTTATTTGAGCAAATACTTTGAGTCAATGGGATAATGTCGGTTGTAACAAATTTGAAACACAATCAGTTGAGCTCAGGATGCTGAATTCAAAAAAGTATGCTTATGGCTCAAAATCAGTTTGTTCCAAAATTCCATAAGGAAGCCTGATTTTCCATCTTTCAAGTTCATACTTGCTGAAAACAAAGTTTCCTTGTTCGGGAATGACCGGACTAATGCTGTTAACGGGCTTTCCCCCTAGAATTTCAAGAACAATCTTTCCTGCAGCACGCCCCTGATCCCTGCCGCAAAGGACCATGCCTCCGACAGCTTTCCCTTTGCCTACACTCATCTTCCAAAAGGCAAAAAGAGGTACTGGAGTATTAGCAGAAGTCCACTTAAGAACCTCTTCACTGTCTACATGCTTTCCGTCACTAAAAACTCTATGATATAAACCGATTACTATTGCCTGATATCCGGAATGCTTCGCGGTCTCTACAATATTCTTCCATTCTGAAAAATCAGATATCAATTTAATATCAGTAGTGACTCCTCTAATCTTCATACTATCGGAATTTTCAAAAACGCGTTTTTTAAAAGCGGTGGTAGTAGTACTTTTATCCAGAAGTATAAGGACCTTTTTATTACCAACGTTCAGTATCTCATTAATATATTTAACTGTCCTTTTATATAGCGGCCTTTCAAGGACTCCTGTGATGTTCTTGTTCATGAAAGCATAGTTTCGCGGATTCTCGTTTATTCCCATATAAACAACAGGGGTATCGGTATGGCTCAACCTGGCGCCGATATATTTCAGTGCATTGTCGTCTGAAAGAACCACTATATCAGGATCAACCTCTCGGTAATACCTCCAGGCAAGCTCAGCCCTTTCTTCATATAGATCCTCATGGAGCCGTTTCGTATCCATCTGAAACCGAAAAAGCTCTATTTTTCCGGCAGTGCTCTCTTCAAGACCAGATACCATTTCCTGATCCCACAGATACTCAGCATGATAACTCTCTATCAGCAATATTCTGGACAAGGCAGAAGCATTGGCCGGGATCAGTAGAATTACAAGCAAATTTAATAAAACAAGCAACCTGATCATAAGCACCCAAGCCTGTTATAACGCTGGATTTTAACTGACAACCCAGACAGTACAATCAACAGCGGACTGAACCACCTTGGTTGATACGGACCCGAAGAGGAACTCTTCAGCTTTGCTGACCCCCCTTCTTCCGATAACAATAGTACCGAATCCCTGTTCTTCCCTGATTCTCAGGATATCCATTCCGATACTTCGTCCTGCAGAGCAGGTATCAGCTTCATGAAAAGGAGACTTGCAACTGGCATAATACTGTATGGAAATCTCTTCACCCGGAACTCCGAGCTCCATCAGCCTCTTTTTGGCCGCATCCAGTTTTTCATTCATCTCCCTCTCATTGTGCTCACACTGCTTTTTCCATGACTCATCATCAGGGAAAATGTCTTTGTCCGGGAGTCTTTCAACATAAAGCAGCCCGATATCACCGCCGGAACAGTTACGCGCAATCCCACCTACATACTCAACTGCCTTGAAAGAATTTTCAGATCCGTCAAAAGCTACCAGTACTCTCATGGCTTCCATAGCTTTAACCTCCTGATATATACTAACAACAACGGCACTAAAGCCCTCTTATTTCCTTTAAACTCCTATTCATATCCACCATAAGTTCGTCAACAGACTCATAAAATACAGAACTGGAAGATGAAAAATGCATCATAATATTATTTAGAGAAGTTGGAATGTAATCATAAATCTTACGCAGATTAACAACCCTGTTTCCTATAACAACTGAATAGTCTCCCGAACTCAAAGTACTGAGAACCTGCTTGTCTATGCCATGTTCCCTTACTGTCTGAGGAGTAAGATTGGCCTTGCCCGCCAGATAGATAAGAATACTTCCCAGCCCGAATATATCCAGCCCGAACGGATTTTCGTAAAGGTTGAAAGCATAATCGAAATCTATCCAGCGGTAATCTCCACTGCCGCTTTCAACCCAGAGATGATCTCGGCGTATATCACCATGCTTTTCATCATTATCGTGAAGGAACTTGATTGCTTCACAGGATCCGATATACTTTTCAAGAATATCGGCAAAATACTCATGAAAATAGGTTCGGTGGTCAACAGGGATATCATGGACCATAACATCAAGTCTCTTTCCACGAATAACATCAAGAACCCGGACATTGTTTCCGGCGGTATCGTCGCGCGAATATCCCTGCATAAACCTCATATCCCCCTTCACCAGATCAAGTATTCTGGCTTCCTTGCGGGGGCTTCTGAAGCACTCAATCTTAAACGGCCCGATATTCATCGGAAACTTTTCGTAAAAGACAAGCTTTAAAATCTTCGGCTCATTTGTTTCAAGCTGTCTGCATCTCTTCACCCAGTACTTGGGATCAGCAAGGCCGAACCTTCTTTCCTGTTCATTCTTAAGCACCATAAAATGCTCATTATCCAGCTTAATAACGTCACTATAATCCACATTCATGAATTCAGTTGTATCTGTATACAGATTCCCGAATCGTGAAATGCTGTACTCGGGAAGAAACTTCTTAATCAGGTCACGTACTTCACTGCTCATAGCGACCCCCATGGTAGGTACAATTGGCAATCACTTATCAATATTTCTTACTTAAAACATACCATACCCACCGAGCCATTGAAAGCATTACAAACAATTTACTGCAAAAAGAGGCTATAATTACAACCAAAACCAATAACCAACTTCTTGACTCATCCACTTGCCTGTTAGCACTTTGTTACGTATATTTGATATTTAAACATTAACATTTTAACGATCCTGCCGAGCACAGAGGATTAATTGAGCTCTAAAAACTACTCACTTTCAGAATTGGGCTGGAAAGATATATTCAGTTCACAACTTACCGAAGAAGAAACAAGCAACTCTCTACCCGCCAGAGTAACCATGACACACCGTGGACATGTTGTTGCCTCCACCGGGGAATCAGAACACCTCCTGAAGATTGCAGAAAAAGGAATTGGCAGCCTCAATGATCAACCTACAGTTGGCGACTGGCTGCTCCTGAATAAGGAAACCCTTACCCCTGAAAAAGTTCTTCAAAGAACCAGCCTGCTCCAGCGCATGGCTCCTGGACAGGAGGTTAAGCTTCAACCAATAGCAGCAAATATAGACACTCTCTTTATAGTTTCTTCCTGCAACTCAGAATTCAATTTGAATAGGATTGAACGCTATATCTGTCTCGCTCTTGAGGCCGGTGTAAATTTTGTTCTTGTTCTCACCAAAGAGGATCTGACAGATGAAGCAGCGGATTACCGCAGGCAGGCAAGAAACCTTTTCCCGGATATGGAAATCCTGACCGTAAACAGTAAGAATCATGACAGCGTTAAATCCCTTGAGAAGTGGTTCAGGCAGGGAGAAACAGTTGTGCTTCTGGGTTCATCCGGTGTTGGCAAAACAACACTGCTCAATACCATTAACGGTGAAAAAAAAGAGAAAACTGGCGCCATCCGTGAATCAGATGATAAAGGCCGGCACACCACCACAACCAGGTCTCTTCACGTCATGCCTTCCGGGGCTCTGCTGATTGATGTTCCCGGCATTCGTGAACTGCAGCTTCATGACTGCCAGTCAGGCATATACAAGGCTTTCAGCGAAATTGCTGAAACGGAAGAAATGTGCCGTTTTTCGGATTGCAGCCACAGCCGGGAACCGGGATGTGCCATACGAGATGCTCTGGACAATGGCTCCATCAACAACCGCAGGCTTGATAATTACCTAAAATTAAAAGAAGAAGCTGAGAAGAACAAAGAAGAAATTGCGGAAAGAACTCGTAGAAAATCCGGTAAAAAGAAAATGTATTCCCGTAAATGGAAGAAATAATAAAGGCCGTCTGATGACGGCCTTTATTATTTAAAAATTAGTACTGCGTAATTTTCTTGGGCAGCTTAATCATCCAGAAACCTGCTTTCTCGCCAGTAGGCTCAAGCTTAAATGAAGTTGATACAGTCTGCCCTGCGTAGGTTAGCTTTCCATCTTTAATAACGTAACCAGTTGCTTTTTTGACTGGTTTAACGTCTTTATCTATTGCAGGATTAACCGTTTTTGAACCAAATCCGAAATCATTGTCCGAACAGACAGCAATAGTGCGCATATCCGGGAGCAAGGCAAGGCCTTCAGCTTTGCTGGGCTTCCAGCCATGTTCCCGCAGACTGATGATCTTTTTCTTGGAAACCATCTTAATACCCAATGAACTCAGCTCCTCCACGCCGGAAACAGCTTCAAGATCTTTTCCTTCAACTGTCTTTTTACCTGTCAGATCAGTAGCATCCCTGATATCAATCAGGTAAATCAGGTTGCGAAGACCTTCTTTTCCTTTACCCTGCTCAATAATAAGAAATTCAGTATCACTGACTGCCTGCAGATCACCGATCTTGACGTCTTTAGATTTATTATATGCTTCAACGTCAACGGGGTAGGCATACATCTTGGTTTCACCAGTTTCAGGATCAAGAAGAACAAGACGGGTGAAAGGAGCCTTGCTTTTGCCTGCGTTCCCATCAATATCGCATATAGACTGCACAGCGCCTAAGACCATATTTGACGGAGTTACCGCAATTCCTTCCATACCCCGATTGGGCTGACGTTTTCCGACAATTTCCGGAAGGCCTTCTCCGGGTCCATACTTCTTGATAAGACGCCCGGTATTAACATCCATCTTCGCAATGAACGGACCGTACTCGTCACAAATCCAGAGGTTGCCATCCTTTCGATCAATGGCAATTCCTTCGGTATCCAGACCTTCGCTGTCATACTTCAATACTTCATAAGAATCAGAGAGGGGAATTTCACCAGTTGAACCGACGGTTCCAGGAGGAATTGGACGCCCGGATATCTTTCTGCCCCTGGTATCTTTAATCTCAATTGTACTCAGCAGAGTTACTTTTCCATCCTTAAGACCGATAGCCCCATAAGAGGGAGTAAAATCAGGTGCGGGAAAAACTTTGGATGGCACCTTCTTTCCATCAACGAGAACTTTAGGACTGTCAGCGTTGGGGCCGCGGTCGCCAATAGCATAGAAGTAACGGGTCCCGTCTTTTCCAAGGCCGATATAAGTCATTCCTGAACCAATCCCGATTGGAAAACCATCACTGAATTCGCTGGAATACTGCCCGGAGTATGGTACATTAAATTTTTGAGGGGTGTTAATTTCGTATTTTTCAATTTCAAATTCAGACGCAAAAGCAAGACCGGCACTTAAAGCAACTGCCGCACCTGCAACAAACAACTTTTTAAGCATTAGATGTAGCCTCCATTTTTTAATTTCGGCTACATCATACGCCTGAAACATTAATCGCAATTATGTCACAAATGAAACAAATGAGTTGATTTTGGAAAACCATTGAATACTAGGGCATAAAATCAATCAACAAGGCTCATAAGTGCATCTTCAATTTCAATATATTCAAAACTGAACCCGGCTGAAATCAAACGCTCAGGAATAACAAACTGTCCGGTGAGAAGAACTTCTTCAGCCATTTGTCCAAGCGCCATTTTGAGGAAAAAAGACGGTACACGAAGACGTACTTTCTTTTGCAGAACATTTCCCAGAGCATAATTAAATTTGTTTGAAGTCACAGGGTGGATTGAACTCAGATTATACGGACCCTGACAATCTCTATTTTCGATCAAGTAAACGATAGCTTTGACTTCATCATCAATATGAATCCACGATACCCCCTGATGGCCATCGCCGAGGTAAGCCCCCAGTCCGTTTTTAAACGGCTGAATCATCTTCGACAGAGCTCCGCCGTTACCCAGAACCATACCTGTGCGGATTACAACTCGCCTGACACCATGATCTTCAACCTTTTTCGTCGAATTTTCCCACTTACGGGAAACCTGCGCCAAAAAAGAATTTCCCTCTGGGGATTTTTCATTAACCGGATCAGGTCCGGTTGGACCATAAAACCCAATCGCTGATGCCTGAACTACCACCTCGGGCTTTTTCTTGACCTTGGAAACAGCAGCGCAAACGGCCTTTCCCGCGTTAAGGCGACTATCCTCAATACTGCGCTTCTTACTTTCGCTCCAGCGGCCGGAGGCTATATTCTCCCCTGCAAGGTTCACAATGGCCTTTGCACCATCTGCAAATTCCTCCCAGCCTTCAGCTGTCTGTCCATCCCAAACAACATTGCGAACTCCGGAAATATCAGAAGGTCTGCTGGAACGGGTCAATGCAATTACATTATACCCCTTTCCAACTAGGCATTTGCTCAGTTCCCGGCCTATAAATCCGGTCCCCCCGGTGATAACAACTTTCATGAGATGCTCCTTGGGTTAAAATAGTACAACCCCATGATACTCATAATTATTCAAATAACAATTAGAAATTACTGATACTTTTTATTGGTAATTTAATTGTGAACCTGGTCCAATGACCAAGCATCGAATCGACTTCCAGTATTCCCTTATGCTGATCCGTAATTATGAAATATGAAACAGAAAGCCCCAGTCCCGTCCCGAATCCAACATCCTTAGTTGTATAAAATGGTTCAAAAATTCTTTTTCTGGTTTCCTCTTTCATTCCGGGGCCATTATCTTCGATTTCTATAATCACCATATCTCCTGAACGATTAACTCGCAGCAGAAACCTTGGGCCTCCTGTCTGGTATACCTTCTCCGACATGGCTTCAGCTCCATTACGAAATAAATTCAGAAATACCTGCTGAATCTCATTACCTTCGCAAAACACTGGAGGAACGTCGGATTCATACTCTCTTACAATTTCAATCTGTTTAAAATCATATTCTTTTTTCAAATTGTAATCACTGGAAGCTAATTCTATAGTCTGGTCAAGAATCTGAGGAATACTATGCTCGGCAAGAATCTTATCACTTTTACGGCTGAAACTAAGCATATTAACAACTATTTTTGCTGCTCGGTTTCCTGAATCAATAATACTGTCCAGCATTCGATAAATACCTCTGTCAGTGAAATATTTATCTAAAGCATCCATTGATGTCCCGCAATTTTGAGCTGCAACTGTATTCTTTTGCAATTTGGGAGAAGTTCTTCTTTTGATATTCTGTGCATGCCCAATGACTACAGCAAGCGGGTTATTGATCTCATGAGCCATTCCAGCCGCAAGTCCCCCGATAGATACCATTTTTTCACTCTGCATGATCATATATTCAAGATTCATCCGTTCAGTTATATCATCAATTCTTATTACTGCTCCCTCAACTTTCTCTTCCACAAGAGGATAAATCGTTACATCTTCATATCTGGTTTCATTTCCCACATAACGCTTCAGCTTGGGATCAATCTGCATTTCCCCTGTTTCCAGTGCTTTTTTCACTTTAGACAATTCATAAGAAAGGTGGGGGGCAGCAAGATCAAGAGGAAGCCCCAAAACATCTTCATGGCTGACCCCTGTGACCTTTTCAGCTTCACGGTTCCATTGGGTAATGTTGCAGTTTTTATCAACACCAATCAGTACTGAAGGCATAGAATTAATAACATTGGCCAGATAACTTTGAAGAAGCCGCAGTTCATGCTCTGCTTTTTGTCTTTCATAAAGTTCAGCTGTTAACTCTTGAGTCTTTTTCTTGACCCTGTTCCTTAAGAGCCAGGTAAGAAGAATGAAAAATGCTAGAAAGGAAAGTAATGGAACCAGAATCAATACAGCATAATTTATTACTTCACGGTAAACGCTCTTTCGCTCATAGGTATCGAACCATTTGGCATAGATCTTATCATACTGCCCGGATCTTTTAATTAAACTAAGCCCCTCATTCAACTGAGCCAAAAGCTTACTATTACCCTTCTTTACTGCAAAACAGTAGTCACCGAAAGCAAAGGCGGAATCCACTGTTGTAACATTTTTCAAACCAGCTCTATCAGCTATAAACAGGTTCTGTAATTTGCCTAACAATGCAGCATCATGTTTTCCTGAACTCAAAAGCCGTAATGCATCTTCCTGTGAGACTACAGGTATGATTTTGGCTTCGGGATAATGTTTCTTAGCGTATTCGTGCATAATATCGCCATTCTGCACAATAATTTCTTTATTGCTAAGCTCATGGCGTGAGCTTATAGAGGAAGATTTGCGGACGAATATTGAGTGGGAGATAACATTGTGGGGAACTGAAAAATCAAAATCCTTTGCGCGCTTTTTGGAAAAAAACATTCCCAATAAAACGTCACATTTTCCTTCTTTCAAATCGCTGAGCACATCTGCCCATCCCTTAAGGTTTATCCTGATCTCGAGGCCTTCGGCTTCAGCAACAGCCCTGAAAATATCAATATTGAAACCGGATGGGATTCCATTATCCAAAAATTCATACGGCGGGTAATTAAAGTCACCTTCAGCAAAAACAGTCAAAGCATTAACAGGCTTAGTGGACCATAATAAAGACAGCAGCGTTGAGAATATTAAGAAAACAACTTTTACCCTACTGTCAGAACTCATCATTTGGCACCCATGTAGTCTTTTTTACACAACGTCACTGATCAATTTTTAATTTGGTATGGCAACCTCATTATATCTATCTGAAAATTCATTAATCAATAGCTACAAATTTTCAGCTGTATTTAAACTATAGTTTATTTTTACAAAATATGTCCAGCTAAACACCTTATGCCTTACAGTTTTATAACTGTGACAACTATACTTTGAACAAAAAAAAGGAGCGGTAATACCGCTCCTTTAAAATAATATTTAAGTCTCTGCTAACTGGCTTTTAGTGCCCTTTTTATAAAATTCAAAGCTTCGTCGTACAATTTTGGAGGACTGTACGGTGTAAGCAGCTTAGTTCTTACCGCACCTACAAGGTTGCAAAGCACAACCGAAGAGGTTTCCGGAACAGGCACATCCGGGATCGATCCATCACGCACCCCGCGAGCCACACAGTTTTCAAGCAGCATTGGGATCTGAGCAAATTTATGTACCATCGCATCTCTATCAGCGCCGGTTTTAAGGTCGCTAAAAGGAGAACACCGGATCAAGACCAGAAAATCTTCGTCAGGATCAATAGAAAATTCAAGATATCTTCGTGCATACCTGATCACGGCATCGTATCCATTCTCAGCCTGTACAATCTCATCCTGCAGAGCAAGGCTGAGTCTTTCAGCTACATCAAAACCAGCTGCACGGAAAAGTTTTTCCTTGTTGCCGTAATGATGAGACAAGAGCCCCACTGCCACTCCTGCACGGTCTGCGATTTTTTTGAAAGTTGTTCCGCTGTACCCCAACTCACCGAACAATTCCTTGGCAGATTTCAACACGGTATCTTTCTTGGTCATAACAACTACTCTTTATCTCAGCTATGTAATAGAAACGTAAAATAATATAGTTACGGAAAACCAAACCAAAGGTCAACACGCAAAGTGATTACATCTCAAGAATAAAAAACTTTTAAAAACAGATTGTTATACCACGCAACCGAATGTTCAATCATTAGCTGCTTAAAAGAACAAAAGCCCCTCCTGGTGAGGAGGGGCCTATGCTTTAAGGAATGGAAACGGAAGGTGGTTTTACTCTATTTATGATCTGTGAAAACCTGATGCCTGCTACAGCTATGTACTTGCACCAGAAATCTTCAAAAGGATCATGGTTTCTGTCCAACACTAAGGGGAGAGATGCGGGCTTCCCCCTTTAGCGCGTCTAGGTGACTCTCTCAAAAGGCTGCTGTGGTGAATGCTTGTTCAACTGTATTTATCGATGCTGTTCAGACTTGCCTGTTTAGACCCCTACAGTCCTCCAGCCAAGGAACTATGCTACAATAAAAGTCTACATCAGCCCTTGATGATGTCTGCCTTCGATCTCTGTTTCAGAGCGACATCAACTGAATACAGTATCTACGTTCAACCTAGCTTCCTGTCAACAGATTTTTAGGATTTTTTTTACACCCTGCAACAGCATACAGAATACACTGAAATACTTGAATATTAATGCGTTTCACCAGCACGTGTTGCATCACAATATCATCATTTTTAATGGAAATTTATGCTCCAAATGGCCACTGAATGGTTATTCAATCAATTTATTCGTACATGTCCGGACCTTACTTCATAAATATACTCCCTACCAGTTGCAGCAAAGCCCTGCTTGCAGTAATATGGAGACATTAAATAAGGAGAATACAAATGATCTTTTCAAAAATTCTAATACCAGTTGATGACTCCAGACATTCCGATAGTGCTGTAACTTACGGCTCATCTCTGGCTGAAATATCCGGCGCCAAAGTGATCCTGCTGCACTGCCATAGGCCTGTACCGACCGGTCTTGGCGAACCTAACTTCCAAAAAGCAATTGATGACGCCACCAGAGAATCCTATGCCATTATTGAGAGACACAGCTCCACTCTTACAGCCAAGCATATCGAATTCACGGAAAAAATAGTCGGAGGATCAACAGCAAAGACAATCAAGTCAATTGCTGAATCAGAAGGTTGCGACTTGATTGTCATGGGTTCCAAAGGAAAATCCGATCTGGAAGGACTGGTGGTAGGAAGTGTTACCCACAAAGTTCTGCACCTGGCCCCCTGCCCTGTTCTCATAATTAAATAATCGGACACAAAGCCATTCCCTTTGTAAACTGATTGTAATTGTGTTACTTTTCATTTAACAATCATATAATATACTCAGGGAAGATCAATTTTATTTCCAACAGAAACGGAGTAGTTCATGCGGCTTTTGACACGTTCTGACTTTGACGGACTTGCCTGTGCGGTCCTTCTTAAAGACATCGGGATCATGGACAACTGGATGTTTGTGCACCCCAAAGATGTGCAAGACGGCAAATATCCGGGCGACCCAAACGATATAGTAGCCAATGTTCCTTATATAGAAGGATGCGGCTACTGGTTTGACCATCATTCCAGTGAAGACGAAAGACTGAATATGGATTTGGACTTCAAAGGAATGTCCAAAGGGGCCAGAAGCGCAGCAAGAGTGATATGGGAGTATTTCGGGGGCCACGAAAAGTTCGGCGATAAATTCGACGAAATGCTCTACTACGTGGACAAGGTGGACAGTGGCGACCTGACAGTTGATGAAATCGAAAAACCCGAGGGATGGATTCTTTTAGGATTCATTATGGATCCCAGAACCGGGCTCGGGCGCTACCGCTACTTCAATGTAAGTAACTATCAACTGATGGAACACCTCATTGAATACTGTCGCTCGCTTCCTATTGATGAAATTCTGGATCTTCCCGACGTAAAAGAAAGGGTCGACCTTTACTTCACCAGAGATAAAGAATTTCGTAAAATGCTTGAGGAACGTGTCGAGCTGTTTGGCAATGTGGCAATCCTTGATCTTCGTGAACAGGAAGAGATTCATCCTGGCAACCGATTCACTATTTACTCAATGTATCCGCAGTGCAACATCAGTATCCAGATAATCTGGGGCAAGATGAAGCAAAATACAGTATTCTCCGTGGGACACAGTATCACGAACCGAACCAGTAAAGTTGATGTCGGAAGTATAATGCTCCAGTTTGGCGGAGGAGGCCATAAACAGGTGGGAACCTGCCAGGTCCCCCATTCCGAGGCAGATGCCGCACTTGGCCAGATGGTTGCAATGTTTATGGATAAATAACCTGTCTTCTATGTGGCAAAAAAGCGGCTGTCAGCTCTTTTGGACCGGCAGCCGCTTTTTAACATATATACTCATTTCCTTCCTGCCTCAGGCATCTTATCTAAAAGCTCTCCATTCTCAGTAATCCCTAAATCCTTCTTTAAATAGTCGCTAAGCCTTAAAAGATCATCAGCTCGATTCTTCTCTGTGAATACCTGAAAAGAAAATGTCTTAAGCCTTAACCAGTAAGACCTCAGGAAACAAATCCCTGCTCGCTGATTCAATCCTTCCTTAAATTCTGATTTTTGAAATTCGTTTCTCATAGCCTGCTCCTGCTTTGGTTTGTTTTAATTGGCTGAAGGCAGACTACGGCCAGTCTCAAATATTTGACAAACGAATTGTTTTAATCATAATCATAAATAAAATTGATGGAGGCATCATGCATTTTCCTTATGACCTGCTTAAAACATTTATAGCTGTGGCTGATACCGGTAATTTTACCAAGGCCGGGCTGATAATCAACCGAACCCAATCAGCGGTATCAATGCAGGTTAAAAGACTTGAATCTGAAATAGGACATGCCCTTTTTGAACGTAAAGGCGGTTTGAAAGGTATTCGACTGACCTCCAAAGGGGATGAACTTCTAAACTACGCACGCAGAATGCTTGCTCTTCATGACGAGGCTGTTACAGCTCTTGTCAAACCAGATCTTGAAGGAATTGTCAGGCTAGGTATTCCTGAAGATTTTTCAGCAACCTTTCTTCCTGGAATTCTCACACGCTTTTCGCGTATGTACCCTCATACCCAAATCGATGTACTCTGCTCTACCGGCGTTCATATCAGCGAACTTCTCGAAAAAAATGAATTGGATCTTGGTGTGCGCTCGGGAGTTGATTCCATTCAGGGAGCAGAAATCCTGAGACGTGAAACTATCCACTGGATAACTTCACCTTCAAGCTTTGTTCATGAAAGGCAAACTATCCCACTAGCTGTATTCCACAACTCCTGTACCTATCGAAAATGGGCAATACGCTCACTGCAGGATGCAGGACGTAACTACCGGATAGCTTTCTCAAGTCCGTCCAGCTCTGGCATATATGCAGCCGTTCGAGCAGGGCTTGCTGTTGCAGTTACCGGAACCTCCAATCTTGCCCCGGATGTCAAAGTTCTTAGCGAAACCGAAGGATACCCCAAACTCCCCAAAGCTCTGATCACTCTCCACAACAAGACAAAGCCATTATCAATGCCGGAAAAACGCCTTGCAGACCACATCCGTTCCGAATTTTCTGTGCCCAACAAGTAGTTCCATCCTAAGTTAGCCACAAATCACCTTGCTTGTATTGTTTATTTAAGATTGACTTTATCTCAAATTAGTTAATAACTGTTATACAAAAGTAACCTTAACGATCAATTCAAGACTAAAATGAATCCGGAATTTGCAGAAATAATTACTCCCGAAGCGTTGAAAAAAATAGAACTCCCGCTGATGCTGTCACAGGTGGCGGCAGGATTTCCATCACCTGCCGACGATTACATCGACAAAAAGATGGACCTTAACGAACATCTGGTCAGGCATCCTACAGCTACATTCTTTGTCAGAGCCAGCGGGGAATCCATGGTGGATGCAAATATATTTCCCGGCGACATCCTGATTGTAGACCGCTCTCTTGATGCCGTGCACAATTCAATAGTAATCGCAGTTCTTGACGGAGAGCTGACTGTTAAGCGCCTTAAGTATTGTGAAAACAGAATTTATCTTGCTCCTGAGAATCCTGAATATCCAATACTGAAAATCAACGAGAACACCTCTTTCGAAGTATGGGGAGTGGTAACCTATATTATTCACAAGGCCGGGTTATGAGAATTTTTGCGCTGGTTGACTGCAATAATTTTTATGCCTCCTGCGAACGCCTGTTTCGCCCGGAACTACGTAACCATCCTGTGGTGGTCCTCTCCAATAACGACGGCTGCGTAATTGCCCGCTCGCAGGAGGCCAAGGATCTGGGTATTCCTATGGGGGCTCCGGCTTTTAAATATAAAGATTTTTTTCTTAATAATAATGTAGCGGTATTCTCTTCCAATTATTCACTGTATGGAGATATATCCCGCAGGGTCTCAGGAACATTGCAAAGCATAACGCCGGAGCTGGAGGTATACTCAATAGACGAATCCTTCCTTGAGTTTCCACCCCAATATTTGAAAATGCTTCCGGAAATAGGTCCGGAAATAAGACGAAGAGTTCTGAAATGGACCGGCATACCTGTATCAGTCGGTTTTGGCCCCACCAAGACTCTTGCCAAAGCAGCCAACAGGCTGGCCAAAAAAAATCCTAAAACAAACGGTGTATTCAGTCTCTGTGCCCGCAGTGATATGGACAGACTGCTGAGCAGAATTCCGGTGACCGATATCTGGGGCATTGGCAGGAGACATGGAAAAAGACTCCTTGGGAGAGGAATAGACACCGCTCTGGAATTCAAGAATCTTCCAGACTTATGGATAAAAAAAAATATGGCTGTAACCGGGCTGCATACGGCGCTGGAATTACGCGGCACTCCCTGCTTTTCACTTGAAAACATGCCCACTCCCAAAAAGACCATCACCACTTCCCGATCCTTCGGGCGGCCGGTCTCTACCCTGCAGGATCTGGAAGAATCAGTTTCAGCCTATGCAGCCAGAGCCGCTGAGAAACTCAGGGAGCAAAAATGTCTTGCCGGAGGTATTCTGGTCTACCTTACCACCAACAGGTTCAACCATCTGCCGCAATACTCCAATAAAAGAATACACATGTTCCCCATCCCCACGGATTACACTCCTGATCTGATAATAGCAGCCCTGCAAGGGATTCGTGCTATTTATAAAGATGGATTCATGTACAAAAAAACATCTGTGACTCTAGTTGAAATATGTAAAAAATATCACCGTCAGTGCAATCTTCTGGAAATGGAAAATCAGGTAAACACAATAAAACGCAATGCCTTGATGAAACTTCTCGATAAAACCAACAGCCGTTTCGGACGGCATACCTTAAGCTACGGCTCTGAAGGCCTTGAACAACCATGGAAAATGAACCGCAATTTCAAATCACCTTCCTACACAACCAATTGGGATGAACTTCCTGAAATTAATTAACAATCAACCCATAATAATTCTTAAAACGTAATTATGGCGCGGCTTTTCCTTGCCCAATCGAAAACTTTAAGGCATTAAAAGAGGTGAAAAGAAACTTAAACCTCCCAATTCAAGGGAGCACAGGAACACCTCTTTAGAACTATGAAGAACCGTTCATTTGTGCGGATCAAAAAAAAAGCCGCTCTGCTGAGTCTGCCGCTTATTATCGCGGCCCTGCTCACTGGTTGTGGGACTAAACAGGAAGCTGCCGGACTTCATCAGACAGGAACAGTCGCCTTCATGCTCAATCAGGATGAAGCGGCTTCAGTGTATTTTGAAAAGGCCATTGCTTCAGACCCGGAATATGCTCCCAGTTACATAATGCTGGGTGACTGCTACCTACGCGAAGGTCGTTTTAAGGATGCTATTGATGTTATCCAGAAAGGACTGAACCTTAATCTTGAGGAAGGACATAAACGCCTTGCTCACAGAAAACTGGCCAGAGCCTACAAGCAACTGGGTAATAACGATAAAGCCTTAGAACACATCAAAATATACACTCGCATGTCGGTGTTTCAGGATAAGCTGACTCCACAAAAAATTTCCGAAACAGAAACCTTTGTGGCAGAACTTGATCTTCCTGAAGAAAATGAAACAGTGCTGGTTAGCCAGATTGTGGAAGAAACCATGAAGGCAAAAGAAAGCTCTAAAATCCAGCAGCAAGGGGAAAAAGAGACTGATATCATGGAAATGATAACATTCGGTCTCATGTAAGCACCCTGAAGCCAAGATAAAATCCCGCGTTTTCTGTTTAGGAGATGCGGGATTTTTTTTGCTAATAATTATGACGCTCCGGAATCCTAAAATTTGACGGAACTGCCAACTTTGTTTTATCAGGGCAGGCTAAGATGACTTTTGGCGGAGTTCATTGTCCGGTTCAAGGTAACTTTTCAACTTAACAGCCTGAACCTGATCTATGTAATGTATCAATTCCTGCACTGCAAAACAGCAGAAAGTGAATTATACCTACGTATGTGTCAGTTATATTTAACTTGACAGGTTCGTTATTTGGCTTAAAACGGTTGCGTATTTTTTTTGAAAATCCGGTTTCACAACTAATTATATATTGAACAAACCTGAAAGACTCAGGAGAGTCGCTTTGAATCCAAAGACAGATAAAGTACTTATTGCCAACAGAGGCGAGATTGCCGTGCGCATCATGCAGGCCTGTAAGGATCTCGGCCTTGATTTTGTTTGCGTATACACGGCTGAAGACAAGGATTCCGGCCACGTCACCATGGCCAGAGAGCTGGGCGGCGAGGAATCTGTTTATAAAATCAGATCCTATATCGATGCCGGTGACATTCTCTCCGTCGCAGATGAAACCATGTGCACTGCAGTCCATCCGGGCTACGGGTTCTTCTCGGAGAACTTCCGCTTTGCCCGCCGTGTAACTGAAAGGGATCGCCCCATGACTTTCATCGGGCCTTCCTGGTGGGTTATTCAGGATCTGGGTGACAAGATTAACACTAAACGCCTGGCACGTAAGCTGGACGTACCTACCATCCCCGGTTCAGACCGAGCTATCTATGATGAACTCGAGGCTGAAGAAATTGCTGGCAACCTCTTTGAGTTTCAGGAAAAACAGGGCGTTAAAAACCCGGTTGTTCTGGTAAAGGCTTCAGCAGGCGGTGGCGGTATGGGTATCGACGAAGTTTACTCCATTGAGGAATTCCGTCAGGTCTACCGCAGAATCAGAAACTACTCCCTTCGTACCTTCAATGACGAAGGCGTCCTTATTGAACAGCGTATCTTTAACTTCAACCACCTTGAAGTGCAGATCGTATCAGAACGTTCCGGCAAGAAACACGTCCATTTCGGTACCCGTAACTGCTCAGTACAGAGCCCCGGCCGCCAGAAGAGGATCGAAGTTGCTCCCGGATTCTTCCCCGAAGGCATTGCCTATTCCTTTGATGCCCAGAAAGTAATGGACGATATCGTTGAGCATTCGCTGAACATGGCCCGCGAAATCAATTATGATAACGTCGGAACATGGGAATGGATTGTAACTCCCAAAGGTGCCCCCTTCCTCATGGAAGTAAACACCCGTATTCAGGTTGAAAACGGTGTTTCCGCCGCTATCTCCCGCATCAAAGGCGATAAGAACGTAAACCTTATCAAAGAACAGATCAGACTCGCTCTGGGCGATGACTTGGGCTACACTCAGGACGACATCACATTTGAAGGTGTCGGCATTGAATACCGCATCATCGCAGAAGATACCGATGATAAGTTTGCTCCCTGGGCCGGTAAAATCGAAAATCTGGGCTGGAAAGAACATGACTGGCTCAAAATGCACACCCATATCCCAACGGATAAAGCATACCAGATTCCTACTGAATTCGACCCCAACCTTGCGCTGGCAATCATCTGGGGTAAGGACCTTGAGGAATGCAAGAAACGCGGACTCGAATTCCTTGATGAATTCGTTCTGGAAGGCAAGGACAGAAAGGAAATCTCCCTTAAGTCCAACCTTAAGTTTCTGGGCGATAAAACAACAAACATACTGGAATTCTAATATAATATGGATATAGAAAAAAAACTGGACGGGTTGATCAAGCGAGTCCAGTATGCGCGTGATATTCTCGGTGAAACCGAAGATAAACGCCTTACTGCCTTTGCCAACAAGCTTGATACATTCCTGGACCGTAATATAAATCTGACTCAGGAAGCTCTGTGGGATAAGCTGCATACCTACGATGAGAGCCTTGTTGTTCTGGAAAAAGACATCGATGAAGGCCTGTCCGCAATGGACAAAGTCCGCATTGTTCGTCATTCCGAACGTATCTGCCTCGAAGACATCCTTGAAAACGTATACGACAACTACACCGTTGTCGGCGGTAAGGATGATATGAGCATCGACCCCGGCATGGTTATCGCCCGTGCTTACATTTCCCGCCGTGTGGGCAAGAAAGTCCACAACCAGCCTGTTATGGTCGTCGGTCAGGAAAAAGGTCATGGACAGGAATTCCGCAACGGTGGTTGCATCAAGCCCTGGGGTAATGCAAACGCCCTCCGCTACATGAAAGTTGCCGCTCGCGAAAACATCCCCATTCACACCTATGTATTTACTCCCGGATCCTATCCTGTTGAGGACTACCCGGGTGCAGCTCAGCAGATTGCTGAAAATATTTACGAAATGTGCGGTCTTGATGTTCCCATCATTTCCGTTATTTCAGAAGGCGGCTCAGGTGGTGCTGAAGCAATAGCCATGGCGGATAAACGCCTTATGCTTTCCCATGGTTACTATTCAGTAATCTCCCCTGAAGGAGCTGCCGCAATTGAAGGACGCATCCGGGGTGGAGAACGTGCTCCGATCAAGCTGATTGAAACCTGTGCAAAGTCCCAGTGTATCACTGCTGATGACAACCTGCGCTTCGGTTACATCGACGGTGTTATCCGTGAACCTGCACTTGGTGCCCGTCCTGAGCACTTCGATTTTTACAAGATGGTTCGGGCCGAAGTAATCCGTGCAACTGACGAAGTTGTACTGAGTGTTAAAGGTCTGCGCTGGTTCCGTAATGCGGCAATTAAAAACCGCAATAAAAAGGAACTTACCAACGAATCCGTCTTCGTACGCTGGTCCATTACTCCCAACGCAAAAGAACGTCTGCTCTGGAAGCGTTACAAGAAATACCGCCGCATGGCCCAGCATGCTTTCGATGACAAACGCTCTTTTCTTGAAAAGCTCAATTCCGCTAAAGTGGATGCAATGGCAGCAGCCTATTCCACCGTACGCTATGATATGATCAAGAAGTATCAGAGTAAAATTCAGTCTCTTGCTGATGAAGCAAAAGATGAGATCCATGTTGTCACCAACAAATTTGACAAGTTCAAACACATGGTACTCGGTAAAATGGGTGCCAACACCAAGAGCGCTTCTGAAGTTGAACTTTCGCTGACAAAACTTTCTGAAGATTCTGAGCCGGATATTCCACCATCTGATTATCGTCACTATGTCAGCCCGCGTGCCAGTGAAGACAGAGAAATCACCTGTCCCAACGCAGAAGAAAGCGGATGCCTTGAAATCTGGTCCCGTGACCTGTTCGATGAATTTGCCGGTGTCTGCCCTACCTGCGGCCATCATTTCCCGATGGAATACCGCTGGTACATGGCGAATGTTTTTGACTGGGGAACAGTGCGTGAATTCAACAAATCCATCTGCTCTGCCAACCCCACGGAATTTCCTAACTTTCAGGAAAGACTGGATGCGGCAAAAGCCAAAACCGGCCTGCAGTCCGGCTGCATAACCTACGAAGCAGCCATCAAGCACACCAAAGTAACCTGTGCTACTCTGGTTGCTCCTTTCCGCGGTGGGTCTGTTGGTGCTGCTGAAGGTGAAAAATTCATTCGCGCTCTCGAACTTGCAGGCAAAAAGCGTTATCCATTTCTTGCGTATGTTCACGGTACTGCCGGAATCCGTATTCAGGAAGGAACTAACGGCTTGGTCCAGATGCCGCGTGTAACAATGGCTGTGCGCCGTTACATTGAATCAGGCGGCCTGTACATAGTTCTGTACGATACCAACTCCTACGCCGGACCTGTTGCAAGTTTTCTTGGCTGCTCTCCATATCAGTATGCAGTCAGATCTTCCCGCATAGGTTTCGCCGGACCGGGAGTTATTAAAGAAACTACCGGTATGGATATCCCACCGGATTATCATTCCGCATACAACGCACTTTCCAGAGGTCATATTCAGGATATCTGGGATAGACGCGATATCCGCAGAAATCTGCATCAGGCATTCCTGACCGTAGGTGGACGCAATCTGTACTACAGATAATTTCAAGACCCGCTGGATTATCCGGCGGGTCTTTTTTTATCCTGCAGCTTCTGCATTTTAAATTCATATTTTCAAATGCATCTTAAAATCAGCAAACTTTTCGTAAAAAAGCCCCTGCATCTAATCATGCAAGGGCTTTTTGTTGTAAACCAATCAGCTTGAAAAATTTCTATTTTTCAGCAAAACGTTCATCGGATTTGAGTGATTCGGATTTTTTTGCATTTTCTTCCAGCCATCCGAACCGGGTTGCCGGTACAGCATCAAATTTAGGAACATAGGGCTTGATATCAATCAGCGGTGTTCTATCAAGAACATCCACCCCTCTAATATGCAGGATGTTCCCTTCAATCCCAAGCAACTCCACAGTGGACATGCCTATCATATTTGGCCTTCGAGGTGCCCTGGTAGAAAACAGTCCTCTCTCAACTGTATCCATGAACGGCTTGACCTTGAGCTTGAAATCCTTGTTCTGGTGAAAATGATACAGAAGAATGATATGTGAGAAACCATCCAGATCCTGCAATCCTTCCTCCAGTGCTCCGTAAAGCTCAATCCGCCCCTCAACATCTTTTGCTCCGGCAGGTTGAATAGGCATCCCTTCTGGAGTCTCAAAAGGTGAGCGGATATATCCAATCGGATGAAAAATGATAGCATCTTTCTCTTTTAAAGCCATAGCAACCTCATTCTTTTATGCAATTAACCCAAGTATGATCACCCGCAATGCATGATTGATTTATGAATATTCCGCCAATATTCGTTACCCAAAAAAATCGATCTGGTTTATATGCGCAACTATCCGTACAACTCAACTAAATTGTCAAGCTGGACGGCATTGAGCATTTTTGGGGAAATAAAAGAAAATTGCCGGGGACAGCAAAGCCCCCGGCATTAAACTTAAAAGAAATCAGGATCAACAGCAGCCGGACCGTTAGCCAGCATAACTTTATAAAACCTGATAATTTTCTCATCCACCGGAACTATGGGAAAGTTCTTGCGGCAGGCATCGCATGTAGCCATGGCTGGCTGCGTAGGTGCGATATAAGGCACTTCCCTTCCGCAAAATGGACAGGGAAACATGAAAATAATCTCCATCCCGCTGGGTTTAACCGGGGAAAGAGGCTTACGACTTTCAGACATTGATTATTTCTCCAGCAGATCTTTACCGGTCATATCTACAGGAACATCAATTCCCATGTGCTTAAGAATGGTCGGTGCAAGATCGCAAAGTGCGCCTTCAGCAGGGGTAACTCCTTTGAGGGACTCACCAATAAATACAAGAGGCACATTATTAAGGCTATGCGCGGTCTGGGGGCCGCCTTCTGCGTCAATCATTTCCTCTGCATTACCGTGGTCAGCAGTCAGAAAGACAGAACCGCCGAGCTTTTCAACAGCTGCAACAATTCTGCCTACACACGCATCAACAGTTTCACATGCTTTAATTGCTGCGGGAATGATTCCGGAATGACCTACCATATCAAGGTTGGCCAGGTTACAGATGCATAATGGATACTCCGGAAGTGCTGCAATCAGTTTTTCGGTAACTTCCTCAGCACTCATCTGGGGCTTCTGATCATAAGTTGCAACCTCACGAGGAGAAGGAACAAGAATGCGATCTTCCCCTACGAATGGCTCCTCGCGTCCCCCGTTCATAAAATAGGTGACATGAGCATACTTTTCAGTTTCAGCAATACGCAGCTGCTTAAGCCCCTTAGCCGCCACAACTTCCCCGATAGGATTGGAAATTGAAAGGGGCGGAAATGCAATGTTAAAGGGGAAATCAGCCTCGTACTGTGTCATGGTCACGAATTCACACAGTTCAGGAACTTTGGGGCGATTGAACTCGTTAAAATCCTTGAAAGCAAGAACGCGACAAAGCTGACGAGCGCGGTCTGAACGGAAGTTGAAAAAGAATACACCATCGTCATCTTTAATCTGACCATCAGCACCGGCAACAATACGGGGCTTGATGAATTCGTCTGTTTCACCGGCCGCGTAAGCTTCCTTAATTCCCGTTACCGGATCGGAAATTTCGATTCCCTCCCCAAGTACAAGAGCCTTATAAGACAGTTCATTTCGCTCGTAGTGCTTATCACGGTCCATGGAGTAATAGCGCCCGGAAACAGTTGCAATCCGGCCGATACCGATTTCAGCCATCTTGCTGACCAACTGCTCCATATACCCTTTACCGCTGGTCGGTGATGTATCGCGTCCATCCATGAATGCATGAACCAGCACATCATTCAATCCTGCATCCTTGGCTACTTCAAGCAGTGCGTAAAGATGATTAATATGAGAATGAACCCCTCCATCAGAAAGGAGCCCCATGTAGTGCAGGCGCCCTCCACAGGATTTAATATTTTCCATTAATCTGCTTATTGCAGGATTGGCTGCCATCTCTTCTTTTTCAATGGCAATGTCGATGCGGGTCATGTCCTGATAAACGACACGACCGGCTCCGATATTTGTATGTCCGACTTCAGAGTTGCCCATGAACCCGTCCGGCAGGCCCACCGCTCTTCCAGAGCATTTAAGCTGCGTATTTGGATAATTGTCAAACAGCCCGTCAAGAACAGGTGTATTTGCAA
The DNA here is from genome assembly GCA_963676495.2 of Maridesulfovibrio sp. Classification (GTDB taxonomy): domain Bacteria; phylum Desulfobacterota; class Desulfovibrionia; order Desulfovibrionales; family Desulfovibrionaceae; genus Maridesulfovibrio. The sequence goes on along the minus strand of CAXXRF010000001.1, from coordinate 310,104 downwards.
GTTTGACAGCGTTCCCTTTACTTTCAGGAGCAATCCCCCAACCGTCAAGAATCAACAAAAGAGTCGGAGAGCCGGCTTGTGCAGACATGATCAGTTACCTTCTGCGCAGGTTATTCCTGCGGAGTAATATTGAGTTCCATTCTGGTACCTTCAGACCAGAGACCTTCCACGTTATAAAAACCGCGGTTTTCATCAAGAAAGATATGGACGATAATATCGTTCAGATCGAGCAGGATCCATTCACCGGACTTATATCCTTCCATACCGAGATATTCGATATTATCTTCTGCAAGTTTTTCAAGGACATAATCGGCAAGAGCCTGGCCATGGCGAACACCTTTAGCACTGACAACCATAACAACTTCAGCAATCGGGCAGATACCCTGAACATCAACAGCTGAAATTTCATTTGCCTGTTTTTCATCCAGCCATTTTGCAACAAGCTGAACTTTATCCGCGGTCTCGATCTGTTTGAATTTTTTTTCTTTGGTTTTCATTCTCTTTGTATTTTAGATAAAATGGCGATTTACTAGGTTAAATCGCACTTGTTTAAGGTCATCAAGCAAAAGCTCAGGACTAGAAATCACCTGCGTGCCAGCCATCCATTACAGCCAACTATACACAGTCTTTCACAATACGACCAACGTACAATATGATTATATAGAGAATTTACGCCCACTACGCAATCATACTTATACCTGTTTTTTTAATAATTTTCAATTACGAAAGATATTTTCAGCTTCGAACGGAATCTGGTTTCATTTGCGAAAAAGAAACCCTGCTGAAATGAAATGTTGACTGCGAGCAAATACTTATGACATACATATCCGCATGATCAGCCACGACCTATTCATTTTTTTCTTTTTTTTCTTTTTTAAGACTGAAAAATAGTCTGCTCGTGGTTATGGACATACACACTGATGAGAGTTTTCCGGGCCACGGGCAAACCCCGTGGCCTTTTTTTATTAACGAACCGAACTGTTACCGGGGATAAATTTCAGGAGGCGATCCATGATCTTCGATGTAGACAAGGAAACAATGCCAAGGGAAGAGTTGGAAGATCTACAACTCAGAAGACTCAAAAATCTTTGTGAGCGCGTTTATGCAAACGTTCCTTTTTACAACAGAAAATTTAAGGAACTAGGCATAGAACCCAAAGATATCAATTCTCTTGATGACATCAAGAACCTGCCTTTTACAGAGAAGCAGGACCTGCGCAACCACTACCCCTTCGGCCTTTTTGCTGTCTCCAAAGAAAACATCGTCCGCATTCACTCTTCCTCCGGAACAACTGGTAAAGCTACTGTTGTAGGCTACACCAAACGCGATATTAAAAACTGGGCAAATATGATGGCACGCTCTTTCGCCATAGCCGGAGCCACCCCGGAAGACAGCATTCACAATGCTTACGGATACGGCCTGTTCACAGGCGGACTTGGTGCCCATTATGGTGCGGAGGCCCTTGGTGCAACCATCATCCCAGTTTCAGGCGGCGGTACCAGACGCCAGATTATGCTGCTCAAAGACTTCGGCGCAGATGTTATCTGCTGTACACCTTCCTATGCTTTGTTCCTCTACGAAACAGGCAAAGAAATGGGCATTGATTTCCGTGAACTGCCACTTCGTATCGGTATTTTCGGCGCTGAGCCATGGACCGAATCCATGCGCAAGGACATCGAATCCAAACTGAACATCAAGGCTCTTGATATTTACGGCCTGTCAGAAATCATGGGCCCCGGTGTTGCTATGGAATGTGCTGAAGAGCAGAACGGCCTGCATATCATGGAAGACCACTTCCTGCCTGAAATCATCAATCCGGAAACCGGTGAGCATGTAGCACCCGGCGAAGTCGGAGAACTGGTCATTACCACACTTACCAAAGAAGGTATCCCGCTCATCCGCTATCGCACACGTGACCTTACCCGCCTTAACTACACTGCCTGCCGTTGCGGACGCACTTTTGCCCGCATGCAGCGTGTAACCGGCAGAAGTGATGACATGCTCATTATTCGCGGCGTTAACGTCTTCCCGTCTCAGATTGAATCCATCCTCATTGAGACTGAAGGTATTTCCCCGCACTACCAGCTCATTGTTGAACGTGACGGCAATCTTGATATTCTCACTGTAAATGTTGAAATTGATGGAGCCACTTTCTCCGATGAAATTAAAAATTTACAGCGGCTCGAAAGAAAGATACAAAAGAATATCAAGGAATTCCTTGGCGTAACTGCAAGAGTAAAGCTTGTGGAACCTAAAAGTATTGAGCGTTCTGCAGGCAAGGCCAAGAGAATAATCGACCTGCGTAATCAGGACCAGTAGTTGAACCTATCAAAAGCGAGGAAACACCATGAAATGTGACCAGCTATCTATATTTCTTGAAAACCGTGCCGGAAGACTTGCAGAAGTAACCCGACTGCTCACTGAAAACAAAGTCAATATCCGAGCTCTCTCTCTTGCCGACACTTCTGATTTCGGTATTCTGAGACTCATCGTATCCGACTTTGAAACAGCTCAGTCAGTACTTAAGGAAGCAGGCTTTACCGTAGGAAAAACATCTGTTGTGGCTGTAGTTGTAGACGATCAGCCCGGTGGACTGCACAACCTCCTTGAAATGCTGCGTGCTTCCAGCATCAACGTGGAATACATGTACGCTTTCGTGCATCAGTCCGGCAGCAATGCAGTTATCATCTTCCGCTTTGACCGCACAGATCAGGCCATTGAGCTTCTAACTGAGAACAACATCAAAATGATCCCCAGCGAAGAACTCTGCCAGCTGTAATTTTGTCTTATCCAGCCCGCGTAAATCTTTCTACTTTACGCGGGCTTTTTTGCGTCTAATGTTTTTCCGAACCACTAGCTTGATTATGCACACAAAAAACAAATAACCGTATGTCATCAATCGCAGAAAACAAAAGTGAACTTAAAGATGGTCTGGTTAATATTTCAGATAAGATTTTCGAAGATTATAAGTCAATACCGGCTGAGCTGAGCCGTGTATGCAGTGTGGAAGGAAATGTGAAAGGAACTGTTATCAGTATTTGTGACACACTTGCATATCTGGTTGGTTGGGGAAAGCTGGTTGTCAAATGGCATTTGTTAAAGTCAAATGGTAAAGATGTCGATTTTCCTGAAACCGGTTTTAATTGGAACCAATTAGGAGCACTCGCAACACGGTTCCATGAAGAGTATAAAGATTGGAATCTTGCTGACCTGATTGTTGAATATGAGCGGACCATTAATCAGATAATTTCAATCATCGATCAAACCAGCGATGCCGATTTGTATGGAAAAACATGGTATAGAAAATATAGCCTCGGGCGCATGATTCAGTTCAACACGGTTTCTCCAATGAAAAATATGCGCACAAAAATCAGAAGATTCAAAAAAGTTCAGGGGATTATATAATATCACCTTTTGCTTAAACCCAGAGTCATAGAGAAAACAATGAACATCAAGTTACTGGATAAAGAAGGCTCATGTCGCTGGCGCCTAAAAAAACACGGACCAATGAATGTGGACGCGCTTTTCTTTGGAAACCGGGATATAATTCAGCAACTTGATGAGACAACCGTAGCCCAGATCCGCGATGTGGCCTCCCTTCCCGGAGTGGTCGGTCCGGTCTGCGCTATGCCTGATGCCCATTCCGGATACGGATTTCCCATTGGAGGGGTGGGAGCTTTCGATCCTCAGAAAGGCGTGGTTTCAGCAGGTGGAGTAGGTTTTGATATTTCATGCGGGGTACGTACCCTGTTGACCGGTTTGAAAAAAGAAGAACTGTTCACAAGTGACGAAGCACTTGCAGATGAACTGTTCCGGCGTATTCCAGCCGGAACAGGCGTAGGCGGCAGGATTATATTAGATGACGAATCCATGAACGAAATGCTCCTGAATGGAGCCGCATGGGCTGTGGTCAATAAAATGGGGTTCCCGGAAGATCTGGGCCGAGTAGAAAACAACGGTCGAAATAATTTTGCTGACCCTCATAAAGTATCGAGTCTCGCCAAACAGCGTATGACAAACCAAATGGGCTCTCTTGGTTCAGGCAATCATTATCTTGAAGTCCAGTATGTGGAAACTGTTTATGATCGTAAAATTGCGACCGGCTTCGGAATCAGTGAAGATGATGTTGTTGTAAGCATTCATTGCGGATCACGGGGACTAGGGCACCAGATAGCAAAAGAATTTCTGCCTCTCATGGAGAAGGCAGCTCCGGGATTCGGAATCAAGCTTCCATCACGTGATACTGCATGCGCCCCGATCAGTTCAGAACTGGGACAAGCCTACCTTGGTGCCATGGGAGCCGGAATTAACTGCGCCCTTGCCAATAGACAGGTTCTCACCCATTTGGTACGCGAGTGTTTTTCAGAAATCCTGCCGAATTCAGATTTAAAGCTGCTTTATGATGTTAGTCACAACACATGCAATAAGGAAGAATTCCATATCAAAGGCAAGAAACGCACGCTTTATGTTCATCGTAAAGGAGCCACCAGAGCACTGGGACCGGGCCACCCGGAATTGCCGCTGGAGTTCAGAAAATATGGACAGCCGGTAATTATAGGCGGCAGCATGGGCACAGCTTCATATATTTTATCAGGAACAACCGAAGCATCTGAAATTTCCTTTTCTTCATGCTGCCATGGTGCGGGGCGGACCATGAGCCGTGTGAAAGCAAAAAAATTATTTAAAGGGAAGCAAGTTGAAAAGGAATTGCGCAGGCAGGGTATAATCCTGCGCACAGGATCTATCCGGAGCATTCCTGAGGAGGCTCCACAGGCATATAAAGACGTAGACAGCATAGTTAATTCAACCCAACAGGCTGGAATTTCAAAGATGGTTGCACGGCTGCTCCCTATTTTATGTATTAAGGGTTGAAAATTTGTGGAAATAGATTGAGTTTTGTCTTAAATTCACGGGATGAACAATCTTGAAGTAATTAATAAAGAATGGCTGGATACAATGGCATCAACCAAAAAAGAGTTTCTGCATAAGCTCTTTACCGTGTTTCTTCGTGATGAGCCGGCAAGGGTTCATAAAATAAGAGAAGCACTGGAGTCAGGCCAGATGGACGAACTTAAATACCTAGCTCACTCCCTGAAAGGAGCTGCAGCAACAATGGGTGCAGACAGAGTGAGGGAAGCATGCCTGAACCTTGAGTACAGCGCCAGGGATGGAAATGAGGCTCTATCTCAACAGAACCTTCATGTTCTTGAGGTTGAGATGAAGCAGGTATACGATTTCATGACCAAGTTTGTACACTAGTTGCGTTGCGCCGGAGCATCATCTTTTCCATGCTCCGGCAGATTAAACTCTGACAGCCGCACCGATGGTAACCACCTTGTCTGCAGGAATCTTCAGGTAATCAAGAGGGTCTTCAGCCATGGTGCTAAGCATGATAAACAGCTTTCTCCTGAATATTTCCTTCCGGTTATCTTCGTTGAATCTCAGCAACATACGGCCTAAGTAAAAATAACTGTCACTGCTGCTTATCCCCAGCTGATTCCATGACTGAACAAGAGCCAGAGATAGATTCGGCTTTTCCATGAAACCGTAGTTTACGGTTAACCACGATATATTCTTATCAATATTTTTGACTGAAATACGTTTTCGGGAATCCATAAAAGGTTCACTGGATGTAGTAACCCTCAAAAAGACCAGCTTCTCGTGAACAACCCGGTTGTTGCGAAGATGCTGAAGAAAGGCCAGCGGAATAAAATCAGAGGCTGAGAGAAAAACCGCTTCTCCCGGTACCTTTGCCAGCATGTATTTCTCAATTTCCGCTTCAAGGTCGGAAACCTCAAGTCCCCTTTCGCGCAGGCTTTCATGCAGCTTTGCCCGGCCCCAGATCCATACATACATCCCATAAGCGATAACCCCGGCCAACAGAATAGGGAACCAGCCACCGCCTCCCAGTTTAGTGAAGTTAACAATAAAAAAACCGAGATCAAATATTGCAAAAAATCCGGTTAAAACTGCAACCGGTAGAAATGGCCATTTTTTAATTTTACGCAGATAATACCAGAACAGGTACGTTGTAATCACCATTGTTCCGGTAATGGCTATACCGTAAGCTCCAGCCAGATTCTCGGAACCTTTGAAAATAACTACAAGCAAGATACAAAGAACGGCCATTATCCAGTTAACCGAACGGACAAAAACCTGTCCTGGATTATCAACGGAAGTCTGAAAAATCTTGATCCGGGGAATAAATCCAAGATGAACGGCCTGTGATGTCAGCGAGAAAGCACCGGAAATTATCGCTTGCGAAGCAATAATCGCTGCAAAGGTTGCGAGCACAACCATCGGAAGCATGAGATACTCTGGAAACAGGCTGAAAAATGGGTTGATTATCGTTTTAGGATTGTTGATCAGCATAGCGCCCTGCCCCAGATAGTTCAGCAGCAGACTAGGCAGAGCAACAAAGTACCAGGCCATAGTTATGGGTTTTCTACCGAAATGCCCCATATCTGCAAACAAAGCTTCTCCGCCGGTAACACATAAAACAACAGCACCTAGCACCATACACCCGGCAAAGCCGTTATCACTGAAAAACCTTACAGCATGATATGGACTGAAGGCCTGCAGGACTTCAAAATTCTGGACAGCGGATATAAGGCCGAAGATTCCAATAACTGTAAACCAGACCAGCATAACCGGACCGAATAGACGGCCTATTTTATCAGTTCCGCTCCGTTGAAATGAGAACAGGAATACAAGAATGGTACACGCAATATGCGTTGTATATTCATGAGCTGCCGTAGTTGCCACATCCAGTCCCTCAATGGCTGATAACACTGAAATAGCGGGGGTAATCACACCATCCCCATAAAGCAACGCCCCTCCCACCATAGCCGCGACAAGCATGAACAAGTTAGAATTACACTTATCTTTATTACTGACCAGTTCATAAAGGGCAAAGATCCCACCTTCTCCTTCATTATCGGCATCCATAACAAAAGTAACGTACTTCAAGCAGATTACTATGAGCAGTGACCAGATAATCAGTGAAAGAACCCCCAGTACGTTAGCTGGATTCAACAAAATGGCATGGTGTCCACTGAAACATGCTTTCATGGCATATAGCGGGCTGGTTCCGATATCTCCGAAGACAACTCCCAAAGCACCTAAAGCAAGGCCCATCTGCCTCTTATCCATGCCCCGTTTCTGCATTCTTACTTCCTGAAGTTAGATATTAAAAACTTAAAGTTAAACTTTAGGTTTTCTAAAAAAGAAAAGGTCGTACCCACAGGGATACGACCTTATTAACCTTTAATAGAAGATTATTCTACTTCATTTATATGACACTAGAATATGTCTGCCATGGAATAAAGCTTACCGGGCTGCTTATCACTTAACCAACGGGCGGCACGTAAAGCCCCCTGAGCAAATGTTTCGCGGGAATGAGCACGGTGAGTAACTTCAATACGTTCACCGGGTCCAAGAAAATATGCAGTATGATCACCTACAACATCACCACCGCGAACAGCCAGTACTCCAATTTCATCTTTGGTACGGGCTCCGATTATACCGTCGCGGGCATGTTTCTTTACTTCATCATAAACAAGGCCACGTGCTTCAGCCATGCATTGGGCCAGTTTGAGAGCGGTTCCGCTTGGGGAGTCCACTTTCTTATTGTGATGAATTTCTGTCATTTCCATGTCGTATGCAGGTCCGAGCATGCGCACTAGTTCCGGCAGAACCTTAAGCAGCACGTTTACGCCCACACTCATATTAGGAGCAAGAAATACAGGAACTTTTTTAGCAAATTCTTCAACCTGTTCCAGTTCTTCATTAGTCATACCGGTAGTGCCGATAACAACAGGGTTGCCGGTTACAGATGCAGTTTCAAGCAGCTTAAGAGTAACTGCAGGAGAAGTGAAATCAATCACCACAGCACCGGGAACTTTAGTCAGTACTTCTTCCGGGGAAGTACCGCATACGCACCCGAGTGTATCAAGACCGTCTTCACAGCCTGAACGCTCAAGCACGGCGGCCAGTTTAAGGTCATCACTCTGCTGAGTGCAACGAACTAGAGTATCGCCCATGCGCCCTTTGGCGCCCATAATTACAACTTCAGTCATATCAAGCTCCTGGTCATTTACACGGTCCAGAACAGACCGCTTGGTTGGTATACTTATGCGCTATGCGCTATTTGATAAATTCAGCTCTCATTTACAATGTTCATGAACTCGTCTTCTGTCATGATTTCTACACCCTTGGATCTGGCTGACTCAATTTTCTTTGCACCGACCTTGCTTCCGCATACCAGAAAATCAGTCTTGCCGCTTACGGAAGTCTGAACCTTTGCACCCAGACGCCGAGCCATGGCCTGCATATCCTCGCGACTGCCCTGCTCCATCTTGCCGGTAAAAACAATACCCTTACCTTTGATGGGGCTCTCAAGGCTTTCGGTATCAGCAATCAAAGGAGTACGCCGGAGATTGAAATCAAACTCAAGCATGTGAAGAATGGTCTCCTTGATCAGGGAAATTCCTTCAGTAACAGAGTGGCTTGTTATGTCACCAAATCCATGAATTTCGAGCAGCTGTTCCTGCTTGATATCAACCACATCTTCAAGCTTGAAGTGTCCGAGAAGCTTTCGGCTGTCGGCTTTACCCAAATCAGGAATACCGAACGCAGCCAGGAAACGCCAATCATCCGTTTCCTTGGTGCGACTGATATAAAGAGCCTCGGCAAGATTTGTGGACTGAACAGGACCGAATCCAAGTCTCTTGAAATCGTCCTCACCCAGCTCATAAACCGATTCCAGTGAATTATTACCGGCAGCTACGAGCTTTGCGATTGTCTTCTTGCCGAACCAGTCGGCATTACCAAGAGTCTTAAACCAGTATTCAAGACGCTGCTCAACCCTTGCCGGACATTTGAAATCAGGACATTTAAGAAAATCGTTCTGCCAGAAAAGTTCAGCTCCGCACGAAGGACACTCACTAAGAAGATCGACCTCTTCAGCAGGCTTAAGAACCTCCTCCAGCTTCGGAATAACCTCACCGCTGCGGATGATCCTGATAACAGCCCCTTTGCCGATTGAATGATCCCGGAGCATTCCGGCGTTATGAGCAGTTACATTCCTGATGGTGGCGCCGGACACAGATACAGGTTTTACTTCCATTACCGGAGTGACAGCACCCATACGTCCTACCTGCCAGCGAACTGATTCAACTTCAGTAACAGCAGACTCACCCTTCTTCTTAATGGCAATCTGCCAGCGGTAATGATGAGCAGTAGCTCCAAGGGCATCCTGAAGCGCTGTATCAGTTACCTCAGCAACCATTCCATCCAGAGGATAGTCCGATGCATTCCAGAGTTCATCGGTAATACTCCAGACATCGCGGGTCAATTCTTCCCCGCTGACAACCTTTTTAGGCAATGTACTATATGGCACAAACCGGACAGCTTCATCCTGAAGAGCCTGTTTGGAAGCTTCATTAACGTTATCCGAGGTAACTATCCCGACAACCATATTGCGGGGATGTTCGAAAACATCAGCAAGATGCTCTTCAAAATATTCCAGACTGCAGACAATCTCACCTACACCTTGTCCACGTCCGCCGACAGCAATCACACCTTTAGCGAATGCACTTGAAATCTCATACCCTACTTCACCGTTGCCGCGCGTTGCGAAAATACTTCCGTCATCCCGGGCTGCAAGTCCATCCAGTTTAGGAGTAACGCGGTACTGAACATCCTGGATTCCAAGGGCTCTGGCCTCTTTCTCCACTCTGGAAACAAACCTCTCAACTTCTTCAGAAGAGTAAGCTTTTTCAGTGGATAGCATTGGTCTGGGATGTCTGACCTCAACCTTTTCGCTGAAATTTTCAGGTTCAACCTTATTTAAATAAGGATGATCAGGTGCAAGATTTCGCAATTCTTCGGTCAGTTCATCATATCGGCCGTCACTGATTGTCGGCATACCGCGACGATATGATTCATTGTGTTTTTCCAAGAGCTTAACCAGCTCATTTATATATTTTTTGTCTTTACTGCTCATTTCAAATTCGTATTAATAATTAGGATGATATCTGCACCTGGCATATAAATAAAAAAACAGACTTAATGATCTTTCAACTGATCGGAAACAATCAGAAAAGGCCCTCTTTTGCCAAAGGGTATGCACATTGTAAAGCCCTAAACTTAAATCAGAGACTTACTTATCCGAGCGTCCATACAAAGAGAGCCTACATTAACTTAATTGATAATTAGTGCCGTACAGCTACTGCTTTTTACCAAGATTATGTTTATGAACGATCACATCGACTTCATCGGTAGTTACAAGTCCTTCCGTCATATTCTCGCTTAAAAAACCCTGTAATTTGGCAATATTTTCAGCTGTATCAATAATCTCGATAATCAAGGGAAGATCTTCGGAAAGACGCAGAATGGAAGTGGTACGGACCTGACTGTTTTCGCCATATCCCATGACTCCGCGATATACTGAAGCGCCAGATAGCCCCAGCTTGCGGGCTTCCTCAACTATAACTTCATATAACGGACGATGTTTTATACGATTTTCTTCGCCGGTATAAATTTTGAGTCTTACAGCTTTCTCAGGTAAGGTCATAACAGTTCTCCGTTATGTTAAGTTTTTAGGACACAATCAGACGTCCCAATGCCAATCCGGCTACAACACAAAGAAACCCCAACATGGTCTGTCCGCCTACATTTAGGGCAGCCATCGGCCAATTGCCGGACTTCAGCAGAGTTGTCGTTTCAAACATATAGGTGGAAAAGGTTGTAAACGCACCCATGAACCCGGTAAGAACAAAAAGTCTCATTTCTGGAGGCAGGCCCAGCCTGTCTTCAAAAACTCCGGTCACAAGTCCGAATAATAAACAGCCGATCATGTTCACAGCACATGTACCGGCAGGAAAAGAAGAATCAACCATGCGTTGTACGGCTCCGGATACAAGATACCTGCAAAGAGTCCCGGTAGCTCCTCCGGCAGCGATATAGATATATTTCTGCATTTCACAATCCTTAAAATAACGATCAATTATTGAATCTGTACCACTTCAAATCGAGAGAGAAAAGCTAAATGGCACTTGAAACAGAACTCAAATATTTAAATGCTGATCATGATCAGGCCCGGTTGATAATGCGTGACAATGGGGGAAAACAACTGTCCCGTCATTATGAACGTAATGTTGTTCTGGATGACCCCGGACGCACTCTTTTTAAAAGGTCGGCCCTGCTGCGGGTACGGCAGGCAGACAAAATAACCATGACAGTCAAACGCATCCCTACATCAATAGCCGAGGGCAAGGCCAAAGTTTATGTTGAACATGAGACTGAAGTCTCAAGCTTTGACGAAACAATATCAGCTTTGCAGGTTCTGGGATATTCGCCGGTCTTCAAATATGAAAAAATCCGTGAAGAATGGAAATTCAATAAATGCCATATCTGTCTGGACCTGCTCCCCTTTGGCTCTTTTATTGAGATCGAGGGTAAAGAAGACAATATTTTATCCAGCGCAAAACAGCTTGGGCTTTCTGAAAAGGATGCATGCAAAAAGACATATCATGAACTCAACCGGGAACATCGCATAGCCAACGGTCTTCCCAAGGATGAAAACTTTGTGTTTTCACCGGAAGAAGCTAAAGCTCTTCTTTAGATAAAGACCGTCTTTTCTACATGTTAGAAAAATTCTAACAAAAAAAAGGACAATTCTTCCTCGACAGGTGGGGAAATTATTCTTATTGTTAATTACAGTCAAACAGATAAAAAATTTCAAACAAATAGAAACATGCCCGATTATATAGAAGAATTTGAGTCTGATGTTCTGCTTGAGGACGAACTGAAAGAGCCCCGCAAATACAGGGTACTACTTCATAATGACGACTACACTTCAATGGAGTTCGTCATTGCCGTGCTGATGCAGGTTTTCAGAAAAACAGAAGAGGAATCCACGGAAATAATGCTCAAGGTCCATAACGAAGGGGTCGGAGTCTGTGGAGTTTATACGGCAGAAGTTGCTGAAACACGCGTTGAAATGGTCAAGCAGCTTGCAAAGCAGGCAGGCTATCCGCTGAAATGCACAATCGAAGAGGTCTAGTATGCTCAGTAAAGCATTGGAACAAGCACTGACTTCTGCGGTTAATGAAGTCAGGCTCAGAAATCACGAATTTCTCACCCTTGAACATCTGCTTTATGCAATCATTCAGGAAGATGTAGGCGCAGACATTGTCGCAGGATGTGGCGCGGAACTGAATAAACTCAAAAGCCAACTCGAACGTTTTTTTGATGAAAACCTGGAACCCCTTCCAAGCGGTGTGGACACTGAAGTTATTCAGACTCTCGGTGTGAGAAGGGTTTTACAGCGTGCAATCTGGCAGAAAAAAGCTGCCGGTAAAGAATTAGTCGAGGTTGGAGATGTAATTGCAGCCATGTTTGAAGAAGAAGACTCCTATGCGGTCTACTTTCTTAAAACGCACGATATCTCAAGACTCGATATTCTCGAGTACATTTCACACGCCATGAGTGAAGGAGACTGGGCTGAAGGTCTGGACATCAGCCCATCCCCCAAACCCGGAAGGAGAGCTCCCGGAGGGCCGGGACAGGCTTCCGATTCCAACCCGGGCAGCGGTAAGGACGACAAGAAATCCCCGCTTGAGGAATTTACAACCAACCTTACCCAGAAAGCCCGTGACGGCAAAATTGACCCACTCATCGGCCGGGATAATGAGGTTGAACGAACACTTCAGGTTCTGGCCCGCAGACGTAAAAACAACCCTATCTTTGTCGGCGATCCCGGAGTGGGAAAAACTGCCATGGCTGAAGGACTTGCTCTTGCCATTGCAGATGGGAATGTCCCCGAATCGTTCGAGAATACTGATGTTTACGCACTTGATATGGGTGCCCTTCTTGCAGGAACCAAGTATCGCGGTGACTTTGAGTCCCGCCTTAAGGGTGTTCTTGCCCAGCTTAAACACCAAGAAGGGGCAATACTTTTTGTTGATGAAATTCATACCATCGTCGGGGCAGGAGCTGTAAGCGGCGGTTCAATGGATGCTTCCAACATCCTCAAGCCCTTCCTCGCTTCCGGAGAAATTCGCTGCATAGGTGCAACAACCTATGAAGAATACAAAAACCATTTTGAAAAAGACCGTGCACTTTCACGCAGATTTCAAAAAATTGATGTTACAGAACCATCAGTAGAAGAAACCATTGAGATCCTCAAAGGGCTGAAGCCCTACTACGAGGAACATCACAAGGTAGTTTATGCTCCCTCGGCCATTAAGGCTGCGGCTGAGCTTTCAGCCAGACATATCAACGAACGCTTCCTGCCCGACAAGGCTATCGACGTTATTGATGAGGCCGGAGCATTCTACGGACTTAGCCAGCGTAAACGTAAAGGAGACCGCATTCTGGTATCTGATGTGGAAAAGGTTATCTCCAAGATGGCCCGCATACCTACCAGAAGGATCACCATGTCTGACCGTACCCGCCTGCAGGAACTTGATATCAATCTCAAGTCTGTGGTTTTCGGGCAGGATGATGCCGTTGATCTCATTACGAAAGCTATCCTGCGTTCACGTGCAGGCATGAAGCAGATAGGAAGACCGACCGGTTCATTCCTGCTCACCGGTCCCACCGGTGTCGGTAAGACCGAACTTGCCAGACAGCTTGCAAACACCATGGGTGTTCATTTCATGCGGTTTGACATGAGTGAATATATGGAGAAACACGCTGTTGCCAGATTAATAGGTGCTCCTCCGGGATATGTCGGTTTTGATCAGGGTGGATTGCTCACAGAAGGAGTACGCAAGAATCCCCACTGCATCATTCTCTTTGACGAGATTGAAAAAGCACACCCGGATGTATTCAACATTCTGCTGCAGGTAATGGATTACGCAACCCTTACCGACAACAATGGGCGTAAAGCTGATTTTAGACACGTTGTTCTGCTCATGACCTCAAACGCAGGAGCGCGTGAGATGGCAAAAGGCGGAATAGGCTTCGGTGCCAGTGTCAAAGGTGGCGAAGACAAAGGCCGCGGCCTCAAAGCTGTTGAAAAAATATTCAGTCCTGAATTCCGTAACAGACTTGATGCCATCGTTCCGTTTAATGCCCTGCAGATTGATGTCATGGAACTGATCGTTGAAAAGTTCATCAAAGAGCTTAACGGCCAGCTTCTGGATAACAAAGTCACTATTGAACTTGATAAGAAATCAAGACACTGGCTCGCAGAAAAAGGCCATGACCCGGCCTATGGAGCACGGCCCATGGCTAGACTCATCCAGACCTCCATCAAAGATGAAATTGCAGATGAAATACTCTTCGGCAAACTTGTTAAAGGCGGAACAGTAACAGTATCCACCAAATTGGATAAAAAGAAGAATGAAGAAGTTCTGAGTTTCAAATTCAAAAACGCAAACAAGTAGACTTAACTATCAACAATAAAAAAGCCCTGTTCCTTATGGAACAGGGCTTTTTTATTGTTTTTTATTCTTTCTGTAATCATGTCTCTTTGCTCTTGTGAAATCAGTAAAGTGCACAAAATACACGGCGATGAAAACAAAATTGCTAAGCAATTAACTTCAAATTCTACATATTTTGCTGATAACTTCGGTAAATTTGAAGAAAACCTTATCGAGGAATCTATTATTGAATCATATAAGTTAGTTGATGACAAAAAATACGCTGAACAAGCAACTATAGCTTTGGAGCATGCTCGAAAAGGACTCCCAGAAAAGGCTCAGGAACTATTAATATTAGTAATTGAACAAAACAAAAAGAGTAAGGATCAACATTCAAGGCTATCTGATCTTTATACCAGTCTGGCCTATCTATACTTTCTTTCCGATCTGGAACAGGGATTAAAATTCTTACAGAAAGCAGTTCTTTATAATCCATCCCGGGTTGCGATCAATGAATTGCTTGGCTTTTATTACTACAATGACCTCGAAGACCTGGAAAAAAGGAATCCTGTTCTACAATAGAGTTTTTAAGAATGCCGATCCCAATACAGACCAGCTTATACTTGGTGAGGCAAGCTTAGGATCTGGCAACATTGAAGTATATAATGATAACTACGTAAAGGCCGAAAAGCATTTCCGAGACGCTCTAGATTACCTTAACTCCATTGATAACAAGAAAAAAATTGCTGCAACATACAGTGACCTTGGATGGATGTTTGACCTGAAAGAAGAATATGGAGAAGCATGCATCAACTATCAAAGGTCATTAAAATTATACCGAGATATTGGATACAACTATACAGCAGCCAAAAAACTGTCCAACCTAGCTAATATCTATAAGTCCATGGGAGAATATGATCAGGCCAAAAGTTATTACTTCGAAGCCCTGATAACTTATGAGAAAAGAGGAAAAAAGAAAAAAATGGCCGACACCTACAGTTCCCTGGGTGATATTTTCAAATATCAGGAGGACTATAACATGGCCGGAATCTACTACATGAAATCTCTCGAGCTGGAAACGGAAATGGGCAGAAAATGCGGGATGGCATACGATCTAAGCAGCATCGGAAGACTGCTCCAAAATGGAGAACTGTATCTGTATGCAGAAGACTTTCACTTTAAATCTCTTAATATATATGAGGAAATAAGTGATGTTGAAGGAACTGCAGACCAATACAGACACCTTGGCAACATAAAAGCGAAGCAATGCGATATCCCCACCGCAAAGGCATTCCTTACAAAATCAATTGAATTATACTCTGAACTTAGAATGAAAAATATGGTAAATAGAGTTAAGAGAATTATCAGGAACCTCGAAAAGGGATCTGACACCTAGTTATTTAGATTCTAGCTCGTCTTTCAATTCTCTCTATTGCCAAAATTCTTCAATCGTTTATTATTAAGTATCGCTCTCTAACAAAAGGAATTTTATGGTAGTTTATAGATTGATAGAGGAGCCAATTTTTCCTCACCCAGAAGAAGCAGAACCTGACGGTCTGCTGGCAGTTGGCGGAGACCTTACCCCTGAAAGACTGCTTTCGGCCTATGCTTCGGGCATTTTTCCATGGTACGATGAAAACTCCCCTATTCTATGGTGGTCCCTTAACCCGCGTCTGGTTCTTTTCTTCGATAAACTCCATATTTCCAAGCGGATTAAGCGCAAAGTAAGAAAGTCTGAATACATGGTAACTTTGGACCGTGCATTTGAGAGCGTTATCCACAACTGTGCAAATAAATTCAGACCCGGACAAGCTGGAACATGGATTGTTCCCGAAATGATCGAAGCCTACATTAAACTTCACAAACTCGGTTTTGCGCACAGTGTTGAAGTGTGGAATAAAAAAGGTAATCTTGCCGGTGGTCTATACGGAGTTTCCCTTGGGAAAACATTTTCAGGGGAATCCATGTTTTTCCTTGAGCCGGATGCCTCCAAGGTAGGATTCTCATATTTAGTGCAGTTCTTGAAGAATAGAGAGTTTCATTTTGTAGACTGTCAGCAACCTACAGACCACCTAAAATCACTTGGTGCGGAAGAAATGGAACGGGAAAAGTTTCTGGATCTTCTGGACGAGGCTCTGGAATTCCCGGCACTGCGGGGTCAATGGGAGTTCATGGCCGGAGAATATGGTTTGATAACTCAATTTCTAAGCAGCTAAGTAAAAAGGCGGTGTAGCTCCAAAAGTACACCGCCTTTTAACTTGAAAGAAAATGGTATTAGTTATTATCACCTTCACGTGTCTCGACCAGGGGACGATGAGCACCGAGATTATAAAGGCCGCGCAGCGCGAATGGAAGATCAAAATGGGGAATCCTCTCAAACTTTATTAATCCGATATCTTTTCCCTCAGAAATAGAAGAAAGAGGAGGCAGTCCACTTGGAACGGGAAACTCCATGGGGGTTGAAAAGATAGATTCAAGTCTTGAGGAATAGTGTTCCTTGAGGTAGTCAACCACTTGATCACGCTCCTCCCTGGTGAAGGATTCCAGAACGACTTTGCGGTCTTTTTTTTCATCAGGAATAGAATCAAGAGTGGCAGGACTCCCAAAGACGTTATCCCAAGTAATTTCACCTTCATCTTCCAGAGCCCATTCAGGCCTGAAAAGATGGACTTCCACGGATCTACGGCCTTTGAAACTACTGATGACCATGGAAACGGCATACCCTCTACAGATGGGAATATCACCGCTTTCTATTTGAATTATAGGAATCATTGCTACCTCGCAGAATGAATGTTTTAATATACTAATCAAATTGATTATCAGGTTTACATAACTATTTTAATTTAACAGCACAAGTCGGGAAGCGAGCAGAATGTCAGGTAAATTTGAACTTGTTAGTGACTATACTCTTAAAGGTGATCAGCCGGAAGCGGTTAGGCAACTGGTCGAAAACATTAAACATGGAGTACAGGATCAGATACTGCTGGGCGCTACCGGTACCGGTAAAACCTTTGCCATGGCCAACGTAGTCAAAGAGCTTAATCGCCCTACTTTGGTCATGGCTCCGAACAAAACCCTGGCAGCTCAGCTGTTCAATGAATTCAAGGCATTATTTCCACACAATGCCGTTGAATATTTTGTGAGTTACTATGATTACTATCAACCTGAAGCATACCTGCCCCACTCTGATACATATATAGAAAAAGACTCCTCCATCAATGACGATATTGATAAACTTCGTCACTCGGCTACCCATGCTCTGCTGACCCGGCGAGATGTCCTTATTGTTGCATCCGTATCCTGCATATACGGCCTCGGTTCTCCAGAATTCTATGCCCGCATGATTATACCGGTGGAAGAAGGCCAGGAAATGTCCATGGAACAACTCATGGAACGCCTTGTGGAAGTGCAGTACGAGCGTAACGACTATGACTTTCACCGCGGTACTTTCCGTGTACGTGGCGATGTCATCGAAATTATCCCTGCCTACAGCCGCGAGCAGGCATTGCGCATTGAATTTTTCGGAGACGAAATTGATTCTATCCTTGAGACAGATCCATTAACAGGGGAAGTAACAGGGCGCAGAAGAAAAACAGTCATCTACCCTGCAAGCCACTTTGTTTCTGATAAGGACAACCTTGAAAGGGCAAGAGAGGACATTCGTGAAGAACTTTCAGAAACACTAAGAAATTTCAAAACAGACAACAAACTTATTGAAGCTCAGCGTATTGAGCAGCGTACAATGTATGACCTTGAAATGATTGAAGAGATAGGATACTGCAACGGCATCGAAAACTACTCGAGACATTTGGACGGACGTAAGGAAGGTGATCCTCCGGCTACACTGATTCACTACTTTCCTGATGATTTTCTGTTGTTTATGGATGAATCCCATATTGCGGTTCCGCAGGTCGGTGCCATGTACAACGGCGACAGATCACGGAAAACAACTCTTGTGAATTTCGGCTTCAGGTTGCCTTCTGCACTTGATAACCGCCCATTATGCTTTGAGGAATTTCTGGATAAAATTGGTCAGACCGTATATGTATCTGCAACGCCGGGGCCGTGGGAGATGGAACGAGCTCAAGGACTGGTGGTTGAACAGATCATTAGACCTACCGGATTGCTTGACCCGATTGTCGAGGTCCGGCCGGTTAAAGGACAGATGGATGATCTGTTAGCAGAGTGCAAAGAACGCGAAAAGAAAAATGAAAGAGTCCTGATCACAACCCTGACCAAACGTATGGCCGAGGATCTGACGGACTACTTCAACCAGATGGGTGTTGAAGCCAAGTATCTTCACTCTGATATTGATACAATGGAACGAATGGCAATCATCCAGTCTTTAAGGGCTGGAGAATTTACCGCTCTTGTAGGTATCAACCTTCTCAGAGAAGGCCTTGATATACCTGAGGTTTCGCTCGTTGCTATTCTGGATGCGGACAAAGAAGGCTTTCTGCGTTCAACCAGATCTTTGATTCAGACTTTCGGTCGCGCTGCCCGTAACTCAGAAGGACGGGTTATTCTTTACGCGGACAAGGTAACTCAATCCATGAAAACAGCAATGGATGAAACCTCGCGTCGCCGCCAAAAGCAGATGGATTACAATACTGAGCATGGTATTGAACCCCGGACCATATCCAAATCACTGGATAATATGCTGGGAACACTGTACTCTGACAACTGGTCTGGCAGTGAAGTTAAAATTGCTGCCGAAGAAGCTGTTGAGTATGGACTTGATCCGGTTAAAATGGAAAAAGAAGTGCGCCGAATGGAAAAAGAGATGCGTAAGTATGCGGCTGAACTTGAGTTTGAAAAAGCGGCCGAACTTCGCGATAAAATTCAGGTGCTGAGAGATAAAATTATCAGTCTGGGATAAGACTGAAAAAACATACGGACTGTCGGGAATGCAATCCAAATCCATTTATGTAAAAATGCTGCGCCTCCGCAGAGAGTTGGGAATGTTCTGGGGGCTGATATCCGGTTTCATCTACATGACTCTGGTTTTTGTGGGCGGCATTATCGGTTACATGTGGATTGAGGGCTGGAATTTCCTGAACAGTTTCTACATGGTAGTAATAACCCTCTCCACAGTAGGGTTCATGGAAGTTCTGCCTCTTTCTGATAACGGCAGATTGTTTACCTCCATACTGATCTTGGGCGGAGTGGGTGGTTTTGCATATTTGATTGGCGCATTTTCACAGCTTTTAGTGGAAGGACGGCTGCAAGCGATTCTTGGGAGACGAAGAATGCAAAAAACTATAGGCAAGCTTAAAGACCATATTATTGTATGTGGTTACGGACGAATCGGCGCCATTGTTACCAAAGAAGTAATGGATGAAGGTCTGGATATCGTCGTAATTGAAAGCAGTCCGGAACTGATTGCGCAGATGGAAGCTGCCGGTATAGCATGCATTGAAGGTGACGCCACTAATGACGAAGTTCTTAAGCTGGCCGGACTTGATAGCGCTAAAACCCTTATTGCCGCCCTCTCTGATGAAGCAGCAAATGTCTATGTAACGCTCATCGCCCGCCAGTCCAACGTAAAAGTCAACATCATTGCCCGCGGTAATGATACTGCAAGTATTTCAAGACTTGAATTTGCAGGCGCCGACCGCGTAGTACTGCCTCACACCATCGGTGGAATCCGTATGGCTCAGTCCGTTCTGCGTCCCACGGTTACAAACTTCTTGGACATAGCCATGCGGGGGAAAATAGACCTCCAGATGGAAGAACTGTTTGTTACAGCTGAATCAGAGCTTGTCGGCATGGATCTTATTGAATCTAAAATCCGGCCCCGCTTCAACCTTATCATCATCGCAATTCGCAAGGGATCAGGCGAGATGGTATTCAATCCCGGACCCAAAGAAGTAATCGAGGCCGGAGACACCCTGCTTACTGTAGGAAAACTCTCCGACCTCTCTGCAATTGGCAAAATTCTTTAAAACTACTTTGCCTGATTTATAACTATATTAGGGATATTATTAAGCGAAGCTATCTTATCTACTCCACCTGCTTTTATTGCTTCCTGAGGCATACCGAAAACAACACAGGATGCCTCATCCTGCGCAATGGTATAGGTTCCGGCTTCGTGTAATTCCTTCATACCTTTCGCACCGTCATCGCCCATGCCGGTCATAATTACAGCCACTGCATTTTTGCCGGCACTAGAAGCTCCGGAACGAAACAGTACGTCCACAGAAGGACGGTGGCGACTAACAAGAGGACCGTCTTTGATTTCAACGTAATACCTGGCTCCGGAACGCTTGACGAGCATGTGTTTATTTCCCGGCGCAATAAGGGCCTGCCCTCTCAGGAGGCTATCGCCATCAACTGCTTCCTTAACGGTAATCTGACAGATAGTGTTGAGGCGAGCAGCAAAAGCAGCAGTAAATTTTTCAGGCATGTGCTGGACAATGGCAATTGCCGGACAATCCCTAGGCATGCGGGTAAGAAAACTTTGTACAGCTTCAGTTCCACCGGTTGATGCACCGACAAGGACAACTTTCTCAGTAGTCTGCAAAGTAGGTTTTGGACGTGCCTTCGGTAACACCGCGTCAGCATTGAGCTTCGGCTGAACAGTCATAGGCCGTGCTGAAAGTTTTTTAGGGCGGGTAAGAGCTGCTGCCTTCACAACATCACAGACCCTGATACTGGATTCCTCGAAAAACTGTTTTGTGCCGATTTTGGGCTTTGTAATCACATCAATTGCTCCATACTCAAGGGCCCGCATATAGCTTTCAGACCCTTCAGTTGTAAGAGTTGAACATATTACAACCGGAACAGGGTGTTGAGTCATCAGCTTACGCAAAAACGTAAGCCCATCCATCTTTGGCATTTCAATATCAAGCGTAATTACATCCGGGATAACCCTTTTCATAATCTCGGCAGCCGCAAAAGGATCTCCAGCGCTACCGACGATTTCAATAGAAGAATCTGTTTCAAATAATTTCTGCAAAGTCTGTCGCACCAGTGCGGAGTCATCAACAATCAAAACTTTTGTCTTTTTCATAACCTTAAACCTTCTGGTAAACTGTTGGTGCAATCTGTCTTACAGGAAGATTCATTCCGGAAATACTCTCTGAATGCCCTATGAAGAGGTATCCACCTTTATGCAGACGGTCACAAAATTTTTTAAATAACTTATCCTGTGTAGCCCGATCAAAATAAATCACAACGTTCCTGCAGAAAATTATATCTTTTTGATCCTTGAAAGGAAAAGGTTCCATAAAATTGAGTCTGCGAAAGTCGACTTTCTTACGCAGCTCTGGTGCAACCCGGACCAGCCCCTTGGTCTTGTCCTTGCTTTTTAAAAGATACTTTTTTTTCAGAGCCATTGGAATAACTTCAACTTTGCTCATAGGATAAACGGCATTCATTGCCTTGCGCAGAATATCGGTGGAAATATCTGTAGCAAGGACAGAAAAATTGACGTTCTGATTTCGTTCAGCAAATTCACTGAGAACCATAGCTATGGTGTATGGCTCCTCACCACTTGAACATCCAGCAGACCAGATCTTTATCGGCCTGTTATTTCTTCTGGAAAGATCAGGCAGGACAGTACTCAGCATTAATTCAAAATGCTTCGGTTCACGGAAAAAATCAGTGGTATTTGTCGTTACCACATCAATAAGCTGGGTCAGCTCCCTTTCAAATCCACCGGGACTGAACAGATAGTCACAATACTCGGCATGGGAGTTAAACCCGAGAGCCCGCAATCGTTTCTGCAGGCGGGCCTCAAGCATTGTCTTTTTTGAAGGGGGCATTTTGATGCCGAATTCCCCTTTAATGAGGGAGCTGAATTTTTTAAAATCAGCATCCTTCATCCTCGGCGTCAAAGGCACCGCGGATTTATCATTTTCTTTTTCTGCATTATTTTTCATTCCAAAAATCAACCTGCAGCTTTTATTTCAGACAGAACAGTACGGAATAATTTGGGAATATCCAGAATAAGAGCCAAAGTACCATCTCCTTTGATAGTTGCGCCGGATATTCCTTCCACATCCCGGTATACACGCCCAAGACTCTTGATAACAGTCTGGTGTTCTCCAATGACAGTATCAACAACAACCCCGACCCTGTTTCCATCAAGACCGGTAATTACAATCTGTTCAATGGCGGGAGAATCCCCTTCGATATCGAACCACTCACGTATGCGAATGTAAGGTACTATCTCACCACGCAAGTTAACAAACTGCTGTCCGTTGGCATCCTCAACATCCTGCCGGGTAAGTTCTACACACTCTTCAACAAGAGAAAGAGGAATAACGTAATAACCATCTTCGACCCGAACCTGTAACCCGTCAATTATGGCCAGTGTCAGCGGCAGCCTGATTGTTATTACAGTACCTTTACCTTCCTGGCTATCAATATCAATACTACCGCGCAGTGAATCGATCGCGCGTTTCACGACATCCATACCTACGCCGCGTCCGGAAACATTGGTTACACTCTTGGCAGTTGAAAATCCCGGTTCAAAAATCAAGTTGAAAAGTTCACTAGGGGTAAGCTCAGCATCAGCGGAAATAAGTCCCTTTTCAATGGCCTTTGCTCTGATAGCCTCCTTGGACATGCCCTTCCCGTCATCCTCAATAAGAATCATTACATCTCCACCTGAATGCTCTGCGGAAAGAGTAATGGTTCCCCGTCCAGACTTGCCCTTTGATTTACGGATATCAGGAGTTTCAATTCCATGGTCGATTGAATTGCGCAAAAGGTGCACAAGCGGATCACCCAGACGCTCAATCACAGTCTTGTCAAGTTCGGTTTCTGCACCATTGGTGTGCAGATCGATCTCCTTACCTAAATCTTCTGAAAGATCTCGAACAAGACGTCTGAACTTGCTGAATGTTGTACCTATAGGCAGCATTCTGATGCCTAAAGTACTGTCACGCAATTCGTCTGAAAGGCGTTCAAGCTCTTCTGATAGAGCAGTCAAAGTGGGGTCATTCTTCTCACTTACGACCTGACTGATCTGAGCCTGAACAATTACCAGCTCACCAACCAGATCAACAAGGTAATCAAGCTTCTCAGCCGAAACCCTGATAGAAGATGCAACATCAACTTTCTTTTTAGAGGTGCGAAATTCTTTTGCAGCTGCCTGCTCAGCAAGAGCACTGTCCACTCTCTCCTTGCTTACAACACCCTTCTCGGTAAGAAGCTCGCCAAGAGGTTTCTGATTTGCAAGAACCTCATCTATCGCTTCTTTGGGAACATCCCCCCTTTCTACGAGAATTTCACCAAGCTTTTTGGGAGAACCAGATTTCGGAACCGATTTTATTTCTATGTCTGAATCAAGCTCGCTTTCATCAAAATCCTCGTCAATCTGGCGAATTTTCACTGAAACAGGAACATCGGTGAAAAAGAAAATCTCTTCAATGGAAATACTGTCGGCATTACTTTCAAAGATAACATCCCACCACGGCTCAGCTTTTTTTTCACCTTCTCCAGAATGAAAAACCTCAGAGCGGATATTTCCCATATCCCCCAACTGCTGCATTAAAGGAGAAAGAGCTTCACCACTGACATCCCTCCCGGAGTCAGCTGTTATGGTTATGTGATATAATTTTTCCGGTTTTGCCGGAGCTTTAACCGGTACAGGAGTCTTCTTCTCCTCTGGAGGACTGATTACCTCAGAAACGCTAATAGATTCATCTGCAATCTCTGGCTCAGACTTGACCTCTACAGGCCTTCCGGCTGCAACGTCTTTGAGACCTTCCAGAATGCCTTCTCCAGCAGCCGGGTTTCCCTCACCGGAAGGAGATTCAAGCATGGAAAAAATGTGATCTCTGGATGAAAGGGCCAGCGACAACAATTCCTTAGTAATTGAAAGTTCGCCGTTCCGTACTTGATCAAAAACAGTTTCTACTTCGTGAGTGAACTCTGCTATGGCCTCAAATCCAAACATGGACCCGGAACCCTTGATCGTATGCAGAGCACGAAAAACCCTGTTGATAAGATCCATATCATCAGGAACATCCTCAAGTTCAAGAAGCGACGTTTCAAGTTCGCCAAGCAGTTCATAGGCTTCTTCCTTGAACACTTGAGTGGTCATATCATCAGACATACGGAAACTCCCGGTCAATTTTATATTCTGCTAAACACACATATTTTTAAACATTTAATTAATTTGTTTCAAGAATTATCACCATTAATACAATAAAAAAAGACCCTCTTAATTATAAAAGGGTCTTTTCTCAAAAACTTTAAATCTGTATCTTACTAAGATATCATCTATCAGACAAGGGGGTATGTTATACCAATTACAACTTCTTCCGTCTGGACAACATCCTTAAAGCTTTGCGTTTTCGATAACGACGCACAAAATGCAAAGCTATGAAATAGGAAGCTATGGACATGGGAATACTAAGAACGAAACCACCAAAAATAAGTATTGTCAGTCCCTGCCAGCCTATATCCATGAAATCAGTAACCTGCCATGAAGATGGATCAAATTGAACATCAATAGGCAACAGGAATGTTCCGATCTTATACTGAACGTAATAAAACAGAATCCAGTTAAGAGGGTTCGATATCCAGGTGGCAACGGCTGCCGCAACCTTACTGCTCCGAGTACAAAATGCAGCGGCAACAGCAATTACAGTCTGAAGGGGCAGTCCCGGAATTACAGGAAAACACCCGCCAAAAACACCACAGGCAACCCCCATGGAAATATAGTGCGGAGTGGCATTAATCCGCATTATTTTAAGATAATTAAACCGCACAAACCGCTTTAATTTATCCATTCTGCTGTAATCTTTTGTCATCAACATCCCTTTTGGACAAAGTTAAGCCACAAACCAACAGTTTCATTGGTCAGCAGCTTAAAAATGAAAACATTAACAAATATAGATGAAGCGCAGCACCGAAAATTAATCACCCGGCACAAAGCAAGATGATCTTTATTAAAGTTTTATACGATAAAGCGCAAGCAGAACCGGATCAAGCAGCACAACACAACGCCTGAAATAATTGAATATTATTTCAGGTTAAATACGTATCCACTCTTAATCAAGCACATCGAAGCTGTGAAATTTCATTACGAACCCGGCTCTTCCCTGCGTCGAAGACCTTAGATCAGTTGAAAAGCCGAACATATTTCTTAATGGAGACAGGGCCTGAACAATTTTCTGATTATTTCGATCAAGCATATTTTCAATACGAGCCCCTTTTGATCCTAACAGTCCTATCACATCCCCCACAAACTCTTCAGGAACAGAAACTTCCACATCCATAATCGGTTCCATAAGTTTTGGCGAAGAAGCTGCAAGCGCAGCCTTAAGAGCCCTTCCTGCAGCCATGTGATATCCCGGAACGCTTGAATCTCCATCACGTCGGCGCATCTCAAGAACCCGGACTTTGATATCCTGAACGGGAAAACCCTTGAGAACTCCGCTTTGCAGCGCATCATCTATACCTTCTGCAACAGCATCCATCCAGTCCGAAGGCCATTCACCAGTGTCAATTTCAAAAACGATATCACGCCCTGTTCCACGCTCAAGGGGGACAATTCCAAGACGGACAAACCCGAAATGTTTATCCTCTCCAAGTATTTTATCAAACTCTTCTTCTGCTTCAGCAGCCCTACCTGGAACTTCCTGATATACAACCTGAGGCTTACCGGCTCTAGGTTCAAGCTTATACTCGCGCCGTAAACGATCCAGAACCACTTCCAGATGCAACTCCCCCATTCCGGAAAGAAGGATCTGCCCGGTATCCTCATCCGTTTGCAGCTTCAAGGTAGGATCTTCCTGCAGATATTTATCAAGAACCTCTTCCAGCTTTTCCGATTCATCAACATTGCGAGGCTCAATGGCAAGAGATATGACTGGACGGTAAAGTTCTATCTGTTCAAGGACGATGGGATCATTTCCGGTCGAAAGAGTATCACCGGTGCGAACATTCTTCAGCCCTGCAACGGCTATAATATCACCGGCCCCGGCAATATCGATCCGTTCTTTACGGCCTGCATGCATTCTGAACAACCGTGCAACACGTTCTGTACTGCCCTGAGTGAAATTCTTAACATTTTCTCCCGGCTCAATCCGGCCGGAATATATACGCATAAGAACCATCTTTCGACCCGCATCCATCAGCACCTTAAAGGCAAGTGCCTGAAAAGGACCAGAGGCGACAGGCTCCACTTCCCTTTTAACGCCTGTGTTTGGATCAATTCCCACAACCCTTGGAGCTTCAGCCGGACTTGGTAGAAATTTACCGACGCCATCCATAAGCGGCTGCACACCTATGTTTTTGAGAGCTGAACCTGCAAAAACAGGAACAATCTTCAAATCAAGAGTCGCTTTGCGGATAACGGACTCGATGTAATCAGGATCAATATCATCTTCCAGATACCGTTCCATGAACCCGTCATCTATCTCTGAAAGACTATCACACATACGCTCCCGCCATGGAGCAACGAACTCTTCATCAGCTTCATTGAGTTCAAGGATCTCGAATTCCTCACCATTGACATCCTGATTGAAGATAAGCTTCTTCATCCTGATCACATCATAAACAGAGGAAAAATCCTCGCCGCCGCCATCAGGAACCTGAACTGGCAGAGAATTTATACCCAGCTTGCCTTCCATTGACTGTAGAACAGAATCAAAATCAGCCCCCAATCTGTCCATTTTATTAATAAAGACAAGCTTGGGTACCTTATAGTTTTCACTCTGCCGCCAGACAGTTTCTGATTGAGGCTCAACTCCGCCAACAGCACAGAAAACACCAACTGCTCCATCAAGAACACGAAGAGAACGTTCTACTTCAATAGTAAAATCGACGTGTCCGGGAGTATCTATGATGTTGATTGTGTTTTGTCCCCAATAACACGTTGTTACTGCGGAAGTGATAGTAATTCCTCGATCCTGCTCCTCAGGCATGTAGTCCATGGTGGCTGTTCCATCATGAACTTCTCCAAGCCTGTGAATTTTACCTGAAAAATAGAGCATTCGCTCTGTTACGGTAGTCTTGCCTGCATCAATATGGGCGATAATTCCAATATTTCTGAGCTTACCAATGCCTTTGGCAGAAAAATCAGGTTTAACAGTCACAACACACCTTCCCAGAGTAAGACTTAATCAACTACAGCCAGAGCAATGGATTCCTGCTGGAAAAACGAACGGCCAAAGCCATTCCAGACCCAGCAGCCTTCTTGACCATGAGCAAGAACAATTCTGAAAGATAACAAAGCATCTCCCACAACCTCGGCAGGAACCACTGCAGCATCTGCATGAATTTCAGAAAGATCATCCTCATCAACTTCAATAAATTCAACGTCGGGATGTGCAAATTCGAGCACATCCATATCAGGTGAATCTTCGTCTTTACAGACACATATACTTGAAATACATGGCCCGCGCCAGTATTTCACAGCTGGAGGACATGAAAAATTTTCCGCTTTGGGTCGCATGTCAATTACGGCTCCGGTAAATGGACTCTGACCCAGAAAATCCATTAGCTCGATAAGTTGTGAAGAATCAATTCTAACAACGTCTTCTTGTCCGGCCAGCTCAAAACCGGCAAGAACAGACGGCCGGATATCACCTTCACCAACAAAGACCACCAAAACATTTTTAACATCCGCAGCAAAAACCGGTGCAAGCGCCGCAAGAACCCGAACAGCAGAAACACTATCCCTATCTATAAGCATTACTGTCCAGTCCAACGGAGCCTGAGAAATTTCGGTTTCAAAACCGCCCCGCCATGTATTAACGGTCCATTTCTTCTGGGGTGAATCAGGGGAATTAATTCCATAAACCTGTGCAATTGTTTTCTTCAACCATGCACGCAGATAAGGCTCAGTCGATTCATAAGCATCAGCAAAAAAATTATCTTGAACCTGGTATTCTGAGAGCCAATCAGGAAAAGCAAACATGATCAATCTCCATATATTCAGTACTAAAAAGACCCGGCAAACACGCGCCTGCCGGGTCTTTTATATAATTGTAAAATAAGGATACTACAACCAGTTAAAAAGCTCTTTCCAACTTCCCTGAAGCTTTTCCCGCTCTTCCTGTGAAAGAGTCTTCTGGTATTCATAGTAAGCCATTTCAGCTTGTTTCATGGCATACTTCTGTACTTCAGGTAAGTCTTTAAAACTCCTGACAACATAGGCATACCTCTTCCAGGCAGAACCGAATTTCTCAGAACGCCAGAAGAAATCAGCAATATAAAGTTCGTGATCAGCAAGAGTTCTTCTGCACTTTACGATGTAGTCTTTTGCAGCTTTACCATACTCCGAGTCAGGATAGCCTTCCTCAACCCGATAAAAATATTCCAGAGCCTCAGTGATGTTAGACTGAGGACGGTCAATGGAACTGAAGATATTAAAATTACTCAGTCCAATCTGGAAGAGGACATAAGGAATTTCTTCATTACCGGGGTGCAAGGCTGCAAATTCCTTGTAGGCTTCAGATGCGTCAAAATACTTTTTATCAAGATAATACGCATCACCAAGGCTTACTTCAGCTTTGATTGTGTAAGGACTGAAAGGATAACGATCCTTAAGTTTGGAAAAATATTCGGCTGCGTCGTAATAATCTTTCTCCTTCATCGATTCGACACCTGCTTCATACAACTCCTGAGCGGTATCTTCTGGTTTAGGAAGAAAGTAATAGTCGATAAGACCGCAACCACTGACACTTAAAAGCAGAAAAGAGGCTAAAACAATTGATAAAATTCGAGTTCGCATTATTTATGTTCCAGATAGGCATAGGCAGCAGTGGCTGCTGTCGCTCCGTCACCTACTGCGGTGACAATCTGTCTGCATTTTTTGGATCTTATATCACCGGCAGCAAAAATGCCCGGGATAGAAGACTCCATTTCGCAGGTTGTTTTGATAAATCCAAATTGATCTAGTTCAAGTTCGGTGGGGAAAAAACTGCAGACAGCGTTAAATCCAACGAAAATAAATACACCGTCTACATTCAGCACTGAATAATCCCCGGTAATGGTATCTTTAAGTTCAACACCACTAACCTCGCTATCGCCAATGATTCGTGAAACTACGGAATTCAGTACAGGTTCAATGACCGGGTTGTCGAGACATTTATCACGATAAACCTTATCAGCCCGAAACTCCTCCCTACGGTGCACAAGGTAGAGTTTCTTTACAAGTCTGGAAAGATATATGGATTCTTCAAGGGCGGAATTGCCGCCTCCGATAACAGCTACAACTTTATCTCTGTAAAAGTTGCCATCGCAAAGAGCACAGAATGAAACGCCGCGCCCAAGAAGTTTTTCTTCGTTGGGAACTTTGAGTTTTCTGAAGGTAACACCCGTAGCAATAATGATTACTTTGGTCCGGACAGGATCACCCTCAATTACAACTTCATGGAATTCATTACCCGGAATAATCTGATCCACCTGAGCATAACGGTGGTCGAAATTGTATAACTTGACATGCTCCGCCATTCTGTCAGCCAGTTCATACCCTTTTATTCCTTCAGGAAATCCCGGATAGTTCTCAAGCTCATCAGTGAGAAGCATCTGACCGCCGTGCGATAGCTTTTCTACGACAAGGAACTTTACCCCTGCCCTAGCAAGATAAAGGGCGGCCGCCATACCGGCAGGGCCGCCCCCAATGACTACGGCGTCATAAGAATTCATCTGCTACAGAGCCTTGCTGCTGATCATTTCCTTAATGCTGCTTTTGGAAACTGCACCAGTGGTCTGGTCAACAACTTCTCCGTCCTTGAAAAGGATAAGAGTAGGAATAGCACGGATACCGTACTTACCAGGAGATGCGGGGTTGTCGTCTACATTCATTTTGCAGATTTTAACCTGACCTGCAAACTCTTCGGAGAGTTCGTCAATAACAGGTCCCATTGCACGGCAAGGGCCACACCATGGAGCCCAGAAATCCACCAGAACAGGCTTGTCGCTATTGAGAACTTCTTCTTGGAAATTGGAATCGGATACCTGCAAAGCCATGATTTTCTCCTTGTTACAGTATTCAGGTAGCTGTGCCCCTCCGCTTGAGAAACACATTGTTTATCTTCTTAACATTATGCAGCTATCAACAACTGCATTTCAATTTACGAAAAATAATTGCCGCAAGCTTCTGTGTCAAGATACCCCGGAATTATATATAATCCAGTCTAGTTGAATCCTATCTTTCCTTCGTCACAATGGCAACAACTAGTTGTGACAATCAACATCACAGATCCAATCAGAAGGCACCACTCTCCCTCTCGGGATTGCCTCCAGATCTAATCCATGTCGAAGTCCAGCCTTTGCCATAAGATATCCGGCGTAAGCTATCATTGCACCGTTATCTGTGCACATGTGCAGGGAAGGCAGCACTAGTTTGATTGAAGCTCTCCTGGCTACACCAGTCATTACAGACCTGACAACTGAGTTTGCTGCAACCCCACCGGCCACGATAAGTGATTTCACCCCGGAGTTACGCTCAATAGCTCTTTCGATCTTGACCTTAAGAGTGCGTGCAACAGTATAGTTGAATGAAGCCAGCATATCATTGCGCAAAGCAGATAGATCGGATTTCTCTGAATCAGGATCCGGAACACCCATCACATCAAGTCTCAACTCGGGATGGTGATTGACATAGGTAGCTACGGCAGTCTTAAGTCCGCTAAAGCTAAAATCCAAATTATCATTATTAATATATGGAACAGGAAACAACTTTTTATTAACTGTCCCAAGTTTTCCAAAATTATCAACCAGCTTTCCGCCGGGATATGGAAGATTTAAAGACTTGGCTGTTTTATCAAAAGCCTCACCCGCAGCATCATCAAGAGTCCGTCCAAGCAAGGTAAAATTAGAAGGACCTTCAATCAGGTAAATATGGGTATGCCCTCCAGACACCAACAATCCAAGTGAAGGATAGACAAGCTCCTGCTCCAGTCCAGCAGCAGTCAGATGTGCCCAAAGATGATTGACTCCAACCAGTCTGGCACCGGAAGAAAGCACCAGCCCCTTGGCAAAATTAAGTCCCATCAAAAGACACCCCTGCAACCCCGGACCACGGGCAACGGAGACCACGTCCACATCCTGCATGGTAAGATTCTGCTCGGAGAGCAGTTCATCCAACAGAAGCGGAAGCACCCTCAGGTGTTCTCGAGAAGCAATTTCGGGCACAACACCGCCGAATAAAGCATGAACATCAACCTGTGACGCCAGCTTTTCAGCAACCAGTTTACCATCACGAACCAAAGCAAGCCCTGTTTCATCACAGGAACTTTCAATACCAAGACAGAGCATTAACCGTCATGCTCCTTGTATATTTCACTGATTGTGTCCACTTCATGCCTGGAGCCAATGAAAAGCGGAACCCGCTGATGAAGGTTGTCAGGAATGATATCAAGAATTCGCTGGTGTCCATCTGTAGCACGACCACCGGCCTGTTCAATAAGCATGGCCATAGGGGCTGCTTCACATAAAAGCCTCAGTTTACCGCGGGGTTTTTCAGGATCCCGATGATCAGCGGGATACATAAAAACACCACCGTAAATAAGATTTCGGTGAAAATCAGCTACAAGCGAGCCAATGTAACGCAGGCTATATGGTTTACCATGGATATTTTCATCGGACTTGAAATGACTGATGACTTTTTTCGTCGCCTCACTCCAGAATGGCCAGTACCCTTCATTAACGGAATAGATCTTTCCGGTATCAGGAACCTTCATATTTGGATGAGAGAGCAGAAACTCTCCGACACCGGGGTCGAGAGTGAAGCCATGAACACCATCACCAGTTGTAAACACCAGCATCGTGGAAGAACCGTAGAGGATATACCCTGCCGCCACCTGCTCATCTCCAGCCTGAAGAACATCCGATGATTGTACAGGTGTGCCAAGCTTGCTCTTACGGCGATGAATCGAAAAGATGGTCCCGATGTTAACATTTACATCAATGTTGGAAGAACCATCCAAAGGGTCGAAAATAATGATGTAGTTTCCTTGTGGAAGACCATGAGGTATTTCAATGATATCCGCATTTTCCTCTGAAGCCATAGCACAGAGAACTCCGGAACGAGCCATACGGTGAATCAGAATACGGTTTGCATACTCATCGAGCTTCTTAACTTCTTCACCCTGAACATTTACCTCTCCGGTAAAACCCAGAACATCTACCAGACCGGCCTTATTGACCTCTCTGGATATAATTTTAGCCGAAAGAACCAGCTCATTGAATAAGTGAGTGAATTGACCTGTCGCACCGGGAATTTGCTTTTGATGTAGTAACAGGTGCTCAGTAACAGTAATCTGCTGGGTCATCGATCCTCCTTAGGAATGTCCCTGCTGCGCAATTATCAGGAAGTATACGGCTCTAATACCAGAAATTCTGGTTGAGGACTAATTATAAATTTAGAAAAAGAGAAACCCGTCCTCTTCATCAGCTTTTGATACAGCTTTTGTAAGATAGACAATCTGGGTATCACCAATATAGCGAGATAACCAGACATAACGAACGCCATCAGCACTGACGACACCACGAACGTTTTTATCTAGAAGAGCATCCCAGTCTATTTTCAGAAGAGATTCCTTGTTCACTTTGTCTGAGCCGGTCCAAATCCCGCCTCCGTCCGGCTGCATAATTACCAGCTTTTGAGGATCAGGGCAGAAATTAAGAAGAATACGCGGATCAAAATGCACAACCACGAGCCCTCTAAAGTCAGCATCCTTGAAAAAAGGAGTACTAAGATACATCTCAGGTCCAAATTCGGAATAACTGACAAAGGACTTAAGGGTTATCTCGGTCCAATCGCCTTCGTACTCTACAAGAGGACCGGGCTTAAATGGCTTGATTCCTGTTTCAGGCAGCTTAACCAGAACGCTTGCTTCATCATCCACGGTCATAACTCCACTGATCCATGGATATCTCATAAAAAGGAGCTTGAACCAGTTCTCATCGGGATGGGTATCAACAGAAGAAAGAAGATTGACCAGAGAAAGGATCTTCGCGTCAACCGGGGTAAACAAAAGTGCAAGCTTGTTTTCATCAGGATTTTCAATTCCCCCTCTCTTCAGATTAATCTCCGGATTGGGGTCAACATAGTTCTGGGTATCATGCCAGACCTTACTGCCGTATTCACACCCTGATGCAGCTAAAAGCAGCACAACAACAGAAAAAAGTGCGACAACGCGCACAGTATTTTTTAATTTCATATAAAAACCCGGATGCCGCGCTTAAAACGCGGCATTCCAATAAATGAAAGATTTAAATTTAAAAGACCTGATTATCGATTGGCACGGGCCTCAAGGCGTCCGGCCAGAATTTCCAGAGTGCTCATCAGCTTGCTCTTCGCGTGTTTATGATAGGGGTCAACCCTATCTTCAAGAGCACTTACTTCGGAATTGGACTGATTCTGACTTATTTTTTCAGAAATCTCAGCCATGAACTTCATTAACTCTTCTCTTTCTATATCATCTGCTTTACAGAGAAGGTCACGATAAATATCAAGAGCACCTTCAAGATCACCCTGTGAAGCAAGAACATCAGCCATGGTCCTTGTCTTGAGGCTTTTCATGACCACGGGGCTGGTTAAATCATCATCCTCGGTAAAGTCAACGTCAGTTCTTGCAGCAGCATCAACTATTTCCTTTGTAAGAACCTCTCCGTCAGCCGCAGGTTCGGGCCTTACAAAGGCTGCCTGCTCATACAATTCATCAGAGGATTTAAAATCATCGCTATCAGCTTCAGTTATGACGGGCTTGCGAACTTCTCCGGCAGGTTCAATTCCGGTGAGCTTTTTAATACCTTCGGCCATAACATCAGACCAGGACATGGGAGAACCGTGCAGTGCTGAAAAAAGAAAAGCCATTGCTCCGGCAACATCTGAATTCCCGTCTGAAACAGAATCCCCCCACATCTTCCAGAAGGACGGATATGATGAAAAAAGCCTGGTGAGCGGAGTAACAGCTGCTTTAGCTTCGGAATCCCTCCCAAGGCGGGAAAGAGTTTCCACCAGTAACAGACGAGCTTCAAGATAATCAGGATGGCGGTCAAGGCCCATTCTTAAAGTGGTAACAGCCTTTTCATGACTACCCATCTCTACATAAAGCCGTGCAAGAGGAAAAAAGACTTTAGAGCTCGGTTCAAGCGCCAGAACTTCCTGATACCACTCAATCTTGCTTTGCATCTGCAGCTGCTCCCTGGGATTTGACTTCCCCTTTGTCCGGGAAGATATACAGTATTTCGTTTTCCTTAACATAATTCATCCGGTTACGGATGATTTTCTCCTGATAGGCTCGGTCAGTCTTCAGCCGTCTGATCTCACGGCTGAGTTCTACAGTTCGGTTATCTGCCGCCTCAATTTTAATTTCCAGTTCCTTCACTTTGTCATCAAGCTCAAGATAACCGAAAACCCCCTGCTCACTCAGTCCAAGACGAATGAGAAGTACGAGGTTAATGATAACCAAAAGTCCCAGCAAAACCCTGCGACGCAGCATGAATTCCCCTACTGCAGACGCAGGAACATTTTTCTGTTTGACTCAGCCTGTGCCAGTGGCAACTTGAGTTCCTGAAGAAAATTACCGGTAGCGGACTCAATCCTCTCGACTTCATCCTCACTTACCTGAATTTTTTCCATTTTACTCATAAATCCTTTGAGCACTTCAAGTTCAGCAACGAAATTGCGGCTCAAATCCAGCTTCTCCAGTTCCTGCTCAAGTTCGAGAATAGTCTCAAGGCAATTATTGAGCCTGAACCTCAGGTTTTGTCTTTGTTGGCCGTTCATAATTAATCCGTGCTGGTTTTTATCGAAAATAAAATTTATTCGCTAGTTAACCAGACTTTGTGCAAATTGTACATATAATTAGCACCTGAAAATACAGTTAAAAATAGCGCGATGTAAAGAATAACCGTACCAATCGAGTGCATGTCCATACCGAAATAAGGATAATGAAGCAGGAGAGGTCCTAAGGCGAAGCTCTGCATAACTGTTTTCAGCTTCCCGAACTTATCAGCAGCCAGAACCATTCCCATATCCACAGCAATAGCGCGAAGGCCGGTCACCGCCAGCTCGCGACAGACGATCACAGCTGTAATCCAGCCGCTTACGTAACCCATATAGCTGAGCATAATCAAAGTGGAACAGATGAGAAGTTTGTCCGCAAGAGGATCAAGAAATTTACCCAGGTTGGTAACCTGGTTGCTGCGTCGTGCGATGTAGCCGTCGAAAAAATCGGTAAGAGAGGCTAGAAAGAATACCAGAGCCGCGAGGAACATAGTGAATTTGTTCGGATAATAAAGGAGAACAACAATAACCGGTACGGCAAATATGCGGCCAAGGGTCAGAGAATTTGCAAGATTGAACATTGAGTATCCCGGGTCGTAAATTCGTTCAGTCAGGACAACAGAATCCTGAAACCTGTGCTTCATTATAAAACGGGGGGACAAAATGGCCCCCCGTAAATGCTTTCTGATTCTCTGCTCAGGTGGACAGGATGTCAACCCGGCATTTTAATACCGCCCTTAAGAACGGTATTGAATTCTAAGTGTGTGTGCTGGAAGCAACTTCAAGACTGCTTTCTGCAGCTGCGGCAATGCGGTCAGCCACTTCTCTGAAAGCAATCTTTGCAGGAGAATCTTCCTCAAGAAGTACAACCGGTTTTCCAAGATCACCAGCAACCACAGTAGTGGGGTCAAGAGGAACAGCGCCCAAAAAAGGCAGGCCGTACTTGCCGGCCAGCTCTTCGCCACCGCCCTTTTTAAACAGGTCGATATGCTCAGAACAGTGAGGACAGACAAGACCGCTCATGTTCTCAACCACGCCCATGATATTTGCTTTTGCATACTGCAGGAAGTTAATTGCCTTGCGAACATCAGCAAGAGAAACTTCCTGAGGAGTGGTAACAACTACAGCAAGTGACTCAGGAATAGTTTTGAGCACAGTCATAGGTTCATCGCCGGTACCCGGAGGGGAATCTACAACGAGAAAATCCAGCTCACCCCAGGTTACATCGGAAATGAACTGCCTGATTGCAGAGGTTTTCATGGGGCCACGCCACAGAACAGCCTGATCAGGGTCCTTAAGGAGTGATTCCATGGAAACAACGTGCAGGTTGTCATTCACCTTTTTGGGAACAACGAGATTACCGCGTTCAACATCCAGCTGCCCGGTGATTCCAAGCAGATGCGGAACACTGGGACCATGGATATCGACATCAAGGATACCGACTTTGAAGCCCTTGTCTGCAAGTGCAGCGGCAATGTTTACAGCAACGGAACTTTTACCGACACCGCCTTTGCCACTCATAACAAAAATTTTGTATTTGATCTTCTTGAGGGTTGAGGAGATCAGCTCATTCTGCAACGCCTGTGCAGCACTAGCCTTTTTATCTCCGCCCTTGCCCCCCGAAGAGCAGGAACCGCATGATGAACTCATATCTATGCCTTTGTTGTATATTAAAGAAAGAGGGATGCTCCCCCGCGTCAGCCTCAGCCCTCTCTGGCTGAAGACACCCATTCCAAGATAATCACTACAGCGAAACCCGCAACCATGAGCAGCACGGCTGCAGCCAGATCACTGTCAACGGCAGGAGGAAGGACATTTGCTTCACTCAGCACGTGGGTTTTACCCCTGATCACAACAGAGTCCAAAACTTCTTTCCAGGGCCATATTTTACGCATGGCCCCAGCCATAAAACCAGTAAGAACACTCACTGTGATAGCGTGATACTTTTCAAGAAAATAATGAAGAACCCTTGAAAACATTGAAATACCGACAGCACAACCGCAAACAAATGCAACCAGTACAGCAGCATTTTCCGGTACTGCAGGATTGCGCAACGCCCCGGTGATGTATTCATACTTGCCAAGCAGCAGGAGAATAAAAGCACCGCTGATGCCCGGCAGAATCATAGCGCAGATAGAAATACAGGCGCAGAAAAATACAAACCACAGGGTGTCTGGTGTAGTAACGGGAATAAGACCAACAAGAACAAAACTGAATACAGCCCCGGCTACACCGGCAGCTATGTTTTTGAAGTTGAATTCCCCCACTCGTTTGCCGACAACAATTATTGATGCGGCAATAAGCCCAAAAAACAACGACCAGACCAGAACAGGATAATCCCTTAACAGATGATGAATTATATTTGCTATGGAAACCATGGCTGCAACAATTCCGAACAGCAAGGGAAGCAGAAATTTGAGATGAGCTTCGGCAATAGCACCTACAACATCAAATTTGAGCAGCTTTTTGAAAAAGGTCATGTTGAAAGACCGGATGGAATCAATCAGATTATCATAAATCCCGGTAATAAAAGCCATTGTTCCACCGGAAACACCGGGAATGATATCCGCAATGCCCATGCATATCCCCTTTAACACGAGGATAAGGTAATCCTTTGCAGAACTCGGCCCCGGACCATGATTCCATGCCTGAAAAATATTCATCAAGCTCTCCAAGAAATTTTCAGGCTACCAGCCCTGTTTACCGACCAGATCAACAAAGGCACAGCCGCCCATGTCAAAGGTATCAATTTTGCCATCAGTCTTGGTTACCAGCATCAAACGCTGAACACGCTTCTGTCCGCCTACCGGAATAACGAGTCGGCCGCCGTCTGCAAGCTGATCTATAAGATATTGCGGAATTTCAGGCCCACCAGCGGTAACAATGATACGGTCATAGGGAGCATGCTCAGGCCAGCCCATGGTTCCGTCATCCAGTTTCAACTGAATGTTGAAATACCTCATTTCAAAAAGC
Organism: Maridesulfovibrio sp.; assembly: GCA_963676495.2. GTDB lineage: Bacteria > Desulfobacterota > Desulfovibrionia > Desulfovibrionales > Desulfovibrionaceae > Maridesulfovibrio. The sequence continues at coordinate 272,055 of CAXXRF010000001.1, read as the reverse complement.
AGCTTACGCACGGCAAGGAAAAGCTTGCGGATTCGCTCTACAGTGAATACGTCAGCACCCATTTCAGCCAGAACTGCCGCCTGATACCCGGAACCTGTACCTATTTCCAATACTTTGTGTCCGGGCTGAATCTGCAATAGCTCGGACATGAAAGCCACAATGTACGGCTGGGAAATAGTCTGCCCTTCACCAATCGGCAGAGCACTGTCAGAATAAGCGCGTGAAGCCAGAGCGTCCTGCACAAAAAGATGCCTAGGAATTTTTCTCATGGCATCAAGAACAGCCTTATCAGAAACCCCACGGGCCACAATCTGCTCTTCCACCATCTTAAAACGTGAGCGTTTCGGATCTATACGCACTTATCCCCCGTCAGCACCGCCTCATTTTCATCTCATGCGGTTCTGAAATAAAATTAACAAAAGAGAACCAAGCGGAAAAAATCCCCGACTTTAATTCATTGTTTGCAGTTGCAAATCAGATTTTAGCCCTCAAGTCAACCTGAATGGCTCAAAATGGGCATTAAACTTGTTTTTTTGGCCTCTTTACTTGACACAGAAGCATCATAAAGAGAGATTATAGGTAAGGAAAAAGGAGGAGCAAATGCTGAAAGTTGATGACCTGATGACAAAAGAACTGTTCACTCTTAATAAAGATGACAACCTCAAGATGGCAAGGTCACTTATGGACCTGCAGAGAATCCGCCATATCCCCATTGTAGATGAGAATCGCGAGTTCATTGGACTTATAACCCATAGAGACATCCTCCGGGCAACAATATCCCAGCTTGCAGATATCGACCCCGAAACTCAAGGGGAAATTGATGCCGGAATTCCTGTCGGCGAAATAATGCGTACCGGCATCAAAACCATAGATAAAGAAGCTCTCCTCAAGGACGCAGCATACCTGCTTTTAAATCATAAATACGGCTGTCTGCCGGTTGTGAATGAGCAGAACGGGCTAGAAGGTATTTTGACCGAAGCTGATTTTCTTAAACTTACCATCAGTCTGATGGAGGCTTTGGAGAATGGGTAGTTTTTCTGATTAAAACATTTAATGCGGCAGAAATAATTATTTCTGCCGCATTAAAATTTATATTTCCTCAATTACGAAATCGAGATTGGTAATCCCCACATCTCTAAAATGAGCCCGACGAATTGTTTTATTACCTTTTACCAGCACAGGTTTCTCTTCCTGCCAAAATAAAACATCCCATCAAGATCTCTACTGATCAAATTCCTCAATAAAGCGCTTGATCTCCTGACGTGCCCTTTCAACAAAGCCGGGAAACACAGCCTTGCAGGTATCAGTCATCTCCATGGACCAGTCAGTGTAATTCTCCGGCTCCATGCCTAGAATGCGCATTTCAGGGCGTTTACCTATCGCGCCGGCCATATTCAATGAATCTACTAGATCAATATCATGGAGAGAAAGACGTTGCTTATCATTATTGATGATGTCCTTCTCTTCAAGGTAATATACAGTTCCGCCATCTTTTCCGCCATGAACGATGTCGAGAACCAGAAGGCCGTCGTAGCCTTCCAAGATATGAAAGATATCGTGAGTGAATGTGCCGCCGTCAACCAAGTGAACGTATTCCGGCCATTCATCTTTTTTGAGTTCTTCTACAGCATGAACCCCGACGCCCTCATCGCCGAGTAGAATATTTCCGATTCCTAGTACCAGCAGTTTTTTCATTTTTAATCCTTTACGCAACAAGTGCGTGCATGGCCTCCGGCGGTGAATGCTACCGTGGGTCCCTCCGGGGGCGCTTTCAGCGGGGCCAAAAGGGCTAAGCCCCTCTGGACTCCCTAACGGGCTTTCGCTTTTAGGGATCGATAGAATGTGAAAAGAGAAAAGTCCGACCTCTTACTTAATGTCAACAATAATACCCTAAAGAAATTATGAATCAAACCCGGCGAAACTTATTAAATTTTTTGAAGAGTCCAGAGAAACTTTTTTCACAAATCCTCAGGAAAGCGGATTTAGAATTTGATTCAAACAACTCCCTTAAGGGGTAAGCCCCGAGACGGGACGAATCATTAAGTTTCTTTGGCTCCAAAGAGCCCGCCGGGAGGCTTCCCAAAGGGTCACCGGAAACAAAAAAAGACTCCCGGACACTGGAAATAAATCCTGCGTCCGGGAGTTTTATTAGTGAATCAGAACGTATACACGTTCAGGAGCTGGACCTTGCGGTCCTTAGTGCAGGTTTCCAGATACAACCTAGCAGCCTTCTCCTACGTGAACAACGTGTTCTTCACCGGTCTCTGCGTGCAGCACGTGCACGGCACAGCCCAGTCACGGGTCAAAGGATCTGATGATCCTTGATATGTCGACTGGGTTTTTCGGATCAGGAACCGGAGTGCCAACAAGAGCTTCCTCAATGGTTCCACGATTACCGGCGTCATCACGCGGGGTGGAGTTCCAGAGAGTTGCGGGAATCATCTGGTAATTCGCAGTCTTCTGGTCCTTGATATTGATGTAGTGCAGCAGGGAGCCGCGAGGAGCTTCGGTGAGACCGATACCTTCTGCAGACTGAGGAATCTCAGACTTAACATAGGTTTCTTCACCGGGCTTGATTTCCTTAAGCCATGCATCCTGAATTGCGTTAGCAACCATGTAGGCTTCTTCAGCACGGGCAACGTGGCGACCCATGAGAGAGAATGCCATTTCTTCGCCCAGATCGCGGAACATCTTGGCTTCAATGCCGAAGAGATCCTTGAGCTGTTTCTGACCCATGGGGCTGAGCTCGGGGTTGTGGATCCACATACGTGCAAGAGGACCAACTTCAACAGCTTTGCCGTTGTAACGGGAAGCTTTACAGAAGCTGTATGCGTCTTTCTTGTGCACATCGGGAATGGTTTTACCCTTGCTCGGATGCAGGTCGGAACACTCGTCAGTGTACCATGCATACTTGGTGTATTCTTTGATGAGTGCGGGATCGAACTTTTCATCCTTGCCATCAACGTAAACGCCAGGCTTAAGGAGGAATTCTGATTCAGCATCATCCATGGGGAACACGCCGTAGGCCATAGCGTTTCTGTAACCGCCACCGATCTTGAACAGATCTTTGTAAACGGAACCAATAAGGTAAACAGTGGGCACGTAAGTTTCTTCAATAAACTTCTGAACCTGCTTAAAGCGGCTAGCGTACTCAGCAAGCTTTTCCTTGGTCGGAATTTCAGTGGCGCCACCTACTACCTGACCGGAAATGTGAGGCATTTTACCACCGAACAGAGCTACCATCTCGTGGCAGATGCGGCGGATTTCAAGAGCCTTAACGTACTGGTCAACAGCTACGGCGTTGGTTTTGTCATCCAGACGCAGGTCAGGATGTTCGAAGCGGGGGACAAAGGGAGCTTTGCCGGGACCGCGAACGAAGTCCAGAGCTGCGAGATGATAGAAATGCAGAATGTGAGACTGCAGGTAGTTGGCACCGAAAATGAGGTTCTTGGTAACGCGACCGTTAGTGGTCAGCTTTACGCCGAATGCATCATCCAGTGCACGGGTGGAAGCTGTGGAGTGTGCTGTGGGGCAAACACCGCACAGACGCTGAGTCAGCTGAGCTGCATCGCGGGGATCGCGACCGACCAGAATGTTCTCAAATCCACGGTACATACCGCCGGAAAGCCATGCATCCACGACTTTACCGTCCTTAACAACAACCTCAGCTTTGAGGTGACCTTCGATTCGGGTTACCGGATCAATGGCAATCTTAATTTTCCCGTCCTTGCTCGCGGCGGGTGCATGAGATTCTGAAGACATAAGGATAAATACTCCTTTTTCCGGTTAACCGGCTTCGTAGAAGGGAGACATTTCATCCGGGAATCCCGGTTCTACACAGCCAAGGCATACTGAGTTTTCAACACACCAGTTAACGCCGCCGTTCCATTTACGTTTGAAACAGTCAGAGTTGGAGTTGGGACCTTTACAACCCAGCTCGTAACGGCATTTAACGGGGTCGGTGAAAATGTCAGCGTACTCATCGTTGTCAAAAGCCTCGAGATAGGGGCAATTGTCATGGATGTTTTCGCCAAAGAAAGGTGTCGGACGACCATAGTCATCAAGCAGAGTGAGGACATCAGCCAGACCGCCCTGCAGTCCTTTTTCTTCAATAGCGTTAATCGCAACAACGAGAGTGCCCACCATCCAGTCAGGATGGGGAGGACAGCCCGGAATGTTAACAACGGGGGTCTTCACACCATTTTCTGCGAGGAAATTGGTCACAGACATGGAGCCGGTGAGGTTTCCTTCAGCAGCGGGGATACCGCCGTATGCGGAACAGGTACCGACGTTTACAACAAGAGCTGCGTTCTTGGCCATTTCGAGAGTGGCTTCGCTCATGGTGTATTCTTTGTGATCGGCATCTGCACCAACGATACAGTAATGTCCGTTCTCAGCAGTGGGAACGGCTCCTTCAACGATAACAATGTATTTACCTTTCTGCTCATCTGCAACATTCATCATGTGTCCCCAGGCTTCGTGGCCTTCGGAACCCATAATGGTCGGGTGATAATCAAGGGTAATTACATCAAGAAGAACCTCTGCAATAGAGGGGTGCACTGAGTTAAGAATAGATACCGAACAACCGGTGCAGCCCTGTCCCTGCAGCCAGAATACATGCGGTACAAACTTCTTCAGTGCATGCACAACACTGGGGTTGAACATCTGGGAAATCCCAAATCCAGCCACAGTTCCTGTGCACATTTTCACGAAATCTCGCCTGGTCAAACTCATCCCTACCTCCTTGGTGGTTGCCGGCGTGTAAGGCACTGACCTTACTCAAGAAAAAAAACCGCCACGGCGACGATATTTTTCATTCCAAATACACACTCCAAGTTTTTACGTCAACAATAAGTGATAGAAAACAGATATATAGATAGATATTCTCGATACCACCTATAGATAAAAATGAGTTTAACAATGTTGTATATTGAACCATTTGGTTTTTTGTTGTTATGGTCACGCAACTTAGCAACATGAACAAACCGGGAACTCCCGAATAAATTCTAAGGAATAACAATGGCTCGCAAGAAAAGTAGGATAGGACAGTTTATTATAATGATTATCATCATCGGAATTATCTCGGGTGGTGCATATCTCTTATACAAGGACACTACCGCTCCTAGAATTAACATGACTCCCAAGAACGGATACATCACTTACAAAACACCTATTAACATCAATATAAGTGACACTCAGTCCGGTCTTAAGGCGGTTAAGATCGTACTGACTCAGGGAGAAAAGAAACTCACCCTCACCGAAAAAAAGCTGCCTAAAGGCTCATTTGATTTTAATGAAGACATTCTGATCAAGAAAAAACAGATCAAAGAAGGACCATTTGAAATTGCTGTATGGGCTGTCGATACTTCCCTTGCTGGATTCGGCAGCGGCAACGCATTTATTGCGCGCGGCAACTACACACTTGACACAATTGCCCCTAAAATCACCATACAGACCAGCACGCACAACCTAAATCAGGGCGGCTGCGGACTCATCATTTACAATGTAAACGAAGAGCCGGCCAGAACAGGAGTTGAAGTTGGTGAAGACTTTTTCCCCGGATTCAAGCAACCCGACGGAAGCTATGCCAGCCTTTTCGCAATGCCCTATTACACAGGGGTTAAAGACTTCAACCCGGTCCTCATTGCAGAAGATGCCGCCTCAAACAAACGCAGCAACTCTTTCTGGTTTCATGCGAACGGTCGGAACTACAGACATGACAAGATCAATATTTCCAACCGCTTTTTGAACCGAAAAATGCCCCAGTTTGAATCGGACTTTCCAGGACTCCCCAGCCAGGTTGCGCTGTTTCTGAAAGTAAACCGTGAATTAAGGGTTAAAAACAGAGCAGAACTGCACCGCATTGCCGAAGAGACTTCACCGACCTTCCTTTTCCAGGGCAGCTTTCTAAGGCTTCCCAACTCCGCTACGAAAGCAGGGTTCGGCGATAAGCGCACATACTATCACGATGGCAAGGCAATTGATAACCAGACACATCTGGGCATCGATCTCGCCAGCATCCGCAATGCTCCGGTTCCGGCAGCCAACAACGGTAGAGTTGTAATTGCTGCTTCTGATTTCGGTATCTACGGTAACGCAATCATAATTGACCATGGACTCGGCCTGCAGACCCTCTACTCTCACCTTAGCCAGATGGATGTTGAAGCCGGCGACATGGTTGAGCGGGGGCAGATAATCGGTAAGACCGGGGCAACAGGGATGGCAGGAGGAGACCACCTTCATTACGGTGTAATCTGCTCCGGAATTCCGGTTAATCCTGTTGAATGGTGGGATGCTCAATGGATTAAAAACAACATTACCAGCAAGCTTAATTAAGAATTCGGCTAATACCAAACAAAAACCGCCCCGGACCAAATGGTCCGGGGCGGTTTTTTCTTTTTAATCTATTTAACTACAGCTTAATTTCTTTCATGATAATCTCAAGGCGCTCAGCTTCATGATCTAGAATTTCTTCATCCAGTTTTAAATCAGTAACCTCGAATGGCTCTCCAAGATTAATTCTACAACGGGAAAAAGGTTTTGGCAGCTCAAAACGGTCCCATGACCTATCAAAAACAAACGGATCAACAGGAGTCGCGCGCATCGGAATAATCGAAGCACCAGTTTTCTGGGCGATTGCCAGAATTCCGGGCTTGATTTTATGACGCGGACCTTTGGGACCATCCATGGTTATAGCACCTATTTTACCCTGCTTACGCATTACCCGGGCAACTCCGAGCATGGCCTTCAGCCCTCCGCGGGTAGAAGACCCCCGGGCCACCTCGTAACCGATACGCTCAAGGACTTCAGTAATTATCTGTCCATCCTTGCTGTCGCTGGCCATAGTCACCAACGGTAGTTTCCTAAGATAACCAAGACCGATCAGACTGAACAGTTCGTTATGCCACAAAGCCAGCATAACGGGTTTACCCTGCTCAAGAAGCCCGGTGATATTTTCGTATCCTTGAACCTCAAAGCGCATTGACCGTATCCAGCAACGATACATAAATGCGGCTGCCGGAGCGAATTTAACTGGATCAATCTTGATTTTCATTATTACTGATTATCCTGAAACTGCATGTTGTAAAGTTTTTGATATAAAGGAGAAGTTTTAAGCAGCTCCCTATGGGTTCCTTTTGAAACTATTCTTCCCTTTTCCATTACAACAATCACATCAGCTGAAAGGACGGTGGAAAGTCTGTGTGCGATAACAATGCTGGTGCGATCTTTCATCAGGTTTTCCAATGCCATCTGAACTATGCGCTCAGCTTCAGTATCAAGAGCACTGGTAGCTTCGTCCAAAATCAGCAAAGGGGGGTTCTTCAGCAAAGCTCTGGCTATGGTAAGACGCTGCTTCTGACCACCGGAAAGTCTTACTCCGCGTTCACCGACAACAGTATCGTAACCTTCAGGAAGCTTCTCAATAAACTCATGCGCGAATGCTGTCTGAGCGGACTTGATAATACTTTCCATAGATGAACTGCTATCGACGTAAGCGATGTTATCACGAACGGTTGCGTTAAAAAGGAAAGTATCCTGTGAAACCATTCCGATATTGAGCCTTAAAGATTTAAGAGAATACTCGCCATGGTTTCTGCCATTCAATTTAATGCATCCGGGCTCGCAATCATAAAATCGGGGAATCAGGTTGACCAGTGTAGTCTTACCGGATCCACTGGGACCGACAATTGCAATCTTCTGTCCTGCTTTCACATTCAGGTTGATATCCTTAAGCACAGGCTGATCTGAGGAGGCATAACTGAAGTTAAGATCCTTGATTTCAAGACTTTTAAAAGGCATCTCAAGCTCAAGATCACCACCTTTCTCAGTCTTTATATCCGGAGAATCAAGAATTTCAAAAACCCTTTCAGCACCGGCAAATGCACGCTGAATTGTCAGGTTGGCATTATTGATTTTCTTAACCGGCTCATAAAGCATGATCAAAGCAGCAATAAAAGAAAAGAAAGTACCGGGAGTGGAGTGCCCCTCAATAACTTCCTTACCGCCGTACCAGAGAACCAGACCAATGCCGAAAGCACCGACGATCTCCATTACCCTTGATGATAACTCGGAATGAAGAACCTGCTTGATGGCAATCTTGACCAATCGGTTGTTTTCTTCATCAAATCTGCTCGCCTCAAGCTTTTCATTGGCAAAAGCCTTAATGACCTTAACCCCGCTGAATGCTTCCTGAAGCTGGGCATTGATATCGGATATTTTAACCTGATTCTTGCGGCCTAGCTTGCGTAGTTTCCTCCCGAAATAAAAGAAAGGGAAAATAGCCAGCGGCAGAACGAGCACTGCAAAGAAAGCAAGGTACGGATCGCGATAAAATACGAGCCCGATCAAACCTATAATTGTCACAACTTCCCTAATCATCATAATAAAGGAAGGAAGACTTTGACGAATTTCCATGACATCGTTGAGAATTCTGGACATGAGCATGCCGACCTGACTTTCTTCGAAAAAGCCCATGGGTAAGCATATAATCTTTTCGAAAAGATCATTTCTCAGCCTCTCAAGAACGAGCAAACCGGTCGTATTCATCAAATAGGTTTGAAGAAACCTGAAAAAGCCCTTGATCAGCATAACAAGAACAAAAGCGATAGGCACCAGCATCAAGGCTTCACGGTCTTTATTAATAAAGATGTCATCCATGGCAGGCTGAATCAGGTATGCTGTTGCAGCAGTTGCACCAGCAACAAACCCCATGGAAACAAATGCTATAAAAATCTTAAACTTGTAGGGCAGAAAATAAGCCATGCATCTTCTAACAAGATGCTTGTTTTTCAAATAGTTATATTTTTCGCCTTTGGGCAAAACAGACTCCTTATTTATGGCGTTAAGCCGATTGCGTCTTTTCCTTACTTCTCATTTGTATTGATCGCAAGTGCCGATTCAAGCTGGATAGATATTTACAATACTTAAGTCGAACTTGGATAGTATCTATCAATTTGACCGACGGCTTTGCACTATGGTTCTTAACAAATAGGAGGACATTGAAATGTCAGTAAAACTTGAATGTCAGGGTCTGCCCTGCCCGCAGCCCGTAATCAGGTGCAAAAATGCAATTGAATCAGATAATCCCGAAATAATTGAAGCAGTAGTAGATAATGAAGCTGCTAAAGAAAACGTTTCCCGGTTTATGTCCAGCAAAGGATACGATGTTGCTGTACAGGCCAATGGGGATCTCTTTATCATTATCGGCAGTAAATCCGGCGACGGAACTGCCGTTGAATGCGAAGAATGCGTTATTATGAGTGATGAAGAACTGAGCAAGATAAGCAGCAAGACCCTTGTCTTCCTTGATAATGAATTTCTCGGAAAAGGAGATGATGAACTTGGCGAAAAGCTGATGTTCAATTTTATTTCCACACTGCCGGAACTTGGTGAAACCCTCTGGCGCATCATAATGGTAAACAGTGCAGTCAAACTTTCTGCACAGGGGCACAGATGCCTTGAGAAACTGCAGGAACTCGAAAAATCCGGCGTATCTATCCTTGTATGCGGAACCTGCCTTGACCATTTCAACCTGCTTGATCAGAAAAAAGCCGGCGACACAACAAACATGCTTGATGTCGTTACCTCCCTCCAGCTTGCCAGCAAAGTAATAAAAGCTTAAAGACTTCCCTCCAGTGTTCGGGGAATGGGATATCTTCACTCCCCTTCCCCGAATACATTTCTATATATTGAGAAATACAAACAGCTGAACTTGGCTGTAAGAAGCAATCAGAATGATTTTCCTGCTGCAAGCTGACAGGAAATATGCGACTGTGCTTTAATAACGAAGTTCTGCAACTGATCATGTTTTATTTAAATTAATGCCAGCAACATGACACCAACCCCTTTTTGCACCAAACTATGACTGAAAAACAAACTGTAAGATTAAACAAATATATTGCATCATCCGGTATAGCCTCACGCCGTGGTGCAGATGATCTTGTCAAACAGGGCAAGGTTAAAATCAACGGGATAACAGCAGACTCCCCCGGGATTCAGGTTGACCCTGATACTGACGAAGTAGTTGTAAACGGAAAACCGGTGACGCACGATGACAAATCCGATGATCTATACATCATGCTTCATAAACCGATTGAAGTGGTAACAACGGCAAAGGACCCTCAAGGCCGTAAAACAGTGATGGATCTGTTACCCAAGGATATTGTTAAAAGGCGTGTATTCCCTGTCGGCAGACTAGATTTTTATTCTGAAGGACTTTTAATTCTTACAACAGACGGAGAGCTGTGCAATCGCATGACTCACCCCCGCTGGCACCTGCCTAAAGTATATCATGTGACTATCAGAGGCCGACTTAATCAGCGCGAAAAATCAATTATGGAAAACGGAATGGTACTGGACGACGGAGAGCTGCTGGCTCCTATTCAAGTAAAGGAGATTGAATCTGTCGCTGATACAACCAAATATGAACTCGTTCTTCATCAGGGAATAAACCGCCAGATTCGCCGCATGTTTGCAGACTTTGACAAAACAATACTGCGACTGAAAAGAGTACGTCAGGGACGCATTGAACTTGGCAATCTAAAATGCGGAAAGTATCGTGAAATCAGCAAGAAAGAGCTTACCCTGCTCAAAAAAGATTTAAAGATGAAGTAGGCATTCCTATATTTTTATATCAAAACAGCGTCGATCCCCTGCTCGCCTGTAAGTAAAACACTGAGACTCATCAAGCCCCAGTTTTTCGTGTATTCCCTCCAGCCATTCGGTTCTTCCAAATGCATGCGTAGGAACGAAAACCTGGGGTTTTACACTTTCAATAAACTGAGGACCACCAGCCAGATTCTGAAGTCTTCTGTCCAGATTTGAAAAAGTGATCTGAACTTTTTCTTTAGCAATCTTCCTGACAGCATCCCTGAAGAAATTACGGGTAAAATTACGTTCCGCTAAAGACGAATTATCCCAATCCCAACAGGCAAGATCACCGCCATTATAGACCTTTATCCTTTCAGGAGTTTTAAAAATATAGGCAACTCCAAGGTCATTGGACATCAGGGTTTCAAGCTCAAGTCCCGCATATTTATATTTTGTATCCGGCTCAACAATAAGAGCGTTTTCAAATTTGATATTTGGATACATATCTTCAATATCATCTGAAACAACGGCCTTAAGAGATTTTACAGAACTGCATATTTCAGCATAATCAGGAGCAAAATGGTCCAAATGGCCATGTGTGAAAAAGACAATTACATCGCGCCCTTCAATGGCAGATCGTAAAGCATTTAAGGCTTTTGCTGTTCTGAACCTGTCTGCCGGAATATCAAACACGTAACTTGTTTCACCGATATCAAGAACAAAGCAGTTATGGAAAATATGAGTGATGTATACCTGCATGGTGGCTACTGTCCTTCTGTTTCCTCTAAATAAGCGCGGCTGACAGGAAAATATACATGTGACCATGAAGTAAGGTGCCCAGCCAGAAACTCAGCTTCCGGCCCTGAACCGCAGAATAAATCAACCCGTGTCCCTTTAATCGCTCCACCACGGTCCTGTGCCATGATAATCTTAGCTACGGCTTGCTTGCTGTCTTCATCCATCAAAGGCAGTCTGGTTGTAAGCAGGCCAAGGGAACCATGCGGTAACACCTTGGTATCTGTAGCTACACTTGCCATGGGAGTCAGAGGAGCTGCCATCGATCCAAAAGGGCCTTCATCATCGATCTTAAAGAAAACATAACTCGGGTTGGTAGTAAGCAACTCTTCTATCAGGTCAGGATTTTCCTTAAGAAATGCCTTGATCTTCTGCATACTCATTCCCTCTTTGGGAAGCATGTCTCGCTTGATAAGCTCCTTGCCAAGAGAAACATATTTCAAACCGTTTTTCCCGGCATACAGTACATGCTTTACACTTCCATCAGGCAGAACCAGACGCCCTGACCCCTGAACCTGAAGCATAAAGATATCCACTCTGTCCTTCACCCAGGCAATTTCCAAGCCCTTCCCGTCAAGGGCACCCCTGAAATCAATCTCTTTGCGATCATAGTAAGGCATTACAGCATCATCTTCAATGCGGTACAGTAGAGTCTGCCCTTTCCATCTATGGTGAAACTTTCCAAGGTCCAGCTTCTTCAAATCCGAAGGGACACTGTACAAAGGATAAGGGTAATCAGGATCTGGGGAAAGTGTAGCCTCCAGATAAGGTTCATAATACCCTGTAAGAAGAGTTCTGGGAGAAAGCTCGAACCAGACAAAACGTTCTTTCAACAACTCAGGAGATTCATCCAGCATTGGTAAAATTTCCAGAAATTCATTATTAGTCCGGCGAAGCATCTCCCAGGTGATTTCAAACCCACCATAGCGGGTTGCTACTTTACTTCCTGACCGGCGGTTGAGATATCTGAGATTGTGCTCAACTCCGCTTTTAAGACTCATCCATGAAAAACCAGGCTCCGCCTGTGAAACAAGCCGGTTAACAAGCCCTTCAACCTGAGCATTATCAATTTTGATATAACCTTTGGAAGGGGTTAAAGTCTGCTGTTTGCCAGCGCATCCAAAAACAGCAAAACACATTGCTAAAGATAAAAAGAGAACAGAAAATTTAGTGCTATTATATAATCTAAACATATACTAAGACTCCACACATGATATATTATCCGTGAGACTGGAAAATAAATTCGAAGTGACTTACAAACAAAACAGTAATATTAAATTTGTGCATTCCCATAACCAGCTAGCGGAATCATATAAAAGTTTAATCACAGAGTAACTCCATGCGTTTTCACATCATTCTTGCTGTAATTATTACAATATTTTTTATTCATACTCCGAATGCTTATGCCAGATGGGATCTAGTTCTGCTGACAACCTCCGGCCTTAATGGACAAATGCTGCCGGCAAGAGAAAAAAATGATCAGAACTCTGAGGGCATGGTACGGACTTTCGGAGGATTTGCAAGAATTCAATCAATATTTAAGTCATATAGGGCAAAATACCCCGGTCTTTGCCTGACAGTTGCCACCGGTGATGATCTCATGGGTGAATCCCTAACAAACAAGCAGGGGAAAACGGTATTCGGAGCCATGAATATGATGGGGTTCGATGTTTCCACACTGGGCAATCATGAATTTGACAGAGGAAGTAAATTCCTGATGAAATGCCTCTCAAATAAAAACTTCCCAACAATAGTCAGCAACCTGAATGTATCCAAATCAAATAAGCTCAATAAATATATTCAGCCACATATAATAATCACTAAAAACTTTCTGAATGTAGGCATCATGGGAATGATACTTCCTGAGCTGAAACTTATCTCCAATCCCGGAACAGGAATTTCCGTTTATCCGGATATTATTAAATCAGCACGCAACACAGCCCGTGAATTAAAAAAACAAGGAGCAAACATAATCATCCTGTTGAGCCACCTTAGTCTTAAGGATCAGCAGCAGATTCTGGAAGAAATTCCGGAAATAGATGTTATTTGCGGCGGGCAAAGCCATAAGGATATCCTGCCCGGACAAGAACTAATTGCAAGAGACGCCTTGAGCCCGGGACTGATGGTTCAATGCGGCAACCAAGGTAGATTCATAGGTGTTATGAAGCTGAAATTCAAAAATGGATTCATAGACCAGCATGAATGGACAATAATACCGGTTACAGATCAGATAAAAGACGACCCTGAAATGCTTAAGTTTTTACAGGCTCAATTTCCAAACAACAACTCAGGTGAGATGCTTGCTCAATCCCCAGGGGCACTGGACACAAGGGTTTCTTTAATACGCACAAGGGAAGCACCGGTTGGCAGACTTGTCAGTTCGATTATGCGGGAAAGATTTTCAACTGATATAGCCTTTCAAAACAGCGGCGGGATCAGAGGAAATAAAGTTATTCCTGCCGGTCCTGTAACAGGCAAAGATATTAATAAAATGTTTCCATTCGGAAATACGATTACAATACTCAAGGTAACAGGAAAACAACTGAAACAGATTCTTGAGCGCTCAGTCCACAAGCTTCCGGAAACTTCAGGAGCATTTTTGCAGACCTCTGGCCTTCAATATGCTTTGGATCCTACAGCCAGAGCTCAGGAACTGGAGATCAATCAACTAGGGAAACCGATTCGTATAAAAACAGCCGGTAACAGGATATCTGAGATCAAAGTAATGGACAAAACCGGTAGATACCATAAAATAAAAGTAAACGATGTCTATTCAATTACGACCAACTCCTATCTTGCAAACGGAGGAGATGGTTACCTCGTACTTAAAGAAGCAACAGGAAGAGTGGATACATTTATTAAAGTAAGGGATGTAATCAAGTTCGGCCTTCTGGATATGAAAACGATTAAAATAGACAGCAAACCGGTTATTTTTAATCAGGAAGGAAAGCCCTACTTTAACTAAAACCAATTAATACACCGGATAGATTCTAATATTGAACTCCGCCAATAATAACCCTACAATAAAATCCGCTGTGACAGGATCACAACGGATTTTATTTTTACATAAATGAGTCTTTGGTCTATTTTTTATTTTTCAGTACATCCTGAAATTCCTGCCCGTAAATATGCAGCATGACCATCAAAAAAGTCAGTACAAGCGGGCCATATAAAATCCCAAGCGGACCAAATGCATTGATTCCACCCAGAATTGCCAGAAAGACGTATACTGTTGATACTCGGGATGCTTCACGAACTATCATCGGTCGCAGGACCGTATCAATTCCAGTAACCAGTACCCCGCACCATAAAAGCAGAAATACCGCCATCTTCAGTTTCCCGACAATAAGAAGATACGCAGATGCCGGTATCCAGATCAACCCGGTTCCAAGGACAGGTATGAGTGAAGTAAACCCCATCATTGTTCCCCAGAACAATGCAGGAATACCCGCTATCGCAAGTCCTATTCCACCAACTATCCCCTGAAGTACGGCAATAAACAGACTCCCGAACAGTACCGATTTGGAAACCTTGCGCAGACTGTCGAGTATAAAATCTTCCTGCTCAACTTTAAGGGGAGAAAGATACCTCAGCCTTGAAAAAAACTGCTTTCCATCTTTCAGAAAAGTGAAAACCAGAAAAGTCATAATTAAAAAGTGAGCCACAAGACTTGCCATGTTCCCGGCCAACCATGTTCCAGAAGTAAGCATTGTCTGTCCAAAAGCGCGTGATATTTCCAGAATTTTAGACTGAATATCCTGAGAACTTATTTCAATGAAAGGAAAAGTCTTTTCAAACCACTCAAGGTAACTGTTATAATGTTCCGAGCTTAGAAGGGTTGAAAAATCAGTGGTTCGTATCCACTCATTTATCGCACTGACAGAGTTGATCCCCTGACCTATAAGTCCAAAGAAGAAGACCACCGCAGGAATAATTATCGCAAAAACAATTATGCAGACAGTTAAAAAAGACGCAAGACCGTTACGATTACCCAAACGGGTACTGAGTCTGCTGGTAAGTGGGTAAAAAATGGCAGTTAAAACAACAGAAACAACGATAGTATTCAAAAAGGGTTTTGCAACGGAATAGCCCATCGCTATTGCCGAAACAAGAAGTAGAATAAGAAACAGAGTGTAGATAGTGGGAGATTTAATTATCTCTTTATCCGGAGGAGTCATGAGCAGCCTTTAAAGCTTAGTGAGTTAATTGAAAAAACAGCGCTTATTTTTCCAGATAAAAAGCATGAACACAATTAAAATCAGGACGATTTGAAAATGTAATCTGCCATTACGGCAAGAGTGTTATCGGCCTCACTTCTCATTCTGGAAACCAGATCCTCAACAACTGAAATGGATCCTCTGGCTAAATGGCGTTCAATCTCATCAGTCAAAGCACATATTTTGTATGCCCCGACATCCAAGGCCAGTCCTCTCAAGACAAGTATTTCCTCATTAAGACCTTCAACATCACACTTATCCGCACAGGATTCCATTCTCACAATGTGCCTTGGAACCAACTCTAAAAAATGACTATAGATTTCCCGCACAAGGGCATCATTCCCATCCAGACGGGCAATAGTTCCATTTAAATCAAGATATGCATTTTCATCCAAAACATCATTTTGCATCAATTCCGGCTTACGGGATTTCCTGTGTCCTTTGAAAATTCCGTTCATAGCTTCCATCAGCCCGGTAGACCTGAACGGTTTTGACAGGTAGCCATTCATTCCTACTTTTAGGCAGCGTTCCCTGTCTCCCTTCATGGCATGCGCAGTTAGAGCTAAAATAGGAGTTTCCGAATCAATGCCATCAATATTACCGGAACGAATGAGCCTTGTTGCCTCCAAGCCGTCCATAACCGGCATCTGAACATCCATAATAACCAGATCAAAATCTTTTTGCTGCATCAAATTGATTGCATCACGACCATTTTCAACAATATCAAGTTCACAGTTCGTATTTTCAAGAAAAACGGAAACAACCCGACGTGTGATAATATTATCATCAGCCAGAAGAATTCGTTTGTTCATATTAAAAGCCATGCACTCACAAACACATTCGCCATTAATATCGGGCCTGACCTCATCTCCGGTTGTCTTGAACACTGCAGTGAAATTAAAACTACTACCAAGTGAAGGCCTTGTTTCAAGCCACATAACCCCTTGAAGAAGATTGACGAGATTATAGGAAATACTCAAGCCAAGGCCTATACCACCATGTTTTCTGGTCATATAGTCTTCAACCTGGGTAAAGCTGTCAAAAATGGTGTCGGCTTTATCGCGGGAGATTCCCAGCCCGGTGTCGCTGACAATAAACAAAAGCCTTATGCAACCTTCTGGGTAAGGTTCCACGTCAAAATCGTCAGGCATTACTTCAATACAGATTCCGCCATGATCGGTATATTTTATGGCGTTACTTACCAGATTGTTCAATATCTGGATCAACCTTCCAGAATCACCCTGAAGCTCTCCTAAAATTTCGGGATGAATGAAGCATTCCATCCGCAACCCCTTTTTAAGGGCTGCGTTATTATGAGTATTCATAACCAGACCAAGAGTATTTCGAAGATCAAATATCCCTTCACGCAATTCAAGAATCCTGCGCTCTATCTTGGAATAATCAAGCAGATCATTCAGCACCCTCAGAAGCGATGTGGCCGACCCTTTGATCAAATCAACATATTCACGCTGCTCAGTATCAAGTCCGGTACCAAGCAGGATTTCACTCAACCCAAGAATTCCGTTCATAGGAGTCCTCAGCTCGTGACTTATTGTTGCCAGAAAAGAACTTTTGGCTTCATTGGCAGCTTCTGCATCATGAACAGCCTGCCGGTACTCCTGCTCCATAGCATGCTTATAAAGGGCAATCTCAATGGCAGAACGTAAATCCCTCTCCTCGAACGGTTTTAACAGATAACCGAAAGGCCCTGAAAGCTTTGCTCTGTTTAATGTCTGGTCATCAGAGTACGCTGTGAGAAACACAACCGGAATGTCGTAGGATTTAATGATGTAGTTGGCAGCTTCAACACCATCCATTTTACCACGAAGCTTGATATCCATTAACACAAGGTCCGGTTTGAATTCAGCGGCCTTTTCAATAGCCTCCTGACCGGAAACGGCATCACCGACAATGACATACCCCAGCCTGCGCAATGTGGCCTGAATATCAAGATTCACAATACGCTCATCGTCAACAACAAGAATCCGCTTTCCAGCCATGAATACTCCGTTCAGCTCATTTTTTATGAATTGCAATTGCTGGATATATATAAAATACAGGCATTGCAGACAACAGATGAAACATACATATAAAAAAAAGTCGGTTCTGGAAATACCAGAACCGACCTACTAGAAACGAATATCAAACCTCAACCGGCTACAAAATCTGATCAAGAAACTGTTTAAGTCGAGGATGCTCGGTATTATTGAAGAATTCTGCTGGAGGCGCACAAGCAATAATCCTGCCTGCTTCCATAAAAACAATCCTGTCAGCAACTTCGCGAGCAAAGCCCATTTCATGGGTAACAACCACCATGGTCATCCCCTCCAGGGCAAGATTCTTCATAACGTCCAGAACTTCACCTATCATCTCCGGATCAAGGGCTGAAGTAGGTTCATCAAAAAGCATAATCTTTGGATTCATGGCCAGTGCACGGGCAATAGCTACACGCTGCTGCTGTCCTCCAGATAGCTTTGAAGGATAAACATTAGCCTTCTCACGAATTCCTACCTTCTTAAGCAGATCAACAGCTACAGCTCTTGCATCTTCCTTTTCCATACCCTTTAATTTTATCGGGGCCATAGTCAGGTTTTCCAGAACCGTCTTATGAGGAAAAAGGTTAAAGGACTGAAAAACCATCCCAAGCTCCTGACGGATCGAGTTGATGTCATTTTCTTTATCATGAACATCAAGACCATCAACCACAATGGAACCCTTGTTGATCTCTTCCAAACGGTTAATGGAACGCAGGAGAGTACTTTTACCGGAACCGGAAGGCCCGATGATAACAACCTTCTCACCTTGCTTGATATCCAGCGACACATCGCTTAGCGCTGCGAGGTCACCAAAGAATTTATAAACGTTTTTGATCTCGATAATGGGATTAGCGGTCATAATGGTTCAACCTCTCTTCCATGTGGCTTACAGCCTTTGAAAGAATCAGAGTAATCATCAGGTAGACGAGAGCGATCATAGTGTAGGTTTCAAAATACTGGAAGCTCTCAGCAGCGAATTCTCGGCCACGTCTGAGAATATCGGCAACTGCAAGAATAGATACGAGCGAAGAATCCTTGAGTAATGCAATAAACTCGTTGCCGACCGGGGGAAGAATAGTTCTCCAGGCCTGGGGCAGAATAACCAGGAACATGGTCTGCTTCTGGTCAAATCCGAGAGATCTTGCAGCTTCAGTCTGCCCGTCATCAATGGACTCAATCCCGGCGCGAAAGACTTCACCCATATATGCCCCGTAACAGACACTCATAGCAATAATGGCCGAGAGCATATCCGGAACCTGCAACACACGTCCCATGGCATAATAGATGTAGAACAGCTGAACCAGCAGAGGAATACCCCTGACAACCTCAACGTAGGTGGAAGCGATCAGATTTATGACTTTGTTGTTTGAAATTCGCCCCAACCCCGTAAACAGGCCGATAACCAAGGCTCCGAAAATTGAACAGATGGTAACTTCAAAAGTAACCACAATGCCGTCAGGAATAAACAGCAGGATATCTCTATAAGGGTCCGGCTTGGTTATAACCAGATATGCAATAACTCCTGCTGCCCCGATAAATGAAACCCACCAGGCATTCAACAATCCCCGGTCACTGCCATCGGGGATACTGGCCCCGTCAGTGACTTCAATTTTTACTTTTTTCTCTTGCTTCATCTTAATTTTCACCCGACCTGAATGAAAGAAGCCGGGATCGGTTTAATCTGTCCGATCCCGGCCTTTTGTTTTCACACTCAAGCCTGCTGGTCAGTCAGCTTAGTTGCTACCGAACCATTTAGCTTTGATTTTATCGTAAGTTCCGTCAGCCCTAACAGCGGAAAGACCTTTGTTAATGAGTTCCAGAACTTCGGTGTTGCCTTTTTTGATTGCGACACCGTAGTATTCAGATTCTCCACCTTCGATGATAAAAGCAATCTTCATCTTCTTGGAGTACTCAGCCTGCTGCAGTGCAAAGTCGGCGGCAATGGGGTCATCGCAGACAACTGCGGCAAGACGTCCATTGTACAGATCTTCCATAGCCAGACCGATTTCATCGTAGGATTTGGGAACTACGCCTTCAGCATTTTTAATTGCAAAAAAGCCGGTGGTTCCGATCTGTGCGCCAACAGGCTTGCCTTTGAAAGCATCAAGGCTTTTAGCGTCTACATCTTTAGCAGTAACAACAGCCTGCTTTACCTGAAAGTAAGGAGCGGTAAAGTCCATGGCTTTTTTGCGCTTTTCATTAATTGATACGGAGGAGCAGATTGCATCATATTTACCAGCGGCAAGTCCGGCAAAAATGCCATCCCAGGCAACGTTCTTGATTTTAACTTCATAGCCTGCAGCTTTAGCACAAGCCTTCATAAGATCGACGGAAAAACCAACAATCTGTTTATCTTTATTAACAAATTCCATAGGGGGCCAGGTGCAGTCGGAAGCAATGGTAATGGTTTTGCTGCTTGCATGGGCTGCTGTTGCTGCAAACATTGTCAGCATCAGAACTGCGAGAATCCTTTTGAACATAATATTCCTCCAAAAAAAGTTAAAACACCCTTAAATAATTCGCTAGAAAATTATATAAATTACGTTCCTTGTCAATACAGGCACGCATGCACATTTATACTGGGCACCAATTATTAATAGTGTAAAAAAATGATTTCTTGAACTTTATTCATAAAAAGGTTAATTTTTCTGATTCTTTTTTAAAGGGGCATTTTTCATGAAAAACAAAGTCAGAGAAGAAAGACAGGAAGCCGTTGAGGTAATCTGTCCTAAATGCCGGGAGACCCGTATTGTATACTTCCCCAAGGAATCAATGCCGACCTGCCCTGTGTGCAAGGTTGAAATGATTGTGAAAGAAGTACTCACTGAAGGAAAATACGGTTAGCCTGCCCTGCATGGTATTTTTGACTTACTTGGAAGAAACGGAAATTATTTAGGAGAAAGCTATGAAAAGAATTTGCCTGATGCTCATGCTGGTACTCTGCTTTGCTGTAAGTGCCAATGCATCCGACATCGACCTGGCCAAGAAATCCACCCTCAACTCCATTCTGAAAAGCGGAGAACTGCGCTGCGGTATCGCATCCGGTTATATCCCTTTCCAGATGACTGACAAAAAAGGCCGCATTGTCGGTTTTGAAATTGACCTCGCACGCCAGATGGCTAAGGCAATGGGCGTAAAATTCGTTCCCGTTAACATGGAATTTGACGGAATTATCCCCGCTCTCCTTACCAATAAAATTGATATCATCACCGCAGGTATGACCGTAAACCAGCAGCGCAACCTGCAGATCAACTTTGCAGAGCCTTTCATGGTTGTCGGCCAGACCGTACTGGTCAACAATAAACTCGAAGGTAAAATCAAGTCCTACAAAGACCTGAACAGCCCTGAATTCACTATTGTTTCCAAGCTCGGTACTACCGGTGAACAGGCTGCAAAGAGCTTCCTTCCCAAAGCCAACTACAAATCCTTCGACCTCGAAACCGACGCAGCTCTTGAAGTTCTCAACGGAAAAGCAGATGCAATGGTTTACGACCTCCCCTTCAACGCCATTTTCATGGCTGAACAGGGCAACGGAAAACTTTTCTTCCTTGACAAACCCTTCACTTACGAGCCTCTGGGCTGGGGTATCCGCAAGGGAGATCCTGATTTCATCAACTTCCTGAACAACTTCCTGCACCAGATCAAAAATGACGGTCGCTACGACAAACTTTACAACAAGTGGTTCGAAAGCACCGCATGGCGCAAAAACATTCAGTAGTTGAGTACTGCGCGAACTGACCCGGGGAGCGGACTTGTCCGTTCCCCCGGTTTTTTTTTTGAGAAACATAAATTTTAAATTGGCTTGAGTTTTATTATGAATGGAACAACTTTAAGAGCTCCCGGCAAAGGCCGTAATTACGAACTTTTCTGGAAAGGGGTCTTCCTGGTCGGACTGACTTTGAGTCTTGCCGGTCTGTACTGGGCAACTCAACAGGTCGACTACGTATGGCGCTGGGAGCGAATCCCCAACTATTTCTACTATCAGGATGAGATCGATGTCACATCCACGATGGAAGGAAATGTTACTGCTATCAAACAAAGCGGAGACCACGCCCTCGTCACTGTAACCGGAGAAGGAAACGAATCCGAGCAATACGAAGTTCCTGCCGAGGGACTCAGAGTATATGAAGACGATACTGTTTTTTCCGGCGACACCATTGGAATCATCAAGAAATGGAAGATGGGGGTAATCCTGGAGGGTCTTTTAGTCACTCTCAAGGTCAGCGCCATAGCCATCGTCTTCGGTATTATCCTTGGTCTTTTCACAGGCCTTGCCCGAATATCCCAGAACCCGGCACTGCGCCTTTCCGCAATCACTTATATTGAATTGATTCGTGGAACGCCGCTTCTGGTACAGATGTTCATCTGGTATTTCGTTCTTGGCACTCTGATGAACAACCTTCTTGCCAAATACGACATTCCCCAGATTCCTCCGCTTTGGTTCGGTATTCTCTCTCTTGCCATTTTTGCAGGGGCATACGTAGCGGAAATTGTACGTGCAGGTATTCAGTCTGTTCATAAAGGACAGATGGAAGCTGCCCGCTCTCTGGGTATGAATAAAGCCAAAGCCATGGTACATATCATTCTGCCTCAGGCTTTCCGCCGCATTCTGCCACCGCTTGCAGGGCAGTTCATCAGCATGATCAAGGACTCTTCACTGCTTGGTGTAATTGCAATCAGGGAACTCACCAAAGGAACAAGGGAAGCGGTATCAACCAGTCTGCAGCCTTTTGAACTATGGTTCCTGTGCGCGCTGCTCTACCTGGTGCTTACTTTTGCTTTCTCAATGTTTGTTCAATACCTTGAGAAAAAAATGGTGCAGAGATAATGATTGAAGTAAAAAATATATACAAAACATTCTACGTGCCCCACGAAGTGCAGGCTCTTTCAGATGTCTCGCATACCGTGGAAAAAGGACAGGTTGTAGTAGTTCTCGGTCCATCCGGTTCCGGTAAATCGACCTTCCTGCGCTGCCTGAACAGGCTTGAATATGCTGATGCCGGTCATATTTATATTGATGGAGTGGATATTCTGTCTCCCAAGACCGACATTAACAAAGTAAGGGAAGAAGTGGGCATGGTATTCCAGTCCTTCAACCTTTTCCCTCACAAAACAGTTCTGGAAAACCTTACTATTGCACAAACAGTAGTTCGTAACCGCAGCAAAAAAGAAGCAACCGAGATCGCCATGGCCCTGCTTAAAAAAGTAGGTATCCATGACAAGGCTGGCGTATTTCCCGCCCAGCTTTCCGGCGGTCAGCAGCAACGCGTCGCCATTGCACGCTCACTTGCTATGAACCCTAAGGTACTGCTCTTTGACGAGCCTACCTCTGCCCTTGACCCCGAAATGGTTGGCGAGGTTCTCGATGTTATGAAGACAGTGGCAAAAGAGGGCATGACCATGGTGGTTGTTACCCACGAAATGGGTTTTGCTAAAGAAGTGGCAGATGAAGTAGTTTTTATGGATCAGGGTATAATTGTAGAAAAAGGCACTCCGGAGCATTTCTTCAAAAACCCCAAATCAGAACGGACAAAACACTTCCTCAGCCAGATTCTATAATACGAATCTTTTCATGCGCCAAAAAAAATGCCGCCCGGAATATTTCCAGGCGGCATTTTTTATTTTCAAAAATTATTTATCTGCTTTGGTTTCACGCTTATCTTTAACGTTTTTCATAGTTATTCCGGCAATACACCCTACCAGCATACCTAAAAACAACGCGCGTTGAAAATCCATAAAAAACCAACCGGCAATTGCACCGATAGACCCACCCACCAAAATGCCTCTGGCGACACTTTCCAGCATCTGCTCGGCACTTTTACCTATTTTCTCTTCACCCATGCTATCCCTTTTTCCCCCGAATCAGTTCATCGATTTGGTTTGTCTGTGAATTGGATATAGTGAGAAACTGAACCCCTATTCCAGGAAAATGGTCAGAACGCCCCCATGGAACGACCCAACTTACCTGTGATTTAATCGGAGTTTTGTCCTCAAGCTCTTTAATCACAATCCAGACGTAATCACCCTTTTTCCAGTTTGCAACAGAATAAAAAAATCCACCCTCTGTTGAAAAGTTAAGGGTAACACTCTTTTCTATCTGGCTTCCCGGAGAATTCAAGTCCCTGCTGAGTAAAACATTCAAGACCTTATTGGCCCTTTTGGTTCCCCTGACAGACCTTGCCGGAAAATTTTTGCAGTGATCATTTACAAAAACTTCCACATCACCTGAAGTTCCTGAAAATCTACCGGCCGGTATGGCCCTTATTCCACTGGAAGCCTGATAATTCAGGCGCAAAACAGGAAAGTTATCAATCAGAAGGTTGGCTTCGGTCTTATCCGTAGCACTAGATCGTAAAAGTGTCGGCACGTCGATTAAAAAACCATTATACTTAACCTGGCCATGTACTTCAGAAATATGCTTCAAGGATTCGGCAACATCAAATTGAATGTCGAGATTTCTCAAAGCTCTAATGTAGGCTTCTCTACTGGCCCCGGATGATGAAACAAGTACAACTCTAAGCTCACTCACGCTTAAGATGACCTCCCAAATAATTCTGTGCTTGGCTAACGTCTTATTAACATATATACTGATAAAAGAAAAAAAAGCATTATTATTGGTCAACTCAGAATAACATTTTTTATAAACTTTTCTAAGCGGATATGTAAAAATGCATGAATCACACTCCAAGGCTTTTGGCCTGGGAAACCTCAAACTTCAAACAGACTTACATACTCATGGCAGATTTTCCTAAAGTATTGACCATCGATGATGATGAAAGTGTCAGGCTTTCCATTACTCATTATCTGGAAGACAGCGGATACGAAGTATTACAGGCCTGTAACGGTTCTGAAGGTCTTGATATTTTCAGAAGAGAAGAACCAGATGTTGTACTTCTTGACCTGCGCATGCCGGAAATGGACGGCCTTTCCGTGCTTAAGACTCTGGGGCAGGAAGCACCGCAGACACCTGTCATCGTTGTTTCTGGTACAGGATCTTTCGAAGATGTCATTGCAACTGTCCGTCTCGGATCATGGGATTATATTCCCAAACCTATCACTGACCTTTCCGATTTGGAAAGTGCAATTGAGAGAACCAGAGAAAGAGCAAGGCTTTTAGTAGAAAATGAACGCTATAAAGAAGAGCTTGAAAGAAAAATCCATCAACGGACAGAAGAACTTCAGGAAATAAATAAAATTCTTTCAGAAGAAGTCAGTGCTCGTAAAAAATCTGAACAACTGGTAAGAGCCTCCCTCTCTGAAAAGGAGGTAATGCTTAAAGAAATACATCACAGGGTAAAAAACAACCTTCAGGTCATTTCAAGCCTTTTAAGCCTGCAAAGCGGATACACAGAAGACGAAGAAGCAAGTGCACTTCTACGGGAATGCCAGCACCGAGTCCGCTCCATGTCCATGCTTCATGAAAAACTGTACCGTTCTGCAGACCTTTCGCGGATCGACATGAATGAATATGCACTGACACTGATTAATTTTCTCCTTAGATCATACTCTGTTGATGGGCAGATAACCCCCTGTTTCGATATTAACGACATACATCTCGGAATAGACTCCGCCATTCCATGTGGACTGATTATCAACGAACTTGTATCTAACGCCCTTCGTCATGCTTACCCCAACGGGCACTGCGGCACATTGTCTGTTTCCATGAAGAAGGTAGATAACAACATCGAACTTGTTGTCTCCGATGATGGAATTGGCATGCCTCAAAAATTTACTATAGGAGGCACCCGCACTCTAGGTATGACTCTTGTTGATACCCTTGCCCAGCAGCTTAATGGAAATATAAACATAATAAATGATAACGGGGCGACAATAAAGATCACGTTTCCGGCCCAACTGGAGACTTGATAGAATTTAAAAGGCGGTGTAGCTTCCAACTCGTGATACTTTCAGTAGACCCACATCATTACAAGGAAGAAAAATGGAACTCAGCTTTAAACAGATTGATGAAATAACTGTCGTAAAAATCAAGTCACAGGAACTGAACCACGTTGTGAGCCACGATTTCCAGCGCCAGATCACCCCGCTTTTCGATGAAAAAAAAGTCAATATCGCCCTTGATATGGAAACGGTTGATTTCATGGACAGCATGGGAATCGGAACGCTCATCACCCTGCGAAACAAGCTGATGAAAGAAAAAGGCTGTATCGCCATGTTCAACATCAGTGACCGTATTAAAAAGATCATCGATATTGCAGCACTGCATAAAGTATTTGAACTTTACGGCAACGAAGAAGAAGCCGTTGAAGGACTCAAACAGCAACTGCTGTCCTAAATTCTCGCATTCCTCAACCGGGCCGGCTTTTAGCCTTGCCCGGTTTTTTTATTTTCCCACCTAAAAAAATCCAGGCAAGCAGAACATGTCCGACCAGAACTCCCTCATCAAAGTTGCTGTTTCCACAGTAAAGGATGCAGCCCGCATAAGCTTTGACCTTTTTAAAATCATGATCCCGGTTGTCATCGCCGTTAAAATTCTCCAAGAGCTCAACCTTATATCCTGGCTTGCGGCCCCTCTAAGCCCGGTAATGGAAATAGTAGGTCTTCCCGGAGAAATGGGACTTGTCTGGGCTACCGCGTTGATAAATAACATATACAGCGGTCTTATAGTGTTTCTTAGTCTTGTTCAGGATCAACCAATCAATGCTGCTCAAGCAACAGTACTTGGAACAATGATTCTTGTAGCGCACTCTATGCCGGTTGAACTAAGGGTTGTTCAAAGTTCCGGCCCCAAATTGTGCTTCCAGCTTATCATTCGGATGGGAGCAGCGTTGCTCATGGGATTTGTGCTGCATCTTCTTTATGACAACTTCAACCTCCTTCAGGAACCGGCAAAAATACTGCTCACCCCTGACAATTCTGCGGTTAAAAAAACTCTCTTTGAATGGGCTTTGGGAGAAGTAAAAAATCTTGTCTCTATTTTTGGAATTATCCTCTGCCTGCTGACGGTTATGAAAATTCTGACCAAACTGCGCATAATACAGGCCATGGATTTTCTTCTGCGTCCACTGCTGAAGTTAATGGGCATAGGCTCCAAAGCCTCAGCCCTTACTGTTGTAGGACTGACCATGGGACTCTCATACGGCGGAGGCATGATAATCCACGAGACCAAGTCCGGACGTATTGACAAAAAAGACGTATTTTACTCACTCACCCTTATGAGCCTTTGCCATAGTATTATTGAAGACACCCTTCTGTTAATGATGATTGGAGGGCATGTTTCAGGACTTTTCTGGGGCAGGCTTGTTTTTTCAATTTTGATTGTTGCCGCACTTGTGCAGCTGACTAAAGTTATACCGGAGTCATTCTCCGATAAATATTTATGGGGTAACCCACAAAATCTTGAGAACCAAAAAGGATAAAC
Source organism: Maridesulfovibrio sp. (assembly GCA_963676495.2). GTDB lineage: Bacteria > Desulfobacterota > Desulfovibrionia > Desulfovibrionales > Desulfovibrionaceae > Maridesulfovibrio. The sequence goes on along the minus strand of CAXXRF010000001.1, from coordinate 245,038 downwards.
AAATGATCGTAACTACTGTAAACACCGAAAGTGCTCCTGCGGCTATCGGCCCTTATTCCCAGGCAACTATTTCTAACGGACAGGCTTATGTAAGCGGTCAGCTCGGCCTTGATCCCAAAACCGGAGAATTTGTTGAAGGCGGAGTGGAAGCTCAGACCCGTCAGGCCCTTGAAAATCTCAAAGCTATCCTTGAGGCCTGCGGATCTTCCCTGACTAAAGTCATCTGCGTAGACGTTTTTTTAACCGACATGAATGACTTTGCAGCTGTAAACACTATTTATGCAGAATATTTTTCCTGCCACAAGCCAGCCAGAGCGGCAATTGAAGTAAGCGCGCTGCCCAAAGGCGGACTTGTAGAAATAAAATGCATCGCCGCAATATAGTTAATGATCTGCCTTTTTTTGCAGCAGCATCCAGATTCTGATTTCCGGCTATCGGGTAAAAGGAATCTGCTAAAGGTAAACTGACTGTCAAAAAATTATTTATCACGACTGCGTTGCCAATCTTAAACCGACCCAAAAGTTTAATATTCAACCATCAGTAATTTATAATATTTTGCTAAGCATCATGCTTTAGCATGGAATTTACAAAGGGGAGATCCATCAAGATCTCCCCTTTTTTATACATTGTAGTCAAAAACATGATCAAAATATTACAAAAATGAAGCTAAATATACATCCGATTTCCGACGCTATAATTAAAATTCAATCTCCCCGCATTTTATAAATTTCTAAAAATATATTATTTTAAACACATACAATACGGATAAAACTTTTGGCACATAACATGCTTAATAAAAAATAAGACGAATCAGCAAGAACAGACTAAACATACAAAACTTTAGGCAACAGCCACTAAAAATAAGAGTCGTTCTTCATCCGTCTTCAAAAAAAATGTTCTGGACTATAGGCGAGTGCAGGAACCGGCAGAAACGAACAGCTTAGAATAGAATTATACACAAAAGCGATTCTGCCTCCCTCCCGCGATGGATCCGGACATTTTTTTATGTCTTTAAACCAATTGCCCTCCTTTGAATCTCCTGCTATCGATTCCATCCATGAAGCAGGAAAAATTCATCAATCCTTTCAGTATAGTTTTATTCGAACCTGAAATTCCTCCGAATACAGGGAATATCGCACGCTTATGTGCTGGTACTGACACTCCGCTGCACCTTATAGAACCTCTGGGGTTTTCTATTTCCGACAAGCACCTAAAAAGAGCAGGCCTTGACTACTGGCCGAGCGTCAACCTTTCGGTATGGAAAAACTGGCAGGAATATAAAGAAAATGTCCGCCCGGCCAGACTGGTCACAACCAGTGCCAAACGGGGAACACCTCTCTTTGATTTCAAGTTTCAACCCGGTGACCATCTGGTGCTAGGCCCTGAAACCAGAGGACTGCCTACATGGATGTTTGAAGAATTTGAACATGCTGTAAACATACCCATTACAGACAATGTGCGCAGCCTGAACCTTTCCACTTCGGCAGGAATTATTCTTTTCCAGGCACTATCCTGCCTTGAGACCGAAGTTCGGTTTAAATAACACTCAGGTTCATTACTAAGAAAATATTTCTAGTGCATATTGTTACACCGATAGGGCAGTAAACTGCACTATGCACATTCTTGCATAACCTTTCGGCAAGGGGTATGTTGACCCCTGAAATAAAATTCATTCTGGAGATTCTATGAGACTTCTTATTACCGGCGGATGCGGATTTATCGGAACCAATTTCATCTACCTCATGAAAGAGAGGCATCCGGACTGGAAAATATTCAACCTCGATAAACTTACCTATGCCGGAAACCGCAAAAACCTGCTGGAAATAGAGAAGGACAACACCTTCGATTACACATTTCTTCACGGAGACATCTGCGACAAGGAATATGTCTCATCCATTTTGAACGATTATAAAATTGATGCAGTGGTGAACTTTGCAGCGGAATCTCATGTAGACCGCTCCATCAATGACCCGGCTCCCTTTTTGACTACCAATACCCTTGGTGCCCAGAATCTGATGGAATGCGCACGTCAGGCCGGAATTGAAAAATTCGTTCACGTATCAACTGACGAAGTATACGGGACTCTCGGCCCTAATGACCCGGCCTTCACCGAACTCAATCCTCTAGAACCAAACAGCCCCTATTCAGCTTCAAAAGCAGGTGCGGACCTTATGGCCAGAGCCTACTTTGAAACATACAAATTTCCCGTATCAATCACCAGATGTTCCAATAACTACGGACCTTACCAGTTTCCTGAAAAGCTCATCCCACTTATGTTCATCAAGGCTTCTGCTGATGAAAAGCTGCCTATTTATGGAGACGGCTCCAACATCAGAGACTGGATTTACGTTGATGATCACTGCACCGGTGTGGAACTAACCCTGCTCAAGGGCCGTCCCGGTCAGGCATACAACTTCGGCGGAGCAGCAGAAAAGACCAACCTTGAACTGGTTAAAGAACTTCTCAGCATCCTCGGAAAAGATGAGTCTTTGATAACTTACGTTAAAGACCGTCCCGGACATGACATGCGCTATGCCATGGATTTCTCACTTGCGGAAAAAGAGCTTGGATTCACCCCTGAAGTAACTTTTGAACAGGGAATCCGAAAAACTATTGAATGGTACTCAGAAAACAGTGAGTGGCTTGAAGACGTACGCAGCGGAGCCTATCGCGAATTTATGGACCAATGGTACGGAGAACGAAAATGATTGAACTTGCAGGTAAAAAAGCGGTCATCCTCGGTGGCAGAAACGGGCTTCTGGGCCAGATACTTACAGAAACGCTAAAAAAGCATGAAGTAAAAACTATCCCCTTGTCCCGCTCGGATTTCAACCCTATGGACGAGGAAGCCCTCAATCGCCTGCTTGACAGGGAAAATCCGGATATAATCTTCAATACCGTGGCTTATACCATGGTTGATCAGGCCGAAGATGAAGAAAACAAGGCACATCTGCTTAATACAACTCTTCCCGTAAGCCTTGGTCGTGCCGCCAAGCAACGCAACTGCAAGCTGGTCCATTTCAGTACTGACTTTGTCTTTGATGGTAAAAAGGATTCCCCATACACAGAAGAGGATAAACCCAATCCCCAATCAGTATACGGAGAAACAAAGCTTGATGGTGAAACAAAGCTTCTGGAACTCGGTTACGAAAACATTCTCATAATCCGCACAGCCTGGCTTTTCGGCCCATTTAAATCAAATTTTGTATATAAAATTCTTAACCTTGCAAAAGAAAAAGACTTTTTAACTATTGTGCACGATCAAAAAGGGTCTCCCACCTACACTCCTGATCTTGCTGAGTATACCGTTGCGCTGGTCGCAAACGAGGCCAATGGAATTTTCAATGTGGTGAACTCCGGCAAAGCCACTTGGTGTGAGCTGGCAGCCGAAGCCATCAATTGTTCCGCCATAAACTGTCGCGTGGACGCAGTCCCCAGCAGTGCCTACCCCACCAAGGCGAAGAGACCGCCCTACTCTGTTCTGGACACTTCAAAGCTCACAGAAGTAACCGGAATAACTCCCCGCCCGTGGGTTCAGGCTCTGAGAGATTACATTTACAACGACATTGGCGACATGCTTCAAGAATAGGTGTCCGTAGGAAGCAATTCCTGCGGCATCCAGATTCAATTTTAGGTCAGAGATTACTGATTTAGCCTGTAGTCCTTTGGCCTTCCAACTCCTTAAATAGACCGAATAATTATGAATAAAATGTCCCCAAAACTGCTGCGGGATTCCATTCAATTTGCAATGACATTATTTTGCATCTGGGTGGGATACCGCTTTTATCTTTTCTATGAGTTCATGACCGGACAATCTACCGTTCCAGTCAGTAAGCCCGGAGCTGTTGAAGGATTTCTCCCAATCAGTGCTCTGCTTTCCCTAAAAAAACTCGTTACTCAGGGTGTTTTCGATGAAGTGCACCCTGCAGGTTTGACCATTTTCATTGCCGTAATTGTTATGGCACTGATCATGCGCAAAGGTTTTTGCGGCTATCTATGCCCTGTCGGATTTATTCATAATCTGCTGAATAAGGTTGGACGCAGAATAGGAAAAATTATTACAATTAAAGGTAAACTGGAATTTGCACTGTTAATTCCCAAATACATTGCAATGACCTTTTTCGTGTACACTGTTTTTGTGAAAATGAGCGGGCGTGAAGTAGATGCATTCATTCATACCCCATACAACTTCACTGCAGAAGCACGGATGATGCTCTTCTTCTCTGATTTGAGTGTTATAGCTGCCGTAATCATAGGTTCATTGCTTCTCCTGGCAATATTCATACCTTATTTCTGGTGCCGCTTTTTATGCCCCTATGGAGCACTTTTAGGTGTGGTCTCCAAGATCTCTCCTGTGGCAATCAAACGCAATCCTGAAACATGTATAACTTGCGGGAAATGCAGCAAAGCCTGCCCCGGTGGGATTGAGGTTGAGCTCAAGGAAACTGTTAATTCCTCAGAGTGCGTGGGATGCACACAGTGCATCGATGCCTGCCCAGTCGACAGCTGTATAACCGTCACCGACCGACTCAGTAGAATCAGGCTGCCTTGGTATGTCATCGCTATTGGCTCCATAGCCATTTTGCTGATATATTATTTCGCGGCCAAGATAACCAATCACTGGGATTCTCCATACCCATTGGAGATGCTCCGCAATTACTATATGCAGATAAAATAGTCCGAAGCCCTGAGACAGATTTTAAAATGTCTCGGGGCTTTTTAATTACATATAAGATATATCCGGTATATTCTGCATTATAAGAATTTTCAGGGAAGAATCAGCTTCAAACAGCTCTCGCCAAAGAGCCTGTCACTTTGATTCTCCCCAATCAAAAATATCCGGCAAGTATTCCCGGACAATGCCCTTATGCATCAACTTAGTTTTCCCATCGAAAACAGCAACATGCTGTACTTGAAAAACTGAATGATATCCCTAAAATCGTATCATTGATGCGACCAGTTTCTAATCCACCAGCAATTAATACCTGAAGCCTGTTTGAGTTAATATGCTGACCATATTAACCCTATACCAAGGACACGGGTATTGAGATCCTAGCATTTCCAACTGGAAATTTTCCCCTGAAAGATTATATTAAGAGTAGAAAGAATAAATTCCTCTCCAACATAATGGAGGTAATTATGTCCGTTAAGACTATCCTGTGGCCGACAGATCTATCGCGCTACTCAAGGGAAGCAATAGATGAAGTTGTGTCCTTATCTACACTTTATAAAGCCAAGGTCGTTGTGCTCTATTCAGCAGTGGATCTTTGTTCATATTTTCCTGCTTACGGAAACTATCCGGACAAGGACCGACTGAATGATTTTAGAGACTGGGAGATAGAAAAAGCCAGAAAGGCTTTAAATAAACTTTGTGATGAAGAATTGAGAAGCTGCCCGCTGATTGAGATCAGGTTGGCATTGGGCGACCCTGTGGAAAATATTCTGGATTATGTAGAAAAAGAAAACGCAGACCTTATTGTCATATCAAGCCACGGTTTGGGCCGAGAAAAGAAAAATTCACCGCCTGATGTGATAGGAAGTGTTACCGACAAAGTAATCAAGATGTCACCTGTCTCGGTCCATGTTATTAAAAACAAGTAAAAATCAAGCCCGGCTGAGTTTCCTCAACCGGGCTTAATTAGTTCTTGTTCAGTCTATGACCAAACTACTTTATACCTTGGCAGCCTGAAGATCTTCAACAGAGTAATCCCAGACAGTACCATGAGGCTCGAGCTTTTCTTCGCTGAAGAAGCGAGGCAGCTGGTCGTCTTTCTTTGTGAATCCGGCCTTGGCGTTGAAGTCCAATTCATCTTTAAGTGTGTTAACACCAAGTGCGATGAAGTCATCTACAGTGAATTCAATGCCGTGGGCAGAAGCGACTAGGTCGCACATGCACTGAACAGCATCTTCAGTATCCAGAACCGCGAATGCTACGAACAGGCAGAGGCCGAGGCCGTCAATAGTTGCTGTTGCAATCTGGAGGTTCTTGGAAAGCTCAATCTGACCTTCTTTAGAAAGAGGATCAACGTCACCACCGACTTTCAAAATGTTGGTAGCTACAGCATAACCGGCAGTATGGTCACCGCCCATCGGGGTGGTAGCATAAGTGACACCGATACCTTTAACGGAGCGGGGGTCGTATGCAGGCAGTCCCTGACCTTTAACAGTAGGAATACGGTCAACTCCGAAAGCACGACCGGCCATTTCGGTACCATTACCGATAATACGGCCCATAGGATCACTGGAACCAACTTTATTAAGCAGGTCGATACCGGCTTTAGCATCACCCCAGGGGATAATTCCACCGTCCATTGCGACTGCAACAGTACAACCCATTTCAATGGTGTCTATACCTTTTTCGTCACAAATACGGTCCATGGTGGCGATAGCATCAATGTCATTGATCAGGCAGTTGGCACCAAATCCCCAAACGGTTTCATATTCAAAACCGGAGGTAAGATAGTTGCCGTCTTTGTCATTGTAACGCTGAGAACACTGGATAACACAACCGGTGTGACAACCTTCTTTGGTCTTACCGTTACGGGACTCGATAACTTCAGCAATTTTTTCACCGGAGATATCGGCTGCGTGTTCGAAGCGACCATCGCGAAAGTTTTTAGTGGGCAGCGCACCGGCTTCGTTAATAATGTTAACGAGAATGGCGGTACCGAATGCAGGCAGACCTTCACTTGTTACGGGGTGACCCATAAGAATTTCAGTCCAGCGCTTACGTGCAGCCTTGAATTTTTCAGGATCTGCAGGCTCCATGCGGCCTTTTGCTTCAGGATCAAGAACAACAGCCTTGATTTTCTTGGATCCCATAACTGCACCCATACCACCGCGACCTGCGGAACGGGCCGGGTTCAGGTGAGGATCGGAAAACTGGATGGTGGAGGCGGCCAGACATTGCTCGCCGGCAGGACCTGCCAGAGCTGTAACAGCCTTTGCTCCATACATTTTCTTAAGCTCTTCGTGAGCAGGATAGTTATCCATGCCTACAATTGGAGATGCATCTTTGAACTCAACGCGATCCGCATAAATTTCGACGATTGAGAAGTCTGCACCTTCTTCAGGTTTGTCTTCGAAAACAATAGCCAGAATGTCCAGACGGGGCATCACCTGGGCAAACTGTCCACCGGAGTTACTTTCCTTGATACCACCAGTCAAAGGAGACTTGGCTCCACAGGAGATACGTCCGGAGTTAGCAGCACCGGAACCTGCAAGAATACCGGCAGCCCAAACAAGCTTGTTGGAAGCGGAAAGAGGATGACAATCACCGGGAACTTCACTGTTAATCAGACGAGAAGTCAGAGCGCGACCGCCAAGTCCAGCGTAATCGCCGAGCTCTTCAAATTTAAACTCTTTAGTACGAGTATTAATTCTGAGGATTCTGGGCATCTTACCCTCCATGAATTTTAGAAATTAGTAAAACCAACCTTCAGTTCAAAATAAAGCAATTTAGTTAATAAGTGAGCCAAGTATATACGCAGTCAATACATTGTCAAAGATTTTAAATTATATCCCTGAAAGCACATAACAATTTCAATTATATCATTTAAGACACAATACAAATATTGATGCACAAATACACACTTAATACATCGTATTACATTCATTTTTTCTTAAACAACATAACATATAAATACAATACCACCTACTAATTAGCCAACTACATTAAATTTCTGCTGCGTAACAATTTTCAATATAACGCATACTTTTTCAAAATACTTATACCTAACCAATAAATCTGATAAATATCTGGATTGGAAGTCCATTGACGCCCAAGACAACAGAAGGATAATGACAACTAAATACTGACCTATAAATCCAACCAGTTAACATAGTGGAAGAACCATGGACCTTAAATCAGAGATACAAAGCGCAATTGATGAACCTGAAGTGCTGGAAAATATATATCGGCAGCACCCTAAAGCCTTTGAAAGCAGTTATCCAGCCGTCCTTGAGAATCATCCCGAGTCTATATTGCTTCGAGCCTGGAAAGCCCGACTTGAATATGCAAAGACGCCTGCACACCGACTCAGCATCAGAGATTTATCTGTTATGCTGCTGCTATGCATATCAGCGGGAAGCTTGCTTAAAATCCCTCAATGGACTCATATTGAAGAATTTGACTTTTACCCTCGGTATTTTGCATTGATTCCTTTTTTTGCAATGTTTCTTTTTACAATGCATATACGTAACTGGCCTAAAAGAATCAGCATCATGGGTTTTGTGATTTCGGCAGCTTTTGCAGCAGGAATTTTCATCATTCCAGACCAATGGAAAGATGTTTATGACTTAGCCTGCTTTAACTTCCCCTTTTTACTATGGACCTGCTACGGTTCAGGACGCCTTGGCAGCAGGTGGTATTCCTCTGAGGCACGGATTGAATTTCTGAGGTTTACTGGCGAGATAATCATTCATTCCGGACTGTTCATTATCGGAGGTGCCATTCTTCTGCTGCTGACAAACGGCCTATTTGACCTACTGAACCTTCCAAGCAAATGGATCATCGATTATATGGCCGTATACGGGTTAGCCTCAATTCCGCTTGTAGCGGCCTGGGCAACTGACACCCACTCAGCCGCAAGACGTATGGTTCCACTTCTGGCCCAGATATTTTCTCCCATGCTGTTGACACTCACAGTCGTTTATATGGCTGCAATGGCTCTTAACATCAATGAACTGTTTCAGGATCGCTCTGCTCTGCTCATATACAACATTTTGCTTCTCTGCGTACTGGCTACAGCCGTATTTACTCTTATAGGAAGAGGCGAGCGTCAGACTGGGAAAATCACTTCTTCTGTCACAAGTCTCATGATTATGACCACTGTTATACTTGATGCCATCGCAATAAGTGCAATCGGCTGGAGAATCCAAGAATACGGCTTTACAGCAAACCGGCTGGCAGTTCTAGGAGCAAACCTCGTTGTGTTCTTCAATCTTGGCATAATGGGCTATGGATACTTACTGTATTGGATGAGGCAGGGATCTTTGGAGGAAATTGAAGATCGTTTAGGCAGGTATCTGCCTGTATATACTTTCTGGACTTTCTTCTCGGTCTTTGTTCAGCCGTGGATCTTCAGATATTAATTTTAGTTTATAAACACAAAAAGCGGGGGCAGACCAAAGTCTGCCCCCGCTTTTATTTTTTTCTGAACGACGCTTAAATTAAGCGGCATCAGCTCCAGGAGCTTCATCTTCCTCATTAATAGTGCTGGGACCGAATCCGAGCAGAATGGGAGATGCAACAAAGATGGAGGAGTAGGTACCAACGCCAACACCAACCAACAGTGCCAGAGCGAAGTCATGGATAACACCGCCACCAAGAGCGAACAGTGCTGCTACAACCAGAAGAGTGGTACCGGAAGTAAGAATGGTACGACTCAGAGTCTGGTTGATACTGATATTGATTGTTTCAGCAAGAGAGTCGCTGATTTTGGAGTTGATATTCTCACGGATGCGGTCAAAAACGATAATAGTATCGTTCAGTGAGTAACCGATGATGGTCAGCAAAGCCGCGATAATAGTCAGGTCAAACTCCTTGCCGAGCAGGGAGAAAACACCAACGGTGATTGTCAGGTCATGAATAAGCGCAACAATCGCACCGAGAGCGTAGTTAAGCTTAAGATACCAGCACAGACCCACGGTAATGAACAGAGCACCAAAAATCAGTACAACTGTGGACATACCAAGCATCTGCAAGGCTGTAATGCCTGCAAAGAGACCACCAGCCATGATAGCTGCTGCAAACCAGCGCTGCTCAAAGCGGCCGGAGATATAAATCGCGATCAGCAGTACGGCATAAAACAGAGCCTCAAGAGCTTTTGTTCTAAGGTCCGCACCCACTTTAGGACCGACCATTTCAAGACGCTGAATTTCGAATCCAGTTCCTTGAAGGTTGGTATTGAACTCATTTGTGATCCTGTCTCTTACATCAGAAGAACTGATATCTGAAGAGGAAGTTCTGATCAGGATCTCATGGTCATCTTCATGACCAAAGCTCTGCACAACAAGACCTGGAAGGTCAGTACCCTTCAGGGCGCCCTTCACTTCCTTAACGTCCATCTGCTTATCAAACTTGACCTGAACCACAATACCACCGGCAAAATCAATGCCGTATTTGGGTCCGCCCTTCATAACAAGGGAGGCAAGTCCAAGCAGAATCAGCACTGCGGAAATCATGAATGCAGTGCGTTTGAATCCGATAAAATCAATCTTGGTATCGGGTTTGATTATCTGTAATCCCATTATTCACTCTCCTTAAATACTCAGCGGCGCATCAGCGTCACGCTTGGAGGTGTAAATATCAAACAAGATGCGGCTTACAAAGATAGCGGTAAACATGGAGCTGATAATACCCAAAGTAAGGGTTACCGCGAAGCCGCGAACAGGCCCGGTACCGAACTGGTAAAGAATAATTGCAGCGATCACGGTGGTGATGTTTGCATCCAGAATGGTCAGTGTCGCCCTGCTGTATCCTTCAACGATAGCGGCTTTGGCGGTCAGACCTCTTCTGAGTTCTTCACGTATGCGTTCGAAAATGATGACGTTGGCGTCAACGGCCATACCGATGGTCAGAATAATACCGGCAATACCGGGCAGTGTCAGAGTGGCTCCGAAAGCAGCCAGACCTGCAAGAATCAGCACGATGTTGAGAACCAGCACGGTATCTGCAACAAAACCGGCAAATCCATAATAGGCAAACATGAACACGAGAACGGCGATACTGCCAACAATCGCTGCAGTAATACCTTTATCAATGGATTCCTGTCCGAGGGAAGGACCTACTGTGCGCTGTTCAAGGATCTTAACAGGTGCTGGCAAGGAACCGGCACGCAGAACGATAGCGAGGTCATGAGCTTCTTCTGTAGTATAACTACCGGTGATGGAAGCGCGTCCTCCGGAGATCTTGTCCTGAATGGTCGGGGCAGAATAAACTTTTCCGTCAAGAACAATAGCCATCTGCTTCTTGATATTTTCCCCGGTCACCCTTTCAAATATTCTTGCGCCCCTGTTGTTGAAGTTCAGGGTTACGTAAGGCTGGTTGAACTGGTCAAAGCGGGTCTGTGCATCGGTGATGTATTCACCGGTGAGCATGGCGTCCTTTTTAAGAACAATCGGCTTTTCAATATAGCTGCCGTCAGGAAGTCTGTGTCTGATAACAGTAACTTCACGACCGGGGGCAACGATGCCCTTCTGGGCTTTCTCGAGATCAGCTGCTTCATCAACAAGTTTGAACTCAAGGTGAGCAGTTTTGCCGATGATCTTAATGGCTCTTTCAGGATCCTGCATACCGGGCAGCTGAACCTGAATACGGTTACCCTGCTGTCTGCGGATATCCGGCTCGGCCACACCAAACTGGTCAATACGGTTGCGGATGGTCTTGATGGCCTGGTCCATGGTCAGCTTGGTCAGGTACTTTTTGTATTCCGCAGTAGGAGCAAAAACGTAAGTGACTTTTCCGTCCGGTTTAACAGCGGTGCTGATGATAGTAAGATTGCTGAAACTTTTCTTGACCAGCTCTTCAAGCTTAACTTTCTGGTCCTGCTTAAGCAGAACAGCTTCAATCCTTTCGCTGCTGAGAACTTTGGGCTTGAGAACGATAATGCCGTCCTCTCTGGCGATAGCCCTTAAGTCGTCACCCATGCGTGAAAGGTTGTTGTCCATGGCTTTATCCATGTCCACACCCAAGGTGAGGTGGATTCCGCCTTTGAGGTCAAGACCCAGACTGATTTTGTCATCAGGCAGCATGCGTGCAAGGCCTGAATTCTGAACCGCAGGCAGTGAAGGAAGGAGGTAGGCAACTCCAAACACGACAACAAGCAGGGTCAGGACAATTTTCCAACGAAGACTCCCGTTCATCTCCTCTCCCTTATGAATTAGAAATAGGATGGGTTACAAAAAACACCAAAAAGGCAAGCACCCCCGGACCGGGCCGGAAAGTGACTTGCCTTGTAAGGCTTCACTACACAAAAAAGGTTATTTACCTTTCTTTTCTTCTTTTTCAGATTTCTTCACGGGGTTGGCCAGACCTGCAATGTAAGATCTTTCAACCTTAACCTGCATGCCTTCAGCAAGTTCAACAGTGAGTTCATCACCGTCAACAGCCATTACACGGCCATACAGTCCACCGGCAGTAAGGATGCGGTCCCCTCTCTGGATGCCTTCGAGCATTGCTTTATGCTCTTTGGCTTTTTTCTGCTGCGGTCTGATGAGCAGAAAATAGAAAATTGCAAACATGAGAATAAGGGGGAGAAAAGAACCGAGTGCGCCTGCGGGACCGCCCTGGCCCTGCTGTCCGGCTGCACCCATCGCATGTGCGATATCTGCAAAAAACATTACGTCCTCCTGAAAAGACTGTGAACAAATAAAACAATCCGCCTATTACACGGGAACATACATATTCCCGTACGGGCGGTGCGAGCGGGGTGAAAGCCTCGTAAATGAAGAAGCCATTATTTCTTCCGCATCAACACCGATTTCCTCAGAATATTCACGGATGATATCGGCAATTGCCTCCATATCACCCGCATCCGCAGGATCAGAGCTTATCTCAGCTCCTATAAGTCCCTGCGGCAATTCACCGCGAACGTATATAACGCCGCCGTGCATTCCTGTAGCTAGGGACATCCCGGCTACAGGGGCTTCCGGTTTACCAGAAAACATGCCCAGAAGTAAAATTACTCCACCAGCCATGTATTCACCCAGAAAATCTCCGGCCTTGCCGCCGATGACGATTACGGGCTGTTGATCCATATATGATTTCATATGAATACCAACCCGATACCCGACATCGCCCCGAACGTAAATAGTTCCGCCACGCATGGCATACCCAAGAACGTCTCCGGCAGTGCCTTTTATAACGATCCGCCCGTCATCCATAGTGTTTCCTACTCCGTCCTGAGCATTGCCGTTGACAACTATGCGCGGACCTTTCATGAAAGCAGCCAAATCCTGACCGGGCGTGCCGTTGACGGTGAAATTGATTTCACCCTTCAAAGCTGTTGCTATGTACCTCTGTCCGATAACATTGTCGAGAACGAATTCGTCAACACCGTTTCGTACATTCTCACGTATAATTTCATTCAGCCTTCGATAGTGGAGTCCATAGGCATCAATGACAAATCTGCGATCAGTCATTTTCTGCCTCCAGCGTTTCAATTATAACCGGCTCACCGGCTTTCGGCATCCAGACCTCATCAAGATCAGGGCAGACAAGCCGGATGGCACTTTCCTCGCTGGACATGTAGACCGAATCACCTTTGCTGGCCACAACCAATGGCCTGAGCTTGATCCGATCATTAAGCCCCCACAGGCTGTTCTGATCCGCAACCAGAATGGCAAACGGACCGTTAAGCATTGCACTTGCGTATGTGGTTCTAAGTGCTGTGTAAAGCTTTTTCTCGCGTTCATCCATCTTTTCGATTTCCTCCCAGAAGGGAGGAGCAAAGACAGAAGAAGCAAGTCTTCTGTTCAAACCGTGCTTACGTACCAATAAATCAATTAAATATGCAACAACTTCCGTATCGGTTCCCATGGTACATTCATACCCATGAGTACATAAATACCTTCGGTTAATACCATAAGACGATATTTCACCATTATGAACAATAGACCAGTCCAGAATAGTGAACGGGTGTGCCCCGCCCCACCAGCCCGGCGTATTTGTTGGAAATCGGTTATGTCCGGTCCAGATATAAGCACTATATCCTTCAAGACGGTAGAATTCAGCGATATCCTCGGGATACCCCACCCCCTTGAAAGCGCCCATATTCTTTCCGCTGGACAGGACATAAGCTCCGGGTATGTCTTTATTGATCTTCATGACCACGCCGACGATATAATCCGATTCATCCCCACCGCTAAACGGAGATGGCGGGAATAGCTCCTTGGGGCTTACAAAAAATCTCCAGACGATAGGAGGATCGGGAATAGCCAGAACCTTGCGGGTCCTGATCGGCTCTGATTCATGAATATCAAAAAAATCCTTTATCAGCTCTTCTGCTTTATCCAAGGCATCCTGATTATCACACAAAAGCTGAAAACAATATTTTTCAGCCAGATCAGGATAGATGCCATAAGCTGCAAATCCGCCACCCAAGCCGTTTCCGCGGTCATGCATGCAGGACATAGCTCTGATTGGAATATCTCCAGAAAGACACTGCTTCCTGCGATTTATAACACCAAAAACTCCGCAACCGGAAATGTCTTTCTCGAAATCATAAAATTTTTCAGGTGCTTTCATACTGTCTCCAGTAAAACTAGCAAGGACTTTTCCTATCAAGAAGGACTGAAAAAGATCAGCTCGGGATTTATCAGCAAATTACTCAGGATTCCATGCTTTGTTGAAAAAATCATCCGGCCACATCAGAACATCCGGCTCTCCTTCGCTGAGTTTTTTACGGGTATAAGAATCTACCTTAAACTTGAATTTGATAAACGAGGTATACATTCCAGCATAATCAATATCCCCGACAAGCACATACCCTACAAGCTGATCATCTTTAAATACCAGTTTACGATAGCTCTGCTTTCCTTCATTAAAAAAAGTATAGGATTCATAATCCTGTGAATCATCAGGAGGATTAACCTCGCCAACCGATATAGTAGGAAGGCCGAAAAAACTGATTGAACTCATCGACAGTGTTCCCGGATAATCGGCTTCGTTGCCTGCCATATTTTTCCCGGCATAGTACCCTTGGGTGTACGCGTTTGACCAGACAGGAACAACCATATCCTTATCAAAAACAATATCTCTGGCCTGCGCCACATCTCCGGCAGCATAAATCAAGCTGTTACTGGTCTGCATATTGTCATCCACAATAATGCCGTTTCCGACCTCAAGCCCTGCATTCTGCGCAAGTGATGTGTTGGACTTAACACCGATGGCAACAACTATGGCGTCAGCTTCAAGAAAAGACTTGTCACTAAGCAGAACACCCCGCAGATTACCTTCCTTGTCGCGTACAACTTCCTGCGCAGAAACTCCGCAACGCAGCAGCATGCCGGCATCCAGAACTCTGTGATTCACAAGACCGGCAGCCTGCTCATCATAAGCAAGAGGCAAAATTCTCTCAGCCTCCTCCACCAATGCAACCTGAACACCTCGATTATGCATGCTCTCGGCAGCCTTGAGTCCGATCAAACCACCGCCTATAACTACGGCCTTTTTCAGGTTCTTAAGAACTGCCATAAGTCCGAAGGCGTCTTTAGCTGCAGTAAAATTATAAATATCAGCCCCTTCAAGACCTTTGACTTCAGGATAGAATGGTATTCCGCCTGTGGCGATCAGGAGCCTGCCATACTTGATTCTCTCCCCTGTAGAAGTAAGCACTTCACGCCCGTCTGCATCTATGTCCACTACAGTGGTTCCCAGCCTAAGATCCACATTCTTGCCTTCATAATAATCCTCAGACCTCATCGAGAGTCGTTCTGGATTGATCCTCCCCGCAAGCAGATACGAAGTAAGGGGCTTGCCGTAAGCAGCAGTATTCTCCGCCCCGATAACGGTTATAGAGCCTTTGTTATCGTGTTTCCTGATCCCGTCAATGGCTCCCAGTGAAGCAATCCCATTTCCAATTATCACATACTTCATAACTAACGCTCCTCGTATTTAAGCGCCCGGTTGGGACAAACCTCAACACAAGCAGGACCTTCATCACGTCCAGAGCATAGATCACATTTGATTATCTTATTTTCCAGCTTATTGCGTTGAATCGCACCGTAAGAGCAGGCCATTATGCATGCCCAGCATCCGACACATTTATCTGCATCATATAAAGTTATACCAGTTTTTTCATCTTTAGTAAGGGCCCCGGAAATACAGACGGGAACACATAAGGGTTCCTCGCAGTGCCTACAACTGACAGAGACACATTCATCATCATTTTCAAACACTCTTTTACAGGCTGAAAGTCCCTTCACCCGTTCCTCTCTGTATGCGAGAATAATATCTTCGTTCTCGGAGTGTGCAGCGAGACAGGCAAGCTCGCAAAGTCTGCACCCCATACAGAATTCCTTATTTGGATAAACACGTTTCATCTTCAAATGCCTCCGGCGGCCCCCCGGGCCAGAGAAAATATCAATATGGCTAGTCACTCAGTAAAATTCCATCAGAACCTAAATTACATGATTATCGCCCGGCATGCTTTACGCCAAGAATATCCATTTCAGTTGCAGAAAGGCCCACTGCCCGCAGTTTATCCCTGTTACCACGAAGACTTTCGATGGAATTAAGACCCATTCCACCGAGCATTTCCTCAATTTCATGAGACCATCCCCGCACGAGATTAACCAGCCGTTCGGCTGCTACTTCAGGATTCTGCCTTTTGGCTAATTTCTTATCATTAGTGGCAATACCCCATGGGCATTTACCTGTATAACAGCGCCCGCAAAGCGTACAACCTACTGCGATAAGAGCTGCTGTGCCTATGTTTACAGCGTCTGCCCCCAATGCAATGGCTTTGATGACATCACCGCTGCATCGAATTCCCCCGCCGGCGATAACAGATGCGTTGGAGCGTATCCCTTCATCCCGCAAACGCTGATCCACACTTGCAAGAGCAAGTTCCAAGGGAATTCCGACATTGTCGCGAGTCATAGCAGGAGCCGCACCGGTACCGCCTTTCATCCCATCAATAGTCAAAATATCAGCACCGGCCCTGACAACCCCGGAAGCAATCGCAGCTATATTATGAACAGCAGCAATTTTTACAGCCACAGGGACACGATATTCCGTAGCCTCTTTCAGCGCAAAAATAAGCTGCAACAAATCCTCAATGGAATAAATATCATGATGAGGGGCAGGAGAAATCGCATCCGATCCGGGAGGAATCATTCTAGTCTCGGAAATTTTCTCGTTGATTTTCTCCCCGGGAAGATGACCGCCAATGCCGGGCTTCGCGCCCTGCCCCACCTTGATTTCAATTCCGACACCGGCATTAAGATAATGACTATGAACTCCGAATCGCCCCGAAGCTACCTGCACAATAGTCCACTTGCCATATTCGTACAGTGACTTATGAAGTCCCCCCTCGCCAGTATTATAGACTGTACCAAGCTCTTTAGCTGCAAGAGCCATGGCAATATGCAGATTAAAATTGATTGCACCAAATGACATTCCAGCAAAAGTTATGGGTGTATCGAGCTCAATTTGCGGTGTCAGTTCGGTTTGCAATGAAGCATAACCAAGATCATCAAATTCAACCCTTACACGATCTGGCTTTGCTCCAAGAAATGTTTTGAGTTCCATTGGTTCGCGCAACGGGTCAATGGAAGGATTGGTTATCTGACTGGCATCCAGAAGCAGTCGATCCCAGTAAACCGGAATATTTGAAGGACTCCCCATTCCTGCGAGCAAAACCCCGCCGGATTCAGCCTGATTAAATATGTTTCGCAGATAATTTGGGGTCCATGATGCATTCGGTCTGAAATCGGCATCATTCAACCTGATTGTGAGAGCCGCAGTAGGACACATGGCTGAGCACCTATGGCACCCGATACATTTACGGTTATCATGGGCAACTTTTCCTCGCGCCTCATCCCAGAAATGAGCATCATAAGAACACTGTTTGATACAGACTTTGCAGTCAATGCAAAGGTCCGGATCACGGACAATCTTAAACTCATGAAAAGTACTTGCGAATTTTTTAAATAACAACTGATGCCTCCCGCAGCTGCAGGACTCTATATGAACAAAAATTATCTTGTATTTTACTTACAGAAATACCCATTTCAATCTGCAACTGGCCAGAAATCAACATGCCGGGCAGGGGAATAACCCTGTTTAAACCCCTCACCGAGATTTGTAAAAAGCACCCTGTTCCTCAAACTGATTCTCTTTGCAAACTTATCACTTTCAGGAAAACAACGACGGCTTTTTTTATTACCTATCCATAATTTATTAAATTGCTTCTGCATCATTACAACAGGCCAGAATCCCTTTTTAGATTTATATGCTTTTCTCTGTGCCTGTAAAATAATATTCTGGAATTTATGTTCATTATTTTTATGGTAATAAAAAAAGGCATATCCTTCCCGCACCATGTATTCATTCAGAAACTTTCCGTCTACATAAACCCAGCCAACCAGCCTTTTATAATGATCTTTTTGGTCGTGAGTTAAATCAATCCGCACAGTACGGCCTGCTATCAATCTGGTAAGAACATCTTTTGCTTCCCGGGCAAAATACTGGTCCTTCTTACCATCACGTCCAATTTCAGGAGTATCGATTGAAGCAAGACGAACGCTCCTATTATCCTCAAGGATAAAAGTGTCGCCATCAATAACGTGCTTTACTCTGGCTTCAAAGGCATAGGCAGGTACGTTACCAAGAAAAATCAGTACAAAGGCATAAAATAAAACGGAGCCCCGAAGGACTCCGTTATAATTATTTTTTTTGAAGTGATAACTCAAATTAATTTCCTGTTTTATTGAGCCCAGTATATGAGCCCCAATGAGTGAGGATCAAGCAGAAGTTCGTGTTTTGGAAGAATACGGACAGTGTATCCGAAACGTCCGGCTTCCCCAGGCAGAACTTCACCCTGATAATGATGCCATCCGGCACCAAGCTCTTCTTCCGGAGTCATGACCACTGTGTTTCTGTTAACGAAAGCACCATTCTGATCAACGGACCCGGCATAAATCTCAACCTGAACATCCTTGGTTGAAAGACCGTTCAAAAACACCTCAGCATTTACAATAATCGGCTCTTCAACATAAATATCAGTATGAGTCTCAGAGGTTATGTTTCTAACCTTGAGGCTGGACCACTTTGTCATCAGATCCATCCGCCATGCGGCAAGATCCTTTGCTCCCTGAAACTTCTGCTGAGACATGGTCCTATAGTTCTGGAACGCAGGCAGATAAGCTTTTTCAGTATAGTCTTCCACCATGCGGTTCGCGTTGAACTCTGGGCCAAGCACGCGCAGGGCTTTCTTGACCTTTCTGATCCAGCTCCGGGGAATACTTCCATGACCGCGATCATAGAATTCGGGAATTATGTCATTTTCCAAAACTTTGTAAAGAGTCTGGCTCTCAACAAAATCCTGATATTCATGATCGTTGTAATCCTCCCTGCGTCCGATAGCCCAGCCAAGACTGTTGTCGGAAAGATAGGCCTCGTCCCACCAGCCGTCGGGAGTACTGAACTGGAGAACACCGTTGGCCATGGCTTTCATGCCACTTGTTCCGCATGCCTCAAGAGGACGCCTTGGAGTGTTCAGCCATACGTCACAACCCTGAACCATGTAGTTTGCGATTTTCATGTCATAGTCTTCAAGAAAGACCATACTCATGCGGCATTCCTCGCGACGACAAAGCTGGATAAGATCCTGGATAAGCTTTTTACCTTCATTATCCTGCGGGTGTGCTTTACCTGCGAAGATAAACTGCAAAGGCTGTCTGGAATCAGAGATAAGTTTGATAAGCCTTTCTTTATCTCTGAGCAGCAGACCGGCGCGTTTATAGGTAGCAAAACGCCGTGCGAATCCGATAGTAAGGGCACGAGGATCAAGCACTTCGTCTGCAAGTTCAATTTCTTTACGACGGGCACCGATTGCAATCAGCTGCCTGCGCAGACGCTTGCGGACAAAGTCCACCAGCCTTTCTCTCAGGCGTTCATGTGTACGCCAGAGTTCGGCATCAGGGATATTATCTGTCTGTCGCCAGACTCTGGCGCAATCGGGATCTTCACGCCAGTTCGGGCCAAGATAGCGGTCGAACAGCAGTGAAAAATCAGTTGCTACCCAGGTAGGCATGTGTACACCGTTGGTAATTGCACCAATGGGGACATCTTCTACAGGATACTGCGGCCAGACTCTTTTCCACATATTGCGGGAAACATGTCCGTGCAGCAACGAAACACCGTTATTGAAACGGGAAAGTTTCAAAGCCAGAACAGTCATGCAGAACAGCTCGGCATCATCACGGGGGTCTTCACGCCCAAGAGCCAGAAAAACCTTATAAGCAAGCCCCATGGTTTGAGCATAAGGCTCAAAGTAAGGACGCATAAGATCTGCAGGAAAGCGATCATTCCCGGCAGGAACAGGAGTATGGGTGGTGAATATAGAAGAAGAGGCAACCATTTCCATGGCAGCTTCAAAGGACATGCCGTGCTCGGTCATGAAAACACGGATGCGCTCCAGACCGGCAAAAGCGGAATGTCCCTCATTCATGTGAATAACACTTGGTTCAAGCCCAAGAGCAGCAAGAGCCTTGACCCCACCTATACCGAGCAGGATCTCCTGCCAGAGGCGCATTTCAAGGTCTCCGCCGTAAAGGCGTGCAGTGATAGCCCGGAAGTATGAAGGGTTCTCAGGAATATTGGTATCCAGAAGGTACAAGGTTACACGTCCCACTTCTACATACCAGACTTTGACTTTCAAAGGCTCACCCTTTATATCAAGGGTGAAGATCACGTCCTCTCCGTCTTTATCCTTAGCAGATTTGATAGGCATTTCCTCAAAATCGTGGCTCGGATAGTGTTCCTGCTGCCAGCCGTCCTGAGTCATGTACTGACGGAAATATCCATGCTGATAGCACAAGCCTATGCCTACAAGCGGAATATTAAGATCACTGGCAGATTTGAGATGATCACCGGCCAGGATTCCAAGTCCGCCTGAATAGATAGGCAGGCTCAGACCTATTCCGTATTCAAAACTGAAGTATGCAACGACAGGATCGCCCTTGGTGGAGCCTTCAAACTTATAGGAGCAGCTTTCCCTTGCAAGATAATTTCTCTGAACCTTAACAGCTTCTTTCAGTCGCTGGACAAAAAAATCATCATTTGCCAGCTCTTCAAGCTGCTGCTGAGGCAGGTGGTTGAGGAATGCCACCGGGTTCTGCTGGCATTCACGCCAGAGGTTTTGATCAATAGAGGAAAAGATACTGGAAATATCGTTATTCCAGACAAAGAGGAAGTTATAGGCCAGGTCCCAAAGCTCTTCCAGTTGTTTGGGCAGACGGGGAACCACGCTGTACACGCGAAGTGGCTGCATGCTGATCTCCTTAAAACAATATAGTTTGAAACGGGTCACTCAAACGATAAATACAACCCGAACCTTTCACACTTATTTTTATTATTTGCCTTATTCAGGTTAACATTTCAAGACAGTTTAGAAATATTATTGCTAGAAAGTTGACACTTCGAGCATACAGGAGCATTCTCCTCGCTCAAAATGTCGTTTATTTAAGGATAGAAAGAGATGACTACCGTAAAAAATGTCCCAGTTGAAGTAAAAGTTAAATTTCTCAGCAAAACCGCCCGCGAAGGCGGCATGGAGTACGCCACTCCCAATTCTGCAGGCGTGGACCTTCGTGCATGCATCGAGGATGATTACGTGGAAATAGCCCCCGGAGAAAGATATGCTTTCCCGGCAGGTGTCGCCATTGAAATCACTGCACCGGGCATTGCAGGCTTTGTCTATTCCAGAAGCGGTCTGGGAACCAAGGACGGCCTGACAGTCAGCCAGGGTGTCGGAGTCATCGACCCTGACTACCGCGGAGAAATTAAAGTCTCCCTGCTTAACACTTCAGGAGAAAAACGACGAATTGAGCGCGGACAGCGCATAGCACAGTTGGTCTTTATGCCCTACTGTCATGCCGCGCTCATCCCGAGTGAAGAACTTTCCGAGACGCAAAGAGGCGCCGGTGGTTTCGGGCATACAGGTAAAAAATAATCTCTCCACATAAAATAGAAGAAACATATCATGAGTAAACACGACGCACTTGTAGCAAAAGAGCAGAAATCCATTTGTAACACCTATGGAAGATACCCTCTCAACGTAAGCAAAGCCAAGGGTTCCAGAATCTGGGATCTTGACGGACGTGAATATATCGACCTCCTTTCAGGAATTTCAGTGGTCAACATCGGCCATTGCCCCGATGAACTGGTTGACGTTATGACCGAACAGGCCCGCAAGCTGGTTCAGGTCAGCAACCTCTTCTATCAGGAAGAACAGGTTGAATGCGCCGAAAAACTTCTGGCCACCTGCAATGCCGGCAAAGTATTTTTCTGCAACTCGGGAGCTGACGCCAACGAAGCTGCTATCAAGCTGGCCCGTAAGTACATGAGAACTATCAAGAACAGAGATGCCTATGAGATTATCACTCTTGAAGGATCTTTTCATGGAAGAACTCTGGCGACCCTTACTGCAACAGGCCAGACCGGACCTATCAAAGATGGCTTTGCTCCCCTGCCCGAAGGCTTCAAACATGTACCGGCAGGAGATGTAGAAGCTCTCAAGGCAGCCGTTACCGACAAGACTGCAGCAGTCATGATTGAAATGGTTCAGGGCGAAGGCGGCATAAAGCCACTGTCTGAAGAATATGTCAAAGTAATCACAGAAATAGTTGCAGAAAATGACATCCTGCTCATCGCCGACGAAGTACAGTCCGGTCTCTGCAGAACAGGAAAATGGTGGGCTCACCAGCATTACGGAATAACTCCGCACATTTTCACATCTGCCAAAGCACTTGCCAACGGCCTGCCCATGGGAGCAATGCTTGCCACAGATGAAATAGCGAAAGGTTTTACTCCGGGAAGCCACGCAACAACCTTCGGGGGCGGAGCTCTCGTATCCAAGGTAGCATCCAAAGTGCTGGATATAATGACCGAGAGAAAACTGGATGAGCGTGCTGCATCTCTGGGAGCACATTTCACAGCTGAGGCCCTGAGACTTCAGGATAAATATCCCGGTAAAATCAAGGCAGTGCGCGGCAAGGGTCTTATGCTGGGTGTAGAACTCACCTTTGACGGCAGTGAAATTTTTGCTGCCTTGCGTGAAAAGGGTTTTATCCTGAACCTGACCAAAGGCACAATCTTGAGACTTCTTCCGGCCCTGACTATCGATCAGGAAGATCTGGATTTATTCCTCAACACCCTTAATGAGCTGCTCGAAAAATCCTAATAGCTTGACCGGGCACGCATAGAAGCTTATTTATGTTATATATCTTTTAAAAATCTTCCATAGGAAGATTTAAAGTTCAGGTTGAATATTTCAATTATTCTCCGAACTGAATGAAAGTATAAACAACATTCCTTGCAGGATTTATAAATCCTGCAAGGAAAAGAAGACAATGACCCGGAGTTTTGAATGAGCGATGTTGCACTTTCCCTGCCTGTTGAAGGCGGTGTTATTGATACCAGCATAAACAGACCAGTTCCGACTGAGCGTCAGGATCATGTAGCGGCTTCACTTGATGATCCGGCAATGAGGGCTCATGAAAATGACCTTGAACGCATTGCCACTGAAGCCATTCACAGCCTTACCGGAAAGGGCAGGCTCATTGACCGAATGGTTTAGCTGGAAGGATTAATAATTGCAGCAGAAAGAATCAATTAACCGGGGATTATTTCAATAAACCCAGAAAGCCCAAATACTAGCTTTAGTAGTTGGGCTTTTTACGTTATGGGTGATCCGAAACAAACGTTGATATTTATAAGAAGGACCAATTATGTCTAAACTTTTGAGAATACAGTTCACCCTTTCTGAAATTGAAAGTGATGAATGCCAGGTGTACCTCGGCGCCCGCGTAGCACACGGCTGGGAAGAAAAGCCCCTTGATGACGATTCCATCTTCTATACTATTCATCTTGAAGATCATCCTCTGGGAGTGGAAATCGTGGATGAAATAAAAAAACGCTGGCCAGAGTCCGGATGTGTACATGAGGAAATTGAAGCTGAAAACTGGGGACTTGCCTGGAAAGACTACTTCGAACCAATTACCTGTGGCAGTTATGAAATCCTGCCGCCGTGGCTTCTTGATCAAAAGACAGAGGGCAAGATTCATATCATTATCGAGCCCAAAATGGCATTCGGAACCGGCAGCCACCCTACCACCGCTCTTTGTCTCGAACTAATCAGCAAGCTGGCAGAAGAAGGAAAGCTGAATTCAGAACTCAACTTCTTCGATCTGGGAACAGGTTCCGCAATTCTGGCAATCGCCCTTGCCAAACTCGGCATGGAAGGTGTCGGAGTGGATATTGATCCTCAGTCCATTGTCTGCGCTAACGAAAACATAGAAAACAATAAGGCTGAAGGCATCACTCTTTCCGTTGGAAGTGCAGACTGCATTGATCCCAGCCTGAAATACGACCTCGTTGTAGCCAACATTCTGTCCGGTCCTCTTATTGAGCTCTGCCCGGATGTAACTGCACGCCTGAAAGAAAATTCTATTTTGATTCTGTCAGGAATTCTTGTTGAACAGGCAGAAAAAGTTGCTGCAAAATACATCGAAGCTGGACTCCCCTCTCCTGAAATATTCACCATGGGAGAATGGGCCGGACTGCTCTGGAGAAATGTTTCAGCTAGTGATGAGTAGAGGAAAAACACTATTAGAATATTTCACGGCCCTTTCTGAAAGGATCGGGCCGTGTAACTGGTGGCCGGGAGATTCGCCCTTTGAAATCGCAATCGGCGCTATTTTGACCCAGAATACAAACTGGGCAAATGTTGAAAAAGCTATTGCCAACCTGAGAGACAATGACGCTTTGTCTTTGCAGGGACTTAGGAAATTCAGTATTCAGGAACTGCAGGAGCTGATAAGGCCATCCGGTTTTTTCCGTATCAAAGCTGAAAGAATATTCAACTTTATCAAATTTCTGGAAGAAAACTCAGTACAATGCATCTCTGATCTTGCTGAGCGAGAAACCTCAGAGCTGCGTGAAGAACTTCTTGAAATCAAAGGCATTGGTCCTGAAACCGCAGATTCAATCCTTTTATATGCCGCAAATAAACCCGTGTTCGTAGTTGATGCATATACTAAACGCATTTTCAACCGACACCTGCTGGTACATGAGGACATTGAATATCACGAGTTACAGGATTTTTTCATGGATGTGCTTGAACAAGATTCAAAATTGTTTAATGAATATCATGCATTGATTGTGATGGCCGCGAAAAGATGGTGTAAAAAAACAAATCCTGATTGTGCAAACTGCCCTCTTAACCGTTTTCTGGATAATTAAATTTTCATGGCTGCATCCTTCTTCAAATATTTTTTTTGCATCATTCTGCTGGCATCACTCCTTACCTGCAGCCCTGCTTTTGCGCAGGATTCGGCGGTAAGCAGACTGAAGGAAGAAATCCAGGATACCCAGCAAACAGTTAAGATGCAGAAGCAGGAACTTCTCAAACTAACCCGTGAAGAGCGGACAATGTTCGGAGAGCTGGCTTCCATTGAAGACCGGATTATCAACGTTGAGCGTGAGCTATTTAGACAGGAAGATGAATTGCAACGCATTTCCGAGGAAGAGGACAGTACCAGAAATGACGAACTGGTCCTGCGCAGAGAACTTACGGAAATAACAGACCGCCTGAAAGTCATGCTCAAAGAGTTGTGGCCGGTACACTCTCGAAAGCTTGAAAACAGATTCGGAAACCTTGATGATTGGCATAGTGCAGACCGTAACTTTATATGGCTGGCATCGCTGTATACTGAAACAAAAAAGGAAATGCACAAGGCTCAGCAAAAATCACGGGAAATCTCGGATAATCTCCAGACCCAGCAGGATTTGAAACAGAAAGCTGAGATCAAACTGGGTGAAATCAACAAAGCAAAGGATGGCCTCCTTGAGGACAAACTTAAACTTTTAGCCGGAATCCGCGGAATCAGATCCCAAAAGATAACCCGTGAACAGGAAATCAAAGGGCTTCTTGATACAATCAACAATCTGAATTACAGACTGAAGAGTCTGACAAGCAGAAAAATTCAAAATTTCAAGGGTTCTCTGCCGCGTCCATGCGAAGGAAAAACCCAGGTACGGTTCAACCTTTCCAATAAACCTCCTTCCAGAGGAATTGGAATTAAAACAGATGGAAATGTGGATGTTAAATCAATCTTCTGGGGTAAAGTTGTCCATAATGACACTTTGAGAGGATTTGGTCGTGTAGTTATTATCTATCATGGATATAATTATTACTCCCTGTACGCTTACCTTGCTGAGAGCTTTGTAAAAACCGGACAGGAAGTTGAAAAAGATGAAATTGTCGGTAAAACAGGGTATTACCCTAATTTAAAAGAAACCGGGCTCTATTTTGAATTGCGTTTTCACCAGAAACCAGTTAACCCGCAAAAATGGCTTGCCCGAAAATAATGTATAATATCTTTAGCAAGTTACAGCACTCATCGCGCTGGAGGAAAACATGAGAAAAACTTTATGGCTGGTGGCCATCCTCGCCCTTTTCGTAATTTCAGTTGCACCACAACCGACACAGGCTGTCGATCAGGATCGTTTTGAACCGTTGCGCAGATTTTCACAGGTTCTCGACCTTGTGGAACATAATTACGTAAAGGACATCTCCCGCAAGGAGCTTGTAGATGATGCTGTTAAGGGCATGCTGGAACAGCTTGACCCCCACTCCACCTTTCTCTCCACTGACGATTTCAAAGAAATGCAGGAATCCACCAGTGGTGAATTCAGTGGCATCGGTATTGAAATCAGCATGGAAAAAGGACGCCTGACCGTTATCTCTCCCATCGAGGATACTCCTGCATATAAAGCAGGCCTCAAAGCCGGAGATATCATTCTTGAAATAAACGGTGAATCCACCCAGTCCATTTCACTTATGGAAGCAGTTGGTAAAATAAGAGGCAAGCGCGGCACTGATGTAATTCTGACTATCCTGCACAAAGATGCAAACAAGCCGGACAAAGTAACCATCACCCGCGACACCATTCCCATTATCAGTGCCAAGAGCCAGGAACTGGAAGACGGAGTTCTTTATCTGCGACTGACCAGATTCAACGAGAACACCACCCGTGAAATGCGCAAGGCTATCACTGAGTACAAAAAGAACCATACCCTCAAAGGAGTTGTGCTTGATCTGCGCAACAACCCCGGCGGGCTTCTGACCCAGGCAGTAAGTGTTGCAGACACCTTTCTGGACAGCGGCCTGATTGTCTACATTGAGGGTAGAGACAAAGCCAGTCGCAAGGACTTTGACGCCACCAAGGACTCCACTGATGTCAATATTCCCATGGTAACCCTGATCAATGCAGGATCAGCATCCGCTTCTGAAATTGTTGCAGGAGCACTTAAGGACCACGATCGTTCACTGCTGCTGGGTGAAAGAACCTTTGGTAAAGGCTCTGTTCAGACCATTATTCCCATGGCTGACGGTTCTGGAATCAAGCTGACCACAGCTCTTTACTACACCCCCAGCGGGCGTTCCATTCAGGCTGAAGGAATCGACCCGGACATCGTTTACCCCTTTGTCCCACCTGTTGAAAACAAGGATGAAGACGGTAGATTCATTGTCCGTGAAAAAGATCTGAGCAGACATCTTGAAAACAATGGAAAGGGCAAACAGGACAAAACTGAAAGAGCTGAAAAAGCCAAAAAGATGCTCGACAATGACAACCAGCTCAGACTTGCTCTTCAGTTGGTTAAAAAGATGCCCAGACTCAAAGAAATTAAGTAACGCTAAGGTCAGACCTCTGTGGAAAATCATACTCATGATCATAACACCGAGCCCGAAATCCCGGAATCAAAACCGGGACTTCGGGCTCGGTTATTAAAACCGGTCTCTATTGCCGCAGCAACTATTGCTGCGGCAGCATGTATCTGCCTTGTTATAGCCCTGCTCTTTTCTTCCGACAGTGAGATTGATGCAGCCGGGACAAAACCCGATTCAACGCCACAAATAGCAGAAACCAACAGTTCAGAGATTAAAGCACAGCCCATGCTTTATGAAGAACCACTTGAAGGGGATCTTGATGATCAGGTCAAGCAGATAGACCTTGCACTGATTACCACCCTCAAAAAAGCTCAGATTTCCATGAGTGAACTTAAGCTTGAAGATGTCTCCCTTAAAAAACATCAGGGTAGAGATTTTCATTTTCAGCAATTAAGTTTTCCCTGTAAGGGCAATAAAAATGATCTTCTTGAACAAATAAGAAATGGAATAGAGGCAACAGCACTCAACGCCAGCATGCATGAAGAGACTTCAAACAGCTGGCTGATCAGTATCAATGGTATTCCGACTCACAAATTTTCTTTGTTCATTCCAAAATCGAAGAAAAAACCGGAACCCGTTAAATTCGATCCCAACGCCCCCAAAATGGCAATTGTAATTGATGATATGGGCGAAGACCTGAAACTGGCCAGAGGCCTGGCTGCCTTGGATATTCATATAACTTTTTCTATCTGGCCTAACAGCTCAAATGTAAAGAAGACCATTGAAATTGCTCGTAAAAGCGGCAATGAGATAATGATACACCTTCCCATGCAGCCTAAGGGCTATCCTAAAGTAAATCCCGGACCTGATGCGCTGCTCATGGGAATGACCGCTGATCAGATTCATAAAATAGTTCAGGATGCAGCAGCTAAAGTTCCAGGAGCCAGAGGCCTGAACAACCACATGGGATCCCGTTTCACTGAAGATTTTTATGGTATGAAACAGGTTATGGTTCAGCTGAAAAAGAACAAACTATACTTTCTGGACAGCCGCACCACACCTGACAGTGCCGGAGCTAAAGCAGCAAAGATTCTTGGCGTTACAGCGTTCGAACGCAATATATTCCTTGATAATGTAAAGAACGTTGCAGCAATTAAATACCAACTCGCCAAAACTGCTGAGATTGCCAAAAAGAGAGGTCAGGCAATAGCAATTGGACATCCCAACCACGAAACCCTGAAGGCCATCAAACAATGGGCTATGGAGAACAAAGGCAAGGTCAATATTGTGCCAGTTGAACAGTTAAAACCTGTCAGCTAGTGCTGATATTTGATGTCTGACTTTAAAAAGATAGAAAAAACATTAAAAATCGCGACTAAAACTATCAATATAAAAAATAATTTGGTTCATATCTTGACTTAAGTGTCATTTTAAGGCCAAATCAGTTTAATAAAAATATTTCAGCAAAAAGGATTTATCAGGATGAAAAAAATCCTCCTATTTCTTGTACTTTTGTTCATGGTTACAGTTCCTGTAATCCACTCCGCACAGACATACACCGTTTCTATTTCCCAGATTGTTGAACACCCTTCCCTTGATGCCATGCGTGAAGGCTTTAAAAACCGCCTCAAAGAGTCCGGTATAGATGTTATTTACAATGAGCATATAGCTCAGGGCAATCAGGCCACCAACATTCAGATAGCCAACCAGATCAAGGGAGAAAACCCGGATCTCGTAATGGCAATCACAACACCGTCTTCACAGGCTGTAGCCCAGAAGATCAAGGATATCCCTATCCTCTTCACCGGTGTTACCGACCCTGTTGCTGCTGGTCTTGTCAAGAGCCTTATGCTCCCCGGTAAAAACATCACCGGTATGACAGATATGAGCCCGGTTCTTCGTCAGGTAGAACTCATTAAAGAATTTATGCCTGAAATTAAAACCATCGGTACTATCTACAATGCAGGTGAAGCCAATTCCGTAGTTTTGACCAACCTGCTCAAGGAAGTCTGTAAAGACTTCGGCATCGAAGTAGAGGAAGCATCCATTGCCAACTCCAGCGGTGTTTATCAGGCAGCCAAAAGCCTCGTTGGAAAATGTGAAGCCATCTACATTCCCCTGGACAACACTGTTGTCTCCGGACTTGAAGCCGCAATCAAAGTATGCCGCCAGAACAAGCTGCCTATCTTCTCCGCCGATACCGACTCTGTAGTACGCGGAACCGTGGCGGCCCTTGCCGTAGACTACTATCGCATGGGACTTCAAACCGCGGATATGGCTGCACGCATCCTTTCCGGTAAAGCCAAACCTGCAGACATGCCTGTGGAAACTCTCCAGAACCTGCGCCTTTTCGTAAACGAAAAAGCTGCAGCGAAAATGGGAGTAACCATTCCCAGACAGGTGCTTGATCGAGCTGACAAGATCATCAAGTAAACATTTGCAAATCACAGCTATAAAAGGTAAAGGCGCAGTACATTCTGCGCCTTTTTTTATTTCCTCCGGGTTAGCATCACGTCGAACCCTCCGTGGATAATAAAAACTTAACCAAGTTACTTTGGACTCTTCAAAACTTTCAGTAGTTTTTAAACTCAGAGAACCCTCTCATTCTGAAGTATCCAAAGCTTACGTGCAGTTATAAATTTACACACTTTCCTCTGCATTT
Organism: Maridesulfovibrio sp.; assembly: GCA_963676495.2. Classification (GTDB taxonomy): domain Bacteria; phylum Desulfobacterota; class Desulfovibrionia; order Desulfovibrionales; family Desulfovibrionaceae; genus Maridesulfovibrio. The sequence goes on along the minus strand of CAXXRF010000001.1, from coordinate 214,975 downwards.
ATACTCTGCTTCGGAAAGATCTGGTTTAAACGACCAGATAATATTTCAACGATTCACCAAGGCAACAGCACGTTGATTATTAAGAGACGTGACTGGAGCAACACACAGCTATGATTAGTTTATATGCATTTATGGGTGCTCTTGAACAGGGCACAGCCTTTGGCCTGATGGTTCTGGGGGTTTATCTGACCTTCAGGGTGCTCGATTTTCCGGATCTCACAGTAGACGGCAGCCTTCCTCTGGGTGCAGCAGTATCAGCTGTCGCCATCAGTAACGGATACCACCCACTTGTAGGCATGGGCATGGCAGTTGGTGCGGGTTTCATTGCGGGTGCTGTTACCGGAATACTCAACACAAAGTTCAAAATCCTGCATCTGCTGGCTTCCATTCTGACCATGATTTCCCTGTATTCCATCAATATCAGAATAATGGGCAGACCGAATATAACCTTACTTGGTGAAGATACCCTCATTGATCAGTTTATAGAGTTAAGCGGACTTGCTCCACATTTCTCCACCCCTATTCTTTTTGCCATAATTTCCGGAACCGCCCTTCTGGCTCTTATCTGGTTCCTGAAAACTTCTTTCGGACTGGCAATGCTAGCCACTGGTGACAACCCTAAAATGATTACCAGCCTCGGCGTAAACCGGGATTTGATGATTATCTTCGGTGTTGGCCTATCAAACGGAATGGTAGCCCTTTCCGGCGCTCTGGTGGCCCAGAATCAGGGAGCTGCCGATGTTAACATGGGCATCGGAACCATTATCGCCGGCCTTGCGTCAGTCATCATTGGTGAGACCTTATTTGGAAAAGGCAATGTAACCCGTGCAATGTTTGCAGCCCTGCTTGGCTCCATTGTGTATAGAATCGCAATTGCACTGGCTCTTGGTGTGAGACTTGGTGATTTTGCATTCACACCAAGTGACCTTAACCTTGTTACCGCTGTACTTGTTGTTACCGCTCTGATTTCACCTCAGATTAAATCAGGTTTACTTAAAAGGAGGCGTGCATAATGCTTAAAGTTTCTGAAGCCGCCAAGACCTTCAACCCGGACAGTGTCAACGAAGTTCAGGCTCTGCGCGGTGTGAACCTTAATGTAAACCCCGGAGAATTCATTACTGTTATCGGCTCCAACGGGGCAGGAAAATCAACTTTTCTAAACTCCATTGCCGGGACATTCTTCCTTAGCAGCGGAAGCATTTCCATCAATGGAAAAAATGTAACCAGATGGCCTGAATATAAACGGGCTGCCAATCTGGGACGAGTATTTCAGGACCCTCTTCTGGGAACATGCGGAACTCTGAGTATTGAACAGAATATGGCTCTTGCACTTAAGCGAGGTAAGCGCAGGGGGCTGGGTTTCGGTGTCCGGGCTCAGGACAGGGATATGTTCAAAGAACAATTAAAAACACTAGGACTTGGTCTTGAAGAGCGACTTTCTGACCGGGTTGGACTACTGTCCGGTGGTCAAAGGCAGGCTTTAACCATGCTCATGGCAACAATGACAAGGCCTGATATTTTATTACTGGACGAGCATACAGCTGCGCTTGACCCCAAGACAGGACGCAAAATTCTTGATATAACCGACGCCGTTGTACGCAGGGATTCACTTACAACTCTAATGGTTACCCATAATATGAATCAGGCAATTAATATGGGCGACCGTTTAATCATGTTCCATCAGGGAACGATTATTCTGGATATTTCCGGGAAGGAAAAGAAGGGACTAAAAGTGGAAGATCTTCTTGAAAGATTCTACACCCTTCGGGGCGAGAGTGTGGCTACTGACAGGATGCTTTTTTCCTAGTCATTATCATACTGCCTTCCCGCTCAGGGCTCTCCCTGAAAAATGCGAAAATCCGCAAAAAATGATACACTTGGAGGACTTAAACAATGAGCGAACTTACTTTCTCTATCATCAAACCTGATGCAGTTAAAGCGGGCAAAATCGGTGACATCCTCAAAATGATCTCCGATGCAGGCCTTAAAATCAAAGCAACCAAGATGATCCACATGACTCAGACACAGGCTGAAGGCTTCTACGCAGTACACAAAGAGCGTCCTTTCTTCGGCGAGCTGGTCGAGTTCATGATTTCCGGCCCCTGTGTGGTTTCTGTTCTTGAAGGCGAAGATGCTATCAAGCGTTACCGTGACCTCATGGGTGCAACCAACCCCAATGAAGCAGCAGAAGGAACTATCCGCAAAGCTTTCGGCGCAGGCATTGAAGCAAACGCATGCCACGGTTCTGACGCCCCCGAAACTGCAGCAATCGAAGTTCCCTACTTCTTCAGCAATCTCGAAATGGTGAACTAATTATGACTAAAAAAGTTGGATTTATCGGCACAGGCAACATGGGCGCTGCCATTATCAGAGGAATGGCAGGAGATGAAAATATCAATCTGCTAGGTTCCGACCTGAATAAAACGTCTCTAAAGGCTCTGGCTGAAGAGACCGGGCTTACCCAGTGCGAATCTGCACGCGACCTTGCCCGGGAATCCGACTTTATCGTGCTGGCGGTAAAACCTCAGCACGCTCCCGCAGTTCTCGAGGAGATCGCGCCTGAACTTTCCGAGTCCAAATGCCTTATCTCCATAGCTGCCGGACTTACTGTGCAGAAACTTAAAGAATACAGTGAAAACCGCTGTCCAGTGGTCCGGGTTATGCCTAATACTCCGGCCTTGGTGAACGCAGGTGTCTTTGCTGTATGCCTTGATGACTCACATCTGAGCGACGAACAGTCAAACTTCACCCGTGAAATGTTCGGACCTCTCGGCGACGTATACGTGCTGGCTGAAAGCCAGTTCGATACATTCACAGGAGTTATCGGTTCCGGCCCGGCTTATGTTTTCTATTTCATAGAAGCTATGATCGAATCAGCCGTTGAACTTGGTCTTCCTCGTGATCAAGCCACTTCCATGGTTCAAAAACTCTTCGAAGGTTCAACAAAACTGGCTCAGGAAAGTAAATTCCATGTCAGCCAGCTTCGTGAGATGGTCACTTCTCCCGGCGGAACCACCGTCAGGGCATTGGTACATCTTGACCGCACCGCCACCCGCGCCAATATCGTCGACGCGGTTCGCAAGAGCTATGAACGCAGCGTAGAACTCGGGAAAAAATAGATTGCCTCCGGAGTCTGAGGAAGGAAAACTGATACAAGTTCTCCTTCCTCAGACCCAATAAATACCAAAGGTTAACTTCTTTAATCAGCTGCCCCGTATGGGATCCGGCAGGCCCCCTCCAGACTTCTTATTCTTAGATAAAGTATGTCAGATAAACCGTGCTTCCCCACACAGCTAAAAAGCCGCAAAAAGCTGATTTAATATAAATATTTTTCAATATCGGTTGAATTCCAACTACTGCCAGTATTCCGTAACATGGCAATAAGCCAAGCGTATAGCTGGCCTTGGCAGTACTGTAGACCGGCAGGTTGAGGTACAGATATGTAACAGCTGTAAAATAGACTACAACACAGGCGACAAGAAACATCTGCCCATTCAAAACGGATTTGACCGGCCGGTAAAAAATCCTGGCCATCCCGGCAAGTATCAACGCTGACGGAATTAAAGCCAGAATTGATGTTGCCATCATCAAATCATCATCCCAAGGCGGACGACTAGCAAATTTACTCATACCACTCAGATTTCCATCCAGCCAAAGCGTGGCGTAAAGGGCATCCCAGATACCATCTACAGTCGAATAGACCGGTTTAAGAATAGAAGAACCAAATGTGAAAAAATGCTCCCATATTCGATAACCATGGTCCTGCCACCAGCTTATTTCCCTAATTTTGTCCCAGCCGCCGATAAATGGTTTTCCATAATTGAGCCAGTTGCTCAGGTAATACCAACCACCAACAAAAGCGGTTACTCCCAAAGACAAACAGATCCCTACGATGGAGTTCACCTGTCCAGATCTTCTTTCATTATTTCCTCCAATAACAGCCAAAAGAATGAAGAAGACACATAAAGGGACAAGAAGCACAGCTGTAGCTTTACTAAGGATTGCCCCACCACAAAATAAACCGAGAGAGACATAATCCTTAATTCTACGACAATTCTCACAGGATAGTATTTTAAGAGTTACCAATATAACCAGCCCGGAAAACACTGCTGCAAAAGGTTCATTTCCCCAAAACTGAGACATAACCAAGTTCATGGGCATAAGCCCAGCAAGTGCAGTGCTTGCAATTTGAAGAAGATCATCTTTACGAAATATAATTTTGGAACACCGGAAACTGATTTCAATCATAACAGCACCACAGGCCAATGGAATAAGACGCAACCAGTAAAGTGCCGTTTCTATGTCAGAAACGATCAGTATGATCTTATAAAACACTGCAGAGATAATGTAATACAAGGGAGGCTGAAACATCTGCCACCCTTCTATGGGACTTGGCAACTTATGCTTTTCAGCAAGATATTCTATATACTTGTAATGGCCCGTCGAATCCATTCCAAGCTTGAGGGGAAGATCATGAAAATTGTTCATAGCCATGAAACTCCAAAGAACCAGCAAACCGATACGAAATAACTCAGGAGTCAATTCCAGCCGATTAACCGATGCTGGCAATTTTTGATTTTCCCTCATCCAGATAAAAACGGCGACTAAAAAAAACAAAACCAGCATCTGAGGAAGACATTCCAGCAAAGCCTCATCAGCCCTCTTAAATTTATCCCCTATGAACAACCGGCCTGTATTAGATGCGTCAACAGCTGGATTCCAGACAAAATCATCCTTACTAGCTTCCCAGCCATGCGGAGTGGATATATTTTCTCCATCACGTCCCTTGGCCCATACAAGCACTACCGGATGAGCATTTTCATTAACCACAGCAATCTTTAATTCATGCTTTCCAGAAGTTAGCCCAGAAAGTGGCAGGACAATCTCCTCGCGCCATTTATCCATATTCCCATCAAACTTGCGCACAGGCTTTCCGTCAATCCAGATACCGGCACCACGAAAGGCATTCACATGAATTTCTATGTCTTTACTATCTTCAAGATCAAATTGTTTTCTGAACAAGGTCATTTCTGAACCATTGCTGCGGGCATTTAGCCTGAAAGGTTGATCCAACTTGATCCACCTTGCCTTCTCATGTCCCTTCAAATAAGAATTATCCGGGTTGGAGAGGGATTTGTTCACTGCAAAAGTCGTAGATATGGCAAAAGCCAAAACAGCCATAATCAAGACTGCAAGTATGATACTTTTTTTATTGAAATCCTGTGACATGAGAACTCCATTCGATTTGAATTAAGACATTGCCTTAGTACCCGGATTATTGAGATTTGAACAGCCTGGTTTAAAGCCCGCCACAATACATACTTAAAGCTCCCACCGGCCAAAATAATTTTGATTGTTGAAGATAGTTTGAAGTGGACTAGATAATAAAAAAACCGGAACCCAATTAAGGATTCCGGTTTTATAATTTAAGCCTGTATTAAGCTTAGTGGGCTACATTGGATACCCAGACCATTACAAAGTAAATGTCGAGCAGTACTGCTGTGAAGATAGCAGTAGTCATGACCAGTGCACCGAGTCTCTTCAGTTTAAGAGAAGTCCATTCGCCGTTTTCAGGGCCGATTACGGGCTTTTCTTTTTCTTCACCGAAGTAAACAGCCTTGCCGCCCATGGGAGCGCCAAGAAGCCATGCAGCAGGAGCCATAGACCATCCGGCATTAGGACTTTCGGTCTTGTTGGCATCAGCAACAATATTATCGTAAGCAGATTCCCAATCAAGCTTCATGATACGACCAGCAGCCAGCATCATAAAACCGGTGATACGTGCAGGAATAAAAGCCAGAACATCATCAGCTTTTGCTGCGAAGTATCCGAACTCTTTGAATTCTTCATTCTTGTATCCCCACATGGAATCCATAGTGGAAACAGCTTTGTAAACCCACATACCGGCAGGACCGGTAACCACAAGGTAAAAGAAAGGAGCTACGAAACCGTCATTGAGGTTTTCACTGGTGGTTTCAGCCAGAGCCTTGCGAAGACCAGCTTCATCCAGCTCAGAAACATCACGGCTGACGAGCTCGGCAATTGCTGCACGAGCCTGCTCAATTTTGCCGCTGTCAAGAAGCGCTGCTGCTTCTTTGTGTTCTTTAAGCAGAGAACCGAGAGCCAGACCTGCATACGCAAGGTAAATGCCGACGAGAACGCCGATGAAAGGAATAGCCAGAAAAACTTTGAGCACAGCCCAGATTACAATTGCAAAACCGAATACACCGACTCCACCCATGATTTTGTTGGATTTGCCGATGGATTTAACCCAGTTCTTGTACCAATCGAGAACTTTTCCCAAGTAACGAACCGGATGGGGAAACCACTTGGGATCTCCCAACACGAGATCAAGGACAAGGGCGATGACCGGAACAAGAAATAAAACAGTAGAATTGTCCATTAATTTTCATCCTCAAATCTTAAAGCGTTTTGATCAGAGAGAACGATCTCCCCGACACACACGGACGGCTTTCGGGGCCTCTTAACCTCACTATTTATCCTTGAAGCAGAATAAAAAAAATCCCCTCATGCCCGGAAATTCCCACATACCGGGCACGCCGTCTCTCCACCATATAAAAAACGGCGCGGACAAAAGTCCGCACCGCTCTTATATCTTAGTTTTCGTAGTATGAACGTAGCAAGGCACTGCGTACAGGGTGACGCAGCTTCCTTAAGGCCTTGGCTTCGATCTGACGAATACGCTCACGGGTAACGTTGAAGAGCTTACCGACTTCTTCAAGAGTATGGTCGGATTTCTCACCAATACCAAACCTCTTCCGAAGAACCTGTTCTTCACGAGGGGTCAGGTCGGAAAGTACCGTGGCAATCTGTTCACCAAGCTTAGTGCTGACAACTTCTTCTGCCGGAGCAGCAGCTTTTTTATCTTCAATAAAATCGCCAAGACTCGAATCCTCTTCATCACCGATCGGTGTTTCAAGGGAAATTGGCTCTTTGGCAATTTTAAGAACTTTTTTAACTTTTTCCAGCGGGTAATCCATACGTTCCGCAATTTCTTCCGGGGAAGGATCACGACCCAACTCCTGAACAAGATAACGTGAAGTTCTGATCAGTTTGTTGATGGTTTCAATCATATGAACAGGAATACGGATTGTACGGGCCTGATCCGCAATAGCACGCGTAATGGCCTGTCTGATCCACCATGTCGCATAAGTGGAGAACTTGTAACCACGCTGGTATTCAAACTTATCAACCGCTTTCATGAGGCCTATGTTACCTTCCTGAATCAGGTCGAGGAACTGCAGACCGCGGTTTGTGTATTTCTTTGCAATGGAAACAACAAGGCGCAGGTTAGCACGGATAAGTTCCTGCTTGGCCTGCATGGCGCTTCTGTTACCATGCTTGATACGCCAGAGAACTTCCTCAAGATCATGCACGTTATGGCAGCATTTTTCCTGCAAACGTACAAGAATTTCCATTTTACCGGAAATCATTTCCTTGAAGGAAAACAGTTCATCTACAGTCATACCCAGCTCATCAGCTGCAACAACCGGATTAATATCGCGGTTATCAATCTTCTGGAAAAGATCCTTGATTTCCTGCTGGGTCTTTCCTGTAGAAAGAATGTATGCGGAAAGGTCACGCTGGCAGTTATGCATCTGACGAACATAGTCACCAACTGTTTCGATAATCTGATCAATAAGAGTCTTCTCGATCTTGATATCGCGCAGCCTTTCTACAATTTCCTGCTTATAGCTGACAATCTCGTTCTGTTCCTTGGCAACCTTTTTATCAAGGCGTGCGCAGTAATCGAGTTTGTCATATAATTTTCTTTTCTTGTCGTAGAGCTTCTTGACTTCGTCAAGAAGGAAGATAACGCGCTGACGCTGGTTCATCTCGTCTTCGCTGGGATCATCTTCCTCAATAGTCTTAACGACATCCTTGAGTTTAATGCGGGACTCGTCGAGATCTTCCCCGACGCCGATGAGCTCTTCAATTGCAACCGGGATTTCAACCAGTGCGTAAAGAACTTCCATCTCGCCGTTCTCAATCTTCTTGGCGATGACAACTTCACCTTCACGATCCAGCAGACCTACAGCACCCATTTCACGCAGATACATGCGTACAGGGTCGGTGCTGCGGGAAACATAATCTACAGTTTCCTCTTCGCTTTCAGTAAGATCGATATCATCATCACTATCCACACCACCATCGACGAGGTCACCGCCTTCTTCGGGTGTGTTGACGATTGCAATGTTCAACTGGTCGAAAATCTTGATTACGTCATCAAGCTGTTCAGCCTTGTTGAATTCAGCCGGCAGAGCTTTGCTCAGCTGTTCGAAGGTCAGGAAACCCTGTTTCTTACCTTCGGAAATCAGGGTTTTAATAGCCTGAATATCCTTAATGTTGCTCATCATCCCTCCATACAGAGTCGTTCAGGACTTTGAGATATGCGCTTACTCGGTTCATATCGCCCTGTGCCTGAGCACGGCGCAGTGCATCGGTTAGCTTTTTACGGCCCAGATCATACCGCCGACGGGCTATAACCTTACAGACATGTCGCCATTCTTCATTCAGTTCTTCGCCGGTCAGAGCTTCCTCAGTCCGACAGCCTATATAGAACTGTTTTTCAGAATTATCGAGAAAAGGGATAATATCCTGCCCGCTGTGAGCCGAAATTTTAGACCACAGTGTTTTGCCCCAGTGCGAGGTCAGGACCTGTGCTACTCCCCTTTCCGAAAGTTCAGTGACATATTCCGGATGTTTTACCGCATATCTCAGAAAATATTTATCATCTTTGACCTGTGCACCAACCGGCGGAGCCGCTTTAGGCTGCTGTTTCACAACCTGCTGCTGCGGAACCGGAGAGTTAAGTGCACCGGAAAAAACCGATCTCAATTCAGCTTCTGCCACACCAAGGCCGGTCGCGACCTTTGGCAGGTAGAAAGCGCGTAAAGAAGCGCTGGACATCCTCTTAAGGAAGCCTTGCGCCCAATCCATTACTTCGCGGGGAGAATATCCCTGCTGCAGGGTAGCCAGACAAAAATCCAGACCGTCCCTGGCCTCATCCATGAAAACCTGAAATCCTTCTGCGCCACGGGCCTGAAGGATACTGTCCACATCCTCCCCATCGGGAAGGAGTATAACTCCGCAGGAAACTCCCTGCGTTAATATCATTTCCGCACTGCGTAAGGCTGCTTTCAAGCCCGCAGTATCACCGTCAAAAACAAGATCAATCTTGGAGCAGAATCCCCCCAGACGTTTAACCTGGTCAACAGTGAGAGCTGTTCCCAGAACACCGCAGGAATTAGTATACCCAAACTGATGCAGCGATATCACGTCCATATACCCTTCGGTAAGCAATGCATGCTTGGTCCGGGAGATGGAATTACGGGCGGTCCAAAGCCCGTACAGGTGATCACCCTTCTTGTAGATGGGCGTGTCACTGCTGTTTAAATACTTGGGTTCTCCTTCTGTAATTATTCTTCCGCCAAAAGCAATAACCCGGCCCGATAAATTTTTTATCGGGAAGATCAACCTTGAACGAAAACGATCATAAGTGCGCCCTTTGGCATTGCGAGACAAAAGTCCGGATCTGACTCCCTGATCGGCTGTATAACCTTTAGAAATCAAGAACTTTTCCAGTCCCTGCCAATCATCGGTACTGCACCCCAGACCGAAGGATTCGACCACCTTGGGATCAAGCCCTCGGCGTTCGAGATATTTTCGGGCATTTCGCCCTTCAGGAAGCTTAAGCTGACGACTGAAATAATTTGCGGCCAGCTTATGCATATCCATGAAAATTTTACGTTCAGAACTTCTTTTAGCAGCCTGAGGATCTACTTTTCCAGGAGTCAGTTCCACTCCGGCTTCAGCTGCAAGCTGCTCCAAGGCATCTTTGAATTCCAACCCGTTGATCTGGGCATAAAAATCAAAAATATCACCGGAAGCCTGACAACCAAAACAATAAAAAAAACCTTCATCACTGTTAACACTAAATGATGCGGTTTTCTCATTATGAAACGGGCAGAGTCCCATCCACCTGCCTGAAACAGGCTTCAACTCCATATACCGACGTACAATGTCGGCAATATCGAGACGGTCTTTAATAGCCTCAATGGCAGCCCGGTCCACAAAATCCTCCGTAACTTTCCTGCAATAATTGGAAGTCTCTGAAATAATGCGCAATCATACTGCCTGAACTTCAATAGCACGGCAGTAAATAATTTGCACTATACTAATTCGACCTCAGTCATACCGTCTCCGCCCCTATCTTCTGGAGCAAGACTGTAAGATGCAACTGCAGGATTAGTATCAAGAAACATGTGTACTTCACGCCTCAGGGCCCCGGTTCCACGACCATGAACAACTTCAATGACCGTAGCTCCGCGCAACAAAGCCTGATCAAAAAATCTGCCCAACTCACTGATAGCAATATCAGCACGTTTACCTCTAAGGTCAACCTTGAGGGTCATATCACCTTTAGGAGCTTTGGCTGCCTTCTCTGCAACCTGCCGAACTTTTTCCTTGATGGCCTTCTTGCCTACAGGACCGAGCTGATCTGCCGGCATCCACATGGCAACTCCATCCATATCAACCTTGACCCGTTTTTTACGGTCATCCTTTTCAAGAACAACACCTTTACGGTTCCAGTTAATATTTAGTATTGCGGCGCCAACTTTAATATCATCAAAGGAAAAAGGCTTAACATCAACATCCGGAGTCTTGTCGCCTCCAATTGATGCTCGAGCCTGGGAAAGCTTTTTCAAAGCCTGCTTGCGACCGACCTTGCCGTCCTGCCACTCTTTGAGAACATCTTGAGCCTGCTTTTTAACATCAGCAAGAACGGCAACACGCTCACGCTCGAATTTTTCTTCGAGCTTGGCTCTCTTTTTTTCAAGCTTGGCTTTAATGGTATCCAGCTCTTCCAGTTCTTTTTCCCTGCTAACGGCCAGTTCATTAAGACGATTCATGACAGAACCGGTATCTGACCCTTCCATGAGCAGATACTGCTCGGCTTTACTAAGCAGGATTTCTGGAAATCCGTGTTCGCGAGCAACATCCAAGGCAATGGAGGCTCCCACCTGATCATAAGCAAGGCTGAAAAGAGGCTTCTTGGTAGAGGGATCAAAAAGAACGCTGGCTGCACGCACACCCTCAGTAACCAGAGCGTAAGTCTTCAAAGCAGGAAAATGAGTGGCAGCAAAACAGGTGACACCGTTTTCAAGCAACCCGTCTACAACAGCCTGCGCAAGCGCTGCCCCCTGGGCAGGATCAGTACCGGAACCGAATTCATCGAGAATAAAAAGGGTCGATGAATCCATGGAATACCAGATTTTACTGATGGATTTTATCTGAGCAGAAAAAGTACTAACGTTATCTTCAAGGGACTGCTCATCACCCATGATCACAAAAATTTCTTTATAAAACGGAAGCACAGACCCTTTCTCAACAGGAACCGGAATACCACTGAAGGCCATGGCGGCAAGAAGTCCTACCGTCTTCAGGCAGACCGTCTTACCCCCTGCGTTACCACCACTGATAATCAGGACTTTCTGGTCAAAAGGAAGCTCGATATTAAGAGGGTTAACACCGCCCTCAGCAGCTTCAAGCAAAGGATGGCGTGCTCCTTTAAGATCGAATCCTGAGCCGGATGCCACGTCAACTGCTACAGCTTTCATGGCTTCGGCAAAATAAATCTTGGCCTGTAAAACATCATAGGCCACCAGAAAATCATAAGCAGCTTCACACTGATCGAACTCACTGCGGACCAATCCGGTCAGGTAGGTGAGGATCTTAAGCTCTTCAGCCCGCTCCTGCTGCTTGAGTTCCTGCATGGTATTGTTAAGCTCCACCAGAAACAGGGGCTCAAAATAGCAGGTCTCTCCGGTATTGGAATAATCGTGAATAATACCCTGCAAACGACCTTTGAAATTTGTTTTTAAAGGCAGCACGTAGCGGTCGTTTGTTATGGTCATGAAATCATCCTGCATAAAACGGCTTATGTCTTCGCCGTGGATGAAATCACGTACTTTTTTAGAACAACGCTGGTGCAGACTGCGGATTGCCTGACGGATATCGTAAAGCTCGGGAGAACTTTCATCCTTTATGTTTCCGTCCTGATCAAGGCAGCGCTTTAGTCCGGAAAAGGTTTTCTCTGGCCAGCTTACGGATTCCAGAAACTCGACAAGCCTGTCCCAATCGCGCTTCTCGGCTATTTCAAGGGCCTCCTTGAGCACGCGCGTCTGACCAAGAGTCTGTACAAGAGCGTACAGAGCATCGACATCAAGAATATTGTTTGGCTTTATCAGGTAATTGAAAAGACCTTCAAGAGGAGGAAAATTTCCGAGCCTGAAACCGGTCTCTTTAACGAAATTATGGCCCTGACGAAAAAACCGGGCCATTGAGTTGATAGAGTCTTCTTCCTGCATGGGTGACAGGTCAAGGCATGCTTCTGCCCCGGAAGACGATACGCTGTAGCCGGAAAGTACTTTAAGAACCTTCGGAAATTCAAGTAGCTGGAGAGATCTTGGCTCCATGTGAATCCAGTGTGGAAAAAGGTTTGATCAAAGCCCCCCGGTTTATGACCGGGTTCCAATACGGAAAAAACGGCAAACAGCCCCGGAAAAAATCCGGGGCCTGCCGTTAAATACTGGTTGAAGCTGATCGTCAGGAAAGACGGGAACGGACCAGACTACTAAGAGCCTTACCGTCAACCTGTCCCTTATGGGCAGCCATGATGGCCTGCATCACTTTACCCATTTCCTGCATAGAAGATGCACCAAGGTCAGCAATTGCCTTATCTACAGCCACTTCCAGATCTTCCTGAGAAAGCTGGGCCGGCATGTATTCGGACAAAGCTTCAGCTTCAATAGCTTCCACCTCGGCCAGCTCAGGACGATTCGCAGCGGTGTACTGCTCGATTGCATCCTTGCGCTGTTTGATCTGCTTTGCAACTAGATCAAGCACGTCGTCATCAGAGAGCTCTGCTCCCTTGAGTTCAACAATGCGGTTTTTGATGGCAGTTTTGAGGTGTCTCAAAACTGTTTTCTTAACATCGTCTTTGGCTTTGTAGGCCGCGATGTAATCTTTATCTATCTGCTCAATGAGACTCATAGGCTAACCCATTGACATTTTGCGCATTTTCTTAACGAGCCTTTTGCGAGCAGCAGCTTTTTTCTTCTTGCGCTGTACGCTGGGCTTTTCATAGTGCTGACGCTTCTTGAGTTCGGAAAGAACTCCAGCTTTTTCAACCTGCTTCTTAAAGCGGCGAAGAGCTATTTCGAAATTGTCAGAATCTTCGAGGTAAACACCGGGCAAAAAAATCACCCCCCCTTCTCAGATCTCGCACGGACCAAGCCGTGCGGAAGACGATATTTATAGACTTACAAAAATGCTAAAGTCAAGAAATATCCAAAAAAAAGTTCAGCACCTGAAACAGGTGCTGAACAACAAAACATTCTTAAAACAAAAACTAATGAGCTGCGGTATCTTTTTTGGAATCCATCCATGCTCTTACAGCACAGTAAGCCATACCGGCACCGAGAATACCGATAACGACGTAAAGAACGCCAAAGAAAATAAAATGATCAGGCTGCCACCAGGGCAGATCCATAGGAAGAGGACTTTGAACGGTTTCACCATGCAACATAATTCAAATCTCCTTAATTACTTTACAGCGTCTTTGAGAAGCTTGCCGGGGCGGAACTTAACCACCTTGCATGCAGGAATCTTGATTTCTTCACCAGTGCGGGGGTTACGGCCAGTACGTTCTTTTCTTTCGTCAACCTGAAAAGTTCCGAAACCAGTCAGAGTCAGTTTGCCTTCGTTAACGAGAGTTTCTTCAACTGTATCGAGAAAATAGTTGAGGCAACGTTCCGCATCAGCTTTGGTCATACCTGCTTTTTCAGCAATTTTAACCACGAGTTCAGCCTTAGTCATCAGTCCTTCCTCCTTAAAACGGGAAAATGATTATTGCGGCACACTCATCTGCGCCAATCTTAAACCTCGCCATGTGCGAGTGTTTGTTTTAATCAAGCCGGGCAGCTGAAAAATTGAATTTTCATTGCTACCAGCTCAAGGCCTATAAAACAAGCCCCTGATCGCCGAAACTCACCACAATCCAGCGAAAACCTTGAGTTACCGACCTTGATGAAAATCTAAAACAGGATTTTCGCCAACAAGTCAAGAGGGAAAATCGTTTTTAACGCATTTATACAACCCCTGAAATTGCAGTGGCGACAAGGCTTCAGGGCGATCTGTAAGCTTAATACCTTCTTTTTCCGCCCACTTCAGGACGTCATCAGAGATGAATGATTTCAGTATCTTACCGAGCTGCTTGCGTCTATACTGAAAACAGTATTTTACGAATCCCGCAAGCCCTTTAATATCAACAGGTTTTTCACTTTCAGCCAGTGGAAAAAATTTTATTACAGCCGAATCAACCTTGGGTCTCGGCTTAAAAACTGTCGGCGGAACCTTGAAAAGGTATTGAGTCTGACAAAAACTCTGAACCCAAACACTTATTGCACCATATTTTTTTGACCCAGAATCAGCAGTAATCCGCTGCCCTACTTCATGCTGAACCATGAACACACAAGTAGCACTGCACTTGAATGCAACATCCCACATGATTTTGGAGGCTACGTTGTACGGCAGGTTGCCTACTATTTTCCATTTTTTTGCAGGGTCAAGTTTTTCCCACTCAAATTTAAGGGCGTCCTGCTGCACAACTTCCGCATCGAGATATTCGGCTTCAAGTACCGGTGCCAGGTCACGGTCTTTTTCGATAAGAGTTAGACTCTCCGGACCAGCTTCCAAAATAAATTTAGTAAGAGCCCCCTGTCCCGGACCGATTTCTATAACCGAATCCTCAGCTGTTATCTTGAGACTATCTACAATTTTACGTGCTATATTGGCATCCTGCAAAAAGTTCTGACCGAGACTCTTCTTTGCCCTGTGATTTATCTGCACAAAAACTCCAAATTCAAATAAACGTTAAAAAAGGCACATTAGCTTCAAGTACACCTGTTAAGCAAGTTAAGGTTGCCCATGGGATAATGTTTTTGTAGTGCACCTCACAAAGACAGTTACTAAATACCCAGTAAATCAGCTAAGGAGGTTGTAATGGGGTCTTTTTTAAATAATTATTTCAATATTGAGGAACGCGGTTCCACTATAAGCCGCGAAATTCTGGCCGGGATGACAACTTTTGCCACAATGGCCTACATCATCATCGTCAACCCTAAAATTCTCGAAGCAGCAGGAATACCTTTTGGTCCCAGCATGGTTGCAACAATCATAAGCGCAGCATTTGGAACCATGGCTATGGGGCTTTATGCTAACCGCCCTTTCGCGGTTGCTCCTTATATGGGGGAAAATGCATTCATCGCCTTCACTGTCGTCAAGGTCATGGGCCACACATGGCAGACCGCACTGGGGGCTATCTTTTTCGGCGGAGTCCTGTTCATACTTTTCACCGTAACCGGAATAAGATCGTGGCTGATAAAAGCCATCCCCCGCAACCTGAAGAATGCTTTCGTGGTAGGGATCGGTCTGTTTCTGGCTTTCATCGGTCTTAACACAACCGGAATCATATCCATCGGAGTTCCCGGTGCTCCGGTGCACATTGGAGACCTCACCAGCATCCCCGTGCTGCTTGCCATCGGGTGTTTCTTCCTGACCGTTATTCTCATGGCCCGTAAGGTAAACAGCGCCCTGATCATCGGCATTATTACCACTACCTGCTTAGCAATCGGTCTTGGTGTTGCAAATGTCCCTGAAACAGTAGTCAGCCCCCCTCCTTCTCTTGAACCAATCATGTTCAAACTTGATATTGCAGGCGCCCTGAACTGGGGATTCATATCTGTAATCCTGACTGTTTTCGTACTGGATTTCCTCGATACAATGGGCACACTTTACGCAGTTTCACACCGCGCAGGACTGCTTGATAAAAACGGAGACCTGCCCCAGATAGAACGCCCACTTCTCGTGGATGCCGTGACAACTGTCTTTGCTTCACTGCTGGGAACCACAACAACCGGTGTTTTCGTTGAATCCGCAACCGGAATCGAAGCAGGTGGTAAAACAGGCCTTACAGCTGTAACCGTTGCCCTGTTGTTTCTGGCAGCTTTGTTTATCGCTCCTCTTTTAACAATCATACCCGCCTGTGCCTATGGCCCAAGCCTTATCGTTGTCGGCATGATGATGATTGCCCCCTGCAAGGAGCTTGATCTCACAGACGTCAGTGAGCTTGTTCCCGCATTCCTGGTTATCATACTGATGAGCTTCACCTACAACCTAGGAATCGGGATGACAGCCGGATTTATTGCCTACCCTGTGATGAAGGCTGTGACTGGAAGACTTTCGGAGGTCTCTCCGGGACTTTGGATTCTTTGTGCTCTGTCAGCTGTCTTCTTTATCACCTGTCCGCATTAATATATTAATCTTAAGATATAAACTTCTCCTGCTAAGAACCGATAAAGAAATCATAATTTCATGAATAATCCAACACGAGGATAGTTATATGGGTTTTGATTTTCGCATCGGTTCTGAGCAGGTGCAGTCTTTCACTTCTACTAACGAAGTGAACGTAGCCAATGTAGAAAAGAAAGAAGAAGATCAGGAGAATTCATCTTCTCTAACTGTCGGCAAAGACGGGGATACTGTAGAAATCTCGTCAGAAGCCAAAGATCTGCTTGAGAAATCTCAATCCGAAAAAAACACGGCAACTCAGGCTGCAGCATCAGGGCCCTCTTCATCAGATGAAACTTCCAAGGAAGAAGAAATGATTGAAAAGGTTAAAGAGCAGATTGAAAAGCTGAAGGAAGAAATTGAAAAACTCAAGCAGGATCCTGACAAAAATAAGGATCAGATTTCTGCCAAGGAAAACGAGCTGATGCAACTGCAGGGGCAGCTTACAGTTCTAATCAAGCAGCAGGCTGAAAACAGCGGGACCTCAATAGGCGGAGGAACCAGAGCAGAAGGATTCAAGAATTCCCTGACTTAGCAATAAACCCTTTTTATTTTCAACTTTGACAAAAGGGCTGAAAATCCATATTCGATTGGGGATAAATAAATTCCATTAAGGATGGAGGAAATTCATGAATCTCAGGGACCATATCCGCGATGTACCAAACTTCCCCAAAGAAGGCATCGTATATTTTGATATCACACCGCTTCTAGCTGACCCCAACGCTTTTCAGTACACCATCGACCAGATGGCTGAACGTTTTAGCGACTACAAAGCGGACAAAATTGCTGCAGCCGAAGCACGCGGCTTTATTTTCGGTGCTCCCCTTGCCTACAAACTCGGCATTGGTTTTGTGCCCATCCGCAAACCCGGCAAACTGCCTTACGAGACCGTTTCTGTTGATTACGACCTCGAATACGGCACCGACAGTCTGAGCATGCATATCGATGCAGTTGCAAAAGATGAAAGCGTACTGCTCATCGATGATGTTCTTGCTACCGGCGGAACAGCTGAAGGAATGGTTAAACTGGTAGAAAAAGCCGGTGGAATTGTTTCCGGAATCGGATTTCTCGTTGAGCTCGGATTTCTCGACGGAAAGAGCAAGCTGAACGGAATTCCCAGCAGCCACCTTCTCCAGCTCTAAAAAATGTCCTGAAAAAGCTCCTTTTCCCTCATTTGGTGAAAAGGAGCTTTTTTTGTTTTGTATCACCCCGCACAAAGGAAAATCAAATGGCAGTTATCGGAATTATCGGCGGAAGCGGTCTGGACAATCCGGATATTCTTAAGGACGCAAAGGACTCAACTGTGAAGACAGTCTGGGGAGATCCCAGCTCTCCTGTCAAATCCGGAACAATCGGCGGCTGCGAAGTACATATCATCGGACGCCATGGGAGAGAACATACCATCCCGCCGACTTACGTTAATAACAGAGCAAACATTCAGGCTCTTAAAGAATTCGGCTGCGATTATATCCTTGCCACGACTGCTGTTGGTTCACTCCGTGAGGAAATTGACCGTGGACACCTTGTCGTCATGGATCAGTTCATAGACTTCACCCGTAAGCGCGAACTCACTTTTCACGAAACATTTGCCCCCCACGCTCCGGCTCATACTCCAATGGCGGATCCCTTTGACAGCTTTCTGCGTGAAAAGATGATCGAATCCTGCAAAGAACTGGGCGTTACTGTTCATGAAAAGGGAACCGTGGTTACAATTGAAGGCCCGCGTTTCTCCACAAGGGCAGAATCGCACATGTTCCGTTCATGGGGAGCTGATATCATCAACATGTCTACTGCCCCTGAAGCCATACTTGCCAACGAAGCAGGCGTGCCCTATGCAGCGGTTGCCATGTCAACAGACTACGACTGCTGGAAAACAGATGAGGCCCCTGTCACATGGGATGATATCCTTGCTATTTTCAAGGCGAATGCTGAAAACGTTACCTCGATGCTTATTAAAACCATTGGCAAGATCGCCTAGTATTATCTGCGCCCTCGACACCTTGTCGGGGGCTTTTTTGCTTTTAACGGACCGATCAAGTATTGTGTAATGTCTTTTGATCAGTTCCGGAAATCGACATTACTGAAGATTCCTTAAATAACAGTACAAAACTTTCGGTATCTTTTATTACCGCAAAACCTTTTACTGCGGCGTACCGTGTGGACTGAGTTATGCAGGCTAAAAAATGTGATCTCTTAATTAAAGGTTCCTACATTCTTACCCAGAATGAAGAACGAACCCTCATTGAAAACGGTGCTGTAGCAGTAAGCGGTAAAATGATTTCTGCCGTTGGGCCTAGCGACTCAATTGAGCAAGAATGGGTTGCAGAAAAAACTATCGACTGCGGCGATTCCATGATCCTGCCCGGCCTGATCAACTCTCATACTCATGTCCCCATGACTCTCATGCGCGGCGTGGCCGATGACCTTCCTCTCCTTGATTGGCTTCACAACTACATGTTTCCCATTGAATCGGGACTCTCTAAGGAACTTGTAGAACTTGGTGCTCGACTAGGACTTGCCGAAATGGCTGCATCCGGAACTACAGCTCTCTTTGATGGCTACATGTATGAAGACGTAGTTGGAAGAGCGGTTATGGATTCAGGACTCAAGGCGGTTCTGGGAGAAGGATTCTTTAAATTTCCCTCTCCTTTTTTTAAAACGGCCCAGGATGCATGGGATGCAATTGAGAAATTAGGGGACTGCTTCAAAGAATGTGATCGGATTCGCACAGCAGTTACCCCGCACGCAGTATTCACCACTGACCCGGATCAACTTGCAGAGAGCATGGAAGAAGCCGAAAGACTTGACCTGCTTTGGCAGATTCATGCTGCCGAATCTGCATCGGAAACCGGATTAACACTTGATACATTCGGAAAAAGACCGATTCAAATACTGCAGGAATATGGACTGTTATCCCGACGTACCCGTATTCACCACTGTGTGGATGTAACAAAAGAAGAGATTCATCTTATACATGAATCAGGAACACAGATTTCTCACAACCCGCAAAGCAACCTTAAACTTGGTTCAGGCATCTGCCCGATTACAAGATTTATTGAAACCGGGGTCAATTGCGGACTGGGAACTGACGGCGCAGCCAGCAACAACAACCTTGACATGTTCGACGAAATGCGGACGGCAGCACTGCTTCAAAAGGGATTTCTGCAAGATCCTGAAGCAATGCCGGCGGGAATAGTTCTGGACATGGCAACCAGAAATGGAGCACATTTCTTGGGATTTGAGGATACTGGAGGGATAAAAGCAGGTTTTAAGGCAGATATTATTGCCATTGATATGGACAAGATGCACCTTAAGCCTGTATACAATCCGCTCTCGCACGCGGTTTACAGTTGCACAGGACAGGATGTCTGCCTGACAATCTGTGATGGACAGATTATCTACCGGAACGGAAAGCATTTTACTTTAGATGTTGAAACAATTTCCCGCGAGGCGGAAAAGGCCGTAAAATGGGCCTTGAAGAGGCTTGAAAGCCGTTAATTGGTGTATTTTTTTTTATCCCGTGCAGTTTTTTTTCTTGACAACAAGGGCTATCACTGCATAGGGAAATGTGCTTTTCGCAAAGCAAATTTAAGATAAAACAACGCTTGCTCGCAAGCGACTTGCCAAACAGGAGGCGCTACATGGCTAAAAAGAATGCAAGAGTACACGCACTCGAAGGTGCAGCAATGACTGCTGAAGGTCTTTCCTACAAAGGCGTAATTCTCGAAACCGTTGTTGAACAGTGTGACGGTTGCGAACGCGCAGTAGATTTCGAAGGTTCCAACTACTGTCCCAGCTACGCTCAGCCCGCTAAAAAGTGGTCTCACAGCGTATGCAACTTTGCAACACACGTTCGCGCTGGTGTTGACAAAGAAGGTAAAGTTAAGGTTAACCCGCTTAAAGCATCCAAGCGTGCTGCACGCGGTCGCTAGTCTGTCTTTTCAGGCAAGTCGCCAGCCTTATCTTACCTGAAAAACAATCTCATGGTTGTTTTTCAATTGATTAATTTCGTGTATCATGAGAGCCGGACTTGTTCCGGCTCTTTGCTGTTTTATACCCACACTTAAAATCAGCCCTTAACCTTCAACCTGATCCGCAAACCGGAGGCAACACAATGCCAACCCAGCTTCTGGCAAAAATTGACGAACTTAAAGACGAAGCTATTGAACTGCACGCCAAGCTTGTTTCCATTCCCGCCATAGGTCCTGACAACAAAGGGACCGGGGAAAAGGATAAAGCGGATTTTCTCACCGAATACCTCAAGGAAAAGGGATTCGGAGAAGTAAAATCCTACAACGCTCCGGATGATAGAGTCGAATGCGGCTATCGCCCCAACCTCGTTACCGTAATTTCCGGTCAGGACAGCTCCCGGACTCTGTGGATCATTTCTCACATGGACGTTGTTCCTGTGGGCGACTTAAGCCTCTGGGATGGTGATCCATTTACCATGACTCAAGACGGCGACACCATCTGCGGAAGAGGAGTTGAAGACAACCATCAGGGGCTGGTCAGCTCAGTAATTGCCGGTCGTGCTTTGCTGGATTCAGGCTTGACTCCGGGCATCAACTTCGGTCTTATTTTTGTTTCCGATGAAGAAACAGGAAGTGAATACGGTCTTGAATATGTCCTCAAAGAACATGAAGACCTATTCAAGAAGAAGGATCTTTTTCTTGTACCCGATTTCGGTGACTCTGACTCCTCACTTGTAGAAGTCGCTGAGAAATCAACTATCTGGTACAAAGTAACAGTAGAAGGCAAACAGTGCCATGCTTCCGATCCGGAATTAGGCGTGAATTCACTTATTGCATCGGCAGCAATGATCATGGAAATTCCGGAACTGCACTACCAGTTCGATGATGAAAATGTACTTTTCAACCCACCCTACTCCACATTTGTTCCCACTAAAAAGGAATCCAATGTTGAAAACGTCAACACCCTTCCGGGTAAGGATATTTTCTACATTGATTGCCGTGTACTGCCGAACTACGATATTGAAGAGGTTACAGCTCAGATAAATGGAATGGCTCTTTACGTTGCTGAAGAATACAACGTAAAAATCAATGTAGAGGTCGTAAATGGCGGGCAGGCAGCTCCAGCGACTCCTGCTGATTCCGAAATAGTGGAAAAAATACTTTTCGCCATCAAGGAAGTGTACAACATTGATGCAAAGCCCGGTGGAATTGGCGGAGGGACCGTAGCTGCTCATCTGCGTGAACGCGGATATCAGACAGTTGTCTGGGGAACCCAGATGCATCAGGCCCACCAGCCCAATGAAAAAGCATCAATCAGCAACACCCTTAATGACGCTAAGGTTATGATGCTGCTGCCTTTTTAATTGAACCTGCCTCCAACTGCCCTGCATCGGTTTTTAAGCCGATTGGTCCTCTGGATGCTGCCGGTTTGAGTTCTTTCCTGTCGGTTATCCTTAAAATGAGCCGGACTTAGCCACAAGGATAATAAAAGACCTTAACTTACAAATTTATAAGACCTCTGAACAAGACCCTATGCAAGGTTTTGAGAATGAGGCGTCCTGAAGGGAAAAACTTCTGATGGAGTTTTTCCCTTCAGGGTGCCAGAGGCACTAAGAGAAAGATGATCAGAAAACAGCCACCGCCGGAAAAATTTGATCTTATTGTTGCAGGAGCAGGACATGCTGGCTGCGAGGCAGCAATGGTCGCATCAAGCCTTGGACTGAAAACCCTGCTTTTGACCATCAATGTTGACCGTATCGGACATCTTTCGTGCAACCCCGCCATTGGCGGTCTCGCCAAGGGTCACATGGTTAAAGAGATTGATGCTCTCGGTGGTTTCATGGGGCTTTGGTCGGACAAAGCCGGAATCCAGTTCCGAATCCTTAATACGAGAAAAGGTCCTGCCGTACGCGCAACCCGTGCCCAGATGGACCGCAATGAATACATGCGTGTTGTCCAGAAGGATGTCTTTTCTCAGGAGAATCTCTGGGTTCGACAGGATATGGCGGACAGGCTGATCATCGAAAACGGACAGGCGGCCGGAATAGTAACTGCCATCGGGGAAAAATTTCACTCAAAGGCTGTGCTGCTGACCACCGGAACTTTTCTTCAGGGCCTTATCCATATAGGTCTTGAAAACTTCAGCGGCGGACGTATGGGCGATCCGGCATCTGTTGGAATGTCCAAAAGTCTCAAAGAAGCCGGGCTCACACTGGGACGCCTGAAAACAGGTACAACTCCGCGCCTGCTCAAGGATTCCATTGATTATGGTAAGCTGGAAGTTCAACATGGAGACAACCCTCCTCAGCCGTTCAGCTTTCGCACCAGCGAAATCAGTATGCCGCAGGTTCCCTGCCACATAACCTATACGAACGAAAAAACACACGATGCCATCCGCAGCGGATTTGAGCGTTCGCCAATGTTTACAGGAGTCATCAAAGGCACAGGCGCACGCTACTGCCCCTCCATCGAAGATAAAGTAGCCCGTTTTCCTGAAAAGGATCGCCATCAGATATTTCTTGAGCCTGAAGGTTATGAAAGCCCTGAGGTTTACCCCAGCGGTATTCCCACCAGCCTTCCCCTTGATGTGCAAAAACGCATGATCAATTCCATTGAAGGCTTGGAGAATGCGCAAATAGTCCGTCCCGGTTATGCAATTGAATATGATTTCGCACCACCGACCCAACTGCTGCCGACTCTGGAGACCAAAGCTCTGCCGGGTCTGTACCTTGCAGGGCAGATAAATGGGACTTCGGGATATGAAGAAGCCGCAGCACAGGGACTCTGGGCAGCCTGCAACGCTTTCTGCAAGCTCGATGGGCGCGCCCCGTTCCTCCTTTCAAGAGATCAGGCCTATATTGCTGTTCTTGTTGATGACCTGGTCACCAAAGGCACACTTGAGCCGTACCGCATGTTCACCTCCCGCGCGGAATACAGGTTACTTCTTCGTGAAGGAAATGCAGATCTGCGCCTTACTGAAATAGGACGTGAACTCGGCCTGGTTAAAGATGATCACTGGGCTTTGTTCAGCGCCAAGAAGAAAGGGCTGGATGAAGTTATCGAAGGTTTGAAAAGCACAAAAATCAAACCGGATGCCGCTACCCGTGAAATTCTTGAAAGCATTGGAGGGACTCCTCCAGGAAAATCTGTCCCGATAGCAGCAGTACTCAGACAGCCGGAACTTTCCATATCGGATATGAAGCACTTCTGGCCCGAGATAGATAACTTTGCTGATGATGTGCTTCTTGAAGCTGAAACTCAGATCAAATACGAAGGATATCTGGTCCGCCAGCAGGAACTGGTGGAAAAATTCCGCCGTATGGAATCTGTTGCTTTGCCTGAAACCATCAACTACAGCGAAGTATCCGGGCTGACCCGTGAAGCTGTTGAAAAGCTGACCGAGGTAAAACCGCTTACTCTCGGGCAGGCCAGCAGAATATCCGGAATTACTCCTGCGGCACTATCTTCCATAGAAATACATTTGAAAAAAATCGGTGCTATCTGACAGCTGAAATGTGCAAGTTAAGCCTTTTATATTATGCTTTGCAAACAGCTATAAAAAAAGTATAAATAATAAAAGGCTGTTAAAAACACCTACCCTTTTTGTGGTGTTTTTTATTGACCTACACTTTCCATAAAGGCTGGATTAAATGGCAGTTGATCAGGAATATATGTACAAGGTTCTGAGGGGGTTCGGAGAAACCGGACTGCCTCAGGAAACCATTAACATGCTTATGATACTGGGTTTTATCCTGGTTTCAATTGCTACCGGAGTTCTTTGGTACAACAACAGGGAACTAAAAAAACGCCTCAACACCGTCCCTACAAGCTGGATTACGGAGTACGATAATCTTTTTGCAATTTTTGAAACAGCACTTGTTTATCGTTCCAAGATAGATCTCAGCTTTCACTCCAAATCCGAAAAACGCCGCACAATTGCCTGCGCCATCGCTGATGTTGTTGAAAAAAATATCATCCTTGAAGTTGGATCACACGACGGAATCGGCAAAAACTGGGTTGGAAGACAGGTAACCGGATTCTTCCATGTTCCGGCAAAACAGGCCGGAAGCGTTATTTTTTATAATTTCACCACAGTCATTACCAACATAACCCCCAAGGGAAGCCAGTACATTAACATTCATCTGGAATTTCCTGAATATATCGAACAGACCCAGAAACGTGAGTTTCTGCGTGTATCTCCGGCCTCACGCCACTATGACTACGCAAATATAATCCCCGACAGCAAACAGGGAATGGCGGCAGGATTGAAATTTCTGGCAAGTCACGGGGAATACTCCCCGGGATTTATGGGTGGAAAAGAGGCCTCAGTTTACCTATCAGATATCTCTGGCGGAGGCCTGTCCCTTGAATTGACTCACATGAGTACGAGGAAAGCCACCAAATTCAAACTGAACAAAGGTAATACTTTTCTGGTTCTACTGGGACTGGTGGATACCGGAAACAGAGGAATAGTCAGATACCTGTTTGTCTGCAAAGTCCGCCGGGTTTATATTGATCCGACCCAGAGCAGAGCTCAGGTCGGGATGTCTTTTGAAGCAAAATTCAAAGGATATGATGAAGAAACCAAAAAGCCTGTCTGGGATAGATTTACAAAAGGCGGATGCCCGGAAATGGATGACTGGACATATAACCTTTATCTGGAACTATACCGTGAAGGCAACGACTAAGCGGACGGATTGTAACATTATGCACATGTTGGTTGACACAATCAGTTCATAATACGTAGATATATACAAAATTGCGTTTGCTTATTCACGCGCAACAACCAAACCATTAACAGGAGAAAAAGAGTTGGACGACGGTTCTGAAGGCCGATTGTGGGCCAAAATGGTCAATATCTTTAAAAAACCAGATTCCCCTCTGGAAGAACACATCCTCGAAGCAAGAGAAGACGGCGAAATCAAAGGCGAAGTCGTCTCTATGCTCCTTAATGTTCTTGAACTCAAAGACACAGAAGCTCATGAAATCATGATCCCCCGCACCGATATAATCGGTGTTGAGGTTGAAGACGGTCTTAAAGGTTTAGCAGAACGAATCATTGAACACGGACATTCCCGTATTCCTGTTTACAGGGAAACCAAAGACAAAATACTGGGTGTTGTCCATGCTAAAGACATCATCGCTCCCCTGCTTCAGGGAGACACGTCTATTTCCCTTGAATCAATCATGCGGGATCCTTTTTTTGTTTCTGATAACATCAAGGTAAAAGCGCTGCTGAAAGAATTTCAAACACGCCACATGCACATGGCAATCCTTCAGGATGAATATGGCGGAACTTCAGGACTTCTCACGATGGAAGATGTCCTTGAAGAAATTGTCGGTGATATTTCCGACGAGCATGATGCTGAGCGCCCTTCCGAGTTCACAGAACTTGAAAGCGGCAGTTTTCTGATTTCAGGCCGTATGCAGCTTTACGAGGTTTCAGAAAAACTAAGTCTACATCTGGATTCCGAACATGTGGAAACAATAGGCGGTTATATTTCTGAACTGACCGGAAGAATTCCCCACGTAGGTGAATTCATCAATGTCTCAGGCTACAAATTCACTGTCCATGAAGGAGATGTCAAACAGATCATCTCGCTCCTAGTTGAACCTCCTACCGGGAAATAGAATGCATCCGGCCATTCCTGCTCTAATTGCCATGATTTCCGCGGGGCTTGGCTATGCCAATCCCCTTTTTCATCTACCTGCCGCAGCCCTTGGATTTCCCCTGGCTCTGGGATTTATAGGGCTTTCAGCAGGCAGCCCTAAAGAAGCACTCAAAAAAGGATGGATAGCCGGTTCACTGGCCTGTCTGGTTGTACTGTACTGGATTGCATACCCGGTCGGAGTATACGGCAACCTGCCGTGGGCTCTGGCTGTGCCATGTCCCATCCTTGTAGCCATGGCAATGGGTACCTACTATGGAGCATACTCATGCATTCTGTATTTTGCGGCGAGAACTTTCTCCCCTTTGATACTTTGCATATTCAGCGCGCTCCTATGGACCACACTTGAAACAGCGCAGGGAGTCCTGTTTACAGGATTTCCATGGTTGGTGCTGACCTCTGCATTTTCATTTCGCCCGGAATGGATACAGGGGGCATCAATCATAGGCGGCTATGCACTCTCCGGTCTTCTTGCCTCTATATCCACAGCAGTTCTGGTTTGGAAGAAATCACACGGGGCAAAAGCATGGTCTATCGCCATAATCGTTGCCATTTTGCTTTTCGGCGGCGCACGAACTGTTCCCGAGGATTTCAGCAAACTTAAGACAGCCGAAACTGCGAATATTGGAATAGTTCAGGGCAACATAGATCAGGCAAGCAAGTGGGATGAAAAATACAAGAAAGCTACTTTCAATAAATACCTGCTATTAAGTGAAAAACTGACCGAGCAGGCTGATCTTGTTATCTGGCCGGAAACGGCTATGCCTTTTTATATTCAGGATCCGGGACTCATGCGTGCCCGCCTGTTCAACTTCAGTACCCGGACTGGAACACCTGTGCTTACCGGTGCTCCCGGATATATCATGCACGGCCCCCGCTCATTTTCCCTTTATAATCGTGCCTTTCTGATTAAACCCGGTTCCATTGAACTGGAATGGTATGATAAAGCCCATCTGGTGCCATTTGGGGAATATGTGCCGCTCAAAGATATACTGCCGCTGGAAAAACTTGTTCAGGGAGCCGGAGACTTCATCCCGGGAGATGACGCCGGACCTCTTGAAAGCGGCAACCTTGCGATGGGTATGCTCATCTGTTATGAAGGGATCTTCCCCGAACTGGCGCAGGAAAGAGTGGCCAAAGGAGCAAATCTGCTGATAAATATCAGTAATGACGCATGGTACGGCAAGACATCCGCTCCTTATCAGCACCTCGGTCTTGTTGCCATCAGGGCTGTTGAACAGGGACGCTACCTGATTCGCGGTACCAATACCGGCATTTCAGCCTGCATTGACCCACTTGGTCGCATTAGCAGTGACACAGACTTATTTGTAGACGCTGCGGTAATTGCCAAACCAAAGCTAATGCAAGGCGAAACATTTTATCATGCCAATTACAGGGCCGTGACTCTGCTGCCTCTGATTCTCACAGGAATCATGTTAGGCTGGATTTTTATCAGCATACGCAGATCCGGAAATAAAATATAAAGGATAACAACAAAACATGCTTCAGTTTTCAGATCTAAGATCACAGGCACAGGAGTGCATAGAAAAATATCAAACTCTCTGGGGGCGTCTTTGACCACGCTCAGAGCAGAGAACGCCTTGATGAAATAGAACATGATCTCAGCAAGCCCGGCGCGTGGGATAAACCGGATGCACTTACCCCGGTACTTCGTGAAAAGGCTGTTCTTGAAGAGAAAGTCAATTCTTATGAAGAATTGACTTCAACCAAGGATGATGTTGAAGAATGGCTGATGATGGCAACCGAGGATCAGGATCAGGAAATTCTCGAAGCCCTGTCAGACAATGTCACCAAACTGGGTGATCTTGTAGCCCAGATAGAACTTGCCGCCCTGCTCTCCGGTCCGGAAGACAAAAGCACCGCCATACTGGAAATACATCCCGGTGCCGGAGGACTTGAGTCTCAGGACTGGGCTGAAATGCTCCTGCGTATGTACCTGCGCTGGTGTGATAAAAGAAAATGGAAAACCAGTTATCTTGATTACCAGCCCGATGACGAGGCAGGGATTAAAAGTGTAACCCTCAGAATTGAAGGTATTTACGCATACGGTTTTCTTAAAGGAGAAGCCGGTATTCACAGGTTGATCCGCATATCTCCTTACGACTCTTCCGGTAGAAGACATACTTCGTTCGCTTCTGTAGATGTTTATCCTGAAATTTCTCAGGATATTGAAATAGATGTTAAAGACGAAGACCTGCGCATTGATGTATACAGAGCATCAGGGCCCGGTGGTCAGCATGTTAACAAAACAAACTCTGCTGTCCGCATTACCCACCTGCCCACCAATATCGTGGTGCAGTGTCAGAATGAAAAATCGCAGCTTAAAAACAAAGAAACCGCCATGAAAATCCTGAAATCGCGCCTATACGAGCAGGAACTCAAACGGCAGGAAGAAAGTAAAAAGGCTGACTACGCCACCAAGGACTCAATCGCTTGGGGAAGTCAGATTAAAACATACACTCTGCAACCATACCGACTGGTCAAGGATCACCGCTGCGGAGCGGAAGACGGAAACGTCGAGGCAGTTCTTGATGGAGAGCTGGATAACCTGATCAGAAACTACATGCTCCATGCATACGGCGGAGAAAATGAGCGCTGAATACATCGCTGAAAATGAAGCCAGCCTTCTGGAAGAACTGTTCTCTGTTCGCGACCGCTTTTGCAAAGAAAGCGGAGCGTGCACTGCTCAGGACTGCCCGGAAGGACTGGCTGTCCTGAAACTGTGCCCAGGCATGACTCTGGAAGCATGGGAAATTCTGGCTGAACGACACGGACTAAATGACTGGCTGACTCTACCTTTTGATCATAATGCCACTCCTCATCTCAATCACATCCAGTCTGTTCTCGAAGAACTTTCCTATAAAACAGAACACGATCCTTTGACCGGGCTTTCCAACCGCCGGGTTTTCGAAAGAGTCCTTGATCAGGAAATGGAACGATCAAGACGTAATAAAACCCCTTTGAGCCTTGCCATTCTGGACATCGACAACTTCAAATCCATTAACGACACATGGGGGCACCTTAAAGGAGATGAAGTTCTTATTGATTTCGGAGAAATGCTGGCACATGGTTCAAGAAGATACGACCTCGTGGCCCGCATTGGCGGCGAGGAGTTTGCGGTTATTCTTTCAGGCGTAGGACTTTTTAAAGCGCAGCAGCTCCTGCAGAGACTTCTGGATAAAACCAGAGAATTAAGTTTCTCCACACCGGATAATAATGACAAATTTTCAATTACCTGTTCAGCTGGAGTCGTCTGCTACAAAGGTATAGTACCGACCACTATCAGCGACCTTGTAGAAAAAGCCGACAAGGCCCTTTACGAGGCAAAGAACACCGGCAAAGACAAAGTATGCACAGCCGATGTTCTGGATTATGAAGCAGTCAACAAAGAAACGCTTGTACACGCCAACGAGAAAAAATTTCTATTTACGGGAAATTAAAGGATATATTAAGCCATGATAAATCCCAACAAAACAATGAGCCTCGCAGTTATGAGCGGCAAGGGCGGTGTAGGTAAAACCAACCTTTCATTGAACCTTTCGTATGCACTGAATACAGGCGGCAACAGCCTGCTGCTGATGGACTGTGACCTCGGGCTGGCAAACCTTGATGTACTTCTGGGCATATCACCGGAAAGCAATATGCAGGATCTCCTGATAAGTGGGGCCAAACCTGCCGACATAGTCATCCCCATTGAGCAAGGACGCAAACTTGATATTCTTCCGGCAGCATCAGGGGTTCCCGAACTGGTGGAAATGGACGAAGACATGCAGGAAATGCTTTTCAGCAAAATAACCGAACTGGTTGGCAGTTATCAATTTCTGGTTCTTGACCTTGGGGCAGGAATCAATGGAACCGTTCTTTCCTTTGCTGCCATGGTCCATTCCCGCATCGTGGTTATCACCCCCGAACCGACCTCGCTCACTGACAGCTATGCCCTGATCAAGGTGCTTAACTCCAAGCACGGAGTTACCGACTTCAATATCATAGTCAACCAGGCATCGTCTTCGAAAGAAGCAAACGAAACTTTTACACGACTGAATATGGCGTGTGAAAAATTTCTGAATATTCAGTTGAAAAATATGGGTTTTGTGCGTTATGATCCGTCTGTAACCGAAGCGGTGAGGAGGCAGATTCCTTTCATCAAATATGCTCCCAAGTCTGATGCAAGCCGGGATATATTAAATATTGCGGTTAAAATTCAGAAAATGCGCATGGAAAATATGGGCAAATTGGCTGAAAGGCCTGTCATGAAAAAATTTCCAACACTTGCCGACTAATTACTTGACGAAAAGGGTAGCTTTTCGGCATGGTTGTATTAGTAAAGGAAAAAACACCAGCGTGCCACTAAAAACACGACGTGGGAGAGTAGAATGAACAAGAGCGAACTGATCAAGAATCTTGCGGAAGAAAAAGGTCTTCATGTTGACGAGTCTGCTGAAATAGTGGATGCATTTGTCGATTCCATCAAGGAAGCACTCATCCGCGGCGACCGGGTTGAAATCAGAGGTTTTGGTAGCTTCAAAATGAAAGAATACAAAGGCTATACCGGACGCAACCCCAAGACCGGAGCAGTAGTGGATGTTACTCCCAAAAAACTGCCCTTCTTTCGCCCAGGTAAAGAGCTGAAAGAATATCTGAACGCATAAATGCGACTCATCATATTAGTTTTTTTAATCCTTGCCGGTATCGGGGTTCCTCTTAACGCCTCTGCCGGCAAGGATGTACTATTGTCTATTGCTGACACCGCAAACACATTCGGGACGGTTAACCCCTGCCCTACCTGAGGAAACAAGACCATTGGCGGACTGGCCCGGCGGGCCGGCTATCTTGAGGACTTGAAAAAAGCCCTTGATAATGATCTTTTAATTCTCGGCGGTGCATTTGAATTTCTGCCTACTTCAGGCGAACATCTTCCCGAAAAAAAACAAAATGCGCTGGCTGAGACTTTCCAAATTATTAATTATGATTTAGGAATTCTCAGTCCGGCTGAAGCAGATTTTCTAAGAAAATCAGTAACTGGCATTCCCCATAATTGGGTCAGTAATAAGGAAGAAAAAATAGTCGTTAAAAATCTATCTGATGATAAAAAGGCGACTATCATTATTCTGCCCTACCTTGAAAAGGGTTCTGACCAAATCCCTGCAGATATTCTTGATCATGCTGCAAAGCTGTTCAAAAAATACAGGGAAACTAGTGATCTTGTTATTGCAATGAGTTCGTGGGGCTATTTCAGGGAAAAGAAATTTATCGGCTCTCCCGAAATCATCGAAAACTGCCCGGATATTCTTCTGGGTAGTGGAGATGGACCGGGAATGACCGGCAATCTTGCTGCTCAAGGCAGGACATTATGGGTACGCAGCTACCCCACAGGCAAGGCAGTCAACAGGATTGATATCCTGCAGTACCCTTCACGTGATCCGGAATTCAAATGGTCTTCTGGTGAAAATGTTAAATGGTTTCTGCAAACACTGCTGATTAATACCCGGGAAAATCCCGAGGTCGCCAGGCTGCTGACTGGTATATCGGATGATAAGTAATAGGATCAAATTGGAGGCAAACAATGACTTTCCAGGGAGCATTCACTGCTCTAGTCACTCCGTTCAAAAACGGGGAGATTGATCAGGACGCATACCGTGCACTGATCGAATGGCAGATTGAACAGGGAATCGACGGTCTGGTCCCTTGTGGAACTACCGGCGAAGCGGCTACTCTAACCCACGAAGAACAAGGTGAGGTTATCAGAATCTGTGTCGAGCAGGTGAAGGGACGTGTCCCTGTCATCGCCGGTGCGGGTTCAAACAATACTAAAGAAGCTGTAAACCTGACTCTGCTTGCTAAACAGGCAGGCGCCGATGCCACCCTCCAGATTACCCCCTATTACAATAAACCTACTCCGGCAGGATTGCTTGAACATTTTAAGGCATTGTCAAAAGAAGCTTCCATGCCTTTTATTCTTTACAATGTTCCCGGCAGAACCGGACTGAACGCAATGCCGGAAACTATCGCAAATATTGCGAATCAGGTTTCTGATGTAGTTGGTGTAAAAGAAGCTACCGGCAATCTCGGACAGGTTTCTGATGTTATAGAACAGTGCCCTGAGGGTTTCACCGTTCTTTCCGGTGATGACTTCACAGTACTTCCCCTGCTTTCACTTGGTGGACATGGGGTAATCTCTGTTGTTTCAAACATCATGCCCGCAGAAATGTCCGGTATGTGCGCTGCCTTCCGGGCTGGAGATATGAAGAAAGCTCAGGAGCTGCATTTCAAAATGCAGCCGGTCAACAGAGCCATGTTTATGGAAACCAACCCCATTCCTGTAAAAACATCTCTTGGTATGATGGGCAAACTTGAAACTTCTTTCAGGCTTCCAATCGTTCCGCTTATGCCTGAGAACGAAACCAGACTCGAAGCTATTCTCAAAGAAAACGGCGTAATTTAATAATAAATTACAGATGTAACCAAAAAGGCCCGCACAATTGTGCGGGCCTTTTTGGTTTAATGTCATCCTGTTATCTGTACAAATGGCAAAAAACAAAATGCCCGTTACCCTTATCGCACTCGCTAGGCAGCTCTTTTGAGCATACTTCCAAAGCCTTTGAGCATCGTGGATGAAAAGGACATCCGCTTGGCGGAGAAATAGGGCTAGGCATATCTCCCGGAATAATTACATCCTCAAACTCGACCGATGGGTCCGGAATAGGAACAGCATCAAGTAAAACCTGAGTATATGGATGCATTGGATTTTTATAAAGATCCACCACTGGTGCAATCTCCATAAGCATTCCAAGATACATTACAGCTACACGATCACTGATATGACTTACGACAGATAAGTCATGTGAAATGAATACATAACTAAGACCAAAATCCTTCTGAATCGATTTAAGCAGATTGAGCACCTGTGCCTGCACAGATACGTCAAGAGCGGAAACCGGCTCATCACATACTATTAAATCAGGATTAAGCGCAATTGCCCTTGCAATTGCTACGCGCTGACGCTGCCCTCCGGAGAATTCATGAGGGTACCGTGTTGAATGTTCAGGACGTAACCCCACCTGCTGAAGCAATTCCTCGACGCGCTCAACCATTTCCCTTTTAGTCCCATGCTTATGTATGCGCATCCCCTCGGAAATAATATTACCGATTTTCTGACGTGGATTCAGCGATGAATAGGGATCCTGAAAAACCATCTGGACCATTGTACCAATCTCGGCAGTATTCCAGCTCCCTAGAGGTTTACCCTTGAATATGATCGTCCCGGAATCAGGTTTTTCCAGCCCGGTCAACAGTCTGGCAAGAGTGGATTTACCACAACCGGACTCACCTACAAGACCAAGTGTTTCTCCATTTTTAACCTGCAATGTGATTCCGTTAACAGCTTTAACTGTGGCTTTGGACAAAGACAAAATCCCACTGCTGACCGGATACTGCTTCTTTACATCATTGAGTTCGAGAATGTTATCGTTCATTATTAAATCCTGAGTCTAACTATGTAACCAGCAACGAACCTGACGTCCATTTTCAGCAATGAGCTGAGGCTCTTTACTCTTACATAAATCAAAAGCATGCGAACAACGCGGGTGAAACCGGCATCCATGGGGCAGAGCCGATAAGGCAGGAACATTTCCCGGGATGGGGGTTAACTCATCCCGGCTGCCAAGCCTGGGAACCGAAGCCAAAAGTCCCTGGGTGTACGGATGTAACGGATTCATGAAAATATTTTTTAGTTCTGCAGACTCTACAATCTGCCCCGCATACATAACCGCAACCCTGGTCGCGACTCTGGCCACCACACCAAGATCATGAGTAATAAGCATCAGGGAACCGTTCATTCGATTCTTGAGATCATCCAGCAGACGCAGAATCTGAGACTGAATAGTAACATCAAGCGCCGTTGTTGGTTCATCAGCAATCAGAACTTCAGGAGAGCAGACAAGTGCCATGGCAATCATCACTCTTTGCCGCATTCCACCGCTTAGTTCATGAGGAAAACTGTTAATTCTTTTATGGGGATTGGGAATACCGACAAGCTTCAAGGCTTCAATGGCAGCCTCCTCAGCCATGCGCGTATCAAATCCTTTATGCAACCGAAGAATCTCTCCGATTTGATCCCCTATCTTAAAAACAGGGTTCAGGGATGTCATGGGCTCCTGAAAAACCATAGACAGCTGATTACCACGGATTTTCTGCATATCTCTTTCAGGAAGCTGAACTAAATCCTGTCCCTGATAAATGACTTCACCACCGGTTATACGTCCCGGTGGATCAGGGACCAGCCCCATTATCGAAAGCGACAATACAGTTTTTCCACAGCCTGATTCCCCGACAATAGCCAAAGTTTCTCCTTGCCCTAAGTCGATACTGGCATTATCCACAGCATTGATAACTCCTGAAGGAGTTGCAAAAGAAGTGGTCAAATTCTTGATTTTTAAAATTGGTGCGGTCATAAATTATTAGCCGTTCGTAAAATGAATTAATTTGCTGCCTGGCTGAGCAGGACAGACCTATGGATATCTCTTAAACAGATATTAGTGTTATCTTTAGTTCTCAGCAAAGTAGTAATTGAGATAACTGAAAAATTCAATCGACTTTGGAGTACGACAAGTGGATAAAATTGCTGTTATCGGCGGAGGACTCGCCGGCTGTGAATGTGCAATGCAACTTGCAAAAGCTGAAATTCCTGTTGACCTCTATGAGATGAAACCGGAAAAATATTCTGAGGCTCATACTCTTCCGGGGCTGGCAGAACTGGTCTGTTCAAACTCTTTGCGTTCTGGAGAGCTTAACACCGCCATTGGCGTGCTTAAAAAGAAATGTCAGAGCTTGGTTCAGTGATTATGGAAGCAGCCTCGGAATCTCGTGTTCCAGCTGGTTCTGCCCTCGCTGTAGACCGTGAAGTTTTTTCGCAGAAGGTAACGGAGATACTCGAGAAAAACGAATTCATAAACATTATTCATCGTGAAATAACATCGTTGGATGATCCTGAGCTCGCTGATTACGCTAAAATAGTTGTTGCTGCAGGTCCTCTTGCATCACAGCCGCTGACTGAAAGCCTGATCTCCAAGATTGGAGAACAGCGTCTATATTTTTACGACGCCATAGCGCCAATTGTCAGCCGTGATTCAGTAAATATGGATGTCGCATTTTTCGGTTCACGCTACAAACCTGAAGACGATGACTATCTTAACTGTCCCATGTCCGAAGAACAGTACTATGCCTTTCTTAAAGAGCTCAAAGAAGGCGAAAGAGTTGTCCCACGCGAGTTCGAAAAAGAAATTCACTTTGAAGGCTGTCTGCCTGTTGAAGAAATGGCAGATAGAGGGGATATGACTCTTGCGTTCGGCCCTCTTAAGCCTGTGGGACTCATCGATCCCCGCACAGAAGAGCAGGCATTCGCTGTTGTTCAGCTCCGTGCTGAAAACAAAGAGAAAACAGCCTTCAACCTAGTTGGATTTCAAACCAAACTCAAATATCCCGAGCAAAAACGCATTTTCCGCATGATTCCAGGTCTTGAAAATGTAGAATTTCTGCGTCTTGGATCTATTCACCGCAATACCTACGTAAATGCACCTGAAGTTCTTGATGATAATCTCGCCCTTAAATCCGACCCTCGCATCCATCTTGCAGGACAGATCACTGGTGTTGAAGGTTACATGGAATCAGCAGCCTGTGGACTCTGGGTAGGACTTATGCTTGCTAAACAAAGCAAAGGTCAAGAACTCCCCTCCCCTCCTGCAGAAACATCTATGGGAGCACTTCTGGCACACCTGCGTGAAAAGAAGAAAAACTTCCAGCCGTCAAACGTTCAATTCGGCCTCATGCCAGCACTGAACAAGCGTGCTCCCAAGCGCATGCGCAAAGAGCTGTACGGAAAAAGGGCCATGGAAATTTATGCCAAATGGAAGGAAGAAAATATTTAGAAGACATAGATAGTCTACATATTAAATAGGTAGATACTACGAATTCAAAAGCCCGCCCTCCACAAGGAGAGCGGGCTTTTAAGTTTATTTATTTCTGCTGATCATTAAAAGGTCTGCTTGAACAGATCCTCGCTAGATCCTGTGCCGTCACTTCCGGAATCACTATCAGAACCGACAGCAGTCTTAGTCGGCTGAGTTCCTTCCTTAAACGGCAGGAAAAAGGACTCCTCAGAAGAAGGTCCGGCAAGAAGACCGGTAGCAGCGTCAATCTTTGCTATGACAACACCATCAGGCTGTTGGAAATCAGTATAAGGATAATCTCCTTCAACCTGTTTACGGTACGAAACCCAGATAGGACTCGCTGCGCGTGATCCTGTTTCCCATTTACCCATAGGCGTAAGCTGGTCAAAACCTACAAAAACACCGGTCACAAGATAAGGCGAAAAGCCCATATACCAGGCGTCCTGCTCGTTGTTGGTGGTACCGGTTTTACCTGCAACCGGACGTTTAAGAACCTTCGCACGCCAGCCCGTACCATGCTGAACAACTTCCTTGAGCAGAGAACACATAATATATGCAGTCTGCGGGCTGATTGCTTCAGCTATTTCAGGCTTTGATTCATACATGCGTTCACCCCAGGCACTATCAACAGCAAGCACCAGACGGGATTTTACGCGAGTTCCACCACGCGCAAAAGTAGAGTAAGCCTCGACCATATTTTGCAGAGTAACTGATGCGGAGCCAAGTGCCACAGACAGGTCCTTGGGAAAATCACTCTCGAGCCCCATATCCTTGGCACGCTGAATAATCTTATCAATGCTCATCTTGCGTGCAAGCCTAATGGTCACGAGGTTTCTGGATTTAACTAAAGCAGTGCGCAGCAAGGTAGGTCCGTAGAATACACCCTCAAAGTTTTCAGGCTTCCAAAGTTTACCCGCTTCCATATCAGTGTACACAAACGGAGCATCCATAAGAATGGAGGCCGGAGTAAAGCCATTATCCATTGCGGTTGAATAAACAATAGGCTTGAAAGCAGATCCCGGCTGTCGACTTGCCTGTGTAGCACGGTTAAACTGGCTGGATGCAAATGAGTATCCACCGACCATGGCGAGCACCTCACCATTGGTGGGGTCCATGGAAACAAGTGCCCCTTGAACAATCGGTTTTTGCACAAGGCCGACTTCCCAGCTTACATCGCCAAGGGAATTGGTATCAGGATCAACCTGATTGAAATTAACCTCACTCCCGTCTTTGAAAAAAGCCTTATCTAGTCTGGCCCAGACAATATCTCCCTTCTTGAGTATCTTTGTAGCGTCCTTCTGGGGACGAACATCTTCAGGAGCTTTTTTGACATCAGGAGTACGACACCATCCCATGGTCGTTACAGGCATGGTAGCATCATAAATACCGAATTTAACCTTAGCTTCCTTCTTGGAAACCTTAGTAACCAGAACCTTAACCCACTCTCCGGGACGCAGTTCTGATTCAGGGACCACCTCGGAGGAAAGAAAATCGGCATACTCAGCCGGCGTAAGTTCCATGAGCGGACCACGCCATCCACGGCGGAAAGTTGAATTTTCAAGGCCATCCTTAACCGCGGCTTCAGCAGCATCCTGATGCTTCAGGTCACATGCAGTATAAACATTCAAGCCACCGTAATAAACGGTGTCTTCACCATATTTATCAATGAGCCAGCGGCGTACTTCTTCAAGATAGTAAGCACCGTGCTGCCATGATGGGTCTTCCATACGTTTGTACACCAGAGGCTGATCAACTGCCTTGTTGTACTCATCCCTGGTAATCCATCCATGAGCATACATCTGCCCTAATACATAAAGCTGGCGGGCTTTTGCTTTTTCAGGATGACGATACGGATCATAACGACTGGGAGCCTGCGGAAGACCGGCCAAGAGGGCACATTCAGCAATAGTCAATTCCTGAACATGCTTACCGAAATAAATTCTGGAAGCTGCTTCAACACCATATGCTCCTGCTCCCAGATAAATCTGGTTCAGATAAATGGTGAGAATTTCATCCTTCTCAAGATAATGCTCCAGGCGGAAAGCTAAAATCGCCTCTTTAAGTTTGCGCTTATAGCTTTTCTCCGGACTAAGCAGCAGGCGCTTGATAATCTGTTGGGTAATGGTACTTCCGCCCTGAGTACGTGCCCCTTTTTTCATATTGGCAACAAATGCACGGGAAATTGCTGTGAAATCTACGCCGTCATGTTCGTAAAAAGACGCATCTTCCGCAGCCAGAAAAGCCTTTGGCAAAAGCGGAGTCATCTCATCCATGCGGACAAGAAAGCGCTTCTCTTTATAGAAATACCCTAGAACCTTGTTATTACGGGTATATACAGTAGTTACCAGTGGTGGATTATAATCAGTGATATTTTTGAATCCTGGCAGGTCGCTGGAAGCCCAGAAATACAACCCGGCCAGAGACCCAATCCCGAGAAATCCCATCAGTAGCAATACAATCAGTGAAATCTTGTATATTTTTTTCATCTGTGAAACTCAGCATTCAACAAAGGAATTTCTAAAGTGAAAAACCCGGTTTTTGATTATTACTCAGAATGAGCCGAAAATCCCCAGGCGGTCCTAAGTTCCGCATGGAGATTTCTGATTTTGTTCTGCGAAGTATCCAGAACCGCAAACAACTTTTTCGGTCCCTTGTTTTCCTGTTGAGCTAAACACCTTTCTATTTCCAGCAGGGTAATTCTACCCTGTTCATCGGTCCAGAACGGAAATAACCGGCAATATAAAGGTCTGGCCTTCTGCGGGATGCAGCAGCCTTCAGAGCCCAAAAAAACGCATTTACCAACAGAATCAACTTCAAGCCTGTAATGTGTACCCCCCGGAGGAAACACACTTCTGACAGTTCTACGCTGATCAGGAAACAATCTGAGCAGATTTTCAATAAAAACGGCGGTGTTCGGCTGTAAAGCGAACCCGCCGGAATAGGGAACGCATTCGCGAATGCGCTCCCTTTCATAATCGGAAATAGGAAAGCAAACTTCCTCAAGCCCCGGAGTTATCTCACAACATGTGGGCCCCTTGGCGGCACAACGTGCACAGACAAAAGGATCCTTCATATTTTGAATACTCCATAGTTTGAGAAATTAGTTTTCTTCATCTTCAAAACACATTTTCCCATAGCCGCTGCAAGGAGGAATAGGATAATCACCATTAAAACAGGCAAGGCAATATGAATCCTTATCTTCCACGGAACTGAGCAGACCATCGATGGAAAGATAGTGCAATGAATCAAGACCGAGGAAACGTGCAATTTCTTCTTCGGTGCTATTGGCTGCGATAAGTTCACCCTTTGAGGAAAAATCGATACCATAGTAGCAAGGGTAGCGAATTGCGGGACAGCTTACCCGCATGTGAATTTCACTTGCTCCAAGTTCACGCAATTTCTTGATTCTGGTCCGGGTTGTTGTTCCACGAACAATTGAATCTTCCACAATCATAATTTTTTTACCCTTGATCATGGATTTTACCGGGTTGAGCTTAACCCGGACACTGAAGTCACGCATATCCTGTGAAGGCTGAATAAAGGTACGGCCGACATAGTGGTTTCGAATCATAGCCAGCTCAAGGGGCAGGCCTGATTTCTGAGAATAACCTACTGCGGCGTAGTTTCCGGAATCAGGAAAAGGCATGACAAAATCAACATCTTCAGGATGCTCGGTTGCCAGCACTGCTCCCATTTTTTTACGACGCTCATACACAACTTCACCGAAAACAGTTGAGTCAGGACGAGCAAAATAAATAAGTTCAAAAATACACTGGCGTCTCGGAGCTGCTTCGCTGTAGGTGTAGGAAGTAAGCTTGCCACTTTCGACGACAACCATTTCACCCGGGTTCAGGGGGCGAATTTCTTCGGCATCAATAAGATCGAAAGCACAGGTCTCGGAAGCAAACACATAATTATCGCCTACACGTCCAATTGCCAGAGGACGGAATCCATGAGGATCTTTAACGGCAATGAGTTTGTCATTAGCCAGAATCAACAGAGAAAAGGCACCCTTGACCTTGCGGCAGGTCTTCATAATGGCGTCTTCAATTGTGTTTCCATTGAGGTTCTTGGCAATAAGATGAACAAAAACTTCAGAGTCCATGGTAGTCTGAAAGATAGAACCCTGCGCTTCCAGCTCTTTGCGAAGCTCTGCGGTGTTAACAAGGTTACCGTTGTGGGCAATGGCCAGACGCAGATCGCCAAAGCGCACAATAAATGGCTGGGCATTACGGATCAACGATGCCCCGGTTGTGGAGTAGCGAATATGACCGATGGCAATATCACCTTTCAGCTCTTTACCAAGATGACGTTCATTGAAAACATCAGCAACAAGGCCCATTCCTTTCTGCTCGCGAATTGTATCTCCATCCCAGGTAACAATACCTGCGGATTCCTGTCCGCGATGCTGCATGGCATAAAGGCCGAAGTAGGTCATTCTTGCCGCTTCAGGATGTCCGTAAATACCGAACAGTCCACAATATTCTTTTTTCATCTTCCTGCTCTCGCAATGTATGCATTTTTAATTAACGGTTCCATATTAAATGAAATACCGTTGTAAACCCTTAAGGAGTGCAGAAGGCCAAGTCCCCTCTGCCCGCCGAGGTAAAATCACCCGACAACGGCGTATAAACGCCTATTTTTATTACCCCCGCAGGTACCGTCGGTAGGTCCATCGAAGGTTTCTTTATAAAAGGAAAAAGGACCGGAGCTTTACGCCCGGTCCGTTATATTCCATTTTATCTGCTTATTACATGTCGTGATAGTGCTGCAGGCACTGTACGTCAAGTCCTTTACCGCGCTGTTCCTTGATAGCCAGACTCATGGCATGAGCACCAGCGACGGTTGTTGTGTATGCTAATCCGTACAGCAGCGTTGTCTGCCTGATCTCTTTAGAATCAGTTACAGTCTGCTTTCCGGATGGCGTGTTGATCAGAAGGTCGATATCCCCATTTTTAATGTAATCGACGACATGAGGACGCCCTTCATTCACTTTGAGAATTTTTTGTGTGGTAATTCCCTTTTCACTCAGAAAATCTGCGGTTCCACCTGTCGCGAGAACCTTAAAACCAAGTTCTTCAAAGTTTCTGGCAGTAGGCAGGATAGCATCCTTATCTCTGTCTTTGACTGAAATAAAGACGGTTCCTTCTAGAGGAAGTTTGATTCCGGCTCCAAGCTGAGCCTTCATGAAAGCCAGGCCGGGAGTGTAATCCATTCCCATAACCTCACCGGTAGAACGCATTTCAGGCCCAAGCATAACGTCAACGTTGGGGAATCTGTTGAATGGGAAAACGGCTTCCTTAACGGCATAAAAACCTTCTTTGCGCATGGACCATGGATCAAGGTCTTTAAGTTTTTCGCCAAGCATTACTTTGGTAGCCATCTTTGCCAGCTGAATACCGGTTGCCTTACTTACGAAAGGAACGGTACGTGAAGCTCTAGGGTTAACCTCAATGATATAGATCACATCATCTTTAACAGCGAACTGAATGTTCATCAGCCCTACAACCTCGAGCTCTTCAGCAAGAGCTACAGTCTGCCGCTCGATTTCTGCAACAATCTCATCACTAAGGGTATGCGGAGGCAGCACACAGGCGGAGTCACCGGAGTGAATTCCAGCTTCTTCAATATGTTCCATTACACCGGCAACATAAGTCTGCTCACCGTCGGAAAGAGCATCAACATCAACTTCGGTTGCGTTCTCCAGGAACTTGTCGATCAAAATAGGATGCTCGGGGGAAACTACGGCTGCTTCACGGAAGTAGGAATCAAATTCCTCATCGCTGTAGACAATATCCATTCCGCGTCCACCAAGAACATAGGAAGGACGCAGAACCAGCGGATACCCCAGTTTTGCAGCAATTTCCTTTGCATCTTTAAGAGACATTGCGGTTCCGTTCGGCGGCTGCTTAAGCTCAAGCTTTTCAAGAAGAGCCTGAAATCTTTTACGGTCTTCAGCGCGGTCAATTGCATCAGGAGAAGTACCAAGAATCTTAACACCTGCTTTGAGAAGAGGAATGGCAAGGTTGAGTGGAGTCTGTCCACCAAACTGTACAATCACACCCTCAGGCTTTTCAAATTCAATAATGTTAAGCACATCCTCGTAAGTGAGAGGCTCAAAGTACAGACGGTCGGAAGTATCGTAGTCAGTTGATACGGTTTCCGGGTTGGAGTTGACCATGATGGACTTTACACCCATTTCCTCCAACGCGAATGCGGAGTGACAACAGCAGTAGTCAAACTCAATACCCTGACCGATTCTGTTAGGTCCACCACCAAGGATCATCACCTTGCGGGCATCCATGGATTCAGCTTCCTGACCGGATTCGTATGTGGAGTAGAAATACGGAGTATAAGCTTCAAATTCTGCTGCACAGGTATCTACAAGATAATATGTAGGTACCACACCGAGATTCTTGCGGAAATTACGTACATTCTCCTCAGTTTCACGCCACAAGGTGGCAAGCTGAGGATCTGAGTACCCGTACTCTTTAGCTTTTTTAAGCATCACAGGAATACGTTTGTCACCGGAATACATGCCCACTTCAAGTGTGAACTTCTTGAGTTCCTTTTCAAAGTTAACAACATCTTCAAACTGGTGCAGGAACCAGGGGTCAACCTTGGTAATGTCAAAAATTTCTTCGAGAGTCATACCCGCGAGAAAGGCTTCACGTAAAAAGAAGATACGTTTGGAGTTAGGCTTACGCAGCAGCCCTACCAGTTCTTCGCGAGGCATATCGGTAGGCTCAAAGAACTTACCGAAACCGGGCATTCCCACCTCAAGAGAACGCAGACCTTTCTGCAGACATTCCTTGAAAGTACGGCCGATGGCCATAGTTTCGCCGACACTCTTCATGGCAGTTGTCAGGTAATCTTCAGAACCGGGGAATTTCTCAAAAGTGAATCTAGGAATTTTGATTACACAATAGTCAATGGTAGGCTCAAATGAAGCCATGGTCTCACGGGTGATATCGTTGGGGATCTCATCGAGAGTATAACCGATGGCAAGTTTTGCAGCGATTTTAGCGATGGGGAAGCCGGTTGCCTTGGATGCAAGAGCAGAAGAACGGGAAACACGGGGGTTCATTTCAATGATGGCCAGATCGCCATTCTCCGGGTTTACCGCAAACTGTACGTTGGATCCTCCGGTTTCAACTCCGATTTCGCGCATGATGGCAAGAGAAGCATCGCGCATTTTCTGATACTCAACATCAGTCAGAGTCTGTGCAGGAGCTACGGTAATTGAGTCACCGGTGTGAACTCCCATCGGATCGATGTTTTCAATAGAGCAGATAATTACGCAGTTATCCTTGCGATCACGCATGACTTCAAGCTCGTATTCCTTCCACCCAAGGATGGATTCTTCGAGCATGACCTCACTTTGAAGACTTGCGGCAATTCCCTGCATGGCAATTTCTTCAAGGTCTTCCATGTTATACGCAACACCGCCACCGGTACCACCCAAGGTAAACGCCGGACGGATGATGATGGGAAAACTGATTTCCTTT
Source organism: Maridesulfovibrio sp. (assembly GCA_963676495.2). GTDB lineage: Bacteria > Desulfobacterota > Desulfovibrionia > Desulfovibrionales > Desulfovibrionaceae > Maridesulfovibrio. Next base: position 171,428 of record CAXXRF010000001.1, on the reverse strand, counting down.
CCGCAGCGGCGCACATCATCAAGATTGCGGGCAATGCGGCTGGTGGGAACCTTGAGGCCGATTTTATCCATGGCCGCACGGAAAAGTTCACGACTTTCAGCCTTCTCAATGACTTCAACGGATGCACCGATAAGCTCTACATTGAACTTCTCAAGCACACCAGCCTCAGCCACAGCCAGTGCGGTATTGAGTGCAGTCTGGCCGCCAAGTGTGGGCAAAAGCGCATCAGGTCTTTCTTTTTCAATAATTTTGGCAATTGTGCCGGGTTCGATGGGTTCAATATAGGTTCGGTCCGCAAGATGCGGATCTGTCATAATTGTCGCGGGGTTGGAATTGACGAGGATAACCTCGTATCCTTCTTCTTTGAGGGCCTTGAGGGCCTGAGTTCCGGAATAGTCGAACTCGCAGGCCTGACCGATGACGATCGGCCCGGAGCCGATGAGCATAATTTTCTTGATATCAGTGCGTTTAGGCATGAACTCCACCCAAATAAAGGTTTGAGATATTGGCTGTGCTGTCCTGTTATTATCAGCAGCGGACTTACGTGCGCCCTATAGGACTTGTGAAGAGACGAGAAGATATAAATTATTATTCCAAGATGAGCAACCCCTCTATTGACACCCTTATTTTTCAACTAACAGCACCCAAAGATTGACAAAGATCACTATTGAATTTAAATTTCAATTGCAATGAATGTACTAACAGATTCTACAGCACCAAGGCCACTCTCCTGCTACGCAAACGGCATGACAGTAAGGGTCACCAGTCTGGAAGGCGGCAGATGCTGCAGAGGAAGGCTATTGTCTCTGGGGATTATTCCAGGAGCAATAATCAGTGTCCTCAACAGCTGCGGAAGAATGACAGTACGAGTGCGCTCCTCACAATTTGCAATAGGCTGCGAAATGGCTGAAAAAATAATGGCTATTCCTGTTACAGTTGATATCGCCGATTGTAACAGTTGCGGTTGTCATAACCCCGCTTGTTAGTACTTACACAATTTTCGTCCAACCTGCAGCAGGAGATTCTACCATGAGTACCAACTCAATGTGGAAATCCATGGAAGTGCTCGGTGTCGAGCGTTCATATCTCTCCCAGACTCTTGTGGAGATGAAAAAAATGCATGATATGCTGCAAAGATACTATGGTGTTTGGGCTAGCACCCGCGACACTGTAGATGCCATGAATTCAATCAAGAGCTACAAGGAATTTGCGGAACGCACTGAAGGACGGGTTATCAACCTTGTAGTCGATTCCGCCGATGTTCCTTACGACCTTCCCAAGAAGTCAACAAAAGCCTGATTTACCAGCCTCATCCTTATCTTTCTCCATTCTAAAAACAGCTTTCGGGTATTTTAACTATTTGCCAACTCCCCATCATTCTGGCATTTTTCCCTTATGAAAAACAAATACTCACACGAAGAACGAATTGAACGCTTGGAAACCGCCCTGACCCTTCAGGATCAGACTGTTGAAGAACTTAACAAATTCATCATAGCTCAACAAAAGCAGATTTCGGATTTAGAACGTAAAATCAAAATTATGGCTGAAAGCATGAAGGATCTAAAGGAGGCTGTAGCACACGCTGCTCCATCTGACGATGCACCTCCACCGCATTACGGACAGGTATAAAGATGCAAAAAGTCGATGTTCTCATCAATGCATACGGAAAACCATTTCAAACAGCGCTGTCTTTACTTTCTTTAATGAAGCACAGTGGACAATGGATTGACCGGATCTGGTTTGTCAGTGATCGGGCAGATAAGACAAAGGAACTTGGCAGACAGTTCATCTTGGGACTTCTGCACAATATCACAACCTTTGAGCCTAAAGACTGGCGCTGGATAAACCATATTGATGAAAGCCGACTGTCTGAAGATGACTACAGATATACCATCCGCTACCAGTATGGATGGGAACATAGTAATAAAGATTATGTTCTGGTAATCCATAACGACGTATACTTTGAAGGTGATGCTGTCGGACTTCTTTTGAATTCTATAAGTGATAAAATTGCAGCCGGAGAAATTGGATTATGCTGCCAATGTCCTGCATTTCATCATAATAAATGCGGTCCGGAAAAATATCTTGAATACCGCCCGACAATAAAAGAATTCATCATGATGGCAAGCGACCCAAAGGGTTATATTCCTACTGATGTTTCAAGCTATATGGTCTGCCCTACCCTGCGCAAAAAGCCTTGGCCCCTTCCTTCCTGCAGGGTTAACGAATGGTGCGCCCTGATCAACCTCAAGACGGCAAGACCGCTGACCGCTCCATTTGGTCCGGCACGCCCATTCGGGGCGCACGTTTTTGAAGGTGTCATGAAGGAGCCTGAAGAAGGTCAGGAATGGAAGGAATTTAAAACCCACCTCGGAATTGTATACGATACGGGAATGGCATGGTTCAGAGATGTTCACCATGCTGGTCAGACATGTGTTCATCAGGACTTGAGCACTGTAATGAAACACTGGAGCGGACATAAAGCCCTTTTCAATCCGGAACTATACGAAGCCAACGAAATTAGAGCCAAAGAAATACTTGAAAGTGAATTCGGTTTAAGATTTTCTCAGTAGACGATACCAAGCCCAATAGATCATAGCGACTGCCAGTAAAATCATAATTTTCACTGGCGAAAAAACACAGTCATTATACCTGTACTTTCTCTGAGCTGCCCAACTTGACTCAATCCCACTTATAAAAATGGATTGAGGTTGACCTTATATGAAACCAGAGGTTATTTTAAATAAGATGAAATAATCCTGGGAGCACGAGATGGGCATTAAGCTTAACAAAATATACATGTTAATCTGCACACTTCTCATCACGTGTATTATGCCATCCTTCCAGCTACCTGCTTATGCTCAGATAACAATAAGAATTCGCCCCAAACAATGTAAAGAGGATATGAGCCATGATTATTTTGTCTGCCTGCTCAGACTTGCGCTGGACAAAACCAAGGGTGAATATTCCCAAACCAAAATTGTCATTACAGATTTTAATGTGACTCAAGGCCGGGCTCTTACAGAGCTGGCAAAAAGACAGTTTATCGATGTAGACTGGGCGGCCACCAATAATCAGAGGGAAAAATTACTTGAACCAATCCGAATCCCACTCCTCGGAGGACTACTCGGATATCGTGCTCCTGTTATCACCAAAAAAAGTTATGCTGAATTTTCAAAAATAAAGAACATCGAACAGCTACAGAAATTTGTTGCAATTCAGGGAACGCACTGGCCTGACACTATCATTCTCAAAAATGCTGGAATTAAAGTTTATACAACGCCTCAATTCGGCTTAATGTATAAGATACTTGCAGAGAATAAGGTTAATTTTTTTCCTCGCGGAATTAATGAAATTTATGCTGAATTTGAATCATTAAAATACAAAAACCTTATTCTTTATGATTCACTGCTGATTTCCTACACCATGCCCATGTATTTTTTCACCAACAAACGAAATAAACCGCTTGCCAGAAGAATCGAGAAAGGACTCAAAAGAGCCATCACAGACGGTTCATTTCTACAGCTTGTGAAAACACACCCTGCCACTTCCCGTGTTTTCCCACTCAGCAAGTATGACAACTCCATAGTCATCAAGCTTTCAAATCCAGATCTGCCTAAAAAGACCCCTGTAAATAATGCTACTTTATGGTTCAAACTTGGCAAACAGGCACACTAATCAGATAAAACAAAAAAGGCCCTGTCTTTAAACAAGACAGGGCCTGAAACTATTTTATGTAATAGTTCGGTTAATTTAACCTTAAATCAAGATGACTACGAAACCTTGCAGCCGTTTCCAACTGGGGCAGTGACTGTCAGCAGCTGCATTTCTTCGCCATTGCGAACGGCAAGAATCATGCCCTGAGAAACCTCACCACGCAATTTGCGGGGCTTAAGGTTGACCACAACCACCACCTGACGTCCTTCGAGTTCTTCGGGTTTGAAAAACTCCGCCAAGCCGGCAACCACCTGACGAGGCTCCTCGTCTCCGGTATCGATCTTGACCAGCAGCAACTTGTCTGCGTCGGGATGTTTAGCTACGGAAAGAACAGTACCAACCCGCATATCCACTTTCTGAAAATCAGGAAATTCAATCACACCGGGAATCTCGGTTTTAACTTCCTTTACTTTTTTCTTGGATGCCTTGGCTTCTTTCTTCTTGGGAGCAACCTCTTCTTCCTTGGGAAGCTCTACACGCGGGAACAGGTTGGATTTCTTGGCTACGTCAATGCCGGATTCAAGCAATCCCCATACATCAATCTCGCCTTGAAGATTTACTTTCTCAGGAGCAAATTTAATACCCAGCTGATCAAGCATCATTTCACTTGCTTCGGGCATTACAGGCCAGAGATGAACTGCTATCTTACGCATATTCTCAAGCAGAACATACATAACAGTTCCAAGGCGATCCATGTTCTCTTCTTTGAAAAGAGTCCACGGCTGAGTTGTATCAATATATTTATTCAAACCGCGAACAAGTTCCCAAAGTCCTTCAAGACCTCTGGAAAATCTGGCTTCCATGAAGTTGTTCTGAAACTCGGCCATGGCCTTGCGACCAAGACTTTTAATTTCGCAATCTTCTTCAGTTTCATCACCGGGAACAGGAACCTTACCCTCAAAATATTTATGAGTCATGGAAAGGGTTCTGCTAAACAGGTTGCCGAGATCGTTTGCCAGATCGGCATTGAGACGACCTACAAGGGCTTCTTCAGAAAAACTGGAATCATTACCAAAAACCATCTCACGCAACAGAAAATAACGAAAAGCGTTAACGCCGTAGCGGTCAGCCATTTCAAGCGGAGAGACTACGTTTCCAAGAGACTTGGACATTTTGGTATCTTTAATAAGCCAATAACCATGAACATTAAGATGCTGGTACGGCTCAATTTCGGCAGCCTTAAGCATGGTAGGCCAGAAAACAGCGTGAGGCTTAAGAATATCCTTGGCAACCAGATGATTTACGCCGGGCCAGAACTTTTTGAATTTTTCACCCTCGGGGTATTCCAGAGCTGTAATGTAGTTGATAAGAGCGTCAAACCATACGTAGGTTACAAAATCCTTATCAAAAGGAAGTTCTATTCCCCACTCGAGACGACTTTTGGGTCTGGAAATACACAAATCTTCAAGAGCGCCGGACTTTAACAGGCTCAAAACCTCATTGCGGTATCTTTCAGGGCGGATAAAATCGGGATTGGCATTGATATGGCCGATAAGCCAATCCTGATATTTGGACATCTTGAAAAAGTAGTTCTTCTCGGCAATATACTCAGGCACAGTCTCATGCTGAGGACATTTCCCGTCAACCAGCTCTTTTTCTGTATAAAATCTTTCACATCCGAAGCAGTAATGACCGCCGTATTCACCGAAATAGATATCGCCTTTGTCATAAACCTTCTGCAGAACTTCCTGAACACACTTGATATGGCGTTCTTCAGTAGTTCTGATAAAGTCATCATTTTCAATCTGAAGCCCGGGCCACAGACCGCTGAACATGGCACTTATTTCGTCCACATATTCGCGGGGGGTCAGTCCGCCCTTTTCCGCTGCCTGAACGATCTTGTCGCCGTGCTCGTCTGTTCCGGTGAGAAAGAAGGTTTCATCTCCCAAAAGCTTATGGAACCGATTCATGGAATCAGCAACAATTGTTGTGTAAGCGTGGCCCAGATGAGGCTTGGCATTAACATAATAAATGGGAGTTGTAATATAAAACGAATCCAAAATCAGTCACTCCTGTTACGGTGATAACAATCGGATATAAAAGGTTTAATCTTAGTATGCAGACAATTCCGCATCACAAATCCGAAGCTTTTTCCAGCCCTGAAAAAATCACGCAGCCGGGTGAGAATAATATATTTTCATCCGGCCGCAGGACTGCTTAACTAAACTGGCTGCCAGCCATATAGCGGACAACCCGAAGATTGGCAAATTTTTAATTCTTTCGGGATCCCGAAGGTTTCCTTCTACGTCTACGTCTTGAAGGACGGCGGTTTTTGGAAGCCTTGGCGGGTTTCTTTTCATCAGTTTCCTGACGTTTATTCTGTTCTTCAACAGGTGCTGGACCAACGTTTTCCTGCTCCTGCTTGGCAGGCCTTTCTGCAGACTTTGGTAAACGCTTCTTACGTTCCGGACGGGGACGCTCAGGCCGGGGCCTATCTGAACGCGATTTTTCAGGTGCAGGACGATCACCTCTGCGACGCTCAGCCGCAGGACGCTCATCGCCTGTTTTTTCAGCGCGCTCTGCACTTTGATCATTCCCTTCCGGTTCTTCATTAAGCGCTTTCTCCCCTCTGGAACTGAGGGTCTTTTCTGCCTTTTTATCAACACCCTGAGCAGGTCTTGCCTGCTGCGGACTACGAGAATCCCTACGAGAGTCACGCTCTCTAGGCTCAGCCTGCGAGGATCTGCCTTGAGGTGACTGACGCAAAACGTCCGGCCATTCATCAAGTGAAATTTCGATTTCGTCACCTTCTTCAGGAAGCACAGTAAGTGCGTTACGGAAGAAATTCGACCTTGTTACCCGTACACTTCCATGAATGGTGTTATATCTTTTGCCAATTTTAGGGCACTTTCTATGAAATTCTTCATAGTTGTCCTGTTCAAAAGACAGGCAGCACAACAAGCGCCCGCAAATCCCTGAAATCTTGGTCGGGTTAAGAAACAGGTTCTGCTCTTTAGCCATTCTGATTGTTACCGGCATGAACTTACGCATGAAACGCCGACAACAACAAATCTGACCGCAGTTACCAATGGCCCCGAGCATCTGTGTTTCATGCCGCACCCCAATCTGACGCAATTCAATGCGGGTGCGGTACTCTTTGACCAGTTCCTTAACCAGCTCGCGGAAATCAATTCTTCCCGGAGCGGTAAAATAAAAAATCATTTTGCTGCGATCAAAGAAAACTTCTACATCGACCAGCTTCATTTCAAGGCTCTGCCGATCAATACACTCCTTGCAGAATCGGAGAGCCATCCTTGAGAGATCACGATTCTCGTTATCTGCTTCGAGGTCTTCTTCTCCGGCAAGCCTATATATTGTTTTCAGGGAATCTTCAGAGACATCCTCCGGGAGTTCCTGCTGAACCACAAAAACCCTGCCGAGTCCCATTCCCTGCTCAGTCTTTACAATAACGGAATGCCCCTCCCGAACAACGAAAGGGCCGGACGAGAAATAATATATCTGCCCGAAATCATTAAACTTAACACCTAAAATTTGAGACATTACAAAAAAACCTTATATAATACCGCAATTAGATGCGGATAAAACTTGATATGAAGAGCACACAATAGACCACTTCCAGAGGAACTTCAATTGTGTTTTTTTCTGCTAACATCCTCGAATAATATAAAATATGATATTAAGCAAAAAAAATCCGCAGCATAAGCCGCGGATTTGTTCTCCTTTTATGGATGATCTTATATTCAGATCGAAAATCAAAAATCTCGGTTTGATCAACTGTTATAAAGAAAACCCGAGATTATTGAGCTCTTTGAGAAGCTTGCTCTCCTCAATGGGTTTTACCAGATAAGAAGTTGCTCCTCCGAGGAAAAAAGCATCATGAGTCTCTTTCCGGTCATCGAGCATGGTGGTAACAATGACTTTTACGCCATCATCTTCAGAAACCTCAAAATCTTTTTCAATAGAGCGCATTTCACGCAAGGCCTGCTGCCCATCCATCTCCGGCATTACCAGATCCAGACAAACCAAATCATAGCGCTTGCCTTCTTCGAGTCCTCTTTTAAAGGCAAATACTGCCTCTTCACCATTAACAGCGATATCACACTGAGCATATGGCTTCATGATCTCATGCAACATATTGCGGCAGTAAAAATCATCATCGACAATCAGCACACGCATGCAGGCAGACCTCCGTACCTAATTAACTTCTGGATAAAACCACTCCATTTCGGAGTACAATGTCATTTTTGAACCTGAAAATCAAGCTGCACCAGATTGATTATTCATAATAATTGTCCTTTTCTGTCAAGGCATAAGTCTCATTTGACCGGGTGAATCCCAGCACACCGTTATCATCCCTGAAGCCGCGGTTGTTAATAGGGGTATATCCTGCCTTTCAAGTTCATTGCGCACCTTTTTAGAAACAAAATTAAAACGGTTCAGCAATCCACAGGCTGCCAATGCTAAATCCGGATCAACTTCCCTGTATAGCTGCGGTGAATAACTGCCTGCACTGCCGTGATGCGGCAGGATAAACAATTGAGATTTCAAATCCACTCCGCTCTTCACAACAGCCCTGATTCCTTTGCGGTCCACATCCCCAGAAATACTGAGCAGTGGGACTCCCTTCCACATCAATTTCAAATAAAGGGATCGATCATTGCGGCTTCCTTCAAATTCAGCATCAGGATGAATAACCTGAAGAACAAGCTCAGGTTCGAGCTCGATCTCAGCACCACTTTCAAGAACCTGTGGACTGATTTTGTTCTGGGCAAAAGCATTCAAAAATCTTTTGCCTGTATTTCCTGCAGGAATATCTCCATTGCTATAAAAATGCCCGACCTGAAATTTTTCCAGAAGAAAAGCAAGTCCACCGGCATGATCCCTGTCCCCATGGGTCATAATTACATTTGCAATCTTCGGCATACGACCGGAACACAGCCATGGCCCTACAACAGCCCGCCCCATATCAAAATCACCAAAACTCCCCCCGCCATCAACGACAGTGCGAGACCCTTGCGGTCCGGTTATTACAACACATTGAGATTGTCCGGTATCAAGGAGATCCATGCGCACATTTTTTTCAGCCATACCGGGATAAACGCGAACCGTCAAAAGAACTAAAACAGGTAAAACAAAATATTTTAGGCGAATAAAATTACGACTTAAAACTAAAACTATCATCCCTGTTATCAAATAATAAATGAGAAGACCTTCCCACAAAGGACGGTAAACAGCATACTCAGGGAGCATGCCTTTTTCTAATGAAACTCGTATAAGCGAAAGCAGCCATTCAAAACACAGCCCCCCCGCCGCGAACAGCTTTTCCGCAGCCCAAGGGCAGATGTAAGAAACAGCAAGCCCCCCTATTCCGCATACTGGGACAAGAAAAAATCCAAGAAAAGGCACAAAGAGCAGGTTAAACAGCAAATTGGGCGAAACAGTTCCAAAATTCCATATCAAAACAGGTAAGATAGTTATGTTCGCGGACAAGCTTATGAACAGTACTGACAGTAAACAGCCGACACCCCGACCAACCAGGCTTTTACCTGCAGGAAGCAACGGTTTAAAAAATGGAAAGAACAGTCCAATTCCAGCAACAGCTAAAACTGAAAGCTGAAAACCCAAATCAAAAACACTCAGCGGAGAAAAGGAGAGAATAAGAACCACAGCCAGAAACAGACCATCCAGAAGAATACGACCTCGATCAAACAATAGCAGCAGTCCCCAAAAACCGAACATACATGCAGCACGAAGAAGTGAAGGGGTGAACTGCCCCAACCAAAGGTAAAACAATACCAACGGCACTGCGAGAACAACTCCCATTTTGACCCGGGAAATTCTCAGATACACTCCAGGGACAAACAGTCCCGCCATCCAGCTGAACATGAATCCAAGAGCAACTACAAATCCTACATGTAATCCCGATAAAGCGAGAATATGAGAAACTCCGGCCCTGCGAATCAGCTCTACAGTTTCTTTGGATAGAAAAAAACGGTCTCCGGTAAGCAAAGCAGGAAACACAGCCCCACCCTGAGCCGGAGGTGCATTTTGAAGAATATGCTTTCGCAGCGAGATACGAAGGCGCTGCAGAAAATCAGGATTATATGGTTTTAATTCACCACTTTTAAGCGGTCCCTGAGAGTAGGCTCTGTAAAAAACATTCTTTGTACGGTTGTAAAATGTATAATCCCAGACGCCGCTGTTTCGAAAACCGATTGTAGGCTTAACCCTTGCCGTAAACTGAACTCTCTGCCCCGGTACAGGTCTTTCCGGTGGATGATCCCATGACCAATTCAAATACCCCCTTAAGGGCGTAACACCTTGAGTGGAGTTGCACCATACATCCTGTAACATGATTTTGAGTCTGCTGCCGGGAACTGCCCGAACAGACTTTACAACTCCATAAACCTGAACCTTTTCCCGGGCAGTCATCCAGTCAGGCATTGGTCCGGCAGGTTCCGGAAGAGCATAGTTTCCATACCAGTTGCCAAACCCGAAAAGCAGAATCAACAGAACAACTGTACCCTTTTCAAGGCGAAAGCATATAAGGAGAAAAATATAGACAGAGAGTGCGGATAAGGAGGGGATAAACCATTTGATAGAAAGAAGACCAAAGACAAAAGCCGGGACCAGCTTCTGCCAGAACAGCAGACCCGGTAGTCCGGGTCTGCTGTTTAATCTCAGGTCGGAATCAACTGACAGCATAATCAGCGGCAACCGCCGACTATTCTTTTTCGCGCCAGATGCGTGCTCCCACGGCTGAGAGCTTATCTTCAAGCTTTTCGTAGCCACGGTCGAGATGATAAATTCTCTGGACATCGGTGCGTCCATGAGCGGCCAGACCGGCCACAACCAGTGAAGCACTAGCTCTTAAATCGGAAGCCATTACCGGTGCACCTGTCAGCTTGGTTACTCCGCGAACCATTGCCGTGCGGCCTTTAAGTTTGATATTTGCTCCCATGCGGACCAATTCCTGCACATGCATAAACCTGTTTTCAAATATCTTTTCCTCAATGGTACCAGCACCTTCAGCAAGACACATCAGGGTCATAAGCTGAGCCTGCATATCTGTAGGGAACCCCGGAAACGGCTGCGTAGTAATATCTACACCAGAGATAATTCCGTTACTGCGGCTGACACGAACTCCACCCTCTTCTTCGGAAAAAAGGACTCCCATCTTACGCATCTTGTGCACTACGGAATCCAGTTCCTGAAAAGGACAGTCTTCTATTAAAAGTTCACCGTCAGTCATGGCTGCAGCAACCATGTAGGTTCCTGCCTCAATGCGGTCAGGCATTACTTTATATTCACATCCATGAAGGGAAGGAACGCCCTGAACCTTGATAACACTGGTACCGTGGCCGGTTATTTTTGCGCCGCAAGCAATGAGGAAATTGGCAAGATCAACAACTTCCGGCTCCCGAGCAGCATTTTCAATAATTGTATCACCTTCGGCTATGGATGCGGCCATAAGGACATTTTCTGTTCCACCTACAGTGGGAAAATCCATATAAATATGAGCGCCTTTGAGACCGTCGCAGCGACCGTGAATATAACCCGAGTCCAGATCGAAAGTGGCGCCCATCTGCTCAAAAGCGGTAAGGTGCAGATCCACAGGACGTGCTCCTATTGCACAGCCCCCGGGGAGTGCAACTTTAGCTTCGCCCTTAAGAGCCAGAAGAGGTCCAAGGCAAAGAACAGAAGCACGCATGGTTTTAACGAGGTCATAAGGGGCTTCTACTTTAAGATCACAAACACAGCTCTTAACGTTGTTTCCGTCAAATGAGGTTTCACAGCCGAGAATTTCCAGCAGCTTGAGTGTAGTATGGATGTCCCGAAGTCGGGGAACATTTGTCAGGTTCACTTCACCCTGAGGAAGAATACAAGCCAGAAGAATAGGTAAAGCCGCGTTTTTTGAACCACTAACTCTGATGGGGCCGTTAAGGGGAACCCCACCTTCAATCACTAATTTATCCATTTTTGATCCTTACTATCCCCAAAATCCATTCGGAGAATGCCGATAAAGACTCTCCGAGGGCCCTGCAGGGGCTATTTTGCAGCGCAAAGCGCTTTTATCAGATATAATACCCTTAACCCCAAAAAGATAACTCCTTTTGAAATCCCTCAGGGTAATTTCAGTTTTAATTTGAAACCGGAATTTAAATGGCATAAAAATCCGGTTTAGTGAATACGGTGCTTAGGTTATTCTGGACTAAACATCAAATGCAAATCTCGAAGTATCCAGCATTATTTCTAATTTCAAACACATTTTAAGCTAAAATTTTAAATTTTCTGCAAAAATCACTTGACCATCACCCCCGCCTTGGGTAAACACCCTTCTCACACACGGTGGGTGTAGCTCAGTTGGTAGAGCACTTGGTTGTGGCCCAAGTGGCCGGGGGTTCAAGTCCCCTCACTCACCCCATTTGACATTTAAGGGATCAGTATCCCTGACCCCTTTATAAGGTGGGTGTAGCTCAGTTGGTAGAGCACTTGGTTGTGGCCCAAGTGGCCGGGGGTTCAAGTCCCCTCACTCACCCCATATTTTCAGGACCGGATTTATCCGGTCCTTTTTTTTGCTCTTCATCATTTCGTGCCATAGCTTGATATTTTCTCACTCAACCGGCTCTCAAGAAAAGCTGATGCACTCCCCAGTTCATCCAGAATCAACAGAGCTTCTGTGCGATAAGTTTCAATCTTGCCCTCTGTCCAATAGAACGGAGCTGGCTGAAGATTCACAATTCTATCTGCCAATTTCACAATCCATACTTCGCGGGGACATATTTTAATCCGTTCAATACTATCAACCATGCTTGCCCGTTTATCCGGCAAATCCATATTTTTGGTTAAAGCTGATACACCATTAGCCACATCCTCTCCAAATTCCCCCAGAATGTCTTCCAGAGTAGTTTGCGTGTCTTCAACCGTATCATGAAGCAAAGCGCACTGAACGGCCAAATCCGGGCTCAAATAAGTCTCAACTGAAAGAGCAGCCAGAACCTCCATAGCTACATTACCCACATGGTTAACATAAGGCAGATCTGTTCCTGGTACTGTCTGTCCAATATGTTTTGCGCATGCATAGTTCCATGCCTTCATATAAATGTCCTGATTCCACATTAGAGCCTCTCCTGTCTTCAAATCCCAGACTACAAAACAAAACCCCGGACTCTATAGAATCCGGGGCTGATACTAAACCTGTTTACGCAATCTGCGCTTATCACCGACACGCATTGTGAATTTTTCCTTATCCATATACTCGAGCAAAGGAATGGAAAACTTACGGGAAAGTCCGACCAACTCCTTGAAATCCTGAGGACCCAGCTCTTCATTTTCTGCAAAATACCCCTCAAGAGTCTGGCGCAGACCATTCACTGCAGACTTGGCAAAATACATATCTTCCTTAATTTTAACGATAAGTCCTTCATCCTGTAAAAGCTTGTAAACAGGCGCAGCCTCCTTGAAAACAAGCTCCAAAGGTTCAAGTATATCTTTAAGGTTTGGAGGTGTAAGCCCCCCCCTCTCATATTCGTCTAGCAGGGTATCATGCAGCTTTTGCTGATCAGATGCCAGTGAAACCTTATGGCCCGGCAGATGCAGTATTTCTTGAACCACAACGATTTCATTCTTTTTAATTAAACGTTCTACAAGAGCATGGAAAAGCTTCTGCGGCAGACGCTTACCAAAAGTTGAACCGATTTCACCCCGAGAAACACCGGGTTTCATTGGTTCATTTTTATGAAACTCCTCAAGATGCTTTAGCAACCCTTCTGCCAGTGCATCAAAGCGGCCCCCGGCAACAAAGGCGCGGGTATCCTTATCAAAGAGAAACACCTTCTGCTGACCGCCCATGCTCTGAAGCATTTTTTCCAGAGGCTTTGATGCGGTATTGGTTAATATCGACAACTGCTGAAAAGTCAGACCTTCATTGCCTGCAAGCTCAAGCTGGGTAACAATGAGAGCTTCAGGGTCAGCTCCGACGAGAGACTCAAGACGCTTAACATCATCCGAAAAACGTTTAACCTTACGTCCCATGGGGTTGATGATACTTCCACCGGCTATGGTCCTCAGCGGAGAAAAAGACCGTAAAACAATTCGATCCCCATAAACCCCTGTCATGGGTTTATCAAAACGGACCTGACATACAGCCCTATCACCCTTTTCCAGTTTTTCACGGTCAAGAAAATAAACCTTGGCCATTACTTCTTTGGAACCATGATGGAAATGGATCTCCTTACGATGCTTCAGCGATTTTGGAGAAGAAGACAGGCAGGTAAGCTCAACATCCCATACCGTGGACGGGAAAAGGGTTCCAGGACGCCCCAGTACCTCTCCACGTTCAATATCCTCTACCTCAAGTCCATGCAGGTTGACTGCAGTCCTGCGCCCTGCCGGAGCCGTTTCAACAGACGATCCATGTGACTGCAGACTGCGTACCTTGGTTTCGGTCATTTTTGGGTAAAGGACAACGTCGTCACCAACAGAAAGCTGTCCGGATATAAGTGTACCGGTGACGACTGTACCGTGTCCTTTCATGGTGAACACACGGTCTACGGGAAGTCTTGCCAGATCAGTACGCCGCCTGGGAGAGAACCCTTTCATGAAATCAGCAATTTCCGTCTTGAGTTCATCAAGCCCCTGTCCTGTGTGCGACGAAACAGTATGAATGGGGGCCTCAGCCAGAAAACTGGGTGCAAGGAAATCCTTCACATCTTCAGTGACCATTTCCAGCCAATCTTCATCAACCATGTCCACTTTTGTCAGAACCACAAACCCCTTTTCGATACCAAGCAAAGTGCAGATCTCAAGATGTTCACGAGTCTGAGGCATCACGCCTTCATCCGCTGCGATGACCAGCAAGACAAAATCAATACCGGCAGCCCCGGCAACCATATTCTTAACAAATTTTTCATGGCCGGGGACATCAATAATACTGAGTGACTCCGAACCTCCCAAGTTCAGACTAGCAAAACCCAGCTCAATAGTGATGCCACGCTTTTTTTCCTCAGCCAGACGGTCACAATCTGTACCTGTCAGTGCCTTGATTAAACTGGTCTTGCCGTGGTCAATATGACCAGCAGTACCCATAACTACCGGCATTAGAACTCCTTTCTCGCCTGAGGCGGCCGGGGAAAGAAACACTGAATTCAGAATTTCCTGCCCCAACCCCCATTTAATTCATAAAAGACTAAGCAGGGCTTTGCCGCCGGGACACACATTTATCAATCACTACTAAAATCACATCCGCTCCAGTAATGTCTGGAGAAAACTCATCTCAACTTAATTCTTCAGGAAAGTTCTGAAAGCCAGCTCAGTTGCGTAAAGGTCTACCTTGCTGGTCAATTCGAAGGGACTGTGCATGGACAGGACCGGAGGACCGAAATCAATCACATCCATACCATACAGAGCAAGAAACTTGGCTACAGTTCCACCGCCACCAAGATCAACCTTACCGAGTTCGGCCATCTGCCATGGCACTCCGGCTTCACCTAAAATATTGCGCAGCCATGCAACGAATTCAGGGTGTGCATCATTTGCTCCAACTTTTCCGCGATGTCCGGTAAACTTGCAAAAACAAGGTCCATATCCGAGATAAGCGGAGTTGAGCTTTTCGTGCACGTCCTGATAGTCTGGATCTATTGCCGCGTGTACATCAGTAGACAAAGCTTTACCGGCCATCATTACCCGGGAGAGCTTAGCATTCGGTTCCCATGCCTCAATAAGGTCTTCAAGGCAGTATTCAAAAAAGAGAGACTTGGCTCCGGTAGATCCTTCAGACCCGATTTCTTCCTTGTCATAAAAAAGGACAATCTGGGCGTGTTCAGGCTCAGGTGCATTAAGAAAAGCTTCAAGTGCTAAAAATACGCAGGAACGATCATCCTGTCCGTATCCACCGACTACAGATTTATCAAGACCTACATATCGAGCCGGACCTGCGGGGACAATATGCATCTCTGCACTGAACAGGTCTTCCTCAACAATGCCGTACTTTTCGTTAAGAAGCTCCAGCACCTTGCGCTTTACGGAAGGCTTGCCATTGCCCTCTTCACCATCATCCTTACTGAAAGAAAGAGAGTGCCCCATAAGGATATTGAGCTTTTCAGCCTCAAAAGCATCAGTCACTTTCTTTTCAACCTGTTTGTAAGCAAGGTGAGGAAGAAGATCCAGAATGGTCAAGACCGGATCATTGATATCCTCACCAATAATCACATCTACTTTTTCGCCGTCAGCTTTTACAACCACACCGTGCAGTGACAGAGGCCTTGCCAGCCACTGATATTTACGAATTCCGCCATAATAATGGGTTTTAGCCATGGACATACCAAGATCTTCGTAAAGCGGATGCTGTTTCAGATCCAGACGCGGAGTATCGGCATGGGCCCCTACCAGACGAAATCCCTGCGAGAGAGGTTTCTTACCTTCACGGGCAATAAAAATGGTTTTATCACGAAATGAACGAAAACAATTTCCGGAGCCGAGATAGTCATCAAAACCTGCTTCCAGCAGTCTTTCTTCAACATACCTGATTGTTTCCCGTTCAGTTTTACAGCGGGTCAGGAAATCAATATAACGGGCAGCCAGATCATCCATAGCCTTCTGATGTTCTTCATCCTGATATATTTCCCAGCAACTTTTAGGCTCATGTTCAAGTGACATATTCATGTAAATTTCCTTCTAAACAGATCTCCTTTACACGGAGAACGGCTAAAATAATTAGGATTCCAAAGGTCTGCTCCCTTAAGGACACCTTGCTATTAATATAGAAGGTGACCCCGAATGGAAGCATAGTTCTTTTGGACGCCGGATACGAAATTTTTTATTAACAACCTGTTTTAATCAAATATATAAACACATCAGACCAATGCCTGTGAAACAGCCTCAGCGCAAAGTTTATATTCTTCCCTTGAAAGCGTGCGAGGATCAAGGCAGAACGCATCATACTCAATGCGCCCGACCAGTGGAGGATCTGTCGAAAGCAACCGTTCTTTAAGGTCCTCGACCGACATCAAATCTCCCGGCAACAATGTTACCAGGTACGTTTTTAAATCCTGCTCAGGAAAAGCTCCGCCACCTACTCGGGAAACACCCTCACGGACACCGATCTTCACTGAATCCCCCAACTCACGACGCAGGATGCGGGCAAGTGCCTGAGCCTGCTTTTTAAGATTCTCAGGAGTCTCGGTTATCATCCTTACTGTAGGTACTTCCTGCTTGGCTGCTTCCGGATCAAGATACAACCGCAAAGTTGCTTCAAGGGCCGCTAAAGTCATCTTATCTATTCGCACTGCCCGGTTGAGAGGGTTTTTCTTGATTCTGTCGATGTATTTCTTCTTACCTACAATTATCCCGGCCTGAGGTCCGCCCAGAACCTTGTCACCGGAAAAGGAAACCACATCCACTCCTTCTGCCACAACCTCCTGAACTGTGGGTTCTCGAATAAGCCCCAGCCCGGAGAAGTTGGTGAGGTTACCGCTGCCGAGATCTTCATAAACGGGAAGGTTGTACTTACTTCCCAGCTCAGCCAGTTCTCCACCTGAAACCTCTTTGGTAAAACCGATCACTCGAAAATTGGATGTGTGCACCTTCATCAGCAGTGCAGTTTCCTCGTTGATCGCATTTTCATAATCATGCAGATGGGTTCGGTTGGTAGCCCCTACTTCTCTTAGCGTTGCTCCGCTTTTGGTCATGACATCCGGTATACGAAAAGACCCTCCAATCTCCACCAGCTGCCCGCGTGAAACAATAGCCTCATGGCCTTTTGCCAGCGTCTCCAGGGTGATCAGCACAGCCGATGCGTTGTTATTCACAACCAGCGCCGCCTCAGCCCCGGTAATCTCACAGATTATTTTCTCAACATGACTGTAGCGACTGCCACGTTCCCCGGTTTTAAGGTCGAATTCAAGATTGGAGTAGTTGGCGCATGCCTCAATTACGGCCTTAACTGCCGACTTAGCCAGAAGAGAACGTCCAAGGTTGGTATGAACCACAACCCCGGTTCCATTAAGGACCCGCCTGAAGTGCGGACGAGCTCCAGCCTTGATGTGACAGGTGAGACGTGGAAAAAGCACATCCGCTGAAAGTTGCTTTTCCTCTGTAATGACCCCGCCCCGGATTTCCTCACGGCAGACATCAAGGAAACCGTTAACCAGATCACGAGAAAGGGTCCGCGGCAATCCGTCGATCACCCCTTCATCCTCAAGACGATTTAGAACAGAATCTACAGACGGCAGGTATTTAAAAAGATTGGACAAGTTATTCTCCGTAATGTTCATCCAATTAAAAAATCATTTTTCCAGAAATTCTGGGTATCTTGTATAAAAAGCTGCCAGTAAATACAAGGAGCCACAGATTAGAACTGTTTTATCACCATCCGTAAGCATGGAAAGAGCTTTTCCAATATCGCCCGCAGATTGCGCCCGCTCTCCAAGATAATCAGCCAATTCACTATTCGGGAACGCACGTTCATTATCCGGTATACCGCAGGCAACAACAGGACCATCGGTTAAGCGGAACAAAGTATCCCTGACAGGAGACAGATTCTTATCTTTCATACATGAAAAGATTATGGCATCAGGGCGAAGACCACTTCTTTTCAGTTCCTTTTCAAGCGCATCAAAGGCATGGGTATTATGTGCTCCATCCAATATATATTTCCGATCAGACTCTACTGTCTGTAATCTTCCGGCAATAAATCCTTTTCGGACTCCGTCTCTTACCTTTTGCTCATCGAAACTAAGATTTTTATCTTTGCAGAACAAGCGCCATGCACATGCTGCAAGTTGCGCATTCTGCTTTTGATGCTCACCGCTGAGAGTTGGCTCAAGCATGGGGACTGAATCCATTTTTCCGATAGAGTGAAGCACACAGCCCAGTTCTTCAGCCCTTGCCCTGAGAACGGTCATAGCTTCCTGAACCTGAACAGCAGTAACAGCCAGCCCGTCTGGACGCATAGCATCGGCTTTATCCGCAGCTATGAGTTCAATTGTACTACCTAAAACCTTTTCATGATCCAGACCTATAGGAGTAAACACTGTCAGCTCGGGGTCAACAGTATTTGTGGCATCATAACGCCCGCCCAGCCCTGCTTCCATAATTGCCAGATCTACATCATTATTTTTAAAAGCAGCCAACCCCATACAAGTTAATAACTCAAAATAAGTAAGCCCGGCTTCAGGTGCGATGTCCATTACCTGATTGGCAAGCCCACACCATTCTTCTTCAGATAACATCTTCGAGTTAATTGTTATGCGCTCACGGGGAGTAACAAAGTGAGGAGAAGTAAACGCCCCAACCTTAAATCCATATTCTTCGGCGATAGCTGTAAGATAACTGGTGGTGGAACCTTTACCATTGGTTCCCACAACATGGATAACAGGAAAGCTGTTTTTACCGCCCCAGTTAAGCACAAACTCTTCCATTCTGCCGAGGCTCAGGTCCATGTGAAAAAGGCCCAGTTCGTTCAGATAGTTGCTGAATTCAAAAAAATTTCTAAATTTCAAAACTTTTCCTCATTTTTTGCTTGACCGCAAAGTCCGGTTTGTATAAATAAGCATCTCTCGCGGGGCAGTAGCTCAGTTGGATAGAGCAACGGCCTTCTAAGCCGTTGGCCGAGGGTTCGAATCCTTCCTGCCCCGCCATGACATTTCAAGGGTTTATCTTCTTCGGAAGGTAAACCCTTTTCTTTTTGGTTTTCTGTCCCCCACACTATCCCCCACAGCTGGGATGAAAATTGATGCAAAGGCATGAAAATATTTTTCCTTGGTTGGATTAAAAAAATGATGACTACACAGAGGGTGAGGTTAGTTCAAGGGGAAAAGTTGGTGCCTAGATTCAAAAAAATCACAAGGAACTCGTACACTCATCAGCTTTAGTGTTTTTGCCTCCTGCGGCAGAAGATATGGGAAGTATTTTTCGTTCCATAATACATTTCCCTGTGAGATCGCTTAAGCGCCTATACCTCTCGACTATATATTTACAGTCCGCCTGCGTAGCAGTCTCAATATCTTTAAGATAATGCTTATCTATTCGAGCGATCTCGAGACCCAAATACCAATCCAAGTCGCGCAGTTCCACCAATAACGACCTAATACTGCTATTTGGTTTTCCAAAATTTACCTTATCCCACAACCATAACCCCACTATACGTTCTTCAAATTTGTCATGAAATCTTTCAATTCCGTGACTATCACGTTCGCTCTCAAAACCATCTGCAAAAAAATCTGCAGCCCTAAAATCCCCATCATCAATAGTAATACTACTAAATGGAGCATAGAAATATGGTCGTGGTAAATAACCATATTTTTCTTTATGATCTAAAAGCTGTTTAGCAGTTACACATGAGAACAAATCCGTCGGATACAACCCAAACTCTAAAGTTAATTCAGCGGCTTCTGAGCATCCCAATGTAGGAGGAACTGGCTTTTTCTCAGAATAGAACCCAAAAGAGCCACGCCGACCTGTTTTGATATAATTACACTTATCTATCTGTTGCATAGCCCCAATCGCAGCAGAACACAGCATGGGCTTACATCCAATACATCTTTTAATACAGCGTCCATCCAAATATTTGTCACCCAGTTGAAACACACAATCTTCACACATACCATCGTCTTGAATACGTTTAATTGCGTTACAGAAATAAAAGAAAGCACTCCTTGACTTATTTCTTATTTCTAAATCTTTTTTCAAACGTAATGCAAAATTTCGTTTAATATATTCTCCCCTCCAGAACTTAATATCAAACACAGACTTTATTGCTAAGCTAATTTTTACGGATTTAACTTTAAGTTTTGTAATAATTTTACGTACAGGGCGAGCTTTCTCTTCTAAATCAGCACACTTCCTTCTACTAAACATCCCTAAGACAGACTCCTCCTTTTCTAATATGGCTATACACACTGAAATTATTTTCAAACTATTAGGGGTCAAATATTTTTCTGTAAAGCTATCTGACAACACAAAAGAATCAAAACTTACATCAGAAATCACTTTTTCAGATTCTGTTCTAAAAAGGGAAAAGTAATACAACGACTCAAATAAAGTATAATAAAATACGTCCTGTGGGGCAGAGCAAAAATTAATATCAGAACAATAAAAGCAATCTATTTTATCCAAATTCATACGTCCGACTAAATTCACAAAAGTTTTAATTTTCTTCTGATCGTTACCAGAAAACTCCTGCAATGCATCCGTAATTAATCTTGGATCACCCATTAAGCTGAGGATTGATCGACTCCCATTAGGAGTATGAACCATACAATCAGGGTCGAAAGTAAGAAACGGTTTAGTGGATAGTGTTTTTTTATTTTCTTTCATTTTTAAGCACTTACAAGAACATATACAGTTTGCTTCTTATATGAAGTTTCTAGTTCCTCTCGCAAAGCCTATCAATAACTCACGCGCGAATTCACCAAAGACCCAGGGCACGGAGTTTTGGAACATGAAAGCAAAGTACCTTTCAGAAAAAGAAGTGTCAAAGCTGACAGGCTTCTCACTTTCAAAGATTCAGAAAGATCGATTACACCGTCGAGGTCTACCTTACATTAAAATGGGGAGATCGATCCGATACGACATCGTTGATATCGAGGAGCACATGAACCAGCATAAAATTTCGCCTGAAAATTAAGCAGACCGGCTTTAGAGAATATCTCTAATTTAAAAACAAATATCCCCTGTCCGCATCATGCGGGCAGGGAAAGGAGAACAAACATGTTGAAAACACATGATAAAGACCTTTGTCTCAACGCCAAAGACAACAATAAGGCACTCAAAGCAATCATTAAAAACGAAATCAAAATCAACGACTTAGACAATAAATACAAAATATCGCCTGAGTTTTCAAATACTGGCACCCAGATTCCATGGCAAAAAATCCAAGGACCGCAGAATGCTGCCTTCGTAAATTTTACAGACGGCACAATACAATGGGAAAAAAACCTTGACGACACTTGTAAGAGCAACTCACCCATTGAATTGATTTCATACCTTGAAAATGAAACAACACACGAGACAAGCATAAAACTGGCAAAAAGGTACGGCATTAACCCTAAACGGCCAATGGAACACAAGACGACTGTTCCATTCAAGAACAAGGACTTAGCATCAGAGATGGCCAAAAACACCCCCGCATTGGTTGACAACGAAAAAGCATCTTTTGATCAGCTTATACCCGTCTCTATGCCCCATGGCGGTGCATGCTACTATGTAGCCATTTACAAAACTGCCAGTGGCAAAGCCATTCACGTCCCCATATGTCAGCGTCTCAGCGACAATAGAGCAGATATAACAAGCATAACCTGGGGATTTTGCCCGGAGAATATACCTTTAGCTGGCTTAGATATGCTTGAAAAATACCCAAAGGCTCGCGTTCTGCTTGTCGATGATATCTGGTTAGCCGATAAGATTAATAATCTTAATGCAGGAATGCGTAACGGCACTCCCGATTTTGTCGCAGTTGCAATCTGGGCAGGCATTGATCGTATACCCAACTACAACTTCGCCCCTTTAATGGGATGTGATGTAACATTCCTGCCAACCTTGGACGAAAAGTCCATTCAGGCTGGAATTAAGCTTAAAGAAATGCTCATGGACGCAGAATGCAACAGCTTCGAAATCCTTATGACTCCTATTCGCGGTGAAAACTGGGACCTTGATACATGCAAGGCAACCTGCGGTGATGAATCCGTTAGAAGGGCCGTCGCGGCAACGAACAGAAACATTACTTTTTTGGCCGACGACATTGGCACTGCGTGGGAGTTCAAAAGATATAAACGATTTCTGACTGAGGAAGGGGTAATCGAACAAACCTCATCAGGCAACATCAAATCTGTTCAAATCTGCCCGAGAAATAGAAAAACTTTCTGTTTACGACTCAGAGGCAAATCCCACCATGGGTAATATCTTTGCTCCAAGCAATATTACCGTTCTTGTTGGGGATTCAGATGCTGGCAAAAGCCTCTATGCACGCAGTCTTGCAGTTGCAATTTCCTGCGGTTCTGAGTTCTGTGGCTTCGGACAGAGTTCTATTCGCCCTGTATTCATCATCAATGCAGAACAAGACGCCAAAAAATCACAAGATTACACAAAAAGATCAATGGCTGCCCTCAACATAGAGGAAACACCAGGCAATCTTTACGACTGCCCGCTTTTGAGTAGCCCCCTCCCGGAGGGTATGCCCGATTTCGATATACTGAACAAGAAATGGCAATCCTTATTGCTGGAAACGATACCAGCGAACAGCGTACTTATCATTGACAACCTGCTGACCACAACGACAAAGAGTGCCAACAGCAGTACACTCCCTCAAGGAATTAGAACTGCGGTGAAGCAGTTACAAGAAAAAGGAGTATCTCTCATCCTAGTACACCACACAGGAAATTCAGGAAAAGCTTTAGGCAGTTCAGCTTTGGAAAGCCTATCTCAGAATTTCTTTACCCTTCACGCAAATGAAGGGCCGTCAGATGGCGGGGTTAACGCCAAACTGACATTTGTAAAAATTAAATCATATCCGCAACTCAGGGGAAAAGTATTCACAGCAACCCTACCATACGCTACTCCTGAAGAACAGGGTGGACCGTGGAAGTTCGTCAGCGAACACGAAAATGCTTACATACAGGAAAAGAGCACAAATGCTGTGACAACTGAGCCTGAATTTAGTTCTCCCAAACCCGATATTGCCGGACGACCCAAAATCCAGCAAGACGCTTTAAGCATCGCCTTAAAAAAAGGCAACGTTACCAAGAGTGATCTTACCGAGAGAGACTATAAAGAGGGCACGGTCAAAGAGCACTTAAGAGAGCTCACTAAAAATGGACAACTCATCCAAACGGGCAGCGGTCGTGGAACTTTCTACACCCTCCCCCAAGCCACGAAATAGCTTTCACCTCCATCCGAAAACAACCAAAAGCAGCCGTAAACAGTAGTTTTTACGGCTGCTTTATTTGATTATTCAATAAATTCAAGTATTCCAAAAAAAACAAAATCATAACTTTTTTTGGAGGACCACACAGCAGCGTTTCCCCATTATGAACATCAACATGAAAGTCCGTGCTTCTGCCGGGGCTTCCTCCATAGCTTCACAGAATCATTTTTTATTTAAGAAGAAGTGAGACCTCCGCCCTCAATCCCGCAGACACCCCATACTCCACAGCCAGCCTCTCAAACTCGGATAAAGAATCCCGTACCTGCTCGATAATCCGTCCAGCTTTTTTCACGTCAACATTCGCAACCGCAGCCAAAGCCAACAGATGCTCCTCTCTTGGCCTCCTGCCTTCGCCCATGACCATGGTGGATTGCTCCCCGTTGGGACCGTGTGAGTAGGTCAGATCGTAGGCCGGAGAAAAGGACCATTCGCCGGTTTTGTCCATCAGGAAAGTGAAGTTCTTTCCGTGGTCATCACGGTTATGGGCCAATACGTTGAAGACTGCCAGCCGGTAAACTTTTTCAACTTCCTGTTGGTTTCGGGTCAGGATGTAGGTCAGCTTTACTAAGTCTTGGTAATCAAGCGCAGGGACGCGGTAATCCGCTTCAAGCATCCCGCAGGCCGTGTGCATGTGAAAGCGTTCAGTGCCGGAAACATCAAACCGTTTGATTCCGAAGTATCCCGGACCGCTGCTGGCAGGTAGGAGAGCTGTCTCTGGCATTTCAATGCCGGAGTTACGGGCCATGATGGAATAGACATATTCGAGGGCTCCGCTGTCTTTGCCGTCCTGAGTGTTCGGGAATTTAATCATCCATGGTTCTGAAATATCATCCGGGCATGCTCGCGCTCCGCCGCTTGTCATGGGGAAACACTTCATGGTTCCGTCACACCATCTGTTGACCAGCACCTTCGGCCTTGCCCCGGCAGAAGATCCATTCAGGTGCAGCAGAGCTTCAAGCACTTCTTTAGGTGTGCCAGCAAGTTCCTCATCCAGAATGTTACGGGCGTATCCAGCAATTTCATCAAGAGTCAATTCCCGTGTGTCAGGCTGAGACGTGGCTGGTTCGTATTCAAGTGCACCTAACCCGTTGAGGCCCACATAGGCCAATCTTTCCAGCGGAGTGATTCTGCTAGGGTGTATCCCTTTTGATCGAAGCAGCCTTTCCATAAGCAATCGCCCCCATCCGTCAGGCAGGGAGTCATAGAAAACTCCGGGCAGGTCTTCAAAAAGCGAATTGCATTTCAGAAATTTAGTTTTTGTCGGCAGCTTTAAAGGGGAAATCTCTATGCCTGTTTCAATAAAATTATCTGAATACTCGAAGTAGATGCTGCCTTCGCGTTGGGCCAGTACCCCGACATGAAGACGCTCTGTGCCGAAGTTGCAATACACGTCAAGGCGTTTTTGATCATTGTCAGCGGTACTCATTTTTTTCCTCGTTTTCGTCTTTTGGGTGCAGTGTCATTGAGCACCTGATCCATGGAGGTGAACTCCTGCTCTTTTGGTTTAGTGGCCTTTAGCAAGTCATCGAGAGTGTCTAGGCAAAAGCATATTTTGATAAAGGATTCCAACGAAATCTTACCTGTCTGTTCAAATTTCCGAAGGGTGGATATAGGAACTCCAGATCTTTCAGCCAAAGTCATTTGGGTCCAGTTGCGGCTTAATCTTTGGTCTCTGATGTTGCACCCTATAATTTGTATGCTCTCGGACGGTGTATTTGTATTAAGAAGTGATATCATAGTGGTATTAAACCATTAAAATACACCAAAGTAAACACAGTTATGGTACTTTTGGCACTCTTGGTTAAGAGGCTGTTTCAAGGAAAACTCAGCAGGAGGTGCATCTTTATGCCGCACCACCCTGCTCTTAACCTAAAAGTTCTACAAAACTGCGCTGAACGTATACCTCGCTCTCCCTGTTGTGGTAGTAGTTACAGTAATCCGTGTAGTCACATCTGCAAGCCTTAGATTTCTCGCTGCAAGCTGCTCAAGATATGGGAGAAATGACTTCTTAATAGAACTGCCATGAAGAGTTAGCCTATAAATGGCTCTGTTGATCTCTACATTTAGATCATAGGCCAAACTCCAGCCAGGTGGAATCGGATAGTCTTGTAGACACTCACGCTCCTCCTCTGGGCCATGAGGCCCCCATGTAAGATGCCGCTTACCATATAAGCTGACCTTACCTTCTACTACAGTGCCTAATCTCTCTCTGGCTGTTTCGATTTGCCCGTTCTTAACTTGTAGGTATCTCAGTATATTTTCCTCAGTTGCAAATTAATAGAAAAGCCCCGAATGGAATTGATCCAAACGGGGCAGCCGTATGTGTAACGCTTTCAATGTTCAGAAGAGGCTAGCGTTTTCTATGCTGAGTTAAGCCATGTAATTTCTTATCTGAGACACTCCAAATCTCCTCACCCCTTTAGGAGTATTTGCTTTCTGATTGACTTTAGCCAGATAGCTTGCCCAGTTATAGCAATGTCCAAAGTCTTGCTGGAAAGCCTGTTCCTCTGTGACTCTGTCCACTCCTATCGATGCCTGCCTCGGTCTTCTGATCATGATACCGTTATCAATGGGGAGCCCAGAACGGTCCCTATTGCAGTAGTGGACCAATCCCTGCTGAGTCACACCAAGCACGTTAGCCCAAAGCTGTTCAATGGTCTGAAGAAATGGGTAATAGTTTCGGATCTTATTCCCATCCAGTAAAACGACGCAATGGTAGTGCTGGTGTTTCTCTCTTGACTGTTCCCGGACCCAGATAAACTGAAGATTCCATCCGTGGTAGTCACTTCTATCTTTGAGTAGCTTAAATAGCCTTGTAACTTCGTTGTTACCTCCAGCCAAGAATGAGTGCTGTGGAAATCTAAGATCAAATCTGATAAATAGGACTCTACAGAACCTCTGAGTCATATAGGTCATTCGCTCATAAATCTTTTGTAGAAGAACATCGTAGTTAAAATACTGACCGTTGTTTCCTACGTTTACAGGAACCCCTTGGAAGGTATCTTTGTTACTGCTTGAGTAGTAGTTCATCTAATTCTCCTTTGTTTTAGTTTTATAATATATTAGGAGAATTGTTTTTAATAATCGAAAAAAACACATATATCAGAGAAGTAAAGTATATGAATGCTGTGTATTGATGTTGTCTCTTTATCTATTGGCTTGATAGATGTCTTATGATTGTTGTCTGTTCTTGTTGTTCTTTTACCCTTTAAGGGGGAGTAGTCTTTAGAGACTAATTTGTAAGATAATACCATATAGCGAAAGACATGACCTCCAAGTATCTCCAAGAAAGCGAGCTTTATAGATGGGTGTGGATGGAGCTTATGAGTGGATTAATCTTCCGAGAGTTATATTGATTGAGGATATTTTCTAAGTACTTAAGTTTTAGTATCCGACTTACATAAGTTCAATATGAAACAAAATAGTATAGGTAAGTGAGTTTCATACAAAATAAAGTCCGCATACAAGTACATATGCGGCCCAGTGCTGGAAAATACTAGCTATTACTATATTTCTCCATTTTTCCTTTTCTTGTCAGCACAACTTTTGCACAATTGTTGGCCGTTATAGTTGCTGATGTCTTCAGAATTAAACAATTTTCCGCAGCAATCACATTTTTCCATTTTGAACTCCTTTTTGAATTGTTAATTAAGTGTCTGTGTCTATTTAACACCTATGAGTGTTAATGTGCAAGATGAAATGCCGTAAGTAGTGGGTTTAAATTTGGAGCAAAACTCCTCATGACTTAACTATGAGGAGTATGACGTGAACAAATTTACCGAAATAGTTGGACAAAATATCAGAGAATTGCGCAAATCACTGCAACTCAGTCACCAAAAAATGGCTGAGCAAGTAGGCATAAGCTATAAATATCTTGGAGAAATTGAGCGCGGAAAGGTGAATCTGTCAGTTGATATTCTGATGAAGATTTCTAACTCGTTTCAGATTGAGCCAGGGAAATTACTTGTCTCAAAAAGCAAGGATAATGACAGCCTGCTCAAAGCACAGGCTATTTTAGCTGACTTGTCTCCTCAGCAGTTAGAAATAATTATGGATATGGTGGATGTACTTAAAAAGCATTCCATTCAGTAATCATATAGCTCTCTAAATGCTTTTCAAATAATTTCAGACATATATTATTCATGTAAGAGTATGGTCTTTTTGGCTTTTATTGCCTCTGCCCGGTCTTCCGAGCAGGGGATTTCTTTTTCAGGAGGTAATATATGAACGAAACTAATCTTTGTTCCCCGGAGATTACGGAACTGGCCGGAGCAATGCTCAGGGTGCAGCAGGCCTTGAAGCCCGCTGCAAAGGATGGACAGAACAATTTTACAAACAGCCGGTACGCCAGCCTTCAGTCGGTGATGGAAACATGCCGCGAAGCCCTGCTGGCGAATGGAATCTGGCTTACTCAGTTGCCGGTACAGGTGGATAACGGAAACCTTGGTCTTGTAAGTAAGATTGTTCACGCTGAGTCAGGGCAGTGGCAATCATCGTTACTGGTTATGCCGTTACCGAAAGGAGATCCGCAGGGCTACGGATCGGCTATGACTTACGCCCGCCGTTATGGGCTTGCGGCTTTGATCGGAATCGTTACTGAACACGATGATGACGGTGAGGGCTCGTGCCGCCCGCAAAATCAAAACAATGAATATAACCCCGGCAGACACTTGGGTTCTGCGACTCCCACAGCATCTAAAAAGCAGTCTGAAGTTCGTAGCCCAGCACCCTCGTTACCGCACCTTGAAGGCGTGCAGTATAGGAAGGAAAATACGCAGGATGGCAGGCCCTGCATTCTGGCAACCGGTAACACCCTTCCGCAGAAAGATTCACTTCGCAAAGCCGGTTTCCGCTGGGATGGGAACCGTAAATTGTGGTGGAAATATGAACAGGCTGCATAGCCGATAACAAAATTTAACGCAGCACATGAAGCGCGTCTCTTCGGAGGCGCGCTTTTTTATTGCCCAAAGGAGCAGATATGGAACCCTTCAGTGACAT
The DNA here is from genome assembly GCA_963676495.2 of Maridesulfovibrio sp. Classification (GTDB taxonomy): domain Bacteria; phylum Desulfobacterota; class Desulfovibrionia; order Desulfovibrionales; family Desulfovibrionaceae; genus Maridesulfovibrio. The sequence continues at coordinate 142,831 of CAXXRF010000001.1, read as the reverse complement.
CACGATTTTTCTTTCCAGTCTCGGACTTACAAAATTTAACAACAAGCTGGCTGAGGCCCAAAAGGAATTAACCAAACAGGAGCTGTTAGCCGTTCATGAAATGCTGGAAGAAAATGTAAGTAACCAGACCGGCCAAGGATATGGTGGACATCTTTTTTACTGGACCCGGACGGCATGGGATGTCCGTCATCCTCTGGTCTCTTTGGTGGAATCGGTTCTTGCAGAGCTTGAAAGCACGGAGTTCAGCTTCCTGAGGATTGGCGAAAATGAAAGTGATTTTGAAATCCGTGGCGACTACTACAATAACCCTTTTGACAATCCGGATGGTCTGATTCAGCAGGTCGCGTCCGGTCATTGCGGAGGATAACATGACCAATACAATCGAAGAAATAGAAAAGCTGAATCCTACAGAACTGGATGCCGGGTTGATCTTCAGCGGTAAGTCTTCTGGTCGCACGGTGCAGGGTTTTGAAGAAGCATCTTCCTTCACCCCGAATCTGGATGTCGAATACCTTTTCCATGAATCCAGCCGGGATGTTGTGGTCTGGTTCATGGACAGCTCCGATCCCATCTACCTGTTCGGGCCTAGCGGCAGTGGCAAGACCAGCCTCATTAAGCAGCTAGCGGCCAAGTTGAATTATCCGGTGTTTGAAATTACCGGCCATAGCCGTCTCGAGTTCCCTGAAATGGTCGGACACCTGACTGTGGAAGAAGGGAGCATGGAATTCCAGTATGGACCGCTAGCTCTGGCAATGAAATACGGTGGCCTTCTGCTCCTCAACGAAATTGATATCATTGATCCAGCTACTGCGGCAGGCTTAATGGAATTCTTGATGGTGAACCGCTCTGCATCCCTGAAAATTCAGGGGAAATCATCCATCCGCATCCCATGTTCAGATTTGCGGCTACTGCCAACTCCAACGGTGCTGCTGATGAAACCGGTCTTTATCAGGGGGTAGTTCGGCAAAATCTGGCTTTCATGGATCGCTTTTGGCTATGTGAAATAGGCTATCCTAACCCGGAAGCGGAAACAGAATTGCTCGCCCGTAAGGCTAAAAGTCTACCGGAAAATATCCGTAAAAAGATGATCGAGTATGCTAATTCCGTCCGTAAGCTGTTTATGGGAGATGCATCTGGAAACCTTACCGACACCATTGAGGTTACCTTCTCGACCCGCACCTTGATTCGCTGGGCAGACCTCACTGTGCGGTTTCAGCCGCTGGCACGTCATGGGATTCAGCCGGTAACATACGCACTTGACCGGGCTCTTGGTTATCGGGCCAGCCGGGAGACTCGCACTGTGCTGCATGAACTGGCTCAGCGTACTTTTCCTGTGGAAGACGGATCAGAATCAACATCATAAAGAATATACGCAAATTTCATAAGCGGGGCGGCTTCGGCTCCCCGCTTTTGTTTTGCCAAAAATAGGATGAATCATGGAAACCAAGACTCGAATTACAATTCTTAACCATATCCTTGCCTTGAACTTGGACGTAAACATCTGGTCGGCCAGAAAGAAACTCACACCCCACGACTTTGGAGCGACTCAGCTTCCGCCGGAGGAACTAGCTTCGTTGGGCAGCAAGAGGGTTTGCAATCCTGAAGACCTGCGCATCTTCGGCACTCTCAAATCTCGTGCTGTAAACATGCTTGACCGGCACGGTGTGCGCTTTCTCGGCGGCTGGGCCATCCCTGAAAAGGTTGCTGATGAAATCGTGAAGGAGCTTGCAGCGATTGAAAAGGAATTCTTCGCAGCCAAAGAAGATTTCCTCAGTCGTTATGATGAAGCAGTACAGGATTGGATCAAGCAGCACCCCGGATGGGAAAAGCTGATCGGCAGTTCTACGGTCAGTGCTGAGTATGTGCGCTCCCGCATCGGCTTCAAGTGGCAGTTCTACAAGCTGGCTTCTCCGGAAAAGAGCTCGGTGAAGAAAGGATTCAAGGACGAAGTCAACAAACTTGGTTCTACGCTTTTTGATGAAATATCTAAGGCCGCTACTGATACATGGAACCGCTGTTATGCCGGAAAGGTCAAGGTGACGCACAAGGCTCTTTCGCCGTTGCGGTCCATCCAGAGTAAGTTGAACGGACTTTCCTTTGTTGATCCCAGAGTCCTGCCCATCACCGATCTGCTTCAGACAGCCTTTGATAAAGTGCCGTCCCGTGGATTTATCCGCGATGAAAACTTGCTCATGTTGCAGGGTGTAGTGTCCCTGCTTCGTGAACCGGATTTGCTCGTTGGGAATGCGCAGAAGATGCTTGATGGGAGTAGTGCCGAGGACCTTATTGAAGGCCTAACCTCAATTCCAAAGTCATCCATTACCAAGACTACTTCTGAAAACCTCAAACAGAACCACACCCCGCAAACTGCATCACAGCAGCAGATCGACAGTCACGGGCTGTGGTGATCGGAGGTGTTATGAATAATAAATTACTCATGAAGTCCTTGCCCTTTGTCGCAAGCGTGCTGGGGCGCAAGTATGGAGTAAAAGTCCAGATAGGTGGAGACAAGGCTTTTACTGATGGAAAGACAATTCAGTTACCTGCTATGCCGCTTGATAGCGATGACGTGTTGCGCTCTACGGCCCGTGCTTATCTTGACCATGAAGCAGCCCATATCCGTGAAACAAACTTCGAATGGCTAAAGCTGGCAAAGCTTACTCCATTTGAAATGCACATCTGGAATACGCTGGAAGACTGGCGGGTAGAAAACAAGCTGGCGAAAATTTTCACCGGTTGCCGTCAGAATTTTCATTGGTTGATCCGCCACCTCTTTATTAATGATGGCAGCAATGCTCAGGCAGGTAAAATAGATCCGGCGACTTCCATCCTAAATTGGTTGTTGCTGACTGTTCGCTCCTGGGATGTTGAAGAACTGGGCTCTGAATGTGCTCAATTAGCTTCAATTATCGATGCGCAATATCCTGGGCTTACGGACCGTTTAAACGGCATTCTGCAAAAGGTCCGGACAAAATGCGATTCTACTCAGGACTGCATTCTCTACACCCGTGAGATAATGGCCTTGTTGAAAGAATTCCTTAAGCAGCTTGAGTCCGCTAACCGGCCAACGCCAGCTAAAAAGCTTAAAAAGTTACTGGATTCAAGTTCCGGCAACCTTCCCAAGGCGTTCGGAGAGGTTATGGAAGAGCAATTGGCAAGTCATGCTCCAGATAACACAGAAGAAGGACTTCAGGTTGCCAAGGCTGGTTACAAAAAGCTCAGCGTGCTGGACGCAGAAGAACTTGAACTGACCCGTAGGGCTTCCACAGCCCTTAAGTCACGCCTTCATGGAATCATTCAGGCCAAAACTATTAAACATGACCGCATCGGTAGGACTGGCCGGTTAAGCACGGCACACCTGCATCGTATCGCAGTTGGAAATCCACGGATGTTCCGCAGCAGGCAGGAAGGTCGGGGTATCAGCACGGCTGTCCATATCCTCATTGATTGTTCCGGTTCCATGCGCAGACGTATCGGGCTGGCTTCGCAGATCAGCCATACCGTGGTTACTGCTCTCAATCCCATTAACGGTGTAAGCGTGGGAGTCAGTGCCTTTCCCGCAATCAGAACTCAAGGAGGAGAAAACTATGATGATCCTACTGTGGCTCCTATTCTAAATCACGGTCAAAAATTACACACCCGTTTCGGTGTAGCCGCTTCCGGCTCAACCCCACTGGGCGAGGTTCTCTGGTGGACATTCCAGCAAATGCTGCCGCTACCGGAGAATCGAAAAATCATCCTCTGCATAACGGACGGTGTCCCGGACAATCCGGCTAACGCCCACCAAGCGATCAAAGACGGAAGCGCATACGGCTTCGAAATATACGGTCTCGGAATCAAATCCGAGGCCGTTTTTCATTTGTTCCCCGGAAAAAGCAGAGTCATCACCGAACTCCCGGATCTGGCCCCGGCCATGTTCGACCTGCTTCAGGAATCATTAACCAAATAAACAAGGAGAAATAACCATGTCTGAAGAAACACCCTTATGCCCCAACTGCTGCACAGAAACTTTCGTAGTGCTGGTCAACAATACCCAGAAAATCGGAACCGCAGTTGGTGGAGTTGCCGGAGGCGCAGCCGGATATGCCGGTGCAACTTCCGGAGCTGCAACAGGTGCGGCTATCGGATCAGTTGTCCCTATTGTCGGAACAGGACTCGGTGCCATCGCAGGCGGCCTCGCTGGAGCAATGGCTGGTTTCTTCGCCGGTTCCAAAATCGGTAATGAAGTCGGGGAGCATGTTGATCGTCATATGATCGGCCTGTACCGCTGCAACCGTTGCGGCACTCAATTTGAATCTTAAACGAGGAGGAGACAATGAAGAATTTGCTTACTTTTATCGGTGGCGTGGCTGTTGGCGTTCTGGCCGTTACCGGGATTTATGCTCTGGATGATGACGGGTCGGGTGAAGCTTGTGAGGATGTTGAGGAAATGGCTGAGGATGAAGACGATGTAGATGAAAAGTTGGAGGAATTGTTGGAGCCCGATGGGAGTTAATGTTTAAAGATAATGCCGTCGGGGAAACCCGGCGGTATTACTCCACACCGCGTGATTAAAGAATTGCGTACTGTTGTTATTCGGCAGACTGACCACATCCTCTGTCCTTCACGTGTGACGCTCAAAAAACACACAGCAATACTTTTATGAAACATAAACTTATTATCGCCCACAAAATAATTCACACTGTAAAATTCATAACCACATACCAATGTCAAACAATTAAATACCAAAGTCGATATAGAGTGCAAAACAACATTTTTTTTGATAGTAAAAACTTAATTATTAAACTAACAGCAAGATCATATATTTTAATATATATACGGAGAACAAAATGGGTCTCAGACATTTAAGCATAACAGACTTTCGAGTGATTGAATCTCTTGAATGGAATGTAACCTCCCCACTCTGCTGCCTTTTTGGCCCTGGTGATTCTGGAAAATCCACAATACTTGACGCTATTAGATTAGCACTACTTCCATCATGGTCATTTGAGTTTAGCGATAGTGACTTTTGGGATTGTGACACAAAATACCCTATTAAAATTGAAGCAACTCTTGGAGGCATTCCCGAAGAATTAAAAACTGAACGAACTTTCGGTCTTCATTTGCGTGGTTGGTCTATGAAAGATGGAGTGGTAGATGAACCTTCAAACGACCATGAAGCAGTAATCACAGTCAGGTTAACTGTCGACAGTTTTTTTGAGCCAATTTGGCGTGTTGTTACAGAAAGAAATCCTGATGGTGTTCCAATTTCCGCAAGTCAGCGTGCAACAATTGGTGCTTTTGTACAGTCTCCCTTTACAGTTGATTCTTTTTCCTGGGGAAAAGGAACCCTAATGTCTAAACTTACTAGCAGTGATCCAAAGAAGCTAAGCGAAATATTTGCTCAAGCAAAAAAAGTTGTAAAGGAATCCGTAGACCCTGAATCTCTTGAAAGCCTAAATGAAACTTCACAATCCTTAAAAGAAATTGCTGAAGATTATGGAGTCTTCTCTGAACTAGACTTCGTCGCGCGTGTTGATATGAGAAATATTAGAATAAACAAAGGAGCCATATCCCTACATGAAGGAGAGGTTCCGGTCCGCAATATGGGAGTTGGAACACAAAAACTCCTAAGTTTGGCAATATTCAACAAAGCATTCTCTGAAGCAGGAACTATTGCCATTGATGAAGTTGAAACAGGACTTGAACCTCATCGAATTCGCCAACTGTTAGCGAGACTCAAAAAAAAAGAAGATGGTCAAATTATCCTAACAACTCATTCGCCTACGGTACTTAAAGAATTGGATTGGAAACAACTCTTTGTCGTTAGAGAATTCGAGGGAACGGTTACAGTTAAGCAAATTGAAAAAGATATGCGCTCTGTTATCAGAGCAGTTCCTGAGGCTTTTTTAGCAAAACGAGTACTTTTTTGTGAAGGGAAAACTGAAATAGGTTTACTTCGCGCTTGTGATGAGTACTGGACTTCACAAGGCCTCCCCTCTCTATGGAGTTTGGGAATTGAACTTGTAGATGGCGGGGGAGACACCATGTTAAAACGAGCAACAGCCTTTTTAAATCTTGGTTATGATGCATGCTGCTTTATGGATTCTGATAAGCTTAGCGAACTACAAAGCAATATGAGTAAATTTCAAAGAAAAGGAGGCAAAATTATCCACTGGGCTGACACTGTTTCTACTGATCAAGTTGTGATTGATGCTGCACCTCAAATTAAAATGGAGCAAATATGGGACATCGTCATACAAGAAAAAGATCTAAATGCTGTGCGAAGTGCTCTACAGAATGACGAAGAAAGTGATTTTAATTGTTCAGGGGACATTAGTGAATGGTGTTCCTGTAATGACTTTGAAGAACTAAAGGCTACAACAGGTAAAATTGCTAAAAAAAAGGGATGGTTTAAAAGAGTAGATCTAGCAGAAAAATTGTCAACAATAATCCTACCCCATGTGAATGATGGGGATTTGCACACTAAGTTAACTTGTTTAAAGGAGTGGATCCATGGAGCCTAAGGAACTATTTGATTCACAATGCTCCTATTTAGTAGCCCCTGCTGGATATGGAAAAACTCATGTAATAACAGAAGCTGTCACTTTTTCTGAAGGTAAACCTCAATTAATTCTAACGCACACCCACGCTGGAGTTGATGCGATAAAAGGACGACTTCGTCGGCTCGGAGTTGCTTCTAAAAAATACCATGTTGAAACTATAGACGGATGGGCTTTAAAATGGGCACACGCGTATCCCTATTTATGCCAGATTAATGCTGAAGAATGCCTGCTAGAAATTGACTGGGATTCTATTCGTCAAAGTGTACAGAAAGTATTAGACTGTGAGTTTTGCTCATCGGTTATTAAAGCTAGCTACGCTGGTGTTTTTGTAGATGAATATCAAGACTGCAATCTAGACCAACATTCTTTCATTTTGAAAATATCGAACTTATTACCTTTAAGAGTGTTGGGAGATCCTTTGCAAGGAATTTTTGGTTTTGGTGAAAACCAACTTGTCAACTGGGAAGAACATGTTTCTCCTAATTTTGATGAATTACCTCCACTAGACACACCTTGGCGATGGGAATCAGTAAATGCTTCATTAGGCAATTCGCTCTCAACAATACGTAAAGATCTAATTAATTCGGGCACAATTAATTTAAATCTCAGAAAATATAACCCCGTATTTTTTATAAGAACTAACGACACAGGAGAACAGGCCCGTAATTCATTTTACAGTATTTATAGACGATCAACTGCAGGGGAAAGAATCGCAGTTATTTATCCGAATAGAAACCAAGCTGCATATTTTGCCCGTCGGTTAGGGGGAAAAGCCTCAGCTATTGAACCCGTTGAATGCAAAGAATTATTAGATAGAATATCCCAAATTTTAATACTAACAGGGCACGAGCGAGGTCTTGCCATAATTGACATACTTAAATCCTGCATGACTCAAATCGGAAATATTTTTAGCACCCCAATTCGAAAAATGCGAGAGGGACAACTACCCACGACTCGAAGATTAAGAAACAATGTAAACTTAGTTCGGTTACTAATTGCAGCTATTGAGAATGGCGACGCAAGTAGTCTCAAACGACTAATAGAAGACTTAGAAGCACTGCAAAATGTCGTAATTTATCGCAAAGAATTTGTAAGTCGTTTAAAAAGAGCCCTTGAAGGATGTTGCTTAAACGCTGACTTATCTATCACAGATTCACTCATTGAAGTACGTGAACGAGATCGAGTACTAGGAAGAAGCCCATATGGACATATTGTCGGAACAACTTTACTTCTTAAAGGTCTCGAGTTCGACCATGTACTTGTTGTTAACGCGCAAGAATTAGATGCTCGAAATTTATATGTTGCTCTGACCCGTGGAACTAAGTCAGTAACAGTCATAGCGACTCAAAATGAATTGGGATAAATTATAAATCGCCCCGAGCACCCTAGTCCCCATCAAACAAAATCTCCAATCAACTCCAAGACATCATTCAAATATTGACTGCCATCTTTAATTGTTTCCCGTTGTTCTAACGGAATCAAAAAGAAATCAGCTTGAGTTGTCGGCTTGCGTTCGAGAAACCGATCAATCCATTCATCAGAAAGAATAGTGGCATTTAAATCTGAATAATGGGGTTCAATCTTATCCCTCCGAAATTCAAGAAGAGCTGCACGAAGTTCGTCAGATTCCTCTTCTTGTGAAACAGACTCTGTAACATTTTCTGGTTTATAATCCTCAGTAAGATCTTCTTTAGTTGGGTACGATACTTCCTTAACAGAAGATGCAGCCATAAGCTTATCAAGGACTTGGATTACTTTTTCAATTTCACTATCTCTGCTCTTAAACCAATCTGTCGACCATATTCGATGAATGTTCCAACCTTTGGATTCAAGAATAGACTGACGCAAAATATCTCTATCGCGCACGCTCTTGGCAGAATGATAGGTTGCACCGTCACACTCAATACCAAGCAAGAACTCCCCATCTCGACCTGGATGGTAAACACCGATATCAATAAAAAATCCTGCGACACCTACTTGGTAAGCTGTTTTATATCCTCTCTGATGCAAAGCAGTAGCAACAGCAATTTCAAAACTACTGTCAGGTCCACGATCCGAATGAACAGAACCCCACTCAGGTATTTTACCTGTCTCTAGAAATTCTAGGTAATTTTTCAATGCAACAACACCTTGTTGTGAACCGGCAGTAAGCTTGATGTCTGACGACCTTAAAGACGTAAATAAATGGATTTGCTTTTTTGCTCTCGTAACAATTACATTCAACCTTCGCCACCCGGTCTCAGTATTTATCGGGCCAAAACGTTGGTAGACCTGTCCACTCTCCTTGTCTGGGCCATAAGTAGTCGAAATAAAAATCACATCCCGTTCATCACCCTGAACATTCTCAAGGTTTTTAATAAAAAATGAATCAGGAGTGTCATCTAATTGCTTTAACCTATCTTCAAGCCACTTATCTTCACGGCACAACCGATCAAGTTCATCCTGAATAAGCTCACTCTGATTAACGTTGAAAGTAGCTACACCTAAGCTAATACTTTGATAACGTTTAAAATGCTTTCTAATAGCCTGTGCAACCGTTGTCGCTTCTTGCCTATTAACAACTCCTCCTTTTGGCCCTTTCTGCGAATATGAATTCTCCACATAATGATGAAAAACCCCGGTATCGCTTCCGGCTTGTGCAGGAGTTGGAAAAATGACTAGCTCACCTCCATAAAATTGAGCATTGGAAAAAGCTATCAACCGCTCATCTTCTGAACGGTAGTGCCAACGTAGGTGGCTATTCGAAAAACAATTTTGGGCAACATCAAGAATTGATTCTGCATTATCTGCAATAGTCTCATCTTCACTATCAATATTGACCTGTCTGTCAAAAAATGAAGTTGGGGGTAATTGTTTAGGGTCGCCCACAACAACAATCTGCTTACCCCTCAAAACAACCCCCAAAGCATCTTCCAAGCGTAACTGCGAAGCTTCATCCATGATTACCAAATCAAAAGAAACGGCACCCGGATCTAAATACTGAGCAACAGACATCGGACTCATCATGAAACATGGCTTTAATGCCTGGAGGGCTCGAACAGATCTCTTAACCAATTGCCGTACAGGTATATGCGCCTTTTTCTTGCCAATCTCATGCTTAATTAAGCTAAGTTCCGTATAATCCCGAACTCGCCCATAACTTACTCCGTGAGGCGGAGTATGCAATGAGGCTTTTCTGGCTATTTTACTTTGAGAAAGGAGCTCAAGCTCTTCCTCTAAAAACCTAAGTTTATGACGTATCTGTTCAAAAACAGGTCCTTGAAAATCCCTAAACTCACTATTCTTACGCACTAAATCGCGGGCCATGCTGTTAAACATGGCATATTTATATAATGACCTTGCCTTAGCAGGGGAAAGTCTTCTGTCTTCAATCTCGCTTGCAATTCGTGAAAGTCCACGCTCTTCTAATTTAAACTTAAGATTCTGATACGAACTCCATTTTTGAAGTTGAGATATTTTTTTGAGACATTGAGATATCTTGTTGCCAGCTATTTCAAAAGAGCATTGATTAATCCCCCCACTGAACCACACATCTCTGTCGAGGTTTCCAAAAGATTCAAGTACATTTAGGTTATGTGAGATAGATTTTAGACTAGAGTCAGACTCTCTTGTAAGCTCTTCTAAGCTAACGATACGCATTTCTGTATCGTCCTCAAGCAACCATCCTAACAAATTTTCATCACAAACTTTCTTTTCTACGAGAGTACTCGTCCATACATTCATTCCGTCTAACAAATTTATATCTGTAGACTCACCAGAGAAATTATTTCCAATTAACTCTAGATACCTATCTCCTCTATTCAGTTTTAAAGATATCTCTTTGCTTTTAATTGCCTTACTTGCTTTTTTTATAATCTCGAAAACTTTAACATCGTCCTCATTATGAAGTCTGGTTAGTGCGGGAATCCAACTGACCGCTTCCTTTACAGTATTATTTAATAATTCCTGAACTTCATTTAATGGAGTGGATTTGATTTGATCATATTTGAAAAACTGTCCAATAAGAGAGTCTAATTCCCTTTTTTGAATTCTTGTATACTCAGCTGAACGTAGTACCCTTTCTTTATTGGCTTCAAAATCTTTTAAAAACCTTTTACCGGCGGAATCTGACTCAAATAGATTAGCTATTTTTCGCGATGATTTAACAAGTTCGCCAAGCATATTCCAATCTGTGTCTACTCCACTAAAAAGAGGACCAAATACAGTTGTATAATTTTGATTGTTTTTGAACTTTTCAACTCGCTCAAGCATGCTGGCTAAAGTAGTCAAACTCTCAATACTATCGGCTGGTTTAACTTTATTTTTTGACCTACACAGAGCGGCATAGTCCTTCTTAGCTTCCTTATATTGTGAAGAAAAAAGACGCCCAAACATTCCGGGCTGCTCTGAAAAAATATCAATTATCTCTCTGATCCTTTCACAACTACATTTATCTGTAATATTAAACACTTGTGATAAATCTTCAAATTGTTTTAATAAAGTTCGAGAAGTTCCAGTAGCTTCATCAAGATATTGATGAGCAAGTTTTGAGGCATGTTCAGGATAAGCATGCAGAGCAATTACGGGCGAAAGAGACTCAAGGTAATCTGCCAACTCACAAATTCGATTACAATTATCCAAACAAAACACAAAATAAGGAAATAAAGCAGATCCTTCTGAGGTCGCTTCACTAAGGGCTTTTATTCTTTCCTTAATTTGCCCTCGTGTTTGTTCCATATTTTTGAGACTTGCAACCGTCCATGCGCTAAGGCCTATTTCGTTCAGCTTTTCACCTGCGCTGATAGTGTCAAAAAAATCCTCTATGGTTAATGAGTCAATATTGCCGAACAGACACTCAGAGTCTCTTTTCAAAGAATTGCATTCTGTCACCAGTGCAATGAGACCTTCTATCAACTGACGGGCCTCACTATCAACAAAGATTGAAGCTATATTTTGATCCCAAAATTCAGGTATTTGGGGCAAACTATCAATCTTTGCCTGTACTAAGCTTTCAGCTGTTCCAAAGGAAAAACTACAGTCAAGCCCCATAGAACATACTTGTGATTGAATTCTATTGATCGCAGTAGAAACACCATCAAGAGCATCCCGTACCCTATTCTCATCGCCGGGTAAAATTGTCTGTGGAAAGAACCCAGTCCACGCACCTATAGTTTCTTCATCAAAATCAGACAACAAACCAGCATATTCATTTATTTCTTCCTCTATAACATTCAATTCAACCTGCGTTAATTCAAGACAATTTTCGAAATCATATTCAAAAACTATGTCATCAAGTTTAGTTCGCCACTTTTCAGCTTCACCAAAGATTTCATAAGCTGACTTATCAATTTTACCCCTCTTTTGAACTAACGCATTATAATATCCAAGCAGACGTTTTCTGTGGTGCTTTCTTTCTTCTATTTTTTGCTGAAAGTCATGTACTTCAGGATAATTTTTGTGGAGTCGATTTTCCAAATCTCGATGCAACTGCCCTTTCTTTGTTAAATGACTATGAAGCTCAAGGCAAAAATCACCAAGATTAACACTATTCAAACGCTTCCTGACAACTTCCAGAGCAGCCTTCTTCTCCGAGACAAAGAGAATTGTTTTTGACTGATTCAGTGCTGCGGCTATCAAGTTTGCAATTGTCTGTGACTTACCCGTACCAGGAGGACCATGAACGACAACATTATCACCACCGTGCAAAACATTATAAATTGTCTCTAACTGCGAGCCATCGGCCTTCATGACTAACGGTATTTCATCAGCCTCAGGGGAGTCCTCGGGATTAAATTCACCAAACTTAAGCCCAGACTGCTCTCGTAAATCCCGTCCTACCAATAACTCAGCCACCGAAGAATGATCTAGAGGTCCACTCCCATCAGGCCACAATTTTTCATCTAAATCCTTATAGATACGTAACTTAGAAAAACTGAAAAAACCTATGACCATTTCCCGATGAATACTCCACTCCTTCTTCTCGGCAATTACATCCGCAACCTCTGTGAAGTATTCCTCCGGCTTTGTCTCGTCGTTCCACAGCGGAAGTTTAATACCAAAATTCTTATCTAACATCTCAGCGAGAGAAAGGTTTGCCTCAATGTATTCAGAACTGAATTCTACCTCAAAGGAGTATAGCTTTTCAGGTCGGTTTACCCTTTTCCGCTCAATGGTAATTGGTATCAGAACAAGAGGAGCTTTAAATTTTTTGTCTGAACTTTCATCTTGGGTCCACTCAAGAAAACCAATAGCCAAATAGAGTAAATTGGCACCGGTCTCACTGATGGCAGACTTATAATCCCTTGTAACCGCGACACATTTTTTCTCTAATTGCTTCGAAATAAATGGCGTCTGCAAACAAGTGTCAATATGCTTTTCTTCTAACTCTTCTTGCTCCATCGGGAGTTCTTCACTCAAATCTATATCAGCACAAGATTCAGTTCGTTCATCATAATTTATAGATAAATCAGCTCCGACATCAGGCTTATTAAAAAAACGCAGGGCATAATCTACAGCGTATTTACAGTTATTCTTATCCCCAGGATATACTTTTTGTACTTCTGAAACACTTTCAAGACTCTCAACCCTTTCTCGTATGTAAGAGACTCTAGAAAACTTTAATCCATATTTTTTAGCATCATATTCAATAGTTAAATCACCTTTATACACACCTGTACTACAATCATTATCTTCAGTAGAATAAAGCTTTAAAGCAAAATCTTTAGCAAACAAACTCACTTTAGTGTTATCGACATAAAACTTATTAACATCGTCAACATTACCAAGGCCTTTGACCTTGCTGATTATAAATGAGACCTGCTTTACAGTTATGCCATATTGATTTGCAAGCTCTTCAAGAGACAAATCGTTTATAACTTCAAGCTCTCGGTTTACATCAAGTACTGTAGAGTCATTATCTGAGGCAGTCTCTGCTTCTTCAAGGGGGTCATAAGCTATGATCTCCATAGATTTATTATTCTGAACCAATATAGCAAACACCTGGTTAGGCAGCTCATCCACAATGCGTATTGTTTTTGCTGTCTCTCTAAAATTGAGAAGCCTATTTCTTGCAGTCAGATCTAAAAGTTTTTTCCTAACATTTTCTAGTGTTCCACGAGCCAATTCTTGAAGATTATTCTGCTCGATAATATTAGCTGCCATGTACTCTCTCTACCTTGTAGATCTATATTCAGATAGCACCCCCATAAAACTTAAGGCCCTACCTTTATCAAAAAATTTGTTGACCACCCCAACACAACTTATTGCTTAAAGCGATAAACTATAAACAACTACATTGTTATTCACCTGCTCAAATCCATACACCTTCATGACCTACAAGCCAAGTCAATGAGACCTCAAAATTAACCAAATGCTCGATTTAGTAAGATACAAACTACATCCTGCAAATATCTTTAAGATTATCCGAGAGGAACCGGTGAAATAGCATCCAGCTTAGTGCCATAGACAAAACTAATCATTATGCATTAACAACAGAATCAAGTTTCAGAGCAACCTTTTCAAAAGGATAGAAAATGTCAGCCTCAGGTGCAAAAGCCGCTCTTCAAGGATTTAGATGCCAAGCTTTATACATACTCAACACAGTCCTAACTTCGGAAGACACCTCGTTCAGTTTTCAACCGGAAGGGAAAGAAGACCTTGATGTATATCAGGATGAAAAATTAATTTATTCTATTCAAGTTAAGTCACATACAACGAATCTTAAATATTCTGAGTTTAATCCCTCTAGTCCTAATTCCTTTTTCCGGCGCTCAATTGAAACGATTAACAACACGACTGCGCAAGTCATAATCGCAACATTTGGTCCAATAGGGCCCGAGCTATGCAAAGGATGGAATAGGACCCAAAATAAAACACCTTCTCTCAGGAACAAATTCATTACAGATGGATACACGCAAAGAGAATTCGACACGATAATTGAAAATATTACATGGGAAAAGATAGATGAACGACACTTAAAAGATAACGTTTATAACTTTTTACAAAAAACACTCGTTGGAGGAGCCCCTTCTACCGCATTCGATTTATTGACCTATTGGATATATCGGGCATCGGAAAATAGTAACTTCATTTCGTATCAGGATATCATCGAAAAAATCCAAACTATTGGACTATACCTTGAACAACGTGCAGCACATCATGAAGAATGGTTTACATCAATTCAACCTATCCTTGAACAAAACACCGAGGATTTAGATCTTAAAGTTATTGAATCAAATTTTTATGAAGGTATTTCGGTCAACTACAACCACATACTCAGCAATCTAGATGTTATACGAACAGAGCACCTCAGCAAAATCGAAAAAGCTTATCAAAAAGGAAAACAGGTAGTCATAATTCACGGTGCTTCTGGACAGGGCAAAAGTGCTCTTGCATATAGATATCTTCACGACCACGTACCGGCAGATTGGCGTTTTTGCATTAACCATGTTGATGACAGAAAACATGCAGCAAAAATAGCACTTGCAATCTCAGAACATCACAGTGCAATGGGAGTGCCTACATATATCTATATCGACGTACGCCCAAGCGATTCAGACTGGCCAGAACTGGTAAAGCTTCTGGTAGAAAAGAAAAACATGCACATACTTGTTACTATCAGAGAAGAAGACCTTGCTCGTTCATCTGCCCCTCAAGAAGACTTAGGGTTCCCAGAATTTGTAGAATTAATTTTGGAAAAATATGAAGCGGAATCAATTTTTAATAACTTAACAACGCGCGGCATTTCAACTGCATACCCGACATTCAACGAGGCATGGATTCGCTTTGGAGAACATGGCCCCCTACTTGAATTTATCTTTTTAATCACACAGAATGAGTCCTTACAGGAACGCATAAAAAACCAAGTTCAACAACTGCAAGAAAAGCTTAGAACAAATCAAATTTCACCTGAAGAATTAAATTTGCTACGCATTTGCGCTGTCGCTACAGCATATGAAGCTCAAGTAAAAATAAAAGAAATATGTAAATCAGTATGCCTAAATGCACCCGTTGCAACTCTTCGGTTGTTTGAAAAAGAATATCTGCTTCGATTGTCCTCAGACAATAAGACGATTACTAGCTTACACCCATTACGTTCAGAAAAGTTAGCCCAAGAGCTTTGCGATGATATCTTCAATCCCTGGTCTGCTGCTGCGACAGAAGCCGTAAAATGTATCTCTGAAGACAGCCTAGAAGGTTTTTTACTATATTCCTTCGCAAGACATCACAATCAATCGTCAACGCTCATTACCCAGCTATACGCATCACCTCCCAAATCATGTGTTGGAATTACAGGAGTGGCTAGGGCCCTCTTATGGCTTGGCATCAAGGATTATGTCGATGAAAACTCACAGTTATTCAAAGAAGCGCATGAACTATTCGGGAAAGGATGGTATTTTTTTCTTGATTTCGACTTAACAGGTCAAATTAATTTAACAAAAGATCTAGAAACACTATTCAAATCAGTCAAACCAGATCTCATAGAAAAATGCCAAAATTTGCGAGAAAGGCAAACTCCCAAAGAGCGAACATTTAAATACCTAGAAGAATGGCTACGCTCTCTCTGTTTTTTACAAGCCCCAAACCAACCGGCGGACTGGCAAGCAATGGCTGAATTAACATTTTGGTTCGGTTTTTTAAAAACAAAGAATAATTATTATTTAAGCCAATTGAAGAAGCTAAACTTTGGTGATTCACTAAAAGAGCTCCCCTTAAAATCTCTTTGCGAACTGGTTTATGCTTTAAAAACAATAGCAAATAAAACAAGCTCTGATCTGAGTACAGATATTTGGGACGAAACCAACGCTAAATTTAAACGAGAATTGTTGGTAATAAATATCGTAATAAATAAAGAGAACATTAAAGCTCACTATATCGTCGATGATGAAAAACTAGCATCAAAAGACCTCAATACCGTACTTCATGATGAAACAATCAAAAGAGTAGAGCTTTTAGCTCTACTTTATCCAGAAAAAAGCGCATATGGAGCACAAGGCTATGGTCATAGGCATAGAATTGCTGACACTAAGCATGATCCAACCACTAAGGATTGTATCGCAGCTAAACATTTGCGGCCATCGTGGTTATCTCAGGTCAATCCAACTTTTCTAAACCTTGTCGAATGGGATTTACGTCCAGCAACTTGGAATGAATATGCAGATAGTTCATTTAAGATACGAAAAGAAATCTTTTCTGTTCTTAAAAAAATTGAAAAGGAACTAACTCGATATTTCAAAAAAAGACGCCCCGAAGATATTTCCCGAAGAATTGATACAAGTATATGGGATAAGCTAAATTCACAATCTATTGATTATCCATTGTTACCACGTTTTGCAGTTGATGAATGGGGGAAAGTAAGTGAAACAAAAACAATGTCCGCCCCAAAAAAAGAGTTAGGCTTAATTCAACATCCAACTCCTATACTCGCTTCAGCTACTATTGATAACTATAAAAAATTAATTAAACCTATAAATGGATATATTAATGCATGCCAAAATTTTATCGCACATGCTCAGCACCCTCTTCTATTCAACTGTTTCACAGCAAGAATAAAAGATAAAATACAAAAAAAAATAATACAGGAAGAATTAACGAAAAATGGTATTACAAACAAAAATTCGCATATTAGTGCCATAAATCTTGCCGATGCCAAGAAGGAGCTTACAAAATATCAATCAGCATTTCAGGAAATAGTCGGCCAGACAAGCATAAATAACGAACTGGACCCCCTAAAAAATAAAGAAACAAAATTATTCGATTCACTATGTCCCATGTGGTACCAGCTATTATATTCACCTGAACCTACGATCAATTGCGCCAATGTTCAATGTCGTATCAAATTCAACAAATTGCTTCAAAAAATAAAGCAAAAAATTGAATCATCATTCTCAACAAATGAAAATGCCAAACTTTGCACCTTCATAGAGTCTGACATCAACTATCAAGGAGAAAAGACATTCTGGATTGCTATAAACGTAAATAAGCATATGGATTTGCTAACTGAACCTAATTTAATTGGAAAAATATTCGGATCTACTTTTACACAAATAAAATTCAATACTTATGAATATCATGCCCTTTCTTTTCTCTTTAAACAAATCATAATTATACCACATATAAACAATCACACTTTATCTACATACGCAATTCGCATCCCACTAAATGTCTTAATTTCCACAGAAGATGATCCCCCCATAAACACCTTACTCTATGGCCATGAATTAGAAACAGGAACGATTACATCATTAGGGCTGCGAACAATGACTAGCCCAACACTTGAGTTTGCATATAACACAAACCAGCTGGTCAGTAAGCTTTACGTTATCGTTGAACATCTAGGGGACTTGCTAAACATTCCAGACAATATTGATGACACATCCTCGCAGATACTGAATAAATATGCCCATTCAAAGAGCACTAAAATCCAATCAATAATAGACAGTTATGCATATTTCGTAAATGAGAATGAACTAAAACAACATGTTAGAAAAAAGAACAGCCCAGAGATGAATGATGCCATCACATTCATTTGTGACGTTTTCCAAACTATGATGCCTAAATCTAATTCTCAAAACAATTTCACTCTTGAACAAGAGGAAATACTTGAATGGGCCGAAAGATTAATTGATGCATCAGCCAAAATTAGTATCGCGCAATGGCACATACTTAAAGCCGAAGTAGGCTAACCAAAAATTTATATTCCCGAGTCTTAACGCACCAGATATGATTTTAATCACATTAAATGCCATAGTTAATAATATTGGAGCAAAACAGCCATGAATGATCTCCACCAACAATACCATAAAAAAAACACTATTTTTTAATGCCCCCCCCATTAAAAACAATGCACCTAAACGAGACTTGAAACTATCCGTATCTACAAAATCAAAACATATTGAGAACGAGAAAAATTTAGCTACAGGACTTTACCCAGCTCCACCAGACTCCGCAAAACATCATCCGCAGCAGGCAGCTCTCCATAGACAATAGCCCCAAGACCATCACGATACGCAGGCAACAAGGATTTCCATACAGCCTCCGTATCAGCAAAAATAGGACACTCGACAATATTTATGTCTACCCACTTTGCATCGCCAACCGGGGCTTCCTGATCAAATTTGCGCACAACCTCAAGAAGTAGCTGGAAATCAGCAGAGTTGACAAACTTCTGAATCTCTTCCCGCTGCATAAGCTGGTGGATGTCGTAAATATGCCTAATCTTCTGGCGCAGGGATTCCGTTGGATTGTCGCTACAGGATGCTTTTACAATCGCCATGACTTTTTCCGTGAATGTCCGCTCAAGACACAGGACTTGAAATGGAAAAGGCTCAAGCCCGAACTCTTTGACAAGCGCATCCTCTCCCCTGCCTTTCAGGAAGTCATAAATATACGGAGAGATCGGCAGCGGCTGGTATGGCGAAGGATGAGCAAAAGCATTCACTTCCAGCAAAATCTTGTTAGAGATCGGTCCGAAAGCACCTTCAAAAGTTTGCGGGTAGGAATAATAAATCTTGCGGATCATGGAGCCTTTACTGCTTCCCGCTGGCTCTTCAGTCAAATCCTTGCTGGCTATCTCTGTAATCTTCTTGAGCAGCTTTTTAATCTGATTGGATGCAATGCCCTGTTCAGTGATGACAGCGAGGTCCACGTCTTCAGAAAAGCGTTCAATGCAACCATATGCCTTGGACAAAGAAGTCCCACCCTTGAAGACCGTAACATCCGCAAGATCAGTCTGAGTAATCCTGTACAGCGCGAGAGTCAGCCAGTAATCTTTTTCGATAAAGATGCTTTGCAACCGCAAATTATCCGCAGTTGCCTGAATGGCATCCCGAAAAATATCTTTTGATTCGTGAAGCCTCACATTATCCCCCAAGCTTTCTTGTTTTTCAAAACCGCATCCGAAACCATAACCTTGAACTTTGTGTAAGGATTCAGACTACCCCTTAAGGAATCAACCTGAATGCTTTCAACCATCCCTTCAGAAAGACATCCGCAAAGGGCTCGAACCATGGGCGGATAGGATTTAGCCAACTTCACCAATCTTTCCAGATCAGACTTCGTAAGCCGCGCCATTTTTGTACCAACGACTTGAATCACATCATCAGGGGCACAATCCTGCGCCTTCTTGATGAAGCGTAAAGCCTCAAGCAATTGCAGCAGCGGAATATCCGCCTCCTGAATCTCATCTACATAGCTACGCACATACTGGACTTGAATCTTACCGATAGTCTGCTTTCTACGGGGAGCAACGCTGGCAATGGTCAGCACACTCGGGACCTGTGTAGCAATCTGAAGCTGCAAGTAAACAGACTGCCCGGTAAGGATTCCGGTTATCTCATCCCCTTTGCGAGTCAAAAAAGAAATAAGCTCTTCATCAGCAGGACCAACTGATCCGAAAAGGTTTTTCTTGGGACGATAGAATGTCCCCTTGGCCTGACGGATAAGGACCTGCTTCTTCACCAGACGCCCCAAAGCCTTCGCCAAAGCCTGAGGCTTGCTTTCCTGCAAATCCTTAAAGTCACCATAGGTGATGATCTTCCCCGGCGGGACGGATTCAATATAGTTATTAATCTGTGCTGCTACCTGCATGGTGATATCCTCTTCTTAATCAAGAAATATTCATTTATCGGCATATGTCAAGTTTTTGCATGTAAAAACTTGACTACTCTATTCACTCGACAACACACCGCAGCATCCCAACTCAAATAAGACCTTAATGCAGAGTCATAATTCATTTAGCATTTTATGCATGCTGACAGCAGCAAACACGTACTTGTCCAAATCTTTACCCCGATAAGGAGTCTTGTTGAGCAACATGGTGATACGCCGAAGCTCCCACTCCGATTCAGGCAGCCGTCCAAGTTCGGTTTCAAGGATAAACTCAATAGCCTGCTTCATATCGTTCATGGTGCCCAGTACGCTTCTATTGTGGGTTTTACCAAATGAACATCCACCGCACTGGAGCAAAGCCTTGGCAATCCGGGCAGAATCAACATTGGCCCACTCCAGAGCCTGCCTGAATCGATCGCGGAAAATCTGATCAAAATTCACGAAATCCTTCTTGACCATCCTTGGGATGAAAACTGCGAATCTGGTTTCATCGTTAACCAGCAACACGGCCTTACTGCGATAAAGCCGAAAGGTATTACAATGCCAGCCGCGCAGTCCCCGATGATCCACCTCTTCGGCGGGCTCCGTGATACCAAGTTCATCCAGTAATTTTTTAGTACATCCGATGTATGGCATGGTTATCTCCAGTAAGTATTAATTCGGACAACAGCCTTAAATAAAAGACCTTTAGCTACTAATTTGCGGATGTCTGCACGCACAAAAATATTAAAGTAAACCTTCAACAATCAATTCCCACCACCCAAAACATCATCCGCAACAGACGCAGCCCGCCGCAGGGCTTCATCCGCTAAATGGGCGTACCGCTGGGTCATCTGGGGACTTCCGTGGCTGAGCAGCTTCTGCAGGGTATAAAGGTCAACCTTACCGCTTGAAGCAAGCAATGAAGCAAAGGTGTGGCGTAGTCCGTGAAGCGGCCTGAAGTCTTTGGGTAGGCCTGCCTTATCCCGAACCCTACGGGCAATCCTAACGAACTCCTTACGTTTTCCGCCATCGTGGCCGGGGAAGACATATTCGCTTTCACCCTAGTCTACCTGTTTCAGGATGTCATAGGCAAGTTGAGCCATAGGTATCTTTTCGGTCTTACCCTTCTTGGCTGCTTCTCCACGCAGAGTGATGAACCGTTCTTCGAAATCAACATCTTCCCATTTCAGGGCAAAGAGTGCTCCACGACGCATACCGGTAGCCAGTGCCAGACGGATGAGCGAAGCAGCATTCTGGTCTTCCTCTTCATCAAGAGCCTGCCAGAAGGCCTTAAGCTGCTGTGATGTCATGCTCTCGGTTTTGACATTGTCGATCTTGGGCATTTCAAAATGAAGCAAACGGGGATCGGGGGCTACGCAGAGCCCTTTCTTGATACTGAAATTTACGATGCGCTTGAGCAGCGCAAGGACGTGTTTGGTGGTCTGCGGGGAAAGCTTCTTCAACAGATCGGAACGCAGCCGGTCAATCTCGATGGTCCTCAGCTCTCCGGTTTCCATATTGCCGAAGCCATCTTTGAGATACATGTTGTAGCGATTTATGTCGCTCTTCAGACTTTTGGTGACTTCACCACGCTGCCGAACGTATTCATTCCAAAGCTTGTCGATGGTCCATCTGGCATTCTCGGCTTCTTTCTCTGCCTTTTTGGCAATGCGGACCTCATCGTTGGTCGGAAGGTCTCCGTCAATCTTCATGGCCCGCAGCTTTGAAGCCTTGGCCGGGGTCATGTCGTCGCGATGCTGCCGCCCAGCCTTCTCTTCGACCTGTTTTCCGTGCTTGCGGTAACGGATGAAATAGACTTTTTCGGGCTTTCCGGTCAGTTCATGCGTTTTTTCGACGTAAAACACACCGGGGTATTTCGTCTTATGCCTTGTTTCCTTTGCCATATTGCCTCCTGTTTTCCCCCACACTCTCCCCCACACTTGAGCGCAAAATAGATGAAAAAGCAAGCAAAAGGATGCAAAACAAATTCGACTAAACTACTGAAAATATATAGAATATGAAAAAGGATGAAAATCAGTGCAAACAGCTATTTACGGCCTTCTAAGCCGTTGGCCGAGGGTTCGAATCCTTCCTGCCCCGCCACTTAGAATTCACAGGGTTATAAACGAAAGTTTGTAACCCTTTTTCTTTTTGGTTTTCCTTCCCCCACAGCTGGGATGAAAATTGATGCAAATCCATGAAAAAGACCTCGTTAGTTTGAGGGCTGGAAATACACGGCTACCTCACAGAGTTCAAGGGTAAAAAGACACTTCCTAGCAAGCTTACAAGAATCCTCAACGTTGAGAGTTAAGAGCTACTTCATCTTTAACGGGATTGATCCTGACACATGATTGTGGGCACTAATTTAAGCCGCTATCCTGACTTTAGCAGGAGAAGCGAATGACCAAATCCAAACGTTGGAATTACGATCCGGGATTTAAATGAAATGCAATCCTTTTAAGCGAAGATACATCCCGAACTCATACCGAAGTTGCAGGCAGTCTTGAGATCTCCCCAATATTCTTTACCGGTGGCGTCGTAAATATTTCCGTAATGTAGGAAATACATTTGCCGGACAGGAAAATGGAATTTTAACTGATGAAAAACGAAGGACCAAAGAGCTTGAGAAGAAATTACGCGATGAGAAAACTGAGCGAGATATCCTAAAAAAAGCATTGGCCATCTTCAGCAGCGCACCGAAATGACATTCCAATTTATAAAAGCGAACCGCTCCAGTTTTCCGAAGAAAAAGAAGTGCCTAACTCTTGGCGTTTCTAGGAGCGGTTTTTATGCGTGGTTATCGAGACCTTAATCAAAAAGAGCTATTGAAAACAGAGCATTGACCCAGCGTATTCAGGAGCTTTATTATGAGCATGGTCATAAATTTTGTGCGCAAATTCGCGGACACTCTGCGGACAGAAAATCTAACACAAAGCTCCATTAACGGATATTCACTACATCTGATTCAAACAATCCCCACAAATTTCTCCATCCTGAATATCAGCAGTTGTCTTGCTTGATTTTTCCAGAACATAATCAACTGTTTCTTCGAATCTTTCCACGGAAACATAGCCTCTAATAGCCACACCGTTAACGAGAAAATGTGGGAGTGCCGTTGATCTTGAATTTTCGGGCTTCTTTTTCGTCATCCATTAAAAAATCCATTACCTGCGCAGAATTTATGCTCTTCTGAAGCTGCCCGCGGTCAACGCCAACTTCTTCCAGAATGTTATGCAACACAGCACCGGATTTATCTTCATAAAGGTCCTTTTGCTGTGCAAAGACAAGATCATGGAATTTGTATGCCTTATCTTTATCCATCCGGGCGATAGCTTCAAAAAACAAGGCCAATTCTCTGGAATTCTTGTGCAAAGGCAAATGCTTGAAGATAAGTCTGTATTTTTCAGGCTGTTCAGTTGCCAGTTTGCTGACCACGCTTGCTCCCTTGCTGCAATAAGGACAGAGGAAATCTGAATACTCAACAATGGTTACCAGAGCATCAACATTGCCAAGCATTATTCTTTCAGAGCGGATCTCAGGCTGTCTGGGATTTTTGATTTCAGATTCAAACTTCGCCAGCCGTTCATTTTTTTTCTGCTCTTGAACGCCCTTATCGACAATCGCCAACATGGCAACACTGTTTTCATTCAAAACATCAAGTACTATCTGAGGATCTTCGCGAATTGCCTCCCGAAGCTGATCCTTGAAATTCTGCTTAGTGACACAACCGGAGATCAGAGCAACAACCGATAAAATCAAGACAACTCGCTTCAGCATAGAATCCTCTTCAACTCTTTAATAAAATATTATCCCGCCATGAGCTGCATCTGGAAAACAGGCAGCAATATGGCCATAACAATAAACCCAACCACAGCTCCCATAACCAGAATCATTACCGGCTCAAGCATGGAAGTCAGATTCTTAACCAGTTGGTCCACTTCACGCTCGTAATGCTCAGCAATCTTACCCAGCATTGTATCCAGCGAACCTGATTCCTCGCCCATGGAGATCATTTCGGTCACATATGCCGGAATAACTCCGCTATCCTTAAGCGGAGTAGCCAGCTTGCTACCCTCACGAACCTCGGCTGTAGCTTGTTCCACTACTATTGAAACCGCCACATTACCAGTCACTCCGGCACTGGACTGAAGAGCGGACAAAAGTGGAACCCCGGAGCCGATAAGGGTGCCTAGAGTACGGCACCAGCGGGCCATACTGACCTGAATTACAAGCGGACCGAAAGCCGGAAGCTTAAGCTTCCCGGCATCAATGCGCATGCGCCCGGCGGGAGTGGAACCGATTTTTTTCCATGTGGGAATGACTATCGCCAAAGTCAGGGGCAGGAGCCACCATGTCTGTTGCAGAACATTTGAAATATCAATGAGAATACGTGTGGCCACGGGCAATTTCTGGCCCATGCTGGAAAACATCTGTGCAAATCTGGGAACCACCAAGAGCATCATGGTAATAATGGCCCCGACCATGGCCACAAGCATGATCACCGGGTAAATCATAGCCCCGGAAACCTTGGAACGCAGGTCCTCCTGCGCCTCACGCATAAATGCCAGCCTGTCCATGGCCAGATCAAGCATGCCACCGGCCTCACCTGCTGCCACAAGGGAGATGTAGAGAGTATCGAAATGTTTGGGATACTCAGCCAAAGCACGTGATAAAGGCATGCCCTCGCGCACTCGAGAATTTACCGTGGCAATGACATCTCCAAGCATGGTCCCTGAGTTCTGGTCCTGCAAAAAGGATAATGCCCGCACAAGAGGCAAGCTGGAGCCAAGCAAGGTAGCAAACTGACGGGTAAAAGACGTCACCTGCTTATAGCTGATCCGTCCCCCGAAAAGAGACAGGCCCTTCTTCCCGGGCCCTGATTGCAATGCAGTCCCCGAACCATTATCCCTTGCTTCCACCCGCAGCACTTTTATACCCTGTCCGGCAAGCTCACGTTGCACAGCTGCGGCATTAACTGCTTCCAGTTCCCCGGAAAGCTGCTTGCCATCTTTGATTGCTGTATAAATGAACGTTGCCATGATTTCTCCAGTTATAAACTTTGCTAATTATCCTGAGCCATGCGGTAGACTTCTTCTTCCGTGGTCAGTCCCCCGTGCCGCCTTGGCAAGACCGTCTTGAAGCAAAGTGCGCATACCTTCCTTCTGGGCCTGTGCACCAATTTCAGCGGCACTGGCCTCATTCTGGATCAGGGTCTGAATGGCCGGCGTATTGACCAGAATCTCAAATATACCCAGCCTGCCCTTATATCCGGAGCCGTCACAAACATCACAGCCTACGGCCTGCCATTTGCCGTCTGCACCCTGCTTTTTGCAATTGCTGCACAAGCGACGCAAAAGACGCTGGGCCATGGCTCCGGCAAGAGTCGGCGCTACAAGATAAGGGGCGATACCCATTTCCACCAGACGAGTGACCGCTGTAGGAGCATCGTTGGTATGCAGGGTGGAAAGTACGAGGTGGCCGGTCAAAGAAGACTGGACCGCAATTTCAGCGGTTTCAAGATCACGGATTTCCCCGACCATGATGATATCCGGATCCTGACGCAGAATGGACCGCAGAGCGGCAGCAAAAGTCAGCCCCACCTTTGAATTGACCTGAATCTGGTCAATGCCTCGCAGTTGATATTCCACCGGATCTTCGGTGGTGATAATCTTTAATTCCGGGGACTTGATATAATTCAAAGAAGCATAGAGGGTGGTGGTTTTACCCGATCCCGTAGGCCCGGTAACCAATATGGCTCCATGGGGTCTGTGTACAAGAGACTTCCATGTTTCAAGCATCTCCGGCTCAAAGCCCACATCGGCAATATCAACCTTGATGGAGGATTTATCCAGAATACGCATGACCACACCTTCACCGAACACGGTGGGGGTTGATGCTACACGAATATCGTAATCTGACTGTTCCATTTTCAAGCGGATACGTCCGTCCTGTGGGATACGGCGCTCGGCAATATCCAGATTGGACATAATTTTGATACGGGAAATGATTGCGGCCTGATACTTTCTTTGAACGGTATTAACCACATGCAGAATACCGTCCACTCGGAAACGAATTTCCAATCCGTCTTCATAAGGTGAAATATGGATATCTGATGCCCCTTGCGAAATGGCATCACGAAAAGTATTATTCACCAACCTGATGACAGGCGCGGCCTGAGCCATATCGCGCAGATCTTCCACATCATCCATGGAGTCAAGATCATCATCCAGGCTGGTGAACACGCCTTCCATACCTTCGCCGGAATAAGCCCGTTCCAAGGCATCCACAAGGTTGTCCGCCGGAGCGAAAATCATGTGGACTTCCATATCCAGAGCCTGTTCCATTTCAGAAATGGCAGTACCTATAAAAGGAGTTGCCACAGCAACCCGGACCTTGCCACCATCGTATTTTGCCAAAGGCAGCAACAAATTATTCTTGGCAAAACCTTCAGGTACCAACTGGATCAGTCCCGGCTCGGCAAGGTAAGTCTTATCCAGCTCCATCCATTCCATGCCGAGAAATTCCGCAGTGCTTTTAAGGGCATCCGTTCAGACTCCCCGGCCTGCCGGACTCTCTGCCACCAAGCCCTGATCCTGTCCGGAGAGGACAAGTCATGAGCTGCTGCCAGAATAATATTCCTTTCATTTTCCTGCATAACCATTCCGAGGCTAGAGGTCGAAAACAAGACCGAATTCATCCACAGCCATGGGACTCTGGGACTTACGCAGTCCGCTCATTTCATCAGCCTCATCCGGAGTGGCGATGACATACGGAGTCAGAAAAAGCAGAAGCTCAGACTTTTCTATTTTATCTTCCTGAGCTCCAAACAGGGGCCCGAATAAAGGCATATCCTTCAGGTAAGGAGCACCTTTCTTGGTCAAATCACCGTTCGCGCTCATCAATCCGCCGATAACCAAAGTCTGGGCATCTTTAACCAGCACGGTTGTAGAGGCCGCGCGGTCAGTGGACTTCCACTGGTCCGGGTCGGTATCATCGGTAACCAAGCTGGACAGGGTCTGGTCGATCTTAAGGGTCACATCCCTGTTTTCGGCAATAGTGGGAGTTATATCCAGTTGCATACCGAATTTACGATGATCGTAAGTCTTGATCACATTCTGCTGCGAAGTCATGGAAGACTGGGTCAGCTTGAGGATGGGAATTTCCGTGCCCACAGAGATACTGGCCTTTTGGTTATCAAGAGCCACGATATGCGGTGCCGAAACCACGCGTGCATTTTCATTCGAGGCGAAAAAGTTCATCATCGCTTGAAAACTGTCCCCATTGACGATGGAAAAATTCAGAGCTTCCTTGGTGCCGCCAAGCATGGCAGAGGTGAAAGCGTCCCCGAAATCCATGGATCCACCTACGGATGTCCCTTGCGAATTAACATTGAACATCCACTCGAAGCCGAGCTTGGTATCATCGGTTAATGAGACTTCCACAAGATAGGCTTTAATGGAAACCTGCATGGTACGCACATCAAGCTTGCTTATAATTTTTTCAATATCCTTATGAATACTCTCCGGTGCAAGCACGATCAGGGAATTAGTCTCCACCATGGCAAGTATTTCCACTGCACCCTGTGCAGTTTTAGCTGCCTGTTGCGTATAGAGTTTGGTCAGCATGGGAGCGACTGTTTTGGCTTCAATATATTGCAGTGAATAAGTCTTGGAAACAGGCATGGAGCCGGCTGGTCAATATGCTTAATCAAATCCTTAAGTTTGCGTACATTGGCGGCAGTATCAGTAAAGACAATGTAATTATTGGATTTACCTGAAAAGATAGAACCTTCAGGAGATAATATCTGCTTAAAATCAGCAATCACATCCGCTGCCTGCAAATACTCAAGCATCAGCACTTCTGTGACCATCTGATCTCCGCCCACAGTTATATCGTCCACATTCAAGCCCTCATGCACTGCCTCAGCTTTAGCCACAACTTTATAGTAACCGGACTGCTGTACAAGAGTGTAACCCTTCATATCCAAAACAGAATACAGTAGACGCAAAGCCTCAAGCCTGGTTACGGGCTTCGGTGAAATAACTGTCACCGGTCCTGTCAGCTGGCTGTTGGGAATAAAAGTCTTGCCCATGAGGTGTGAATAGAACTCCAGTACAGCCATGATGTCCGTCTGCCTGAAATTAATTTCAATACGGTCTTTAACAGGTGCGGCATGGGCTGTGCTTCGCGACATCCAGGAAATGGACAGACTGAAAATACAGACCATTATCAGGACGACAATACATCGTATGCAACTTGCGGATCTCATCATAAATTTCTCACCTAAGATTTTCCTGAATGCAGCCCGGTCAAGGAACCTTGATGTCCACATTCATGGGTTTTCCATTACGAATAATTGTCAGATACACGTCCTTGCCTACTTTACTTTTTAAAATTTCACTGACCTGCTGTATGGAACTGACCGGATTCCCGGACACTGCCATCAATAAATCCCCCTGCCGCAACCCGCTGTTATTGCTCACTACACGAGCCACTTTCAGGCCGCTGGACGATGGAAGCCCCAAGTCTTTACGTTCAGCAACAGAAAAGGGAATCAAATTGACTCCTAGTCCGCCAACAGTGGAACTGCCGGCTTTGCCCACTGCCCCGGAAGGAACTGAAAGCGAATAAGAGATTCCCGTTTTTTCAGTTATCCCGGACTCGTTCATAAGGCTTTCAGCTTGTCCTTCCCATGAACTGCTCATGGTCAGGATGGCTTTCTGGTCATTACGGATCAGGGTAACATCATTGGAACTGATTTCCACAAGAACACTCTGCCGGATAGTCTGCCCAAGGGTGACCAGAGAACTTGCAGCACCGTTTATTCCGGTGATGATCGCATAGGATTTACCGGCCCCCGGCATAGTCGCCTTGAGGGTAAGACCGGATATATCAGGTCCGGAAGGCAGGCGCGGCGGCGGGGCCGTTCTGGAGGGTTGCTTATAGGACCGGTGCACCAGATCGAGCTGACCGTACTGAAATATGTGGTGTCTCTTGGTGTCAAAAAAAGAATAATGAGGATAGGCCAGCGGATCAGTCGGAGGATGCTCACGGGGGGCATCCACATAATTCTCCGTTTTCGCATGGGGTGCGGGCAGGGAGAAAATGAGCACAGCTCCGGTCAGGGTCAGTGCCGCGACAATAAATGTTATCCTGAAAAAAGCATCTGCCGCGCTTTTATGTAAATATTTTCCCATGCTCATGAATTACCCCCCGGACTATGCGTAGCATTTACATGCGTTGCATTGGAATGGGTGGCATTCACATGTGTAGTCTTTACATGCGCGGTGCAGTTGAAGACATTACGGGCATATTGCCAGTCAATAATATCTGCCTTGGGAACGGTCACCTCATAGCCTAGTTCCTGCTTGAAAAAATTCTCATATTTTTTGAAATATCCATCCCTGCTATTCTCTGTTTCCGGCTTGCTGCAAAAAAAAGCTTGCACCTGATGCGGATTTAGAAAAAGGACATTTTTCATAATCTCTTTAATGGACCGCTGTGAGACTCCCTGGGGATTATCGGAAGCCAGAAATTCAATGGCCTGATCCGGGTTCTTCTGCCACCAGCGTACAGCACGCGCAAAACCGTTAATCAGGGCTTCCACAGCATGTTTGTTACCCTTCAGGGAATCTGCACGAATAACCAGAAACTGCAAGGCCCAGTTCTCCACATTTTCAGGTCCGGCCAGAGGCCTAGCGATACGCTGCCTAAGCAATCGCCCTACGTAAGGCTCAAAGGTTACCCCCGCTTCGATCAGCCCTGCCTGCAAACTTTGGGAGACAACTTCACGGGACATATTGCTTATTTTTATGTCCGAAAGGGACATGCCATTTTGCTTAAGGACTTCATAAAGAAAATAGTGGGCAGTGCCTCCGGTTTCCACGAAAATAGTCTTCCCGCGCAACTGTTTCACCGACTTGACCGGAGAATTTCCTGCCACCATCAAAGTGTCCCCGGATTTAAATTGCGCCAACGGGGCAACTATGCGCAGGTCTACACCTTTGTTAAGCAACTGCATAAGGTTCAAAACATGGGTGGCGGTGCCGTCAATCTCTCCGGCATATAATTTCTCAAAATTAGTTTTTTCATGCTCGGAAAAATAGCATTCTATGCGGGTGCCATTGGTTTGGAGCCATCCCTTGTGGCGGGCAATTTCAAAGGGAGCATAGCCGATCCACGGCGGCACGGAAAAGATCAACTTATCACTATGTTCCGGTATATTAGGGTCAACTTTGGATGGGATGGAATATTTGCTGACCACTAGGCCGCCCTCCATGGAACCGCTCTTTCCGGTCAAGGAAATTTCTGAAACAGCAAAAACCTGCGGCGAAGTCTCCAGATAATAAATAAACTTTTCTATGGTGGTGAAAGAACCGCTGAAGCTCACATCCATGGGCTGGCTTTGCAAAAAGTCCTCTTTTTTTTGCGTCAGGGGACGAATTTCTTTAATGGTGACATCTGTAATTGAGGCATAGTCCCTGATTTCATTGTAGATATCCGAGGCAGCCCAATCCCGGCGATCAATGAGGTCAAGCTGCCGTTTCAATGCTTCATATTCACCTTTTACCTGCCGCAACTTGGCTTCGCGATCAGGCAGGACCATGGCCTTGGGAGTGTTCAATTGAATTTCATTCTTTAAATGGAACTGTTCCTGAACCGTGGTTGTATACATATCGCTCAGCGGAGCCAGAACACCCATGTACAACCCGACACCAAACAAAAAAACAATGCAGATTGAAAGAGCGCGCCGATCCTGCGGGGCAAGTTTTTTCCAAGAGGCAATCAAAGCATTCATTGCGCTGCCCCCTGTATTTTCTGCGGCTTATAAAATTGCTGCCATACCGGAAAATCAAGCTCCACCACAAAACGGAATCCCTGCCCATGCTCCAGCTTGCTCATGGAAGAAAGGACAGCATTGGTAAAAATTTCGGTGCTGCTCAAATTCTCCAGCAGGGACATGAGACTTATCTCGCTTTTGGCCTCACCCTGCAAAGTAATCCTGCCGGATTGTCCAAGGCGCAGGGTGTTCAGCTTAACCTGCGCCGGAACCGCATCCCCGAGATCACGGAAGACATGAGAAACAAACGGCTTCTTCACCGTGTACTTACGGATGTCATTGTTACGGCGGACATACTCCCGCACTTCCATGGTCACCAGATCAGTGCGTTTAGCCAGAAACAATACCTTGTGCGTTTCTTCCCTAAGGACCGCAGTATCCTGATTATTTAAATGAATCATGGAAAAGAACAACAGCAGACACCCCGCAACAGCCCCGATTAAACCCAGTCCCGGTTTGATGTAATCTTTCGGGGTCAAAGGAATTCTCTCCCAGTCCTCAAGACTTTCATGAAAAGACCCCTTGCTGCGTTTTAAACGCAAAATTTCCAAAAGAGCTTCAAAAGCACGGATTTCATCCAGCGGAACTCCCGGCAACTGCCTATTAATGGCATCATTTAAAGCTGCTTCATCAGCTTTGATTCCCGGAGGAATCCAGAGCATAATCTTTTCCGGATCAGGCAGCTCATCCGCTTTAAGTTCAGCCAAAAGCACACCCAGCACACTTTTAAATGACGGTCCCCCCTCCGGGACCACTTGCCAGCTCAAGGGCACTTTTTTATGAATAAAGCAAAGACGAAGTTCGTCTTTTTCACATGATATAAACAGGGTCGGCTTAGAAAGATTCAGGTCAAGCTCAGGCTGCACAATGGATGAAACCTGAAAGCCCATTTCTTTCGCTGTTTCCAGACATCGGTGGAGATACTCATGGGAAATCCAGCCCAAGGTTCCGCCCACACCGTTCTTTCCGTTATAAAATCTGAATTCCCGCCCTCCGGTTTCAGGGGTCCGGAACAGACGCTGTCCGGCTTCCAGATCCAAAGCCGCCGCTGCATCTTTCTGTTCCTTATTGGGAGATTGCGTGCGGCAAAGCGCAACCATTGATGGAGGAAGAACCGCAACGCAGGGCCGGATATTGTTTTTCTCGGGAAGATCAAGCAATGGTTGCCAGCTATTCTCAGCCGGGTAAAATTCATACGAAGCTGCACAAAGCCCATGCATATCGAATAGCAAAACCGCCGGGACCTTCTTACGTAAAGAACCGGGCAGGGACATGTTTGTTAACAACTTCTTCAAATCCATAAACAACCCCGTTCATATTCGCGGCAGGGATTCAGACTCCCAGCGGGTAAAACGTAACTCATCCTTGCCGATACTGACCCTTGCTCTGATGCGCTCCACAGGCTTCCCCGGCTCAAAACCGGCCAGACAGGTCATACTGAAATTCTTTGACTGCACACTGAGCAATGGTGCAATTCGGGACTTCTGCGAAACCGCTCCCAGAACACTGAACGCCGCGTCCACCGTTGCAAATCCTTTCCATCCCTTAAGACGATAGGCCAGCAGGACCTGTACCTGTTTTGTGGTGAAGCCCATGGCATGTAGAACTTCTTTTCCGGCGGTATTGATATTGACCTTGCCGGAAGAATAGCAGGTCAAATGGGGAGCAAGTCCTCCCTTGCCATTGGAAGAACCGTATAGGATATCCCTGGTCATGCCTTTCACCTGCAGCAATTCATCCAGATTGTGTATCGGCCCGTTAACCAAGCCTTTTGCCATGGCTACCGATGCAGGAGTCTTGCTGGAGACCGTACTCTTTTTCTTGGTTCGATAGAGGATGATATTCGATGCCAATATGTTTGAAATATCGGCAAAGCCCTGTAGCTGGGCCATATCGGCTACATTGATATTCAGCCGCGACTCTTCGTCAACCAGACCATAGTGTGGAGATGCTGTTTTTGTATGATTTTTTGCAGCAGCTTTGTCCTTTTGAAACTTCTCGGAATCAGGACGGACGATGGAATAATAGCCCGGCCCGAATCTTACATCTTTATAGAATGCCTCCCCGGAAAACCATTTATCCGTAATACTGTGTACGGAATCGCGGGCATGCTTTCTGACAATACCTGCTGCTCTGTGAATACCGCCGCGAGCCAGATTATACGCCTGCCGATCTTGAGTGGACCAGCTTTCAATTTTCGTTTCGCAAAGAGCCTCATAGGAAAATGAAGCCGCCATCACCCCAAGGACAGCCATGACCCACAGTGTAACAACCAAGGCAAATCCTTGCTGTTTTGATTTCTTTGTATGCAGGGCTGTATCCTTGTGCATATTTTAGCCTGCCTTCTGCTGCGGTGTGACTTCCAATAAAATATGTGAACGAAAAATGTCCCGTCTGGATGGACCTTCCTTGAAATCCATGACCAGACCGATCATTCCCGGACCGGATTCACCAGCCATTTTCAACTCTCCGGTAACCCCTCCGCCGTACCCTCTTTTAGTGAGTTTAAAGCGAATTTCCACCACCCCCGAACAAAGCTCCAGTTTTGAAATGAGCTTATCTTTTTCCGGTTTTCCTTTTTTGTCCTTGCGCTCTTCCCGCCAGAAAACATCCTCTTTCAGAACATAACGCACCCAGATCCGCTTTCCCTTTTTATCCACAATTGGAAACTGACATGTGTCGGAATGACAGTGAATATCCGAAGTTTTGCATTGAGGATCAAGATTGCGAACATCCCTGCCGAGCATGTTGAAAGCGTAGGAAGCGGCGCGCATGGGAGTCAGAACTGTTTGTGCCCTTTGCTCTACCTTGGTAGCGGTGACAAATATCGAATAAACCGCAGTCAGCACCACTGATCCAATGGTGATCGCCACCAACAGTTCAAGGAGCGTGAATCCGCCTTCATCAGTAATTGGTGATGTCCGCGTTCTCACCGCTTCCTCCGGCCTTGCCGTCCTTGCCGTAGCTTAACAGGTCAAAGTCCGGGCTGTGTTTGCCGGGTGAAGCATAAACGTAAGCATTGTTCCAAGGGTCCTTGGGAATGGTATTTTTGCTCATATACGGACCATGCCAGTTATCTGGAACAGGTGCTGTGGAAGGCTTTTCAACCAAAGCCTCAAGGCCTTGCTGAGTGGTGGGAAAATTACCAGTATCCAGCTGATAACTTTGCAGGGCCATGGAAAAATCCTCAATCTGGGCCTTGGCTGCCGCAACCTTGGCTTCATCGGTCTTACCGAAAAACCTCGGAGCAACAATGGCCGCCAATACACCGATAATCACGATGACCACCAGCATTTCAATTAGAGTAAAACCGTTTTTGTCATTACGCATCATGAAGTTCCCCCCCGTGGTGATTTAACTGCCTTTGTGACCGGGACGTCAGCAGGCAGATGGATTTTCAGTTTGATAATTTTACCATATCTATAAAGGGTCAGGGCGACATCATTGCCCGGATGCTTTCGTTGCATAATAAAGGTAGAATCGCGCATTCCCTGCACCGAAATACCCTCAATTTCCAACAGGACATCTCCTGGATGTACGCCGCCCTTTTGCGCCGGACTGCCTTTTTTGCAATTCATGACCAGCAGGGCACGTTTCTGGTCCTTATTTGTTTTTTCCCTAACTTCATCTTCAATGACATGCAGTTCTTTCTGCACAACTTTCAGCTTTAAACCAAGCAAAGGCCGGGGCAGATCCAAATGCCCCACATCAATAGGTTCAGCATTCAGCTGGCATCCGGCTAAAAAACCACTTAGCAGAATAAGCAACAACATTCGTGGGAAAAAAAGATGTAGGCTCGGAACTGAATTCATTTTCTTGCATCCTTTGTCTGACTTTTGCTCTCCACAGGCAGCTTCAGGTTAACCTGAGCAGTTTCCAGCACATATTGATGTTCCCGTCCTTCCGTGAAAAACAATAGTGTAATCTTAATCCGGTTCACTCCAGGGTAATCGCTATCTTTTTTACTTACTATTCTCCATCTACCGCCGGGCAGGGTTTCACAGCTACCGGAATTTTCCCCCGATTTGATATCAGCTGTATTTAAAAAAGAAGCCATGCGCATTTCTGCTTCCATGCCTGCCCGCTGGAACCCTTCCACCTGAGAGAGGGACGATGCCGCTTGTGAGTACACACCTGCAACCGTAACCAGACCGATAGATAAAATCGCCATGGCCACCATTACTTCCATAAGCGAAAACCCCGAGCTGACAGATTTAACGCACATACACGCCTCCGTCAGCTCCGGCGATAAAGATATGCATATTTTCCTGATTAGCGGAAACAAGTTCCATCCGTGCCGGGGTGGCTGTTCCGCGGGGATAAAAAATTATATGAATCTCAGGTCCGGAAACAGGCTTTCCCTGCAGTTCCATGCTTCCAATATCAACCTTTTCAGGCAGTATTGTCCGACTTAAAATTTTTCGACCATCAGCACTCAGCAGTTTTAAATCTTTATTTTTGTTACTGATGACTACAATATGCTCCTTCCCTGTGTCAGCCGCCCTGAATCGTGCCGAAGTGGCTATGGAACTTAAATCCGAAACAGCGGCTTGCAGCCTTCCGCCCGCCAACTGACCGCTTAACCTCGGCAGAAGAACAGCCATGAGAATAGACATGATGACCATGACAACAATGAGTTCCAACAGGGTGAACCCTCCTTGCGCATGTGCATGTTTGCTGCATTTTAATGGCTGAAAATTCATAACCGCATCCCGAACCATTAAGGTTTAAGTAATACCCTACGTTTCAAGATGTAGCCCACATCCGGAGAATAAGTGACCAACTCCCAGCCTTGCATCCCCAAAGGGCCGAGTTTGGCCTGAAGCTGATCATGATCAGAATTACCAAGCACGTTGGGAATAAGAACCTTGTATTCCCACTTGGTATTGGCAAAACTGTCCAGCTTGGCTTCTATTCCTGAAAGATCATTATGCAGTGTTTGTAAGGGAACAAGTAACTCCTCTACGCTTCCTTCTTTTGCGGAGTATTTTTCTTCAGCTTGAGCAGAAGACGCTCCTGAAATCATATGCAATAGAAAAAAAACTGCGAGAACAACCTTCAAAACAGACCACGGACAATAAAACCAGCCTTCATGCCCATTTCTCACCGCAACCTCCAATTTTTAGACTCCTACTATAAGCTATAAAATCTTATGCAACTTTTGTCCACAACCATTCAAATTCCATAGAGTACTTTTTGTATATGTAACATTTTTAAACCAGAAATAAGCAAAGTAAGACCAAAATAAAACACTCCACCTTGACACAAAGCCAAGTGTATTGTTTTATGATAATAATTATTTTTTACCAAAACTCTCATCAACGGGGAGGGAAGATGAAAACATGCAGTATGACAAAGAGGCTGACAGCCTTTTTTTTGTTAGTGATCACTTGCTTGGCTGGTTCAGCCTGGGCAGATGGCGGGACGTATCACAAAAAAGTATCAATACCGTACACGGGAGCACAAGACGGATATACTTTTTTTACCATAGCCATGGGCAGCTGCGGGATAAACGTTACTAATACAGCAACTTACTACTATATTGACAGTAATAGTGTTGCACATAAAGCTTTTTCTGCAGACAACACAAGTGCCGGAGCCACCGGATATCTTATGAAGTATGGCACGTGGAGAATTGACGTTATAAGTACTAAGTATAACCAGAATTTAAGCACGTATATAACCATTGATTCTTCCGGCTGGAAATATGCAAACGGGTGCAGCTCTACAAGCACGACTAATGAATGCAGTGCCAGCCACCTGGGACCTTCTTCCCAGACAAGCCTCAGCATGGGCTGTCAGGTAACAAAATTCACCCCTTCCACTAACCCCAACCCGACTCCTGCCCCTACGCCAACTCCAACTCCTACGCCGACTCCTACCCCTACGCCGACTCCTACCCCTACGCCGACTCCAACTCCTACTCCTAAACCTAATTCAGGTGGCGGATCAGGGACCGGTAAAATCCCGGAATGGGACAATGAACGTATCACTATTATCAACAATTGCGCTGACCCCGCTTATATAGTGATGACCCCGCCGTCTGATGCCGACATGAAAGCTCTGTGGGTGGAAGTTGCCCAAAATGCAAATATGACAATGATGTACTCCAATAATAATACAAAGACAGGCAAGGTATATCGCAGGCTACTTCTTGAAAAAGACAGCATGAAGGTTCCTGTTCCCAATGCTGGCATCGCTTCCGGACACTTTGAAGTACTGCTTAACTGTCAGCAGGCTGCCAGCGGATATAACTATCCGCAAAACTGCACAATCGGCGGCCTACCGGGTCATGTTACTTCCGGCGTAGGAACGTTATTCGAATACTCAACAGGATGCAGATATGCAGACACCAGCAAATGCACAAACAACCCTTCCAAGCCTTCTGAAAAACTGGGGAGTGCAGACTATTATGATTTGAGCATGGTTGCGGGATACCACGTACCCATGAGCATGAAGATGGAAGATGGATTTGAGTGCAGCTTTACTGAAGTATCTGCTGTAGCCGACCTATTTGACTGCCCCAATGAAGATGACAGCACAATAAGTATCAATGGTAAAAATGGTGCCGCATATACAAACCCACAGCTGACCCAAACTAATACGTGGAATAAAAAGAAAGGCATAAGCCTTGCGGTTCGCAATGCAGGGACTGTCCCGGAAGGCTCTCTTGCCGGTTGTATGTCTCCTTACCAGTGGCTTGAGCCGCCGGGAGGTCAGTTCCCCGCAAATAACCAAACCAATGTTGTGTTACCGACACCGGTAAGTGTGGAACAGGCTAATATCTCAAACTGGTATTCATGCTCAGGCATGCATGCAAAAGGAGCTGACGCAGACCCGAATAGCTGTCAGGAGCCGGGTTGCGGCGGACCGCAATGCGCGGTTGGACCCGATGGACAGCTAGGCAACTACGCAATGGATAATCTGGCAATCGGTAAAGGTAAGCCATATACCAACTATGTGAAATACCTAAAGTCCGTTGGTTCGCAGGCATACGCATGGGAATATAATGACGACGCATCCACCGTCATCTGCCAGAAGCCGGGAGCCACGATTACTGTTACCTTGTGCCCTGGACCTTCGGGACAGAAGCCATACAAGAAACAAAAATGGGGGCTCGTAGATGGCGATTGCTATCCTTCTTCAAATGGAACACACGACACCCTGCTGGAATGCAAAAAAGACAACTTCTACTATGACTGTGCATCTGAAACTGTAGAGAAGAAAAGCGATTCAGGTAATATAAGTGCGCAGCTAAACTACTGCAAACCAGTGGGGCTTAAGAGTAAAATGAAACAAGGGAAAACATATGATCAATGTATTGCGCAAGAAAAAATATGCCAGCAGACAGGTTATATAAAATAAGAATAAAAGCATTAAGCCTCTTAACCGGCATCGTTGTGTAGCCGTTAAGAGCGGTTATCCAACTTCGCAGACAAAAAAAGCCCGGCAAGCGCTTGCCGGGCATTTTTTGTCATCTTTTTATCTCTAATTCCATGAGCAATATGTCTGCCAAGGGTATGTGCACTTGCCCTTACCCACAGGAGGCAAACTGGTGGTGTCCGAAAATCCGCATTCGTTATCCCCATACTTCATGCTCTCGCAATATGTAGTAGCTCCCTCCTGATAGGTAGAAAGAGGTATATCTCGGGACAAACTGTAGTCACCATTGCCGGGATTATTGAAGATCGTGGTTCCGTATACGTAGGCATCAGCTGGTCTCATTTTACGATTCTTAAGCAAGTAAGAGATCGCCACCTCCCCGGTCCTGTCAGAACCGGCATCACAATGAATATAAATAATATTGGGTATAGCATTTCCCTTGGTCATTTTGGAGTCGATCAATTCAATCAGTCCGACAAGGTACTGGCATTGGCGCCACCAGCGTCTTCGGATAGCATCTGCCACCATAGGAACTGACCGGTAGCATTGCCTCCCGAAGCCGCGATAGGATGTGCAGGCTGCAATTTTTGGGACGGAACATCTGACTGATTTCCGCCAAGGAACGTATATTCGGACATAAGCACCAAATGCTCACTCTTACCGGGATCAGTGGCCGTAGCATCGCTGATCAGGCTTATGTCAATCAAATTGAATTTGTTGGGGAAGGTACTATTCGTGGGCATCTGGCGTTGAAACCTGTCTTTAAGAGCATAGATGTAATCTTGGTAATCAAACGACCAGTTCTTTCCGGTGGCATTGAATACGCTGGGACGCGGTCCCCTGAAAAGATAATTCCCATTTTGCTGATCCAGCAGATACACCCGATTCGTGTTCAAAACGGAAGCATCGCCATACACACAACCGGGATTGAGCATAGAATAGGTTTGACCATTGTACTTGGTTGTAGCATCAGGTGCATTCAAACGGGAGCATCCAAGACAATACTCTAATCCGTCTGGATTGGCTGCCGAACAATTATCCGCAAACTCCCAATTGGTGCTGGTCACTTTAATGCGACAGGGGTATGGCTGCTTAAAGAAATCGTTTTCATCCTCCAACTGCCAGATTGTTCCTTCCTTAAGGCTGACAAGCTTCGGCGTAGGTGATCCTCCAGCCTGAGTAGCCGCTTTACTTGTCACTTTTCCATCAACTACCTGTTTAAAATAT
Organism: Maridesulfovibrio sp.; assembly: GCA_963676495.2. Taxonomy (GTDB): domain Bacteria; phylum Desulfobacterota; class Desulfovibrionia; order Desulfovibrionales; family Desulfovibrionaceae; genus Maridesulfovibrio. Next base: position 103,267 of record CAXXRF010000001.1, on the reverse strand, counting down.
ACCGTCATATTGTCCGTAAAGCTGCCTTGGGGACAATTCTGGGCCGGAGAAACATAAAAAGTAACACAATTTTCGTCACCTTGTTTGCATAGCCCATCCGTTTCATCCCCAAAGGATGAAGTTGGCGAAGCCAACAACGGTAAAACAAGAGCAAAACACAAAAAGACCGTCATCCGAATCGCAGAGCCACGTTTGAACATAGAGCCCCTCTGTTGTTGTGTGTTAAAACTGATAGCATCATAAAGAATGATTGGGCAGCCTTGTACGAAATTGATCTCGCAGAGCAAAGTTCGGCATTGCCGAACAAGCCCTACAATAAATACCATATATTTAAGCACTCACACACTAACATAGCAATCTATCCACAGCAATACGCTACGGCGAAACGTTCTCTTTCTTCTCAGTGTCAGGTTGGCCCTTTTAAAAAGGCCGATAGTGGTCCAAGGGATGGGGAAGACGCAACTAGCCAACAGCCCAGAAAAGAAGACGCCTCATTAGCACCCATATCAACGCATCAAGAACTTTGCCAAACTTAATTTGGTCAAGCCTGATGAGACTGAACTTAAAAATAATGTCTGACTCTGTGAAGCGTAAGAACTTGATCCTGCTACAATATTTTGGACACGATTTTAAGTCGCTATCCTGACTTTGACAGGAGAAACGAATGACCAAATCCAAACGTCGGAATTACGATCCGGAATTTAAACGTAACGCAGTTCTTTTAAGTGAAAATCCTTTCCGAACTCATACCGAAGTTGCAGGTAGTCTTGGGATCTCCCCCAATATTCTTTACCGGTGGCGTCGTGAATATTTCCGTAATGGAGGAAATGCATTTGCCGGACAGGAAAATGGAATTTTAACTGATGAGAAACGAAGGATCAAAGAGCTGGAGAAGAAATTATGCGACGCGGAAACTGAGCGTTAAATCCTAAGAAAAACATTGGCCATCTTCAGTAGCGCGCCGAAATGACGTTCCAATTTATAAAAGCGAACCGCTCCAGTCTTCCGAAGAAGAAGATGTGCTCAACTCTGGGCATTTCTAAGAGCGTTTTGTATGCGTTGGTATAGAGACCTGAATCAAAAATAGCTTTGGAAGTCATGCTCTAGGTTTTGATATTGTCTATCTTGGGCATTTAGGAATGAAGTTCACGAGGAGCAGCCCGTTGTACCCTATGAGGCTCAAAACAAATAAGGCTCCCAATCTTATCAATCAGGAGCCTTTCTCATACAAACAGCTATATATATCTGATGCTTCAAGCGATCCTGCTAAAATTTAATTAGCGCGCAGCTAAAGAATCATCTTCATAATCAAGCCCACTTCACCCCTCTGAAAATGACATTTTCATCGATTCTTTCTTTATGCCTGATTATCAGTTCCATTAATCGCCCAAGTACTTCATCTGTAAGCAGCTCCGGCTCAAGCCCCAGTTCTGTCAGACCGCTATGGGCAGGATTGTAGTAATGATCTTCAAGTTCCTTGCGAGGATTTTCAATATTATTAATCTGTACTTCTATCCCCAGATCAGCACCTACCTTGCAAACTTTATCTGCAAGCTGGTTTACAGAGAAGGTTTCAGTAAACTGGTTGAAAATACGCAGTTCTCCTTTCTCTGCAGGATTGTTCAAAGCCAGACTAACACATTTCAATGTATCAACAATATTGAGATAACCACGAGTCTGTCCACCTTTACCATATACAGTTAATGGACACTCAGCCACAGCCTGAACGACAAAACGGTTCAGCACGGTTCCAAACAATTCATCATAATTGAAGAATGGAAGCAGATTTTCATCATTACCGCTTTCCTCGGTAAAAACTCCGTAAACAGGCCCCTGCATAAGATCGGTAACTCTGATATCCCACATACGCACATAAAACCAGAGCAGGTCTGTGTCCATGATCTTTGTAGTATGATAAAGACTTGAGGCCTGCCGGGGATAGAGAAATTTATGGGAACGGCCTTTATGCTGAACATCCAGCCAGCCTTCCTCAATATCAATATCAGGCGTTCCATACTCGCCCATTGTTCCCAGCTTGATTATATGGCTGTCCGGACAATACTCCCGAACGGCAAAAATGACGTTAGCAGTCGTCTGAATATTATTATTTAAAGTCATGGATGCAGCGCGCCGGTTAAGCATTGAGTATGGAGCTGATGGCTGCTCGGCATAGTGGACTACTGCATCCGGGGTAAATTTCTCAAATACCTCGGCCACAAAATCCCACTGCGTAAGATCACCGATGAATACTTTCATGGAATGCTCAGATTTAGCCTTCCATAAGTCCACCCTCTGCATAAGGTTGGGAACCGGATACAAAGCTTCTGAGTTCTCCTCACGGCAGCAATTGCGTCTTAGATAATTATCAACCACAGCGACTTCATGGCCCTGGGCTGTTAGATTCATCGCAGTCGGCCATCCCAGATAACCGTCTCCTCCAAGAATTAATATACGCATAACTACATCCTGGTTAATAATTTAATGCTTTGAACATGAAATAATCGAATGAAACCAGCAAAAAACATGAATCAAGGACTACCAGCTAAGGCAATACATGGCGCTCAGCCGGATGGCCGGGACACTTAAGTTCCTCGAGCAGTCCTTGTGTTTTCAGAAAATCGCACAATTCAGAGTGTGAAAGGCTGGGCTCATTAGCGGAATGATACGGATTCGTAACTTCATTGCTGACAATATCATCAAAGTCATACTTCACATCACGATAGAGGCTTGAGAATGCCGGAAGCACTGCAAAATATTTTTCCAATTCAAGAGTACGCCTTGTCTCCTCAAGGTTCATAAGCTCTTCATACATTTTTTCGCCCGGCTTTGAGCCTATTATCTTGATTTCGATATCATCCGGATTATGTCCGTAAACAGGGGCCAGCTCATTAATCATTACTTCAGCAAGGTCACGTATGCGAATGACCGGCATCTTGGTAATAAAAACTTCACCACCCATTGCAATTGTAGAAGAATCGATTACCAGCTCAGCTGCCTGCTCAATACTCATAATGAAACGAGTCATTGCATCGTCAGTGAGAGAAACGGGGCCGCCTTTCCTGATCTGTTCACGAAAAATAGGTATTACCGAACCTCTGGAGCCAAGGACATTCCCAAAGCGGGTTGAAGCGAATATAGTCTTCCCGGCACGAGAGTTACTGTTGGCAGCAGTCATCATGCGTTCGCCCATCAGTTTGGACGTCCCCATTACGTTTGTGGGGTTCACCGCTTTGTCGGAACTTGTAAAAATAACTTTGTCCACCCCCTGCTTACTGGCGGACTCAATTATATTATTCACGCCAAGAATATTGTTTTGAACAGCCTGAATAGGCGATCTCTCACAAAGAGTCACATGCTTGAATGCTGCAGAATGGAAAACAATTTCTACTCCCTCCATTTTGTCAGTGAGGGAAGGAAGATCCTTGATATCGCCAAGACAAAACGAGGCCTTGCGCAGGTGGAACCATTTCTGCTCCATGAAAAACAACTCGCTCTCGTTGTTATCAATACCGATCAGCTCGCCGACATCATACTTTCCGAGCAACTGACGAACCAACTCCTGCCCAACAGTGCCGCAGCAACCTGTAACCATAACTCTTTTATCTGAAAAATATGTTTTCATCGCAAACTTCCTTATCTTAATACTCTGTAATTACACATCAAGAGATCATTTATGACTATTAAGTCCAGCTCCCAGTCTCAACAAGATTCAAATACATGCTTTCATAGTATCCAGCAGAAGAATCCAAACTGTATTTTTCCCGGACCAGCCGCAACCCAGCCATCCCCATTTCGCGTGCATTTTTGCCTGAATTGAAAATTTCCACAATGGCAGCGGCCATACCGGACTCATCGCCGCTCTCACAGAGAAGACCGTTGCTCCCGTCTTTAACCAATTGCGGGACCCCGCCCACAGCCGTTGCTACAACAGGCAGCTCGGAAGCCATGGCCTCAAGCAGAGTCATTGGTAACCCTTCCTCTCGGGAAGATAGTACTGCAACATCCAAAAGAGGAAGAATATCGGAAACATCGCGCCGGGGGCCAAGAAAGACAACCCGACCATCCAAGTTCAACTCTTTAACAAGACCTTTAAGAAACTTCTCTTCTTCTCCTTCACCTACAACCACGAGCATCGCTTCAGGAGCCTCTTTCACTACAATAGTCCAGGCTCTGATTAACATTTCATGGTTCTTAACCTTATCCAACCTCGCAACTATCCCAGCCACCTTGTCACTGTCTTTGAGACCGATATCCGAGCGGGCAAGAGAGGTACGGGCGTTATAACGTTTAAGGTCAATTCCATTAAGTACTGTCACCAGCTTTCTCGGCTGCAGCTTTAAGGAATCACGCATGAAATCCCGAGTGCTGTCATTAACTGCAGTAATCGCTCCGCAAAAACGACCTAAAAAAGGCATATATAACTTTCCGTTTCTGGTATCCAGAGTCCAGAACTCATGCTCTGTATGGACAATGGGGACCCTGAATCGAAAGGCTCCGGCTACAGTATAAAAAAGGGTATACATGTGATGGGTATGAATAACTTCAGGCTTGAATTCCGAAATTATATCCCACACATCTTTCATGGCTTCAAACATGCCCTTTCCGGCTCTGTTCACTGCTCGGGTTTCAATACCCAAAGCTCGCAGTTCTGCTGAAAGAACTCCGTCATGTTCAAGCGCAACAACCATATTACTGTGCCCGTTCGACTGCATATATTTGGCAATCTCACTTCCTACAGTTTCAGAACCGCCAATATCCAGAGAGTAGAGCACATGCATGATTCTTAATTTTTTCATTCATAATACTCCTGCTAGACTGATGATAGAGCTTCAAGTCTGGCATAAAAATCAAGATGCTTGCGAGCCCAGTCCCTGGTATTGAACCTCTCACGTACATCCTCCAAGGCAAGTCTTCCATGATGCATCCTGATATTGGAGTCTTCAATATAGGCCAGAGTCTTATCCTTTAGGCCCGAAAGGTCTCCATTAGGGAACATGAATCCATCAATACCGTCATTGACCACATCAACATTACCACCTACTGCAGGTGCGACAACAGGGAGTCCATACGAACGGGCTTCAAGAAGGCACATCGGGGTCCCTTCCCAAAATGATGTCTGAACCAACAGGTCAGCTCCCAGATAAACCGTTTCCATGTCTGAAACAAAGCCGGTAAAAAACACTTTATCGGCAACTCCGCGCTCATGTGCCTCGGCATGCAGTTCTTCTTCCATTTCACCGTTACCTATTAATAAAAAGACAGGCAGGTCTGAATCATTACCTGAAGCTGATATTGATTCGATCAGTTGCAGATATAGAGAGAAGTTTTTCTGCGGGCACAGACGTCCGACATTAATAATGATCGACTTTTCGGGATTCAGGCTCCAACGTTTTACAAGCTCATCACGCGCTGATTTCTTTCGAGCAGATATTGAATCAAAATCAGGGTAAGGGTTATCAATCGCATTGATAATAACCGAGGACCTTTCCTCGCGTACTCCATCTCCGTTGGAATCAAGAATTTCTCGTGAACACCCGACAACACCGTCACACATGCGAAGTCCAACATCCTGCACCGTTTTAATTACAGAAGAAAAAAAACCGTCTTTGAGGACCAGCCCATGCAGGGTGTAAACAACGATTCCGTCGATCATTCCTAAAGAACGCATTAAAAGCACATAAAAAAGGGACTTGTAACAATGACAGTGCAACACTTTCACGCCGTCTTGCCGAAGTATCTTTGCGAATTTACGAAACAGATTGAAATCAAACCTTGAGCCGGTCTTTAACAGGCGGGGTGAAACATCTATTTTTTCCAGACAGTTCAGCAAATTCTGATTACGCTTGCTTCCATGTCTTTCCTCCAGGATTATATAAAGAAAACATGGAGAGGAGATCTCACTCATACTGTTAAACAAGCTTGCAGCAACTTTTTCCCGTCCTCCGAAATCACCGGAGAAACTGAGATGTCCCACTACAGGCGATGCAGGTCCAGACTCAACCATTTATCTCTCCCCTTGCTGCCGAATCCTTACAATTCCCGCAAAGGCAACCCGCAAAATCCTGAAGTATTTCACCGATTATGGACCAATCATATTTGCTTTCAACAAAATCCATGGCCCGGTCCCGAAGCTCATTTCGAACCTGTGGATTGGAAACAAGTTTAAGAACCTCTGTAGCAAAATCCTCTGCACTATCAGCAATTAGGATATTTTCTCCGTGAGAGATCTCAATACCTTCAGCTCCCAGAGAAGTAGATACCACTGCCCTTCCCGCCGCCATAGACTCAAGAATCTTCAAACGGGTTCCACCACCAACAAGGAGAGGTACAATTGTGAGCAGCCCTTTTTCAAGGTAAGGGCGCACATTGGGTACTCCGCCGGTAACAATGAACCGTTCATCAGATAAATGCTTGATATGCTCAGGAGGATTCTTGCCAACAACGTAAACAGTAAGCTCAGGGCATTTATTCCTGATCAAGGGATATACCTCAGATGCAAAATACTCTATTCCGGAAATATTTGCGTGGTAATCCATACTGCCAACAAATACGATCGCTTTTTCTGACGGGTCTGGAGAAATAGAAGAATAGAACGGACAATCCACACCGTTAGGTACAACCCGGACAGGAGTTTCAGCCCCTTTGAACTCCAGTTCAGTCTTTTCCTTTTCCGAACACACCAGTACACCGTCAAACTCGCTGACAGCCCCCATTTCGTATTTCTCAAGTTTGAAAGCAGTCAGCTTTGCATATAGGGACTTTAAAAAGTTACTCTCCTTTTCCGCATATCTCCGCAACAGGTCGGACTCAATATTGTGCATATCGAGAACCTTTACAGCATTGCTTTTTTCCATTGCATACTGGGCAAGATTAATATCTTCCACCTGAATATAATCATAATCATTTTCCGCCACCAAACGATCAAACTCAGCTTTAAACCTTGTATCGGCATAATTTAATACAGTAAATGGAGTTGCTGAGATTATGCCCTGCAATAGATCAAAGGGAGAATATTTCTTTTCCCGGGGTACTATATGAATGTTTCTGCACAGCTCATTCAAAGTTCCGCAATCGGCTTCCGGATCTCCAAAAACCAGTAAATCTAATTGAGCCCCGGTTCTGGCAAGAGACTTAAGGAGAAAAAAGGTTCGTATCTTCCAACCATCATCAACCGGGTAAGGAAGTCGCCCTGCAAGAACTAATATTTTTTTCATAACCGTGCTCTTTTATTATATGTTCATACGCCTATTAAAAGGTCCTATCGACCTGACTTTGGCGACTTGAATAAACCCTGCGGACTCCATAGCTCCGCAAGAAGCGACATTATCTGCATGAACTACAGTAATAGCCTTTTTCATTCCCTGAGATGAAAGGAGACTCACTCCCATTTCAAGTGCCCAGAGACAAATGCCTTTTCTGCGAAATTCGGGCCTAGTATGGATATAATTGATCTCAGCAGACCGATCTTTGAGATTAAGAAAACGACTTCTTGCACCGGGAGGATAAATCCAGTGTATATACGCGGCCTTACCGTTACACAAAACTAAATGGCAAGTTGAAATATCTCCCACTTCATCAATGAAAAATTCCTGGGAAAAACCTTCACCGCGATATTCGTCCAGTTTTTCCGGACCAATTTCCATAAATTCCAGATCATCACGCCTAGCAATATTAGGCGCTGTCTCTTCCAGATCTTTTTCGTAAACATTAAAGGTGTTCAGACGTAACAAACTATAATAAATGAACTTGAAGTAACGAAAAGGTCCCGAACCATAATTCGACCTGACAGACTCGCCGAGATGTTTAAAAGAAATCATAATCCTTCTATAAAAACCAAGCATATCCTGACCTTATCGTTTTCTATGTTTTGTCTTTTGGGTTTGAGTCTCTTCAATAGGGTCAAAGTGGCCCTGAAGATAACATTTCCAAACAATTGTAGCACTTCCGACTAGAAACAGGACAAAAGAGCTGTAGGCTAATGCCAGAAATTGTGCGCCCAGCAGAAAGGCAAAAATGGAAACCTGAAGAGCAGACAAGAGAGCCATCGTTTCGGGAGGAATCCTGAGATTTTCGTCCTTTCTGATTTTCCTGATCTGAAACCATGAAAGCACAAGCATACCTACAAGGCATATACCACCGGGTAACCCAAGCTCACTGGTTACCTGAAGGATGAAATTATGGCTGACCAGTCCCTTGCTTTCGTTATTCACATCAGAGTCGACAAATGTGAAACAGCCCATGCCGACTCCCAAAACAGGATTAGCCTTAATAATTGAAACGGCCCGCCCCCAGATCATCATTCGGCCATGCTTATCACTCATGTTGTAATCCTGCTCTGCATCACCGAGCTTTGAAAAACGCTCCTGCATGTGTGCCGGCATCAAGGCTATCAGCAAAGCAATTGTCACGAAAATCAATACCAGCTTCTTGAAAAGAGATCCCTTGTCAGCAAGAAATGAATAGCTAAGAGAAACACCAAGCGTTATAAGCCCTCCGCGCGACTGAGTTGCAAATACAGCCCCCGCTCCTAAAATAAGAGAAAGTAGCGCTGCGTACTTAACCCATCCTTTGGTTGTACGAAAAAAAGAATATGCAAAGGGAGACATTATTCCGATGAGCAAAGCTGAATCGTTGGCATCAAGTGTCATACCCACACTTGTGCGTCCACCGGAACCGCTGGCCAGTATGGAAAGGTCAAACAAAATAATAGAAACCATGATGACCAGCATAAGCTTACGCAGGTCTTCCATGGAATAGACGCTTTTAACCAGAAGATAATAAAAAAGGGCCATTCGGAGATAATTTGTGTACAGCGTAATACTGAATGAAGGCCATTCACCTGCGTATGCAGTCAACGGCATCCATATCAATAGGAATAAAATCATTTTATACTGTGGAATTTTCATCCACGGGACATTATTGGCAGGCTTGCTGACGAAAACCAGTCCAATGCTAAGAATCATGGACAGCATTCCAAGCTTCATTCTGGAGAGAATGGGATGAAGTTCCTGAAGCCTTGAAAGCACCACGATACTCAGGCACATGATGCCGATCATGGCAGGGCTTTGCTGCAAAATCCTCAGTTTGCTTCCGGACTTTTCATCTTCATCCTTGCTTGACTGAGAAATAGCGGAATTTTGAGTACCCCCTGGAAAATCAGGTTCTAAAATGTCTGGGACGGATTTCCTGTCTCCGCTGCCCCGAGTACGATAAGAGCGCTTATCTCCCTTCAGGCTGTACATCTGCTATGTCCATCATATTTTTATGAGCATTGTCCTCAATGGACTTGTCTGTGACAGCCTGCTGTTTACCGTCTTTAAAAATCTCCACACCCTGACTTATAAAATCCGCATATTTCCCGCTATTGACCACCCGCCCCTGATCCAACATGTAAATCCTGTCACACTGGGCAAGGGTCATGGTGCGATGCGCAATCATTATAATCGTCTTCTTTCCGGCCAGAGTTTTTATGGATTCCATAACCCGGCTTTCAGTTTCAGAATCAAGCGCGCTTGTGGCTTCATCCAGAATAAGTACGTCTGGATCATGGTATAAGGATCTGGCAATACCCATACGCTGTTTCTGACCGCCGGACATCCTCACACCCTGCTCACCAACTATTGAATCGTATCCATCGGGCATGTTTTCCATAATATGGTCGTGTATATTGGCAATCTTAGCGGCTTTAATAATCCTGTCTTCGTCTATTTCATCATGGTTAACACCGAACGCAATATTCATCCGCACTGTGTCATCCAGCAAGAAAATGGACTGGGAAACATAGCCTATATGTTTCTGCCATGCTCTGACATTTTGTCTGTCCACGGGAACTCCGTCTATTTCAAGAGTCCCATCATTGGGCCGCAGCAACCCAAGCAATATATCTATAAGTGTTGTTTTTCCCGCACCGGTTGTTCCCACCAGCCCAATCATTTCATTTTTGTTTATGCTCAGATCCAGAGAATTAAGAACATTTTGGTCCCCACCGGGATAAGCAAAAGAAACGTCACGAAAACTGATGCTCTTTTCAAACGGCACGGCTTCAACTGCACTTTCAAACTCTTCCGCAGTAGGACCGTATTTGCTAAAATCCCTGTATAACATCTGTAAGGTAGGAAGGTAGAAACGAATGCTGTTAACAGCCGTAAACATCTGCTGCAATGCGGGCATAAGCTTCATCCCGCCTAAAGCATACATTCCAAGTAGAGGAAGAAACTGAGCCAGTTCAAAGCCAGCTATAAAAAAATAGAGCACCAGCACAATAACCGAACCAAATGCCACAACCTCTAGAATAAAGCGTGGACAGCAGGCAACAATCTCATTCACAGCGCACTGATGGGCAAAATCACTTGCATTCTTTCGGAAAAGTTCGAAAAAAAACTTTTCCCGGTTACCAGATTTTACTTCCTTGATACCCCTGAAACTGTCGCCCGCTACATGAAACCTTCCGCTTTGAGCCTTAACCCGCATTTTGGCGATAGAAACCATTTTCCGATGGGTGGCAAGATAAGCAATCACATAACAACCACCGAAAAAAGAAAACAATGCAACTGAAACCAATGGTTCCATGACAACCATGAAAGTCAGCATTGCCAATGTAATTATCCCTCGCGAGGCCAGAATAAGGTATTGTTGCAGCACATTTGCAGAAACAAGCCCAACCTCATCAAGTATATTCTTCCCCATCTCGCTGGAATTGTGATTAAGAAAAAAAGTATAAGGCTGCAGTATATAAATTTTAAACATCCGGGTAGATATGGCAAAATTCCCGCCATGGATGAACTTAAGCAATGCAGCAGTGGTGAAAAAACGCACCATATTGGAAAAGACCAGCATACAGACTGCAAAAATACCGCAATAGACTACAAAGGTATTCTTATCAGTCAGGCCGGTTAATTCAAAAGCCTCAGCAAGCCATTTATTCTCGTTAATGAGAGAAGGATCACCCACCAAAGCCAGAAAAGGCATGATTGATGCGACTCCAACAACCTCCAGAAACGCCATTACGGTGAGCATGGCGCCCAGCAGAAAAATGAACTTCTGCTGCCTGGGATCCAGCATCCGGTATAATTCTCTAAAAGCAAAGATCACTGTTCAATTCTCTCCGTTAACTCTCAATTATGTCTGGGGTTCCATGAAATATACTGCTCACCTTTAAGGAACTGAATAAGCCCTGTGAGTGCACTGTAGTGCAGGAGTAAAAAACTGAACGGCAGCTTTTTGATTACTTCTTCAGAATCCCTGAAACGCCATGCGGAAAAATAAAATACAGACTGAAGAACAAAGCACATGAAATAAAAGAAGCCGCTTCCCAAAAGAGCAGCATTGGCTATCAGAAGAAAAGCCATAATCGGGACAGTCAGCCAGCGAAGCAGTTTATGTGAAAGAAGCTGCCAGAGCATCCCCCACTCAGCAGAACGAATCAGCTCCGGAATCTGAGAAAATGCGATTATCCATGATTGGGTCATGATCCGTGTCTGACGTTTAAGCTCTCCCGTCCCGACCGGCTCCATCGGCTCCCGGCATAAGGCTGAACATTCATGAACAGCTCTGTACCCTTTGTTCACAACCTGAATCGGATGTAAAAAATCATTTATATACTGCGGTTCAAGCGATGTGTACAAAGTCTTACGCATGGCATATATGGCCCCGTCAGCCCCGACTATTCCCCAGAGATCGGATTCAAGAGTTTTAATCCAGTCCTCGTAACGCCTATAAGCTCCAGCTCCACCTCCGATATATTCGGTCCGTCCGCTGACAAGCCCCACCTCCGGATCAGAGAATCCTGCTGCAATTGCCCTTAAGGCTGTTCTGTCAAACATGGAGTTGGCATCAGTAAAAACCAGAATATCACTACAGGACTCTGAAACAGCCCTGTTAAGAGCGGATGTCTTCCCCATGTTACGCTCCTGAACAATCAATCGAACACCGGGAACAGCTGCCTCCTTAACTATTTCTTCAGTGCGGTCCAAGCTGCCATCGGAAACGACTATAAATTCAACTCGATCCTCCGGATAATCCAGCAATTTAAAGTTAGCCAACTTGTCGAGAATTACAGACTCTTCGTTGTACGCTGACAAAATTATGCTGATTGACGGCAATGATCCCGGAAGGTTCTGGTTACTTTTGCCAAACAGGATAGTTAGAATTTTGAGGGATAATGGATATCCGACAAATGCATAAAACAGTAGAACTGCGCTTATCCAGAATAAAGACTCCATGCGAATCAATTCTCCAGTAAATTTATATAGGTAGAAATAAACTCAATATCAGCATCCGATACATAAGCATGTGTGGGCAGAGTAACTATTCCAGCTGCGAGCATGTCTGCCCCTGCAAATACGGTTCCTCCCGTAATATATTTATCAAGGGCTCTAATCCTGCCAATGGATGTTGGGTAAGAACCAACTACGCCCAGATCAGGATTAACTGCCTTTTGCCCGGCAGAGAGAACAGGCAAACGTAAATAAACCGGCTCAGCTCCTTCAATAACTGCGGGCAGTTCATGATGTGCTATTCTCTTTATATATGCACGAGCAGTGCCTATTCTCCCGGCAGTTATCCTTTCGAGTTTTTCAAGCATCCTCATGCCCAGTCCTGCCTGAAACCCCATAAGCCCGAAATAAGCAAAATCCGGATCAAAAACAGATTTGCCCAGATTTAAAAATGGCAGGCGCCCAGGGATCCAGTAAAGGCGAGGATGCAGCAACAGACAAAGGATAAATGCGGTAATAACAATCTTAAGCTTATGTTTTAACGAGGGTTCCGGACAGTTTATCCTGCTTAACGCCTCGGCAATTTCAGGATTATTTGTGACCAGTATGCCTCCATCAACTGCAGAAATGTTCTTTCCCCGGCTCAGGCTGTAAAGCCCTATATCGCCAAGAGTCCCCACCTGACGCCCTTTGTATTCTGCCCCAAGAGACTGGGCAGCGTCATCTATCACCGGCAGCCCATCAGCTATATCCAGCACTGTATCCATATCAGCAACATATCCGAACAGATGACAGACTACGATGCATAGAGTCTGGTCGGATATCGCACTCTTAAGGCTTTGGGGATCGGGGCTGAGCGTCTTCGGATCCAGATCGTAAAGACGAATCCTGAATCCGGCATTAACAACAGCGGAAGGCACGGAAAAAGAAGTATATGCCGGAATCAGGACTTCACATCTTTCTGGGGATAAAGAATGAAGAGCCGTTAATGCGGCACTAAGTGCGCCCCGGCCGGAAGAAAAACAATTAACCGCCGTCTGTCCGGTTTTCCCGGACAGACGGTTACTAAATTTTCTAAGCGATTTTTCAGGGCTCAGGCTTCCCATGAACCCTGCCAAAAGGTCAGCAGGAGTAAATGGCACTCCAGAAGGCGCTAATGCTCTCAAAATCATGGTATGGACCTCACTATATGAGGACCTACGAGTCTGGTCAGAAACACAGGCATCTTTTGCCATAGTTTAATAACCATCCTGTACTTGGGATTATCCGGGTTGATTTCCGGCATCTGGTTTCCGTCTGGAAGAATATACTGCCAGAACAGCTGAACAGGCTCAGCCCCCCACTGTTTTTTAAATTTATAAGTTCCACCATCCGGAGTGGAACGGCCGAAATCAAAGACAGAACACCCTATCTTACAGGCATGACTTAACATCTGCCAGTAAAGAAGATTATTAGGACACATCCGGTTAAAATAACGTAGAGAGGAAGCCCAAGGAATTTCAAATACACCACGATACCATATCCCCAACCCGCCAGCCACACACCGGTTATCCTTGTAAACGGTGAAAAGGGCACTCTCGCCATCAAAACGGTTCAGAACATTGGCAAACAGTTTACGGCTGTATACAGGAGTTCCGAGGTCTCTCATATTTTCAGAAAAGACATCATAAAAATCATTTAGAAGCTCAATCCCGCCTATTCGTACCTGTAAATCGGACTTTTCAGCTTTTCGCACCTGATTACGAACTTTAGGCTTAAAGCTTTTCCAAAGCAGATCTGCTGTTTCTGGCAAGGGCAGTTGCATGGTAACTTTATGAGTGCGGGTGGGCAGCCCATCAATGCTTTCACCGATATTACGAAGTTCAAGAGAGTCAGCTCCGCATTCCGATAGAATTTCTTCCCCTTTATCAAGCAGTGCTCTGGTGACTTCTTCATCCTCGCTGAGAACTCCGCCGTAATTAAAGAACGGAACAGAAACCAGATTCCGACCGAATAGCCTGCTCTGCATAAAAACCAACGGCAACAATCCCAGAACATCCCCAGACGGATTACGGACCCATATAGGGATAATCCTGTGCCCGAAGGTTTTCTCAACAACCTCAAGCCATCCGCTACGATGATAATTTACAGAATGCCGACTCTGATCCACATAGGAATCCCATACTCTGGCTTCATCTAAAGAGCTGAGGTCCGCAATGACCGGTTTGTATTGTGTGTCGAGCATATTTATTTCCACTCCACGCCAAGTACCTGAGCCATCGGAGCAAAGCGGAAGTCATCAAGAAGAGTTTCCAGTTTGCGATAAGTGGTTTTTAAATTAACATAATGCCGGAACCGGCTTTTCCATCCCGCTTTAACTCGTGGCTGATCTGGATCTATCTCCCAGGGATGAAAATAAATAACCGCCTCATCTCCCTGTTCATTAATTTTACGAAGAGCTCCTGATATCAGTTGCACAGGGAATAGCCGCAGATATCCCCCTCCTGAAACAGGAACATTGGCTTTTTTACCCAACAGATTCATCTGATATGTTGTCGGGGGAAATTCTTGTATCATTCCGCCGCTACGTTCAATCAGATGAGGTTTGCGTTTGGCCCCGGGAACTCCGTAAAGGTCATGATGGATGGGGAAGATACTTGAATCATACTTGAAACCTGCATCAATCAATACATCAAGAGCCCACATAGACTGGTTTGTTATGGAATAGCTGGGAGCTCGATAACCAAGAACCGGTCTTCCGGTAATATCTTCAAGCAGCTTTTTGGAACGGTCTATATCCTTTTCAAATGCATCTCGCCCAATCTTGTAGATGCGCTGATGCTCCATTCCGTGACATGCTATTTCATGACCGCGTTCTCCTATGGATCTGACCAGCTCAGGTGATCTCTCAGCGACCCATCCCAGAATAAAAAAGGTGGCTTTCACTGAATAATCATCAAATAAATCAAGAATACGTTCGGTATTCTCTACCACCCGCATAGGCATGGAATCCCAGCTCTCAAGAGGAATTTCCTTTTCAAAAGCACTGACATGGAAATAATCCTCCACATCAACTGTCATCGCATTCATAACTTCCATATCAGAACCTTTTCAGTCCTCACAGCGAGGTATCTGTTTCGAATAAGCAGTGAATAAATTACTGCGTAAATCTATCGTCTGTATTTGTCTTCAAAGCGCACAATATCGTCTTCACCAAGATAACTGCCAATCTGGACCTCGATGATTTCCAGAGGCACTCTGCCCGGATTTTCCAGACGATGTTTGTTACCGGTGGGAATATAAACAGACTCCTCTTCCTTAAGCAGAAATTCCTTATCCCCGTTAATCACCCGTGCTGTTCCGCGAACAACAACCCAGTGTTCTGCGCGGTTGTAATGCATTTGCAGTGAAAGGACTTCCCCGGGCTTTACGATTATTCGCTTAACCTGAAAACGATGATCCATGCTCAGGGACTCAAAACTTCCCCACGGGCGGTATATAGTCTTATGATCTTCGGTCTCAATACGCTCGGAAGACTTCAGGAGAGCCATAACCTCTTTCATGCTTTCCAGTTTTTCATGAGGCGCTACAAAGACAGCATCAGGGGTCTCAACTACAGTAGTATCCTCAAGGCCCATAGTTACAACCAGGCGATCGGATGAACGCACATAACAGTTTTTACACCCTTCAACCACGGTGTCTCCAAGCAGGCTGTTACCGTTCTCGTCATGATCATGCATCTCATGCAGGCTCTTCCATGAGCCCAGATCCCGCCAATCCATGTCAATGGGAATGACTTCAATATTGGTGACTTTCTCCATCACAGCGTAATCAACCGACTCCGATGAACAACGGGAAAAAGCGTCTTCCTGCAATCTTATGAAATCCAGATCTTCATAACATTCTTCCACAGCCTTCCGGCTGCATTCATATATTTCAGGTTCGAGTTCTTTAAGGGCATTTAGGTACTCAGAAGATCTGAACATGAATATGCCGCTGTTCCAGAAATAATTTCCCGAAGATACATATTCCTGAGCAACTGTCATTTCAGGCTTTTCCACAAACTCGCTTACACAGAAAACGCCATCGGAAACGGACTCGCCACGATTGATGTACCCATAACCTGTATGGGGATGATCCGGCACAATTCCAAAGCAGATAAATCCGCCCTTCATCGCACGTTCATAACCAAGCTGAACAGCTTCACTGAAAAGTTCCTTTCCACCAATATGGTGGTCAGCAGGCATAACAAGTAAAACAGGGTCCTGCTCAATTGTCATGAATGCAGCAGCGGCAATTGCTGGAGCTGTATTTCGCTTGCATGGCTCAAGAACCAGCCGCCCCTTGATACCGCACCTGCGCATGTGCTCCGAAGTTAGAAAACGATATTCGGTATTGCTGACAACAATAGGTTCAGGCCCACCGAGCCCTGAGCAACGTTTAAGAGTTTCTTCAAACAGAACATGTCCCTCGGAAACTTCTACAAACTGTTTGGGGTATGACTTACGGGAAAGGGGCCATAATCTTGTTCCGCTTCCACCACATAGGATTACCGACTGCAACATTCTGATCTAACTCCTTTTTCAGCCCATAAGCTGGAGGATTTCCCTGGTTTTTTCATCCACAAGAGATTTGTCTGAACGGGATTCCACATTCAAGCGAACTAAAGGCTCAGTACTTGATGAACGGACATTGAAACGCCAGTCTTCGAAAGACATGCTCAGTCCGTCCTCAAACGAGACGGCTTTGGCTTCCGACTCATAATGTGACCTGATGCGACCAAGAACTCCTTCAGAGTCCGCTATGGTTCTATTAATCTCTCCACTGATCGGATAATCGGCCTTATAGCCACCTATTTTCTCAGACAACCTGCTTCCCTGCTTTCCCAATAGCTCAACAGCAAGCAGCCAGGTTAACATTCCACTGTCACAATAACCAAAATCTCTATAATAATGATGTCCGCTCATTTCGCCGCCATAAACGGCATCCTGATCACGCATCGCTTTTTTTATAAAAACATGCCCGGTACGTGAAACACACGGCTCTCCTCCCATACGTTTCACGACTTCAATAGTATTCCAGTAAAGCCGGGGGTCATGAACTATTCTGGCTCCGGGATTTTTGCCAATCACCATTTCGGCAAGCATGGCCACGATGTAGTAACCATCTACAAAATCCCCATTTTCATCATAAAAGAAGCAACGATCAAAATCCCCGTCAAAAGCTATTCCCAGATCACATTCACCGGAAGCTACGAGAGCAGAAGTTTCTCCTCTGTTTTCAGGAAGAAGAGGATTGGGGATACCATTGGGAAATGTTCCATCTGGATCGTGATGGACTTTTACAAATGAGCATGGAAGGTGCTTTTCCAACAGATCAACAACCGGCCCCGCACAGCCATTACCACTGTTAACCAGAATTTTTAGCCCCCTGAAGGCTTCAGGATCAATAAAACTCAGAAGATATGAAATGTAATCATCACGAAATGAACTTTTTCTAGCTTCACCTTTACTCTTGTTCGGAAACGAAAAATCTGACTCCACGAGCTTTTTGATTTCAGCTAAATCCCCTTCAGGATCAAGAGGACGGGCATCACGCCCAATCAGCTTCATACCGTTCCACTCTTCAGGATTATGGCTGGCTGTAACCATGATCCCTCCATCCAGTCCTTTGCTGAAAGCGGCGTGATAAATCTCTTCTGTTCCACACAGGCCGATATCAAAAACATCCGCCCCTGATGCAGTAAGACCTTCAATCAAGGATGCCGCCAGCTTGGGGCTGCTGATACGCGCATCATAGCCCACAACAACACTCTTGGCACCGGTGACAGTGCAAAATGATCTTCCGACCCTCTCAGCCACGGTATTGTTAAGCTGTTCAGGCACTATCCCGCGAATATCGTAGGTTTTAAAACAAGATTCTGCACTCATTCGCTATCACCCTTTTATTTAGCTTTAATCCCGTGCCTTTTCATGAGGTCATAAAAAGTAGGCCGACTGATTCCCAGAGCGCCGGCCGCACGAGCAATATTGCCCGAAAATTTTGACAACACAGATTCACACATATCCCTTTCCAGTAAGGCCTTGGCTTCCTTCAAAGTAAGATCGCCTGCCTTGAACCGGGCCCGCATTCTTTCGCTTCCTTTAAGATCAAGATCTTCAGGTACAATCTCGGTATCCTGTGACATCACAACCGCACGCTTGATCCGGTTTTCCAGCTCGCGAATATTACCGGGCCAGTCATATTCATTCATGGCCTCCAAAGCATCACAACTGAATCCCTTTCGCGTAGCACGCAGTCCGACATTGTATTTCTTGAGAAAATAGTTGGCTAATAATTCAATATCACCAACGCGATCACGCAATCTCGGCAGGGAAATATTCAAGACCCCAATACGGTAAAAAAGGTCTTCGCGGAAAGTTCCGTTCTTTACAGCTTCTTCAATATCGATGTTAGTAGCAGCTACAATACGCACATCCACATCGATTTCATCAGTCCCGCCAACTCTTGAAATGGTCATTTCCTGTAAAAAACGTAGTAACTTAACTTGCAAGGATGGTTCCATCTCACCTATTTCATCAAGAAAAAAGGTACTCTTGTCGGCTGCCTCCACCTTCCCTTTCTTGGTCTGAATAGCTCCGGTGAAAGCCCCCTTCTCATGTCCGAAAAGTTCGGACTCCAGAATTTCGCCCGGAATAGCCCCGCAGTTAACAGAAATCATCTTGCGATCGCTGCGCAGGCTTTTATTATGAATGGCCCTCGCAACAAGCTCCTTTCCTGTTCCTGATTCCCCGGTAACCAGTACGGGAACATCGGACATGGCAACTCGGTCAATCATATCGAAAACCTTCTGCATCGAACTGCATTCACCAATCATTCCTATATCGGTAACCCGCTCCTCTCGAAGATTACGGTTTTCATCCTCCAGAGACTGTAAATACATTGCTCTGCTTATTATAATTTTCAATTCTTCCAGCTCGATAGGCTTCTTGTAGTAATCGTATGCTCCGATCCGTACAGCTTCAAGAGCGGCTTCATGATCTTCATTACCGGTTATCACTATGACTCTCGCCATCGGATTGAGTCTCAGCATCTCTGAAAGACAACGGATTCCCTCTTCAGTTCCATTTTCAAAAGGAGGAAGCCCTAAATCCAAAGTTACTACTGTGGGTGCTTCTTTTTCGAATAACTCAAGAGCCTGCTTTCCATCACGAGCAAAAACAAGATCATAGCCTGCACGTGACAGCCCCCATTTAAGCTGTTTACGAACTTCATTGTTATCATCAACTATCAATAATTTTTGCATAATCCTTTCCTTAGGTCGGAAACTCAATGTTTTCAGAACTTAAAACAATGCTGAAAACCGCTCCACCTTCGTCACGGGAACTGGCCAGAAGTCCTCCGCCGTGGGCTTCCATTATCTGCTTGCTCTGATACAAACCAATACCCATACCCCGCTCTTTTGTTGTCTTGAACGGAACAAATAATCCCTCGCGCAAAATCTGCTCATCGATACCGTCACCGAAATCAATTACCTTAATAACCGGTCCGTCTTCATAGTCGACCTTAACAAGGATCTCTCTGCTATCACCGGCTTCAATAGCGTTAAGATAAAGATTTAAAAGTACTTTCTGCATCTGTTTTTTATCTACATAAGCTTTGACAGATTTCCCTTCGTATTTAATCTCTGCATCTGCAACGAGTTCTCCCGTCTCTCTTGCAAGCTCCATAAGATCAACCCAGTCCAGATTCAAAGTCTCACGCCGAGGGATATTGACTAATTGTGCGATAAGGGCATTCATGCGATCTACTATATTAGTCAAGGATTCGATCATATCCTGCTGAAACTCAGGATCATCGATAAACTCCCGAGCGTTATCCACAAGCAATTTGAGAGGATAAACCTGGTTCTTGAGATCATGCAGAAGAAAAGTGGCAACCTTGCCGAACCCTTCCATATCTCTAGCTTCAGCCAATTCATCACCGAGCCGTACATTCGTAATTGAAGTTGCAACCTGACGGGCTACAGTGCGCATCAACTCTTCATCTTCGGAATCATATTTCTCCATCGGACTCACAGGAGAACCGAGCATTATCACTCCAAGAAGCGAACTTTCCGTAAAAATGGGAATGATGAACCTTATTCCTCTGGACTCACAATACTCCTGTAATCTCACATCAATTTTACCCTGATCACGGCTAAGATCGAGAATGCTGTTTTCCTTCTTCAAAATCTGAATTAATTGAGATGTCGGAGACAATTCCTGTTTATCAGCTTCCATTTCGTGAAATAGGGCAGGTGAAAAGTTCTCAGAGTTGCGACCCTGAAGAAAAATAACCCCACCTCCGGTACCAAATGTCTCACAGAAGAAGATCAGTATATTACTGCAAAGCTGATCCATGCTTCTGGCCCCTGTAACCTGACGGGTGAACTTGAGCCACTCAGCTCTGTAATCATATTTTTCACCATAAAACTCGCGCTGGATCAGAACTTTAACCTTGCGTCTCCATGTTTCCGAAAGAAGAAGCACAAGTAAGCCCATCACTGCTGCAAATAAAACCAGAAGAAAAAGAAACGAACTGAACTGGCTTCCAAAAAGCTTTGCTCCTTCACCGGCTATCCCCACAATAAGAAAGAAAGCCGCGGAAAACAGCACCACAAAGGATTTGTAAGCCAGCTGACGTGAGATGACGATCTTCTCCCTTCCACGTTTTAGCTCAGAATACATAACCATCAGCAGTCCGAGCAGTCCGGCCCACATTCTGGGATAAACATACTCAACATCAATGGCACGCAACAAAAGACTCTGGCTGAAATAAAGCATGAAGGAGACAATCATCGCTCCTGCGCCTATAATCGCGAACTTAATCTTCCACTTTACACCGTGACGGGCATGGGCAACCGTAGCTTCAAGATTGTAAAGAGCCACAGCCATGAAAAGAAGTACCTGCAGGTAATAGAAAAAAGCGACAGGCTCCAAAAACAGGACCTTATCCAAATTAAAGTCAGGCGAATAAAAAAATCCCGATGCGGGAATAAATAGTGTGAAGCAGACAGGCAGAAAAGAAAGAACAAGCAGTAATACATTGGCTCTACTCAGACCTTTCCATGAAAAACTCCGGCAGAAAACCATACTGAAAAACAACAAGACAGGGCACAGCAAGCCTTCAACAACAAGAGCAACTCCCCTGATGTCCGAGAAAACCGGACTTCCATCCAGAGACATCAGATCGAGAATATTCAAAGCGGAAAACAGGCTGACCATTATCACAAACATGCCCGATGAAATATTAAGGCCCTTTTTCCAAAGAAGAAAAAGAGTGCAAAGCATCATAAATGCTGGAACGATAAGTTGAGGATTTATAGCCATTCCAGTTCTCCCTTACTTGGATTTTGCTGGTAAATAATTCTTGATATGCCGGTAAAAATCCGAGACGAAATCAACAATTACCCTCTCGTCATCGCCAGCCCCTTCCGGAACTATGATTGAAAGCCGGACCAATGCAGTGTCACGTCTGCGATTCAATATGGAAGCTGTTATTTCTCCAGCTTTCATACCCAGTTCCGAATCAAAAATGTTACCTGCAACCTGATACCAGTATATAAGCAGCACCTTGACTCCACCTTTCATATACAAAGATCGCACCACACGAATATCTTCGTCTCCTGCGTGGAGATTAATGCTTTTCCTGGATTCAAGGTTCCATCCCCCTCCCGGAAGACAGTTCTTTGGAGAGTGAACCGGACCAGCACCCTGCCCTCCATCATGATAGCCGATATAAAGGTCTATAAGCTGTCCTTCATGATTCACATACCGCCGATAAAGATAATCAGTGGGCCTCAGCACCTCGATAATGTTTTTATCAAAGTGCTGACTCCCGACAGTTCGCCATTCGCCGGCAGTTACGGGAAAATTATCAAATGATTGGGGGAGGGGCTGAGTTGAGTCCTTATGAAACTGCAAGAACAGTCCTGCACAGGCAAGCAGGACACAAACAATTACAATTCTAAGCTGCATGGCGGGACTCCAGATATTTCAGCAAACCACAAATGAGACTAAGCAGCACCATTGCCATAAAAAATATTACCATTCCGGCAAATTCGTGGAAAAAACCTTCCGCTGCTGAACGGCCATAATGAAATGCAAGGACTCCAGTAACAACTACCCTGAAAACATTGGTAAATACAGCAACAGGAATGGAAGAAACAACTAAAAACCACCGGCTGACGTTTCCACGCAAAAAAATAACTGCAAAAGTAACTGAAAGTGCCACTAAGGACACCAGCGACCTTAGCCCGCTGCAGGCATCCGCAACCTCAAGGACGATATTGGGAAATGATATGATATTGCCTTCCCTGATTACTGCGTATCCCATTAACTTGATGACCAGAACAGAACACCAGGAAACAAAAAGCTTAAGCGGAAAGGCTATTGCGTCATAGACGATATAAGGCAGGGGAATCATTAATACCAGATATGCAAGAGAGAGCCTCAATTTTCTAAAAACCGCTCTCCCAAACAGGTAAAGGACGATGCCAGCCAGCACCACGATCAGAGAAAATCTCATATTATAATACTCTGTAGCAAGCCAGCCAAGCAGTAACTGGAAAAGTCCAAGCAGCAGTAAAGGAATTCCTAGAAATGAACCTTCAACTTCTGTAGAAGCCACATCATCCCAGTTATCATATACAAACCATGCCGCCACAAAGGGGACTATAAAACCATGTGAGTAGTTATCGTCAGAAGACCATACGCCTATCATGGATCCGACAACTCTGGCATAGACAAAGCCCATAAGAATAAGCACAAGCATCAATTGATACCTGTACTTGTATAGTACCTGCTGAAAAACCATCATCCCCCCGCTATGCCGTCAATAAACATAGAAACATGGAATAGATTGAAAAAATGATATTATTTAACAACATAAAGTCATTAGATAAAACCATTGCGATACTCCACATACAAAATGCAGAGCAGAAACAACAATCTATTCCTTAGCAAACATTGCGCCAAGGGGATGTTTTTTTAAAGACTCCAGGAGAAATTAAGTCCGATGGTATTACTGGTGTAATCGCTGTCCGTACCGGTATCATCAGTACACTTGAAACGATACTGAAGTCCGGAGGATATTTCTTCGGTAATGCTGTAGGAGAGCTTGGTCAGAAAGAATGTAATTATCTTCTTTTCAGCTCCATCGTAGAAATCACTGTAAAAATTATAGTTCAACCCGATCAGTTCTGTGAGTGCATGTCTTCCACCAAACTCAACTCTCAGATAGCTGGTTCGGACCGAAGAATCCGGATTATCAAGATCATTATAAGACACTTCCAGTTTAGCATTTCCACGCCCGTACTCCTTGTTCAGGCCCAGGGCGTGCTTAATCTTGTTTTCAGTGTCTCCGGATTCCGGGTTTTCATGAAATTTCATTTCACTGCTAAGTGAGCCTACAAAAGTATCGGTAAAAGCGTAGGTAAGCATGAAATCATAAGGAAAATAGCTGGTATCTTTAGACTCTTTTGAGTCGTAATCAGTATATGTAGGGGAAACACTAAAAGAAACGATAGAACCCTCAGCATAGCTGTATGATGTTCCCAAATCGAGAATATAGCGATTCAGCCTGCTTTTTTTGTCATCAGGCATTCGCCGTTCATACTTGGCCCCTCCATTTATACTCCATTTATCGGTCAACTCGTGATCAATATTGCTGTACGCAGTATATATGGTCTTATCCACGCTGTCGGAGGAGCTATATGTCAAACTCTGAAAATCACCCCCGACTTTAAGACGGGTTCTTTTCTGCAATTCAAAATTGAAATAGGGGGTAAAATGAAAATCATTCTGCTCGGTTGTACCGGCACTTGTATCACCGTCTGCAACCTTATCACGAGCCGGATCTTTATATACCTGCTGATAGCTGTCGCTCAAATCAATATAAAAAAGATCCTTGAGGGCCTCAACGTTCAGATTTGAATCAAGAAAATTATTGTTTTCGTCACTTTTAACATCATCAAGATAATCTTTGTATTCGTAGTCGTAAGAAAGATCGACTGTAACCCGACTATGCTCGTAGCTGGCACTCAAGCCCGGCTTAAGGATACCTACAAAATCACCACGACCGTCCTTTTTTTCCTCAACATTGTCATTGTACTCAGCTGTAGCAGAAAAACGCGGCTGAAACTTGAAATCATCGCAACTTCCCGGCAGCACCCGGAAGAAGGAAAAAAACAGTACAAGAACAAAAAGAAAGGTCGATTTAACTTTGAGCAATGGAATCCTCTTAACACGTATTATGTAACACTTACGATATATAACAGTTACGCTTAACCTTTCATTATACGAGATGCAATCCGAAAAAGCTGTTTTCTTACAATAAAATTGCAAAAACTTTTCGCCAGAACCTGTTAGGGCGATCTGCACGCTCCTCTTCCGGAACAAAACTATGCTGTCTTGAAATTTCGGACACCTCAGGTACGGACCTTGTTTCTAAGTCCCTTGCTGCCTTCAACTGTTCAAGTTGATAACTCTGTTCCAGTACCTTTTCTTCAAGTTTTCCGATTCGCTCCAGTAACACAGGAACCAGCCCTGTATCAGTGGAACTAAGGTCGGATTCTATTTTGTTAATTCTTATTTCCATACCACGGATGACCTTAAGAACCTTCTCTGCAGATTTGTTCTTTATCCGTCCGCCTTTTACGGACCCTTCTTCTTTCGCATCAAAGGTAGAACTATCCGTAGGCCAGTACTGACGTTCAAAATCCAGTTCGTCCACAATCTGCTCAATATCCTCCAGAGCCACCTCTTTACTCTGTCTTGCAAAGGCATCTATCAGCATATAGTCACAGATAATATTAATAAGCCTTGGTATTCCCCTGCTTTTATCACTGATCATCACCAGAGCTTCCGGTGAAATGGAGACGGCGTCGCGATTTCCAGCGCACTCCATCCGCCTGAAAATATACTCACTGGAATCTTCAGGTGTCAGTGGTTTCAAGTGAGTGGCTATCTGTATACGCTGGCGAAGCTGAATAAGATCAGGACTATTCATTGAATCCCGAAGCTCGGGCTGGCCGACAAGAATAATCTGCAACAGCTTTCCGCCATCCGTTTCAAGATTCGACAGCAGCCGAACTTCTTCAAGCAGATCATTGGACAGATTCTGGGCTTCATCGATAATAAGCACCGGTTTTCTGCCCAGTGCATATTGATCGATTAAAAACTCGTTAAGGTCACGAAGCATTATCGCTTTTGACCTGCCATCAGTTTCAAGACCGAAATCGTCATTGATCATAGTCAGCAGCTGCAGCGAATCCACCTTGGTATTAAAAACCTTGGCGAAAAGATTCTCCCCCATGTGGTTGCTGACCAGTTCCTTGATCATAGTTGTTTTGCCTGCGCCGACTTCTCCGGTTAAAAGAATAAACCCGACTCTGGAGTCTATTCCATAACGCAGATAAGTCAGGGCCTTGCTATGAGTGCTGCTCAAAAACAGCATCTCCGGATCAGGCACTTGATCAAACGGGCGAGATTGAAAATTAAAAAAATCTTTATACATGGGAATTTCTTTAAATTAGAACCTTAACGATAATAATATTGATATTTTATTTCTTCAAGGCTTCGAGATAGCGGATCCATACTTGTCGCCTGGACGAATGCTGCGCCTAAAAGATTGCTTCCACTAAGAGCTGCCACAGTCTCACGAACTTCAAAATGAGTTAGACCGCCCTCTTTTACAACCAAAAGTACACCATCCACTATATTTGCAAGTATTCTTGATTCTGCAAACGGCAGGACCGGCGGAGAATCGATAATTATATAGCGATCCGAATAACGATTTTTCATTTCAGACAGAACAGCCTCCATACGGCTTGACGCAAGCAGTTCCCCGGGGTTTGGCATAGGAGTCCCCGCAGGTAGGAAGGTAAGCTTGTGTATCCCCGTCTTAACCATAGCCTTACTTACGTCAGCCCCGTCCATGAGACAATCAGACAACCCGTAACTGTTCTCAAGTCTCAGCAGATCATGACAGCTTGGCCTTCTGATATCAGCATCAACAAGCAGCACGGTATGGTCGAACTCCTGGGCAAGGCTGATAGCCAGGTTGGTTGCAGTGACACTCTTGCCCTCATCCACTGTACCGCTTGTTACAAGAAGCATATTCTTGAAATCTTCAGCTTTGCTGAGACGTATAATATTCTGCTTTAGTTTTCGAAACTCTTCTGCAGCCCTTGAATTAGCGTCATTTATGGAAACCAGCATACGCTCGCCGCGTATCCTTTCAAGGCCTCCGGTGTATTGTCTATTAATAAACTTGTAATCCAGAGGTTTGCTGCTACTGCTTACAACTTTCGAACTGATTAGAGAATCTCTCTGAGATTCAGCTATCGGCGAAGGCTGTTCAGCCTCACTTACGGAAGGACCGTTCTGAATTTGACGCCTTTTCCTGGTTGCCATTTTCAAGGCTTCTTCAATTCTGCTCATCCCTTATTCCCTGCTAAATTATATTTGAGGCCGAAATCTTCTTTATCGCCATGTCCACAAACCCAAGACCTAAAAATTCCATTGCTGCAAAGGAAAGAACTATCATTACTCCCAGACCGGCTATTGCCCATATCCGTATAGCCCTGCGTCTCTCCTTCACCACATACAAGGAACCTTTTACCTTAGGAATTACTGCTAATACAGGAACTCCCATTTCACGAAGTGCATCAACACTTTTAATAGTCGGGCTGATCATATCAAGCATGAACACCACACCAAACCCAAGACCAAGTCCAAGTATTATGCCAAGCACATCTATCAACGGCCTGTTGGGACTGGACGTGGAAGCAGGGACAACCGCCGGATCAAGAACTCTGAAATAAACGGATTTATCCTGAAGCTCCATTTCCTTGGAAACTTCAGATTGACCATAACGGGATACCAGCTGTTCATATATGAGAACTTCTTTCTCTTTTTTGCGCTCAAGCTCGGCCAACTGGGTCTGAACTTTTGGCATTTTCAACAGGACTTCCTTATTATCAGCTATCTTGTCCTCAAGACGCTCTTCCATAACCCTTAATGATGCAATTCGCACCTTCAGACTCTGGTATTCCTGCGAGCGATACACCTGATTCATCTGAGATTCCCTATTTTTGCTGAACTCTTTTTCAAGTTCATCAATAGTACTCTTCAATGATTTAATTTTTGGATGCTGGTCCGTGTATCTGACTTTAAGCTGAGTTAATTCCTGCTCAAGGCTGGTTATCTTTTCCCTCATGGGAGAACTGTTAATTATTACTTTTCGTGAAGTCTCAAGCGAGTTGATTTCCATTCGAACCTGCTCAAGCTCATCCTGATATTCCTCTATGCGAGCCCGCACAGAAACTTCATCCGAAGAAAGGATCTTACCTGCAGCAAGTTTGAATTCATCTATTTCTTTCTTGGCATCATCAATTCTGCCCTTATAAACTGTAATCTGATCGGCAAGGAATTTTGTCGCTTCAAATGATTCCTTTCTTTTAAGCGAGGTGTTCTCCTCAATATATATTCTAGTCAGGGTATTTACTACATCTCGAGCCAGAACCGGGTTACTGTCATAGTATCTTATTATGACGACCCCTCTTTTTTCATCAAGGGAAACTTTAATTGTATCCTGCAGCCGCTTAATGATTGAATCAACAGAAACACCCTCTTTAAGGGAAACTTCCATATCAAGCTGTTTGACGACCTTTGTAATAAGGCTGCGGCTGAGCATGGTGACCCTGATAGCCTTAATCTTGGTTTCCATTGACGGGGTAATGGCTATCCCCTTAACAAGGTCTCGTATAACGTTATGTTCTATGAAAAGAATACTTTTCGCCTCGTACTTACGAGGCATGACATAACTTATGACCAAAGCCGAAAACATTACAACCAACGCGATGGAAACAAACAACCCTTTACGCTCGTTAATCAAAAACAGATAGCGCATTAAATCAAAAGAGCCTTCCTGCCCTCCCGATTCATTTTCATATTTTGGCATTCCAGACATCCTTAAAAGAAACTCTCGCTTGCAATTATATAATCACCGGCTTTAAGCATGATATTCTGCTTAAAATTTCCTTCTTTGAAGAGTTCCTTGGTCTTAACGACAATTCTGGAATTACCACCATCTGCTTTACGGATAACCGTTATTTCATCTTCATCGGCATACTTATCAAAACTGCCGGCCTGAAGAAGGGCGTCAAGCACAGTTAGGCCATCATAATAAACAATGGCCTTGGGTTCCTTTACGGATCCAAGCACAAATACATTGCGCTCATATTTAACAGGCAGAAAAATAGTATCATTAGGTTCAAGCTGAACATCGCGTTCAAATTCACCCTTACTGAACAGTCCGGAAAAATCCGACATTACTTTTTTACCATCACGATAAAGATACGCTTTTTCAAGATCAGCTGCATCAAGACTACCGACGGATGCCAGCACCTGAAGCAGAGTAGTGCGCTGAGGCATATCATAAACAGTAGGATTTACTCCTCCACCAACAATAAACACCCTGCTGTTAACACTTTGAATCAAAGAAACACTGACAATCGAATCTTTGACCAGACGGGCTATCTGTTTCTGTGCTTTCTCTTTAAACTGGCTAAGAGTCAGTCCCGCAGCCATAAGGTCGTCAATACCGGGCATTGAAACTTTACCATCGGGACGGACAATAACCCTGGACTCAAGCTCAGACTCTCCCCAAACCTGAACATTAAGTGTATCACCTTCCCCGATTATATAGTCGCGGGCAAAGACATTAGGGACCAGAGCAAACATCATCAGCACAACAAGAATTATTTTTTTCACAATCAGACCTCGTATCCCCGGACTATTGTCCCATTTTTTTCGCCATCACTGAGACTGTCTCCAGCATGATCCTGTAATCAAACTTAAGCGAATAGTTTTTGATATAGTACAAGTCGTAACGCAGTTTTTCGATAGCGTCTTCCTCAGACTCTCCATACGGATAACAAACCTGCGCCCAACCGGTTATTCCCGGCTTCACAAAATGTCTTTCCGAATAATAAGGAATAACTTTTTTAAGTTTCTTCACAAATTCAGGTCTTTCCGGACGAGGGCCGACCAGACTCATATCGCCTTTTAAAGAATTGATGAGCTGCGGCAGTTCATCAATTCTGGACTTGCGGAGAAATTCTCCTACGCGAGTAACCCGGGCATCATTTTTCTTTGCCCATACAGCTCCGGACTTTTTCTCAGCGTCCTTGCACATAGTACGGAATTTATAAATTGTGAAAGGCCTGTCGCCCTGACCTACCCTTATCTGCTTAAACAGAATCGGCCCTTCAGAATCCATCTTGATTGCAAGAGCAATAAACGGGACAAAGGGAAGCACAATCACCAGTCCGATCAGAGAAAAAACAATATCAATAATCCGCTTGATAAACCTGCGTAAGCCAAGAATCTTGAACCCGCTGGAATAAATAAACGAACTGGGCCTTATGTTTTCTAGAAACAGTTTACGCTCCACACGTTCATAAAATTCAGGAGCGTCAATAACTTCATAACCGCTGAGTTTACAGTTGATCAGCTGCTGAAGAGGCAGCGTCCCTCTACGCTCTGAAAGGGAAACCACAATCAGTGAAGCCTTTTCCGAACGGGCCTTATCAAGAATCACGTTGGGCAGCTCATCATCTGAATCATCACAATCAAACTCGCCGGGTCTGCATTCTATAAAACCGCTCAATTCGTACCTTTCATTTGATCCCTGAGCCATGCAGCACATATCTTTAGCCAGTGCTCCGTTACCCACAACCAGCACATTATTGATCATACCGGGGATAATTTTCCAGTGGCTGACAATAAAAATGCACACAAGCTGGGTCAGACCGAAAAAGAAGAGAATGAAAAAGACCATTTCCTCTATCTTCGAAAAGAGTCCGGTTTTCCAATACAGGATAAAAGCTATGTTGGTCGCCAGAATCAAACTTATCGCCAAAGTCAAAATACTTCCAACCTCTCTCGGGCGGGTCAGATAAGTCACGACATGGACAACAACAGAGGAAAGAACCGCCACCCCTGCAAGAATTGAAAGCTCAGAAGCCCGCAAAGATATAACCGAAAACATCTGAGCGAAATCCTTAAAAAAGACCAGCGAACAAATGAGCAAAGCAAAAGAGAACAACAGAAAGTCCTTGAATATCCTAATGGAAGCTATGGCGACCATTACTCTTTACCTCCTTGTTTAGAGCTATCTTTACTAATCTGAGCTATCATCTTTTCGGCTTTTCCTGATTCTTCGCAATTTACGCATTCCGCTATCTTCCTGAAGTGGAGAAGCGCATCTTCGCTGCGACCAGATTTGAGGTAAGCAAGCCCAAGGTGATAGGCAATGGACGGATCGTCCTCCTTAATTGATAAAGCTTTTTCAAGAACAGGCACTGCTTCCTTGGCCCGATCATTCTTGAAAAGGGTGTAACCGAAAGTATCAAGTACAGAAGGATCAAGAGGCTCCTGAAGATAAGCGGTGTAAGCCAACCGCATTGCTTCAAGAGATGTCTCAGGATTCTTCACATACAGCATGGCCAGATTGTTAAGCGCTGGCACATAACGATCTGAAATCTGCAATGCCTTACTGAAGCTGGCAGCAGCTTTCTTTTCATCGCCGAGCTGCAAAAGAATGTTGCCTTTGATCGTATGAGCGGCATAATCCTGCTCATTACGCTTGATAGCGGCTTCAACGAAATTCAAGGCTTTCTTGTAATCGCCTATTCCGCTGTAATAGCCGGAAAATGTGGTCATGATGACAGACTGGGGACCACACTTCTGCTGGGCTTCCTTAAGAACCTCTAAAGCTTGCTCTGACTCACCAATGCTGGAGTAGATTTTATAAAGGGTGAGATAACCGACCGGCTGTTCGGGGAAAAACTCGACAATCTGACGAGCTGAACTGATAGCCTTGCCACTGTTTCCCATAATCATATAGGTGCGGATCCTAAGGCCAAGGGCAGCTCCCTGCTCTATTTTCTCCATTTCATCACAAAGTCTGAGCACATCCTCGTGCCTACGCATTTCAAACAGGATGCTGGCCCTCGCCTGTGCGACACGCAGGCTCATTGGGTTCTGCTTTCTTCCTTCTGCAAGAATTTCAAGAGCCTTTTCATTGTCTCCAGAGCGGGCCTTGCTTAAAGCATAGCGGATAAATGCTTCAGGAGCTCCTGACTTTATTGCTTCCAGATAGCAGAGCTCGGCTTCATCATTACGTCCGAGTATATTAAGGACCTGTGCTTTTCCAATCAGCACTCTCAAGAAATCCGGGTTTTCTTTGAGGGCACGGTTGTATATGGAAAGTGCTTCTTCAGGCTTCTTCTCCGCAAGATTCATAGTTGCAAGCATGAGGTAGGGAGCAACTCCGCCGGGATTAACTTTAATGGCTTTGTTCAGATTATTTTTTGCGTCGTCATATTTATTATCAATAAGATCCATCCGTGCCAGCAGAGTATAAAGAAGTGCATCCTCAGCTTCTCCGGAGACTCCACTTACAAGTCATCACGAGCCTTATCGCTCTCACCATTTCTAAGGTAAAATGCAGCAAGAACAACTTTCGGGCGTATTTTTTCGGGAGAAGCGCTTATGGCTTCCTTCAGAGCAGATTCGGTTTTACCCATTTCTCCCATGGAATAATGGACTGCTCCCATTTTGAAATATGACTGTGCGACTTCCGGATCAACCTTTGTAACCTGTTCATATTCCTTAATAGCCTTACCACTGTCTCCCTTGGCGAAATAAGCATCTCCAAGGGTCATTCTGGCAAAAATATTCTTATTGTCTTCATCAATGAGTTTACGTGCTTCAGCAACGGACTCGTCATAGCGCTGCTGATGAAGCAGAATCAGGCTGATCAACTCTCTGGCCCGGAAAAATTCAGGTGCAAAGTCAACTGCCTTGCGCAAATTGCTTATCGCGGTTTCATAATTTCCGTTTTCGTAGTTACAAACACCCAGCATGTAGTACGATTCCGGATCAGGATGAACTGAGACAGCTTCCATGTAAGCATTCACAGCCGCGTCATATTGCTTCTGAGTATAAAAAGACAGACCTACAATTTTTCTTCCGAACCCGGTTTCGGGAGCCATTTTGTCCAGACTGTTCGCTAAGTTCCATGCCTGATCAAATTTACCTTCCTTAACAAGACGCTTCCCTACTACATACGCAGCATAGGCATCATTGGGATGGTTCTTATGAATAACCTCGAACAGCTCCTTATAGGCTTCATGGTCCCCCCGCTCAGCAGCGCATTTTGCCTTCAGGTACAACCCTTCATGATTGATGCTGTCTTTAGCAAGAATCTTATCAACAAGAGCCTCAGCTTTTTCAGTCTCCTTATTGGACATGAGTACACGAGCCTTTCCGAGCATCGCTCTGATGTTTTCAGGCTCAAGCTTCAGAACTTTTTCAAAATAATCCATCGCCGCCCCGTTATTGCGGGAAAAGAAGAACGCCTGCCCCATGAGAATATTGCATTCAACAGAGTCCGGGTATGCTTCATCGTACTTACGCAGCCAATCTAAGGACTTAATAAAATTTTTATTGTGGAATTCAATTTTACCTAAATCCAGGTAAACCGTTTTATCGTATGGATTCTGAAGAAGATATTTATCAAAATTCTTTTGAGCACTCTCATACTTTTCGGCCATCAGGTATGACCGGGCAAGTCCTAGCCTTGCTTCAAGATTTTCAGGAGATTTATCAAGAATACTTTTATAAACAACAATTGCGCCGTTATAGTTGTGCTCGGCAAAATGCTTTTTACCTTCCTCAACGAGCTTTCCGGAATTGCTTCCGCCACAACCTGCCAACGCTACCATGACAAAAATGAATAGAATAAGTCGCTTCAAAATAAATCTCCCGGAATTTTAATTTGACACCCAATAAAGCTATTTTCGTGCCAACTATGTCTTTGCAGACACAAACAGCAAAACTTGTCTGAAATTATAATTCAGGAGAAATATTATTTAAAAAAAGGTAGTTACTGGAGAATATACGAGTCTTTAAATACCTGAAAAGAAGTGCCTGCAACCCTTGATAGAATAGACGA
The DNA here is from genome assembly GCA_963676495.2 of Maridesulfovibrio sp. Lineage (GTDB taxonomy): Bacteria > Desulfobacterota > Desulfovibrionia > Desulfovibrionales > Desulfovibrionaceae > Maridesulfovibrio. The sequence continues at coordinate 70,007 of CAXXRF010000001.1, read as the reverse complement.
ATAATATGGCCTGATCCCTTGAATTAAGGGGATATAAATCAACTTTAAGCAAAGTAATTAATAAATAATCTATCAATCCCTGATAGATAACCATAGTTCAGCAAAATTTATCCTAGCCAACTCTTTAGAGACGATTTTGATGAAATCCAGACCATAGAGATATGATCCACTTACAACTGGCAAAAACGAGTCTGGCAAAAACGGACTCGCTGTTTTAAGCATATATAAATCATATCAAAATATCATATAAATTCAAAACATTAACCACTACAGACAAACTGTCCACAAAAAACAGAACAACACTTCTATTCTCAAAATACCCAAAAACCAAGATGTGTCTGTATAAACTGGACAGCGAATTAGTTTGATACTCAATATGTCAGCACACCCGATGAATAGCTTCGTTTTGTGTCCAGTTTTTCAAGATTTAGTCTTCTACACTCAGAAACCTAATTAACCTAAAAGCAATCAACTTAATGTAATCTTCATATTTTCTCACAAATCTAAAGCCTCAACTCTAAAATAGGTATAGTTATTGCTTAGAAGTTTCAGAGGAGAAAATATGAAAAACAAATCACTACTACTTATGATTGCAATGGTCCTGATTCTACAATCTTCAATTGCTAATGCAGGATATCTCAACTTCTACGACACTGTTAATGAATGGGATGGGATGCACACAAGGTATCATGATACTGATGTAGTAGGCACTCCTCAGATTACCGGTGGCAGATTCATATTTGATGAGCATACATTAACCGGGATTGAATTAGATTACACTTCAACACACAGAAACCTAATGCCAGCAGACTGGTTCTTTGATTTCGATCAGGACAACAAGTGGGATTACATTCTTCATAATGTAAGCACCAAAAACGGCAGAAAAACAAGCCGATACAGTAATTACGATCTTTATAAAGTAGATATGCCCATCTATGACTGGGATAATTATCGCAAGGCATTCGTACCCAGTGGCCATGGCAGGACAGGACATGTAGTGCAGGCAGACAAAAAATATCTTAGTAAATACGGGACCCTACTTGATAGGTATATCAGCTTTTCCCAATGGGATTACAATACACGAACAGTTAGTGAAGACTCTCCGGCTACAGCTGTTTGGTCCGGGTTTGAAATTGAACTTGATCAGTATGCAGGCCAGCACATGACGTATGCTTTCGCAATGACTTGCGGAAACGATGTATTGTTCAACCAGATCCCAATTCCTTCCCCTGAACCAGGGACTTTTCTCATGTTCGGTGCAGGTGCACTGGGCTTATATTTCTATAAGCGCAGGAAGCGTTCATATTAAATCCTGAAATACTTACAATCTTTGTTATAAAAACAGAGACACCACAAAAAACACCACCCAGCTGACATCACAGATGGATGGTGTTTTTTGTTATGCAATACAGGTTTCCGTACGAACCATAATTACGAGTAAATGTTCCTTAAATTCAACCACATCCCAGATAAATATATGACTAATACAATTGCCAGAGTTCTTCCGTTCTCAATTTATATGTTTTTCATTGCGGTTCAGGAATTACTTCCTGTTCTCGGAATTGAACTTTCCCAAAAGCAACTAAGCATACTTTACCCGCTTCAAATAGGACTTGTGACTATCTCACTGATATTTTTCAAAAAATTTTACACAGAAATTAACTGGAAGGAACTGTTAAAGCTTCACCATACGATTCTTAGCATTATTTTAGGATCATTGATAATTTTAATGTGGATCAATCTGGATACCCACCCGTTTATTACCGGCTCACTTACTCCATTTGCTCACAACGTATATCAAGACAACAATCTTAATTTATTGCTTATTCTAATCAGGTTTGCAGGCGCAGTCCTTATAGTTCCTCTGATGGAAGAGCTTTTCTGGCGCTCATTCCTTAGTCGTTACCTCTTGAACTCAAACTTTATGTCAATTGACCATGGGAAATTTACACCTTTTACCTTCATAGCCACTTCATTCCTATTTGGAATCGAACATCAGCTATGGCTGGCCGGAATAATTGCAGGACTAATCTACAACTACATTTACCATAAAACCGGTGACTTATCCCAGTGCATTCTCAGTCATGCCGTAAGCAACATGCTCTTGGCTTTATATGTCGTCTATGGGGGCAACTGGAAATACTGGTAAGCTGTAAACAATTATTTAAATGAGCGTCGACCAACTTTACACTTTTTGCTTAAAATTATTTATACTAAAAATAAACTTCTTAAAAACAACATGTTACAAAATGGCACGCTCGTTGCTAATACGAAGACAAAACCCAAAGGAGTTTAAAATGAGGATAAAATCACTTGTACTTAGCATGGCAGTACTCATGACACTGGCACTCTCCAGCTTTGCCCACGCAGACTTTCTCGGCATGGATGATCCTGGCGACTACACTTGGAACCTGAGTTTCTACCAGAATGTTGTTGACGAAGCAGGAAATGACATTGATTTCAGCTACTCTGAATTTGCCGATGTTGCCACCCTTAGAAAAAAACTTGTTGGAAAATACATCTGGGGTGTTATGGATCTTGAAAAAGTTCAAAACATCAGCACCGTATCTGAAGATGTATGGCCTGAGTCCAAAACTCCCCTGACTGTTACCGGTGTATTCTGGGGACTTAAAATTGAAGACATCAATCCTAGCACTCTCATGATGAGCTTTTCCGGCGGTGAAGGTAAATTTTATGCCAGTGAAGTAACTGACGTTACTACCGGTCCCGTAGCACCTACAGCAGGAACAACCAGTATTACCAACGGTGAACTTGACCTCTCCTGGTTTGAAGCACAGTATGGTGCTCCTCTTGCTCTCGACAGTGAACTGGCTGACTTTGAATGGACTGCAGGCGCAGACGCCACTAATGCAGACATCACCCAGACTGCAGTAGTACTGCCCCAGCTTGCTCAGGGTACTTTCTTTCTGAACCTGCTCAACTCAGACTTTGCTGATCACATTCAGGATGACACCTATGCAAACCTGATTGACGGAACCATCTACACTGCAGCAGCTCGTGGAACAGCAACAATTCAGTATGAAGACCCCAATGGATGGGACTTTGCAAGTAACCTTGGAACTACCCTGACCATGCACGCTGTACCCGAACCCAGCTCTTTCATCCTCATCGGACTCGGCCTCGCAGGTTGTTTCTTCTACACACGCAGGCAGAGAAATCTTCTTTAAACATATATCCCCCTAGCCTAAGCCTAAGCGAAGCCGTATCCCCGGCTTCGCTTTTTCGCATTGAGGAAAAAGTCATGAATATTCCACCAAGAGTACTAGAAAAAGAGATTATGTCTTCAAAGCAGGATGTTATTGCATACGATGAACTTACTAAAAAGTATCTGAACATCCTGCATACCGGGTTTGTACAATCAATTGTTAATTTAGCTCCGGAGGAAGGAAGGTTCCTTGAAGTTGGATGTGGATCAGGTTGGATCTCCATAGGAGTAGCAGCCAACACCAGAGCAGTAGTTACCGGAATAGACCTTTCGGAAAACATGCTGATAAGAGCCAGAAGCAATGCAGAAAGCGAAGGTGTTCACAATATCAACTTTAAGAAAGGGGATGCCCTTAGAATTCCTTTCGACGATAACACTTTTGATTGCGTATACTCACATAATATGCTGCATCATCTCGAAAAACCGGAGATCATGCTTAAAGAAATCATGAGAGTATCCAAAGACGACGGAGCCGTACTCGTACGAGACCTCAAAAGACTATCGAGAATTGAAACCGCTCTACACGTTGGCATATTCGGGTTTACTTACGACAGTCTTATGAAAAAGCAGTACAGAGACTCAATTAGAGCAAGTCTGACTGAAAATGAAATGATAGCTCTTGCTGAAAGCGTAGGATTAAAGAAGGAATCTTTTGTCAGATATTTTCTGACTCACATGGGACTTGAGCGCCCTGCCAGTGCAAGGCGCAAGTCCAAGATAAGTGTCGATGTGCCTCTTCGGCAGGCACTTGCAAAAAGTTTCTATGTTTCGCCCAAATAGCTTTAACGAATAAAGCTGGCTAAAGATCTACGATAAGTACCGTATTTGATGGATTTACCAAAACCGATTCTGAAAAACAGGATCGGTTTTTTATTTGTAAACCCTGGAAAGCACTCCTCGATGATAGGCCATGTTTCTTCAATAAGCTCTCTATGCTTAGGAGAAAAACATTCACTGCCATTCTCAAGCACACGCATCCGAAACAAGGCAGGAGCAGCTATTGGCTGGAACTCAATTCCATAGTGGGTGAACATCAGCCATGAACGCTGAATGGCACGCCCTGCCCTGAAAACAGACTCGCGATCATAAGAGTCTGTACAAATCAGACCTATGCCCCCAGAGTGGAGAACCCCCTGCTCTGCAATCTTTGCTATCCCCTTGCTGGCTCCCATCGAATTCAAAACCTTTGCGACAGGCCAGTTTTTTAATGCTTTAAGAAAGCAATTGCCGGCAATTCCAGCTTCAAGGTTATCTAATGGCAGACCATCTCTGGTCTCAGCGGCTTCTTGCCTGGAAAAACGAATCTTATCAAATAAGAACTCATGGAGGTCTTTTCGCTCAGCCCGTACCCGATCAGCAAGAGAAACTGCTTTGGAAAAGACATCAAGCTGGCTCCGCTCGGAAAGCCATTGTAACGAAACTCCATTTAAATCAGAAACAGCTTCGGAAACATTATTCCAAATTCCCGTAACAACAGGAGTCTTTTCAAAAGGTTTACGGTTTGTGCACCTTTTCCAGATAGAATCAAACAATTGAGGTTCATGAAGATTGTCGTCTTTTTCCAAACACACCTTCACGGTCAATCCAGATTCATTCTGTTCATTCAAGGACACCATTGGATCAAAACCACATGCCTGAGCAGCCAGAACCATATTCTCGACAGCAGCTCCGCACGAAATAGTGGAAGCAGACTGATCAAGATTAAAGAAACTGGTATCAGCCTCAGAATCTAGACTTAATGTTATGGCTGAATCATCCTTACCATATATCCAAGGCTGACAATTGTCCCCGGAAGGAGCTTGAATCCCGGCCCTTACAATATAGTCCTGAACAACTCCGAAACCATCAGACCTTAAATCCGGAAAATCCGGAATAACCGGACCGACAGTTTTCTTGCGCTCAATCATTACATTTTTAATTAGCCAGAGCTTCGCTTTCTGAGAAAACGCACGGTTACCGTTACGCAACTTTCCCCGAATGTACTTCCTAGTATATGGATCAAACTGATGAAAATAAGGAGCCGATTCAACCTTTCCTCTGCCAAGCAAAATCCTTACAGATTCTGTGGCAGCCAGTCCGGCACAAAGCTGACAAGCAGAACCGAATGAAGGCCCCCTTTTACCCGCCAGATCGACGAACTTATCATCCATATACTTAAAATGCCGTCCCTTTGGAGAGAGCCCTATAGCGAACTTCAGTATACGATCAAGATAGGAATCATCCTCCCGAATATCGAAATACTCATCAAAGCTCATTGAGTCCGGAGTAAAAACAACCAAAGCAGAACTAAATCCCAACGGACCTGCAGTTATCACAGGAATACCTTTCTGATGCGCTGCCATAAACAGTTTGCGCCGTATATCAAATACAAAGAAATCCAGACCATCAATGACAACATCAACACCTTCAAGAAAAGCATCTATATTTTCCAGAGACAGTCCTTCAGGAAACTTGTCTATCTCCAGATATGGATTAATTTCACTTGCAGCATCGGCCATAACATCGATTTTAGCACGCCCGAATGAATTTGTATTAGCCCCGTACTGTCTGTTAATATTTACAGGATCAAAGGTATCAAAGTCAGCAATCCGGAATCTACCTATCCCAGCTCTGACCAAGGTTATGAGGTGAGACCCTCCGACTCCGCCCATTCCGGGAATAGCTACTCGAGAATTTTTCAATATCTCAAAATCATTTGCGTTTATAACTCCAAAGCTGCGGCTAAAAGCTGTCCCGAAGTATTTATTACGCCCATCTACAGCAAAATTCCTAAGTTTCATACAGATACTGTCCTTAATCAAAATCCCCTCGCTATTCACGGTAGCGGACTCGCGTCCATCTCAGTTCAAATAATTTTTATGTGATTGTTTCCGAAGTGCATATTTTTGGTCTTCAGTCAAAGAGTCCATTATTGAACTGCGTTTATTAATGAAATGATGAAGGGTATATTTATCTAAAAAAATTTTATTACTTAATGGATCTTCAAGACTGGGATCAAGCTTAACATCAAAGACATCTACAAAAAATTTATGAAGATTTGTCTCGAAATCATTATCACCATAAGCCTCTTTAATCTTATCCATATAAACGCGCATATCAGCTCCCACTGCAATTGCAGGAGCATTAACTGCATCATACCACTTTTCTTCGCCATACTTATCAAACATAAGAACATCTGTGTAGAACCGAAGATGCTTAGGGTTAATCATCGCGCAGATATGATCAAAGTGAGTCATTCTTGCATAGTTTATCGCAACCTTTACAAGATAGATGACGAGATTTTCCATCCGTTTTTCTTTAGGAGTAGCCAGCATACCCATTTCCACAATTCTGCGGCCCTTCTTCCTTAGCTGGTCAAGTTCACTTTTATATAGTGAATCCATAGGAAGACCAAATTCTTTAGTATCCGCAAAACTTGATAAAGTGGAAACTACAGTCTTGTATTCTTTGAATATGAATACATTTGATGTAGGCAATAGGCAGAAATGATTATAGTACATCTTATCGTCATTGGATGGAATGTACTTACTTTCACGATAGGTTCTGTATACAATTTTAAAGGCCTGCTCCAGCTCATCAATATCTTCAGCGCATTTCAATGCTGGGCGATCCAAATCCTCAAGCTTGCTTTTGGTTAGTGCCGAACGTCTCAAACGTATTGTCCGACGCCTTTCTATTTCCGGCTTCAAAGTACTTTTCCTCCTATTGCAGATGATTCTGCGACTAAAGTTAATGTGCTATGGAATCCTTAACCATGGAATCAACCATAGTTATGGCATTATCATCATTACCTTCAAAGGTTCCTACAATAGATACATTTTCAGAAACATAGTGGCGCAGGCACTTACAAGACAGGGAGACAATTTGTGATTGCTGAGGGATTGTGAAAACAACCTCAAAAGACGACACATTGGACAGCTTCCTGACCAAGTCACTCGAACTCTTTTTAAAAGAAATTCTGATGCCGCCCTTGGAAATGTCCTCAACTACAACTGGATAACTTCGCAGCTCTTTGTCGGAAATATTTACACATGATACGCCGGAGATTGACACTTTTGCTCTGGGGTGCGCTCTCTTATCGTGATAGCTATCAACATTTTCTGCCTTTGAAACTTTAGACAGATATCGATTAAGTATATTTTTTGCGTAGCTATTGATATCCAGACCTTTACCCTCTGCCAACTCTCTAAGAGCATGAAATTCTTCACGTTCTAGATAAAATGATATAATCATACTCAACCTGCACCTGCTCATTGTTTTCAAGTTCAGCTCTTTTTTCTTTATGAGGAAGAAGCATACGAGCGAAAGCCTATGTGCTTACTTTGAACGTGAACATTGCAACAAGTGTGCAAAAAAAAGAATTATCAAAAAAACATTGATAAATTTACAAAAATATATTCCTGTTAATTCAGACCATTGTTGTATTGAATATAACTATCAATTAACAATTATTATAAAATAGCTATCGATACAAACGTTAATATTAAACTAAGATGTTGCTGACATCCATAAAACTATTTGTTAGATAACACCTTCTACAATAGACGACAAATAACAAGCAATGAGTTTGAGCTGGCTTTAATATTCAAAGCCAAAAGAAAAGGATATCACAAGTGGGATCTGTTCTTATTATAGATGATGACATTTCAGTCTGTTCCGAAACGGAATTAAGGATAACCAAATTTGGCTATACGTGTAGATTTGTGCACTCGACTGACGAAGCAAAAAAAGAACTCAAAAAGAATAGCTATAATATCATTCTATTAGACGTTCACTTACACGGTGAAAACGGACTGGACCACGTCGAAGAACTCTCAGAGCTCAGCCCGGGAGCCAATATCGTCGCATATACAAGCGAAAGCAATGACCAGGTGATAGCGCAGGCATTTGAAGCAGGTGTCACAGACTACCTTATTAAGCCAACCCCCAAAAAGCAGCTTCAGCAACTTATTTCCAAACTCCTAAGCTACAAAGGCACTTCTGAGAACCTTACCAATCTGGAGCGTAATTTCATTGTCGGGGAAAGTTCGGAATTACAAAACAGCCTTAAACAACTTTCCGTTGCGGCCAGCACCAACGCCAACACATTGATTACCGGTGAAACGGGAACAGGAAAGGAACTCTTTGCCAGAGCGCTTCATAAAAACAGCCAGCGAAGCAAAAACAGCTACATAGTCGTAGATTGTACCAATCTGCCTGCACCGCTTGCTGAGAGCCTGCTTTTTGGACATGATAAAGGATCATTCACAGGAGCAACTGCAAAAAAGAAGGGAATGTTCCATCAGGCAGACGGCGGGACCATCTTTCTTGATGAGATTGGCGATCTGGACCTTGATATCCAGAAATCGCTTTTGCGTGTGCTCCAGGAAAAAACCTTTCGCCCACTCAGTTCCAGTAAAGAAGTTTACAGCGACTTTCGAATCGTAGCTGCAACAAACCGTGATCTGAAGGCAATGGTTGAAAAAAAACAATTCAGACAGGACCTTTACTACAGACTTAATGCATTAAGCATCAACCTGCCGCCACTTAAAGACAGAAAGGGCGATATAAGACTTTTATCTGATTTCTTTATCAATAATTTTTGTAATGAAAACGAAGTTCCTCCCAAAAAGATTGATCCGGAGGTATTTGAAACCCTTGAGACGTATAAATGGCCGGGTAATGTTCGGGAACTGCTCAACGTTCTGCAAACTGCATTTTACAGATCCACTACGTCAGACGAGATCACTGTTTACGATCTTCCAAAGCATTTACGCATGTGCCGTGTTTACAAGAATGCAAAAAACTCAGAATATATTGACAAAAGCAAGCAGGAACACTTATTGCAAAAACCTGTAAACTTCCCTTTTGTATTCAGTACAGGAGAACTGCCTCCTATTAAGGCAGTGCGGCAGCAAACCATTGAGCTTATGGAACAGGCCTACCTTGAGAAACTTGTTGAAGCTTCAGAAACATCAGTAGCCAAGGCCTGTGATATCTCCGGACTGTCCAGGGCAAGACTTTATGAACTGCTACAAAAACATCGTCTCTCACTGCAAAATAATTAAATATGTGATATTATTGTCTGCAAAAGAAGCAGACCTTTGAAATCATGGAGTATTTATGAAAAACAACAATTCAGTAGATCAGATAATGCAACTCCTCTTAGACGAAGAACATCATGAAATTAAGAACGTCATTGAAGAACTGGAAAGAAATGACATGGGACAAAGCAATAAAGTTTCACCGGACCGAAGAAAAAACAACAGAAAAGAAATCAATATGTCCGGCATAATCAAATTAACCATGGACACAAATGAAATTCTTTTTCTACCTGTCCTCATTAGGAATATTTCCCGAAAGGGTATGCTGTTAGTCCTCAATGACAAAGGATATGTTTTTGTCGAAATGCTGGACCAGATAACTGACATTTCTATTTCATTTATCGGAGAAGACAAGAAAATTTCGACTGTTCACTGTCTTCCGAAGCATGTCCAGTTAAAAGATCATATCAACGTCGGTGTTGAAATGCTGCGCGAAGATAAGGAAATTATACACAAATACCTGATGTAAATATCAACCGGTGTGCACTATCCCACGCTCTAAGCTTTCTCGAAATCGGATCTCACTCTCTACTTGAAGCCTTTTTTATCGCGATACATATTCGAGTCCGCATATCGCAGCAGATCTTCAAAACATTCACCGGAATCAGGATAAAAAGCATAACCAATTGCTCCACTGACCTGAAACGATATTCCATCGATTATTATGGCTCCCGCCAGTTGCTCTCGCACGCGGGTTGCAAAAATATCTACGTCTTTCTCTGTTACCATCTCAGGCAACAGGAATATAAACTCGTCCCCGCCAAAGCGGGCTACCATGTCTGTTTCCCTGATACAGGAATCAAGCCTCTCGCCCACCTTTATCAGCAATTTATCACCTACGGCATGGCCATAGGTATCGTTGACATTTTTAAATCCATTCAAATCCAACATCATCAGAGCGACTTTTGTTCCAGCCCGTTTCGCGCGTTTAATTTCAACGTCCAGCCTTTCTTGGAGCATAGCCCGGTTAGGCAGCCGGGTGAGCTGATCAGAATATGCAAGACGCCTGATGGCGTTTTCAGCATTGTGCTGCTCTGTTTTATCCTGAAGAGTGAACACAAAACCGCAAACCTCATTCTCGTTCGGCAAACTGCTGATCCTAAGTTCCAGAACCTTTTTGACCCCGTCCACAATGCACCAGGAATTTATGGGCTCATGCCCCCCAAGGTCTAGGCATGCTATAGCCTGTCCAAGTCTCGGCCCTGAAATATTGCATAGGCCAGCAATATCGACAAAGTTGCTACCCAATGTCAGTTGATCTGGTTTCTCAAAAAACTTAACCATAGCCTCGTTGAAATATATAATACTCAGGTTTTCATCCGTTCCAACAATGCCGGTTTGAAGAGACTTGGTTAGCGCTGTGTTAAGGAATAAAGCATCGCTTTCGTTACGGCGACACGTGCTGTGCGATGGACACTCTCCCAAGCCGAAGCTGTTTTCTAAAACAGACAGGGGAACCGTGCCTTTTATAGCTCCATTACTATCATTAACGACAATCGTTTCTCCCCCAACGGACAGAGCTCTGGAATAGGCATCCTTCAGCCATACTTCCTCAGAAACACAAACTGTGGGTTGTGTGCATTTTCCTGCTTTGGTGTTCCAGATGTCACACCCTTTCTCAACCAGCTGTCCAAGATAAAAATCTGAGATCAACCCGCAAATCTCTCCAGTATCATTATGTACAAGAGCCGTTTTCTTCCTTTCTCTATACAACTGGGTGTGCACACTATAGATCGAATCCTCCATGCTGCAGAGGACAAAATCATTGGAGAGACTAAGGTTCTGTATTCTAGGGACAATGGACGGGGTCAGATGCACCAGTATCTCTTGAGCTGAAATACTGCCGAGAACGTCATTTTCGTCGCTGACTACAAACAAGGTATCTTCTTTCAGATTTCTATCGTTAAGATGTACGCACACAAAATCTTCAGGTTTGACATGGACGATGGATTCAGTCTGCTTTTCAGCGCGGTCCTCACTCAGAGTCTGATCAAGAATAGCCAGGGCTTCATTAGCCGTTAACGAAATAACCCCAGCCTGCTCAGTCATCACTGGAACAGGCCTGAACTTTGTATCCCGAAAGACCTTCAACATTGAATCGATATTGCTCAACAAGGCTGCGCCGTAAACTTTGCGCAATGGCAAATCATTAAAAATGGTAGGCATATATGCTCAATTCTTTAATATTGTCTAAATTTATAGCTCCGGTGCGAACCGTATTGCTTGATACTTAAATCATAGCTGTTTTAATCTGAACACTCTTATCTGCTTACGGATAAAGAGGCCCGCCAAAAACCAGCAGCGTTATACATAAAATATACCCACAAAAAAATCTATAGTTGAATTAATCATCACGTATAAAATGTCTCAAAAACGAACAGATTGTAATACGGCAAAAAGCAGATAATTAACCTTGAACTATTTAAATAAACAATCAATAATTCGATCATTCACGGACCATACACCACTGAATAAATAATCCACTGCGTGAGCAGCGATAACGGATACTCACAGCAAAATGAGCATTGATTTACATCTTCACTCCAGAAAATCAGACGGATCATTATCTCCTACAGAACTGGTCATGGCTGCCAAACAGGCCGGCCTGAAATCGATAGCCCTGACTGATCATGATACTGTATCCGGTCTTCATGAAGCGCAATGTGCTGGAGAAGCATACGATTTAGAAGTCATATCCGGCTGTGAGCTTACAGTTGAATCTCAATCAGGGATCCTGCATATCCTGGGGCTCTGGGTGGATCATGAAGAGCCTTCCTTCCAGCAAAAGCTGGCTGATGTCCGTTCTCTTGAGAAACAAAGAATCAAGGATATCGTCAGCACTCTTAACTCATTTGGGATTGATATAGCCCTTGAAGATGTTCAGGATACTACTCAAGGACAGGTCAGCCGGGTTCATGTTGCAGCAGTTCTCAAAAACATGGGAATTGTTAAATCCATCCCAGAAGCTTTTGAGAAATTTATAGGCGAAGACAAACCAGCCTACATCCCCAGAAAAAAAATGTCCGCAGAAGAAGCCATCAGCCTGCTCCGATCCAACGGAGCCCTATCAATACTTGCCCACCCGTTTAAATATACCCCTGACTCAGAAAAGCTTCGCAAAAACCTCTTCAAGCTGAAAGAACTTGGCCTCCAAGGGATAGAAGCATACTACGGCCAGCACAGCCTTAAAGAAGAAGCTATCTGTGAAAATCTGGCAAAAGAACTGGGACTGGCCCGCAGTGGAGGCTCTGATTTTCACGGCAGAGCAAAACCGGATATTTCATTGGGTCTTGGAAACATGACTCCTGAGATTTTCAACGAATTAAAAAAGGCCAAATTCGGTTAACCATTTCTGCCATGAACGCATTCCACATCTCCCTCAAATCCAACAGAACTTCTGACAATATAAATAGGACGCCCTTTTACCTCTATAAAGATTCTGGCCAGATACTCCCCTATTATACCGAGACTGATCAGGATCAAACCGGACATAAACAGCAATACAACCATCAGGGAAGCATAACCCGGAACATCAATACCGAAGTAAAGGGTTTTAACGATGGTGAAAATACCATACACAAATCCAGAAAAGGCTATGGCAGCACCAAGGTACGACCAAATTTTCAAGGGAAACGATGTAAAGGATAGAATCCCCTCCAGAGCAAGACTATAAAGCTTAACATAGTTCCATTTGGTTTCCCCTGCAGCTCTGGCAGGCCGAACATACTCAACTATAGCCGTTTTAAAGCCGAGAGAAGCAAAAAGGCCCTTCATAAACCGAGACCTTTCCGGATACATTCTTAGAGCATCTAGCGCCTTACGGTCGAGCAGCCTGAAATCCCCAACATTTGCAGGGATATGAATTTCCGACATGGAATCTATTAATTTATAAAAAAGCATAGATGTATTGCGCTTTACGAATGTGTCTGAATCCCTGTTGGAACGCCTTGCCAGAACAACATCATATCCTTCCCGCCATTTTCCATACATTTCGAGAATTACCTCAGGCGGATCCTGCAGATCGCAATCAATGGGAATTGCAGCCTGCCCGGTTGCGTAATCAATACCTGCAGTAAGAGCCAGCTCCTTTCCAAAATTACGGGACAGGTCCAACACCTTTATATGCTTATACTGATGAGCGTAATCAGTTATTATCTTGAGGGTGTTGTCTGAACTGCCATCATTGATACACACGATTTCATATTTAATTCCTGCCGGACCGAGGCATTGCTCTATCGCTGAAAAAAAATGATCAACAACTTCCTCTTCATTATACATCGGTGCTATTAATGAAAGTTCTATAGCTTCAGTTTCATTTCTTGATTCCATATCAACCTCCGTAGAAATACAATTACAGCTCATTCTTAATCCCAATCAGCTGTCGGTTTTTACTGGACTGTCAAAATAATACAGAAAGAAACTATTTCTGATTATCTGCACCGGTTTATATTTTTTAAGCCAGAAATACTGTGATTTGGTAAAGAGCGGATTGGCATTGATAGCCACCCAGCCCTGTACTGTTTGGGGTATTTCCTCGGTAATATCATTAAAAGAAGGAAGCGGGTGCTTGGTCAGATCGGCTGTTCCTACATAAATTATAGATAGATTTTTGATGTCTCTTTTTTCCAGAACACGGGACAAATCCATTACATACTGTCCCCAATCAAGGTCAGCTTTAACCAGATATTCATAAGGCTTTTCACGGGCAATATAATTAAATGATGAGATATAAGCTGGATGAGCTATAACCGAGGCTGCAAGTATTGAGACGGCACCCCCTATTCCAACTACACGGTATAAAGATGCTTTCCTGTAAAACCAGACAAGGCCGTATCCTCCAACAACAGCAATAAAAGGAAAAATTGGAAGAATATGCCTGATACCAGCATTCATGTTAGATATGAACATACATGAGAAGAGGACTCCAAGCGGGATGAGTATCAGCAGCAGGCGCATACTGCACCAGCTTTTCCTGTCCAGAAAAACCAGACTCCCCCCAGCAGCAAAAGCTGCCAGAATTCCCAGCGGAACTTTAACGCCAAGAACAACAGGGAAATAATACCACCAGCCGTGAAGTCCCACTTCACCTAATAGGTATGTTCCATGCCCCTCAACATTGTGCTTGAAAACCGCAGCAATACCTCTGAACAATTCACTCAGGGGAACCGGGAAACTGCCCATGGCAATAAGGGTTTCCTTGGATAGGCCTAGCTTGGCACTGAATAGATCAATCCAGTGCATATCTCTGGGAAATGTAAGAAGCGGGTTAATTGAAAACCTGTATGAGGCCCATCCAGCAAAAAGGAAGACCAATACAACCAGACCGGTCATTTTAAAAAAATGCCCCCAGCTGTCAGATTCATCATATAATTCTCCACGCAAAAACAGCAGCGGAACAACAACCCCGAAACCTATAACCAGATATAAAATAGTAGAAAATTTACTGAAAACGCTGGCAGCAAGCAGCAACCCTAGCAGCATTGAATTACGGATATTCTTTTCTCTCCACCATACCGCAAAGAGCATTATGGCCGGAGCATAAAATGCAGTCGGTCCCATATCTGTTGTTGCGACTCCGGAATTACCCAGAATTGATGGCATCATGGAAAAAATGAACACCCCGGCCACAGCGGTTAGAGGATCGAAAATCTTCCAGGACAGAACCGCCACTCCCAAACAGGCTAATATGAAAAACAAGAGGTTTCCCAACCGGGCAGCCATAAGAGTTTTCATGTAATCATTATTGTATAATATTAAATTACCTTCTTCCCAAATGGACCCTCCACCCTGACTTCTCTCACCTATCAGATATGGACCAACAGCAGCCATAATCCTTGTTAAAGGAGGATGCTGCGGCTCATAAAAATACGTTCCTTTGTCTATCCACTCCATTCCACAGGCTATATGCGCCGGTTCATCATAAGTCTGAATAAATTCATCATGAACGCTTATAATGCGTGCACAACCTAATATAATAAGGAGAAAGATCAGCAGTTTACACCTGTTATTCATCAGCAATGCCCAGTTATTATAGATCATTTTGGGTATACAGATTCACCCATTACTTTTCAGGACCAGCTCCACAAGTCCTCATTTGTAAACTTCGGCCACACAAACAGCCCATTATTTCAAGAGATAGGTAAAGACAAATGAGATGCGAGACATTTGCATTTACTGTGCCTATTAATTCCTGAAGGTTATGAAAAAGTGGCATTAAGACATAATGAGAGTACCGATATTTAAAATTATTTTAAGACATAAAGATAAAGGATCAAAAATTGCATTCTGAATTCGACAAAAAATATCGTTAAAAACAAGCATGATAAACTGATTTACATGCCAAGACGATGATCAGAAACGCCTCAGAATGATAATGAAGACAACATTTCAGGATCCTACTGAGCATGGAGCTATGGAAACAAGTTCGAATCGGGAGAATAGATAGTGAAACGACTTTTGATAATTATCATCATATTACTTGGCTGTTCAGGGACATCAATAGCAGCGGAACCGACTCCACCAACCGTAAGCAGTTTTGTTCAGCGTGGAATAGGCGGTGGTGGCGGTATTTTCAGTCCGGCAATATCCCCTTTCAATCCCGATCTTCTTTTTGTTTCAAGTGATATGAGCGGCGTATACCGTTCAACAGATAGGGGTAAAACCTGGGCATTGATTCCTTCGAAATATATCAGTGATATCATCTCTGCCAAATCACCTGCTTTTTTTAAAGATCGAATATACTGGTACACACTTTACTCACCATTAATCAGCACCGATGATGGAATCACGTGGGAAAAGGTAAAATGGCCATGGAGACCAAGACGAAAAATTCAGGGAATGACCGCGTACACAGAGAAGAAGGACATACTCTTCATAGCAACCAAACAGGACCTGTGGCGTCTGGATGTTTCGGATGATACATGGAGAATGGTTCTAAAAGGAGAATGTCTTGCTCCTGCCATATTAGGGGACACGATAATAACTGCAAGCTCGGATAAAATTATGAGCAGCACAGATGACGGCATGACTTGGAAGCAGGCAGCCGCATCAGGACTTGAAAAAGGAAGGATTATTGCTCTTTCCGGTTCATTCTCGGATGACAAATCCTTGGTAATTGCGACTGTAGAAAACAAGGGACTTTTTCGATCAACTGATAAAGGTGCTAGCTGGACGAAGGTAGCTCCCTTCGATAATCAGCACATGCTTGGCGTACCGGAGCATCAGGTCAATGTAGCCTGGGCCGCAGACAGGACCAAGCACACTGGCAAAAAACTATGGCGATCAGAAGATGGGGGCCAGAGCTGGAAAATTGCTTTCAAATATTATGGGTTAGGCAGGAATGTTGAATATTCATGGATCGAAAACGACCTGCGCTGGGGATACTTCATTACCAAATCCGGCTTTGCTGCTTCTCCCCGCTCAACAGACACAGCACTGCTGACCACACAGGCCGAAGTCTTTATCACAGAAGATGGGGGCAGCTCATGGCGTTCACTGGTAAACACCAAAACAGGAATTTCGCCAGACAACGGCATGTCCATCTACAAAAGCAGCGGACTTGAAGTAACGACCTGCTACCAGTATCAAATACATCCTGAAAAGCATAATATGCACTTCATATCATATACTGATATCGGATTTGCACGTTCACTGGACCATGGCAAAACTTGGAGCATAAGCACAAAGGGCAGCCCCTGGCGCAACTCTTTTTACCGTGTTCGTTTTGATCCTCAGTCACCCAACATTATGTACGCAGCTGCTGCAAGCAGACACGATATTCCTCACTGGACTCAGTTGGGAATCCCTTGGAGATGTAAGGAATGCAACATCGGCGGGGTTAACATCTCCAGTGACTACGGTGCAAACTGGACTCCTCTTGGCAAAGGATTTCCTACTGCGTCTTGCACTGACGTGATTGTATACATGGATAAAGACAATAAAGAACGAATCCTATTCGCAACTGCATACGGCAAAGGACTTTACACATCCCGGGACAGCGGCCGCACATGGAAGAATCTCACCTCTGCATTTGACCCAAAAAACCACAACTTCCTTCGCCTGTGGAGAAATCCTGCAACCGGAAACCTGTTTTGCCTGATCACAGCCTTGAGAGAGAAGGGAGAAATGATTCCCGGAGGGCTTTGGAAATCGACAGATGAAGGAAACACATGGGAAGATATTACAAAATCAAACCCCATGGGCTGGCCTAACTCGTTTGAAGTCGATCCTGCGAACGAAAACACCATTTATCTGGCCACCGCCAGTGTTCCCGGCAAAAAAGTTCTTCAGGGCGGAGTCTGGAAAACAGAAGACGGCGGTAAAAACTGGCAACACGTAATTGACCGTAAAAAATTATCTTTTGCTAAAATGATGGCTGTCGCCGTTCACCCTCAAAACAAAAATATAGTTCTCACCGGCGGAGAAAAAAATGGACTGTGGTTTTCATTGGACGCAGGAAAAACTTGGGAGAAGTACAACGATTTCCCATTCAAAGCAGTTCAGGGAATCGACTTCAACCCCTTTAACCTGGATGAAATATTCGTAACCACTTTCGGAAGCGGAGTTTGGGTAGGCCCTGTTGTACCAAGTGATTAAAACGTCTCGTTTGTTATGATTCACAGTTTTCATTCAAATAAACCGGGGCTGGAAAAGCCCCGGTATATGACAATGAATCATGCGACTGGATAATTTGAATTCATGCCATCAAAAAATATTGTTCAAGAAACAACCAGCTCCTTCAGGACAGGATACTTTCCATGCGCAAAGACACTAAATCAAAAACCAAAGTCCTCTTTCTCAGCTACTACATATATGATCCTTCGGTTCCCGGGTTTAAACCAAAGTACGAAATCCTCTCCAGTAAGTGGGAAGGAGACATCTTCCACCTGACCACAGAGAATAAAGACTTGAAAGCCGGTTCATTTACTTTCAGGGGATGTAAGTCACTACAGACAAATGTAATATTCAAACAGCTATTCTATCTCTGGTTCTGCATAAGGTCTGCAATGCGCCACGGTCCCTATGATGTAATCATAAGCTATGATCCGATGATCTGTGGAATAATAAGCATTATTCTAAAAACTTTTATGAAGTCGAAACTTCTCATAGAAGTAAATACTGACCATTTCTACAGGGTCCCCGGAGATACTAACAATTTCAAATCTAAAATAGTGCGTCGTATAAAAGAATGGATGATGCGACTATCCTTCAGTCAGGCGGATGCTGTTAAATTCATAAACTCCACGCTGGCCTCAGACTACAGAAACAGATTCGACCTGCCTGAAAACAAAATTAAACAGGACATATTCTTCTCTTACATAGGTACGCAGGCTTTTACTCCCTCATCCCATTCAGAAGACAATACAATTCTGATGGTGGGACACCCATACAGAATCAAAGGTGTTGATGTTCTCATCAAAGCCTTCAACCGAATATCAGCAGACTATCCTGAAACGACTCTGCGCATAATAGGTATGTGCAAAAACCTCCATTATTACAAATCCTTAGTAGCCAAGGAAAGTAAAGTGGAATTCCTTCCGGGTATCCCTCACGATGAAATAGTCCGATATTTCAGGAGTTGCCTGTTTTATGTCTTGGCTTCCCGGACTGAAGCTATGGGCAGAGTCATGATCGAGGCAATGGCGTGCGGCAAACCGGTAATAGGATCAAATGTTAGCGGCGTACTTGATGTCGTTGCTGACGGAGAAACAGGCTTCATCTTTGAATCAGAGAATGACTGGGATCTAAGTGAAAAAATGCGTCTTCTTCTTGATGCACCAGAAAGGAGAGACTCTATGGGGGCAGCGGGAATCGACCGAGTAGAAAAACTGTTCTCCCCTGAGATTTACGCTACTAGATACTTTGAATTCATGGCTCAAATAGTCCCGTCACCCTCCAACTAAGTTAAATATGGTTTTCTGCGAATCAAATAATATTACTTTTAAACAGCCTTTATACTCAAATACAAGAAGGTGAAAATGAGCCAAATTAAATGTGAAGTTTATATAGGTGATATTGTCCGCCATATTTCACAAATAGTCTCAGGATTTATTAAACTTGGACGCAAAGAGTCATTCTCAGTTAAACTTACCAGAGACCACAGTAAAACCAGCTCGGGAGCCTACCTGTTTGCAGAGATAAACGGCAGTAAAGTGATATACGACTTATATGACAACAGAAGTATAGATGATAATCATTATTCCAGATGTGACTTTTATTTCAAAAGAAGCTTCATCAAAGATAATCATGAATCATATTCTAAAGTTTACCCACTAGGATTCTATTTCGCTATTGCTGACTACTTTAAGGAATTACACCCTTTAAAATATTCAGTGCAAAATACTGCAGGAGCACTACTGGGAAGAAAAATTCATCTCTGCGAAAAGGAGATTCTCGCTGATCCGTTTATCAGCCCTGCTCCAAAGACATTATTCATTCCCCGACTCTGGGACCCTGACGCTCCGGACATTGAGAATAACTACGTGAGCAAGGAAAGAGTCGAGATTAACGAATTCAGGATCGCTTGTGTCAAGGAATGCCGGGATAAATTCCCGGACTCATTCATTGGCGGAATTCAACCTACCGAATATGCGCTTGAGCACCTTGGTAAAGACTCTCCCCTGATTATGGAAAAGGCCCAAACCATTCGTGGACGCTACATCAACATCATGAAATCAACTGACATCTGCGTTTCCACTCAAGGTCTCCACAGATCCAATCCGGGAAAGATTGCAGAATATATAGCCGCCTCCCGTGCAATAGTAAGTGAACCTCTATACTACGGGGTTACCGGTGACTTTGCAGAAGGCAAAAACTTTTTAAGTTTTGCTACTGTTGATGAACTTATATCCAGCATTTCAACTCTACTGGATGACCATGAGTTCAGACATGAAATGATGAAGGCCAATCAGAATTACCGGGATAAATATGCCCTGACAGAAAAAATAGTCGAGAACTCAATCGAAACTGTAACTGCCGCCAGAGACTTCCAAAGGTAACAAACGGCGTTGATCACATCAGCACGACTACAGCTGCCTCAAATAGAAGGAGAAAAAAATGGATAAACAGGAAAGCTGCAATATGAATATGATCAGAGGTCTGGTCATACTGTATATTGTAGGAGTATGCCATCTGGACAACTACATAGGTGGGGTTCTGGAATCTCCTGTAAATACAGTCATGACTTACATGTGCCTTGGGTGGCTTTTCTGGTCCTCAGGTTATACAATATCAAGTATATACTCTGAACAATTTTCACTAAAAGATACATTATCATTCCTGAAGAAAAGATTTCTTAGAATTTATCCCCTTTTCTTAATCGTGAGTATTCCATTCTACTTTGCGGTGGATCAGAATTTTGAAAAACTCATAAACACATTAACTTTCGCCAGTATTTTTACAGGAAAATCAATGTATACACTCTGGTTTGTTCCTGTAATATTCTCTTGCTATGTTGTCTTTGCATTAGGAAAGATGATTCATGATAAATATCGTTCAATTTTTCTAATTTCTCTATATATAATAATGGCGATAAGTTGGGCAAAATTTAAAATTTTCGAATTCAGGGTCATAGCTTACATCCCTATCTTCTATCTAGGATGCGCTGCTGCTGCATCATATAAATTTAAAAAAGCCCTTATATCCAAATCATCATTAATTTCGAGCATTCTCTTATTCGTAGCTATTATAGTGGCTGACTATGTATATCATCTTAAGTATTATCAGATCATATTCTTCAGTGCTTTAGTTGTAATATCTCCATTACTGATAGCATCTCAGAGAATAAATACGTCTATATCCAGCCTGGATATGTTTAAAAAGCTCTCATTCGCTTCCTACGTGATGTATTTAACCCACAGAATATTTTTTACAATTATATCTGAATCCTTCGATAAATTACAACTTGAATGGAAAGTCCTTGCTCTCTACTTTATTGGAATACCATTGGTTATCATCAGCTCATACCTCATCCAAAGCAATTACAATAAACAGCTAATCAGGATCACTGCGCAGTAACAAAAAATGACACCATTCAAGATATATAATACACACTCAATTAGTAAAGAAAACAACAATATGATTATTCTGTATGTACTTGCAACCTCATACATAATAATCTTTGAATACTTAATGCAGTTCACTTCTGCATTTGAAACTCTGAAATACTCATTTAAACCATTACTTTCTCAGATAGTATTTGGCTTATTATTTTTTGCTCCCGGGTATATAGCAGGATTAGAAATAAAAAGAACAAAAACAGATAAGTATCCATATAGCAACCTCATAAAAAAGACAGTTTTTACCTATACCCTTTACCTATTGGCGATTTCTGCATCTGCCATTCTTGGATTAATTGACAAAGACACTTTCATCCGTGCAGCGACACTTACCTCATCATTAAGTTCTCCGCCATTACCAACCCTTTGGTTTGCAGAAATGACTATCGCTCTAAGCATACTAGTCCCCACTCTCAACTATGTGCAAAGCAAACCTAAAAAAGAGATGTACTACATTGCTTTATTCTTGGTAATTCTCATAATATGTACAGGTTATAAATATTTATTCCAAACACTTGACACACGTCTGATACTATATATTCCAAGTTTCATTGGCGGATACTATGCAGCACAAAACAGATTAAAGATCTCAACATGCTTTATCTTTTTTATATCAGCACTAGGACTGAACATTATCCCTATTGGTAAAGGATACCTTGAATCCATAACGACTTCACCTCTAATACTTTCCATTTCTTTGCTATCTATTACAATTTTAAATTCATTAGACATAGATAAGGCAACAAAACAAAACTACTCAATATTATATAAATACATCTTTTGTGCTATTTTATTTCACAGAATAATATTTTACATATTCACTAAAACGTTCAGTGTTGATAACAACGGAACATCCACATCATCAATAGTAATTCTATACTTAATATCAATAATTGTATTTTCACTTTTCCTATGTAAAACACTCACCTTTTATTTCAATAAACTATTCACATACTCCAATAAATATTCAAATAACGCTGTAACAGCAGCATTAATAATCATATTAACTGCTACTACTTACTCTTATGCCCAAAACTTTAACTCGCCCAAAGACTATATAAATACAATTAATTACGAAATGAGATCCATAGTAGACAAACATATTTCAATAAAAATTCATCCTGAAATGCAATATAGCTTTGCGCTAATGGAAAAAGGAGTTCTGCAGAATACTGACAGGAGATACACTTACGATTACATACCTGAAAAACTAAATGGCGGATATCTATTTCAAGGTTTGCACCGAACACCAACAGGCACTTCTTTTCAGTTTGAATTTAAAGAACCGGTAATGATTTATTTTTTCTTCCATACAAGACTCGATGGCGGGTATGGATCAATATTTCCATTAATTAAAAACTGGACCAAAGAACCTGACGTACCAATGTATGACATATATAACGACGACCATGGCCATAACATGACCATGTACTCAGCTGCGTTTAAGCCCGGAAATTATACTATACCAAAGACAACTGAACAAGATGGATGTATTGGTTTTGTCATAAAACCGGATTAACCTCATCAACAACTAGCACTATAAAGATCATATTCATATAACACAAAGGGACGTTATCATACATTACTGTGGATAAAAGACACCGCTAAACGGAGTAATGCTTTAAACAATATTAAAATATACACCAGCAGTACAGATGAATCAGTATGCATCTAAACTTGAAGAACACTGCATCTTCAAAATAAAACCTGCTTTAGACCTGTTACTCTACCTGCTATATCGTGCTGAAAGGTATCTAAAAACAACAGGTCCGCTCATACAGGTTACAAGAGCAAGTAAGACTATACTGTCTTTAGTTGGCTCATCAAGAAATCCCTCTTTAAGTCCAACTGCGGCGGCTGCAATTATCAAACTCAATCTGGATGAAAGCAGAACACCAGCCTTTAAACCCTCTGTAAGAGTCATCCCCCACAAGGGGAAAGTAAGACAAGGCAGCACCTTCACCAGAACGGATGCGATAAAGATTGCAAAAGTAAACAGCATTCTATCTGGGGTAATTACATTGGCAATGTCGAATTCCATACCTACATATATAAAAAACATAGGTATAAGGAATCCAAATCCAATTACGGAAATCTTTGATTCAAGATTATCCTTTTTTCTCAATACAAAAGATATAATGCATCCACCCATAAATGCTCCAAGAACCGGCTCAAGATGGACAGCTTCAGATAGACACACAAATAAAAACAGCAATGCAAGCGAAACGCGTACTCCCTGCTCCTGCAATGTTTCAGTCAAAAGAAGCTTTTCTGCTTTTTCCGGATTCCACCATGCCCAGAGCCTTGCCGCCCATAAAATGAACGCAAAGCCTATAAACAGTGGTAACGGAGTCAAAAGATGCAGGCCGACCCCATTAACCTTCCATAAAACGTAAAAGGTTATTCCAAGCAGGGTCAAAAAATCTGCAAAAGTAGCGGCGATAAGCACAGTCTGGCCAAAACCGGTACTTTGAACTCCTGACTCTTTTAGCACAGGCATGACAAGCCCCAACGACGTGGTGGACAATACCAGCACCATAAATGAGCTCTGCGACAATACAGCTGCACACCCAAGCGCGACGAGAAGGGTCAGCCCGAAAAGGGCAAAATGAAACCCAATCGCTTTTCGCCCCTGCCCTTTAAGCAACTTGAAATCAATCTCCATACCGGCCTGAAACATCAGAACCATAAATCCCAACTCTGCTAAAAAAGGGAGCCATTCACCGGCAATCTGCAAATCAAGAAAACTTTTCCCAATCAGAACACCAAAGACAATCTCAGAAACAGGCGACGGAAGCCCTACCCGGCGACTAAGGCCCGGCAGCAATGCAGCAGCAAAACAGATCAAAAACAGAGCAAAATCCTGAGTAATAAACATATCTAAAATGCCAGCAGCAGGACTGAACAGTCGGATGCTATTACCAGGTTTTCCCCAATATTGGGCGTTAGCAGACCCCGATCACGATTAGTGCTTCCCACAACCATCAAGTCATACTCAGCGCTGAGTTTTTTAATTTCACGGACAGGATTGCCTTTTCTGGTAATCAGATCAAACTTGGTTTTATAAATATGCCCCAGCTCGTTTGCCCGGGCCAACACCTTATCTTTCCAGTCTTCTTCCCCATCTCCTGTTATGAACTCTGGCTCCTCAACAACTGCTATGGCGATCTCTCCGCCCATCTGCCGTTTAATATCAACTGCGACTTCCACAGCGAGTTCAGACATTGCAGAACCATTAAATGGAACAAGAAAACGCTCATACGGAGCTGATCCCTTTGAAATCAGGACAGGCCTGTCAATTTCATTAGCCAGACTGACATAAGATGGTTTGCCGAAAGCCTTCATAAACCCGGATTCAAAGGGAGCTGTCACAACCAGCCCAAAATTGCTCCCCCGACAGCTTTTACGAATATTTTCTGAAGCCTCGCCGGTCATTTCAACCATACCCACGGTGAGGTTCTGCGGCCATATACTCAAGTGCTCAAGGTACTGCTCCTTGGGCTCTGCATTTAAAAGGGTTACATTTTTAATCTGTGTGTTCTGTGCAATGTATAAGGCTTCATGCAGTTCAGGCTCCACACCCTCAAACGATCTGCTGTTATGAAGAGCAACAAGCAACCCCGGACCATACGCCATCGGAAAATGGGGGTTATTGCATTCTAGAAGACTGCATAAATTCTGAAAAAGAGAACTATCCCCCAGAATAACAAGACTGTCGTCAGATCTGATAAGAGTATCCGGTTTGGGGAAAAAGATTGCGTTGTTCCTGAATATAGCCACAAGCCGCATTCCTTTCCGCCTTAGATACCCCGCTCGCTTTCCAACAATTGTCAGATGCTCCGAAGCCTTAACTTCCATAATATTCGCAGGCCCTAAATTGAGAGGAGTGACCCGCATTCTGGGGTCCTGCAAATAATGATAGAGCTGACTTGCAGCTAGTTTTCCTAATTGAATAACATTTATTCCGCTATTTCTAAGAGAGCCGGCTATTTCTGAATCATGAATAAACGCCGATACATGCCTAACCCCGGCAGCCACGGCCATCTCCGCTATTATCTTGTTGTTCCTGTCCTCATCTGTAATAGCCAGAACATAATCAAAATTAGCAACTTCAACATCATCCATGACTACCTGACTCGTCGCATCCTCAGCATGAATATTCTTGATTTCAGATGAAATTGTTGCTGTTTTCTCCAGTCTCTCCTGCGACTTATCTATCAAGGTAACCTCCCAGTCGTCCCCAAGACGCCTTAGCAGTTCCCTTGCAGTTCTTCCTACACCACAGATTAATAGCTTCATTATTTCTACCCGCTACTCTGCATGGCCATGCACATAAAGGTTTAAACTTTTCAGTATACTACCCTCATCATTACATCGAAGTAAACGAAATATAATCATTTCATCAATATGTTTTCAATTGCAAGGAAGTAAAAAACAAAACAATTTTAAATTATGCGATCCTTTCTCTCCAACTCTATTTCTGTTGAAATTTTCCATGTTCCAATATTGTAACCCACCCAACATATCCTGCCATAATACTGTAACAATAATAACGTATTCGCTACATGGGTGGGCCAAAGACACCCCACTCACAATCAATATATCAAGACAATTTCTTAAAGCAGGCCGCAACCGAAAGGCCGCAGGAGTTACTTTATGGATATGCAGCACCCCCTCAAAGTATATGAGGATGAACTTGCCGATCTTCAGGACCTTGTGCTTGAGCTTGGCAACCTTGCCCTCAATCAGCTTACCAAATCAATCGAAACCTTCGAAATGAATGATCCTGAGGCAGCACAGACCATTATCGAAAAAGATGAGGAAATAAACAAGCTTGAACACAAGGTGGATCACATGTCACTTATGATTGTGACCAAAATGGAGCCCAAAGCAGGCGACTTACGTTACGTTCTGGCAAGCAGTAAGATTGCATCCGACCTTGAACGCATTGCTGATTATGCCAAAAGTATCGCCAAAAGAGGGAAAAGAGGATTCGCAGAAGAACATACCCAGCATCTGGGATATGTTAAACACATGGGACAGGAACTTACCGCCATGATGGAACAGATCCTGATTGCCTTCAAAGAGCAGAGCGTGGAAAAAGCTCTTGATGTATGGCATAGCGACAGCAACGTGGATGCACTTTTCAAAGAAGCTGTAATCGGGATGAAAGACTGCGTTTCTTCCGAAGATATTGAAGGAAAAGGCTTTATCTCCCTGCTTTTCACTATGCGTTGCCTTGAACGTGTTGGTGATCATATCACCAACATCGCCGAACATATATATTTCATCAAATACGCTGAGTACTTCTCAGGCAAGAAATAAAATACCTGCCTACCTCAACCAGCCGGCACTCCGCAGGGGATCTTCTACGATCCCCTTTTTACGAATCATTTCACCTTTTCCTCGAAAGATTAATATAATAAACGCCTGCAATCTCATTTCCTCTTTACACGGCACATCTATTTGAATAACCTTCTTTGCAGCTAGGGGTGCCCTAATGGGCTGAGATGGCTTTACAGCCTGTCCCTTTGAACCTGATGCGGGTAATCCCGCCGTAGGGAAGCTGAATAAATAGATTTCTTTATCACATCTATTCTATTGGCTCGCCCTTCTGTGGTGAGCATTTTTTTTATGGAGCTCCAGAAAATGCTTATTACTCTTAATGGTAAAGAGACCGAACTCTCTGACGCTACGACAATTCTTGATCTACTCAAATCCAAAGAACTTACTCCGGATACCGTGGTTGTAGAACTTAACCGGAAAATCGTAGACGCGGACGCATTTGAAACAATCGAAATAAACGACGGGGATCACCTCGAAGTACTGCGCTTTGTAGGCGGAGGTTAATGAAATGAATGAAGATATTTTTGAACTCGGCGGCATTAAACTAAACAGCCGCCTGCTTACCGGAACAGGAAAATATGCTGATGACTCCGTAATTCCGGATGTCTGTGAAGCTTCAGGATCACAGGTTATCACTGTGGCTTTACGCCGTGTTGATTTTGAATCCGAAACCGGCAACGTGATGGACTTCATACCCAAGCACATGCAACTGCTGCCCAATACTTCAGGTGCTCGCAACGCTGAAGAAGCGGTCCGCATCGCCCGTCTTGCCAAAGCAATGGGCTGTGGTAACTGGATCAAGATCGAAGTTATTTCCGACAACAAATACCTGCTGCCCGACGGCTATGAAACAGCAAAGGCAACTGAAATTCTCGCCAACGAAGGATTCGTGGTCCTGCCCTATGTAAATGCAGACCTTTATATTGCCCGTTCGCTTGTTGATGCTGGAGCTGCTGCAGTAATGCCCCTGGGAGCACCCATAGGGACAAACCGCGGCCTCAAGACCCGCGAAATGGTCCGTATCCTCATTGACGAAATAGACCTTCCAATCATCGTGGATGCTGGGATAGGCCGTCCTTCCGAAGCCTGTGAAGCAATGGAAATGGGCGCTGATGCATGTCTGGTCAATACTGCTATAGCAACAGCAAGCGACCCTATCCTCATGGCAAAAGCATTCGGACGTGCTGTTAAAGCAGGCCGCGAAGCATACCTCTCCGGTCCCGGAGCAAAACACAGCCACGCCAAGGCATCCTCTCCTCTGACCGGATTCCTGCACGAAGGATAAAACAATGAGCTTCTACCCTATCTGCGCCGAATACAACGACGCCCCCCTTGCCGAGCAATTCGGCTCCGTAACCGAACATGATGTCAGGCGCGCACTTAACAAGACAACCGTAAGTCCAGAGGATTTCCTTGCCCTGTTAAGCCCCGCGGCAGTGCCTTTTCTTGAAGAGATGGCCGCAAGGGCCAGCCAACTTACTTTGCAGAATTTCGGGAGAACGATTCAGCTCTTCACTCCGCTCTACATGGCGAACTTCTGCACCAATAAATGCGTATACTGCGGATTTAATACCAAAAACAAAATTCCACGTTCACAGCTTGAGCCTGAAGAGCTTGAAAAAGAAGGCAAGGCAATTGCTGCAACAGGACTTAAGCATCTTCTTATCCTCACCGGTGATGCAAGGGCGAAATCATCCCCTGAGTATATTGAGTCTGCAGTAAAAATACTGCGCAAGCATTTTCCATCCGTTTCCATTGAAATATATGCAATGACTGAAGATGAATACGCAAGCCTTGTGCAGGCAGGCGTAGACGGTATGACCATGTTTCAGGAAACCTACAACGAAAAACTTTATCCGGACCTGCACCCGGCCGGCCCTAAAAACGACTACCGTTTTCGCCTTGATGCCCCTGAGAGAGCGTGTAAAGCAGGGATGCGTGTTGTTAATATAGGAGCATTGCTCGGACTTGATGACTGGCGTCATGACGCACTCAAAACCGGAATCCACGCTGCATACCTGCAAAACAACTACCCGGAAGTAGATATTGCTGTATCCCTTCCCCGCATTCGCACACACGTAGGGGATGCCTTTACTCCCAAATCCATTGTCAGTGACAGTGATCTGGTTCAGAACATGCTGGCCCTGCGTATCTTCCTTCCTCGCTGTGGAATCACCATATCCACCCGCGAAGCTCCCCAGTTCCGGGAAAACATCCTGCCGCTGGGCGTAACCCGCATGTCTGCAGGAGTTTCCACCGAAGTTGGAGGTCATACCTGCAATGAAGATGAAGAAAAAGTCGGACAGTTTGATATCAGCGATGATCGCAGTGTAGATGAAATGTGCGCTGTTCTCCGAAAACACGGTTACCAGCCTGTCTTCAAAGACTGGCATCCTCTTGAGGCTGCATCGTGAACCCTACGGAGAAAGGCATAGCAAAATATCTTGGAGAGAAGCGTTTACGCTACCTGCAAACTATTAAAATAGGTATTGCCGGAGCCGGGGGCCTCGGCTCCAACTGCGCCATGCACCTGCTGCGCTGTGGGTTCAAGATATTCACAATTGCTGATTTCGACCATGTTGAAGAATCCAACCTGAATCGTCAGCAGTACCGCATGGAACAGCTGGATAAACATAAGGTCGTCGCCCTGTGCGAGAACATGATTGCAGTAAACCCGGATGTTATCTGCCAAAGCCTGGTAACAAAAGTAACAACCGAGAATGTTGATGAAATATTCGGCCAGTGTGATGTAATCATCGAAGCCTTTGACGATGCCACTGCCAAGAAAGCACTTGTTGAAAAATACATGAACTCAGACAAACTGCTGGTTTGTGCTTCAGGCATGGGCGGAGCTGGTAATACAGATGAAATGATCACCAGAAAAGTAAGGGATAATTTCTATATTGTCGGAGATATGAAAACTGAGTGCAACGCAGAGAATCCTCCTTTTTCCCCAAGGGTTGGGATCGCTGCAGCCAAGCAGGCCGATGTTGTATTATCCTACTATCTGAATAAATTTGACTCGGAAAGGAGCTGAACGATGAGTGCAAAAGAAATCACCCGTGAAAACATCCTAGATACCGATATTTATTGTCTAACCGCCCTTAAGTTCTCCAATGGCCGATCAAACATAGAAGTTGTTCGCGAAATGCTGGATAATGGCATCAAGTTGATTCAATATCGTGAAAAGGAAATCAAGTCCGGCCAGAAGTATGCAGAGTGCATGGAAATTCGTAAAATGACCCGTGAAGCAGGAGCTGCTTTTATCATCAACGATGACATTGATCTCGCCATGATGGTTGAAGCCGACGGCATCCACATAGGACAAGAGGATTTCCCCGTTCATGCAGTGCGAAAACTCATAGGCGATAAAATGGCCATAGGCCTGTCTACCCATGCTCCGGAAGAAGCTCTGGCAGCAGTTAAAGCCGGTGTCGATTATATAGGAGTTGGCCCTATTTTCCGTACCTTCACCAAAGATGATGTAGTTGATCCTGTCGGGTTTGAATACCTCGACTGGGTTGTAAAAAATATAGATATCCCCTTTGTTGCCATAGGAGGTATCAAAAAACATAACATCGCCGAAGTTATGAATCGCGGGGCTCGGTGCGTGGCACTTGTAACCGAAATTGTTGGTGCTGATGATATCGGGGGATTGATTAATAATCTGCGTAGTGCAATGAAAAGCTAGCAATTTTGGATCTGTTTTCAATATAAAAACTCCCCGTGCAGAAAGACTGTACGGGGAGTTTTTATATGTCTTTAGTTAAAAAGGCTGACCGTTGTTGAGAAGTTACTCACCGCAATAGGCATGAATAGAATTAACAGTATGAAATATTACGGATCCAACCATAGCTTTCTGTTTCATGAGATCACTTGATTTCCACTTTGACACTCCATGCCCATAATCCTATTCAGAACTGTTACTCTGGTGAATTCCATCATTCTTGTAATGAGCTGGCATTTCAAAGGCATTACCTCCTGCCATAAGGTGATTCCAGTTTACTCAATCAGTTTTAATTGAATATAGATCTCCATACCCAAAAACATCATTCCCGTTCTGGTCATATAAAGCAACTGCACATTAGATCTCACTATCAGTAATATTTAACAAATGAATCCTTGTAAAGGTCCATTCACCAGAGCTCCTATGCCCAACAACATGAAGGATCAAACAACGGCTCTGTGCCATAACCCCACTACTTATCAGCAGAACTAATGCCTCACCAGTAGAAACGTGGTTGTCTTTTTCATAATTTCTTCTTAAGGGTTACAAACAGAACAGTATCAAATCACACGTATTAGAAAGATGCCTCTTTATTCTCGGTCATATCTAAATAAAATCTCTAATTTTTTTAAAAAATTCAGATTAAAATCATAATGGGGAAATATTATGTTCAGACAGAAAGAATGGTTCTTCAGTGGTGAATCAGGAAAAAAATATACTTTCGAAATCTGCCCTAAATCAGGCCCTATCCCAGAGGAAGGTGGCATTTTCATTCTCACTTATACCCATCCCCGAGGACACCTTGCAGGATATGAAGTGCATATACTTCATGTAGGTGAAACAGATAATTTCCATAAAACTATTGCCAACCCGCCTAAAGCAGAATGCTTAAAAAGAGAATGCTGGAACTGTATTTATCTATACAAAACAAAGAATGAAGAAATTAGGGAAGAAATATTGAAGGACCTTGTTTCTAGTAATAATATAATATGCTAGAAACAAGGTAAGCAATCTGGCATAAGACAACATTCATAAATTCTATTTTTAAATTTTCAAGCAGATTTTCAGTAGGTACTGGCAAGCAGGGCAATAAAATGATTAACACAATATTACTCACAATAACCCTCCTCTTCACATCACTATGTACTATTTCTGAAGCTCAAACCCTAGAGAACACCCTTTTCATAACAGAAGATCTACCACCATATAATTATTTAGAAGATGGAGAGCTGAAAGGTGCCAGTGTTCAGATTCTGCTAGAAGCACTGCAGGCGACAGGAATTACAAAGACAGCTGAGCAGATTAGTGTCTATCCTTGGGCCAGAGGCTTTAAAACAACCCTCATGACACCTAATACCTGTCTATTCAGCACGGTGAGGAGCAAAACAAGAGAGAAACAGTTCAAATGGGTTGGCCCCATTGCCGATGTTAATCTGGTTTTTGTTTCTCTGAAAGGAACTATCAAAATTAACGACCTAACAGATCTGAACAAATATTCGGTAACAACAATAAAAAAAGGTATTGGTCATCAACTTTTACTGGAACACGGTGTCCCTGAGAAGATTATCGACCTGTCACCAACTGCGGCAAGTATGGTGGAAAAAATAAAACGCGGAAGAGTGGATCTGCTGCTTGAAAATGAGAATGTTCTCTATCATGTTTTGCAACAAAAAGGTCTGGACTGGTCCAACTTTGAAATCAATTATGTTCTCAATCTTGGTGAGATTTACTACGCATTCAACCTTGAGACAGACGATTCTGTAGTTAACAGATTGCAGAGAGGGATCGACGCAATCCGCTCACAAGGCAGAATTACAGAAATTGTCGGCAAGCTGCCCATCGATAAAGATTAGTTTTACTTTACCTTAGAACAAAATCAAGCATCAATCCTGCGAAGAAGGGCAGGATCGATGCCTGATACAATCAACGTTTACAGAGCATTCCAAGGAGTCTCTGCCATTGGTATAAAATCTTCTTCCTGCGCCCTTATATCAAGGTAAACCAATCCCAAAGGAGCTACCCTCGGATCAGGATCTTCCACCAGCTCTCTAGTATCGATAGAAACGGAATAGTGTTTACAGGAATCACAAACATAAACTCTTTCATTCGCCCTTTCCTGAGATTGAAAATATCTCATTTTTTCATGATCCTCATTTTCACACCATGCACACTTATTGCGTTTGAAACGCCACTCATGTCCGCAACCGGAACAGTGCAGCCAGCGCTGGGCTCCATGAGATTTGAGATAGGCATTATCGTCACCAGATTTTTTAAGCAATGCCAGATCTGGAAATGTTCCGCAGACAGGACAATAGCCTTTAAGCCACTGCATATTCACTATTTTCTCGGCAGCCTCTCCTTCCATACGAAGCATAAAAGGCTTAAGGGATAAAATTCCTACAAAAGCAAGCATCTGCTCATCAGCATTCCATTCTTCTGCGAGACTGAATAATAATTCCTGATCCTCTTCCCACAGAGCTTTTGCAAGATCGGTCAGGTTCTCTGTATCTTCAGCCACGGCGCATACGGCTCTGCTTTTATCAGCCATTGCCGGCATTCCTTCCGCCACTGCTGATGCCATCAGCTTGAATATTTCGCGGTAATATTCACCTAGATCAGGAAGCTCCATTTCAGCAAGCAATGGCACACCCTGCTCAAAACGCGGAGCATATACTTCAGGGATAATAAAACTGTCCCATTTAACAAGTAGCTCCTCTGCCTTTTCCTGCGCACTGAGCAGAGGCCCGAAAGCATCAAAAATATTTTCAAGAGCGGGCATTCTTTTACGCATGGATAAAAGTCCAGCCTGAACATCACGCTTTTTCTTGGTGGATTTAGTCTCGGTCATTTGGTGCTCCTGAAATACAAATAATTAAATCCAATAAATCTCCGCGATCGAAACGAAGCCCTATTGATGGGTTATATAAATTTAGGACCTTACGAAAAAAGCTTTGAAACCCCGGCGGTTTCACGAAAGTCCGCCGGGGCATTATAGTTAACCGAAGATACGTTTAGCCGGTTTTGCAAGATTTGCGAGAAACTCTTTACGGGTTACGCCATTACCAATGCCTGAAGCATCAGCTGTGACATATTCATAATAGAGTTCAGGCTTATCCTGAACCAGATAGATAACGTTAACTTCATCTGCATCAATGACTTCCGCGTTGGGATACTCTTTTTTAACTCTTTCAAGAGCCTCCTCAGCCAGAGCGACCATATCTTCACGCTCACCGAAGTTCATCGTGCCGGTAGGACAGGTCTTCACACACATGGGGATAAGACCTGCCTGCTGGCGATCAATGCACATATCGCATTTACTAAGCAGACCTGTGCCTGTGTTGCGGCGAGGAATATTGTAAGGACATGCCTCCCTGATTTCCTCGGCTTCATCTGCAGCCAGACGTTTGGTCTGGTCAGTGAAGATTACCGCGCCGGTATCCTCATCCTGAATAACAGCCCCGGTTACGTATGCATCAGCAATGTCCTTACAGGGAGGCACATCACAATGACGGCACTGGTCAGGGAAGAAATACCACTCGACCTTACCATTAATGCGATGCTCACTGAAGCGGACAAGCTTATAAGTAAACGGATTCAAATCAGGCGGGTTCTGATGCGAACCACGCTGCTTGGTTTCTACCGCGGGCAGACCGTGCCATTCCTTGCAGGCAACCTGGCAACCGCGACAAGCCGTACATCTCGAAGTATCAACAAAGAATGCTTTAGGCATTTTTTACTCCTTTGGACGGACCATACTCTGCAACTAATTCATACATTTAATTTTATAAATTGCTGCCAACGGTCCGGCTTGGTTTCGGGTTACTCTTCAATCTCGGTGAGTTTTTTCGCCTTGCGAATATTCACCAGAGAGGCCTTGTACTCGGGAATGGTGGTGTTGGGATCACCGACCGACGGAGTGAGTCGGTTGGTTGCATCACCGCAGCCGCGGGTGGTCCAGCCAAAGCAGAAAGGCATACCAATTTCATGAACGGTTTCACCTTTGATTTTGAACGGAGTCATACGCACAGTAACCATGGCAATAGCTTCCACCCTGCCACGAATACTTTCAACAATCACAGGATCACCGTTTTCAATGCCTTTTTCCTTGCCCAGTTCCGGACTCATTTCCACATAGAGCTGAGGCTCGGCTTCAAGCAACACCGGAGTATTCCTTGTGTCACCGCCACCGCACCAGTGCTCGGTAAGGCTGTATGTGGTAAGCACAATCGGGAACCGCTCATCAGCGGGCTTCGCGAGTTTATCCATATCACTATCGGTATACTTATATACCGGGCTGTTAAGCTGCTGTGAAAAAGGATGACTCGTGATGGGAGTTTCCACCGGTTCATAATGATCAGGGAATGGACCGTCATTAAGGCCGGGACCATACAGCTGACCGTGACCTTCCTTACGCATGATAAAAGGATAACGTCCTTTACCGGTAGCCATTGGGGGCCATCCGCCATCAGGAACATCTCCAATCCATTTTGCACCGTCCCATTCGATAACAGCCTTTTCAGGAGCATAAGGCTTACCGTTGAGATCGACGGATGCGCGGTTGTAAAGGATACGGCGGTTTACAGGCCAGCACCATGCATAGTTGGGATAGAGATTGATCTTCGCCTGCATGGGAGTCTGTTCAAGGCTGCGTCGTTTGGCCTTGTTTCCTTCCTCTTCAGTGTAACTGCCGGCGTAGAGCCAGTTAAGGGAGGAAGTTGAACCATCATCAGCAAGAGCGACAAATGAAGGTACCTGCTGTCCTTTCTTATATGTACGCCCCTTGAATGTTACGTCCTTGGTAAAACGTCCATTGATGCGCTGAGCTACGTCTTCTGCATCGTAATATGCAGGCCAGTCGAGTGTGAGCAGAGGTTCGGGGTATACACCGTTTTCTTTATTGTAGAGGCGGCGCACATGGTTGATAATATCAACATACATTTCACCCATGCTCTTAGCCTCGCCCATGGGACGGCAGGCTTCATAATGCCAGAGCAGCCAGCGGCCTGAACTACTGATTGAACCTGCTTTTTCAGCACGCTGTGCAGAAGGCAGCATGAACACCTCAGTTTTCATGCTGGTAGGATCAACACCCGGACGGCGCCAGTTTTCAGAAGTCTCAGTATGGTGAATTTCGCCTACAACCATCCAGTCAAGGTTATCAAGAGCCTTACGTACCTTGTTTGAGTTAGGCACACTCATTGCCGGGTTGGTTCCGAATACGAATCCACCCTTGATGTCACCTTTATACATGCGGTCAAAGATGAAGAGGTAAGAATAGTCTTCCCCATCATCAGCTTTGGGCAGCATTTTGTAGCCGAATCCGTTATCCTTGGTGGCATTGTTTCCACGCCAGCCCTTGAGCAGCGAAGCCATATATTTAGGCTTATGCTGCCACCAGTTGGCACTTTGGGGGTCTTTGGATACCGGCGTGGTTGCCTTCACATAATCCTCATAGGAGCCCATGCTTGCTTTAGGCATGGGAAGATATCCGGGAAGGATATGCCAGAGAATACAGTGGTCGGTAGATCCCTGAACGTTCGGTTCACCGCGCAGAGCGTTGATACCGCCGCCGGCTACACCGATGTTACCCAGCAGAAGCTGCAAGATGGCACTGGTACGAATGTTCTGTACACCGACAGTATGCTGGGTCCAGCCCAGAGCGTACATGATGGTACCGGCTTTATCCTGCTTGCCTGTTCCGGAGAACTCTTTGTAAACCTTCAGCAGGTTGTCTTTGGAGACACCTGTGGTCTTGGATACGTTGGAGAGAGAGTACCGAGAATAATGCTTCTTAAGCATCTGAAGAACGCAGCGAGAATTCTTGAGAGTCTCGTCACGCCTTGGTACGCCGTTTTCATCCATCTCAAAAGCCCACTTGGACTTGTCATATTTGCGGGTGTTCTTGTCATAACCGGCAAACAGACCGCGCGAGAACTTATAGTCCTTGCCAACGATGAAAGCTGCGTTGGTATAATTTGCAACGTATTCCTTGAAATAAAGATCATTTTCAAGAACATAGTTGATCATACCGCCCATAAAAGCGATATCGGTACCGGATCTGAGCGGTACATGAAAATCGCATCTTGCTGAAGTACGGGAGAATTTGGGGTCCACATGCATGACCTTGGCACCTTTGTCCTTAGCCCGCAGAACCCATTTAAAAGAGATAGGATGGTGCTCAGCTGCGTTACTACCAATAATCAGGATAGAGTCCGCATTTTCAATATCGCACCAGTGGTTGGTCATCGCACCGCGTCCGAACGACTCTGCCAGAGCCGCAACAGTTGCGCTGTGTCAGATACGTGCCTGGTGATCAAAATGCACCAGGCCGAGGCCGCGTACACCCTGATGGACGACTGCACACTCCTCGTTATCCATCTGTGATGTACCAAGATGGAAAATTGATTCTACACGGTTTACTTCCTGGCCCTTATCATTGAACCGTTTGAAGTCTGCATCACGTGTTTCTTTTACGCGGTGGGCGATGCGGTCAAGCACCCAGTCCCAGCTTTTTTCTTCCCATTTAGTGCTGTAGGGAGCACGATAAAGGGGCTTTTCGATGCGATGGTGACTGTTGTGCATGGAGAGCATTGCTGCACCTTTTGCACAGAGCGCACCTTCACTGACCGGGTAATCCGGATCACCCTCAGTGCTGACGATCTTTCCGTCTTTCACATGGGCAATGAAATGACAGCTCAAAGAACAGAACGGACAAATGGAAATTACTTCCTTTGCGCCCTTGATTTTGAGTCCTGCGGCATAAGCCTTTGCGGGAGAAAGATCGAGTCCCAGTTGGCTCATTCCAAGCCCTGCGACACCGATACCCGCAATTTTCATGAACCCTCGCCGTGAAATGTTCATGGGATCCTCCTTCCGTTATATCAGGCCGGAACCAAAAATAAGCCTGATAGTTACATTGATGATCCCATAAAAAAACAACCAGCAACTAAAGTCAATAATGTCAATGTGTTAGAAAAAACACATATACTAAACTGATATGCAGTTGCTCAATAAAACAAAATCAGCTGAAAATTAACTGCGCCGCTCGATGATTATCCTCTGAAAGAATATCCTTTTGTTATTTTAATCTTTGCAGTATCCGATTTTCGAAGCACGGAGAGACAGCAATGCTTAAGAAGAATATAAATGTAATTGCATTTGATGCAGATGACACTTTGTGGGTTAACGAGCCCATGTTCAGGGAAGCTATTTACGATTTCAGTACTATGTTTTCTGAATATGGAGATCACAAATCAATCAGCAATCTTCTGGAACAGACACAGATTAAAAATCTCAGCGACTTTGGATACGGATCCAAAAGTTTTGTAATATCCATGATTGAAACTGCCATGACTATCACCGGTGGCAGGGATTGCGGGGATAAAGTCCAGAAGATCATTGCTATGGGCAAAGAAATGCAGCACCGCCCGATTGAACTTCTGGATGGTGTTGAGGAAGTTCTAACCCAACTGACCGGCAACTATAAGCTTATGCTCATTACTAAAGGTGAACTTGTAGAACAGGAAAGAAAGATTGAACGCTCAGGGCTGGCTGATTATTTTTCATGCATTGAAATTGTAAGCGAGAAAGATGAAAGAACCTATAGCAAATGCCTCAACTTCCATGACATTAGAAAAGACGAATTTCTCATGGTAGGCAACTCTGTAAAATCAGATATACTCCCGGTAATTAATATAGGAGCCTGTGCAGTACACATCCCCTTTCACACCACATGGTGCCATGAATGCGTAGACTGCTCCGACCTGAAGGATAAGGAGTTCATAACATTAAATAATGCAGGAGAGTTGCTGCCAGCTCTTCTGTAACTACTTATTTCCTATGCAGGATTCCATCTTTTAATGATAATTAAAGCCGCCCGTAGAAAAAGGTGGCTTTAACATTCTTCAAATTAATTTCACCAGATCGGCTCAATCAGCTCATCTTGTATTTTGCTCCTGTACTGAAGCACTCCCACACCGGTCAGGTTAAGAAGGATCTAGCTGTCCCCAAAGCTTTTTGACTTCCATGGAAATATCTCTTCAGCTCTGGCTCTTGCATCCTGCTCAACCTTATTAAACCATTCCAAGTACTTATTACGCACAAGACGTCCAGCTTCAGTGAGCCGGTATCCACTGCGCCTGCTTCCGACTCTTTCAATGAGCTGAAAGCCAAGGACCTGCTCAGTCTGTTTAATCTTTCCCCATGCTGCCCGATAGGACATGCCTAAATCCTCTGATGCTTTTTTTAATGAGCCACAGGTTTCAATGCGGTCAAGAAGTAATAACCTGCCGTAGCCGAAGAACACTCCTTCAGTTCCTTCCAACCATAGATGAAGGCGAATTGTCGGACAATGAGTGTCTATTTCTGCCAGGGCCGCAGTGGAACCGAATTCCGGCGGGTCAAGATTCTTATTCATAAAGTCCTCCTATTTACCGAAAGGACATTTGGGAAAAGTACAGACCTTACATTCCATGCAATAACCACCATCAGCCAAAGCAGCCAGATCTCGACGGGTAATGTCCTGTCCGGCAAGCACGCGTGGCAGGACCAGATCGAGACTTGTGGTTTTAAAGAACAGTGCACACGCAGGCACACCAATAACTCTTGTATTCCCGGCTCTTGCCAGTAACAGCATTGTGCCGGGGAGTACCGGAGCACCATAAAGGAGGTCGGATACTCCGGCATCCACCAGGCCGTGGCGGGTCACATCATCAGGGTCAACAGACATACCTGCGGTTGTGATGAGCAGGTCACAACCTTCATTCATGAGGGAGATGGCAGCATCCCGGATCTGTTCACGGTCATCCGGTTTAATTACAGAGCGGATAACCTCACTGCCCAATGCCTGTACCTTTGCTGTGATGACTGACTCAAATTTATCTTCGATCAACCCGTTAAAGACCTCATCTCCCGTAATGAGAATACCGACCTTTCTTTTTTGAATCGGAAGAATCTTAAATAGCGGATCACCATTTAAAGAAGACACGGCGCGGGAAAAATTATCTCGGGAAATATAAAGGGGAATAGCCCGGGTTCCTGCTATCCTGCTGCCCTTTTTAATGATTGCTCCGTTTTTACGTGCTGCCACCATTACATCCGGTACCAGATTAAAGCTGTTCATCATCTCAAGGTCAGTAACCAGAAGTCCGTCCTCTTCTGCTATCAGAGTCACCTTTCCTTCCCTTGGCGCACCATCAACACAGATACCATCTCCGGCCATTATCCGTCCGAATGTTTCAGCAGCCTCATTTTCATGAACCCATTCACCTTCCGGGATATCTCCTTCATCCATATATATATGGTTCTTGCCGATAAGCTGGAGTCTACAGATATCGCTGGCTGTAAATTGGTGATTCCTACGGAACTCAGGTCCTTTACTTTTTCCCGGAACAATACGGGTCATATCATGGAGAGCTGTTTTACCCTCGGCTTCATCTATAGGAACTACCTTGAGTCCCTCCGGTATCGGAGCATGTTCAGCCTTGAGACCTGAGTCACGGCTGACATAAGGGCTTTCTCCCTGACAGCTTCTACAGATTGCACCAAACGATCCGGGGTAGGCATCTCCGCAGATTGGGCATGTAGTAATACCGCCCTTGCTGCGCTTGATCATTCCTTCGGGTTTCATTTGAATCGCTTCGATGGAGCAGACGCTGGCACCGGCCTCACGTATTTCAGCATGAAGCTTGACCGAATCCTGCTCATGCTTCGGTTTTCTTTTAAAAAACCACGATTCCATCTCCGGCCAATCTCCAAGCTTGTCAGGATCAACCCGGACACGCACGCCTTCACCAGTATACTTGTCATAAAGAGAAAGGGCATAGACACCCAGATTCTTCACTTTCAACCAGCCATTACCTATGCTGCAAACCGTAAGCATCTGAACTGCGTCCGGCAGGCACCATGCTGTTTCGGATATTGCATCAAAAATAGTGCCTTCCGGCAGATGCCGCCTTGCCTCTTCCATCATGTACCCTCCAAGAATCAATCCCGGAGCTGGACTGCCATGGAAATTACGAGCAGCTTCAATAAATTCATCATACGAGTAAGGACCTATTGAGTCGTCACCTACCGGCACAGCTTTTTCCTGACTGATGGCGGCTTCAAGATTCATATTTTCTCCATATTATTTAGCTTTAATTATGCCCTACAGGGCACAATTAGAGAAACTCTCAAAACAATTCAATGAAGCCGTGCTTGCGTATGGTTTGGAACCTCTAACTGCTATCTAGCTTTATTTTATAACAATTTTAAATAGTATCCATAGCTCTTCATAGACAGCATCAATGTCAATTCATTTGATTAATCTATGGATACGCTCTCAACACATCCTCACAACCTATTGGACTCTAAGGATTTTCTATGATCCATAGTTAATCCACCTATCGTTTAATATTATATAATTAGTAAATTTCTATGTTAAATTTAACAGGATGGAATGCTAAATGGATTTAAAACCGTTCATCTCATTTTCTGAATATGCAATTGCAGATCTGGATGCATGGCATAATCAAGGAAAAAAAATAGCCGGAGTCTATTGCGTATATGCCCCTGATGAACTTATCCGAGCTGCCGGAATTGCCCCGGTAAGCCTCTGCGGTAAAAAACAGGCTCCAATACGTGATGCTGAAAAAGACCTCCCGGCCAGTTTCTGTCCTCTTATCAAATCGAGTTACGGATATGCCGTGACTGATACCTGCCCGTTTTTCGGTTTTTCAGACATCATTATCGCAGAGACAACCTGTGACGGTAAGAAAAAGATGTATGAACAGATGGAAAAGATAAAACCTCTTCATCTGATGCACCTACCGCACACACAGCAGGGAAATGCTGCTCTGGCATACTGGAAAACCAGTCTGCATGACCTTGAAAATTTTCTCAGTGAAATATCAGGAACCAAAGTTACTGAAGAAACATTGCGATCTGAAATTGAAATCCAGAACAAAATCCGCAAGGAACTTTATGAGCTGATGATCCTTGCAGCTGACCGCCGCTCCACCCTTTCTGCCCGTGAGATACTAGCCGTTCAGGAGAGCAAGAGCTTTACTGTCCACCCGCAGAGATATCTGGAACAACTTCAAAAGCTAAAAGACGAACTTAAGATTTTCTACTCTCAGCCGGATCTTCCCCTGAAAACAGGACTGAGAATTCTACTTACTGGCTGCCCGGTAGGTAAAGGATCTGAGAAGGTAATCACAATTGCTGAAGAACTTGGAGCCCATGTTGTATGCATGGAAAACTGCTCCGGGCTCAAGGGGCTGACACTGACAGTTGATGAAGATGGCGATCCATACGAAACACTTGCCCGTCGCTATCTGCAGGTTCCCTGCTCATGCATGACTCCCAATCATGGCCGCGAAGAATCGATACGTGAACTTAAAAATGTATTCGAGGCAGACGCGGTAATTGATCTTACATGGCTGGGCTGCCACACCTATAACGCAGAATCCACAACCTTGCGCCGATTCGTCGAAGAAGAGTTGGAGATGCCTTTTCTGCATATTGAAACCGATTATTCTGAATCAGATATTGAACAGCTTCGCACTCGCATCGAGGCGTTTGTGGAGCTGGCCGAATAAACAAATCAGGAGGAAGAGGAAGTGAGAAATTCAATCAAGGGAGTCTGTGTTCTGGTCATGCTGCTAGTGGCATGCCTCGGCGCCGGACCGGTTTATGCTAAAGCCAAACTGCCCAGTCTCTACATGGGCTATGTTTTTACCACCCACCACACCCCGCTGATGGTTGCAGCCATCAAGGGAGAAGAGTTTAAAAACAACGGTGCCTATTTCGAGGAAATGGTTCCCAAACAAAAATACAAACTCATAGCTGAAGACGGGACTCCGCTGGCGATTATCAATCTTATCGTATCTAAAAGCGGTTCTGAAACTTCAACCCTTTTTGCCATGAACCGTCTCGATATCGGACTTTCATCAAGTACAGCCTTTATGAGTGGTATCGACAAGGGCACTAAGATGAAAATTGTCTGTCCGATGCATGTAGACGGCATGAGCATGGTCTTTCCTGCAGACAGCAAAATCAACGGTTGGGATGATGTAGCCAAGGCTATCAAGGAGTCCAAGACTCCCCTTAAACTCGGCTACCACTCCCCTACTAGCGCTCCGAGAATTGTATTTGAAGGAGCTTTAACCAAAGCAGGGTACAAGATTACTGACAATCCCAACAAAGCCGATGCAGACATCCTTATGGTGGACCTCAAATCAACATCAAACCTGATCCCGGCTCTGCTTGGAAAGCAGGTTGATTGCTGGGTAGGCCCTGCCCCTCATCCGGTTGTAGCTGAACATAAACATGTGGGACATATCGGCCTTGATTCCCGAGAACTCCCCCCTGCTGGAGAATGGACTGACTTTCCCTGCTGCGTAATGGGTGCCAGCGAACAGCTGATTGATGAAAACCCGGCAGTAGTTCAGGGCATGACCGATCTTATGACTGCAGCCGCCGAGTGGAGCAACAATAATAAAAAAGAAACTGCTAAAATCTCCGCAGAATGGATTGGTGTACCGGCCGAAGCAGTTGAAAAATCGACCATCATCTACACCACCAACCCGACAGAAAACTGGATGAAAGGTGAAGCTCAATTTCTGGCTATGCTTAACAGCATGAACAAGTTCAAAGGCCAGATGAAGGGAGCAGATATCAAAACTGCTGAACCTCTTCTTTTTGACTTCAGCTTTATCAATAAAAGTCTTGATCAATAAATAACATTAATCAGGACGGGGCCATCCCCGTCCTGATTCTATGAGAAAAATGAAAGAACGCGCCCTATCAATAACACTTCCCGTTATGGCTCCGGCCCTGCTGGCTATTGTCTGGATTGCTCTTGCCCATCAGATCGGCAATCAGGTAATTCTTCCCGGAATTGAGCAGGTCGGTAAAATTGTGTTCAATCCAACAGAAGACCTCATCAGCATGGGGTCACTTGCCACCAATGTGCTGGTCAGTCTGGTCAGGGTAATTCTCGGATATGCTCTAGCCACTTTTGTGGCAATTCCCCTAGGGGTAATCATGGGGTATTATGGGGCTGTATTTAAATTTTTCAACGGATTCCTTAATCTTTTTCGCCCAATACCTCCGTTGGCGTGGGTGCCTCTGGTTATGGCCTGGTTCGGAATATCCAGCCTGGCGACAATCAGTGGAGTGGAAACAGGTCAGTTGTATATCTATCTTGATAACATTAAATTCTCCATGTTGTTCATTATCTTTATCGGTGCATTCTACCCTATCCTTACATCAACCATTCACGGGGTCCGCAGCGTAAACCGAACGCTTATAGACTCGGCAAGAGTGCTTGGGGCAACCGAACGCCAGATATTTCATAAAGTACTTATCCCTGCCGCCATGCCCTCCATTATCACAGGTATGCGAATAGGACTCGGGATTGCATGGATGTGCCTTGTTTCCGCAGAAATGCTGCCCGGTTCCCTTTCCGGCATCGGCTATATGATAACTCATGCCTTTACACTTGCATCAACCGACATTGTCATCGCGGGAATGATATCCATCGGACTTGTCGGAGCACTTATGGATTCTGTATTCAGGCAAATAGAAAAGAAAAAATTCTCATGGCGCAGGGTGGAGGACTAAATGAATATGGAAGCACAGACAGTTATCAACTTTGACAGGCTTAGCAAAGAGTTCATAACAAGAAACGGGGATAGCTTTCTGGCAGTGGATAATATCAGCCTTGAAATTCCCGGCAATTCATTCACCTGTATTGTAGGTCCTTCCGGGTGCGGTAAGTCGACCTTGCTGCGAATTGCTGCTGGGCTGGAAAAGAGTTCAAGGGGAACAGTTCTTTATAAGGGAAATGGCATTAC
The DNA here is from genome assembly GCA_963676495.2 of Maridesulfovibrio sp. Taxonomy (GTDB): domain Bacteria; phylum Desulfobacterota; class Desulfovibrionia; order Desulfovibrionales; family Desulfovibrionaceae; genus Maridesulfovibrio. The sequence goes on along the minus strand of CAXXRF010000001.1, from coordinate 25,731 downwards.
CGGACCGAAAGCAGAAGTAGGGATGGTTTTTCAGGAGTACTCGCTTTTTCCATGGCTGAATGTTCTGGATAACGTAGCAGCAGGACTTGATTTTGCGGGCATGGAAAAAAAAGAAAGATACAGCAGAGCAGAGCATTTCATCCGCATGATCAATATGATTGATTTCAAGAATTCCTATCCTCACGAACTTTCCGGAGGTATGCGCCAGCGAGTTGCCATAGCAAGAGCTCTTGCCAATGACCCTGATGTGCTGCTTATGGATGAACCTTTCGGTGCCCTTGATGCACACACCCGCATTTTACTGCAAAAGGAATTACTGAAGGTCTGGGAAATGACCCGCAAGACAATTGTACTTGTTACTCACAGTGTGGATGAAGCCATTTACCTTGCCGACAAGATTGTAATCATGTCCAGTAGACCGGGACGTATAAACGAAGTTCTCAACGTCGATATGGAAAGACCCCGCAGCAGATCCATGCCTGAGTTCGGCAGACTGACTGACTTCATATTGAAAAAACTAGAGCACTAAAACACACTGCCCATGCTGGCAGCTGAGGGCAGTGCCAGCTTGGCTTGATCAACAGACCATACTGATCAGATCCATTTTTTTCTTCTGAAATAACCCAGCATGGCTAAGCCGACCAGCGACATTACTCCAAGTAGAATAAAGTAACCGTATTTATACTTAAGCTCTGGAATAAACTCGAAATTCATACCGTATATACCGGCAAGAAATGTAAGCGGTATAAATATTGTCGCAAAAACAGTCAGGAATTTCATGGTTTCATTTAAACGGGTTCCAATCGCCATATTATATGTATTGTATAGATCCCCAACCATTTCCTTATAAATTTCAACAGAATCAAATATCTGCTCAAACATCCCGGACAATTCTTTATAGTAAGTCCCCGTAGCTGAATCTATGAGCTCCGACTCACTTTTATTAAGCCTGCTTATTATATCCCGCACTGGCCGTACGGCCTTGCGCACGTAAGCAATTTCACGTCGATAGAAATTTATTTCTTCAAGTAATTCAGCATCGGGATTATCTATTACTTCCTCCTCCATATCCTCAATCCGCTCACCGATACGTTCTATTATCGCCAGATAGTTCTCAAGGATGCAATCAATCAGTGTATATAACAGATAGTCAGCTCCCCTTTGCCTGATACGCCCTTTAGGACGGGAGATTCTTCTACGTACCGGATCAAAGATTGATCCGGATTGTTCCTGAAATGAAAGAAGATAGTTATCTCCCAAAACAAAACTTATCTGTTCGGCCCTGACTCTCTCCTCCTCATCGTTGTCGATCAATATCTTCATTGTAATGAACAGGTATTCCTGAAAATCAACAAGAGCCGGTCTTTGGCCAATGTCCTGCACATCTTCAAGGGCCAGCGTGGAAAGATCAAATCGCTCCCCAATCTGTTTGATCAGGACAGAGTCATGAACTCCATCAATATTCAGCCATTTTGTATTTTCAATATCAAAACATGATAAAATTTCATCAAAATTTGAAACTGTAGTTTCCGTGTGCTGCTCCGGGCCATAAACAACACAACGCAACAACGAGTTCTCAACCCGTTGTTGCCCGGTAAAAACAAGTTCACCTGGTGGAAGACCGGCTTTTTTGTCATGCTTGCGTAAAAATCTGGCCATGAATTATCTCCGCTTCTTAAACAGTTTCTTCCTGGCTGCCAGCAACCTTAACAACCTCTTTAACGTGCAGGTCCAGCTGAGGGAAAGAAATCTCAATATTTTCTTCTCGGAAAGCCTTGTTGATAGCAAAACGCAACTCTGTCAAAGTTATCAAAGTTACATCAATATCGTCTACCCAGATCCTCAATATAAAATCCAGGCTGCTGCTGCCGAAATTATTGAAATGAACATAAGGCTCAGGATGATTGAGTACATGTGAATGCTCTTTAGCCAGCGCCAATAAAACACGCCTTACCTTTTCAATATCAGAACCATAAGCGACCCCAACAAGAATATCCCGCCTGATTATTGCGTTATTCTTGGTCCAGTTGGTAACCTGAGAGGCGACAAGATCGGAGTTAGGAATCATAATCACCGCATTTTCAAATGTTTCAACCTGAGTTGTGCGTATGTTGATTTTCTTAACAGTACACCAGAGATTATTGATTTCAATAACGTCGCCCTGTTGAATGGACCGTCCAAATAAAAGAATCAGACCACCAATGAAATTGTTTACAATATTCTGAAGTCCGAAACCGATACCGACACTAAGACCACCAGCGATGACTGTTATGCTGGTAAGGCTGAGCCCAAGCATTCTTAAAGCCATAAGGGTGAACAGACACCATACAGCATAGGCAAACAGTGTCTGAATAGAGGGAACAGCTCCTCTTTTAGCCTTTGGCCAACTGCCTCCTACATATTCAATGGAAACCTTGAAAGCGGAAATGCACTGCCTTGTCATAAAGAAAAATATTGCCAGCCAGACCAGACTGCCAAGGGTGATTGAATAATCTCCTTGAGAATACTTTAAATCCATAATCCCGGAAACAGCACTGGCACCGAAGAAGTCAATCATCCAGAATGCGGCCAGTCCGAATCCTACAGCCCACCCGGCAGGAACAGCCAGACTTCGTACAAGGCCCTTTTTAAGCTCAACACTCATCTCGGTCCTGATAAAAAGAATCTGCGCCCAGGCTGACCCAAATCCCCTGATAAAAAGAACCATGGACCATAATATTGCCATAACACATGCGAGCCGGCCATAACCGAACATGGCAACCAGAAAGAACGGTGAAAACAGGCTGTTTCGCTTAGCAACAAGAGAGACTCCGTTTAAACGGTCTCTCCTCCATGCTCTATAAGTCTCATAACCCCAGAAGGACATCAGCAGCAGCAGGAAAACAAGAACGACTGTTCTCCCAGGTACCTGCTGAGCCAGAAGCAACCCGCTAACTACAAACAAAAGTGCAACACGCAACTCGCCGCTTACAAACCTGCTCTTTTGACGGCATATCAATTTAGAAAGTCTCAAAATAGCCCAGTAAAGAGCCCCAAAGGACAAGACTGCAATTGAGTCCATGGATTCAGGGTAAACCCACTTCAGTGCAACATAAACAGCAAAGAAGAAACTGACAGCCGCCATCAGTTTGAGAGACCTTACCCGCTCAATCTCCGACCTGTTCAGAAAATGATCACTCCTGTCCATCAGCCGGATAAAAACGATACTCGTAATAAAAATTCCAAGCACGAAAAAGGAAAACGGCACAGCCATACTCTTGAACAGATCAAATCCGGCATTTAGCTCAGATTTCTTTAGGGCAAGCCACGACTTACCCGGCAAAATCTTTCCCCAAAAATCAGGGGAAAAAGCCGGATCCGTACTTTCAGTCAACCAGAAATACCAGATCTGAAACAGATTGTTTTTCTCACCTTTTTCCAGTTTATCCAGACGATCCTGAAAACGGACCGAAAGTTTCAAGAGATAATCAATTTTAAGAAGCTGTTTATCAGAATCATTTTTCAGTTTTCTGATGTCCTTTATCCCTTCCGAATGCATGGATCTTATTTCATCAGGAATATCCTGCGGAGCCGGGGACCAGGCTTTGGTAAAAGACTTCAGGATCTCCAGACGGGAAGCACAATCTTCTCTGGCTTGTTTCAGGTCACTAAGAAGACTCTTGGAACTCCTGCTGAGATTACCTATTCGCACCTTCACCCGCTTGCGCTGAATAGGAGAAGCCTGAGAGTAACGCTCAGACAAAGACAATTGCTGAAACTGCTGCTGCCAGAGAGTCAAATCCTCCTGAGCATCATCAAGAAAATCCTGTAACTGCGAAAAGTTAACAATTTCTTCAGCTTCGAACTCTTTAAAGCTGTTAATCCGGTTCCTGACAAAGTTATAGTCGGTGCTATCTTCAGCATAGGCTTTGAAACAGTACAAGTCACTGACTGACAAAACGACAAAAAAGACAACAGCCAAACTCAAAAGAATCTTAACTTTTCTCACAATATAACTCTCCAAATTGATTATCTACTCTACCGTACTGTTATCAACATAGCCTAATCCATTCAAATTAAAAATATTCATAAAAAAAGATGATATTAGTATATAATCACTCTCAATCATCATCATATCAATGAATTCTTCGGACTCTATACACCGATACTAAAAATCTGCTATGATTGATTTGAAAAGCCTTACTTCCAGCATATTCTAAAACAGGGGGCAAAATGAACGATCTCAACTTCGCCGACATATCCATTGTAAAAACCTACCAGCTTGAAAAGCTTAACCAGATCCTTGCTGTTGCAGTCCAGGCTCCTTTTTATAAAAAACACTATCAGGGCATTGAGCTTCCTTTGAGAAAACTCGATGATATAAAAGAACTGCCACCTATTGAAAAAAGATCTCTTTGCTCGGAAGGACAGACCTGTAATAAAGATCTCTTCACCAGAACAACAGGAGGATTCTATACTTTTTCCACCGGAGGAACTTCAGGACGAATGACTTTTGCCCGTTATGGGCTGGATGAGTTCAACGAGGTTTGTGCTGAAGAGGCCTACGGACTTGAAGCCAGCGGGATAAGGCCCAATGACATTGTTGCGAATTGCATCCGGGCCGGAGCTTTCTGGACCGGCTTTCTGGTTACCTACCGCGCACTTGAAAAAATACGCTGTAATATTCTGCCTATAACTGACAACCAGCCAATTGTTAAAACTCTTGAATATCTGCAAATGATGCGCCCGAACACAATATTTGGCATATCCCCCACCCTTGTTCAGATTGGGCAGGAGGCATACCAGCGTAACATCAAACTGGATATTGAAAAAGTCAGCTTTGCTTCAACGCCACTGACTCCCGAACAGCAGGATTACCTGTCAGGCATCTGGCCGCGCGCAACGTTTCATTCCGCCGGTTACGGTGCTGCGGAGGTTGGACCCATCGGATTTCAATGCAAATTCTGTAAAGGAACCGAGCACCACATTTTACAGTCATCTGCTATTGTAGAACGGGATAATTCCGGTGGCATCATTGCAACCTCCCTTATCCGAACTCTGCAACCGGCAGTTCGCATGCGCGTTGGGGATAACATTGAATGGATAGAAGAACCCTGCCCCTGTGGTAGAACTTCTCCCCGCTTCAGATTGTTGCAGCGCTCAGACGAAATCCTCGAATTCCAGCAGGATTCAATATCCCTTGAACAAATCAGTTCCTGTCTGGGCAAGTTTAAAGAGCTTACCCCGGTTTTTCAGGTCCGCCTTGAGCTAAACGGCAAAGAAACAGATGTAATAATTCGAGTTGAAGCAGCGGATTGTGATGCGGTTGACGACTACGAACTCACAACCAGAATATACCGCTGTATGTGCAATGATATTAACGCTGTAGGTAAATGCCGTGAAGTTAATAAAATCAGGGCATTTAAAGTAGTAGTTGTTCCAACCGGAGGTATTCCCAGAATCGAGACCACCGGTAAAATAAGACGAGTAATTGATAAACGGTACTGATCAAATAACACAACACCAAAACAAGATGAGCCCGCAAGAGAATAACCTGCGGGCTCATTGTAATTCTTCCATCAGCACTTACTTTACCTTAAACACCCTCTTCAAGACCAAGGGTCATCATAAGCTTGAAAAGCCCCTCAATGAACTTACCCGAAACAACATCAGGTAATGTGAAGGTAGGCATAATTTCCTCATGCATTACACCGGTGTAAGCAAACCACACCTCAAAGGATATCCGATCCAGCTTGGGTATAAGAAAATTATGCCAAAGCTCGCCATCATTTGAAATGTCCAGCCCATAGGCCCGGCATTGCAATGGGCGGGAATCAAACAGCATGCAGCGACCAGCATGCTGCAAAGGACATAAAGCCCCGACTCCTGAAAGACAGTATCGCTTACTTCCTTCCTCTTCCAGTTCTCGTCGTGCTTTGCGCTCAGCCCTGGCTGTTTCAACCGCCAGCTCAATGACATCCAGACGGTCCTGCTGCGTCAGTTCCAGATTTATTCTATGACTGAGATGCAGGGCCTCAACCAGAGTCAGCCTGATTGGTGTTCTGCAGCAGCGAATATGCTCAGCGCCGCAAATAGTCCGCTGGTCTGCCTTTTCTGCCCTGAATTCAATTTCTTCCACAAGCTTTAAGTAATCGTTGAAAAAAGGCGATAAATCCACCAGTCGCTTGAATTCCAGAGAAGGAGCTCTTGCGGAGAGTTTACCGCTTTGACGACCATATTTCCGAATGGTCCACCACTGGGCAAAATTAGCAGGCTTGGACCTCAACTTTTTCATTTTTTTGCCTGCCAGCTTATGCCCCAGTCCGCGCCGCAAAAGATATGCGTTAAGCACTGTCCCGGTCCTGCCGATGCCATGACGGCAATGAATTAAAACCTTTTTACCAAGATAAATGGCTTCATCCATCCACGCCAAGGCTTTTTCAAGTTCGACCAGTTCCGGAGCCTCCTCGTCCGCAAGAGGCAGGTAATGGACTTCGAACCCGGCCTTGCGTTCAATATCGTGAAGATCGCAGAACTCTCCGCAAAGATTGATTATTGCATCAATTCCCTGCTCGCGAATAGATTCAAGCTGAGCATAGCTCATGGGCGCACACCCCACTGCCAACTGGTCAGTAACCCATGTTACTGTATAGGAATGTCCCTTATCTTCAGAAGGCATCTATGCTCTCCGCTTTAATGATAAAATTCTCAACTTCAACATCCAGCTGTTCCTGATCGCCGAGCCTCATATCCATAAGCCTAGTAATGGCAAGCAGGTATCCCAGAACGGCAAGCTGAACCGCAGTATCATTCTTTGAAAGACGGGAACTGAAAGCATCAAGCATATCTCCACGCAGGGTGATATCAAACCCATAATGCTCAAGAACCCGTTTGATAAATTCAACACGCAGCAACCTGTTCTCCAAAGCAGCTCCGCCACCTTTAAAACGAAAACGGATATAGTTCTGCCCGGCATCATTACCGCACAAGGAATCCACTTCCGAGAGGTGATACCCGAAACGGATCAACAAATGCAGATAATCACCAGCCAAAACGCCATAACTGGCCAGCAGCTTGGAGTCCTTGCTGAATATACCCGCAGACATACGGTCAAACTCCTCCCAGTCAACATGGGTCATTTCTTCAGGCCAACTGACTCTGTTATCTGAGAGACCGGCCCAGAGGTGCTGCATGGGGACACACTTGATATCCCGAGGCTGAACTGTTTTTCCACCACCTCCGTTCCTGAGTCCTCCATCCAGATCAAGAAGATATATAACCAAAGGCAGCTCTGTATTCAGCCTGCTCGCCGATCCCATGCCCAGTCCTCGCCTGTCAATCAGGGAAAACATCTCACGAACAGACATTTCATGACAGAACCGTATGAAATCATGCAGAGAGCTGCATCCCTCGGCTGTAAAATTATCACCATCAGGATCAACAAGATTCATCCTTACGGTATGCGGGATGATATTCTCATATAACTCAAGCACCCGGTGTGATACACCGCTGCTGTCAAATGAACGGGTAAGCACGTCCTCAACACATCCGTTGTAAACAGCACCCTCTACTCCATCGACAGTAACAAGCTGTCCCGGCTTGAGCCGCTCCATTACATCGCCGACCAGTACTGGTATGCCCATTTCACGAGCAACAGAAGCAAAATGGCTTGCGCGGCTTCCGGTCAAGGAAAGGACTGCATTAATATTTCCAGCAAAGGTAAGCAAAGCCGGTTTCAAGGTCGAAGTAATGATAACCGAGCCTTCCGGAATTCGGGCAATTTCCTCACCGGTTCGGGCATAGTAGATTTCTCCGCACCCGGCTCCATAGGAAGCCCTTTCAAGCCCCTCCATTAAAGGAATTGCCGGAATGGGACCATGCTCTCTTGCTGCAGCGGAATGCTCACGCTGTAAAGGACGGGTCTGCAGAATATGAAATTCTCCATTTTTATCCACAGCCCACTCAACATCCTGCGGGCATCCGAAATGACTTTCAAGACGCATTGCGCAGCGGGCAAGATCAATAAGAACACTCTCTTCAGGCAGAACTTCCTTATCGTAAGCACATTCACTTACCAGACCTGGGTTTTCTTCACGATGCAAGGAAACTTTAGCCGGAACAACACTGCCGTCCACTAAGGAACTGCCCAGCCCGCTTACTGAATAAATGCCAATTGAATCCCGATTCATGCAATCAGGGTCAACAGAATAAATAACCCCGGCACTTTTAGCTGCTATCATGGGAATTACCAGAACTGCCATAGCGGTATCTTCATCGGTAAGACCATTTGAAATGCGATATGAGACCGCTCTTGGACAATATTTACCTGCCAAGACTCTCTTGTACCCATCCAGAATTTCATCTGGCCGGATATTAAGTTCACTAGCATATTGCCCGGCAAATGAAATTTCGCTGTCTTCTGCCAGAGCACTGGAACGAACAGCTAAAAGGCCTTCACCCGGGAAAAACTGTTCTACCCGGCCCTCAATTTCACAAGCCATTTCCGGAGGAACTTCACTATCAAGAATCAGCTCCTGAAGCTGCAGGGTGAGTTCAGCAAGCCGGCTCCTGTCACCAACCTCCATACAGGAAAGTCTTTTCTGCAACTCTTCCCGTAATCCGTTGTGTTCAATGAAATAATGAAACGCATTTGAAGTTATGACAAAACCGGTTGGGACATTCACATCATCAAGGGCAAGAACACGCCCCAGATTTGCCCCTTTGCCTCCAGACAGGTGCGGTTTTTCTCCAGCTTCAATCAAGGGTATCGTATACGGAATTTCAGCAACTACGGGATCAATCGCAATGACATTTTTAACGCGGGCCTCTATCTCGTCAAAACATGCATTTAAATCCTGATAACGAACCGGGTTCATCAACTGCAACTGAGCAATCATCCCCTTAACAGCTTCAACAAGTTCAGCACAGACTTCATTGGCATGATTGCGGTCTATTAACCTGCGACCATAAAAGATATCATCCAGTTCGGCTATCAGCTCCAGAGCCTTCGCGTCATGACGAAGCAGAGACTTAAAAGCCCCATACTTCCTGCGCAGTACAGTTTTCGGTGTGAAAGCACTTTCCAGCCAACACCTGATGACTTCAACAATTCCCATTAATTGCACCTCGCCGCAATCTCTATCAGTTCAATTTACTTTAATTGAAATTCTCCAAGAATCATCATTTTCTTGTACAATAAGATTCATATATGTATAAATTAAATTCAATTAAAAATTTAGCATAGGAAGTCCATCGGCATGAAATTTCTTAAAAAATGGTGGCTGGCAGCCAGTTTCATTACCCTGACAATTGTTTCAATGGCACTGGTCATCATTCCCACTTCAATTACCAGCCGAAATTCTCTAAGCGCACTGGCTCATGAAATCATGGTCAACATTACTTCCTATACCTTGGACAAATCTGAGAACTATCTTCTTCCGGCAGAAAAAGCTGCGGAATTAACCCGTTTTCTCGCCGACAGTAAAATAGTAAGCAGCCAGTCTCCACAAGGAATGATAAATTATTTCTATCAGCAGCTCGACCTTTATCCACAGTTTACAAGCGTTTATTACGGAAACATTCAGGGTGAATTTTACATGGCCTCCAGATCCAACGCTAAAGTGGAGAAAGGATATTACACCAAAATAGTAAATTTTATTAATGGCCAAAGGACATGTAGCCTTCGGTGGACAGGACCGAATCATTCACTACTGGAATCCCGAACAGATCCCGAGGACCGTTACGACCCGCGCCAGCGTCCATGGTTTATTGATGCAGTCATGAATAATGATGTTGTCTGGACAGCTCCCTATCTATTCTACACAGGCAATAAGCCAGGTATCACAACAGCCAGTCCGGTCTACGATAAAAGCGGAGTACTGCAGGGAGTTGTAGGAGTCGACATCAGCATTGAAGAACTCTCTATTTTTCTAAGCAAACTGACAATCGGAGAGAATGGAAAGGCCTTCATAGTAAACAGCAGCGGAGACGTTGTTGCTTTTCCTGATCTGGATGAACTCAAGCAAATTGAACAGGACGGTCAAAAAATACGGCTTAGTAAAATAAGCGAGCTTGATGATCTGGTCAGCAGAAAGGCCTATGCATCACTGGGACTTCCTCCCGACAAACTTCCCAATAAACCTCTCTTTACAAGTTTCATTCATAACGGAGAACGGTATAGTGCAATGTTCACCCCCTTCAAAGACCCTCAGTGGCCATGGCTTATCGGAATTTACATTCCCGAGAATGACTATCTGGGCGGAATTAAACAATCCCGTACTATCAACATTCTTATTGCTCTTTGCGTCGTTATGCTTGCTGGGGCAAGTGGATGGATCATAGCCCGTAAACTTGAAAGCAGAAAAAAAGAAGCTGTTAAAGCCAATAAAGCCAAAAGCCGCTTTCTGGCTGTTATGAGCCATGAGATAAGAACTCCTATGAATGTAATTTTGGGAGCAACGGACCTTTTAAACAATTCATCCCCAAGAGAAAACCAGAAGCCGTATATTAAACTTCTCAGTACTGCCGGAGCAGGACTTCTGGAACTATTGAATGATGTACTGGATATGTCCAAGATTGAAGCAGGACTTCTCGAACTTGAAAATATCAACTTCAACCCCAGAGCCCTGATTACGCAGTGTTGCAGTGTGTTTACAATCAGTGCTCAGGAAAAAGGGATAGAGCTCAAATTTGATATTGCTCCCGATTTTCCGGAAACAGTCAATGGAGACCCGGTTAGAATCAAACAGGTTCTCATCAACCTTGTGGGAAACGCTGTTAAATTTACCAATTGTGGCGGTGTTTACATACAGGCAAAAACGGTCAGCTCAATTAAAAGCAATAAAATAAAACTTGTTTTGACTGTTCAGGACACCGGCCCCGGTATACCGGAAAAGCAGCATAAAGCAATTTTTGAAAGCTTTACACAGGCAGATAAATCTATAACCCGAGAACATGCTGGCACGGGGCTGGGGCTCTCCATAAGCAAAAGCATCAGCAGATTAATGGATGGCGATATAGAGCTTCAAAGCACTCCCGGTAAAGGAAGCACATTTACATTTACTGCCACCCTGAACGACTCTCAGCAGAAATCAGGTTCAAACGATTCCGGACTTAAAGCTACTATTGAAAACAAGTGTCCAAGAAAAATACTGCTTATTGAAGATAACAAGAGCAATCAGGAATTGTTTTCGCACTACCTGCAGGATTCACCGCATTCAATAGAAACCGCCTCCAATGGTGAGGAAGGTGTGAGAATGTTCAAAGAAACTAGGCCCGATATAGTTTTTATGGATATCGAAATGCCTGTTATGGATGGCTACGAAGCCACTCGCCACATCAGAATCTGGGAAAAGGAAAGCGGATACGCGAAAACCCCCATAATAGCCTTATCTGCCCACGCTATTAAAGGAACAGAAGAAGCTGTAAGAACTGCAGGTTGCTCAGGATACATGACAAAGCCCGTCACCAGACTGCATCTTCTAGATAGGATTGAAAGGAAAAGATAATTTACTCAGGATGTTTTAAAACTAACAGGAATGATTCTTGACAATTCCATGAACTTTAAGCATAAACTAATTCAAAAGATGCTTTCTTTGAATTATGATTTTAATCATATTCTTATTTGGCAGCCCACAATCCTGTGGACTGAACCGTTAGCCGAAAGGAGAACAAAATGAATTCACGAAGAAAATTCATGGCAATGTCCGCAGCAGCTGCAGCAGCAACCCTTATGCCTGTTGCCAATGCAGCAGCAAAAAGTTCCAAATACCCTTCAAATATCATCTACACCCAAAAAGACCCTGGTGTATGGTCCAAGAAAGCAGCTACCCACCTTCCTCAAGTTGAAGTGAAGGAGGATAAAGTTGTTATCCGCACCCTGCACCCTATGGAAGAAAAACATTATATTGTACGTCATACTCTTGTTGATGATGATGGCAATGTTGTCGGTGCAAAGACATTCGCAAATACCGACAAAAAGGCTGTCTCCCGCTTTGATATTCCTGCAGGAAGTAAAGGAAAAACATTTTACGCAACCAGCTTCTGCAATAAACACGATTTCTGGGTTAATAAAGTTAAACTGTAAAGAACGGCACAAATTACGCAAGAGTATCTGGCGCACCAAACACCTGAAACAATTGGAGAATATTAGGAATGTATTTCAAACAACTTACAACTGAAGGTTTGGGCTGTTACTCATACGTGATTGGATGTCCCGGAGCCGGAGAAATGGTCGTTGTCGACCCCAAAAGAGATGTTCAGGAATATCTGGATATCTCTCGCGAAGAAGGCATGAAAATTACGAAGGTCATAAACACCCATGTACATGCCGACCATGTAGGCGGAGAGCAGGAACTTAAGTCAATTGTCGGTGCAGAGCTGATGATTCATGAGTATGCAAAAGTCGGTTATGAGCACACTCCCATTTCCGAAGGAGACACCCTTGTTGTCGGTAATGCAAAGCTTGACTTTATTTACACCCCCGGCCACACACCCAACGCCATTTCAATTTTGCTAACGGACATAGCCCGCGGTAACGACCCATGGATGATTCTGACCGGAGACCTGCTTTTTGTTGGAGATATAGGCCGTCCTGACCTTCCCGGTGATGAAATCCTGGATGAGCAGGTGGAAAACCTCTACAACAGCCTTTACGTAAAACTTGGTAAGCTTCCGGACTATCTCGAAGTATTTCCTGCCCACGGGCAGGGATCCCTTTGCGGGAAGGGTATGAGTGCAAAATCAAGTAGTACCCTTGGTTACGAAAGACGCTTCAACCCAATGCTTCAGTTCAAGACCTTTGAGGATTTCAAAGCAAAAGTTCTGGAATCTTTTCCCAGCCGTCCCAAATCATTTACCCACATAATCAACACAAACTTTGAGGGAGCTCCCCTCCTCGAGCGTTGTCCTCTGGACAGGGCCATGAACCCTGAAAAATTCAAACAGATGATCGACAACGGATGCACGGTTATTGATGTTCGCGATGCTGCTGCATTCGGCGGATTTCACATTCCGGGCAGCATTAACATCGGCCTTGAAAAACAACTTGCCAACTGGGTGGGGATGGCCGTTGAACCCAATGCGGATCTGCTGTTGGTTGTTAACTCCAAAGAGGATTATAACCGTATGTGTACCGAACTTCACCGTATAGGATACGATAAGATTTTCGGTTACCTTCATGGTGGAATCAGTGCATGGCTACTGGCCGGATACAAAGTTGAAAGTCTGGCCCAGAAATCTGCAGAGGATGTGCATAACGCTATTGCCGAAGGCAGAGAATTCACCCTGCTTGATGTTCGAACTCCTGCAGAGTGGGACAATGGTCACGTCAAAGGTGCAATGCACAAGCCGTTTGCCAAGGTCCTCGACGAAGGAATTGATGTCGACAAAGACAGCCCTATTCTGGTCATGTGCGGCTCAGGATATCGTTCAAACATTGCAGGCAGCGCCCTTCAAAATAATGGTTACACTGAGGTTTGCTCTCTGGCAGGCGGAGCTCTTGCATGGGCAAGATCAGGGTATGAACTGGTATAAATTCATAAGTAATTAAGTTCACTTCAAAACACCTGTAATAAAAAAGGGAAACTTAATTAAGTTTCCCTTTTTTATTACCCATTAAGCTAAGTTATCTTAGATCCTCTTTTAAGTAATCCTAGCTGATAATCAGACTCTAGATTGGTAGATTATTATTTTTTATCCTCGTCTAGAGAATGAAACTACTCTGGGTTCAGGATCTTAAAAATATCTTCAATCAGAACCTGACTTTGAGGAATGATATCTATCAATTGCTGGCTATCCAGACCTATCTGTTCCCAGGCCTTTGGTTCAATAAAGCCAAGCACAGATGATACTCCGAGATCATAACCAAGTGCCCTGGATATAAAATCAGCAATATGAACCACTCCTGCATCAGGATCATTACTGGCTTTTTCCGGATTATGATGCCCGGCTGCGCCGACCACCAAAGAACGAGGAAAATTCCAGTCTTTAATAATCACTCCGCCAAGAATGGCGTGATCGAATCCAAGGAGTTCCTGTTCAGCCGAATAAAGACTCTCCCCTTTGTTTTTAGCCATATCAAGAAGCTCAAGAGCAAGGCTGGCACTGCTTTCGAAAATAACATAAAGCCCAATGTCATGGAGCATACCTGCAACGAAATAACGTTCTGGATCCCCAAGCTCAGCCACACGGGCTATTTCCTGAGCCAGAACCCCGCATGCAATTGCGTGTTTCCAGAATTTTTCAACATGCAGAACAGCGATTTTATTGGACCTCTTAAACAGGCTCAAGGAAACCGTACCTAAAGCCAAAGACCCGGCCTGCTTAAATCCCAGCAATGCAACAGCCCTTGTGGGAGTATCAACTTCGGTTCGAAAACTGAACATAGCACTGTTTGCAAGACGAAGAATTGCAGCAACAAGTTTTGGGTCTTTGCTAATCACTTTTGCAAGGTCATCAGCAGAGCTGTTCGGGTCATTTATCACCCTCTGAATCTCGATAAGAACCTGCGGAAGAGAAGGAAGAACTACCTTTGACTTCAAGAATTCACGAGGACCGTCCGGCTTATTTCCTGACCACGGTTCGACATCAGCAGGCCTTGGTTTTGGCTGAAACTCATCAGGCTCAAGGACCATTTTTTTGTATATTCTCTTAAACGACTCCTTCTTCAGCATTCGGATCAATTCAGAATCTACGGAGTTGCTGTAAAGACGCTTAGTGTACCTGATAGCCGCATCTTTAATCTGAGGATTCAGCGTCGTAGTGGATTCAGCTTCCTGCATTACAAAACAACCTTTCTTTATTAACTGCTTGAATTAACTTTCTTTTGATGCCCATTCAACGGTTCTGGAAAGACCGTCCTCAAAAGAATAATCAGCTTTGAAACCAGCTTTCATAATTTTGCTGACATCGGCATAAGAGTGCTTGATATCTCCTGCTCTTTCCTGTTTGAACTCAATTTCAGCGGGAGCGGATGTCAATTGTATTACAAAACCTGCAAGTTCACGAATAGAAATACTATTTCCGGTACCTATGTTGAATATCCCTTTAAGCGGGCCACGCCCATGCTCATCAAGCCCTGCGGCAATAAGGTATGTGGTAACCACATCATCAACATAAATGAAATCCCGGGTTTGCTCGCCGTCACCGAAAATAACCATCTTCTGACCGGAAAGTCCAAAATCAACAAACTTCGAAATAACACCGCTATATTGGCTGGTAGGATCCTGTCGCGGACCGAAAATATTGAAAAACCGCAATGAACATCCATAACCGCTTTTCTCAATCAGAGCAGACGATCTATATTTAGCAACTCCATAGGGGCTTAATTGAGTGGCCTCATCTGCATATTCCTCACGGACAGGCAAACGGTTTTCTTCACCGTACTCCGCTGCAGACCCGGCAAAGATGAAAGTACTTATGCCGAGCCTTTGAGCTGAACTGAGCATACGTTCATTTGCTTCAAAGTTAACCTGCATAGTTAGTTCAGGGTGTTCAACTGAATAAGGAACACTCACGATTGCAGCCAATTGGAATACTACGTCCAGCTCGGGGTTTTCTCCTTTGAGTTTCTCCAGCAGACCTTCCTCCGCTATGGACCTCTCAAAAAAAACAAAATCCGGATGTTCCCTGAATCCGGCCATATTGTGCTCATAGCCGGTAAAGAAATTATCAACTCCGATAACCTTATGACCCGATTTGAGAAGGCTTGCTGTAAGGTGACTCCCTACAAAGCCGGCACATCCGGTTACCAGACATGTTTTACTATCCATTAAAGACTCCTTAGGGGCATCATGCCAACGGCTGGCTTGAAAAAGTTATGTATTCAAGGTCACGAACACTTCGCGAAACAATATAGAAAGAAAACATCAATGAGATAAAACAAGAGTAGCAATATCCGTACCCATAGAAAGTAAATCCAAGTTTTATTGTCAGCCAGGTAAGTCCTGCGTTGGTGAACAGAAAAACGAGAGTTACGGCTAAAACTTCTTTCCTTAAATCAAAATAAAACAAAATAATAACCGCCACTGAAAGCAAAACCTGCAGCAAAGCCCCGACAAGGGCTATCTGCAGCAAAGGCTTCTGCAAAGGAGACAGGCCTACCATTGTTATAAAATCCGGAGCCATCAACAGGCAGAGCAGTGTAAGAGAACCCTGCACAATAAGAATCTCACGCAAACTCTCCTTGAGCATAATAATCATTCCCTGCTTTTCTTTAATGACGCTTGAAAGTTCTTTTTTAGAAACTATCTTTGCAAAATAATCGTGGTAATGCTCGTAGAACTTAGTTTCAACCTTAACCAGAAAGATAGCCAGAGAAGGCACAATGGTCAGGTATGCAAAAAAGATGGGTCCTTCATAAAGGTCGTGGGTACGCAGATATGGAACAATCAAACGGGAGTCAGGAGCAATCCAGAACAACATTTTGTCGATCCAGATGGCAAGATTGAACAGCATTCCAATCAGAGCCAGCTCCCAGTATTTGACAAAGTACCTCAGCATGGCTGAATCCCAGACTCTTGCAGGAGGAAACTCAGCCAGAAGTCTTGCCAGCAGCCAAAAGAAAATTAAAGCCTGCCCAACTGTATATCCCAGCAGATATCCTTCAAGCCCCATTATCGGATAAAAGAAGAATGCACCTCCTACACTCACAGTAGTCCCGACAGCAAAAGCCTGCACAATGGATCTGAAATCCTTAACTGCAGACAGAAAAATCATCGCCAGCCAGATCATTGCGACAATCAGAAATAAAATCAGTGCGATAATTTTATAAGTTGAGGTCAATTCAAAAAACCAGAGTGCAGTTCCACAAATAACCGTACCGGCAGCAAGAGCAATCAGGGCACTCGTATAAAAGGCAGTGAGGGTAATTCTCTCGTCATTTAAATAAAAACGGTCAGCAAGATAACGGGTAACAACTAACTGAATGAACCCAACGTAAATAAGGGTAAAAGCATACACATAAACAATTGTTGTTCTAAAAATATCCTGTTCGAGCCGTGAAAAACCCGAATATGAGTAAAGTCCCAGTACAGCAAGACAAAGCACACTCATCAGCCATGGACCGGAAGACACCATTGCTGCATAGAGATAGGCTGACATCTCTGCCAGATAACTGTCCCGCCGCAGCATCTTTCTGAGTTCAAATCCTATTCCAGCCATACTCTACTCCAAATCTTCCATTGCTGCATAATCTCTATAAATATTGAGGTATCGCTCATTAAGATCCGACTCTTTATAAAAAGTTTTAACCCGCTCAATACCGGCTCTGGACATACGCTGGCGTAGAATGGGGCTCGTCAGAATCTTGATAATGGCAGCGCCTGTTTCGGCTGGGTCTGCCACCTTGGTAACAATACCGGAAGGACCAAGAGCCTGATCAGCCACAGTCCTTCCTTCGAGCAGTTCCCTGCATGAACCTACATCGGAAGCAACAGCCGGTACTCCGGCGCAGTTTGCTTCCATAATAACCAAAGGTTGTGCCTCACTGATGCTGGTCAAAACAATAAGGTCCAGCTTTGGCAGATAATCTGTAACCTTTACCTTGCCGGTAAACTCAATGACCTTTTCAAGGTGAAGAAGCTTTACAAGGTTCACACACTCCTCATAATACTCCTCATCCTCCTCAGTAGGACCCATTATATAGACCTTAAGTTTATCAAGTTTTGTTGAAGCAATCTTGATCGCGCGTAAAAATGTTTTCACATCCTTAATGGGGACCACACGCCCTACAAACCCCACTGAAAATTCTGTCTGTCCTGCATAATCGTGATCAACGGGCCTCAGCCCCAGAAATTCATCCAGATTAATTCCGTTTGGGATGATCGAAATTTTATCAGGGTCGGCTCCCTCCTGAATCTCAAGCTGACGGTTCCCTTCATAAAGAGTATATATTGCAGAGCAATAATCATAACAAAGTTTACCTAGCTGCTCAAACATACGAATCCAGAAAGTCTGGAATGCGCCGAGCTTGCTTTCAACCTTCATTCTCTTCTCTTCTCTTCTGTAAACCCACTCCGCCTGTGAGATCTCAATCTTACGTTCCTTAACATAAATACCATGCTCTGTAAGAAGAAGAGGACGCCCGGTAGTCACCCTGGCAACAACCCCCAAAAGACCTGCATAACCGGTCGAAATAGTATGATAAACCTTCGCTTTGGGCAGTTTAAGAGGAAGCATTTTGAAAATAGGTAAATGAGTAAAACGAAAGGTCCAAAAATAATCAATAAACGATTCTTTGTTGGTCTCAGGATGGTAGCGATCAACCATCATGTCCCAGGCACGCCTGCCGTGAAACAGCTCTGAAAGTGGAAATTTTCCCTGCCTGAAAAGCTGCACAATCTCGCGCAACTCATCTGTTTCCAATTTGTTCAGATTGGCATGCACCTTACGAAGTCTATCCATATCCTGAATAGATATTCGATTAAAGAAACTGCGTTTTACTTCAATTGGGTCATGAAGATATATGATCTGTGGATCAATAAAATTATCCGGAACATCATAGCGATATACAGCCTTTTCCTTGGATGAGGCCAAGATACAGACTGCTGTGAAAGTCAGTTCAGGCATCCCCTTGATGAGGTTATGAATCCAGGTGGATACGCCGCCGGAGACAAAAGGATAAGTTCCTTCCAAAAGCAGGCAGACATCATATTCCTTTTCAGGTGCCTGTTTACCGCTCATATAACGACTCCATCTGTATCAACGTTTTCAACCAGATCCCGACTTTCCTCATTTTCATCCAGAAAACTTCTCCAAAAATTATACGTGTTCAGCCTGAATGGATCAGAAGATTGAGGAACAGGACGAGACCTCATCTCATTTATCTGATCAAAAAAGGCTAAATAATTGCCTAGCTCAAAATAAATCCTGCAAATTCCAAGTCGTGATTCAAGTTCATCTTCAGGAGTCGACACAGTATTCTTGTATATATCCAATGCCTGTGAATAACGTGCGCTTTCGCAATACGCCTCAGCAAGCCTCATTTTGAAATCCTGATTATCCGGATTCTTTTCAACAGCAATTTCCCAGTGCTCACAAGCCTGAGTCATCGACTGTTCCTGCATATTCTTTTCAGGAAGTCCGCTACGAGCATAGTTTCTACAGGTTATGGCCAGCTCGGCATGGGTCTGAGCACTGTCGTATCTCTCAACCTTGAAACGGGCTTTTTCCAGAGCTTCTGCATAGTCCTCTTCCAGCCGGGTAAGAGCTGTATGAGCATAAAAACGGACCTCGGCGTTTTCGTCTGAAATAGACTTACGCAACAACTTTACCGCTTCAGCAGAACCGATACGCCGAAGCAGGTTTACCGCCCCCCTTTTCATTCCCACATCATCCCCTGCCAAAACATCGGCAATAGGATGAACATCCACTTCATCATAAAGGAACTCGGTAACATCGTTAGGAAGATCAACTTCCGTACCCTGGCCTTCGTACGCTTTTTCCTTGTATTCTTCAGCCAGACCATGACTTTCCATAAAGACTCTGGACATCAGCAGTGTAAGAGAAATACCCAGCAGCCCCAACACAGGCATGAAGATTGTGAACAGAGCCGCAATACGTGGATAATAAAATCCTATTCCCGGAAGAGCTCTGGGTTTGGGAGAAGTAAATAAAAGAAAGGAAAACCCGGATAAAAAGTGAGAGACCAGAGCTGCAGAAATATAATAAGGTCCGTCTGCTCTATGCAGGTAAAGCCAGACCGCCAACGCACCAAAAGTGTAGGCAGCAATAAAGGATACAGCAAACCTAAGTCTTGCCGTCTTTATAACTTTACTCCGCAAATAGTACACTTACCACATCCTCCCGAGCTGCTTTAACCAGCTCCATAGGATCTTCCATACCAATGAAATATCCGGATACACCGGCCCTGAATTCAACAAGGTTCTGGTCTGTTTCAAATGCCATCACACTTAAAGCCTTGAATGAATTTAGCAGGTTATTCACAACAACCCGTGCACCGGCAGGAGGAGTTGTAGGCAGGATAAGATAAAATGCACCGGGAACGTCGCTGATGAAAAGGATATCAATTTCACGGATCTGATTTTTCAGGATCATGCTAAAAGCCATAAGAACTTCTTCGCGTCCTTCATCAGAAGCATTTGAAAGCCCGGGGAACTCAAGCATAATTAAAGAAAGATCAAGCTCATAACGACGCGCTCTTACAAACTCCTCGCGAAGCCTTCTCTTAAAATATTCATAGGTGTAAGCATCAATAAGCTCATCTGCAATCAGCTTATCCTTGGTCTCGGCAAAAACCGTAGCATTCTCGACACTACTTCCGCACCAGTCTGCAACCAGCCCGGCGACACGTACCGAGTCGCTTGTAAACTTCAAAAACGGCATTTTCTCTACATTAAGCACGCCAATAACATGCCGCTGATTATCAGCCAGAATAGGAGCTGAAATCAATACTCCCCCAGGCATACTGTCAAAATCAGCTACATCACGAATAGAAACAGCCTTCCTTCGTGAAGCGGCAAGGCTCATCAGATCCTCACCAAGCGGGATTACTTCCGGCAAAAAATCTTTTCCATGCCTTATGGCTGTATCCAGCCGGAAATCAGTTCCCTCAAGCAGGTAAATTGAACACTCTTCAACTTCCATGAAATCGCGCAGGATTTCCAAAACGGCAGGGTAAATGCTATCAATACTCAAAGTACGCAAACCTTGTGCCGCTTCATATAAAGTGCCCAGAGTACTTTCCTGAGACAGGATTTTTGTATCAACCTCCTGCTTGGCTTCACTTAAGATATCAAATTTGACTTTAATCTTATTAAAAGCATCCTTGAAAGCATCCCGGGCTTCGCAGACTTCATTATACTCTTTGATCTGCATCTGACGAGTCTCGCCAAGCACAATCCCAACCAGAAAAAAGAGTACGGGTTTCCCCCACATTGAAAGAGTCTTGAAGTCAGCGAGCTCCAGCTCAGGGATCGCAAGACTGTTGAAAACAATCAAAAGAAGGGCCGCAACGCTGCCGGCAAAGGCTCCTCCGGCAAATCCGTATCTGGCTGCAGTAAAAAGAACGATCAACCAGTACGGGTGCGGCGAGACATTCACAAATCCGGGGTCACTGCGCCAGAATATCAGGTTGATAGCCGTGATCCCTATCAATCCGATGAGCACTTCAAAATACTTTGAGAGCTGATACTTTTTAACAGTGGCATTGACTTTAAACATCCAAACCTGCCCGATTAATCTTTTTCCACACTAGTTCAAGCATACTAAAATACATAGCTGATTCCACCTCTTATGAGCTGAGTCTCACCTCCGCCAGCCAAACCGGAATCACTGCTGTATTCATAGCCGGTATCGAATTCAAAACGGCCAAGTCTTAAAATAATTGATGGACCACCGAAATAGCTCAGGCTGGTCTTAAACTCATCTGAGCGTACCCCGCCACTTCCTTCAAGAAAAATAACATCACACAAAGACTTGCTGAAGCTGGCACTAATTGTATGAATTGCCTCATTGCGAACTATGTCAATTGGGGTAAAGTTATCGTCATCATACTTGAATTTTGAACGATAGTAAGAGTAGGAAACAAAAAGATCCGGATCAGCAAGAAGCCTGCGGGTCAAAATAACGTTGAAGACACCCCGGTGACCATAGGTTCGGTCAGAATCAATTGTATACTGACGCAACTGGCTATTTACAAAAAGTCCCCAGGTATCATCATAAAAACCATTGTATGTAAGAGAAAACTGATTGTATCGGCCCTCATAGTTTGCCGCACTGGGTTCATCAAGCCACGGGTTATTGTAATCAACCATTGCTGAAAGAACTCCGGGTTCATGAATTCTCCAATCAAAACCGAGTGCACCGGAAACCCCGGCTCCGGCTCCGTCATATCCCCCGACTCCAACTACTCCGGTAAAAGAACGTGTCAGATCCCTTTTAAAGAGAAAGGCTGCCTGATTCACAACTTTATCAATTTTTTCAATACCATCACCTTCAGGGCGGTATATCCGGATATTGGAATAATAAGCTTCACCACGGGTGACACTATCAAGCTGCATGGCAAAGCTGCCGCCCATTGTGGTTGTTATTGTCTCATTAGGCTGTAAATAAACACTGGGGGTAAACGAAATACGCGGCCTACGCTGCATGAGTAATCCAGAAAGCGCACGACGGGCATCATCATTATCCGGTTCTTTATCTATCAGCTCGGAAAAACTGGTAATGGCACCCAGCCAGTCTCCACCCTGCTGCCTGCTGTAGGCCCGTGCAGAAATTGAATCCGTATCCCCGGGCCTAAGCCTCAACAGATAACCTAATGTAGCATCCTGCTGCTCATAATCTCCGGTCAGTAAACGCAGGCGGGCATCCTCACGCAAAGCGCGGGGAGATGCAGGATCATCGTTCAACCATGACCGAAGCAACCGAGCCGCTTTATCAAAATCTTCATTATCAAGCAGTACGCCTATATATTCCTCACGAAGATCAAGGTCGTCTGGATATACCTTGAGGAGCTTTTCATAAAGTCTGATACCATCAGCAACATAACCGCGCCGGATCATGATTCTTGCTAGAATTACATTGCGCTGCCTTTTAGACACAGCGCGAAGAACATCATTTTGATCCAGCTCGTAAAAAAATTCTTCGGAAGCTCCCTGCAGAGTTCCGTACTTACTGCTTCCCCCTGTTCCGCCTCCAATTGCAGAGTCCTGCTTTTGTGTAGCCTGTGCAGGATTAACCGGGAGAGGGGTCTCTTTACTTTCAGCTCTTCTTTCCTCAAGAAGTACAACTGGCATGCTGCGCACAAGGTAATCCAGACCTGTTTTCTTTTTGAAAACCTTACCCGCTGTCCGGGCCTGACTTTTTGTAGGATAATCTCCAATCTGAACAACCCGCCAAAGATTGCCCTTAGGATCAAAAAGGCGAACTACAACCGGCTTGAAACCTTCCTTTTCAAGATAATCACTAAAATCCCAAGCATTATCAGCTCTAACAAAGGAACTAACCCTGACAGTCCATATAATCGCATCATCCTGAACAGGTACAGTTGCTTTTTCCTGAGCTAAAATAAAGGCAGGATTTAAGACCGACTGCGAAACGGCAAGGGCCAAGATCAAGAAAAATATTATTATTACCCTTTTCACTTCTTTACCTGTTCATAAGCCTGTTTTTGCGATTAAGGAGATCATCACTGCCTTTCCTGCGAATAGATCTTTCCGCCAGTCTGTATTGCCTTACTGCATCCGCCTCACGACCTATCAGACGATAGATCTCTCCAAGCTGAAAACGGGCTTCTGCATCGTCTGGAACAAGCCGCAGGTAATGCCTGAACTTAGCAATTGCCCTTTTATACTGTTCCCCTTCTCCAAAGAAGATGCCCAATCCTTTCAGTGCAGTATGATTGTCCGGATTCACCTTAAGTGCTGCTTCAAACAGCTCGTAAGCATCATCATTAAAGTTGTTGAATAAAGCTTCAGCACCAAGCCGGGCCAGAAAGACTTCGTCTGTGCTATACTCTTTTCCCAGTCTTTTATAAATAGCAGATGCTTCCGGGCCTCTACCGTCCTGTTGCAAAGCCAAAGCCAACAGAAAGCCTTCAAAACGAGGAAGCTTTGCCAGTCTGGAATAAGGCTCCAGAATCTCCAATGCGGGTTTTGGTTTTCGCTCATCAATAAACGCACGAGCAAGTTCAACCCTTTCCCCTTCCGGGAGATGTCCTGACTCCCATAATTCGGTAAAAAGCTTGATTCTTTTACTTTCCATACCGGCAAACCCATAGGTTTTAGCCAGTTCAAGCTTTAAATCATAATCATTGGGCTTAATTGAATCAGCCCGTTCGTAATAAGGAACGGCCTGCTCATATTTTCCGGCATCGGAATATCCCTTGGCAGCCTGCATTGCCAACTCAAGGTTACGGGGATCATCATCCGACATTTCAGCATAGAACTTAGCAGACTCTTCAGGACGGTTTGTCCACCCTGCCAGTCGTGCGAGTTCTTTACGCACCTGTTTCTTCTTGTAACCAGCGGAATAAAGGCGATCGTAAATTCGGTAAGCCTCTTCACTCAAACCGGCATCATCAGCGAACTGAGCCCACTTGAGAAGAGTCTCAAGATTTTTTTCACCTTTCTCTGCAAATTCGGCGATAAGCTTTCCGGCCTTGACACTGTCGCCTGCTGCAGCCCAGACAGCTGCCGCAAGAAGAGCCACCTGCTCATCATGCGGTCTAAGTTTCATTGCAATTTCAGCTGCATCGCGAAAAATTTTATTATCTCCCGTAAAGGAAGCAACCTGAACAAGATTCATCACGTATTCACGGTCTCCACCCGTCAATATCGCTGCTTTGCGATAATATGGGTACGCATCCATAGGAGAGTTAAGCCAGAGCATTATCTCACCGGACTGGGCAACAACCTTAACATTGTCCGGAGCAAGCTTTGCAGCATAATCAGCAGCATTTCTGGTCAATTTCAAATCTGCTGTATCTGAAGCAGCCAACAGCATATCAATTATATCAGCTTCCAGTTTTTCCCGTCCGGCTACAGCCCTATACAATTCGTATGCCTTTTTTGCTTCTCCGGCCTCACGCCATGCCAGAGCAGACCTGCGCATAAGTGAAATATTTTGCGAATCAAACTTAAGGGCCAGTCCTACAGCTTCAGCAACAATTTCTTTATCTTGCTGACAGCAGCAGCATCGAGCATTCTTTCAAAATCTATATGCTGAGCTGAAGGCCCCTCGGCGAGGCTTTTAAGTACCGGATATGCTTCCAATGGACGATCAAGAGCAAGAAGCACATCAGCCTTGGTGCGCAGATATTCCGAATCTGAAATGGTAACATCAGCAGTTTCGAAACCACTTCAGCCATAAGCTGCCTATCAGAACTAAATAATGCCGCCCGAAGCATATCGTGGGCATATTTAATCCAGTTATCGAATTTTTCGCAAGTCTGCGAAACAGGTCCACAGCCTTTCCATGTTACCGGCCTGCATATAAACCTCACCAAGTTCTTCTGATGAGCTTCATTATCCGGCTCAAGTGCGACCAGTTTTTCGAGCGCTTTCTCAGCAACTTCGAGTTTTCCTGCAGCGCGAGCCAGACTCGCCGTTTCCCGAATCAGCTCGATATTTCCCGGCTCAATTTTCTCCAAATCATCAAGTACAGCCAAAGCCTTTTCATACTGCCTGAACCAACCCAGAACCACTGCCAGACGCAATCTGTTCTCAATTGTATTTCCTTGTCCCTTATCCATGCGAAGTG
This sequence comes from Maridesulfovibrio sp., assembly GCA_963676495.2. Classification (GTDB taxonomy): domain Bacteria; phylum Desulfobacterota; class Desulfovibrionia; order Desulfovibrionales; family Desulfovibrionaceae; genus Maridesulfovibrio. The sequence goes on along the minus strand of CAXXRF010000001.1, from coordinate 534 downwards.
CATAATCATAGCCTTCCTGCACTCGATCCATACCTACATAATATTCAATTATGTAGGTAACGTACTCCATCAAGTTGATTTTTGCCCTTTCTTCCAGGGCTAAACGAAACTGCTCGCCAACTACAAATATCTGGCGAATAAGATAATCAATGATCTGATCATCCGCGTTGTTTTTTTCGCTCGCTTGACAGCTTCTCAACTTCGTAATTCAACTCCTTAAGAAACAAATCAGCAAACAACTGCTCTGACTGCAATCGGTTTAATTGAAGAATTGCATCCACCTCATTTTCCAGCATGTCGTAATACCGATAGTACATGACCAAACTTTTCCAAAGGTTCAACACTCTTTGGATTCATGTCAGCAATTCTTTTCCAGACACGCATGGCCTCCAGAGGCATCACATTCACTCATAAACCTGAACCAGCTTTTCAAGAGCACGCTTATTATTAGGTTTCTGCTTGAGAACCATATTCAGACTTCTTATGGACTTATCGGCTGCCCCCGAACAAGATAAACATCTGATGCAATAGTTA